>NZ_AUJI01000033.1 GCF_000424145.1 Butyrivibrio sp. AC2005
TAAAAAAGTGCCTACGGCACCTCAACTCCCCTGCCCCTCAATCATGAGGGGTGGGGTTGTTTTTTGCCTCAACTCATTCATAATGATTTTATGAAACGAAATACTCTACAAGATCTGTTCCGCGATCATTATGAAGAAATTCAATATACTCTTCATCCCCGCAAGACCGAAATGGAAAACATCGATAAGATGATCAATTGCGGGGATCCTGCTTATGGCGGCGCTATGTACGGCTGCCCTGATTGTGGTACTCTCAAATTTGTTCCCTTTCGTTGTCATTCAAGATTCTGCCCTACATGTGGTGCCATGTATTCACAAAAACGTGCTCAGGCTATGTCATTTAAGCTCATAAACTGTCAGCACCGTCACTGCGTATTCACCATATCAAAAGAATTACGCCATTACTTTCTCGAAGATCGCGACCTTCTTAACTGTCTTTTTGAAGCTACCAGCAGTGTTATTAACCGGATGTTCTACAAAATCAACAAGAGTCAGAACTTTACACCTGGTTACATCCTTGTTCTTCACACATTTGGTCGTCCTTTGGAATGGAATCCTCATATCCACTGCCTCATATCTGAAGGTGGTGTTGGAGACACCGGCTTCTGGCGCAAAGTAAAGTTCTTCAGTTACCCCTATATGCGCCATGCTTTTCAGACTGCTCTTCTGAATCTAATGGAAGATCGTATTACTGATCCCAATAAGAAAGCATTGTTTAAAAAAGAAAAAGCTCTCTCCTACAAAAATCAGAAAGAAGGCTTCTATGTCTATGGTAAACCCACTCTCGCTGACAAACGCACAGTATCAAAATATATAGGTCGCTACCTTGGTCGTCCTGTAATCGGTCTCTCAAGAATTGACTCCTATGATAAAGAGCATGATACTGTTACTTTCCACTACAACAGGCATGAAGACGAACTCCTTGTCACTGAGACCATACCTTCAATGGAATTCATCAAGCGTCTTATCCAGCACATACCTGAAAAAGACTTTAAGATGATACGTTACTATGGTGTATATGGTCGCCATAGAGAATCAGACAAAAAACTTTACCGGCTGATTCACCCTTCCAAAAAACCATTCTTTAAATCATTCCTTCAATGGCGTTCAGGCATCCTGACAGCATTCGGATATGACCCATTGAGTTGTCCAAAGTGCAGCAGCACAATGAAATTTCTCGAATTGCGCTTTAACCACAAACGTGTTTCTCTCGAAGACTTATATGAAAAGGCAATGGGAAAATGCCGTCCCAAAAGCAGAGCTCCATCCTCAAAAATCAGTAGTGTTCCCTCGTATTCCTGCGCATGATAAAATCATGCTAGGAGGAACAGCCATGGCCAGTAAAGAACTAATAGCAAAGCTTAGAGAGAAATACATCCAAAACCCGCCGGAAGGCATGTCGGCGAATGAAATCCGCGAGATGGATGATGAAGACCTTCTCGACATGGATTACTTTATGCATGAAGATGATGAATTCTTTGATGAGGTAGATTGGTAATTCAAAACCAACATACCTCCGCTTTGCGTGGCCCGGTCTTGCCGGGCCTTTTAATTCAAGGGTTCGCCGCCAAGGCGAAATTTCCTATTAAATAAAAAAATTGCCCCGCAAGCAAATGAGCTTCGGAGCAATTGTTTTTTAATCTGCAAAAAGCGGTGTTGAAAGGTATCTGTCACCTGAATCAGGGAGAAGAACTACAATATTCTTGCCCTTATTTTCAGGACGCTGTGCCAGAATTGTAGCTGCCTTAAGGGCTGCGCCTGAAGAAATTCCAACAAGGATTCCCTCAGAAACCGCAAATCTCTTCCCCTCTGCAAAGGCATCTTCATTCTCGATCGCAATAACCTCATCATAGACTTTGGTATTAAGGGTTTCAGGAACAAATCCTGCACCGATACCCTGGATCTTATGAGGTCCTGCTGTTCCCTTAGTAAGTACTGGACTTGTTGCAGGTTCAACAGCTACTACCTTAACATCAGGATTCTGTTCCTTAAGATATTCACCAACGCCTGTGATGGTTCCGCCGGTACCAACACCTGCAACAAAGATGTCAACCTTTCCATCTGTCTGCTTCCAGATCTCAGGACCTGTTGTAGCTTTGTGAATTGCAGGATTTGCAGGATTTACAAACTGACCAAGGATTATTGCTCCCTCAATTTCCTTTTCAAGTTCCTCAGCCTTGGCAATAGCCCCTTTCATTCCCTTAGCGCCTTCTGTAAGGACTATCTCAGCACCATATGCTTTAAGAAGATTTCTTCTCTCAACACTCATGGTATCAGGAAGTGTAAGTATTGCTCTGTAGCCCTTAGCTGCCGCAACTGCTGCAAGACCAATTCCTGTGTTTCCACTTGTAGGCTCGATGATCGTAGCACCGGGCTTAAGCTTTCCACTCCTTTCAGCATCTTCAATCATGCTAAGTGCTACTCTATCCTTCACAGATCCTGCAGGATTGAGATACTCAAGCTTTGCGATAAGATTTGCATCTGTTACTCCTGCTTTCTTACTGTATCCGTTAAGTGCAAGAAGAGGTGTTCCTCCAATTAACTCAAGTGCGCTCTGTTTAATATATGCCATGTTATTACTCCTCCGTTTCATGTATTTGTATAATTTATTTTTTTACGTATCTTGTTGTTAAAAAAATAATACCATGGCTTTCTTTATTGTGAAATTAAGTAATAATTATCGGTAGAAATAAAGTTTACTTATTACCACTTAAAATCTACCAAGTACTGCCTCTTCAACACTTTGTCGAAGTGGCGGATGCGGGGTCTGATCCCCATAACCTACATCAACATAGGTTACAAGTCTTATATAATCCGGCAATTGGAATTTTTCCTTCAATCTCTCGCAAAACTCCTCATTGGGAAATGTCAGCCAGACACCTTCAAGGCCAGCTGCATGAGCAGCAAGTACAATATTCTCACCTGCAGCTCCTGCGTCAAGAAGTCTGTTTCTATTTGGTGTAAAGTCATTCGCCTTATAGCATCTCATATCCTGACAAATCACAATATGCACCGGTCCACCCGGAACATCACTACCTCTGAAAAGCCCCGGTTCATTCTTTTCTTTTACAACAACATATCGTATTGACTGAACATTGCATCCATGTGCTGCCCACAAGCCTGCATTTAACACCTTATCTATGACTTCATCAGGAACATCTATATCCTTAAACTCTCTGACAGATCTTCTTTCATAAAGAATAGTAAAGAAATCCTCTTCCATCTGTTTTGTCACTTCATGTGGCTTATATGGTGTAAGGTCAAGTTTTTCACCCTTTACAAGTTTTTCTGCACTGTTAACAAGAAAACTCACGTATTTGTATTCGGGCAGATCATGTGACAATCCTTTTCTGTCCCATACTCTTAAGAATTTCTTTGCTATATCTGCCTGTTTATCACTTAATGCTTTGTTCCTGTAATCATTGGAATATAACTGAATTTCCAGTGTATGATGACTTCTTTCTCTCATGCGTGCCCTGAATTCAGTATCATCCATTTCATATAATTCATCCTCTGTAAGTGCTGAATTTCTCTGATATATTGCGAATACCTCTTCCTTGGGCTGATAGTCAAGGCAGGTATCATGAAAATCATGTGTGTGTGACATTTTCAACTCCTCCTTAAATAATGTAATCATTGTCAAGTTCAACCGCACCTCGACTTATATCTGCAACAATCTTTGATGCTATATGGACTAAATAGTCATCACTTCTGCTTCTCGGATGTGGCAGATTAATCTTGTATTCTCTCTGAATAACACTGGGCCTTGGACTTAACAGAATAACTCTGTCCGAAAGAAAAACAGCTTCGTTTATATCATGAGTTACAAACAGTACCGTCTTCTTTTCTTTTTGATGAATTCTTACAAGCTCCTCCTGAAGAGTGCATCTCGTAAGATGATCTACTGCACTGAATGGTTCATCCATAAGTGTTACCTTTGGATTCATGATAAGCGTTCTTGCTATCCCTGCTCTTTGTCTCATTCCTCCAGAAAGCTGTGACGGATACTTATCCTCAAACCCCTTCAGATTCATTAGCTCGATATACTGGGAGAATCGTCTTTCCTGTTCATCCCTGGGAACCTTTGCGACTTCCATACCATAGAGGATATTACGTCTTATTGTCTTCCAGGGAAAAAGGGATGCATCCTGGAAAACAACACCTATATCCCTGCTTGTTCCAGTAACAGGATTATCTCCTATAAACACATCTCCGGAAGTTTGTCTTTGCAAACCTGCAACAATCTCCAGCAATGTACTTTTACCGCATCCGGAGGGGCCTACTATACTGACAAATTCGCCATCCTCAATATTTAAATCTATTCCCTTTATAGCTTCAACCGGATTGCCACTTGCATCCTCGTATACTTTCTTGACATCTTTTATGCTTATGTTAGGCATAGCAGCTCCTCCCTCTGTAATTATGTTCTTATTTTGATTCAGGATCCTTAAGTCCCAGCTCATCTGCTGCTTTCTGAGCAAATTCATTAGTATATGTACCATCTGCAGAGATACCATCTTCAAGCCAGCCATACTGCTGAAGATATTCTATTGTCTTGTCGAGTCTGTCCTCAGGTATCACAGGATAATCTGCCCATACATCTATTTCAGACTCAACTGCTTTACGAAGGATATCTTTATCTGTATTCATATACTCTGATGCCCAATCGATAAACTCATCAAAGTATTCATTCTTAACCTCTTCATGTACCTTATAATATGCTGTTACAAACTTCTGAAGTCTTTCAGGATCCTCATTGATGATCTTATCTGATGCAATGATTGTTCCTGTGTAATAATCAGGAATATAATCCCATGCTCTTCCAAGAATATGTCCTGTGCCTTCTGATTCAGCAAGTGCTGCATAGGGATTATGAATGATAGTTGCATCTACTTCTCCTGAGGTAAGTGTTGCATAGCCATCCTGATAAACACCATTTGCAACAAGTGTCGCTTCATCCTCAGCAATTCCATTTGCTTCAAGCATCTTTAATACTGAAAGCTTCATTCCACCTGAAGCACCTGCAGTACCAATTGTTTTACCCTTAAGATCTTCTATTGTCTCGATTCCATCCTTAGCAATAAGCCAGTAGCATCCCTGATATCTCCACATATTACCTACCAGCTTTGCAGGAACACCATTCTGAATTGCCGGAATATACGTACTGGGATCACCATCTGCCACTTCTATATCCCCTCTTGTTATAAGTGACAATGTTGTGTCGTTTGATTCATAATCAGTAACATCAAATCTGATTCCTTCTGCTTCATATAAACCTTTCTCAAGTGCGAATCTGTTTACTGCACCTGTCATACCGATAGCGAAGCATGCCTTAATAGTAACGAAATCCTCCTCTGACTCTGACTCAGCTTCATCTTCTGACTTTGCTGATGCCTCTGTAGCTGCTTCATCTGATGCTTTTTCCGAAGCACTTGCACTTGCGCATCCTGCAAGTGATGCTGATACAAATACTGTTGTTAATAATGCTGCGAATAATCTCTTCTTCATAACTTTTTCTCCTCTCTTGTTTGCATTTATTTAGCTGGTTTATATTTATATGCTTCGCCATTGATGGCAGAAGATATATTCTATGAGTGTGATCAGCTTTACAAAAATTACTGACATTATTGTTATCAAAATAATTAAAAAGAAAACTCTTGGTGTATTTAAAAGTCCCTGAGCTTCCGATAGAAGATATCCGACTCCTGCCTTGGCCGATTGCATCTCAGAAAACACAACCCCTGTGAATGCAGTAGCTGCTGCAAGTCTTAATCCGTTAAATATGGAAGGAAGCGCGGAAGGTATAACTACTTCAAGTACTGTCTGTGTCCTTGTTGCTTCAAAAACTCTGGCAACCTTTAAATATGATTCCTTACACTGTTTTGCACCTGTAACTGTGTTGTACAGAATTGTAAAAACAGAAAACAGAAAGATCAGAACTACCTTTGAAGTAAATCCTATTCCAAACCACAGTATCAGTAGTGGCAGTATAGCAACCTTGGGTATTGCCATGATTGCTGCGCAGAACACATTTCCATATTCTTCTGTCTTTGGAAAAAGTGTCCATATAAGTCCCAATCCTATTCCTGCAATAACGGCTATTCCGTATCCGACTACTATCTCACTCACACTTACCAAAAAATGTGGTAACAATGTCCCGTCAGTTATAATTTTTATCCCCTCAAGAACAATATCTGTCGGAGCTGCAAGGAAAACTTTACTTATTGCTCCTGATTTGACTGCCACCTGCATGTAGATGAGCAGGAGCAAAACTGTCAGTATCTGCAGAACATTTATTATTGAAAATTTTTTCTTCTTATTCCCCATATGTGTACTCTCCCTTCGGAACCCTGTCACTCTCGTAATATTCCCTTAAGCACGCCGTTCCGCTGACTATAACATTCTGAGTTATCCTATGTGATAATCTATGTGTGAAAGTTTCAATTGTTGTTGTATCTATAACATCACAATAGAACGGTGCAAATTCTTTAAACCAGGGATATTCATCAAAATATGTTCTCCAAACCTCAGCATACGGACAGTGATTTTCTCCCCATTCCGGGATCCATCCATCGAAAGGAAGATCTATGGCAGCCATAAAATCTTCTACAGTATCGGTAGCTTTTCCCTCACTTAATGCCTTATTCCTCATCTGCTCCGCTCTGTCTTTTGCAAGGTTGAAAACTGTTTGCTGAACAAGTTCCTTGGCTTTATCATGTCCAAAATTCTCATACAAAGTTTTGCAAAAATGAAAGTATTGCATTGCAAATTGTCTGGCTGCTTTTCTTATCTGATCGACAGATCTTTGCTTTTCTACAGTTCCTGTAAGTTCAGTTTTTATAGTTGCCATTTCTGTTTCCTACCCCTTTGCTAATTATTTGTATGAACCTTTCTCAACCTGGTTAAAGGAATCCATAAACTTTATATATTCCTCTTTATTCTTAAACCTGGGTTCATAATTATCCTTTATACTTTTGCCGAGTACTGCGTTATTTTTTAATAATCTGTATGCACTTATTGCAAACATCTTTGCGGTGAGTATATAAGCGGTTTCTTCATCAACTATGTCGAAGTTATCCTGGTGAAGGCCACCAACCATACCACCTGTATTGAAGGTTAAAACAGGCAACAAATGTTGCACATCACCCACATCTGTAGATCCATTCGTATGGAAATCCTCATTCACTTCAGTAAAATCATTATTGGTTAATTCCCTAAAGGCTTCCTTTAGTTCCTCCGGAAATGCCTGCGGTATCTCCGGAAGATATCCCGGCATGGTCTCTATCACATAATCAGCTCCAAGTGCTAAGGCACCAGCCTTAAAGGACCTGTCAGTTTTTAACGCTGCATCTGTGAACGCCTCTATTGTTTTGCCTCTCACAAGGGTCTCTATAACAGCTTCCTTGGGAACTACATTTACAAGTTCTCCGCCTTTAGTAAGAATAGGATGTACTCTTACAGCATCCTCATCCCTGAAGGTTTCCCGGTTAAGTCCCAGGGCCTGTAAGCCTAATGTGGCAGCAGATAATGCGTTTATTCCCTCCTCAGGTGCACCTGCTGCATGTGATGCTTTTCCAATGATTCTGATAACCTTGGAAACAAATCCGTTAGAACTTCCCGAACCGATTCTATTTCCTTTTGCATTGATATGATGTGCAAGAGCAACATCTATGTCATCAAAAGCGCCTATCCTTAATAGCTCACATTTCCCACCACCATACTTAATTTTGCCTTCTTCAATAAGCTTGTTTTTAAATTCCACCTCACCATACTCTTCAGCAGGAACTGCAAAGAACTCTATTTGTCCATCAAGCTGATCTGCTATTTCCGGTATTGTAAGAGCAAGAGCAGCTCCAACAACCCCTGCAAGCTGTGCATGATGTCCACAGCAATGAGCCCCTTTAGTTTCTTCGTATGCAAATTTATGTGTAGGTATTCTCAGCGCATCCAACTCACCCATAAGTGCTAACGAAAAATTGTTTTTCCTATCCGGATTCAAAAAGGCCTTCACTCCGGTGATTGCGAGATCCTCCTCAATTTGTAATCCCAGCTTTTGCATTGATTCTTTGAATTTTGCACTGGTTCTGAATTCTTTGTATCCAAGCTCTGCATGCTTATAGATATCATTTGCAAATTCGATTATTTCATCACGTCTCTTGTCTATAGCGTCAACTATAAGCTGCTCATTACTATCCATACCTGCTGTCCTCCTCTGCTTGTCTGTTGATAAGAAGATTATGCATTGGAATATATCTTCCGTAAAGCATACTAATCTTATAGGCAAGTATAAGTTTAAATTTTATCATTGCTCATCCCCAGTATTTTCCGCAACATCAAAAACATTAACACTATTCGCCTACTGTGTCTATGGGTGAATATAACCACTTTATCAGAGTGAATTTAACATTAATAAATGAAAGGACACCCGATAACCTATTGGAATAGTTATCAAGTGTCCACATGTTCATTTACTAAAGTGTCGTATCTTCAGCTCCACGCCCGTGCTTTCAGATAACTGCCTGCATTTCTCAATATCTTCCTCAGGTAGCACATCGACGATTGACCACTTTACATCCTTTATCTTCTTCCTGCATCTGGTTGCAAAATCGATCATCTTTTCAAAGCCATTGTCGTACTGAGGTCTTGTGACTTCCTGATATTTCACGGGGTCGGGCGCATTAAGGCTGATTGAGACACTGTCAATAACTTTGGCAAGTTCAGGAACTATGTCTCTTCCGTTTTGCTCATTACCAAGTCCGTTGGTATTTAGTCTAGTCTTAAGTGACTTCTCCTCCTTAGCCGTCCTTGCTGCTTCCAGAAGTATGTCCAGTTCACAGGTGGGCTCCCCATATCCGCAGAACACTAGCTCATCAAATCCTGTAAAGTCGTAATTCCTTATTGCATTAAGCACCTCTTCCTTTGTGGGGTTTACCTGATGCCAAAGCGTATCGGAGCTCCCTACTCCATCTTTCTGAAAACGTATGCAAAAGGTGCATCTGCAATTGCATTTGTTTGTAATGTTCGCATACACCGAATTTTTGTATGTATATAAAATGTCTGCCATTTTTTTCATCCTCCCTATGCCCCTCATCCGTCAGCTTCGCTGCCACCTTCCCCCCAAGGGGAAGGCTCTAATGTTTTGCCTCCACAAAGAGGAAGCCCCTATATTTTGCCTCCACAAAGAGGAAGCCCCCTATATTTTGCCTTCCCCCTCTGGGGGAAGGTGGCGCGAAGCGCCGGATGAGGGTTGCTATCTCAATATTCAAAGATTGTCTTCTTAACACCAACTCCATCAAAAGCGACCGCTGCAATATAGAAGAACAGTGCACTACCTCCTGACTGTACAAAGCTTCCTGCGAAGGCTGATAGGATAGCTGTCTTCGTTCCGAAAAGCAGCATCTCGGCTATGTAATAACCCGTTGCGGAAATGAAAAAGGAAATAATCGGAGCAAACATATTGCGCTTATTAAGAAGTGATGGCTTGCGACTAGTAAAAGGCAGTACTATCAGCATCTTAATTATCACTGTTGCTATAGTCCACATGGGAGCTGTAAGAAGATCTGCAAGTCCTCCGCCAATTGCGCCAACAAGCATTGCATAAGGTGCAGGAAGGAGTGCTGCTGCCAGGTATATTACGGTATCGCCAAAGTGCACATATCCGCCATTTACGCCTACCGGTATATGAAAAATATACGCAGTAAAAATGGTTGTAAGGGCCGCAAGGACTCCAGTGTAAGCCATGAGTCTTGTCTTTGAGTTAATAGTATCTTTTTTCATAGTGTCTCTCCTCCTTTTGTTTTGTTAAAATCCCCATAGATTTCTGTTATGACGCAATAGCCAAAAAAACAAGTTACGTCAATGTGATTCATTTAGGCACAAATTGGGTTAAATTACTTAATATCAGTCCAAAAATGAGAATCCATCAGCACCTTCTCAAAACCGGTTCCGTATTTTCCATCCTCTTCCTTTGTCACTGATATTGCTTTATTTATAAACTCAGTAGTTGCAAACACTGCGTCCGTTATGATTTTTCCATTCAGAACATTTCCAAGAAGTGATGCTGCAAAAAGATCTCCTGTTCCGGAATAACTGCGACCATTGTAGCTGCACTCCACCATCTCAGTCCCACCTTCATGGACTACCAGATTACACAGCTTATCTCCCTCTGAAAAAATACCGGTAACCACTACGCTTTGCTTATCATCAGCTCTCACCTTATTTGCTATGTTCTCGATTTTCTTAAGGTGATTTCCCTTAGCGGTATCCCTGACTACCTGCTCTGCATCAACTCCCGCAAGAATACATAATTCTGTGAGATTAGGGGTAATAATGTCTGCTATGGATACCATCTTTTTTATCCGTGAAAGAAGTCCGTCGGAATAGTTTGAATAGCACTCTCCGCCATCTCCCATGACAGGATCCACCAGCAAAACCGTGTCCTTTTTGTTGAATGTCTCCACAAAATCGATAACATAATCAGCTTCTCTTTCGTAAGGAATGTATCCTGTCAGAATTCCATCAAACTCCGCCTCCATTTTTTTCCATTCGTCTGTGCAATGTCTTACCATGTCCTTGGTATCATGCATGTAAAATGACGGAAATCCTGTCTGTGCCGTAAAAAGTGCTGTCGGTACCGGATTGACCTCTACCCCCATGGATGACAGAACTGCAATATCTGCTATAAGCGAGCACTTTCCAAATCCTGATAAATCATTAATCGCTGCAACTTTCATATCTTCTGAATGTCTCCCGTTTGAATTTTTATCAATTAACTTATGTGCCACTATACAGCATTTCTGATTATATAAATATAATCACTTTTGATACTTTTTATATAACCAGTTTTCTGTGTAAATTTCACATTGTTTATTTTACATTTACCCTATAGAATAATAGGTGAATATATTTTCATTACAACCTGCTTTAAACTTGTGGAATAATAATCCACAAGTGTTCACAGTAATAATTCATGGAGGTTATTATGTTTTCTACAAAAGGAAGATATGCTCTTAGAATCATGATTGATCTGGCGCAACAGCAGTCCGAAGAGCTAGTACCATTAAAAGATACCGCCGAAAGAATTGGCGTTTCAAAAAAATATCTTGAAATAATTGCAAAGGACCTGGTAAAAGCAAAACTGATTTCTGCCACAAGCGGAAAGCATGGCGGCTATGCCCTTACCAGATCCCCTGAAGAATATACTGTCGGTGAAATTATTGAAATTATGGAAGGCCCCATCGTTCCTATAGCCTGCCTTCTTCCCGATGCCGAGGAATGTCCTCGCGTTGAGTCCTGCCCTACGCTTCCTATGTGGAAGGAATTTGCACAGATAGAGCATGATTTCTTCTTTGGGAAGAAGCTGAGTGACTTGGTTCACTAAATGGGCTTTCCCCTCATCCGGCGCTTCGCGCCACCTGTCTACGTTCCACTTCGGTCCGCGCAGAGCAGACGTCCCCCGGACGTCTTGCGCCCCCAAGGGGAAGGCTTTTTATGAGCCTCACTCATACGCAAAGGTCTTCAAAAACCTCTTTGCTCTCTCAGTCTCAGGCTCCTCAAAAAACTTCTTAACATCCCGTGTCTCCTCTACAATCTCTCCCTGGTCGAAGAACACAATTCTGTCTGCGACAGCCTTTGCAAAAGCCATCTCATGTGTAACAATGATCATAGTGGAGCCTGCCTTCGCAAGGTCAAGCATTGTCTGCAAAACCTCATGCACCATCTCAGGATCAAGGGCTGCAGTTACCTCATCAAAAAGCAGAACATCAGGATGCATCAGCAGTGCTCGCACAATGGCAACTCTCTGCTTCTGTCCTCCTGAGAGCTGTCTTGGATAATAATCCTTTTTGTCTGCCAGTCCAACCTTATCAAGAAGCTCAAGCGCCTCTCTTATGGCATCGTCCTTTATCCTCTTTTGAACCTTAATAGGCGCAAGTATAGCATTTTCAAGCACAGTCTTATGCGGAAAAAGATCATAGGACTGGAACACCATACCAATCTTCTGTCTGATGTTCACTATATCTTTCTTATCAGGTTCAACAGGAAGTCCGTCCACTGTTATGACTCCGTCCTGAATCTCCTCAAGACCATTAAGGCAGCGTAGAAAAGTACTCTTGCCGCAGCCTGAAGGCCCGATTATAACCACAACCTCGCCCTTTTTCACAGACATATTTATATCCTTAAGTACAACGTTTCTTCCGTATTCTTTATGTAAATGTTTTACTTTAACGAGCTCGCTCATCTTACGCCCACCTTTTTTCAAGTTTTACTGCAAATCTGCTTACCGGCCAGCACACAAGGAAATACAACAGAAAAACAACTGCGAACACCCCGAAAGCTGCATTGGGTGATGCTTTTCTGTTTGCCTCGATAATCTGCTGTGCCACTTTTAATACTTCAACAATTCCAATCATCATCACAAGAGAGGTAGTCTTCACCATTCTTGTAACAAGATTTATGGAAAGCGGAAGAAGTCTTCTTATTGTCTGCGGGAAAATTATAAAAAAATGTACCTGAAAATCATCCATACCCAGAGCATATGCCGAGTCATACTGAATTCTCGGTATACTTTTTATAGATCCCCTTACAAGGTCTCCCATCTCTGCGGTACCCCAGAATACAAATACAATAATCGCAGATAGCTCTGCAGAAATATTCATGTCAAACACTCTGGTTGTCCCAAAATAGACAATAAACAGTAAAACCATCTGAGGCATTATCCTCACTATCTCAAGATAAACTCTAAAGAAAAGTCTTACCGGTTTATTCTCTGAAGTCATCAGCACCCCGACGATAAGACCGAGTACAATACTTATCGCAACGGAAATAAGACTGATTTCCACTGATACCCAGAGTCCTTTAAGGAGTCTTATCATGTTTGTGCCTTTT
Organism: Butyrivibrio sp. AC2005; assembly: GCF_000424145.1. Classification (GTDB taxonomy): domain Bacteria; phylum Bacillota; class Clostridia; order Lachnospirales; family Lachnospiraceae; genus Butyrivibrio. The sequence goes on from NZ_AUJI01000033.1 coordinate 12,886, forward strand.
AAAAGCACATCAATCCCCAAACTCTGCATAGCGCACTCTCCTCTCAATTATTGATCCCAGGATTGATACAGGAAGAAGCATCACCAGGTAGTAAATAACAAGTAAGAACAGACACTCAATAGTCTTTGCATACATTCCTATAAGATCCTTAGCTGTGAACATGAGATCCATCAGACTTATGGTTGAAAAAACCGAGGTCTCCTTTAACAGGAAAATCACGTTTGCCATAATTCCCGGCATACTTACCGAAAATGCCTGAGGGAGAATTATATTCCAGAAAACCTGAGACTCCGTCATTCCAAGAGAAAGAGCACTCTCACTCTGCACCTTTGCTATAGATTCAAGACCACTTCGCATGGTCTCAATCATGTATGCTCCGCCGATAAGTCCAAGTCCCAAAACACCACAAACCTCCGCTGATATCCTGATTCCAAGCTTCGGTAGTGCAAAGTAGATAAAGAAAAGCTGGACCAGCAGCGGAGTATTTCTGAAAAGTTCTATGTATATTGCCAGTATTTTTCTAAGACCTGGAACCTTAAAATAGATGGCTGCTGCCCCCGACAGCCCAATGGCGAAGGCTGTCAGGATACCAAGCACACCGATTTTAACAGTAAGAAGTAGTGCTTCATTATAAAGAGGTATATATGACTCAAGCACATTCAAATCCATAATTACTGAACCTTACCACCCTCTACTACAAGAGTGTTCTCATAATCTGCTCCATAGGTATCAAGAAGTGTTGCCTCATAATCCTTGTGGAAGAAATTCTCGTTACCGATTGTCTCAATCTCATCGTTAAGCCATGTAAGAAGTGTATCGTTGCCCTTAGTTACAGCAGGTGCGATTGTATCTGCATCACCAAGTGAAGGAATTCCTACAGTGTAGCCCTCGTTCTCAAGTGAAAATGCAATAACCTCTGTGTTATCGTTTGCCCATGCAACGCCGTTGCCGTTTTCAAAGGCGGTCTTCGCCTCTGCGTATGCATCGTACTTCTGGAGCTTGATATCGGGATAGTTTTTCTCAAGATAGGTCTCAGCTGTTGTACCGGATATAACAATGATCTGATCATCAGCACCTACTGAATCAAGACTCTCAACTACATTATCTGAAGGTGATACAACACCGAGCGCTACATTCATGTAAGGAAGTGCGAAGTCAACCTCCTGCGCTCTCTCCTCGGTCACAGTGAAATTTGCAAGAATAATATCAACCTTGCCTGTCTGTAGATACTCGATTCTGTTTGCAGCTTCTGTTGAAACATAGTTGATATCTACACCCAGATCCTCACCAATCTTCTCAGCAAAATATACATCATATCCTGCATACTCACCATTTTCATCAACGTATCCAAAAGGACTCTTATCTGAAAATACTCCGATGTTGATTGTTCCGCTCTCCTTGATCTCATCAAGAGTTCTATAAACTGTATTTGTATCAGCTTCGTCCGCATTTGTCTCAGATGCCTGAACTTCATCAGCCTTAGCTGTTTCATCATCTGCTATAGTTGTCCCAGCTGTGTCAGCAGCTGCACTCTCTTCCTTTGCTCCGCAACCTGCAAGTGAAGCTCCAATAAGTGCTGTTGAAACTAAAAGTGTTCCCATTTTTGTCAATAAATTCTTTTTCATAATTAAATTCTCCTCTCTTTCCAAAGCTTCTTTTTCCGGCGCTTGCCTCTTGCTTTGTTGTTTGCTTTTTCATGAAATGATGATACAATCTATTTACCTACTATGTCAATATGCTTTACGATAAGCTTTTGTTTTCACTTGCTATAAGCAACCCGTAATCCAAAAGCTACAGAAGGTACTATATCCTATATATAGATTTATAGGAAAAAGAAGTTTTGAATAAGGAGGAGACCTATGTTTTCAACAAAAGGACGCTATGCCCTGAGAGTCATGATCGACCTCGCTCAGCAGAACAGTCCGGACTATATACCTCTTAAAGACATCGCCGACAGGCAGGATATTTCCAAGAAATATCTGGAAATAATTGCAAAAGAGATGGTAAAGGGAGGACTTATAATCGGTGCCAGTGGAAAACACGGTGGTTATAAGCTGCTGAGAAGTCCTTCGGAATATTCAATTGGGGAAATAATAGAACTTATGGAAGGCACCTTTTCTCCGGTTGTCTGTCTCGAGGATAACGCTGAGGAGTGCCCCAGAAAGGATAAATGCAGGACCATATCCATGTGGACGGAATTCTATGCTCTTGAGAAGAACTTTTTCTATGAAAAAAAATTGAGCGATCTGCTATGATGCAGGTCGCTTATTTGCTATTACAGAGAACTTGCTGCGATATCTGTTGCCGAATCCCTCCGTACTGATGTATCCTAGAAAAGCTACTTCGATAAAAGCAGTACCTTTCTTTTTTCTACTTTGATACTTCATCCAAAATAGCATCTATAATCTCCGGATTATTATATTCCCTGGAAACTTTTCCGAATGTCATTGCAAACGAAAAATTGTCAGCCATACATTCCTCGGGATCAGTTACATAATCGGTATTTCTTCCAAACAAATCCCAGAAATTTGACGCCTCATCTATCGTATAATACTTGTCACTCCCGTCTGTAGGTACAAGTACTCCTTCCATACAGTCAAAAAAACTGTCTCCCTCCTTTTCAAAAGGCTTCGTTGCTATAAGGACCATGTAACAGTCAATCATTTCTCCATCTATATTAAATGTTGCATATGCATTGTGATGTTCCACATCCGGATTTGATATATAAATCTCATAAACTGATGGTGGAAGTTCAAAATCTTTATCCTGAACAGTAAATCCTATAATACTGTACATTTTCTTTCTAAAATCAGGATTACTTCTTGTCAGACAGTGAAACAATTCATGCCATATCATATATTTACCCTCAATATGATATTCAACATTATCAGAACATATAGCATCCACCCACTCCTGTGCTATATAAATCTGTGTTCCATGAGTATATGCTCCGCTGTCGCTCTCCTCTTTCTGCGTTGATTTAATAAATGTAACCTCATCCAGATGTGGTATAGTGTAATGATTCTTTTTAAGATCATTCTCTATTTCTTCCATAATTTTATCTATGCCTTTTTTCTCATCATCAGTAAAATCCATCATCTGCTCTGCGCCAAACACTGCCAATTCTGCCTCTGAGCCATTAATATCCTGGGTTTTATACTGAATGTCACGAGGTCCTATGCCATTAAAATAATCCATATTTGAGCGATAGCAGTCCATCGCTTCTTTCCTGTCAGCAAAATGATATGGGATTGCTTTTGAGGATGAACACCCTGCAATAAGAAAACAAGTAATTGCAAAAGCAGTTAATAAAAATTTTCTCATAAAACAATACCCCTCTCTTTTAAATATCCTCGCAGAGTTTTTCATTTTATAGGAATTTCCTCGTATGAAAGAACAAAGAGTCGCTCGCGACTCTTTGCGCGCTGGTGCGCGCAAGCTTTAGCTTGCGCGCACCAGTCGCATCCATAGCGGAGCGCTTTTTATTCAATAGGAAATCCGAAGGAATTTCCTATTGAATAAAAAATCCCCGGTATACCTCAAATTCATTGGGATATACCGGGGCTATTAACTTCTCTTATGACTTGAAGAACTGCATCTCTTCATTAAGCTGTTCGGCGATATCCTTTAGTGAAGATGCTGATCCTGCAAGGGTTGTAACCGTTGCGGAAAGCTCCTGCATGGATGCACCTGTCTCCTGTGAAGAAGCTGCATTCTCCTCTGATATAGCAGATAGAGCACTCATGGTATCTACAACAGCATTCTTGGAATTCTCACAGGTGTCAGCACCCTGGCTGATAAGCTGAACGCCGCCAACAGTACTTCCAATATCCTCTAACATTCCGTTAACTGCTGTAAGTGTATCTCCAAGAGCCGTCTGCTGATCAATGTTGCCCTGGCGAACATCTTCTGCCGCATCAACCGCTGCCTTAGCCTGAGTAAGCAGTGATTCCATCTCAACCTTTATATCATCTGCAAGCTGCTTTGAATTCTCAGCAAGCTGTCCGATCTCTTCAGCAACAACCGCAAAGCCTTTTCCTGCTTCACCGGCTCTTGCTGCCTCGATTGAAGCATTAAGTGAAAGGAGGTTAGTCTGTGTAGCAATGGATGTAATGCCTTCAACCTTGGTACTGATGTTGGTAACAGCTTCCTGTGTTGCCTGAATGGTCTGGGATATCTCATCAATCTTAGCCGTCATCTCCTGAGAGGAATCCTGAAGAGAAGCAAGCGATCTGCTGGATATCTCCGAAGCTTCCTTCATCTTGCCGGCTGTAGTTGACAGATTACCGGTTGAAGTCTGCACATCGTTTACGGCATCGCCGATGAGTCCGACATTTTCAGATGCGGACTGAATCTCATCAGCCTGCTGTGTTGCACCTGATGCAATCTCCTGAACGGCATTGGATACATCTTCCGCTGTCTGTGATATCTGGTTAGCCATATCTGAAAGCTCTTCAGATGATGATCCCACGGCAAGTGCAGAATCCTTTATCTTTGTAACGATGTCATCGAGCTTGTCAATTACATCATTTGTGGCTTCAGTCATCAGTCCGAACTCGTCGGTTCTCTTCTTAACACCTGTTATTCTTACAAATTCGCCTTCTCTTAATTTAGAGAGAGAGTGCGCAACAACTGCAACAGCATTAGCAATACCGGTTGCCTGATAAATAATAATGCTGGTTGTAAGAACAATTGCTACAATACATAGGATGATGGAGATATACATCATCCTATTTACTGACTTAACAATCTCATCCTCAGTAATTGTAAGGCCTACCTTCCAGGTCATACTGGGAACCTTATCCCAGAAAAGAAGTCTTTTTGAACCTTCCCAGGTAAAATCGCCACTGCCTGAATCTGAAGCTGTAACCTTAGTCACATACTCACCCATCTCTGTAGATTCGGTGATATTCATTCCGTCCTTACAAGCATCTTTAAATGCAGGGTGATAGATGTAATTTCCATTTCCATCAATAAGGAAAAGTGTTCCGGTCTGTCCAACGCTTATTGATCCTATCTGATCACTAATTGCACCCAGCATGATATCAACCGTAACGCATCCGATATATGTGCCATCAAGTGTCTTAATAGGCGCTGAGCAGGATGCCATAACCATTCCTGATGATGAATCATAGTAAGGATCTGTTATGGTTGCATTAGGAAGGCTCTTTGCATTTGTATAATATTCCTGTGAAAAATAGTTATAGTCTGCATTTGAATAATCCCAGGTAAGTATGGGATCCTTTCCATCCCAATTTCCTGATGAATCAGTATTCTTGTACCAATAAGGTCCATAGTATTCTGATTCTGTGTCAAAAACATAGGGTTCAAACCACAAACCTGCACCAAGAACAAGGTCATCACTTTCAACAACCTCAGTAAGCGCATAACCATAGTCATCTACACTCGCAGAATGATAGGTACCGGCAACCATTCTGGCTATGGTATCAGCCTGCGCACGAATATCTTTAAGCTCGGCTGATATATAGTTCGTGTTCTCGCCAAGGGTTGCTGCCATCTCGCTGTTGGATCTTTCCATTATGATATTTCTGCTGACAATAGTGGTTATTGCAGTCAGAGCAATCAACAGAATTGCAACAATAGGAACAATAAACAGAATCAGTTTGACTTTGATACTCATGCCTTCAAGCTTCAAAGCATTATCTTTTTTGTTTCTTCCGTCTGCCATATTAACCTCCTTAGAGTGCATAGTTCTCATAAGAATATAATATGACATTTATGTATATTCGTTTATAAATTAATTCTTAAACATTTGTAAAAAGATGGTTTATTTATCTTCGGGATAATCACTATCATCATAATATTCTTCCTCCCCCAGACGTTCATCCTCTTTAGGAAGCTCCTTCTCTCTGGCTACAAACTTCATTATGTGGCTGTGATGAATCACAAATACTGCAGCAAGCAGGAACAAATGAGTATAGAAAACGCCGACAATATAATAATTTCTTTCAAGGAGGAACCCTGCCTTAAAGCCAAAAAAGCACATTCCACCGCAAAGTGCTATGCAAAGAACAAGCATGGGAAGCTTTATAAACGCATTCTTGATTGCTATAAGGAAATCCATAAATGAAGCATCAAAATACACAAATCTACCCACCATAAGTCCCAGATAATACATCATTACCGGACTGTATTCACTCTCATCACCGATCAGATTAAGATATATCAAAATGATGATCGCATAGAACATTCCCAGCATTCTTACCGCTGCCTTTTCCTCCTTGGCAAGTCTGCCAAGAGGAATTATGAAAGTATCAAGAATTGTGTTAAATACGATTGATAAACAGATAAGAAGCAGCAGTGCAAAATCTTTTCCTTCACTCCAGATATGATAGAAGGTTCCGGTTATCATTCCTGAGTGACCCGCCCCTGCCTGCATCAGTGAATAGACGTGATTAAATACAACATATGCACATGCAAAGGACATAACCGAAGTTCCCGAAATTATCATTTCGTAAAAAAGCTGGATGTACTTATGAAACTTAACCGGAACGGCATATTTTCTCTCACTTCTTGGCATGAAGGATGCAGAAATTTCGGCTCCTCCAAGCAGTAAAAAATCGCAAACAAGTAATCCCAGAAGTCCCACAGCAAAAAACAAAAGTTTCTGAATCCAGGTAAAATCCGGGTTTAAGTACGCATCTATTGTCATAGTTTAGTTGTCTCCTTAGTTTACTCTAAATCTGTACACCCTCGTCTCATAGGGTCTGTACATGCCATGACGCACGGCATAGGTGCAAAGCTCACTTCTCATAAGGTCATGATGATACTGCTTCCTGTCAGAATAGTTACACAGCATGAGCTGTCCCTTTTTCCCAATGTATTTGTCGGGAATGCTGACCTTCACAGGGAACCTTGAAAATGAGCAGATTATGAGATAGCTTGTCTTACCGAGTGTACGTTCATACATATATATATTTGCGTCTTTTGGATTATACTCCTTATAATCACCATATAAAAGTGCATTGGAGCTTTTTCTTAATGCAAGGCATTTTCTGTAAAAATTCAGAATGCTAAACTTATCCTTCTCCTGCGCTGCAACATTGATCTTTTTGTAATTCGGATTTACATAAAACCATGGTCTGACCTTTGAAAATCCGGCGTACTTTGAATCATTCCACTGCACCGGAGTTCGCGCGGAATCCCTGCTTGATAAATGGATCCTTTTAAGCCTCTTTTCCTTTGTATCCTTCAAATGATAGGTGTGGTAATTGGTCTTACTGGACACATCCACATATTTGTCGATTGAATTCAGGCGGATATTGGTCATCCCGATTTCCTGTCCCTGATATATGAAAGGTGTCCCCTGCAGGAAGAGATAACATGCCGCAAGCATGGTTCCACTTTCTCTGTGATAATATTCACTTCCGTAACGGCTGATGATTCTTGGATGATCATGATTTTCCAGATACAGACTGTTCCAAGCTTTGCCTGCCAGAGCTGTCTGCCACTTAGTAAATGCCTTTTTTAGCTTTATAAGAGAAAACGGCCTGTGAATATACTCCGTATAAACGCAGTCAGCCATCATGTGGTCAAAGGAAATCATCATATCCAGGGACTTGTTTTCACCTGTGAGATACTTCAGGGCAGAGTTCACCGTAGTCATAGGTCCCTCGCCTATCTGAAAGCAGTCATATTCCTTACACACAGCTCTGAACTCAGCCAGATATTCGTGAATATGCGGACCATCCTTATAGTAGGGCATTCCGTTAACAGCAGGTAAAAATGGCAGGCCATTGGGAAGTCCTTCCTTTTTGGAAATAAAATTTATGACATCCTCCCTGAATCCATCTACGCCCATATCCAGCCAGAAACGCATGATAGACTTTACTTCCTCACGCACTTTGGGGTTATCCATATTCAGGTCAGGCTGTTTTTTTGCAAAAATATGAAGGTAATATTGCCCTCTCTGTTCATCGTATTCCCAGGCTTTTCCTTCAAACAGACTATCCCAGTTATTGGGCTTATCTCTCCAGATATAATAATCACTGTAGGGATTATCCTTACCTTTCCTGCTTTCGATAAACCAGGGATGCTCGTCCGAGGTATGATTCACTACCAGGTCCATGATGACCTTAAGTCCCAGTTCATGTGCTTTACCCAGCACTTTTTTAAACTGATCCAGCGTACCGTAATCAGGATGGATATCCTTGTAATCAGAGATGTCGTAGCCGTAGTCCGCATTGGGAGACGGGTAAAGCGGTGAAAACCAGATGCCATCCACTCCAAGGGATTTCACATATGGCAGCTTGTCGTAAACGCCGTAGAGATCACCTATACCGTCGCCATTTCCATCAGCAAAGCTTCTTACCCAGATTTGGTAGAAAGCCATTCGTTTATACCAGTCTTGTTCCATAATTGTTACCCGTACTAGTCCATCTTCATTCCATTGATACTTATATCCAAGCCTTCGCGGACGCTTTGTCCTGCGAATTCGATGCCCTTTTTAACATTCTTCTTCACACTGTTGGTAGCGTTTTCCGTCAGCTCTTTTGCACTCTCACCAAATTCCCTTACACCCTCGGGGATGCTCTCCTTAAATTCCTCTTTAAAATCCTGAAGGTCTTCCATGAAGTCCTCCTTGAAATCCTCGAAGTTCTCTTTCATGCCGCCATAAATATTTCGTGGGATATCAAAAATATGGTTTGTGCCTTTAACTATCATGGATGCAGATTCAAGCAGGTAATCGGAGCTCTGCTTTTTTCTTCGTGCAATTGTTCCATCCGCAACCAGATCCCTTATAACGCCGTATCTCTCATAGGCTGTGTGAACTGCATCTTCCCAGGATATGTAAATTTCATCCATTGCATGCTGTCCAACATCATGTACAGCATCTAAATCCTTCGAAACCTCTTTCAATAAAGCTGCCATGGATTCGGCATTCTCATCTATCATATATCCGTTTCTTGCATGAGTGATTCCCTCTGCGGCACAGGAATTTTTAATTAAAACACTGCCCAGTCCGCATGCTGCTGCCTCACGAACAACTATACCGTTAGTGTCATAGACTGAAGGGAACAGGAACAGATCCGCTCTGGTATTCCATGCGCGAAGCTTTTCCCTGTCATGCTCAGGTCCTGCAAAAATCACCTTTCCTGACATGCCGTCCAGACCCGCTACAGTTACCAGCTTTTTATTCTTACCATCTATGAAAACATCTATTCCGCTTTGTGATGCATCAGTTTCTTCCGTAACTATATCAGTGCTTATGCCATAGTTTTTCACCTTTTCCTGCATTTCTAAGGCATCGGCGCCTCCTCCGATAAATACCATGCGATAATCAACGCCCTCTTCGGATAGTTTTTTCATAGCATCTATAATTATGGGCAGTCCCTTGTATTTCATCATTCTTCCCACGAAAAGGAAAACCGGAACGCCTTCGGGAAGGTCAAACTTCTCTGTAACTTCCCTCACCTTATCTGCCGCAATTCTGCCCTTGGGGAAATCTACGCCATTATTCATGACATGGTACTCTCCTTCATACCCAAGGGACTTAAGATTTTCACCTGCACCCTCGGAAACAACCCAGACCTCATCACAGGCAGAGATATTACCAACCATTACCCTTATGGTCTCATTTTTCAAAAGACCTTGTCCAACTGCCATTTCTATATCCACATCAAACTTGGTGTGATATGTGAAAACAATTGGTGCGCCTGTCTCATTCTGCAGTATTCTTGCCATTATTGTTGAGGATGCGGGACAGTGCGTGTGAATAATATCAGGGCCAAACTCTGCCATCTGTGTAATCTCACGCATTGCAAGCGGATTTCCGGTCCTGTATCCCTTCACAAATTCCGTGGTATCAATGCTGCTGTATGGTATAACTTTATAAGGATAACCTTCATAATTCGCATCCGGATATCTGGGAGTTCCGACAACAACTCCTGCATGAATATCCTCAGAGAGAATTTTTCCATAATTCATCACTACGTTTGCGACACCATCTATGACTGGTGGAAACGAATCATTAAGCAAGCAAATATTCATCGCTATCTCCTCCAAAAATCATTGATTTCAAGCCATTTGCAGAACACTACACCCATAGATGTGGTATAATGAACTACGTGTGATATACATAATGTATAATATATCATTCATATTATAGCAGATAAATTTATAATGTATGCGGAGGAATGAAATAGTGAGTTTTACTGTCTTTGCAGACGGCTGTGCCAACCTTCCCAAGAAGCTTTTGGACGGCATAAGTCTGTTACCTTGTGGCTATCTTGTAAATGATGAGCCTGTAACTTATACAGGCGATATTGAAGATTTTGATGGTCACGCTTACTACGAAGGTCTTAAAAATGGGGATAAAGTTAAGACCAGTCTACTTAACACAGCTTTATTTTTAGAGTATTTTACCCCTCTTGCCAGTAAGGGTGAGGACATTATATACATCGCAATGAGCTCAGGAATAAGCGGAACCTACAACGCAGCAATTGCTGCAGCCACAGAGCTCATGGAGGAATATCCTGACAGTTTCATTCACATTGTTGACTCTCATGGATGCGGATTTGGCAATGGAATTCTTGCACTTAAGGCGGCTCAGTTAAACCGCGATGGCGTAGATGCAAAAGAGGCTGCTAAGATTCTTGATGAAGCCGTACCTCACGCTTGCCAGTATTTCACAGTCGATGACTTAAACTTTCTTAAGAACACCGGCCGTGTAAGCGGAGTTACAGCACAGATTGGTACAATTCTCAATATTAAACCTATCTTGTTCGGCGACAGTACAGGTCATATCATTTCATGTGATAAGGTAAGAGGTCGTAAGAATGCAATAAAGGCAATCATTGCCAAATATGCTGAAAAGCGAATGGATACAGATGATCAGACTGTTTGCATCTCTCATGGAGATTGTATAGAAGATGCCAATAAGCTGGCTGAGATGGTGAAGGAAATAAATCCCGCTGCCAATATTACAATTTGTCAGCACGAGCCTTTTTCAGGTGCCCATGTCGGTCCCGGAATGCTTGGGCTGTTCTTCTGGGGGAAGGAGCGGTAAGACTTCCCCTCATCCGCCCTTCGGGCACCTTCCCCCCAAGGGGAAGGCTTTTTTTATTTTCTCCGCCTTCTCCTTGGGGGGAAGGCTTTTTTTATTTTCTCCGCCTTCTCCTTCTGGCAAGTATCTTAAGTCCTATATTTCTCAGTATCAAAAATCCACTGACTATCATAGCAAACGAAAATCCAACTGCCCCAAGGACAGGTATCCCGAAAATCCTGGGCTCCATTGTAGTCGTACACATGACGCTGGATGCAATAAGAAGCGCAGCTACTCCAAGTCCGATAACCATATTTCTTATTGAAGAATATATCAGCTCATCAAATTCCTTGGACGGATTTAAGTTTATAGTAACCTTACTCTGACCGGCAAGATACTCCTTCATAACCTGATTGGCAAGTGCGGGTATCTCTATGCCTCTGTCAGCTGCGCGATACAGAGCCCTGCCATATTTTGAAAATTCATCGCGAATATCCAGGTTCTGAATAAAATCATCGGTAATTCTTGACGTAGCTATCTGCATCATGTTGATATCAGGGCTTATTGTGGCAAGTACTCCCTGCACATGGGCAAGTCCTCTGCATAGCATAGTCATACCATGTGGAAGAGCTATGCCATTTTCCTTCATTATATCCATGAGACACTGAAGAGCACCAGCAATATCAAGACTTCCGAAAGCAACCGACCCATACTGATCAAGGAAGCTTTTTATCTCAGTATAGAGCTTATCCCTGTTGGGTGTTCCCCTGACATCTCCCAGATCAATAATCGCATTTACCGTCGCCTGAATATCATGCATGGCAATACTACGAACACCCCTGACCATGAGTCTTCTGTCTCTGTCCGATAACCTTCCCATCATTCCCATGTCGATCCAGACAATCTTGCCACCGGAAATCTTTACATTCCCGGGATGAGGATCCGCATGAAAAAATCCATCATCCATCACCTGCTTGATAAAGCTGTTGACGAATTTTTCTCCAATCTCATCAAGGTCATAGCCATGAGTCACAAGATACTCCACATCATCTATCGAGCATCCATCCACAAATTCCATAACAAGAACCTTGTCCGTCGTGTACTCTAGATACATATTGGGACAATCCACATATTTGATGTCCTTGTTATTTTTCTTAAACTCAGCGATATTGCAGGCTTCTTTTAAAAAGTCCATTTCTTCTCTGGCAACGGTCCACATCTCATCAAGAACCATATCCAGATCTACGATGTTCTTCAGATCGCCAACGGGAGGCATCAGCTTAACTAATCTGTGTAAGAGGCTTATGTCCCTGGACATAATGTCAAAAACACCCTTGCGCTGAACCTTTACGATAACATTTATGCTTTTCCCGTCTTCGGTTTTCTTCTTCAGCCTTGCCTTGTGAACCTGCGCGATAGATGCTGCACCAAGAGCCTTTTCATTAATCCGCTCAAAGACCTCCGTATAGGGACATCCGTATGATTCCTCTATAATCTCTTTTACCTCTGAAAAAGGCATAGGTGGAACATCAAAATTAAGCTTGGCCAATTCATCACAATAGCGCTTCGGCAATATGTCTGAATGCATAGACATAATCTGCCCAAGCTTGATGTAGGTTGGACCAAGCTCTTCTAAAATAATTCTGAGTTTTTCAGGTGAAATACCCCTGGTAATCTTGTTCCTTGCAAGCACCCCTCGTATTTCCTTAAACCTGGCTTTATCCTCAGCATTTCTTATTTTGCCATCATAAACAGGCTGTCCCTCGGCTGCAGCCTTTTCAGCTTCAGCCTTATCAGCCTGCGCGTCGGCCATCTTTCTTACAGTGCCGACAATCCCCTTTAAATCTGTCATTCTTTACTCTCAGCAGCAGCAATAAGTTCCTTGAGCTTGGAAAGCTCCTCGGATGAAAGACCCTCAACAACCTTAGACAAATCCTTTTCTCCGTTGTCCTTTTTGCCTGCATTCTCCTTAACAGTGCGCTTCAGTTCCTGATTCAGGGCCTTACCCTGTTCAACAGTAATCTCACCCTTTTCGACCATCTCTTCAAGAATTTCTCCGGCCTTCTCAGCAGTGAGCGCTACCGCACCTACGCCTGCAAGTAGAATTTTTTTAAGTCCATCTGTAAGATTATCCATGTGTCACCCTCCTAAGAAATTGTTTCTATTAGCACATTCCCCACCCGAAAGCTGTGCTGACATCTGTCGCATCCCACTTCCGAGCTAATAAGGCAATGATAGCTTCAAAATAAAAACTGCCACAGCTTTGGAAAAAAAATGATTCCACCCATGATCGCTGCGAAAATCGCGCTTACTAAAACTGCTCCGGCAGCAGCATCTTTCGCTTTTTTAGCAAGAGGACGCTTCTCTTCGGTAACAAGATCCACCACCGCTTCTATAGCTGTGTTAACAAGCTCAAGACTTAGTACAATAGAAAAAAGAAGCATACACAAAAACCACTCCGAGAGTGATATTTTGAGTATAATGCCAAACATCACCACAAGCACAGCAACAAGACAGTGAATCTGCATATTCCGTTCATGGAATATAGTCGCAAAAATTCCCTCAAATGCGTACCTGAAACTTTTATATAGTTTGTTCTTTTTTGGTGATTTATTATCCATATAAGAATAGTATATAGCCATTCCTGCTATTATTCCATAGCTTTCTGTTTCCCTTCCGAAAAACAGAATCTATAGTTTATAGCCCAAGCTCTTTACGCGTTTCTTCCAAAGCCTTCCTCATGCTTTCATTCCTTGTCGGAAATTCGAACATCTTATATAAATAGCCCTGCGTCTTAGCTAATTCCAGGCTTTTGGGGTAGACAAGTTCAAATACCAGCGCGATCTTCGTATCACTCGGATCGTATTTTCTTGTGTATGAAGCAAACTGCTCCCGCACTCTCTGTCTATCAATCTGCATCGTATATTATTCCTTTAGTCCTCGATAACTGAATACTGCATCAGCTCATATTTAAGCCTTGTTCCTTCTGATATGCCCTCAGGCAAAAGAGCTCTTGCAACAAGCTTAAGATCATCGGAGTCTATATCTGTCCTCCGAAGATTTGCATAATCGCCGTCAATACTATCTACAATATAAAACCAGGTTTCCATAAAGCCTCCTATTTCTGTTTATTTAACTTATATCCTACGGCAGCTCCGACAATTCCACCCAGAATGTGGGTAAGATTTGATATGTCATCCTGTAAAAAGATTCCTTCATACACCTGCTGCCCGATAAAAACTATAGTAACCAGTATAAAGGTCAGCGGAATCTCTCCCTGCCTGAATCCTGTGAAGGATGTCATAAGAATGAATGCAAACACCACTCCACTTGCACCACAAAGTGCTGTGTTCGGGAACAGAATGTTATTTACCAGTCCCGTTACCAAAGCCGTTATCAGAATAACCATTACCACTTTTTTTGAGGTGTACTTTTCCTCAAGCATAGGCCCAAGAAGCAATATATATGTTGCATTACCAATAAAATGCTGCCATCCGCTATGTCCCAGTACATGTGTGAAAAGTCTCAGATATGTAAGAGGTGATGCCCACGATGAATGATATGTCATAAACAGCATCTGATTAGTCATACCCATTGTTACAATATTCAACACCAATACTGCAAAACATATGAATATAAATCCCAGTGTAACCGGGGAATTGAAAGTAATCTTAAACTTTTTCATAAACCTAATCCTCCACTAGTATTAAAGTATGTCTTCCCTTGCTATCGTCCAAAAAGACATGCCTTACGGAATTATTAATAAACTGCCTCAATATATCTTTTCTATGTCTCCCTCGATTCCATACTTGCTCTTAAACTGAAAGAGATCCTCTGAGTTTCTTATAAGCATTACTTCCTCAAAAAATCCCGTATGAACATCCTGAAAACCGGCGACCTGCTCCCCATTGCATATACTTGCCTTAATCACAGGTTTTTTATTCTCTTTATCGTATGATTTCTTAACTGTTTTCTTTTTAAAAAACATAAGTCATTATCCTCACCCGTCTACGAAAGGAGCACTGTAATCTTAGTTCAGAAAGCTCTCACATAGCCTATCTCAGTGTAGACCATTCCATGCTTCCCACGCTCAGATTTCATCAATGATATTCCCTTAACTCTCATTGTTTCCTCTGTAGCAATCTCGTACTGCACAGGAAACTCCTTATTTCCGGTCGCCCTTCTTACCAGGGTGATATGAGGCATGAACTTTTTCATGTCATACTCTATATCATTTTCAGACAGGGCTTTACGAAGACGCTTTACATAATCATAAAGAGCCTGATTCTCTTCAACATTTGCAAATACCATATCCTTAAATCGCCTTGTACCTGCAACTTTTATATTAAAGGACTTCAGAGGTACATCTCGCATTACCTCGATGGCCTTTTCCGGCTCGTCATTTTCTCCAAGAAATGCCAGCGTAATGTGGAGGTTCTCCGGTCTGGTATAGCCACCTTTGATTCCTACGCGCATCAGATCATCCTGCATCTCTTCGAGAGCATCCGTCATATTTTCATCCAGGACAATTGCTATAAACAGACGCATATAACTACCTCCTCTCATCAGTCGCTATCATCATCACCCAATCCGTAATAAAGGATTTCATTATATCTGGCATTAGCCTCTTCCGCCGCCTTTTTATCTTTCCATCGGTCTATATCACTGCATATGGCAAGCGTCTCATCAACAATAAGTTCTGCGCTGCGAGGCTTTACATTATATAAATAAGCCATCATTCTCTGCATTGCTTTGGGACTCCCCAGCTGCCTTGCAACCTGATCTCCGAGTTCTCCCGGAAGTCCGAGACTTTCGACAGCATGCACCAGCTCATCATGATTTCTTGCCCATTCAATACGATTATCCATTTACTGCTCTTTCATTCACCAACAAGATGTACTATTTCTGCTTCATGCCCTACCGAAGGCAGAAACTTATCAAAAATATCAGAAGTTCTTATCTTCAGGCTTGATGTGTTCACACAGGGATGGCAGCCAATTACATCACCAGCCTTTACATCTTCATCAACAAGAAGTCTCACAGCCTTATCCTTGTCGTTCATCAGTCCCATTACGCTCACTGATCCGGGTTCAATATCCAGATATTTAAGCATATCATCAGCCTCAGCAAAGGAAAGCCTTGCAGAATTTATCTGACTGGACAACTCCTTTGTTTTAAATTTCTTATCACCGGGCATCAGGAGAAGATAAAACGCTGTTTTCTGCCTGTTACACAAAAACAGATTTTTGCACATTACCGTCTCCAAAGCCTCATCCACAGCCTCACAGGCCTCCATCGTCATAGCAGCTTCATGATCTACTCTCTGGTACTCTATCCCCAAACTATCCAGGAGATCATAGACACGCATTTCCCTCTCAAGCCTGTTATCTGAATTCTCCGGTCTTCCGGTAAAAATCTCCATTTTAAACTTTCCCTTTCCACTCCTTTGCCATAGAAACTGTACCTATTAGCGTATTAAAAAATCATTTTACAGGTACACAATGCTTATCATTAATATCACAAACCTTCTGAACACGTCTGCGATATTTCTCTTCCATCAGAGGCTCCGTTGTAAGCCATGTCTTAACTACTTCCATAGCCATAAGGCCGCCGATAATCTTTGCTCCAAGGCAGAGAATATTAGAATCGGTATGCTGCCTTGCCAGCGTAGCGCATAACGGATCCTGACATACTGCTGCATAGCAGCCATTTATTTTGTTAGCTATAAGTGCACTGCCATATCCTACTCCATCACAGAAGATTCCTCTTTCACACTCACCCTTTGCTACAGCTAAAGCAGCCGGGTAAACAAAATCAGATAAGTCACAGGATTCCTCATCATATGTTCCGAAATCCTTAACCTCATATCCCTGTGCGATAAGATACTTTTTGATTTCTTCTTTCATCTGTGTTCCTGCATGATCATTTGCCATTGCGATTGTCATATTTGTCACCTTCTTTCTGTGTCATATATTATCCTTTACAAAAAGTTATCTGTCAAAAATATCAGGAATAAACGGCACTTCGGAGGCCATTAGTTCCTTGCCATTGCATATACATGAAACAATGACCGGCTCATATCCCATAGCCCCAAGCTTTTTTAGACCTTTTAAAATCAGATGCATTTTCCTGTCTTCTGTCATATATTCCTCGGAGACTTCTTTCCCCGCAGGATTTTTCTCAAGTACCTTTCTGAAATCACCTAAAAAAGCGGGTATAAGCACTTTTCCTGTCCTTTTTCCATATTCGATTCCATATATGCTATCTATCTCATTTTGAATACACTGTTCGATAATCATAGCCTCTAATGTCTCCCCTCTATTTTCATATTGTGCTCTTCCTTGTTACTATTGTACACCATTTAAAACAAAATCAGACACCACTCCTATTCCGGGGTGATGTCTGATAATCAATTTGATTTTTTATAACAATTCACTATTCAGTTTTATTTAACTTCATTGGTTGTGCCATCTTTCTTCACAACTATCAGTTTGCATCCAAGTCCGAATGCTGCAACAGAGCCTGCGATAAGTGCCCAGGGTGCTGCTGCCAGACCAAGGATACCGCCGATGATTCCGATATTTACAGGAACGCTGAGGACAATCTCGTCATCTTTCTTAATCTGGATTCTGTCAACGTTGCCTTCCTCAACAGTCTTCTTAAGCTTATCCATGAGGTTCTTAATATCTTCTCCGATATCCTTTGTAGCAGGCTGTATGAGCTTCACAGCCTGATCTACATTTCCGTCAGTCTTCTCAAGGGCTTCCTTAGCAGCCTTGTACTCAACTCCTGTGAGTTCCATTACCTTTTCAATTGCTTCAAGTGTTATATTCATTGCTACTCCTTTCTGCGTTACCACAGCAAAACTTGTTTTTTACTTTTGCATCTATGATTAACGGTAGATCTCTTCCTTAACTCCATTGTTAAGTCTGAAACCAACCGGTTCTGCATTGAGAACTGTCTTTTCTTCTATGTCCCTTTGAGCCTCATATCGGTTTTCATCTGCTTCTATACAATCAGGAGCATCATCCATTATGAAAGCCATAACTATGTATATTGCTATGCTTGTTCCCCAGGCAAATGCCAGGATACCCCAGATAAGCCTTACTATTAAAGGATCTATTCCGAAATACTCAGCTATGCCGCCACATACACCACAGATCTTTTTATCATGACTTTTGTATAATCTCTTTCCACTCATAACCAACACCTTTCTGACACACCTCTGAAACATTCACTTGTTTATATAACGAATATAATCCTCATTTGTCTTCAGATAAATTCAAATAACAGCAAAAAAGATATGTTTAAAGTGGCAAAAGTAGTGAAAAACTGAGCAATAATCTGTTAGTGAAGGATATCACATACTGCTATAATCAGGAATTGGGATTATATTGGTTATCTGAATTAATCTGTATAAATTATTGGGGATGAACAGGGGAAGAACTATGATTTCTTTATCATCCCCGGTGGTGTTCACGACATGAAAGCATGGCAGCTGCATATGTACCATGCACTTCAGATCTTTTTTAAGAAGTAAAAAGAAGCAGCTAATATAATATTAGCTGCTGTCAACCCTTAAGCATTGCCCTTAGATCTTCTTCATCCATCTTGGGCAATGCTTTTTATATAATAAACATTATTAAAGTTCGCCAAGCATCTTTTCGGGATCATCAGCTACCTTTACTTTGTCGTTAGCCCTGATAATTATTCCATTCTCATCAATGAGGTATGTGGTTCGAACAACCCCCATAGATACCTTGCCATAGTTTTTCTTCTCTTTCCAGACATCATAGGCTTCAATCACCTTGCGCTCCGGATCCGCCAGCAGTGTGAATGCAAGTCCGTACTTTTCCTCAAACTTCTTATGTGAGGCAACCGTATCCTTACTCACTCCAAGTACCACTGCCCCTTTTTCTGTAAACTGCGGATATCTTTCTGAAAAACCACATGCCTGCTTGGTGCATCCGGCAGTATTATCTTTAGGGTAAAAATAAAGGATAACCTTCTTACCTCTGTATTCTTCCAGCGAATGCATTACTCCGTTCTGATCCGGAAGCTCAAACGATGGTGCTTTTGTTCCTACTTCGAGCATAAAAATCCCCTCCTATTCTTCCTTTGCAGGGTATAGTATAAAAATCTCTTTACAGATAATGATCTCTAACGACTCTTGCTCCAAATGGCATAAGTGCTACTTTTGCAATCTTAAAGAACTGCTTTCCAAAAGGGATACCAATTATTGTGATACAGAGAATACATCCCATAATGGCATTACCTAAAGCAAGCTCCCATCCGGAGAGCAGAAGCCACACAATGTTCAGCAGGAAAGATACTGTTCCGCCGTCATTCTCAATCTCTTTTCCAAAAGGATTAAGTGAAATCGATGATAGCTTAAAGCACTGAATTCCGACCGGAATGCCAACTACAGTTATGCACCAAAAAATACCTGTAATCCACCAGCCTATAGCACTTATAAGGCCTCCAAACACGATCCAGATAAGGTTTCCTATAATTCTCATTTACACATCCTCTAATACATTTGTTTTTACGGTATAAACATATTTCTACTATAACAGAAAAAAAATCCTTTTAACAGTAATGTCATTTTCTTCTCCATATACAGAACCTCCTTCTTGTTTATAAATCCACCTTAAGGGGTTCCCTAAGGGAAGAGTCAATGGTCATTTTTAAATATTGTTGCAACCTATTATTTCTCTGAACAGACTATTTAAACAGTTCCATCCCTTATTATGGTCATCAGGCATATTATCAGCTATCTCTTTCTGCCTGATCACTTCATCCTCAATGAATTTCCTTATTACCGGAAGCTGAGGATTCTCTTCTTTCTCAGTTGTCCGTTGTTTGATCTCAAGGAGCTCGCCAATTGCATTTCTAAGTTCTGACGGTAATTCCATTTTTAACAGATCATCAAACAAAACCGGCGGTGCTGCGTGATTTTTCTCAATAAACATAGCGGCAAGAAGAGGCCTAAGAGCATAGAAATATTTTTTGTATCTTACCATCTCACCTGTGAGGTACTCGTTATAGGTATTATTAGCAGTTCCATAGTAGTGATATACTGCAGACTTTTCAGAAAAATACCGTCCCGATACCTCGGCTATTCTGCTCCACTCAGGGGTTGTCCTGTACACTATCGGGGAGCCGCTCCATTCGAACAAGGTAGCATTTCCTCTGGCAAATTGCTTCAGAGCTTTTTTCAGATCCCAGCCATTTATATCCAGAACTTCATCAAGCTGCCATTCTATGACATCCCTTGGCTCATCAAGCCTCAGATAATCCTTTGCCTCCCTGACATAAACGAACCGTACATCATAGTCGCTGTCAGGTGAAGCAAAGCCCCATGCTCTGCTTCCCGACTCAACTGCATGCAGAATCTTTACGTTCTCTGTTTTCTCTATTTCATTAAGCTTTTCATCTATTTCCTTTAAAATATCTCTCATAATAGTTCCCCTGTAACCGCATATCTGTTTATGCGCTCAACAAATTTCTCTACCTTCTCCATATCAGGATTGTCCGGAAGGGTGGTTTTCCTCGCAGCTTCATCAAGTTTTCTCTCATACTCTTTGAGCATCTCAAAAAACGCAGGTGAATAGGAACCATCTGCCTCCATGAAATCACCTCTTCGGATTGCGAGCAGTGTGTCAAGATCATTTGTCCTGTGCGTTATGATTTCACCCTTTTCCAAAATATCAATCGCCATCATGAAAAGTCTGATCAGATGCATGGCATGCTTATTAAGGTGGTTGTCATCCTTCTTCCTGTTACGTTTGCCCAGCTTGTCATAGTCTCGCACAACACTCCTCATGACACCCCAGACATCCTCATAATCACGGAGCGGAAAATGCTCATAATTTGCATCTACAAATATCTCCGTATCAAGCTCAGGATTCTCCGCCTTATCGATGTACAGTTTTAGACCACCTTCGGTTTTCCCATAATATCTCCTGTTCACATCATCAAGAGCATGCATAACTGACTTAAGGATATGCTTTTCCCTCTCACTCTGCGGAAGGCTGTCTCTCGCTATTGCATTCTGAAGCCTTCTAAGCTGAGAATCCGCATAACCACCGAATGTCTTTATAGCTCTTTTGGACAAAAACATATAGGTGTTATCCTTTAATTCCTTTCCAAGCTCAGACATAATAAGATATTGATCATCGTCAAGTCCCAGCATCTCGCAGGTATTAGGATTACACTCCAGCAGAAGCTTCACCAGCTTGTTGAAACCATAGATAACTGTATCTGTCTTATCGTCCTCATACTGGTCAAAATCAGTAAGCCCCAATAAATCAGAAGGCATCTGTAATGTGACACCTCTGAAATCTATATCACTGTTTTCATTATTTGTTCCATATGCATAACTGCCACCAAGCCCCAGTAGCATTATTCGATTATTTAATCTCTCATTAGTCCTAAGGAAATCGTACTCCTCAGACTGCATCAGCTTTATAAAATCCATAAACTTCCACTTACCTTTTCCTCTTTATTCTTCCCCAAAACACATAAAGCTATTATAACGTAAAAATCCCCGGAGCATGAACAAAATCAGCAACTCCGGGGATATAAAATGCTATTATCAGCCTCAATACTTGTATCCGCAATCTGCTTTTTCCGGGCCGTCAACACCTGATTCAAAATGTGCCCGAAATTCCATGTTTATCTCGCGTATTTCTTTAATGCCATCTATATATGGCTGATACATTTCTATCAGGCCCGCACTGCAGCCATCACAGGAACCATTTACATTCCCGATAGATTCGGCAACAATCCTCTCCCTTTCTTCACGTGTTGTATCCTTAATTAAAATTGAATCCATTTTACATCATCTCCATAACAACTAAACTATTCAATCATCTTACAACCGAAGAATTCCTATAAATGTAGAACTCCTCCTGGCTCGGCATCCATTTCTTTTCCTTAGGAGTAAAAGTCTTATCAAATTCCTCAACAGCTGCTTCATCATCGCAGCAATCGGCAGCCGTGCTCGGAATATACATCCATTCATGCCCATCAAGTGCACCGGGTATCATTTCACACACCAAAAGCGCTGTAGGAAAGTTTCCTTTCTGAAAACAGCTGACGTTTTTCTTTTTACAGCTGACAAATCCGCGAGTGACATAGTTACCTGGATTTCCGAAAATTATATTTACGTCATATCCCATTTTGCGGGCAGCTTCAAAGGAATGCTCAATCAGAACCTTGCCAAGCTTCAGTCTCTGATACTCAGGCGCAACACAAAACGGTCCAAAAGAAACGATTTCTTTTTTCATTCCGTTTTCATCTTCAATCCATGCCTTGGTGTACATGATATTGCCGATAATCTCACCATCCTTTTCCAGCACAAAAGCAAGCTCCGGAATAAAATCAGGATGATTTCTCATTGTGTGAACATAGTAATGCTCATCTGCACCAGGCTTATAGACATTCCAAAACGCATTACGGGTCAGCTCTTCAACTGCTCTGTAGTCCTTCTCTGTTTCCAATCTGATACTTATATCATCAATAATCAATTTTTTCACATCAGAAGGTTTTTCTGCCAAATAGGTCGCTCCTGCAGCTGTAAGCTCTTCGCTGTCACCATATCCATACAGAACGCCAATAGAATCAATGCCAATCTCGTTTGCAGCCAAAATATCATTTTCTCTGTCACCCACCATAACCACATGGGACAGATCTGTTATCCCGCAGCTATCCAAAGCATACTTGATTACATCAGTTTTGCGCGGACGTATCTTGTCATCTGCCGCAGCTACAAAATCAAAGAATTTCTTCAGTTCAAAATGCTCAAGTACTGTCTTTGTTCCGACTTCATTCTTTGAAGTCGCAACTATCAACTTCTTTCCTTCACTTTTCAGATCTGACAAAAGCTCTACAATTCCGGGATAAACGCTGTTTTCAAGAACTCCGCCCATATTGTTATAGTAGTCTCTATAAAGGACAATTGCTCTGTCAGTGTCCTCCTTTGAATATCCCAAAAGATCCCCAAAGGAGACCTTCAGCGGAGGTCCGACAAATTTGCGCATCTCGCTCCTGTCAACCGGCTCCCTTCCCATTTTCTCTATGGCATATTCAAATCCATTCATGATCCCCGGGCCGGAATCCGTCAAGGTACCATCCAGATCAAATATAATATACTGATATTTGTCACTCATTTTTCATACCTCAAGAATAATGATCGGTTTATCTGTAATCTCTCTGACAGCCTTTGACTGAACAAAGATTGTCTATTTCAATAAAAAGATAAAAATAATGGAGCCAATGTGAAGCTCCATTAATAATTATATACTCTATATTTATTTAAGCCATTAAATAACTCTAAATTATCAAACTATTTAATAGATATATTCTGCTAAACATGTTATAGACTTGAACAATTCTTTTTCAATAATCCCCATACCAAACACACCTGACAGAATATATCCTGTTACCATAATCCTTGAGCTTGGTGAAACTATCCTTTAATGGATCCATACAGATATATTCACCATTTTCAGCTCCTATGATCAAAACAAAATGATGGTAACTGAAAAGAGATCTTCTGTGCACCTTTACAATCGGATAATGCCCTTGTGCCAGGCATTCATCAATAGCGTCGGCATCCGGTTTGCCATAAACCTCGGCGTTGAAGCCCGGCAGTTCATCTAACTTGCCCCATTGCATATTTCCGTCATTATCAAACACACCGTTATCAGACAAAAATGCCACCAATTGCCCAGGATCAAGAGGATTTTCACTCTCGGAAATGGCTGTTGCTATGCTGGTAGTTATGCATCCGGATGATTGCATCGTAAATTCCGACTCTCCAAGATAAAGATCCTTCCACTTTGGATCATCCTGTCTGTAGCTGATTAACCCTTCTTCCACCTTATATTCTGTCTGGCATTTTACATTCACGCCGCCACGGTTTTTAATCAGCTGTGAAAAAATCACCAGTCCTATAATAACAATTGCTGCAATCAGCAGTACCTTTCTAGTCTTATCAGTTATTAAACACCTCTTCATCTGAACCACCCCTTTGGTCAGCGGCCTATTGTCCGTCACATTTTAAATCCTCTTCACGGATGGCGGCTCCCTCTCTAAAAATTTTATCAGCTTCTATAATACAATATTCCAACGATATTTTTCAGCATATTTCCCACACACCCAAAAAGTATCAGTATATTCTTGATATTTATGAGTTTGCGGACAATCTCTATGCACACGTAGGGATTGGTAACATATACTAACACCGAAAGCCTTAGCTGTCTATAATACCTGTGGTATAAAATCAGTCCTTAGCCTTAAAGTTATAAATCGGCTTCATCACATCTACAATCTCCACGGACTCCTTGATCACATCAATGATATCGTCAAGCGATTTGTACGCCATAGGTGCCTCATCAATTGTTGCCTCGCAGACAGAAGACGTGAAAACTCCCTTCATTGACTCTTTGTATTCCTCCATTGAAAGGTTGTTCTTGGCTGCAGTTCTGGACATAATCCGTCCTGCGCCATGCGGTGCCGAATAGTTCCACTCAGAATTACCTTTACCAATTGCAAGTACTGATCCATCTCTCATGTTTATGGGGATAAGAACCTTCTCGCCCTTGTGAGCAGCAATTGAGCCCTTTCTTAAAATCATCTCATCAGTATCAATGTAGTTATGGATTGTATGAAAAGCCTCCCCGCCTGCAAGTCCAGACTTATCAAGTAAAATCTCTGCCATCTTTTCGCGGTTTCTCCTGGCAAATCTCTGACATATCTCCACATCGTGAAGGTAGTCGTCAAGATATTTTCCTGATAAGTAGCAAAGGTCCTCGGGCATAGTGGACGGAAACGCAACATACTTTTTATGATAGAGCTCCTTAAGTGCAGTCTGAATCTCATTTCTTCTGCCCTGCTCCTTGTAGGTTCTAATGAGCTCATCCCTCGCCTCGAGGTAATCTCCTATACCTTTTGCAAGGTCTACGGCCAGGGTCTGATAAAGCTCCGCAACCTGTTTCCCGAGATTTCTGGAGCCTGAGTGGATGACAAGATACTGCGTGCCATCAGCCGCTCTGTCCACCTCTATGAAATGATTGCCACCGCCGAGAGTTCCAAGAGATCTCTCCAAGCGCTTAGTATCCTTAAGCTGTCTGTAGCAGCGAAGCTCCGTGAGATCAAATCTCTCAATTCTCCCCTCCCACACATCTCTTCCGGAAGGAATCGTAAAAGCTGCCATATCAAGCTTCTCAAGGTCAATGTTCTGTTTTCCAAGATTAACTGTGTACATGCCACAGCCAATATCCACGCCGACCACGTTGGGCACTGCCTTGTCTGTAATGGTCATGGTTGTTCCGATTGTGCAGCCCTTCCCGGCATGAACGTCAGGCATGATTCTTATCTTGGAGCCTTCCGTCATAGGGTAGTCGCACATTCTTCTTATCTGCTCTATTGCCTCGTCCTCTACTACCTTGGCGTAGCAAAGAGCTGTATTTACTTTCCCTTTTATCTCTATTGTGTTCATTGTTTTATCCTTTTATCGGAGCCGGAAGGCTTGCTTCCTCCCGGCTGTTTTCTATTTTTCCGGTAAACCTATGCTGCTATTTTTTCATAACGTGCCGCTGAAAGGACGCTCATCATGAATTTGTAAGGTTCTAAGTTGCCCTCTTTTAACATTGAAAAGATCTGCGGATTGCAACCTGATACAAGCGCAACGCCACGATCATTCATTTTTACAGGCTGCTGCTGATTACGGCTGTTCACGTTCCAGAAAACTATCTGAGGAAGCTTATAGCCGTATCTTGCAAACTGTGCCTTCGCATTCTCGAAATTGGTCATCTCGGAATTTTCAGCACAGTAGTCGAACTCCATGTCAGAGATTATGTAGAGCTTCACCGGCATATCAGCCTGTGTGAGTTTATTATCCACGGCAGTTCTGAGAATGAGCATAAAGGTCTTTTCTATATTTGTGTTGCTGACTTCATTGAAGCCCATGCAGTAGCGGACCTTTTCCACGATATCCCTTCCCTTGATCCCGATGAGTCTGGGATTCTTTGAGAAGGTGATGAAGTGATTGTGAAAAGCGCCTTTATTTCTCTCGGCAAAGTAGATACCAAGTGATTGCGCAACTGCTGCAGGAACCGGATTGCTACCACCGTACATTGAGCCTGAACCATCAACCACCACAAGAGAATTCTCTGAAACGGTGAAGTCAGGAAGGGCGTTCCAGGTTGCGTTCATGGCACGTCTCTCATCCTCTGTAAACTGCGCTCTGCTTATCACAGGTGCTATCACATCGTAAGGAGTAAGGGTTCCTGTGTGCATCACTGTAGGATCTGCCTCTGCCCTTTTAATAAAAGCCTGGTATCTCTCCTGATCATTTCTGATGAATGCCTGTCTGTATTTATAAAGTGCTTTTGAAGGCTGCTTTTCATAATCAAAAGTGTAGTCCTTCTTGCGAAGGTTATTCTCTATTATCCTGATCTGAGCTCTGAGTACTGAAAGAGTCTTGCGGTACTCTGCATCTGTCATCCCCGTTGCTCTTGCAATCTTTTTAGCGTTTCTCACTGCATCCTTGTTGCTTGTATTTACAGAAGGGAGCCATTTTGCTAAAAGTGATATCTCTGCGTTGTCGCCGTTTTTAGCAAACTCATCCATGTCATCTCTTAAAGCCTTCTCTAAATATGCCATAACCTCTTTTTCCACAGGTGTATCAAGTAAAGCCATAAGGTCATCGTATCTGCCATATTCAGCCACGTTCTCAATATTCTTTTTAACAGATTCAGGCTCAGCAGCTGCCAAATGCTTAAGGATTACCTTAAACACTCTTCTCTCGCCGAGGCCACCTCTGATATCTCTTGCAAAGAAAAGCATCTTCATTGCAAGATCAGCATCCTCAGCGTATGCTCTTGTGAATCTGGTTATAATATCTTCTTCAGAAGCATTTCTAAGCGCTCCGATTGTAGCAAAAAGGTCAAGGCAGTCGGACTGTGTTGAAACGTGAGTAGCTGCGCCATTCTCTGTATATGTTTTGTTTGCTTCTTTCTTTAAGAATGATAACATTTGTAGTTCCTCCTTCATCTACAAGGTGCCCCAGGCATCACCCCGGTTTCATAATTGACAGTTATAATTTATTTGCTGTATGCACCTTAACAATATTCTATAGTGTCGCTCACAGAACTGCAGCTTCCATGAGCCTTGCAAGATACATTTTTTACGCGCGCGGGTTCTTACCTCTGCCATGCCTAAGTCATGCTACAGCTGACTTTTCAACGCGTCCCCAGTTTAATTGCTGTTAGTATCTTCTTTTTTATCAAGACACATACACCCTTCCGGGTTGGAGCGGGATTTGAACCCGCGATCACGAATCAATGATTCGGTGCTTCACCACTTAGCTATCCTGTATTGATTGCTGCCTGTGTCTTTGTTGTGATTAAATCATAGCTCTTAATAATGGAGATAAAAAGATGCAGATTGACCTGTTATTGCAACCCCAATATAATATTATATATGGCATATTTTTGTTGTTTTATATATATTTTACAACCCCATTTAAGAGGCGCAATATGACAGAGAAGTATAAAATCTATCTTTCAGAGGATACAAAATCAAGACTTATAAACGACGCTGAACTCTTCGAGTTCACCAAGAATGATGAGAGCGTGAACCTCAACGCTTTTCTTAAGACACTTATTGTTAACTACTTCGATCAGTACAGACATGACAGCGAAGCCTTGCTCTCCAATATAATGCAGGATCTGACCGATCTCACTTCAATAACAAATAAGGATGCTGCTGTTTTGGCAGAAAAAATCGTAAGTACATATATAAAAAATGACAGTCTTCAGAGTGGCAAAAACTCTGCCCTGACACTGACTGTTAGTGGCTCTTCCTACGACATCCTCAGGATAATTGAGAACAACATGCTAAAGGACACATCACTTTCCCAATACCTTAAAGATATGTTCAACGCGTACCTTTCCATCCCAAGAAGTGAGCGAGAAGCCATCATTTTCAAGGACAGTTATGAGGATATAACCAGAGCATTAAAAGAGCACAGGATTCTATCTTTTACAACCACAACCTCCGGAACGGACAAAGCATATCATGTGGAGCCCTATATCATTGCACCTTCCAAAGAGGAACAGTGCAACTATTTGCTATGCATAGACAGAAAAGTCCGCAAACCCAGAACCTTTCGGATTTCAAGACTAAGAAGCGTTTTTGTAACCTCTGATACATTTCCAATAAATTCTGACATACAAAAAGAGCTCCAGGAAAAAGCTATCCGGAGCCCTCATTCTGTATCACTGACAGTTGAAGCAGTTGTAAAACTAAATCAATATGGTGTGCGTAAGTTTAAAGCCATTACCAAAAACAGACCTATTGTATCAAAAATA
Source organism: Butyrivibrio sp. AC2005 (assembly GCF_000424145.1). Classification (GTDB taxonomy): domain Bacteria; phylum Bacillota; class Clostridia; order Lachnospirales; family Lachnospiraceae; genus Butyrivibrio. The sequence continues at coordinate 41,272 of NZ_AUJI01000033.1, forward strand.
GAAGGAGACCTTTATTACTTTGACTGGCCTGAACTGCAGCTTGAAGAATATTTTAAACGGTTCGGAAGAGATGCAATAGTACTAAAACCCGAATCTCTCAAAGAAAGCATCCGTAAATTCTACTATTACGGGTTAAGAGAATACAGCAAATGAGCTTTTTATTAATCTCTTCCTCTCGCTTTCAATAGTGTTTGCAACCGACCACTATATCATAAACAAAAATATGCCCTACCACCAACATTAACGGCAGGTATGAGGTCCTATATAAATAAACTTGGCATTTCTTCAAAATCATGTATAATTTGCAAGTATGAAAACAGATATGTAAGAGGAATTATAAATGTCTATTTTGAATAAAGCTAACAGCATTGAAAATTTTCTGCCCTACAGTCTAATCGCTATGGATATGGACGGAACCCTTCTTACCTCAGATAAGAAGATTCTCCCTGAAACCCTGGCTGATCTGTCATGGGTAGCTGATAAAGGAGCATATCTTTCCTACGCAACAGGCAGAGCACTCGTGGAAATGAAGGAATACTTTGAGATAACACCAATGATCCGCTATGCCATCTGCTATAGCGGAGCAATAATCTATGATTGCATGGATAAAAAAGTTATTTACAGAAAGGAAGTACCTTCTGACTGCTTCGAAAAGATAATTGAAGTTGCTGATAAATACAGTGGAATGCTCACTTTTCTCACAGAAAATGAATCCATAGTGTCTTCCGCCGATATCAACCACATGGACGATTTCCATATGGGAGTTTACCAGCCCATGTACCTTAAAGTGACAAGGCAGGTTGAAGACATGGCTGCTGAAATCAAAAATCACGATTCCATCACCAAGATAAATATATACTTCAGGAATCAGGAAGACCGCCACCATGGATATGAGGAATTAAAAGACCTTCCACTTACATTTGCACTGGCAGAAGAAACAAGCCTTGAAATGAATGCCCAGGGAGTATCAAAAGGAGCCGCCCTTAAGATTCTGTCTTCTCTTCTGGGTATCACTATTGAAGAAACAATGGCTATCGGAGATGCAGACAATGACCGAGATATGCTTACCACCGCAGGCATTTCTATCGTCATGATGAATGCCCGCAGCGATATAAAAAAGCTGGCAAACTATATCACAAAGGACAGCGACCATAATGGAGTCGGAGTTGCTATCAGAGACTATTTTGATTTTTAATATCCATGTCATTTTGGTCCTAACAAACGATGAGTCTTATTAATATAGCTTCATGTATCCAAAAATCCTCTCTGTAAATATCCGCCCAAACACTCCGCTCAAACATCCGCTCAAACACCCACTCAACCGCACAAAAAACGGCACCTCATTTACGAAGCACCGTTCAGCATAACACTATTACTTTTTTAATAACCCGCCGGCAAGATTCTTAATATCTCCCAGATCCAGTTTGCCATCAGCAACAGCGGCCTGCACCATCTTGATGTCTGATTCACTAACATCAATGTTTACCTTCTTAAAAAGTTCCTTTGCCTGCGCCGGATCAGCCTTTGCAATCTGAGCCATAAGTTCCTTGTTCCCACTGATCTGTTTGATGATTTCCGCAATGTCTGCCATACTTAACCTCCTTTTTTATGAAAACTTAATCCATCCTTTTCCCGAAATATATTTTTAACAATATTATACTCTATCAGCCATGTAAATGGGCAAAAGAATAACCCGGTCAACTCTGCATTGATCAGGTTACTCATATCACATATGTGTATTTTGTCATTCAGCATCAATTTACAGATACATTATCAGCAAATCTGATAAGCTCTGCCTCAATCCTGTTATAGTCTGATGCATCAAGTCTTCCAAATGGCTTGTGATATGATGCAGCATTTATGAACCCAAATTCTTCCATGATGCTTTCAAATATATTTCTCATAATCATCAACCTCCAATCACAAAATCAACAAATACCTCTCTCTTTTTCTTCTCTGTTATCATCTTAATACCGGCTGTCCAACAAATGTCCAACCACAATTAAAACGTAACAAAGCGCCAATAATCTTCAATTATTCCGAAGATTACTGGCGCCATCCACTCCGCCTCCACCCAGCAGACTAGAATTTGCCGCATTAACGATTCCATCAACCTTAAGTTTAGTTATATCTCCCACATGGTACTTGATGCTACTTATGTATCAGCCTCCTTATCTGTGCCATCTTCTACAACAAGCACAAACATGTCATCAGGCTGCTTGCATCTTGGACACACATCAATGTCGCGGATGCTTTTACCTTCCTTTTCCTCGTCAAAAATGTAACCGCATGCCCTACATCTGTAAACTGCCATAAGCACCTCCTCAGTAACTGGCCATTACTTTAGCCTCTTCAAATAGAAATATTTGCTAAGCTTTGGGTCTGCATCTTCACGAATAAATTCCAATTCATATCCAAGCTTTTTATAAAACTCCGGTGCCTGAAACCCAAAAGTTGTAAGTGCTATTTTCTCGTAACCTTTTCCTTTATATGCATCTTCTACAGCGGCAACAAGTTTACTGCCAGCTCCGGATTTTCTGTATTCTTTTCCTACAATCAAATCTCCAATATGGACCTCGTTGTAGTACGCACGGCCTGTTATTACTCCTGCAATCTTTCCATCATCTTCTGCTGCAAAACAAAATTCTTCAAAGTTAAGTTCCACATCACAATCCGTAGCATAATCTGAGAACTCTATGTTAATGAACTCACCCGTTCTGTCATCTTCTGTAATTCGCTTGATTTGCATTAATTCCTCCCATGAACATTTATATATTTCTAAGTATAAATCTTTCTGTCTCAATTGTCTGTATCCCGCAATGCTTCATTTTCATCCATCCTTCGTCAACAGACTAAATACTGCCAGGTTATTATAACCTGGCAGTACCCCTAAAAAACATGAAACCATGTATTTATATTAAATTGTACTTATGCAGATGCATGCTCTGCAAGATAATTCTCAAATTCCTGATTATATCCCCGGTAACTAACCTTAAGTGGGAATCTGAAATTCATTCCAAAAACACCCAGGAGTGACTTAGCGTCCACTGTCAGATGATTATATGAAATATCTACGTCAAAATCACATTTAGAAGCCGCTCTTACAAAATCCTTAACCTGCTGGGGATCCAACTTGATAAATTTACTCATAGTCATAGTACTCCTTTCTTCGAAAACCATAGATCACAACATCGTTTCCGAATTGCCCATCCAGTATTTCCGAAACCAAACTATCATCTTTTAACTCGGATTACCATATGGCATCAGAGTTAATGAACATCTTGTACCAAAGTGTACGATACATATCGAACATTTTTATATCAGATGTATGCTTTTTTTATCATTTTTCATAAAAAGGAGTCTAATTTATCATGATCCGGAATTTTATACTTATTAATGTGAAGAAGATGCGGTTGCTGCTGATGTCGATGCAATCATTATCGCAACAAGCATAGCTGTCTGCTCTGCTATTATCATTGCAAGTGCCCCACTCGTTACTGAAGCATCTGTAACAGAATTCTCCTCTGAATATACACTGGATATCACCATAGCTCCAAGCATAAGCTTTGTCTGCCTGCTCATATCTAACATACCAAATCCCTTTTTACCATTGAAAAATTCTGCAGCTTCCGCTATCTCAGATACCAGCTCCTCAGCACTCCTGTTTATATTGATCAGAGTTCCAAGAGATGCAAGCTCATGTTCTTTTCCGTATTTTAGACCTGCTGCCTTAAATGCATTATATATTTCAAGAACCTTGTCCCTCTTATCCTCATAGTTTCCATCATATACAGTAAGTACCTGGGTAAGTGAATATGCAGCATTCTCATGAAGTGAAAAGCTTTTCTTTATGTATTGGTATGCATCTTCAAGCTCCGTAAGGATTTCCTCCACACCTTTATCTGTCATGGCGAGCAACACAGCAAAACTGGTATCCTCATCAGAAGTAATGAAAGGATGATTTTTCTTCATTCCGGTCATGATGGCATTAGTTTTCTCAATGATGGCATCTGCCTCTGAAAACTTGCCTACATCACAGATTGACATAGCTGCAAGTACCCTGTATGTTGATCCAAAGAATTTGCCCTTCTGGAACTTGTTATATACCTCTACCAGCTCATCTATATATTTTTCGGGATCACTGCTAAGCGCCATTCTTGTGGATACAATAAGCTCATTATTGCCACGGAAATATGAAAGCGCACCCTGCTTATCCCTTAAAATCTTTCTGCACTCCTTCAGATACTCCACATCCACTTTCTTTTCCTTTTCTGCAAAAGCAGCTCCGGCTACAGCCTTCAATAAGCTATTCTCAAGCTTAAACCCTTCATGGATAATATTCCTGTTTTCAACTAATAACTCACATCTCTTCTGAATTGTATCTTTCATCATATTTGTCTCCTCCGTTTTTGCTATGTCTGCCATAGATCTGTTATCCCCTGCGCGCAAATCAGACTATTTCAAAAAATTATTTATTTGTTCACATTATCATATGGGTTAAATCCAACAGGTTCCTCTGTTTCATATTGCTGTGACTGCTGATAGCCTACAGGCTCATCATTTCTGTATGTCGCTGTGGTATCGACCACCCTGTCATGGTTATATGACTTGTCCTCTATATAACTTGGATTGTCGTTCATGACCAGCGCTGCGATTATGTATGCAGGAATTCCAAATCCCGTAAAGAAAACAGCTATTCCCCATCCAATGCGTACCCACGTAGGATCAACACCAAAATACTCAGCTATGCCTCCGCATACGCCACAGATTTTTCTATCATTACTTTTATAAAGTTTCTTTTCACTCATAACACATACCTCTTTGTTTTCCAAAAATGAATTAACGTTTCTTTAATGCGATATCTCCTTCAGAATCTCCGCAGCCTTCTCACTTCCATGCTTCGCGGCATATGAAGCCCATTTCTTAGCCTTGGCAAGATTAGGCTTATCCTCCTTACTCCCTTTAAAATATGCCTCCGCTACCTGCTCAGCTGCTTCTATGCTTCCCTTCCCAGCCTTATCGATCAGATCAAGCAACTCCAGCTTCTTTTCATCAAGTATAATTTCGTCCTTCATTCTATCTCCTTCCTGCCTGAATTATTCCCATTACAAATCTCCTCTCCAAAAATACTTTTTACATACTCTACAATGATACCACGTTTTTAGGTGTCATATACATAAGGCTTGATGCTATGCATGAAACCGATCTTAATTTTGATTCACTGTAATATGAAAACTGCGATAACCTTCAGGTGCCCCCCTAAGGTTATCGCAGTTTTTTCTACTTAAATATATTAAACATAATTCTCTTTTCTTGGAGTTGCATACTTAGCAGGTTCTGCAGCTTCTTCTGCTTTCCAATACCTTTAATGTTTCGTTCATAGTAGCCTCCATATCATTTAAATTTCTGTCGCGCTGTGAACCAGCTTTGCATCTACCGACTCTACTCCCTGAAGAGAAGGCTTAAGCTTTTCAGCTGTTTTTCCTATACCACTTCCACCTGATGTTGCGAATGCATGGACTGTTTTACCGGTCCAGTCATAACCCTTGCAGAAAGTATGAACCACCCTGGGCGCCTGCCCGTACCATATCGGGAATCCAATGTATACTGTATCATAGCTCTCAAAAGACTCTATATTCCCATTTACAGGAACGTCTTTTCCACCTATTTGCTCTCTGTTGCATCGTGCCAGTGGATTCGTCCATCTGATATCAGCAGCTGTATAAGGCTCCTGTGGAACTATCTCAAAAACATCCGCGCCAATCCTTTCGGCATAATCCTTCGCCACCTTTGCTGTTGTGCCTTCAGCACTGAAATACGTTACAAGCGTTGCCATTACGCACCTCCCATCTCTAAACGGTCATAGTTTTAATACATTTTGTCATATTGCATTGTGTGCAATATTTATTATAACCTTTCAGATTCAAAAATCAAGTGCATGATTATGCATCTACTCTTTTTTATCATGGCTCTTATAAAGCTTCACTCAGTTTTCCAGGTATACCTCTTGGACCTCTCACTGCATATATTCCATATACTTCTTTAAGCTTTTCAAAAGTGAACTCTTTCGGTTCATATCTTTTTAAAAGCCTTATCTTCATCAGGGCAGTTATTTTCAGATTCTCATCTTCAAAATCGTATGGAATATCAGTTTCCGTAACAATGCATTTATACATAATCGCAGAAACCGGTGATCCTACATACATATATACGATGTCATCGCAAATAATCCCGGCACCCTGCTTCCATTCAATCTCATCTGTATCATCAAAAGCATGGACTATATCATAATACTTGGGATTTGCAGGAACCAGCCATTCCTTGGGGCTTCGACTGCTCTTCTTCCTGCTTCCGGCAGCACCGGTTCCCGTTATAAGCCTCTTTATTTGAGATTCGGTAGCAACGGGATATATCTCTTTTATGTAATCTGCTATAGCCTTCCTGGATTCTTCGGGAGTTTCGCTGTATCTTGACGTTACATGCTCATATCCCCAGATAGCTTCAGGCTTGGAATAAATAGCTATCGGCCATCCATAGAACTCACCCTTCTTATTCTTCCTTTGTCTGAAATCCCGAACACACAGATAAGTCTTCATCTGAAGTTCCGTCATAGTTCCGTCAAAGCCCTTCTCGCCACCTTTGCCAAATCCTGCCCAGGCTTTGATTTCATTGGAATATATATCGTCCTCGGACTCAAAAAGATCCATTATCTTTTTTTGTCGTCTCGAAGCTTTCTCATCATCCCATAGGGCATCAAAATCGTAGCCATCACGCCTGCAATTTGTGAAAAATGGCAGCCACTTTTTTGAAATGAATCCGGCCTTCTTTTCAAAAAACTTCCCATAAGCTACTTCTCCACTTCTGGCAATAAGTTCGCGCCACTCCCAGGGATCAACTTCCGGATTACCACACCACCAATACTCCGGCACAGTTCGTTCTTCTAATGAAAATCCCGGAATATCATTTTTGAAAAGAGGCAAAAAACCTATCTCATTTATGTAGTTAATTGCATCCTGAACCGTATGTAAGCACTCGGGATCATCCCACTCCACGCCATACATGATCCATGTTCCACTTTCATTACCCATATAATAAATACCTCACATTTGCCTGATTTGTTCTTCCAAGGTTTACTGCTTCTTCAGCTGTCTCTCCGAATTATACCCTGCCACCTACAGAGTACAAATACTCCGGCCTTATATTGTTCCCAACCATAAGGAATTTTCCATTCTTCAGAATAATTGCTCCTACTCTGATGTTAATAAGTCCGTTCTCACACGGCACTGTCATGTCTTTACCCATATTCAATTATTCTCCTTAACTTATTCGATATTTTCTGCTTCTCTAATCATATCTGTGGTTTATAGCAAATTACACTTTCAAGCTGATTGTATTCCTTGCCTTCTTCAAGCTTAAACGCATGTTGCTTTGCCACTCCACCAAACCAGTTATACGGAAGATCATTTTCTGTTTCTCCATTTGCAATCTCGACAGCTCCCTGCCTCATGCATCTGAGTAGTGAAATGTCATCAAAGCCTGTCGCATGTCCATGAAGAATTACATCAGCTTCATTTTCAAGAAACATGATCTTATCAAGAGCTTTCACATATTCTTCCAGTTTAGGACATTCATCCAGCTGCATCCACAAGTGATGGTTTACGGAATCTCCGGTGAAAAGTATCCTGTCCTCTTTAAGGAGCAGCAATATTCCTCCAGGTGTGTGTCCCGGAAGATCGTATATCTCCAGAGTTTTTCCGCCAAGATCTATAACATCTCCACCTTTTACCGGTTTTAATGAAGGAATTGAAAGCCCTTCTTTTTTACAGTTATTTACAAATTCGGGATCATTAAAGAATGATGATGCCATATCAAAATCCTTAGGATTCAAATATGCCTCATCAAAATAGACATTTCCAAAAATATGATCCGGATGACCATGGGTATTAACTACAATAATCGGTTTATCCGTAATCTCCCTGACAACCTTATGAAGGTCATTGTAGCCATTCATGGTGTCGATCACACATACTTTTTCATTCCCCACCACAATGTAGCCGGTTGCTTCATGGGCCTCATCCATAAGATACAGATAAGGTCTAAGCTGCTTAACAAACAATTCTTTTTTCATATGATTCCCCTCCCCTAATAATCAAAAATCATATCTCTTTATCTCACAGTTTTTTATACCAAACGAAGAAAACTCCTCATTATCCATCTCCCTGAAATATGACTCCAATATCCTTGATATTCCATTATGTGCAACAAGGATATATGTCTTGTCATCCTCTTTGATATCGTCAAGAAGATTGTAAATACGCTGTGCAAGATGGAGCATGGATTCACCGGTTCCAAATCTGTTTGCCATGTCCTTCTTGGCTTCATGAAATTCCTTACCATCTCTGGCAGTAGACTCATACCTTCCAAAGTTCTGCTCTATGAGTCTTGGTTCTACCCTCATGGGGATTCCTGTAACCTCGGATATGTGTCTCGCGGTTTCTGAAGCCCTGACAAGAGGTGACGTAAGAATCTCATCTGCCTTAATCCCGGTTTCAACAATCTTTTTTCCCGTCTCAATAGCCTGCTGATGACCGAGCTCTGTCAATTCTATGTCAGTTGCTCCACATATCTTGTTCTCAACATTCCATACTGTCTGTCCATGCCTGATAAAATAAAAATGTCCCATTACTCCTCCGTCACGCTCTTTGCAGATTTCTTTTCACAAAAATTATTTGCACTTAATTATATCTTCAATTATCGCATTACCAAAGTCCTGCAGTACATCAAAATCCATAGCCCTGATATAGTATTGCTTAAGCTCATCATAATCATCACTTTTCTTTCTTACCCATTTGATAATCTGACAAACAGATTATTAAGATTAAAACTGTTTGTGTAGGTAACTTCTTTTGCCAATCCCATGACAATCCTTATTCCAAAGCCGCTTTTATCATTTCCGTTTTCCTGCAGGATGTGATAATAATTCATCGGATCAAAATAAATACAATTATCTTTTACGTTCAAAATAATTTCATCTTCCAAAAATATAATCTTAAGCAGTATCCTGACCTGATTATCCTTCCGTACTCCATGTTGCAAAACGTTTTTTACCATTTCTTCCGTAAACAACGACATATATAGAGCTTTTCTTTTAACTATGTCCTCCCTGAGACAGATTTCATATATTTCTTTGGAAACTTCAACGCATTCATCAATATTTTTTATCTGATATTCATGTATTCTTCCGATATTTTTAAGTCTATCCTGCGGTTGGAAAAGAAAAATGTCCACACCGCTTTTAAAACTCCCTTTGGCAATGTAAAAAGCATACAGGAAATGTGTGAAAAGCATCAGGACGTAACAAACCGTGTATGAAAAAAATATCCCGTCGCTACCCAAAAGATTAACCAAAACATATGCCGCTGTGCCGACATAAATAACATTACATAAAACATTTGTAATAGCAGTATATTTTGCTCTGCCAATGGATTGGATATACTTTTTAAAAATACAGGCGACAGTATCAGGAAGAAAACAAATTGAAGTAAGTCGTATGGCCCGTGCACAGTCCTGAACAAATAACCGGTCATCTTTATATGCGAAAATTCCGGCTATTGGCACTGCAAAGATACCTGAAAGAATGCTCATAAGCAGGAGAAGACTCCCGCCATAAAGCACGGCAGTTTGCAGCAGTGACTTCTGACCACTTAAGTCTTTTTCCCCGTGAAGAACTCCTCCCAGCAAAAGAACAGTGTCACCTATTCCACCAATTACCGCATCTACAATCGTTGTAAAGCTGTTAACGACCGCCATGATAGCAAGAATATTCGTGAAAGGAATAGTAAGTGCGAGACGGTTAAAAAATGCGGTACGCACAACAATACTCCCGTAATAGGCAAAAGAGGGAAGTCCATTTTTTACAATCCCAATCAGACAGTCAACATTAAAATTTTTCAGCGAAAAGGTAAACATCCGGGAAAACTTTAGATAATACAAAACCAGTCCTGCAAAAATGGTTATATAAGATATAGATGTAGCCATCGCCATTCCTAACAAACCTCCGGAAAATACAAAGAGATTCATCAAATCGCCTGTGGCATTTACAATCACAAGGAAAAAAGAAAGAATGACTACCAATTTCTTTTGACCTTCTAACTGCAGCATGGACAACATTATGTTCATTAGAAAAATAGCAGGTATACCAACTGCATACGCTCTTAGATAGTCGGAAGAATCTGAAATCTGTCCCTCGACCGAAGCACTGGCTCCTAGAAAAACAACTATCTGTCTTGAAAAAATAAAAACGATAGCAGCAAAAACACAGGCAAACAAAGTAGCAGCACGCAAGGATGTATGGAAGTACTCCTCCGCCTCGCTTACCTTTCCTTTACCAATCATGTTAGAAACACTTATCTGAGTTCCGATGGAAAAAACAAAGCTGAGAGCCATAACCAGAGAACCGACAGGTAAAATAAGAGCATATACTTTGAGCGAATACGTTCCAAGCATTTGCCCTGTCAGAACACTGTCAATCAGCTGATTGCAGGGTTGTAGCAATCCTATTAAGCTATTCACAACCACCAGCTGAATAAATAGCTTTTTTAATATATCATTTGGTTTATGATAAATTCTCATAGATATTTTTAAGGCCGGCTTTTTCTATACGACTTTGGATTTCACTGACATCTGTGGTATACAGGTGTCTTTCCTTCATCATTTCAAAGAACACTCCTCATGCAAAGGTAAATCTGTCTTTATACGCTTTCTTATCAATGAACTGTTCATGTGAATGGGAAATTATCAGGCCTACTGCAAGGCTATCAGGTAATGTAACAAGTTCAAGCCCCCTTGCATATCTGACTGCATTGTGTCCTGCCAGAGCTCCCGTAACAACGGCCTCGGTGTGTCCAATAAGTGGCGCTCCCTTTTCGCCACCGCAGAAAATATTTTTCCATCCCTCTGCACAGGGAGCACACAAGGCAATGCCCTGTTTCTGCCAATATGCACGGACATGTATCAGATGCATAGTTTGAACATCCGGTAAAAACCTTCAATGTGTCCTCACTCCTTCTTTATTCTGTTCTCTCATCACGGCATCACCGTATTTTCCGCATAATATCCCTATGAAAATTATCGCGTATTCATATAAAAACCTGGTAAAGCAACAATAAAAATACAATTAAAAATGAATCTCTTTCCCTTCCATATATTCAACTGTTACCTGTTTGCCTTGTATTTCAAAATCTGGTTCCACATTTAGGGCAGAACTCAAAATCCTCAGCAGTTTCATATCCGCATTGTCTACACCTTTTATAACCTCTTGCATATCCGTTTCCATCCATCACTCTTGTCAGATGGCACTGCTGAATTTCAACTTTCTCTCCCCTTGCAATAGCCTTGCCTATTTCAGGATCAAGCTCATATACTGTACCGCAGCAGCTTGTCTGAACATAGTACCGTTTGCTCCACTTGAATGTAGGAATGAAGAAAAGAGACAGAACCATATATGTCATGAACACATTGAAACGACCATACTTTCCACAGATTGTACAGGTCACAAGCTGATTAAAATCAAAATCTTTCCTGCCTTGCGTTATTCCCATTATGAAAAACATTTTCCATTACTCCTTAGTCAGAAACCTCTTCTTAGCTTTTACCACTTTTCCAGTATCTTCCGATAATCAATCGTTTTGGCGACTTTTCTATAAACATCTCTGCCTCAATCCTGACTCTCATCGTTATATCCTCCCAAACCAAATAAAATTTTCACTTTACTTTCTTATGAAGCCCTCATCACCTTCATAATCATCACTGATAAATCTCTCAACTGTCATATGAAGATCATATTTCTCACGGAGCTTTGCCAGCTGCCCCATCATCGGCGATGCATGGTGTGCATCAATAGCAGCCTGATCTGTCCATGAATCTATGAGGAGAACTGTCTCAGAATCCCCTATTGGCTGGAAATACTGATAGCGAAGATTTCCTTCCTCATTTCTGATTGCTTCAGCTATCCCTGATGACTCCATTTCATCAGCAAAAGCTCTTGCATTGCCATTTGTTCCCTTGTAATAAAGATTAACAGTTATCATATCCTAAATACCTCATTATCCCTGAGTTACTCTATCGACTCAAGATATTCCACAGTCTTCCCATGTTTCAATGCATACTCAATCTCAGACCTCGTACTGTCTCCTATATAATTTCCAACATTTATGACATAAATACCATCTGCCATATCTATCTTACGTTTATGCATATCGTCTAACATTTCTTTGGTCTTGGTAAGCGTCCCTTCATCCATGTTCTCCCAGACTTCCTGATCCCCGGAATGTCCGAACAGCCCAACGCTTATCACAATGCACCCCTGCAGAGTCAGTCTCTTCTGAACTTCCATGAATTCATTCTTAAAACGCGTACTTCCACAAAGAGTTATTACCTTGTATCCTCCAACCATAAACAAGCCTCCTAAAAATCACATACCAACATTATAACGTAAAAATCCCCGGAGCATTGACCAAAATCATCAACAACTCCGGGGATATTTATTTTGGTTCCAGCCACTTGGCTTTACTTCAGATATAGAGCCACGCTCCTTAGTGGGCATCATATCCCTGCCAATGCATGCCATAGCAGGAGTACACCTACCAAGCTCATCAAGTTCACCATATTTCTCATAGGATTTGCTTGTTAGTTCTGAATCAATGAAAACAGGCTTGTTATCATTTAGAGGCACAGAATCACTACCACTATACGGAAGTATCGATAATACTGTCTCTTCATGGTCAGTTGTTTTTGCATATGTCGCGACGCCGACAGCTGACAATGCAATCAATACAGACGTAAGGGCAACCATAGCAGATGTATGCACTATTCTATTTGTAATAAAGTTTCTCTTCTTCATAGCCAAACCAACCCTTCACCGTCTCAATTTCCTTCACGTATCCCTCATCGTCATTAGGTGTTTCCAATATAAACGGCAGTCCTTCGAAAGCCGGATGCATTGCAAATCTCTTCATTGCTTCCATGCCTATCATTCCCTGTCCGAGTTTTTCATGGCGGTCTTTTCCGGAGCCGCACTCATTCTTGCTGTCATTGAAGTGAACTGCCTTAAGTCTGTGAAGGCCGATGATCTTATCAAACTGATCAAGCACTCCGTCCAGGTCACCTGCGATATCGTACCCGGCATCCCAGGTGTGGCATGTATCGAAGCAGACTCCGAGTTTGTCATTAAGCTCCACAAGGTCAATTATCTGCCTGAGTTCCTCAAAGCTCCTGCCGACTTCTGAGCCTTTTCCTGCCATGGTCTCTAATAGAACCGTCGTTTTCATCTCCGGCCAAAGGGCATTATTTAGTCCCTCCGCTATCTGACTTATTCCTACATCTGCCCCCTGTCCTGTATGCGAACCGGGATGGAAATTGTAAAACTGATTTGGAAGGTATTCCATTTTCTCCAGATCCTTCTTCAGCATATCAAGTCCATTCGCTCTCGTATCAGGATTTGCAGAGCATAGGTTCATGGTGTAACTTGCATGAGCAACGAGTTTTCCGAATCTCTTTTCAGAGAGGAGCTTCTCAAGTGCTTGGGCATCTCTGGGTTCTACATCCTTCGATTTTCCTCCCCTGGGGTTGCGTGTAAACCATGAAAATGTATCTCCGCCAAAAGCTACCATCTGACGTCCCATAGCTTCATATCCATTTGTAACTGATAAGTGACAGCCTATGTAAATCATTTCTTTTCATTCATCCTTTCAAAAATCAAATTCACAAACCTTTCACACTCTCCCCGCATATTTTTAGTTTGGCTTCCATGCCTAATAAGAACAACCTTCACCTACACCCTCCGATAAAAACATATCTACAATTGAGTACTCCTGTGTTTTTGTAAGATTACAAGATTTTCTCATTTGTTGCCTCTTGCGTTTATCATACGCTCCATCTTCACATGAGGAATTCCATCCTCCATAAACACATCCGAAACCACCTCAAAGCCTTCTTTTGCATAGTATCCGATAGCATAGTCCTGAGCTTCAAGATATATTTTTTTCGCTTTAAGCCTGTTTATAGCAACATCGACTCCCTGATTAAGCATTGCTCCTCCAATGCCTTTACCATGCTCTAGCGTAACAACTCTGCCAATCTGTGCCACACCTGCCGTCTTATCATGATCTTTCCAAAATACTCTAAGGCACCCTGCAACCCTTCCAGAATCATTCCAGCAAAATACATGTATTGCGTCCTGATCTTTGTCATCCAGATCCTGGTAAAGGCACTCCTGCTCAGTAACAAATATTTCAAATCTTGTTTTTAAAATCTCATAAAGCTCTCTTGTACTGAGCTCATTAAAATGCTTAACTACGAAATCCATCTTCTTCTCCAAACAAATTGTCCTATTTTACAACAATGACTTCATCATTATCATGGTCTTATATTCCCTTTTTCAATATTCTCCTGAACCAGCTTATCTGTCACTTCCTCATACAGCTTTTCAGATCCTAATCTTGTCTTGCTCTGTCTTCCATAGATCTGTTCTGCTGTTACCTCATGCTCTTTCCAATCATCTCCGCCATTACTGTTATTTAAAATAAGCGGCTGCAGATTGTCCATGGCATGCGCAAACTTTGACTCCGGTGTCTGATATTCTTCGAACTCGTCAAAAAGCGCTATCAGTTCCTCTTTCTGATCCTCAGGAAGAATAGAAAAAATCCTCTCTTTTGCCTTATCCTCCCTCTCCTTCTGAGTCTTAAGGCCTTCCTCATCATAAGCGTAGGTATCACCTGCATCTATCTCAACGACATCATGTATAAGACACATGATCATGACCCTTGCTATATCAACAGGTTCATTAGAATACTCCTTCAGCAAATAAGCCATAAGAGCCATATGCCAGGCGTGCTCAGCATCATTCTCATTTCTGCCGTGACCTGACAAATGTGTCTGTCTGAATATATTCTTTTCCTTATCAACTTCCAGTGCAAAATCCAGTTGTTTCTTAAGTCTATCGTCCATCGTATCCTCCTGATATTTCCATGAATAATTATACCCATGAAAAAGACAGGACACAATTCAAAGAAAACTGCGTCCTGCCGATTGGTGTTATCATTAATTTAGTGCATCTGGCTTCTGTTCCGATGCCTTTTTCTTATCAATCATTGCTCCGACCATCATACCTGCAAACATTCCAAGTCCTGTTCCAAGACACATGCCTGTCGATACTTTTCCGGACAAGAGATAACTTGCTAAACATCCAACTACAACTCCTATGCCCATCCCCAAGCTCTGACCCAGTATCATATATCTGTGCCTGGCTCTGTTCTTTTCAATCTCTTCCTTGTTCTTTTCAGACATCTCCTTGACGTTTTTGGAAGTCGCTACGCCAAACAATAGATAAACTGGTGCAAGTACTCCGATCAATGCGATGAATAACCAGATTTTAGGTGTCATTAATTCAAGCCTCCTCTTTTAAGTTCTACTAACAAGATAGATTAAAATTACTCTCTTTTCGAAACTGTCCTTGACTGTTTTCAGAAAAACTTTATTATTTTTTTTCGTTGATGCTATTATATTGGTAACTGGATATAGAATATATATCCACCATTGCGATATTATTATTTCTATTTTCCGTTTATGGTAATTTATTAAAAAACAGAGGTGATTCCATGTCAACGTATGCTATCTCAGATCTTCATGGACAATATCATATCTTTCAAAAACTCCTGGATGTAATCCACTTTTCAGATGATGACTTTATGTATGTGCTGGGAGATGCAATTGACAGGGGCCCGGATGGAATAAAGATATTACAGACCATAAAGGATGCTCCAAACATGGATCTTCTCATAGGCAACCATGAATTCATGATGCTCAATGCCGTCGCACCAGATGGTTCCATTGACAATACTCCCGGAAAAGATTCCTACCTTTGGTTATACTCAAATGGTGGAGAAGTTACTTTTGAACATTATAAGGAATTATCTTTAGATGAACGAAAAGCCCTTCTTAATTGGCTGAACACAAGAGTCCTTACAACTCTTGCAGACATAGGTAATACAACATTTTGCCTTACCCACTCATATTTCAAGGTTGCACTTATCGATACAAAATTTGAAGATATCGGCTATCAGACAGTATGGAACATCGTATGGAAAACACCTTATCGTCCTGACATTTTTGTAGCAACTGATGATTACATTGAAAATGATTGGCAGTTCATCATAGGGCATGTTCCAGTTCAGCGAGTTGCCGGTCTTGATACAAAACTTCAGGCATTTCATGCCCAGAACATAACCCTCATCGATGGTGGCTGTTCCTACAGAGATCGGGGAGTACTTAATGACAATGAGTATGGTGTCATATGCATACGGCTCGATGATATGAGTGAAATAGCACTTACATTTCCCTCATAGTGAAATATTATACATTATGTGATGCGTGCGATAAAGCATATCTTTCATGATATACCCTGCCCTTATAGTATTCGCTGTAATCTTTGTCGCGGTTCTCCAATTATTTAGTCAAAACCATACATTCTGTTGAATCTGAAAATCCTATTCTTTCATAGAGTGGTCTTCCTAGTGTGGTTGCATCAAGACTAATTTCAGTGTCACCTTTCTCCCATGTTTTCTCTATTAACAACTCAACCATCTTTTGAGCAATTCCCTGCCGACGATATTCATGTCTTGTGTAGACATTCATAAGATGAGCTCTTTTTCCTGTTGGGTGATCAAATGTTGGCATTATTCTGAGAAAACTCATGGATGCACAGCCAATAACAGCATCACCATCAATAGCAAGAACAGTCATCTGATCTCCATTCAAAAAGTAATCGCGACTTTCATTTATTATTTCATCTGAATACTCGTATTCTTCTGGTAGATTGTTCACAACCTTTAGCATTTCAAAGCGAATACTCATCAAACGTTCAATATCATTTTTTGTTGAAATTTTTATTTCAATCATTTTTTCATCTCCTCATTATAAGAATAGCTCCATGTAATATACAGCGTTACGAATTTATGACCGTGATCTTCATTATACGTTCCTCCGGGATTTCTTCGTATTTGACTTGCATTCTTAAGTCTTGGTTCTTTTTCAAGAATCTGAGTAGAAAGCATTCCCCTCATGATCTTTTCCCCAGTCTATATATGGCATTTTTCTTCCTCCAACAATGATTATCTTCAAAGATAACATACTGTCGCATTTCATTCTGCTTCTGTTCTGCTACTATTTTTGAACTTGTTATAGTGGCAGTTGATTTTAATAAGGCTATCCTGCCCTTATTGTAGTTTGTTAAATAGTAGCAGTGCTTTTTATATCTGTCTTTCTGCCTCTATTCATTTTTTATAAATATAGGCAGTTTATTTTATCTTAGATATTCTGCCTATATCGTAAACACCTCAAAAGAGGCAGAATATCAACTCTAATTTCAACTGCCTATAATAGATTTATTCGGAATATAGGCAGAATTCATCCCAAATAATCAACTGCCTATATCAGCATTACTCGAGATAAAGGCAGAAACTATTCTGAATAATCAACAACTATCCGTAACATTCTAGCATTCTAGACAGAAGCATATTTACTCCTGTTCCAGCTGTGCATTATCCTACTGAAATTTTATATCTCTACCTCAAAAGGTGCTTCGACATCAAAAACATCACTGTAGAAGCCAAACCAGCTAAGTCCCTCCACAAGGCATTTCACATTGTAGCTTTCTTCCTCATCAAAATTAAATTCTTCACCGGAAGCCTTCTTTATCTCAAAGACATCAATGATATTTTCCATCAATACTACATTGACCATCATTTCCAGATGCTCAAGTTCTTCATCGGTTATGGTACATTCAGTCCGGTATCACTTAATGACTGTCTGCATATACTTTTCCATATATGCCCGTCTTTCATTCACGTCATTATTCCATGCGATCCATCCAAGACCATGGGACCATAAATTGGCAATATCATATAAATACCAACAAGTACGGCAGTTATCGAAATCAAATACATTGATTTTTCCTGTATCATACTCAATATTGTAGTTTCCATCGCTATTAGGAAATTCATCTGTATTTTTTTGTTCATTTCAGTATTCCTCTTTATCGCGTCCATATATTTTGAACCATGGAATTCAATCGGCTCCCGTAAATAGCGTTACTATTCACAGTTAATGACATTGATTCACAGTTTTTTCCTGTCCCTGAGCTTCATGCTCAGCATCCTTTGTGCCATCAATCTCAATCATCACAATTTCCGGATGATTGAAAAATCTCGGATATGGCGTACTCTCACGCGCCAGCCCCCTGCTGATAATCATCTCAGAACCGTTTTCCATTTTATAAATGCCATCAATAAGCTTTGGGAAATACCCCTGATCCGGCGCCATTACCCCAAGTCCTGTGAAGGGAATTCTCCACTGTCCCCCGTGGGCATGTCCGGAAACAACAAGGTCAAAGGAATACTTCTCATATACATAAACCTTTTCCGGCCTGTGTGACAAGAGGATCCTGTAGTGATTGCTGTCGGAAGCAGCATCTGCGCCATCCAGCTGAGCTGTCCATTCTTCTTCAGGCATGTAGGTGGGATCATCAACTCCGCAGATATCTATGCTGTTTCCTCTTATCTCGATTGTACTTGAATCACCCTGAAGTACCACTACGCCTTGTGATTCAAGGTACGCTTTCATCTCTTTTTCTCTTTTACTCCAGAACTCGTGATTGCCCGTCACATAAAAGCATGGGTACTTAGGCGCGATCGCCTCTATAAATGCCTTGGTGTTATCATCATCAATTTTGTCATCAAAAATATCTCCGGATAAAAGAACTGCATCCACGCTCTCTGTTTCCAGCATGGAAGTCAGCTGTGACTGATCCTTACCGTAGTAGCAAGAATGCAGATCTGTGACCAGAGCAAATCTCACAGCCCCCTCTATCTTACCGTTACCGTCAATGCTAATTTGCTCAGTAACCGGCCATTCAAACCATGCTATAACTCCGATCAGCACCAACAGTATCAAAATCATAAATACTACAATCTTTTTAGTCTTACCCTTTTTCATTTCCACTCATTTCAATCCTCTTTTACTTCTTTAATATCAGCGAAATCGCTAGCAGCAAACACACATTTTATCACAAACATAAAAAATGAACCAAATAGCGCGCTATACGTGGATTGGTTCATAATATTTTTGTGTGTTTTTTATTCAGTTTATACACAGTTTTTAAAGCAATTATCTTTTTCATTAAACTGAATATAATCGCTATGCTTTCACAAAACATGATAATAAGGACAGATATTCTCAAAAGTCCCATCCTTCATACGAAACCCGCCTGGTATCGTCCCGAGTTGAACAAATCCAAGTCTTTCATATAAATGCCTGGCATGTATATTACTCTCGACAACAGCATTGAACTGCATTACTCGAAATCCAAGTTCTTTGGCTTTTTCCAAGCAGTCTGTTACAAGCTTTTCTCCAATATGCTTTCCTCGACACTTTGAGCTTACCGCATAGCTGGCATTACAAATATGTCCACATCTGCCTACGTTGTTTGGATGCAAAATATACAGTCCTACTATCTTTCCATTGTCTTCAGCCACACCCGTATAGCTCTGTGATCTAAAGAACTCTTTCCCGGTTTCTTCCTCAAGCATGTCTTCTTGAGGAAATGCAATCCCGTCTTCAACAACCTCGTTCCAGATGCTTATCATCTGTTTAATATCTTTTTCTGTATATTCTCGTATAAACATTTAATTGCTCCTTATGTTGCCTATCCTCAGCTCTACTTCTTCTGATGTAGGCATACGATGTGACGCATAGCATGTCTCCATCACAGCCGCATTCATTTCATCTTTTTAATAATACACGTAATATTCCTTCAAACAACTGCCGATATCTATACTGTCAAAATCATTCTTTGGAGGGATATCTGATATGAAAAGAGATAAAATCGCATGCTCCTGCAAAAACGTTAATTATGGCAAAATCCTTGATGCAGTCAAAAATGGTGCAGATACATATGAAAAAGTCCAGGAAGCAACCGGATGTGGTACCGGCTGCGGAAAATGCCGCGATTTTATCACTACCATGATCCGCGATATCCTTATGTTCCCCGAAGATTACGCTTGATCATATCCCAGATGCTTCATCACTGTCTCAAGTCCCTCCATTGGAACACAGAACGTTCCATCCCTATGTTTGCATCCTTCAAGTACATCATCTATGCTGAACCATTTTACTTCTTCATCTTGTGACTGTCCTTCCCACAGGAATTCCGTTATCATCTGTTACATCAAAAATCTCTTCCAAAATATCCTACCCCTCTCATATTCGTTTATCGAAAAACCTTAATTCATAAAAATATCCATCTCATGCCATTTTTCTCCACCCCATGTAGATGAAGCTTCTCCGCGATCCAAAAATCCGAATTTTGTATACATCTTCACTTTATTGGGGAGACAAGTAAGGACAAGTCTTCTCCTATCACGATTCTGTTCCCTGCGGCAGTAATTATAGACAAGCTCTCTTCCAAGCCCCTGCATCCGGTACTCAGGCAGAACATCAAGTCCAAGAATCATGATATTCTTGCCGTCTGCATTATGGAGCCCTGCATCCGTAAAAAATTCATCGCGAAAATCATACTCATCCGTCGCAATACCATTCAGAAATCCAGCCATCTTTCCAGTTTTCTTATCGATTGCCACATAGAAAAAGTCTGCTGCAACTGCTATTCTTTCTCTTATACGCTCAGGAGTGCATGCTTCATTCGGTGGGAAGCAAATCTGCTCAATCTCTGCAGCTTCATCTGCTTCTTCCTGCTTTATAGTGCGAAACTCAAACTGCTCATACAACTTCTGGTCCTCCGCATTCAGTTCCTTTAGAATCTCCCTTGCTCTCTGGCGACCTTTTTCTGTCAGATATGCATACTTATATGCGCCACCTCTGCTACGCTTGGGATCAAATATATAATCACTCTGGTCTAATCGCTCTATAGAATCAAAGTCGTATCCTTTCCATGCCATCTCATTGAAATAGCTTCCCTCCCTGTCATTAAAGCGTGTCAGATACATTAACGCCAGTGTCAGTTCGTCTATTGTCTCCTGCCTCGTCTTTTTGCCCATAACCATCTCCTCATAACCTTTTTTCGCATCACAATATCAATATTATAACGCAAAATCTCCAGAGCATTGATCTAAATCGATCTTCATCTCCGAGTATTCGTAAGAAATTGAGCCACCTCTTTATGGCTTCATTTAATTCACAAACCTTTCACACTCTCCCCACATATTTTTAGTTTGGCTTAAGCATCATCCTCTATAGTAAACACATCAAGAGGAACACACCTCTTGAGAACCCCTCATAGAAACTTTTTCTTCATAACACACTGCCAGGCTCATAACAGTCTGGCAGCACCCCTCGAAAATTCAGCCGCAGCGATGCGGCTTTTATATATTTTCACGCCCTTACACGGAAGGAATTCAGGTCTTTTTGAATTTAAACATTGCAGCATCTTGCTCTAGGCACTGTAGCTGATACTCAGGAAAGTTCATATTTAATTCTATAAATTTAAGACCCAAATTGCTGCAAAGATTTACATTCTCCTCCAGCGTATGATTTTCAATGAGTGTTGGCATACCAAACTGTATCATGATATCCTTTTCTACCTTTCCTCTAATAGACCTGCCCAGTATCCATCTATTTCTGCTTTGTTATTGTATGAATTGAGTGCCATAAGCAAAAAGAATAATTTACTCACTTCATCAAACGACGGCATCTCACAATATGTCTCATATCCCGCCTTGAATTCATCCCAGTCCTCAACCTGGTAATGAAGGAAGCTAAGCTCCAATTCTACAGGTCCAATAACGTACGCATCTAAATCAACACACGCAACAATATTCTCATCGCTAAACAAGAACTGATCCGCGCATATGTCGATCATTATTAGTGAATTACCACAGCTTGAAAGCTTATTATCCTTTATCTGCTCGTAATAACCTCTGACCTTTTTATCTGCATCATCATTTCCACTCCAATGCTCGCTAATACAATCCTCAATATATCTTCTGGCATTCTCAAAAAAGAAATCACCTTTTGAAGTGCCCAAAAGGCCAGAATAATTGGCCTTTGTCCGGTGATTATATCCAATAAACTGACCCAAAGTATAAGCGTTATTCTTTCCCTTTGGGAAAAAATCATTATCCCATGATTTTCCTTCAACAAACTCAAAAACGCTTGCATCTTCATTTGCTGCTACAATCGGAGCGACTTTTATATGAGGATTATCCTTCAAAGCACTGTAAATATTATAAAGACTTGCATTCTGCTCCCTTACCGAATAACCAAACACCCTCCTCATCATTGTCCAAAACGGTGAAAAATCATCTCTTGTCATGAATGGTGTCTTTAAAATATATCTTTTCCCCTCGTATGTAAAAAAACGAATTTCATTGGATGAGACTCCTCCCATCTCAAATGAAGCTCTATTCCTTTGGGCATATTCCAAAATCGTATTCATTCCTTACTCAATGAGACCTCCGTGGAAATAGCATTCGTATGGCGAAGATGTTCAACATGCCCAGATAATCATCATTTATCAGCTGAATAGTTTTCATATATCCTCTAATTTTTCCATGCAATATTTATATCCGTCATAGACATGTGTCGGTATATCCGTAATACCGGCTCTTCTGCCGATGTCATGCATCAAGCCTACAATATATGCTTTTTCAGAATTCAATCCCGGCACTTTTTCCGCAATATTTCTTGCTGCAACACCAGTATTCATTGAATGTTTTACCCATGGTCCCGGATTCAGATGTTCTGCTATTTTTAATTCGTTTAATGCTTCTTCTATCGTTGGTAACATCTATATCAAACACCTCCTTATTCAGGCTTTTTGGATTCCTTTAGCTCTCATGATATATCCTTGGAGTTCCAATTCTTTACCGGAATCAGTAGTCATTTTCTCCAGTTCCTGTTCTATAATTTCATATTCATCTTCAAACTTGTGAAGGAGCTTCATGCTTCCGATATTACGGATATCTGTCTCATAAAAGAATTCCCTTTTACCATACATAGTACGGGCAACATCAAGAGCCTTTTTTAATGCAGTATAAGCATAGCCTTTATTCCATTCTGTCTTTTTTATCCAAACACCAACTTCACAACAGTCCTCTGAAAGTCCATGTACTTCTGAGCTTCCAATAAACTCACCATTATTGGATAGAACTGATAGCAGTATTGTTTCTCCGCTCTCTACCTCATCAAGAAATCCTTGTAAAAGCTCCCTGGCATCATCAATACTCTCAAAAGGATCCGGCCACTGATACTTTGTAATTTCTTCATCAAATCCTTCAAAATAATCTTGAAGATAGTTCATATTAAATGGTTCCACCCTTAATAACTCCGGCTTATATAATTCCATTAAACTTCCCTTTCAAAAAATGTCTGTATTCGGGATGATTCTCAGCATCTTCAAATTCCTGCTTAATCGTCCGAGCAATCCATTCTTTCTTTTTAGCAGTCTGCTCTTCATATCTGATTATGGTTATCAGTCCGAGCTTTTCTGCTTCAAGAATCTCTTTATAAGCATCCTCAACAAGCTCCGAATTTGATACATCCACAGGAACACTACTGGTCGCTGCATTCGGTATCTGAAGCTCAAAGCCTGAATCCTTTATCTCGGAAGCGCTGTAAATGTATCCTGAAACGCCACTATATGTTTCTTCAAGGGCATTTGGATAATACTCCTCTAAACAAAGTCTCCCATCCTTACCAAATCCATATGGTCCCCACTTTTGCCAGATTCCATCAAAAGCGAAGTCTGTTTCTCTGCAATACTTCTCTACAGCATTACTCAGATAAACAAGCACATTTTCTCTTTTTCTTGAAAAATAGATCAAAGGGATTCCATGATTAGAAATTCTAGGTTCCAGCCTGGAAATGTTCCCCAATGGTGATGCGTGATAAAACATAATTCCCTCCATCAAAACTATTTCTACTATAACAGAAAAAAGTCCTTTTAACAGTAAATAATACCGTCACGAGGACTTTTTTCAGACAATTAAACAATATAATTTCCGCCTTGCAGTTTTCTTAGTCACACAGAAACATTGCCATCCTTCCTTTTGCAAGATTAGAAAATACCCCTTCTAGCCAGAAGTATCCTGTCACCTATATCCAACGCATTTTCAAATCCCATTGAAGACAGTTCGGTTACCGACTCATTGATGGAATTTTCGAATCTATTAAGGACGTCTTCATAAACATTCATTGCAACTCTTTCTCCAATCATATTTTCTCATCTGTTGCCCCTTGCGTTTATCACAATATCCAGTCCAAGCATATTTGCAAGATAAATTGCCTTCCCAAGTTCAGCCGTACTCTTTCCATTCTCCAGATCAGAAATAAAACTAATGCTGAACCCTGTAAATTCAGATATATAGCGCTGTGTATATCCCAGCTCTTTCCTGCGTTTCTTCAAAGGCTCACCAAACATTTTAGCATCCGATATAACCATAACAGCTCCTTTTAGCCGTACGGCTTATTTAGGTCAATTATCCCAAACAATTAGCCGAACGGCTTATTTTTACTAATAATAGTATAATGTTCGTCGTTCGGCTTAGTCAATGCATTATTTCAGCCTATATATTCCTTTAAGCTCCGTTCAAATACCTTAATGATACTGACAATGATACCCAATACAATCCTGATTCTCGTACTCATAGCCGCCTCCTACTCCAGATTGCCATCCCGTTTACAAAACTCATAAAACTCACAGGTAACACAAAAATGCCTACAGAACTTGTTATTCTTATTCATGCATTTCTTTATCCAATAGATCAGTCTGCTCATATGCACCACCTCACTCTTCTCCTGATTTACTAAAGTATCTTCATTCATTACTTGAACATAGTACTTACAATCTGATACTTTGATATGCTGGCAATCATCTTCCCAAGTTCAGCAATCATCTTGTTCTGATTATCCAGCAGTTGGATGATTTTCTCGTTCTGAGTTCTGTTCTCATAGGCCATGAGCTTGATTGTTTCTGTAAGCTCTTCAATGGAGGTTGCCCCTTTTCCTTGCCCCACAGGCCAACCACAGTCTGGACAGAAACTCTCATTACCACTTAATTCTCTTCCACAATTTGCACATTTAGCCATAAGACACCTCCTTAGCTTATTGCGCCAAAGTTTACTTTATAACCCCCGCAAGGATTATTATCACTGCTGCAAATAACAATTCCGATCCGAATCCCGGATATAAATGATGTGTAACAAACATATGCGCCTCCAGAGTTAATTCCATTAAAGTTCCATTAGTTCCTCATAATTTATTAATACCACCTCATGTGTCCAATAATCTCCTCTGTTAACATCCGCTCCACATCTGCATTTCCGTTCTCAGAACGCGAAAAAGCGCTCCCTGCCTGATCAAATTTACATCAAGCAATGAGCGCCAAGTACTTATGCACCTTTCCACACACTATTTACTTATTCTCAGCATCAAACTTAAATCTGTATCAATGTGTTACCTCCATATGTTGCCTACTACCAAAGCCGTCCTTTTTCAGATCTGAATCAAGATAATCGTAGCTCGTAGCCACAACTTTGATGAGATTCATCGGCTGCGGAAGTTTATTCATAATCCATTTCCCACATTTTTCTTTACTCCTCGCTCAGAAGCCTCTTTAATAGCTGCTCTTTGTTCTCTATAAACATTTTTGTAATCTGGTAACTGTCAGTAGCATTATTATACTCTGCCAGCCCTACAAATGGGCAAAAGAATAACCTGGTCAACTCTGCATTGATCAGGTCATTCATGCACATATGTATATTAGGAGGAGTTAAAAATGGAAATTTTCTCTTATTATCGTTTTGGTTTACTACATCCTCTGAAAGCTCGGGCTTTCTCGGGAGGCTCCCATACAGAAACCGGAGGCTTGTCTCGTTCCCTGTATGATTGTCTTTCTAATACATATATCGGCTCAGAAGATCATGTGCATAACCCTTTTTGAAAATGTATTATTTTTTCACTTTTCTCCTCAGAAAAAAATAAAAATAAACATTGTAAATTGCCCTAAAGAAATTCAGAACCCCCATCGATATATTTTCTGTAAGCGAAAAAGAACATTCAAATGGCCAATGAGAATGAAAGAAAATAAGAAGATTTAACGGAGGTTTCTCTTATGTATATGTACGAATTATTTCTTTCAACAGATGTAGAAGGCAAGAAGATCCACTTTATCCAGACCAACCACAAAGTTGATAACCTTGAAAAATGGCTTGGAAAGCTTGTAAAAGATAACACAATTACTGAAGATGTAGCTAACGCAGTTACATTCGTTTGGTAAATTATATAGTCACCCCGGAGGATCCTTTAAACAGGATTCTCTTTTTATGTAATCCTTTGCCTTTCTTACTTCCAGCATTCGCTCCTCCTAATCCCGACCATTTGCTTTCCTTTGTATATCTTCGTCTTTCTTGTGTTTCACCTTCCAAAAGATAATATCTCTGACCGGGCTGACAAATGCAGAGCTTGCATCATCAAACAGTTCCTTTGCACCAAGCACTCGTCCCACTTCGACACTACGCCCATTTCTTTTCTCTTCGATAAATCCCCTAGAAACAAGTTCTTTAGTGCACCTTGTTACGTAAACAGGATCCAGTCCCAGCCTTTTGGCCAACTCTTTTTTTGTATAATCAGCTTTTGCATTATACATCAGGTAAAGCAAAATCATCTGAGCATTTGATGTCAGTTTTAGCGAGTTATTTCCTTGGTTCCCGGAAAACTTCTTACTGAAAAGGATTCCTAAAAAACGGCAGATAAATCTGTGTGGGAACCATGATAAAAGGAATCCGTCTGCGTTTCCCAACGCATACAACTCTGTGATATCATAAATAAAGACTTTTATGGAGGCTTATCTGAAATGAACATAAAGAGACTATTACCGTTATTATCAGTCGCACTCCTTATAACAGGATGCGGTAAAAATACAACAACAGATGACACTGCTCCTGCCTCTTCCCAGGAGATTTCTGTTGAGGAAATCCAACACACAGAAAAACCTCAATCCGAAGAAACTGCTGCCGATGAAACTGTTGAGCTGTCCGACTCAGAGCTTGATGAGTTCACAACTCTTTTCAACACACCGGAGTATAAGGGATTCCTTACTGACCCATTTAACAATCCTGACGACATAGATTTAAACGCAGTATTCTATTATGGTGCCGGGATTGACGTTAAAGATTTAAGTGATGATGAAATAAATGATTATCTTGCTGCGGTTGATCAACCTCAGGTATATGGCGATTTGTATGTCATGAGGGCTACTGACTTCAACAAGTTCTTTGAAACCCATCTTGGCACCAGCGCTCCCAAAGATCTGCCCGACTCCTACTGGGCTTATGTAGCAGATCACGATTCGTATTATTACTACCATTGGGATTCCATGTATGATGGAAAAGATTTCAAATGTATTTCCGGAGAAAAGGATGGCGACTCCTACACCCTCAGATTTGAGCTGAATACAGAAAAGCATTACGAACGATTCGCTGACAGAATTATAAAGTTCACAAAGTCAGGTGATAATCTCATCCTGGAATCCAATTTCATACAGTGGGATGACAACTGTGATGAGACTCAGACCTTTGATGTTGAACTGTATCCTTCTGAAGCACCAATACACTTTGTCACCTACAAGCCAGATCCCGAAGATGGAATAAAGATAGTTCTTATTAAAGATGGAAAATTCATGACAAGCATAAACACCAGCATATTCAGAAGCGTTGACTATAATACCAGCCTCAATAAGGTTACTGCTGTTAGCTTTTTTGACTTTAATGCTGATGGAGTAAAAGATATCCTTATAATTGGCGAATCTGACATGGGTGAGAATATTCGCCTGGAAGAATCCGTTCCGAACGAATACTATTATGAGACCTGCTATGGAATAGACGAAAAGATTGAAGAAGAGCTTGCCGGTAACATTACAGTTAGTTCAGTGAAAGAGATGCTATTAGGCGATAACTCCGATTGTAAATTCGAAAATTATAAGGATGCCTATGCTCATATAGCAGGACTTTACAATATGTCCGGGGACAACTATGTTTATGGACTCATAGATGCTGATGGTGATGATGTTCCTGAACTCGTCATTGACGGTCAGGGCTATAACGTGTCTCTCTACTCTTTTGAAAATGGTATCATCCACTGCCTTATGTACAAGTGGGCTTATGGTGCCGGTGGTAACTATGGCTACATGTATGCCCCTGGAAAAGGATTATATAGCAACCACAACAATGATTATGCCGGAGCTGTTCAATATGATTCATATATGACCAGCCATGACGGTAAAGAAATCTCAACGGATTTTTATGTTGAGAGTCTTTTCTTCAAAGATACCGATGGAGACAGGACTCCCTCGGAGGAAGAACTATCTGCCACAGAAGAGATGGAAGTTTTCGAAGCGCGTTATCGCAACTGCACAGGCATAGAAATGTCTGAAGACGAAATCAAATCCCAGATTGCCGAGTACGACTCTTATCATTATGAAGAACTGACCGGATACATGAGTTATGACGAACTGATTAGTAGCTTAAAATAAAAAAGCCCTCCACTCTGCCATCATCAGATATAGCAACATAAGGAACATCACCAGCCTCAAATGTACTTAAGATCATATCCGTATTTTCATATCTGGATATATATTCATTTTGCTGTTTTCCAAAAGTAAGAGTAAATGGATTATTCTTTTTCATAACATGACATCCTTTCATAATTCTTCATAATCCATTATACTTTCATACTTTCATAATTCTTCATAATTCAATATAGTTTTCATAAACTTTCATAATTAAATTACAATGCTTCTATATATTTCCTCGTTTCTGTATCCACAATGTATATCTTCTGGTTTCCATACGGATTACCATTTGAGTATGTTGAAAAAAGATCCAGCGTCAGTACTCCTCCAAGGTCAAGTGGGTTCCTCTACAGGTGTATGTCCCACAACCTGGTAAAAGAGATCATCCCTGAACATTCGGTAGAAATCAGCCTGAGGTCCTGCCCAAATCAGTGAATTATCCCTCCACAGTTCCTTCTTACCCATACGGTTAATCCTTGAAAGGATATCCTCAATCTCTTTCATATCAAAAAATCTCCAATTATTCCATCTGTTTCAGTGCTTCACTAATATCAAGATCCTTTACATCCCACAGATCAGAATTCCCCAGCGCGTACTGCAGAGTTTGTCCAAGCCTCATATCCGGATGCTTTTTCCATACGTTTGAAATAGCTTTTAGGCATACTTCTATTCTTGCAGGATCCCTTGCTTCATCTTTACCTTCTATTACTTTTTCAAGTTCCTGCCACACCTCTTCTTCGGAATATAGTTTTCCTTATATAACCGTGATATCTGCACCTGCGCTAAATGCGGCTCTCCCCTTATTAGTTACACTGTAAGAGGCAGGTACATGCTATGTTAAAAGAATCAACTGAATACTTCTACCAGGCCTTTTCACAAAGGCTTATTTTGCGTGGAAAAAACCAAACTCAAAGCTTTCATTTATGTAGCTATCCATAAGCAGGTCTCATAGATCGTTCAAAATCCATTATGCTGGCATATAATACTTGCTACATACTCCAATTATCTGCTTTGATATTCGTACCATATTCCTTCACCTTCATTTGTTGATCCCATTTGCAATGACAACATTGATGTTATTAACTTCAATCTTTTCCCATACCTTTTCAAGGACATAAGGCTCATTAGCAAGGTAGTCATCTAATTCCTTGCGACTTGCAAAATCCATGATCAGTGCTGATCCCTACATTTTTCCTTGATCATCAAGAAGTCCACCTGCACAGATGATATGCTCATTAAGCTTGCTCATACCCTCAAGATGCCTTGGACGAACTTCCATTCTTTTGTCCAGCATTCCTTTTCCATCATATGCTTTAATCAAAAACTGCATTACCTATCCCTCCTTACTCATCTATTCACTATCCTCATCATCGTCTCAATCAAAAAGCTCACCGGCCTGAATCCGTCATTACATGAAATCATCGCAGACTTAGGATTCTTCATCCAGCCATCATAGAAGTTTTCTCCTCCATGGGCTAATGTCATCACAAATGGAGAAAGTGTCTCCCAGGCACTATCACAGAATCCTTCCGGCCTTTCCCATCCATTGCAGACAAATGTCTGCCCAAGTTCCATAGAACAAGCATGTTCTATCGGTTTCTCATACTCTGCCATAAGATCCTCATATCTGGCAATCTTCTTAACTGTGATTCTAACCTTCTTCATACCTTCTATGCTTTTCTTCGATTCTTTCTATAGGTCTCAATTTCTTCCGCTATTGTGTTATAGTCTCTCTCAAACAATTCCTCATATGCCTGCTTCCACAGGATTTCACCGGGAACTTTTTCAATGAGCTTTTCCTGAACGAACAGCTTACTCTTTTCTTTATATTTGGGAAGATCATTTCTCTCTAAAAGATGATTTAACTCAGTCCTCCACAGAATGGAGATTTTCCTTTTATCCTTGACTCTGGGATTTACCTCTGCTTGTCTCATCATATAAAAGTCAGGCGCACCGCTCTCGTCAGCTTCAACAGTGATAATTCCCCACCAGTCAGGTACATGCTCCTTTACATGAACTGCGTGTGATGAACCAACAACAATAATGTTACGATCATAATACCAGTTGTAGTTCTTGACTTGTTTCTCAAGCCTGGCATATGTATCAGCATCACTTTTGATCTCTATGCCGTACAGAAAATCCGATGTAATCATGACGACGTCTGCCCTGGCACTGCCGGTTCTTTTCTCCTCAAGGATCCTCACTTTTCCAAATGAGTCTTCCAGAAAATCAAACAATGGTTCTCGGATATCCTTATCATAAAAAATATTCTTACTCATCTATAGTCCTTGAAGCCCTTTTCTCAGCCACTCTATCTTTTATCACCACTACAACAGTTCCAACTGCGGCAACAGCCAATGCAATAAATCCATAAACCATCATGATCGCCGCACCAAAAATCGGAGCCTCAGGATTAGAACTGACAAAATAGTAGTAATAATACGTGTAGAGAATCATTCCAGCGACAGTCGATACTACAAGCATCAGAGATGAAATACAATACTCTTTCATTCCTTTTGCAATAAGCATATTTATAACTCCAAGTACAACAATTATGATGAGTAAATACCTGCTAATCAATGTTCCTCTCAGCTTATCTACTATGAAGAACATAATAAGTGGTATCAGATTCAGGAATTTCAGATATCTCATACTTTCCTCTTAGCACCCTTTCTTTCCGCGTTTATGATCTTCTA
The DNA here is from genome assembly GCF_000424145.1 of Butyrivibrio sp. AC2005. Lineage (GTDB taxonomy): Bacteria > Bacillota > Clostridia > Lachnospirales > Lachnospiraceae > Butyrivibrio. The sequence goes on from NZ_AUJI01000033.1 coordinate 72,607, forward strand.
TAGAGCAGGCATCAGGTGTTCCGTACTCAATAAGCCCCACAACTGCTGGATCAAGTGTTATGCTACCATCTTCAAGAACAAAGGCTGGTATACCAACATCACCAATTTCCTTAGAATGATCAAATGCCGGATTGGTATCACGAAGCCTTGTAAAAGCTCCCATGTTTCTGATATTCTCACCGATGTTTATGTACTCAAATTCATTTTCTCGTCCAACTATCTGTTCATGAATGTAATCGCAGTAAGGACATGTAGGCATTCCGTATATCTTAACCATATAATTTTCCTCCTCTGTCGCCACTTAGACATAGAGCTCATTGGTGCTGAGCTCATCAAAGTGCTTCACTATTAATTCCATATGTAACTTCCCTTTATCCAACTCTCTTAATTATAAGCAAAAAAGGGCTCTGACGCTATATGAGTCGTCAGAGTCTATCTATGGTTAATCCCCATGAACTACTTCCACCGACTCTGCGTCGGAAGAGGTTTCTGTTATGCCGCAGAGCGGCATGAACCTTTGGGATGCTTAACGCATCCCAAAGAACAGGGCATGTCCACTATGCCCCTATCCCATTGGGTTACCTTTGGGAATACTTTTCTTAAGATATTGGCAGCTCCATTTATATCTGCATTTGTTATTGTCCCATCGTAGTGCCTGTAAAGTCCACGTTTTATCCTTTTTCCGGAAAAAACATAGTCAGCCTTACTTCCCTTTTTATACACAGGGATC
>NZ_AUJI01000034.1 GCF_000424145.1 Butyrivibrio sp. AC2005
TTTAATAGGAAATTTCGCCTTGGCGGCGAACCCTTGAATTAAAAGGCCCGGCAAGACCGGGCCACGCAAAGCGGAGGTATGTTGGTTTTGAATTACCAATCTACCTCATCAAAGAATTCATCATCTTCATGCATAAAGTAATCCATGTCGAGAAGGTCTTCATCATCCATCTCGCGGATTTCATTCGCCGACATGCCTTCCGGCGGGTTTTGGATGTATTTCTCTCTAAGCTTTGCTATTAGTTCTTTACTGGCCATGGCTGTTCCTCCTAGCATGATTTTATCATGCGCAGGAATACGAGGGAACACTACTGATTTTTGAGGATGGAGCTCTGCTTTTGGGACGGCATTTTCCCATTGCCTTTTCATATAAGTCTTCGAGAGAAACACGTTTGTGGTTAAAGCGCAATTCGAGAAATTTCATTGTGCTGCTGCACTTTGGACAACTCAATGGGTCATATCCGAATGCTGTCAGGATGCCTGAACGCCATTGAAGGAATGATTTAAAGAATGGTTTTTTGGAAGGGTGAATCAGCCGGTAAAGTTTTTTGTCTGATTCTCTATGGCGACCATATACACCATAGTAACGTATCATCTTAAAGTCTTTTTCAGGTATGTGCTGGATAAGACGCTTGATGAATTCCATTGAAGGTATGGTCTCAGTGACAAGGAGTTCGTCTTCATGCCTGTTGTAGTGGAAAGTAACAGTATCATGCTCTTTATCATAGGAGTCAATTCTTGAGAGACCGATTACAGGACGACCAAGGTAGCGACCTATATATTTTGATACTGTGCGTTTGTCAGCGAGAGTGGGTTTACCATAGACATAGAAGCCTTCTTTCTGATTTTTGTAGGAGAGAGCTTTTTCTTTTTTAAACAATGCTTTCTTATTGGGATCAGTAATACGATCTTCCATTAGATTCAGAAGAGCAGTCTGAAAAGCATGGCGCATATAGGGGTAACTGAAGAACTTTACTTTGCGCCAGAAGCCGGTGTCTCCAACACCACCTTCAGATATGAGGCAGTGGATATGAGGATTCCATTCCAAAGGACGACCAAATGTGTGAAGAACAAGGATGTAACCAGGTGTAAAGTTCTGACTCTTGTTGATTTTGTAGAACATCCGGTTAATAACACTGCTGGTAGCTTCAAAAAGACAGTTAAGAAGGTCGCGATCTTCGAGAAAGTAATGGCGTAATTCTTTTGATATGGTGAATACGCAGTGACGGTGCTGACAGTTTATGAGCTTAAATGACATAGCCTGAGCACGTTTTTGTGAATACATGGCACCACATGTAGGGCAGAATCTTGAATGACAACGAAAGGGAACAAATTTGAGAGTACCACAATCAGGGCAGCCGTACATAGCGCCGCCATAAGCAGGATCCCCGCAATTGATCATCTTATCGATGTTTTCCATTTCGGTCTTGCGGGGATGAAGAGTATATTGAATTTCTTCATAATGATCGCGGAACAGATCTTGTAGAGTATTTCGTTTCATAAAATCATTATGAATGAGTTGAGGCAAAAAACAACCCCACCCCTCATGATTGAGGGGCAGGGGAGTTGAGGTGCCGTAGGCACTTTTTTATGATATAGGAAATTTCTCCGAAATTCCTATATCATAAAAAGCGCTCCGCTATGGATGCGCACTCGCGCGATAGGAATATGTTGCCTTCAGCAACCGCGCTCGGCGCGAGAATGTCGCAAGCGACATTCTTTCTTGTATGGAACAATTATGACTTCAAATTATGAAAATAGATGAGGTTAAATATGAAGAATTATGACTTCGATGAAATAATAGACAGAAAAAACACATCATCGCTTAAGTACGATTTTGGACCGGAGAGAAAAAAGCGCGATGATCTCCTGCCACTCTGGGTGGCGGATATGGATTTCAGGCTTCCGCCTGAGATTATTGAAGATATAGAAAAACGAGTAAGGCATGGAATTTTCGGATATACAGATCCTAAGGATGACTACAGAACTGCTTTAAGAAACTGGTTTTTGCAAAGACATGGAGTTGTGATTAAAGACAATTGGAATGTAATTACTCCGGGGGTGGTATATGCGATTGCAACAGCAATAAGGGCATTAACCTACGAGGGAGATGCGGTTATAATTCAGCAGCCTGTCTATTATCCATTTGCTGAGACGATAAAGCTTAATGGAAGAAAACTTGTTAATAACCAGCTTATTTATAAGGATGGACGTTACGAGATCGATTTTGAGGATTTTGAAAATAAGATTGTATCGGAAAATGCAAAGCTATTTCTTCTATGCAGTCCTCATAATCCGGTAGGAAGAGTATGGACGAAGGAAGAACTGAAAAGGCTTGCGGATATCTGCAAGAAGCATGATGTGTATGTTTTTGCAGATGAAATTCATTCAGATTTTATCTATAGAGGAGTTAAACATACTTCTTATCTTGAACTCGGTGAGGAGTATACAGAAAAACTGATTATCGGAACTTCACCAAGCAAGACATTTAATATTGCAGGACTTCAGATTGCAAATATTATCATTCCGAATGAAGAAACAAGAAAGTCATTTCTGATTCATAATGAGGCAGCAGGCTATACTCAATGCAATGCAATTGGACTGGCTGCCACCATATCGGCATACACTAAGGGGGCAGAGTGGCTAGATGAGTTGATCGAATATCTTGAAGATAATGTTACTTTTTTAAGGGAGTTTCTGGCAGAAAAACTTCCTAAAGTACGTCTTATAGAACCCGAAGGAACATATCTCGTATGGCTGGATTTTTCGGATGTTACTGATAGTCATAAGGAGCTTGAAAAGTTGATTGTTGATAAAGCACATCTATGGCTTGATTCGGGAATTATTTTTGGAAAAGAGACTGCTCTTTTCGAAAGGATAAACATTGCGTGTCCAAGAAAAGTGATTGCACAGGCCATGGATCAGTTGTATGAAGCAATCAACAATTAAAGTGAAGCAGGCATGGTAATAGCTTGTAAGGGAGGAGATTATTATGGCAAAAGTTGGCGAGGAAAAGGAAGTTTCAAAAGAAGTATGGGACAAAATAAAAAAACAGGTTGAGAGCCTGAAATTCGGAACGGTAACAATTACTGTCCATGATGGCAGAATAACTCAGGTTGAGACTAGTTCAAAAGTAAGATTTTAATGACTAAAAAGAGGAGTGTTGAAATATGGATTGTAGTGGTTGCAATAAATGTACGGATGTAAATTGCAGTATAGAGACTAAATGTCAGCAGCTTGATAGAAACTTGCTGGATAAATGGGGAGCCATCAGTTTCCCTATTTATCAGACGGCGACCTTTGCCCACCCTGGACTTGGGGACAGCACCGGATTCGATTATACGAGAATGCAGAATCCAACGAGGCAGCAGCTTGAGTCTATAGTTGCCTACCTTGAGAACGGAAAAGATGCTATAGCTTTCTCGAGCGGTATGGCTGCGATTGCCACTATTATGGAGTTGTTTAAACCCGGAGATCATTTCATCATAGATGAAGATCTGTATGGCGGAAGTATACGTCTTTTCAACGAGATAAGCATAAAGAACGGCCTGGAGTATACAGCAGTAAGTCTTAGCAGTGAGGATATAAGGCCATATATAAAGGAAAACACAAAGGCAGTTTATCTTGAGACTCCAACAAATCCCATGATGAATGTGACAGATATTGCGAGGCTTACAGAGGTGACAAAGGAAAGAGGAATATTACTGATAGTGGATAATACTTTTTTGTCACCCTACTTTCAGAATCCTCTCAACCTTGGAGCAGATATAGTAATTCATTCCGGAACAAAATTCCTTGGTGGACACCACGATACCATAGGAGGCTTTGTTGTAGTTAAGGATGAGAAATTGGATGAGAGATTGAGATTTATCTACAAGACAACCGGTGCAGGGCTGTCGCCCTTCGACAGCTGGCTCATACTTCGAGGTATCAGGACATTGGCGGTTAGATTGGACAGAGCTCAGGATAATGCACTGGCACTTGCCAAATTTCTGAAGACTAACAAGCATGTGACAAAGGTTATATATCCGGGACTCCACGAACATCCCGGATATGAGATTATGAAAAAGCAGGCGAGAGGCTTTGGAGCAATGCTTACGTTTGAAGTAGACAGTGCAGAGTTTGCGCACTCAATTTTGAATAATGTTCAGCTTATCTATTTTGCTGAGAGTCTTGGAGGAACAGAGACTTTGATTACCTATCCGATTACTCAGACTCATGCGGATGTGCCAAAGGATCTCCTTGAAAAGAATGGAATTAATGACAGAGTGCTTAGGCTCTCTGTAGGTATCGAAGGGATAGCTGACCTTATCTGTGAGTTTAACCGCGTTTTTGCAATAGCAGAAAAAGAGGCATAAGGTAGAAGATTTTATTATACCCAGCCATAAGTAATAATTGATTTTCCGGAGTCGGTCTCTGTGCTAGAATTCATCTAACCTTAAAGATAACCGACCGGTCAACCGGAGGTTTACAAACACTTCATCTCATATGTGGAGTGCGTTGTAAGCCTCCGGTTTTCTTTTTCGAAAAAGGTAATTGTAGAGGGACATTGTTTTATAAAAAAGTGAGAACTATAGAAAATGATTATCAAGGCAGATTTTTTCAAGGGTTATGAAAACACAAAAGATCCGGAGATGGATTTTCGCAGAAGGGAAAGAGAAAAGGTCAGATTTTATAAATCAGGAAAGATAAGAACAGTTTATCTGAACGAGCAGACAACGTTCGAGACCATGTACGGTGAAATACCGGCGGAACTGATAACCTTCTACGAGGATGGGAATATAAAAAGAATCTTTCCCAGGTATGGAAAAATCGGAGCCTATTGGACCGAAAGAAACGAAGCTGAGATTACAGAGTTCATGAATTTGAAGGTGGGACAAAACACATACAGATGCAGGCCGCAATGTTTACATTTTTATCCTGACGGAAAGCTGAAAAGTATAACAATTTATAACAATGACAATCTGGTAATAAGGACGAAATATGGAGAGGTCAAAACTAATATAGGAGTTTCCTTCTATAGATCAGGGAAAGTTAGAAGTATAGAACCTGCTTTCAAAACTGAAATCGAATATAAGGGAAAGAAAATAAGACCCTTCAATTTTTTTGCAGATGGGATGCATGCGGATAACAACTCACTTGTCTTTGATGAGGAGGGCTACATCCTAAGTTACATATAAGGAATAAATGTACGACCAAACTTATATATATAAGTATGGAATGGCACATAAAAAGGGAGCAATGGAAATGGACAACAATACAAACACATTACAGGAATTAAACGATCCTCTGGAGCATATCTCGAATCAGCATCCCTGCTTTGGTAAAGGACCAAATCTTAATAAAGGAAGAATTCATCTTCCGGTAAGTCCTTCCTGCAATATACAGTGTGCTTTTTGTAACAGGACAAGGAATAAGGAAGAAAAAAGGCCGGGTGTAACTTCGGAAATACTTACTCCAAATGAGGCAGCAAAAATACTTGATAAGGCTTTGGAACTTTGTCCGCAGATAACTGTAGCCGGAATTGCAGGTCCGGGAGATACGCTGGCATCGGATTATGCGATTGAGACTTTTAGACTCATAAAAGAAAAACATCCGGAGCTTATAAATTGCCTGAGTACAAACGGACTATTGCTGGAGGAAAGAGCAGAGGAGCTTATAGAGGCAGGTGTAAAGACTGTAACGGTTACAGTTAATGCCGTTGATCCTGAGGTGTTAAAGCATATATGTCTCTGGATAGTGAAGGATGGAATAACTTACACAGGTGTGGAAGGGGCAAGAATTCTTATTGAGGCGCAGCTACGAGGCATTAAAAAGATAAAAGAACTCGGAGCAATGGTAAAGGTTAACACAGTTCTTTGCCCTGGAATAAATGATGACCATGTTGAAGAGGTTGCCAAAACCGTGTCTGAGCTTGGAGCAGATTTCATGAACATTATCCCGCTAATACCTACACATAAGCTGTCACATTTGCAGGAACCGGATTGTATGATGCTCCATGAGGCCAGAACCAAGGCAGAAAAATATATAAGGGTTTTCAGACATTGCCAGAGATGTAGAGCAGATGCGGCAGGCATTCCCGGCAAGGTTGAGATATCAGATCAGCTATATGACATAAAGAAGCTTAACGTTAACAATACATTTTCACATGGATAAGGGGACATAGATGAAATACAGGATAGCGCTGGCAACATACAGCGGGGAGACAATAGATCTCCATTTTGGGAGATGTACAAGGTTCCAGGTGGCAGAAGTTACAGACAATATCTCTTGGGATTACATAGATGAAATAGATACAGGTATTGCCTGCATAGGAGAGTGTGATCATGAGAATATCTCAAGGGTAGCTGAACAATTAAGTTCCTGCAAATATGTTCTGGCATCGAGAATTGGCCCCGGAGCAGCAAGAATCCTCTTGAATAACGGAGTTAAGGCTCTCGAAATAGAGAATGAGATTGAGAATGCAATAGAAAAGCTCATGGCGTATGACAAAGTGCGTAGTGCCTGATACGAAAGGATAGCAGATGAGTTATAAGGTGGCAGTAACAAGTAGTGATGGAAAGCAGGTTGATCTGCATTTTGGAGAAGCTGACAAATTTCTGATTTATACGGTATCGGATGACGAGAGTATTACCTTTTCAGAAACAAGAATATATGACGAGAGTAAGAAATCAGACGGAGAATTACATGAGGTAACGGCAGGTAATTGTGCAGGATCCGGCACAGGATGCAGAGGTGGTAATGATAAAAAAATCGAGCTGATAAAGGACTGCAGGGTAGTTCTTTCCGGGAAGATAGGTTTTGGTATTGCCAAGAGACTGGAGCTTAACAGGATCAGGCATTTTGAAATAGATGGTGACATTGAAAAGAATCTTAGGGCTATTACTGATTATCTGGGTAAGCAGGACAGGCATGAGAGCCTTAGGAGAAGTAAGGAAGGTAGCACGCTTTAATAGCATAAAAAATACGGAGGAGAGATGAAAAAATGGCAGAAGTAAGGCAAATTGCAATCTATGGAAAGGGTGGAATCGGAAAGTCTACAACAACACAGAATCTTACAGCAGGTCTTGTTGAAAAGGGGCAAAAAGTAATGGTTGTTGGATGTGATCCAAAAGCAGACTCGACAAGATTACTGTTGGGTGGCCTGGCACAGAGAACAGTTCTGGATACCCTGAGAGAAGAGGGAGATGATGTGGATCTTGACAGCATCCTGAAAGAAGGATTTGGAGGAACAAGATGTGTTGAGTCCGGAGGACCGGAACCGGGAGTTGGCTGTGCAGGACGTGGAATTATTACTTCCATAGGGCTTCTTGAACAGCTTGGAGCTTACACGGAAGACTTAGACTATGTATTTTATGACGTACTCGGCGATGTAGTTTGTGGTGGTTTTGCGATGCCTATCCGTGAAGGAAAGGCACAGGAAATTTATATTGTAGCAAGTGGAGAGATGATGGCGCTGTATGCAGCAAACAATATTTCAAAAGGTATTGCAAGATATGCAAAGACCGGTGGAGTGAGACTTGGAGGCATTATCTGTAACAGCAGAAATGTAGACAGAGAGCTTGATCTGTTAAGAGCCTTTTCAAAAGAGCTTGGAACAAAACTCATATATTTTGTTCCTCGTGACAATGTAGTTCAGCATGCAGAAATCAATAAGAAGACTGTAATTGAATATAAACCTGAATCTAATCAGGCGCAGGAGTACAGAAATCTTGCAGAAGCAGTTATGAACAATACAGATTTGGTAATACCAACTCCCATGACACAGGAGAAGCTTGAGGAAATCCTTTCGGAATTCGGACTTATGGCTGACGACTATCAGATCTAAGAAAGACCTATGGAGATTGACTATGCTGAAAATAGATGGGCTTAAGAAAAGCTTTGGAGATAATCGGGTTTTAAAAGGGGTATCTCTCGAAGTTGATAAGGGGGATGTAATCGTTATTTTGGGGCCTTCAGGTTCCGGTAAGACAACGCTTCTCCGCTGCCTTGATTTTCTGGAGTATGCAGATGAGGGGAAAATGGAATTCGATGATATAAACGTAAACCTTAATCACATATCCAGAAAAGATATAAAGAAAATAAGAAATAAGCTTACCTTTGTTTTCCAAAATTATAATCTGTTTGCCAATAAGACTGCACTCGAGAATGTCACTGAGGGACTTATTTATGGAAGAAAAGTACCAAAGCAGGAGGCTATAGAGATTGGGAAGCAGATGCTGGATAAGGTAGGACTTAGTGAGAGATATAACTACTATCCCAGTCAGCTCTCAGGGGGGCAGCAGCAGAGAATCGGGATAGCGAGAGCAATGGCTCTAAAACCGGATGTAATTCTTTTTGATGAACCTACTTCTGCTCTTGATCCTGAACTGATAGGTGAAGTGTTAAGCGTAATGAAAAAGCTGGCAAAAGAAGGAACAACGATGGTTGTTGTAACGCATGAGATGAACTTTGCGCAGGATGTTGCTAATAAGATTATTTTCATGGATGGCGGAGTTGTTCTGGAAGAGGGAACACCAAAGGAGATATTTACCTGTCCTAAGGAGGAGAGAACCAAGCAGTTCCTTAAGAGGATACTGCCTGAAGATGATTATGTAATTTGACTTTGGCTGATTATAGCCAATTGAGCGGAGGAGCAATGAGTATAAATTTAAACATATCAGCAGTAGAGATGAGAGATAAAAGACTAGGCGCTATTACTTCTTATCATGGTGATGCGCAGACTCTTCTTGAATTGTCTGAGGATAAAAAAGTACCTGTCACAACAAGATCCTATAGTCAGTGTAGTGCCTGTTCTGAAGGATGCGCAGCTACTCTTACATACTATGTGAGAGGAGCAGCAATAGTAGCACATGCACCTATCGGGTGTGATGCACAGATTGCAAGTCAGAACTATGCCGCAAAAGCAGCATCAATTAACAGACACATTGAAGAAATCCATGCAATCAAATTTTTGAGTACGAATATCAAGGAAAAAGACACGATTTATGGTGGCCTGGAGAAGCTTAGGAATGCTATTCAGGAAGCTTATGACAGATTTAATCCGGAGGTTATTTTCGTAACATCATCCTGTGCATCCGGAATTGTAGGAGACGATATAGAAAGTGTTGCAGATGAGAAGGAAAGTGAACTGGGAATACCGATTGTACCAATATTTTGTGAAGGCTTTAAGTCAAGAGTATGGACTACAGGCTTTGATGCTGCATATCACGGAATCTTAAGAAAAATCGTAAAGGATCCCAAGAAGAAACAGGAGAATCTTGTGAATATTTTCAATTTCCAGGGGATTCCGAGCTTTAACGATCTTCTTGGAAAACTGGGACTTATCCCGAATTATCTCATCCCTATGGCTACGGTAAAACAGCTCGAGGAGATGTCGGAAGCAGCGATATCGGTTCATATGTGTGAAACGCTTGGAACATATGTATCCGCAGTATTAGAAGAAAAGTACGGCGTACCAGAGGTAAAGGCACCTGCACCTTTTGGTATTAAGTGGACAGATGAATGGTTAAGGGCTGTGGCAAAAGCTACAGGTAAGAGTGATCTGGTAGAGAATCTGATTGAGAGTGAGCATAAGAAGATTGAGAAGGAACTTGCGGAAGTAAGGGAAAAACTTAAAGGAAAGAAAGTATATGTATATGCAGGTGATTCTTTTGCACATAGTATAGGTAATCTTGTGCAGGATCTTGGAATGACACTGGTTGGAATGACGACTCTGCACCATGATCAGAAGGTTGATAATGAAAATAAGGAAAGATTAAATACACTGAAAAATCTTATTGATGAGAGAGGTAATATTCCTGAGTTTTCTGTATGTAATCAGCAACCTTATGAAGTTATAAAGATTTTAAGGAGGCTAAAACCTGACTTTATGATTGCAAGACATCAGGGACTAACACCTCTTGGAACTAAACTTGGAATACCAACAATAAACGAGGGAGATGTAAATGCAAGTGTTGGCTATGAAGGCCTGGTGAATTTGGGAAAGAGAATTATTGAGGCAGGAAGAACATCTAAATTTGAGCAGAACATAGCAAAGCATGCAAAGTTTCCATACAGCAAATGGTGGCTGGATGAGGAACCGGATCCATTCTATTTTGAAAGGGAGAATAAAGCGAAATGAGTGTATTTATAGAACAACCAAGATTTTCCTGTGCTCTTGCAGCACAGCAGACAGTGCTTGCAATACCGGGTGCTGTTCCTGTAATACATGCGGGACCGGGATGCTCTGCCAAAGCACATAGATCTATAGCAACAGAGGCAGGCTACCAGGGAGAAGGCTTTTGCGGAGGTAATGCTGTTTCATCAAGCAACACTGGTGAAAAAGAAGTTGTTTTCGGTGGTGAAGGAAGACTTAGAGAAACAATAGACGGAGCACTTAAGGTCCTGGATGCAGATTTATACGTAGTTCTTTCAGGGTGCACTGCAGGAATTGTAGGAGATGACAGTGTACATGTGGCAGAAGAATTCAGACGAAAAGGATATCCGGTGATTGGAACGGAGACAGCCGGTTTCAAGGGGAATAACTACGCAGGACATGAAATTATTGTAAAGGGGATAATAAATAAATTTCTGGAGGAGGAAATAGAACCTCAGGTCAGGAAAGGTCTTGTGAATGTCTTTTCCGTAGTGCCATATCAGGATCCCTACTGGAGGGGAGATCTTCATGAGATAAAGGCACTTTTGGAAAAGTTGGGACTTGAAGTGAACATTCTTTTTGGCTACGAATCCAAGGGAGTTGCAGAGTGGAAGGATATTCCAAATGCGGAGTTTAACCTCATTATTTCTCCTTGGGTAGGAAAAAGTGTAGGCGAATTATTACAAAGAAAGTTCGGAACCCCTTTTCTTCACTATCCTGTTTTCCCTGTTGGCGCAATAGAAACAAGTAAGTTTATCAGAGAGGTTGGTGAGTTTGCCAAAATACCAAAAGAAGTATATGAGGGAGTGATTGAAAAGGAGGAAGATGTTTTTTATCAGTATCTTATTTCCTTAGCTGACTTTATAGCAGAGTTTAGAAATAGTCTGCCCCATGAGTTTTTTGCGGTAGGAGACAGCCTGTATACTCTTGGTGCCGCAAGGTTTCTTACAGAGGAGCTCGGTTTTATTCCTAAGGGAATTTATGCAATAGATGATGTCCAGAATAAAAAAGCAAAGCAGCTTGATGAACTTGTAGCTTCTCTTGGAGATGAATATAAGGATGTATTTGTACAGGAGTCTGACGGTGGTCTTATTGTAGCTGACATTAAGGATAAGCTTGATAAAGACAAGAAGACTCTGTTACTTGGAAGTATTTGGGAGAGGGATATTGCAGATGAATATAAGTTCCCTCATGTATACCTGAGTTACCCTGTTTATGCGCATGTTGTAGTAAACAAATCCTATTTTGGATATAAGGGGGGACTTAATCTATTGGAGGATGTATATGATTCCGTTTTCAAGAAGGGAATTGTTACAAGAACAACAATAAGTGTTTGAGAAAAAGGAGGAGAAAAATTATGAAGAACAGAATTGTTGCAGGAATTATCACAGGAACACTTACATTATCTACGGTGCTTGCCGGTTGCGGAGCACAGAGTGCAGGAGCTGCTAATAATGAAGCAGTAAGTGCTGATTCTGATAGCGCAGAGGATTCTAGTGTAGAGGATGCAGGAGCAGAGGAGGAAGTAACAGAAGCTGATGATAAGGCAGAGACAGAGGGCCAGGGTGATGTAAGAAAGATACAGATCGCCTTTGCACAGGCCGGAGTTCCATTCAGCTATGTTGACGAGGATGGAAACTATACAGGTTATGATATCGAAGTTTTAAGAAAGGCCGACGAGCTTATTCCGGAATATGAATTCGAGTTTGTTCCAAGTGAGAGTGGTGAGGCCAGAACCGGAGCGCTGGAAGGCAAGTATCAGATAGCAATAACAAACAGCTTTTGGACACAGGAAAGAGCAGATAACTATATTCTTCCGGAGCAGTTTCTGGGAGCATCGATTACAGCTCTTATTGTAAGAAAGGAAGACGCGGATGTTACTACATTCGAGCAGGTATCTGATAAGGGATATAAGCTGGCACCTATCCAGGCAGGAGATGGAATGCTCTATGTTGTTCAGGAATACAATGATAATCATCCGGATCAGCAGGTAGAGATAACCATAGTTGATAAGATAGATTCTGCAACAAATTACAGCTATCTTGCAGAGGGTAGATATGATGCCCATATAGGTGTTTATTCAAGTTATGAGAAGACCATCGCTAATGAGGATGGTGAGCTTCACGAAGCATATGGCGATATTCTTACAGCATCACCTTATATCGCAGTTAAGACATATACACTGATCAACAAGCAGGAAACAGACCTTGCGGAGAAGCTTGAAGCTGCATTAAAGACTCTTTATGAAGATGGAACTTATGCTGAAATTTCAACTCAGTTCTATGGAGAGGATGTATTTGCATATCTTCCTGAGAATGAGGATGCGGACAGAGTATATGTAAATGAGAAAAAAGACTAATAGATGGTAAGGGATAAAAAATGATTGGCTTCAACATAACAAGGTTTTTTGATACGTTTCAAAAATTAATAAAGTATATTCCACCAACACTGATGATACTTTTATTTTCTCTTTTGTTTGCATTTATACTTACACCATTGTTGGTGTGGATGAAGCTTGGAAAAAACAGGATATTACGGAAATTTTCCAACGGCTTTACGACAGTTATGCGATGCACTCCGGTTTTGGTTATGCTGTTTCTGGTCTATTACGGACTTCCAAAGCTCTTTAGTGTGTTTGGCATTGACCTTAATAAATTAAGCAGATTTGTATTTGTGGTGATTACTTTTTCAATCCTATATGCAGGTTTGTTTTCTGAAATTGCAAGGAGTGCATATGAAGCTATTCCTCATGGACAGGAAGAGGCTGCTCTTTCTGTAGGTCTTTCAAAATTCTGTACCATTAGGAGAATCATTTTCCCGCAGGCGCTGGTAATTGCAATTCCCAATTTGGGTAATGCAATTATCGCGCTACTTAAGAATTCATCGTTGGCATTTACTATAGGCTTTATGGAACTTATGGGGGGAACAGAACAGATATTAGCACTGAGATTCGGAACTTTTCCTCTCGAAGCATATACGGCACTTGCACTTATTTATTGGGGCATATGCATTTTGCTGGAGAGAGTTTTTAAGTGGTGTGAAGAAATTACTGAAAGAAAGATGAAAAGGAGCTATATGTCATGAACCTGCAGTTTATGTCTAGAACGTTTATTGCTTGCCTTAAAGGTATACCGACAACTTTGATTATTGTTTCATTGACAATCCTTATTTCAACTCCTTTGGCAATACTGGTCGGAATAGCAAGATATAAAAAGATAAAGGTGCTTCATCAGATTCTTAGTGTTTACACTTCTTTTATAAGAGGTACACCGAGCATTCTTCAGATATATCTTGTATATAATACGGTTCCGAGTATGCTTGCTATTTTCTTAAAAAACATAGGGAGTGAAGTAAACGTATTTGACCTTAATCCAATTATTTATGCTCTTATTGTTTTTGTTCTAAACATCACTGCGACTTTTTCAGAAATAGTAAGATCGGCTCTTATGACGGTTGATAAGGGACAATATGAGGCGGCACAGACAGTAGGGCTTTCCAGACTCAGAACATATCAGAGGATTATATTTCCACAAGCTATAGTTTCAGCCATTCCTAACATATGCACGCTTATAGTGGGACTTATAAAAATGACATCTCTTGCTTTTGCCATGACCGTTCAGGACATTATGGCTATAGCAAAGATTGAGGCCGGAAACAGCTATAACTATATTGAAGCTTATATTGATGTATTCATTATTTATTTTGTTCTTTGTATTTTAATTGAGGCAATTTTCAAGCGAATTGAAGTAAGAACAAAAAGATTTAAATTCCAGACAGCTACTTGATTTAGGAGGAAGACATGTCAAATGAAAACAGTCCCTGTACAGTCAGGGAAAACACGCTTATAGCGAGGGGAAGTGGTGCTTTTGATGAGACAGGCAGTATAAGTGTTCCTATATACAGAAGTGCAACTTATACACATAACACCCTGGAACACAGAAAGGATGCTTTCTACTATTCAAGATGTAATACTCCTACCAGAAGAGCGTTGGAAAAACAGGTGGCAGCTCTTGAACATGGTAAGGATGCTCTTGCAGTGACCATTGGTCTTGCGGCTATGGATATAGTAATAAGACTCTTTGAACCCGGAGATCGTGTGATTGTATCAAGTGACCTTTACGGTGGAAGCTACAGATTGTTCAGCGAAGTATATAAAAAGTATGGTATTGATTTTGATTACGTGGATACCTGGGATATAGATAGTGTGAAGAGGGCTGTTACAGAAAAGACGAAGGGCTTTTTTGTTGAGACTCCGTCAAATCCGATGCTAAGAATAAGCGACATCAGGGCAATTTCCAAAATAGCAAAAGAGAACAATGCACTTCTTATTGTGGATAATACATTTCTTTCGCCTCTTTTTCAAAAGCCGATAGATTTAGGAGCAGACATTGTAATACATAGTGCGACAAAATTCCTCGCAGGACATAACGATGTTCTTGCGGGGATTATTGTAACTGCTACTGAAGAACTTAGGGAAAAGCTTTATTTCTATGTGATGTCAGTAGGAAATGCTCTGTCACCGGATGATTCCTGGCTTACGCTAAGGGGAATAGAAACATTATCGGTAAGATTGGAGAGACAACAGAAAAATGCATGTTCATTGGTGGTTTTTTTAAAAACGATTCCTTCGGTTAAAAAAGTATATTATCCGGGTGATAAAAATCATCCGGATCATGAACTTGCGAAGACACAGCAAAGCGGTTTTGGAAGTATGATTTCTTTTGAAATAAAGGATGCAGATAAGGCATCTGAATATTTTGAAAAATTCAAGATTATATACCAGGCCGGAAGTCTGGGAGGGGTTCAGTCACTAATAAATATTCCAAATGCATCTCTGCAATGTCCCATTCCGGAAGAACAAAGGGCACATACCGGTGTCTCGGATGCTATTTTCAGATTATCGGTTGGAATTGAAGATATTGATGACTTGAAAGAGGATTTGGCACAGGCTCTTAAATAATTACCTGAGAATTACTATTGGAGGAGAGATATATGGCGAAAATTTTTTATCCCGATTTTTTTAATGATGTGTTTGGACCAATAATGCAACCGGGATCTTCAGGAGGCTTTGCGGGGCCTACAAGGATTGGAAATGTCGCATCACATCTTATTGATGAGAAAATAAATAGAGTAACCTTTTCTTTTCAGAAAAGTGATATTGGAAAGTTTCAGTCCTTGGGGAATTTTATGACAGATAGAGGGTATCTGGGTGGAACCCTTGGATTTGCCACAGATGACCCAAGGCTCTTTGATGCGCATAAGCTAGCCAGAGAAGAGGGGCTTTCCTATGAATTCAGACTTGAAGATCACGATTATGGCTACGAGAGAGGGGTGAAAATAAACGTAGAGGGAAAAGACAGAAGAGGAGAGCTTATCGGTGCTTCCGTCGGAGGCGGAATGATAAGGATATATGAGGCTGGCGGATACTATCTCAACTGGCAGGCGGATACCTATGGGGTATTGATAAAGGATGCAACCGATTCGGAGCGTGCAGAGTTTTCAGAGCTTCTTAAGAAAAATTATGGTGAAAGTGTTGTAGATATAAGAACGGTCAGTGTGAAAAATGAGAGAGTAGGCCTTTTTGCAGAGATCGACAGGGATATATCAGAGGATAAAAGCATTTTTGAGGATAAGCAGGAGGATGTACTTTTCCTTCCTGCAGTACTTCCGGTTGTTACTAAAAAGACAAAGAAAGCGCAGCTTTTTTCGACTGTAGAGGAGTGGAGAAATTATGCTGCCTACAAAAATATCTCCTTCCTTCAGGCTGCAATCGATTATGAGAAGAGTTCATCAGGTTGGACAGAGGAGGAGATTTGGGACTATTTCAGAAAAATAAGAGACATTTTTGATAAGCAGATACATAGTCTTGAGGACAGGAATTATGATGCTGAGGATACGCCAACACTGCCAATTTATGGAAAAAAATGGAAGGAATATCTGGATAAGGGAAATGTGATTTCGGATGGACTTACAAGACATATTCTGACACATGCTTATGCGACGAATGCTAAGATTCCCGGAGTTATAATAGTTCCCGGCCCCATGGGGACAGGAGGAGGATATTTGTATTCAGCTCTTGATGCGGTGAGAGAGGACAGGGGGTATAGCAGGGAAAAGGAACTGGAAGCACTTGTTATAGCTGCAGCCCTGGGGGCTCTTGCTTATACTCATACGAATGCGTCGGGTGACAGAGGATGTATTGGCGAATCAGGAGTGTGCAATGCCATGGCAGCGGGTGCAATAGCATATATGGTTACACCGGAGAATCCTATAGTAGAGGTTGGAGTTGCAGTGGAAAGAGCAGCCTCTATGGCACTGCAGGCAAGCATGGGGCTTGTATGTGATCCTATTCCCGGAGGGCTTGAATTTCCCTGCATAACCCGTACTCTTCGTGCGGCAGTAACAGCACCGATGTATGCGGAGATGGCAATAATAGGAATTGATCCCTTGATTCCTTACCATGAATGCCTTCAGGCCATGGAGCGCCATTACAATTTGGTTCCCCATAAGCTGTTGTGTGGAAGCGATTGCGGAACCTGCACGACACCTGCTGCTTTGAAGTGCAAGAGATTTCTGACGGATCTTATGGCAGAAAATTTAGCCGGTTGATCCTCAGACTTGTATGAAATCTTACAATAAATGATATGCAGCAATGGGATAATTTAGCCATATGGCCGATTAACAGTATGATTAGTACTGTTAATCAGCCATTTTTTTGCTATAATGAAGAAACAATTAAGCTCTCAGGAAGAATTTCTGAGAGCTAATATTGGAAATCAATGTATATATACATAGTAGGTGAATGGCAATAATGAAAGAAATAACGTATGAAGAACTTTTAAAGATGCCAAAAGATTCCTTTGAGCTGGTTGATATCAGGGATGAAGGTCTTGTTCTCTATGGAATGATACCGGGGGCTGTGAATATCAGTCTTGAAGAGCTTGAATTTGTTGAGGCAAATATATTTAAGAGCGTCGAAAATGTAAATCTTTCAACTATAGTGGCATATAAAAAGGATGGAGTAAGACATAGCTTTTTGGATGAGTATTAAGGATTATCGAATTTTAGCATTATAAATTATGTAGATTTCAACTATCGGGTATAGTACAATTTTACATAAAATATTGATATACCTCGGTTTATGAAGTGAAAACAGGATGGAGCCCGGGGAGGGTGGTGCTTATGGAAAGAAAATCTATTCTGATCAAAGATACAACAAGGCAAGAGCGTGAACAAATAGTTAAGAACTCCCTTGATTGTGGAGGCGGATGTGAGAACTGCTCATCATGCTGGCTTGGTGGTGGAAGTCCGTGGGATATATATCAGGACTACATTGACGGCAAGAAAGAAATCCGCGAAATAAACATGGAGTACATGGAAAAATATCGCCAGGACAGACAGATTCATTGAGAGGATTTATGGCTTATGGGAAGTGCACCTGAGATAAATAATTCTACAATTGAAGAGCGAAGAGCATATATAAAAGAGCGTTTTCCATGCATTGCTGACTGCGATATGTGTGGACTTTGCAAGGTGTTTCGTGGAAAAGATGCTGAGACGGCTTATGCTGATTACATTGATGGAAACAGAGATTTTACGGAAGTGTCAGCTGACTATAAGTAAAAGAAGGGGAAAGAACGCTGCTTATCTGGCAGAGAACCACGATTTTTCAAATATATTTGGAGACAGCTCTCCAATTGGAAAGCTCTATGAACTTGACGGGAAAGTTCTGCTGATAGGTGTGGATTATGACAAGAATACCTCCATTCATCTGGCAGATGTTCGTGCTGACTATCCGGGAAAGCATAACTGCATAGAACATAGTGCGGTTATGGAAAATGGAGAGCGTGTTTGGAAGGCATATGAAACGCTTTATGTTGATGGAGAGGATTTCGTAGATATAGGAGCTGCCTTTGAGGCGGCACATAATGTAAACAAATGCACGCTCGGAGAGGCTGGACTAAAGCTTATGAAACAGCGTGAATTAGTAGACTTTGCCGTTGAATGGATTGAGAAAAACAGAAAGTAGTTTTTAAGCACTAAGGTATTTGCACCTCAAAGAAGTTTAAAATGACTCTTTCTATATTCTATAAGTCCTTCATCTTTCATGTGTGAGAGTTCTTTAGACATGTTGGTTCTTTCAAGGTTAAGGTAATCAGCCAATTGTTGTCTGTTGAAGGGAATATCAAATTCTTTTGAGCCTGTCTGGAGTGCAATGGAATTGAGATATGACAAAAGACGCCCACGGCAGCTCTTCGGAGAAGTGTGAAAACTACGTCCGGAGAGGATAAGGTTTTTCTGCGATGAAATAATGAGTATGTTTTTTAAGAGCTTTTCCTTCCAAGAAGAGCTCTTTTTGCTGTCATTAAGGAGATTTCTGATATTGCAAAAGAGAATGCTGCAGTCTTCATTTGCCCTGACATCAACCAGAAGAACCTCGCCAAGAAGAGCATAGGTTTCGGCGAAGTACTGGTTTTTTCCTACATGACTTAAGACAGTGCAGTTGCCCCATACGTCGTTACTTTCTATAGTAACGCTGCCTGAGAGCACCATTCCTATATTGGAAGTTTGATCCCCGGCATGGAGAATTACATCATCTTTTCTATATTTCTTTTCCCTGGCATCAAGTGATTCAAGGCATGAGGACAGCTCTCTCGATGTCATTCCCAGGAACAGTCTGCTTTTTTCTAATACACTAATTTCCATAATTTTCAAAATGTGGTTTAAACAACATACTTGTTATAGACAGTATATTATACTGACATCATCAGAACAAGAACAAAGGCAAAAAAGAGAGGTCTAAAGATGGTCAGAAAAATAATAAAGATTGATGAAGAAAAGTGCAATGGATGTGGCATATGTGCAAATGCATGCCATGAAGGGGCCATTGATATTGTAAATGGAAAGGCAAAACTGGTAAGAGAAAATTTTTGTGATGGATTTGGAGATTGTCTGCCGGGATGTCCTATGGGAGCAATATCTTTTGAAGAGAGAGAAGCGCCTGCTTATGATGAAGCTGCAGTAAAGGCAGCTCAAGAGAAGAAAGGAATGGTAAACGATATGCATCAGTGCGAGAACAGGATGATGAAAGAAATGGAGCAGCATGTCGCAGGACATGGATGTCCGGGTTCAAGATTTATGACACTTAAGAGTAACGGTCAGGAGGACAATAATCCCGGACAGGATATGATTGGGGGAATGAGTTCACACCCTTCAAGACTGATGCAATGGCCTTGCCAGATAAAGCTTTTGCCAACACAGGCAGATTTTTATAACGGCGCCAAGCTCCTTATTGCAGCTGACTGTACAGCATACGCCTACGCGAACATGCATGAGGAATTCATGAAGGGTAAAGTCACAATGATTGGATGTCCCAAGCTTGACGAAGGCGATTATACCGAGAAGCTTACGGAGATTATTTCAAACAATGATATTGCCAGTGTGACAATTGTAAGGATGGAGGTTCCCTGCTGCGGAGGCCTACAGAGGGCAGCTGAGAATGCAATAAAAAACAGTGGAAAATTCTTACCCTGGCAGGTTGTAACCATCTCCCGCAACGGAGAGGTAATTGATTAAATTT
The DNA here is from genome assembly GCF_000424145.1 of Butyrivibrio sp. AC2005. Classification (GTDB taxonomy): domain Bacteria; phylum Bacillota; class Clostridia; order Lachnospirales; family Lachnospiraceae; genus Butyrivibrio. The sequence goes on from NZ_AUJI01000034.1 coordinate 19,718, forward strand.
CCCAGTAAGCGGATATTTCATAGCTTTTACGAGAAGTAAGTTTATACTGAATGTAGTGAGAAAAGATAAGGAGGCATATCATGGCAGCACTTAATGAAAGAAAAGTAGCAGTAGTAGGTTGTGGATTTGTTGGTTCGGCATCGGCATTTGCGCTTATGGAGAGCGGGCTTTTTTCCGAGATGGTGCTGATAGATGTGAATAAAGAGAAGGCTGAAGGTGAAGCTCTTGATATCAGTCACGGACTTCCTTTTGCTAAACCGATGCAGATATATGCAGGTAATTATAAGGATGCCGGGGATGCGGCAGTTGTGGTTGTTACTGCAGGGGCAGGGCAGAAGCCCGGAGAGACAAGACTCGATCTTGTAAAAAAGAACGTAGGCATCTTTAAATCTATTATCCCTGAGATTGCAAAATATAACAAAAAAGGAATTCTGCTTATCGTGGCTAATCCTGTTGATATACTTACATATACTGCAGCTAAGCTCAGCGGCTTTTCGGAGAATAGAGTGTTTGGCTCCGGAACAGTGCTCGATACGGCAAGGTTTAAGTATCTTTTGGGCGAGCACCTTAGTGTGGACAGCCGCTCTGTACATGCTTTTATTATTGGTGAGCATGGAGACAGTGAGATTGCAGCATGGAGCAGTGCTAATGTTTCTGGCATTCCTATCCATGATTTCTGCGAGATGAGAGGACATTTTGAACATGAAAAGGCAATGAAAGAAATTGCTGAAAATGTTAAGAATAGTGCATATGAGATCATTGAGAAAAAGGGCGCTACATATTACGGTATAGCTATGAGTGTAAGGCGTATCTGTGAGGCCATCATTCGTGATGAAAAGTCAATCCTTCCGATTTCCAGTATCCAGCATGGTGAGAATGGTATTGACGGAGTAGCTCTTAGCATGCCGGCTATTGTCGGAAGAGACGGAGTTGAGGGTGCTGTGCCTATCAGGCTAAGTGAACAGGAAAAGGCTGCTCTCATGAAGTCTGCAGAAACATTGAAGGCTGTACTGGATGAATCTCTTTGAGTAGTAGAGAAATTTTACACATTTAGAAATTTTCAAAGACTACAAATAATGGTATTGTTTAACTATTATTTGTAGTCTTTTAATTTTGTTTGAGAGGATTTTTATGTGCTGCAGGTACTACTATGCTGACAAAACTGCATATGCTGTGGAAAAAGAATTGGAACTGCCGGAGAGAATGCTGACACTTCCTGCTGGTGATGTTGTGCCGGGGATGTCAGCAGGGGCACTTGTTTTTGGAAAAGAGAAGGCAGATATAACAGTCAGCGACCTTTATTGGGGACTTAGAACCAGGGACAAAAAGCTGGTGATAAATGCCAGGGCGGAATCTGTTCTGGAAAAGCCGATGTTTTCTGAAAGTATAAGGTCAAGGCGATGCATTCTTCCGGCATTGGGATTCTATGAGTGGGATAGTGACAAGACTAAATACACATTTACAAGAAAAGATGGTAGTCCATTATACCTTGCAGGCTTATATGACATGAGCGATAACAGGGACAGCTTCGTGATACTTACTACAGAAGCTAACAGCTCAATGAGTCCTGTTCATGACAGGATGCCTGTGATCATAGATGGAAATAATGTCAGGGAGTATCTGCGTGAGAGTAATGCAGCACTTGACATGATCAGGGAAAAAATGCCTGAGCTTGAAAGAAAATGTGATTATGAACAGCTAAGTCTGTTCTGACAGAGAACCACAATTTCCCAACAAGCATTCGGGATATTACCTTTGGGAGGACATGAAAAATGGCACGGGAACAAAAAGGATTTGTATATAAAGAGTTTGAAAAATGGATTGACGAACACAGAAATGAGATATTGGATAAGCTTCGCGGACTTGTTGCAATAAAGAGTGTATCGGCTCCGGATGATTCAACATATCCATTTGGAAAAGGAGTGAACGACGTCCTTGAGAAGATGCTTGAACTGGGGAAGGAAAATCTTCTGGAGACAGAAAACTATGAGAGCTATTTGGGAAGTATAGAATGGCATGTAGGCGGAGATGAGACGAACACGATAGGAATTTGGGCTCATCTGGATGTGGTTCCGGAGGGAAGTTCTGATGAATGGAAATATCCGCCCTATGAGATGACAGAGGATAATGGCTGGCTTTATGGAAGAGGTGTCGCTGATAATAAAAATGCAGCTGTAGGTGCGCTGTATATTCTGAAAGGACTTCGTGAATCAGGCTATGTTCCGAAACACAACCTGAAACTGTATTTGGGAACTAATGAAGAAGTCGGAATGAAAGATATTTCTTTTTACAGAGAAAAATATAGTACACCTTTTGTTTCCATTGTTCCCGATTCGGGTTTCCCGGGAAGCAGCGGTGAGTTTGGAAGGCTGGAGTTTGACCTGATTTCACAAAATAAACTGAGTAACAGATTTTTGGAATTACAGGGCGGCACAGTTTCTAACGTAGTTCCCGGTGAGAGCAGTGCTGACATAAGGATTCTTAATGAGGATGAAAAAGCAGCTGTAAAGGGAGTTCTTGAAAAAACAGATAATATAAGCATTTCATGGACTAATGATGTTGCGCATATTGTGGCCACAGGAAAACAGAGTCATGCAGCGATTCCGCAGATGGGAGTAAATGCAAACAAGATCCTTACAGATGCTATCTTACAGCTGCCATTCTTAGATCAGAATGACAGAAATATTTTTGAATTTATATCAAATGTAAATAAGGATGTTTTCGGAACCTTCCTTGGAATAGACGGTGAGGATGAGATATCAGGGCAAACTGTCTCCGGTGGAAATGTTCTGTCTCTGTCAGATGGATATATTCATCTCGTTAATGATTGTCGTTTTAACGTATCAGACACATCAGCCAGGTTAACTGAGAATATCAGAAAGATAGCTTCTGAGAATGGTTTTAATGCAGAATTTAATTCTGTAAAGGAGCCGTCTTTTGTGAATCAAGACAGTCCTATACTTGGTATTTTGAAGAATGCATATCAGGACTATACAGGTGAAGAGGCGACGTTCCCTATCGGTAAGGGCGGAACCTATGCTGGTAAATTACCAAACGCTATAGCAACAGGAATCTGTAAGAGGAAATACACGGATTTCCCGGAGGGTATAAAGCCGGGGCATGGCAGTGTACATCAGCCTGATGAGTGCATGCCGGTTGAGGGGTATTTCGAAGGAATAAAGCTACTTGCTTTTCTTCTGACAGAGCTGGATAAAGCATTATAAAAGGCATCATAAAAAGGCGCGCTACTAATATAGCACTGACCGGGCAGTATACATTCATTTGTGAATAGTATGCTGCCTGTTTTATTTCTATAACTTTTGTAGAAACTACTAAAAGGTGATTGCTGCAGCGCAGATTTTGCAAAGAGTAATTGAGAAGATGGTATTGTAATAGTGCATTCCATCATATTATTGGTGGGGATTATCTGCTGTATAATTAGAAAAATTAAATAGCGGCAGTTTATTTTAAATAAAGAAGGCTGCTGCAAATACGAATATTCAAAATTGCGGTAGGAATTATTAAGATGAAAAATCTGCTGCAAACACAATCATTCATATTTGCAGCAGGAGCTTTTGAGATAAATCATCTGCTGCAAAAGAGAAAGATCCAAAAAGCGATAGAAAATTGATGTGAAAAGTGACTGTCGTAATTTGAGAAAATGAAAATTGAGGAAGAAGATGATGGTCAAAATGGTCTGCCGCAAAATGTATTACATGAAATAACAGCAAAAATCCCACTGGATTTACAAAGAACAGCAGAAATCTCACTAAATCTACAAAGAATATAGCATAATTGCACTTATAAAGTCTTGATCAATTTTAATCCATAAAAAGTAAATTGATAAATAGAGTTTGAATAAAATTTCCACTTGTTTTCTTCTCTCATGAATAATAAAATCTTTAGAAAGAAATTTTAAGGAATGGGAGAGGAACATGGCACAGAGAACAGATATTCACAAGGTACTAATAATCGGCTCAGGCCCCATTGTTATTGGACAGGCTTGCGAATTTGACTATTCGGGAACACAGGCTTGTAAGGCCCTTAGGAGTCTTGGCTATGAAATCGTCCTGGTTAATTCCAATCCGGCTACTATCATGACAGATCCGGAGATGGCTGACAGGACTTATATTGAACCCTTAAATGTGGACCGCGTAGCGGCTGTAATTGAAAAAGAAAGACCGGATGCCCTTTTGCCCAATTTGGGAGGACAATCTGGTCTTAATTTGTGTTCAGAGCTTTATAAGGCAGGCGTTCTTGATAAGTATAATGTCAAGGTTATAGGTGTCCAGGTTGATGCCATAGAGCGCGGTGAGGACAGAACAGAGTTCAAGAAGACCATGGATATGCTGGGCATAGAGATGGCAAGATCAAAGGCCTGCTACAGCATTGAAGAGGCCCTGGCAGAAGCTGATGAGCTTGGATATCCTGTTGTATTGCGCCCTGCATATACTATGGGCGGCGCAGGTGGCGGCCTTGTTTACAACAAAGAAGAACTGCAGACAGTTTGTGCAAGAGGTCTAGCTGCATCAATTATCCATCAGGTTCTTGTTGAGGAGTCAATCCTTGGCTGGGAGGAGCTCGAGCTTGAGGTTGTAAGGGATAAGGACAACAATATGATCACGGTCTGCTTCATAGAGAATGTTGATCCTGTCGGAGTCCACACAGGTGATTCCTTCTGTACTGCACCTATGCTCACAATAGATGAGGAACTTCAGAAGGAGCTTCAGCGTCAGGCATATAAGATTGTAGAGCATATCGGAGTTATCGGTGGCACAAACGTGCAGTTTGCACATGACCCTAAGACAGGCAGAATAGTTGTAATTGAGATCAATCCCAGAACCTCAAGATCATCTGCACTTGCAAGTAAGGCAACAGGTTTCCCGATTGCCCTTGTATCAGCAAAGCTTGCAACCGGTTTGACTCTGGCTGAGCTTCCTGACTCCAAGTTCGGAACTCTGGATAAGTATGTTCCAAACGGAGACTATGTGGTCGTGAAGTTTGCGCGCTGGGCGTTCGAGAAATTCCGCGGTGTTGAGGATAAGCTTGGAACACAGATGAGAGCTGTTGGTGAAGTTATGTCCATCGGTAAGAATTTCAAGGAAGCTTTCCAGAAGGCTATCAGGTCTCTTGAGAAGGGCAGATACGGACTTGGAAATGTACAAAAATATGAGGAGATGGACAAAGAGGAAATTCTTCATCTTTTAAAGGATGCTTCTTCAGAGAGATATTTCCTTATTTATGAGGCCTTCAAAAAGGGAGTTACTGTTGACGAGATTTTTGATATCACAAAGGTTAAGCACTATTTCCTTAATGAAATAAAGGAGCTTGTTGAGGAAGAGGCAGCAATTGTGAAGGAGTTTTCAGGAAAGGTTCCTTCAAAGGAAGTACTCGTAAAGGCAAAGGAGGACGGCTTTGCAGACCGTTATCTTTCAGGACTTCTTAATGTATCTGAGGATGATATCAGAAATACAAGAGAAGAATACGGTCTCCTTGAGAGCTGGGACGGCGTTCATGTATATGGAACAGAAGGAGCAGCATATTACTACTCTACTTACAAGACTGATGTACAGCTTGAGAACCCCAAGGATATGTCTTCTACTAACAAAAAGATAATGATCCTCGGAGGCGGTCCCAACAGAATCGGACAGGGTATTGAGTTTGACTACTGCTGCGTACATGCAGCACTTGCTCTGAAAAAGCTGGGCTTTGAGACAATAATCGTAAACTGCAATCCAGAGACAGTATCAACTGACTACGACACCTCAGATACACTTTACTTCGAACCACTTACTCTTGAGGATGTTCTTCAGATTTATAAAAAGGAAAAGCCCGTAGGCGTTATCGCTCAGTTCGGTGGACAGACACCTCTTAACCTTGCGGCAAAGCTTAAGGAAGAGGGTGTAAATATTCTTGGAACAACACCTGAGGTGATTGATCTTGCAGAGGACAGAGACCAGTTCCGTATGATGATGGAAAAACTGGATATTCCCATGGCTGAGTCAGGAATGGCTTCAGATGTCGAGGAAGCAAAGGCTATCGCAGCAAGAATCGGATATCCTGTAATGGTTCGTCCTTCCTTCGTACTTGGCGGAAGAGGAATGGAGATTGTCCGCGATGAAGAGAGCATGGAGGGATACATGAGGGCAGCAGTCGGTGTTACACCTGACAGACCTATCCTTATAGACAGATTCCTTCACAACGCTCTTGAGTGTGAGGCAGATGCGATCAGTGACGGTGAGAGAGCTTTTGTTCCTGCGGTGATGGAGCATATCGAGCTCGCAGGTATTCACTCAGGTGACTCGGCCTGCATTATTCCTTCAAAGCATATCTCTGAAAAGCACTTAAAGACAATCGAGGAGTACACCAGAAAAATTGCGGTGGAAATGAATGTTGTGGGACTTATGAATATGCAGTATGCAATCGAGGATGATACGGTTTATGTACTTGAGGCAAATCCCAGAGCTTCACGTACAGTGCCGCTTGTATCCAAGGTTTGCGGTATCAGTATGGTTCCTGTTGCAACAGATATTATCACAGCACAGCTTACAGGAAGACCGTCACCTGTGCAGGCACTTATAGATGCTAAGAAGAATACTGAGCCTGAATACTATGGCGTAAAGGAAGCTGTATTCCCCTTCAATATGTTCCCGGAGGTTGATCCTGTACTTGGACCTGAAATGCGTTCAACAGGTGAGGTACTTGGACTTGCAAAGACTCCCGGTGAAGCCTTCTTCAAGGCAGAGGAGGCAGCAAATGCAGCACTTCCGTTAGAGGGTGCGGTTCTCATTTCTCTTAACGATGAGGACAAGCCGCACGCAGCAGAGCTGGCAGAGGCTTTCTCAAAAGAGGGATTCAAAATCTATGCTACTGGTAAGACCTGTGAGAAGATAAACGGAGCCGGAATCGAGGCATCCAGAATCCTAAAGATCTTTGAGGGTGGAAGACCTAATGTTGAGGATTATATTAAAAACGGAGATATTCAGCTCGTTATAAACACACCCATCGGAAAGGGAGCAAAGTACGACGATGCATACCTTCGCCGTGCAGCTATTAAAGCCCGCATCCCCTACATAACCACTGTTGCTGCGGCTAAGGCAGCAGCCCAGGGAATTAGTGAAGTGAAGAAGGACGGCTGCGGAAACATCAAGTCGCTGCAGGAGTACCATAGTTAAGGACTTCAAATGTTGAATGCCCCTACTAAAGCCTTCCCCCTCAGGGGGAAGCTGACGGATGAGGGTGATAGCATATATTTATATGCAACTACAAGTTTTGCATATTTTACACTAATAAGGCGTTAGCGGATAATGGTATCGTAAGATACAAAATCTGTTAACGCTTTTTCTTTATGAGGTACGATTTATGGCAAACATTCTTGCATTTGGGGATTCAAACACATGGGGACTTATTCCGGGAACAAAGGAACGCTATCCCTGGGGTATAAGATGGACAAGTCTTGTTCAGGAAAAACTGCATGATGGAAGGATTATCGAGGATGGCCTTTGCGGAAGGACGACAGTTTTTGATGACCAGCTTCGCCCCTTCAGAAAGGGTGCGGAGATTCTGCCTCTGAGTATTGAGAGTAATTATCCGCTGGATGCGGCGATCATTATGCTTGGTACAAACGACTGCAAAACGGTTTTCAATGCCAGCTCCCATATCATAGGAAAAGGGTTGGAGCTGTGCCTTGATGAACTGGAAAAATACATTGCTCCGGACAAAATTTTGGTAGTTTCACCCATTAAACTTGGTGATGAAGTTTATCTGCCTGAAAAGGATCCGGAATTTGATACGGCTTCTGTAAATACCAGCAAGAGATTAAAGTCAGAGTACGAGCAGATAGCAAGACGCCGCGGTAATCAGTTTCTTGCTGCCTCAGATTTTGCAGATCCCAGTTCCGTTGACGATGAGCATTTGGATGAGAGGGGACATAAGAACCTCTCTGAGGCAATAGTAAATAAGCTTGAAGAAATGAAGATAGCATAAAGTTAACTTTAGCGATTGCGTTAGGAAAAGAATGTCGTGAGTGGCATTCTTTTTTGATTTTATAAGATGTTTTTCGTCATGGATGGGTGGTATGATATAAGCATGAAAATAGATATACAGAAGATTACGGATGGCGAAGAGAGTCTTGTGATACGCTACAAGGAACCGAATCCCACCGTGAAAAAAATAATAGAAATAATAGACGGAGCCGATAATAAACTGTGGGGGAGAACTGATTCCGGAAGTATGAGCGTGGAGCTTTCGCAGGTTCTATATTTAGAGACGGTTGATGATAAGGTTTTTGCTTACACTCCGGATAAGGTACTTAAAATTGATGGTTCCCTGCATTCATTCTTGAACAGTGTGGATGATGATAACTTCTTTAGGTGCAGCAAATCCATGGTTATAAATATTGGAAAGGTGAGGGGCTTGAAAAGCCTTTCCTCCAATCGAATAGATGCAACCATGGAGAGCGGCGAACATATCATGATTTCAAGGCGCTATGCTGTGGAATTCAGAAGACTGCTAAGGGGGGATAAGTAAATGAAGGATAAAAACAGAGTAACCTTGTGGGAGCTATATCTTACAAAAGAAATCGGAATCGAATTCAAGTCCTGCCTGTATTTTTTCTCAATACTGTTTTTTTATTGTGTTTATCGAATGATCGGTGGAAGCTTTGTTGCAGATATCCTGCATATGACAGAGATGATCCTGACCTGTTACGTAATAGGTTATCTCCAGGTATATGTTTTCTGGAATTTCGATGAAGCCGAAGCACTAGGCTTAAAAGAGTGCGCGGGTATGCTGATATGCACGTTGATATATATAGTAACTTCATACCTGTTTTTCTGGTTTGAGAAAAATATATTGGCAACTGTTTTGTTTGCGGCATACATTCTTCTTGTATATGTCTGTGTATTTTTAATCTACAAATCAAAGCGAAGAATTGATGACAAACGACTAAACGAGGATCTTCGACTTTTCCAGTCAGAGCATAAAAAGTGAATCATAGAGGTAAATAAGTGCACCTTGCGGGAACAGATATTGTTCCCGCTTTTTTGTTTTGTTATTTATAAGGTAGAAGATAGCAAAGCCTTCCCCCTGGGGGCGCTAATCGTCCGGGGACGATTGCTTAGCGCGGACCGAAGCGGAGCGTAGACAGGTGGCACGTAGTGCCGGATGAGGGGACATACAGAAGGAGAGAGACTATGAAAAATGTAGTGGAAATCAGAAATTTAACAAAGACCTATGGAAAAAACAGAGGAGTCACAAACGTATCCCTAAGTATCGGGCAGGGTGATATTTTTGGGTTCCTCGGACCGAACGGAGCAGGCAAATCTACGACTATACGATCCATGCTTGGCTTTTTGAAAATAAACAGTGGAAGCATAAAAATATTGGGAATGGACAGCGTAAAGGACCATGCGAAAATTCTTGAGAATGTGGGATACATGCCCTCCGAGAGCTGGTTTTATTCCTCAATGAAGGTAAAGGATGTAATCAAATACGCTGCCGATGTGAGAGGAATTGACTGCACAGGCGAAGCAGAAAAACTATGCGAGAGACTAAAGGTTGACAGGGATAAGAGAATAAAGGAACTATCTTACGGCAATAGAAAAAAGGTCAGCATAGTATGTGCCATGCAGCATAAACCCAGGCTTTTCATTTTTGATGAGCCTACGGGCGGGCTTGATCCTCTTATGCAGAGAACCTTCTTTGATCTGATTGAAGAATATGTAAATGAGGGAGCAACCTGCCTGTTATCAACACATGTGTTGTCGGAGGTTAACAAATATTGCAGGCACGGAGCAATAATGCGGGAGGGTGAGCTCACAATGCTTGATTCGGTTTTGATAGATGATGACACGTTCCTCAGATTTTACGAAGAATAAATATGCCTTCCCCTTGGGGGATTAACAAAATCGAGAAAGGAAACATTATGAAAACAATTCTAGTAAGAGAGATAAAACTAAACTTCAAAAACTTTTTAATCTGGTCCATATCAGTAGGTCTCATGGGGCTATCCTGCATACTCCTTTACCAAAGCATGGAGGGTGACATGAAGGACATGGCAGACATGTTCTCCAATATGGGAGCATTCTCAGATGCCTTCGGAATGAGCACGCTAAGCATCGCCACCTTAACAGGATATTTTGCAACTGAGGTAGGGACGGTTCACAGCCTTGGAAGTGCCATGTTTGCCGCTATTCTCTCGATTGATATTCTGTCAAAGGAAGAGGATAAGCACACAGGAGAATTCTTATTTTCGCTGCCTGTTTCCAGAAGCAGGATTGTGGCAGCCAAAGGAATATGTATAACAATTTTACTTGTCCTGTTTACATTGATCTGCGCACTTTTTTACATAGCAGGATTCATATACTTAAAAGAAGAATTACCTGCCACGGAGTTTACCCTGTTTATGACAAGACAGCTCTTGATGAATCTTGAAATTGCAGCAATGTGCTTTGGAATCTCTGCTATCTCAGGGAAAAGCAGAATGGGAATGGGACTTGGAATTGCGCTTATGTTTTATGTATATGACCTTATTGGACGAGTGGTACCTGATCTGAAGGATTACCTTTTCATAGGCCCCTATTCATACGCAAATGCTTCTGAAATTTTCTCGGGAATTGAAGCCGGCATAAGTGCCTTTATAATGGCTGCTGTAGTTATGATTATTGCCGTACTGTTCGCATTTGCTTTTTATGAAAAAAGAGATTTGGCCAGCTAAAGCGGATATTCAGATATTATTAAATTTTAAGATTCTTCTCACGTGAGTTTTATTTTTGTTTTTTATAATCATCTATATACTGTTTATTCTTTCTTTTAAGTGAGGGGAGATTATATCTATGAAAAATCACGTGATTAAATATTTATGCGTACAGATGGTTGTATTAAGCATGGTTACAGGGCTCTGCGGATTCAAGGCTTCTGCATATGCCTCGACAAAGGAAGCAACCAAAAAAGAAATCGATCTTGACAACACGACAGCCTATGCATTTGATGAAGAGGGCATAACGCTATATCTTCCGCCTGAGTATCTCGATACGAAGGGCATTATCGAATACTCTGCTACGGATCTGACCTCCGGTGATGGACTTTACCTGATAGAGGCCACTTATCGCGGAATGACCCCGGAGAATGTTGAGAAACTGATGGAAAATCCAACAGAGGAAGGGACTGCCAAATATAGAAACAGCACGGCGATGCTTTTCGGAATTATTGGAATTGATAAAAACAGAAACGCTTCAGATATTGTCAGCATCGTAAATGCGCAGTTACTCGAGTATGGTGCGGATGAAGATAGTCTTCTAAAGGAAAGTGACATAACAGAGGTTACTACCTATGAGGACTGTACCTACTATAAAGCAAAATTACCTGAAGAAAATAATTACGATAATCTTGAACCTGAATTCCAGGAGGAATTTGATCTGCTACTTTCATATGCAGATTCTATAATTGAAAATGCAGATTACCATGAAGCTTTGGGAATGTTCCCGGGAGTAGTCGGATCCAAGGTTTCGTTTGAGACAACAGATATTGACGGTAATCCGATAACCAGTGATGAGATTTTTGCTAAGAACGATATTACAATGGTCAATGTATGGGCTACCTGGTGCGGCTGGTGTGTTAAGGAGCTTCCTGAACTTGAGGAGATTAACAACAAACTTGCAAAGAAAAACTGTGCAATTGTAGGTCTATTGGGCGATGGAATGAATGATGGTGCAATAGAAGATGCTAAAGCCTTACTCGATGATGCAGGATGCACATATACATGCATTATGCCTTTTGATGGATGGCAGGATCAATTCAATATGGACAATGGATGGCCGACATCATTCCTTGTTGATTCTACAGGTACTATCGTTGCAGCTCCGATAGTAGGAGCACAGGTTAAAAAATATGAGGAGGCAATAGAAAAAGCTTTAGCAGGAAAAACTGATGAATCCTATAACGATCCCGGCTACAACTCAGTAAAGAACAATGAAGGTGCGTATAGGATTTTCGTAGTTGATAATGACTCTAAACCGGTTGAAGGTACAATGATTCAGTTCTGCTCTGACGATACCTGCAACATGGGTGCAACTGATAAGGATGGTATTGCAACTTTTGAAAAGCCTGAGGGCGTATATGAGGTTCATGTGTTGAAGGCACCTAAGGGGTATAAGGCTAATGATGATGTTTATCTTACGATCAATGAATATTCTGATCTGACTATAGTCCTTGAAAAAGAGTAATAGCTGCTCTTTTAGGCATTGAATTTGTTCCTTTTTTGTAGCTGATTTGATATAATTAGTGTAAGAAAATAGAGACGAAAAAAAGATTATCTATAAGAAGAGATGTAGTAATAAATCTAATTTTTAGGAGGTAACTGACATGGCTATTATAGATAAGATTTTCGGGGAACACAAAGGCGTGTATAATTCCCCTTCAGAGGATGAACTCCAGATGGAGCAGACCGGCACTAAGGAAAAAAAGCCGAAGGCTGAGATATCCGAACAGGATACGGTTAAGTTCACGGAGCATGACAGATTTTGGGAGGGAATGAAGTAGACCATTACAATCGTTAGATATTTTATGATTATGTAAAATCATTGGTTTAGTTAGCTTGCTTTTATTACGTTGACACTGCACTGCGATAGTGTTATGATTTTACAAAATTTATATTAAAGATAGAGGTTGCGTATTCTATCAGTACGAATTCTGATGCGACAGGCGCATGAGATGGATTCGGAAAGGACAATACGCCGAAGGATGAGTTTTCCTGACGAACTCAGACCTGGGCATACAGTGAATAATTGTATGACTGTCATCGCAAGATGGGGAGCTATCAGTTTTTATTGATCAATGATGATTCTGCGAAGCTAACTCTCCGGGCGATGAGTTAGCTTTCGTTATGTATGAATAGTTAAAGGAGACATTTTATGGCAGTTTTTAAGGGAGCGGGAGTTGCGATTGCAACACCATTTTATGAAGATGGATCAGTCAATTATGACGAGTTTAAGAGACTGATTGATTTCCAAATCGACAATGGAACAGATGCCATTATCGTATGCGGAACCACAGGTGAGAGTGCTACTATGACAGAAGAGGAGCACATGGAGGTTTCCAGGTTCTGTATCGAATATGTAAATAAGCGTGTTCCTGTAATTGCGGGAGCAGGTTCTAACTGCACAAAGACAGCAGTTGATCTCTCCATAGACGCAGCTAAGGCAGGTGCTGACGGAATTCTTTCAGTTACTCCTTATTACAACAAGGCAACTCAGGATGGTCTTTTACAGCATTTCACAGCTGTTGCCAAGTCAGTGGATATTCCGATTATTCTTTACAATGTTCCCAGCCGCACAGGCTGCAACATTCAGGCTGCAACTGCAGCTAAGCTTTGCAAGGAAGTTGATAACATTGTAGGTATCAAGGATGCTACAGGTAATCTTGCCCAGACTACCAAGATGATGCAACTCGCTGAGGGTGCTGTGGATCTTTATTCAGGAGAGGATGGACTTGTTGTTCCGATTATGTCACTTGGCGGACTTGGTGTTATTTCGGTTCTTTCAAACGTAGCACCTAAGGAGACTCACGAGATGTGCCAGAAGGCACTAGATGGTGATTTTGCCGGAGCTACCGAGATACAGCTTAGAGCGCTTCCTCTTATTGATGCACTTTTCTCAGAGGTTAATCCTATTCCTGTTAAGGCAGCACTTGAGATGATCGGCTTCAAGGCAGGCCCGCTTCGTCTTCCTCTTACAACAATGACTGATGCGAACAAAGAAGTACTTGAGAGAGAACTTAAGAAGTTTTTAGGTAAATAAGGGCACAAGGAGGATACGTATGATTAAAGCTATTATGCACGGCTGCAATGGCCGTATGGGACACGTTATTGTTGACCTTGCTTCCAAAGATGAGAATATTGAGATTGTTGCAGGTGTTGATGCATTTGGCGAGAACACCTATAAGTTCCCGGTTTTTGATTCTATAGAAAAATGCGATGTTGATGCAGATGTTGTAATAGATTTTTCAAATGCATCAGCAGTAGATAAGCTTCTTGATGTTTGTACAGATAAGAATTTACCGGTGGTTTTATGTACTACAGGTCTTTCTGATGAACAGCTCTCCAAGGTAAAGAGTACTTCTGAGAAGGTAGCAGTTCTTAAATCTGCAAACATGTCAGTTGGAATTAATATGCTCATGAAGGTTCTTAAGGAGATTTCTCCTACACTTGATGCAGCAGGTTTTGATATCGAGATAGTTGAAAAGCATCATAATCAGAAGCTTGATGCTCCCAGTGGAACAGCACTTGCACTTGCTGACAGCGTTAACGAATCACTTTCTGAGAAGTGTGAGTATGTTTATGACAGAAGCGCAAGGCGAGAGAAGAGACCTAGAAAGGAAATCGGTATTTCTGCAGTTCGCGGTGGAACAATAGTTGGAGATCACGACGTGATTTTTGCAGGAACTGATGAAGTTATCACTCTTTCACACAGAGCATATTCAAGATCTGTTTTTGCAAAGGGTGCTATAGAAGCAGCTAAATTCCTCGCCGGTAAGGGTGCAGGAATGTACGATATGAGTGATGTAATCTAAAGAAATATGTATTTAAAAGCGGTTATGTAATAATGCAGAACCGCTTTTTCAATACATCTTAACGGATGTGAAGAGGGATATATGAGATTCAGACCTTGCATAGATATTCATAACGGACAGGTAAAACAGATAGTTGGCAGCAGTCTTAAGGATATGGGAGATCAGGCTACGGAGAACTTTGTGTCTGATCAGGATGCTGCCTTTTTTGCACACATGTATAAGGAAAAGGGGCTTCACGGCGGACATATTATTGTGCTTAATTCGGCTGACAGCGCATACTATGAAGCATCGGTTAATCAGGCCTTGTCTGCTCTGCGCAAGACTCCCGGATACTTACAGGTAGGCGGCGGAATAACAGCTGAGAATGCCTGGCAGTATCTTGAAGCAGGTGCATCCCATGTTATAGTTACAAGCTATGTTTTCAAGGATGGGAAGGTGAACTATGACAATCTTCATAAGCTTGTGAATGAGGTTGGTAAAGAGCATCTGGTGCTTGATTTGTCCTGTCGGAAGGGGAGTAAGTTGAATATTGGTACCGTATCGGATGATACCTTGGCATGTGGAGATGGTGCTGATGAAAAGTACTATATAGTTACCGACAGATGGCAGAAGATGACTTCTGTGGAGGTTAATTCTGATTCACTTGATGAGCTTTCAGCCTACTGCGATGAATTCCTTATCCACGCGGTTGATGTCGAAGGAAAGCAGTCTGGAATCGAATCAGATCTTGCAACGCTGCTTGGCAGTTGGGGCAAGATTCCAATAACTTATGCGGGTGGAGTTCATTCCTTTGATGATCTCGACTTACTTCGCAGCTGTGCTGATGGTAAGCTTGACGTGACTATTGGAAGCGCCTTGGATATATTCGGTGGGAATATGTCATTTGAAAAACTATTGGAATATTTAAAGAGTCAAGATTGATATAGTCTATTAAAACAGATTCCCCGGGATTGTATGTGTTCAGATCCAATCGATTATACGCGAAGCGTAACGAGATTGGAGATGAATACATACAATCCTGGGGAATCGTACGTATTAGAAAAATTTTACGGGCTTTTATAATGTGAACTTTGCTACGAAATCCTGAAGCTCCTGAGCATTCTGTGCGAGTCTGTCGGATGCTTCTGCAACCTCATGGGTTGATGCAGTCTGTTGCTCTGATGCAGCAGATACGTTCTGGGTCTCATCAGCAACGCTGACACTCATCTGTTCAATCTTCTGAATGTTGTCAGCAATAGTAGTGGTTCCACCGGAGAGCTGATCTACGATTTCACTCATGCGGGCACTCTGTTCAGATACTGAATGAACCTTATTAACGATTTCGTTGAAGGTATTACCTGCCTCATTAACAACCTGTGAACCTTCAATAACGCTCTGAGCACCTTCACGCATGGATTCAACTGCTTCTTCGGAACTCTTTGAAATATCTTCGATAAGTACTGTAATGTTGTTTGCAGCTTCATTTGACTGATCTGCTAGTTTGCTGATTTCACTTGCAACAACTGCGAAGCCTTTACCCATTTCACCGGCTCTTGCAGCCTCGATACTTGCATTAAGTGACAGGAGGTTGGTCTGGCTGGCGATTTCTGCGATAGTATCAACGAAGGAATCGATGTTCTTAAGCTTGTCACCAAGACCTTCTACCATTGTAGCTGTGTTTTCAACAGAATCTTTTATGGTTTCCATCATTGTGGTTGCGCGTGTCATGTCTGCTGCACCCTTGGTGGCTGCTTCATTTGTTGCGTTAATCATATCGGTGGAAGCAACGATTGCATGCTGGAATTCTGCCATGTTGCTTACAAATGCCTGAGTCTCATCACTTGCTCCTGAAACTGCTGTGATCTGACCGCTGCAGGAATTAGCAACGTTTGTACAGGAGTTAGCTACCATTTCACTGGCTTGAGCGGACTGTGAAGCACTTGCTGAAAGCTCTTCTGATGCAGATGCCACATAAGCGGTTGTATCTGAAATCTTGCCCATTAGTTCTCGTATATTATGGTGGAGAGTATTGAGGGCTTCGGATATAAGTCCAATCTCATTTTTGCTCTTTGCAAGAGGACGAATCTTACGCATGGATTCGTTGTCGCTGAAATCGCTGTTGGACATCTTTTCCATTTCGTCTGCGATGAGAATAATGGGGCCTGTGATTCTCTTACCAATGTAGAATGCTACGATAAGACCGATAATACACATTACAACAAGCACGATAATAGATTTAAGAATGCTATTGGTAAGTGCTGTGTTAGCATGCTCAGCATACTCAGCTTCAAGAGCATCAATGTGGTCTACCCATACACCGGTACCCATAACCCAGTCAAAAGGCTTGTAGTAAGCTGTATAGTTGATCTTGGGAAGGGGCTCAGTTTCATTTGGCTTTGCGAACATAAGCTCTGTGTATCCACCACCATCCTGCATACCGTTTTTGATCATTTCCTGAATGAACTTGGTACCATTGGGGTCTACAGAATCCCATCGGGACTGTCCTTCGGTATCACGACCTAGCAGAACAACGTTTATACCTGAAGAAGTATCTACCCAGAAATAGCCGGAGCCATCGTTATATTTCAATTCTCTTATGATGTCAGCAGCTTCCTTCATGGCTTCTTCTTTTGACATAAGACCTGCTTCGTACCTGGAATTCATGATTTCACATACACTCATGGCTTCCTGAGTCTCATTTTTTAGCTCAGTCTTTATATCCTCAAGGAGTCTTCCTCTATACTGTGCGGTCTGTTCTTTTGTTGTTGCGATTGTGCTATTAATTGTGAAAAGTTCTACGATTAAGCCTGTAAGAACAACAGCGCCTCCTATTGCGATTAGTAATGAATACAATAGAGACATATTTCTGGTAGGTCTGCCCATTTGTTATCCCTCCTCTATGACGGGTATGGCTTTTTGATTGTACACATCCTAAATATAGCATTGGGGGTATGGAATAACAATTAATAGAGTATTAAAATTTAGTAAAGAGTTAGTGGTAAAGCGGAGAATAATAGTATTACAGAGTCATATTCGGAATCCTGCGGATTCCTCATTGTGGCGTATCCGCCACATAATCAAGAAAGCAAAGGTATCCCAATGTGTGAACACAGGGATATCTTTGCTTTCTTGATTGCATGACTCTGTACGTACTCAAAAAACCCATCCGTTACCGGATGGGTTCTTGATTAATCATTTGTACATTTGCTGATTCTATATATTAAGAATAAGGCACATTGTAGTCTTGATTAAATGTTGCCGCTAATTAAAGCTTGTTTACGTTAACGGCCTGGGGTCCCTTTTCGCCCTGGATTACGTCATAATCAACTGCAGCGCCTTCGTCGAGAGACTTGAAGCCCTCCATGTTGAGTCCTGAATAATGTACGAATACATCATTGCCTGCCTCATCAGAAATGAAGCCGTAACCCTTCTGGTTGTTGAACCACTTAACTGTACCCTTGTTCATAGCTTACCTCCACTAAAAAATAAAAAATAGTTCTTATCGTCAAACGAGTACATCTATTGACGATATGTTGTATTAAAACAACATAATTAGGATATCACAGAGAGTGCTAAAAGTAAAGGAATTATTAAAATATTCGCGAAAAAAATCACAATTTATCTGTGCTTATGTCGAATCTCTTTACTTTAACTGTTTAGTGTGTTAAAATATGCAAGCAGTGAAGTAAATTAACGAAATTATGTAAACATTAATAATATTACGTTTTGACAAAACTGCTTTTTGCTTTTATTATTAGGGAACTGCAAAAGACGTTTTAGTTTACGGAGGGTAACATGAATAAAAAAATTCGTACAGAAGCGGTGGATCATTTATTCGAGGCCATTCTGTCACTTGAGGATAAGGAAGAATGTTATAGTTTTTTTGAAGATCTTTGCACAGTTAATGAGCTTATGTCACTTTCTCAGAGGTTTGAAGTGGCAGCAATGCTGAGAAAACATAAGACTTATCTTGAGATTGCAGAGAAGACAGGAGCTTCAACAGCCACAATCAGCAGAGTTAATCGTTCTTTGAACTATGGTGATGATGGTTACGCACTGGTATTTTCAAAGATGAAGGAAACCTCAAACTCATAATAATCTTTACACGGGAAACGCGGACCTGGTTCCGCGTTTTTTGTTGCAATAAAGGAAAAATACATATAAACTGTTCTAAATTTGTTCATTATTTTAACGAGGGGATGAAAAAGTGAGGGGACAAAAAAAGGCGGGCATAATTCTACTTGCTCTGGAATTTATAATTATTTTTCTTATTTGTGGTGCGAGGATAAAGCATAACAGCGACGATAGCATTACATTTTCTTCAGATCAGTTAAACTACGCAGCAGACACTAATGAAAATACAGGCGATGGCAGGGCTTCCACAGGTGCACAAATACTTGGAGGTCTGGACCAGGGTATGAACAGAAGGCTGGTAACACCTGAGTGCCACCTTTATCCCGGAGTCTATCAGGCGGATATTTCATATAATACGAATATTCCCGCAGGCTCTACTGTGGGGGCAGTTTTGGCGGCATATGATAAGGAAGATGCCAAAAGAATCAGATCAGAATCTGTTCTGCTTACGGGGAAGGGTACAGCTGCTCATTTTTATATCTATGTCAGTGATGAGTGCGATGCGGTACTAAGACTTGTCATGGATGATGGAGTAACTTCGGACATCACTGCCGACAGGATTATTGTCACAAGACAGGCTGCTAAATCAGTGCTCCCGGCCTTACTTGGACTGATGTGCCTGTTTCTTATAGTAGATTTTTCATTATTTTTTATAGTAAATAGAAAAAAGGATACTGATAAAAATAAAAAGCATATTCTTGCAGTGATATTTATGGCAGTGGCGCTGGTATCTTCAATTCCGTTATTTTCCGGTAGCCTTTTAAAGGGCTATGATATGCGATTCCACTTTTACAGGGTATATGCTCTGGCAGAAGGCTTAAGGAGCGGGCAGTTTCCTGTCTATGTGTATCCTGAGTATTCAAATAATTACGGCTACGCTGTGGGGATTTTTTATCCGGATCTGTTTTTATATATTCCTGCAATGCTTTATCTTATCGGAGTCAGGCTTGAGACTGCCTACATGCTGCTGATGGGGGCAATTAATATTGCAACGGTGCTTGTATCGTATTATTCATTTAATAGGATTACTAAGGAAAAAAACAGTGCAATAGTGGGAACCGTAATTTACAGCATGGCATTGCCAAGGCTGGTTGCGCTTTATACAAGAGGCGCTCTTGGGGCAGCAATTGCTTATGTTTTCGCTCCTCTTTTGGCGCTGGGACTGATGGAAATGATAAGCGGCGATGATGATGAAGAACGTTACTCATGGGTACATGTTGCGATAGGAATGAGCGGTATACTTGCTTCTCATCTGCTTGGAAGTATTATGGCGTTTGGATTTGCGGTTCTTTTTGCTGTTCTTAATATAAAGAAGGTAATCAGGAAAAACGTTCTTTTTAATATTGCAAAGTCAGTTGTGGCAACGGCGCTTTTTTCAGCGTATTTTCTTGTGCCGTTCATATCGGGAATGCTGGGGATCGATATCAATTCCAAAGCAAATGCCACAAATATTGCCGATTATGCGGCGTTCCCGGCACAGCTTTTTTCGGGAAGATTCAATATGACAGGGGATGTCAACGCGGATATTGCGGGAATGCTTGGCGATATGCCTATGACTCTTGGCCTGGCAGGGCTGGGAGCAGGGATGCTCATCATAGTATTTATTATGAATGGAAATATTTCCATAAAAAACAGGATGACCGGCTCTATATCATTGGTTTTTGCAGTTTCCTTATGGATGTCATCCACAATTTTCCCTTACAGGTGGATGAGCTTTCATATGAAGAAGGCATATGATTTTGTATCAAGGTTTCAGTTTGCGTACAGATTCCTGGCGGTGGCAGTGCTTGCAGGCGCAATTATTGTGAGCTTTGCCTGCAAAAACATGACAGTAAAGAAGGATATGAAAAAGATACTGATGTTTATTACCGTGTTTGCCTTCATGTATCAGGGAATTGACGCGTTAAATGCTTACTCGAATGAGATGACTCCCTTTGAGTTTTCGGATTCATATAGGAATCTTGATGTCAGTGCTTTATACACAAAGGAATATCTGCCGAAAGGCTTTGATACGGATGATTTATCAGGTGATATAGCCTGTGAGGATCTGATTGAAAGCGGTGGATACTTTAATGTCACAGGAATCCGCGGAATATCTATGCAGGCAGATGTATACAATCCTTCCGATGAGGACATAAACGTTACTCTGCCAAGGGCATATTATAAGGGATATGCTGTGAAAACAGAAGAGGGTAGCCTGAAGGTAAAGGCTTCGAAGAAAGGAAAAGTGGTTGTGACTATTCCGGCAGGCTTTGACGGAACAGTAAGCTTAAGCTACAAGCCGTTTATATCATGGATGGTTGCTAATGTAATATCGTTACTTGCGGTTATTATACTGACGGCCTTGTATATAAACAAAAAGCTTGTGAGATTGGATATTCGCGACAGGATAGAAGAGAAACAAGCTGCATGATATTGATTTAAATAAA
The DNA here is from genome assembly GCF_000424145.1 of Butyrivibrio sp. AC2005. Classification (GTDB taxonomy): domain Bacteria; phylum Bacillota; class Clostridia; order Lachnospirales; family Lachnospiraceae; genus Butyrivibrio. The sequence goes on from NZ_AUJI01000034.1 coordinate 40,828, forward strand.
GAAGCCCGCTATACATGTATTTGAGATTTTAAAGCGATTATAGCTTTGCTAACGAGCGCGAAATATCAAATGCATGTATGGCGGGCGTTCTAGTTTTTAGGGATTAGGATTAATTTGCTGCAGCACGTTCCTTTGCAGTCTCAGCAGAAGTCTTCTCAGCTGTCATCTGACATTGACCCTGGAATACAGCATTTTCATCGATGACGAGTGTCTTTGCGGACAAATCTCCGATGAGCTTACCGGTGTCGCTGATCTCTACCTTACCCGTGCTTGCGTTTACATTACCGTTGATTTCGCCTGCAAGAAAGAGGTTTGTTACAGATACGGCTCCGTTTATTTTCCCTTCCTGACCAACTATGAGCGAACCGTTTACGGATACATTTCCATTGATGGTTCCATCCACACGAGTGCTCTCCTTGGCAGTGAAGGGGCCGTCCAGTATAGCTCCTGCTGCGATGAAAGAAGTGATCGGTTCAGCAGCTATGTCCACACCGTTCTCTGACTTGTTGTTAAAAAGTGCCATTGTTTGTTGCCTCCTTTATCCGTTTATCTCAATAAGATCCTCTGGATTTATAAATGCTCCCTCTTTCTTTAGCTGGAATCCCAACTTGGTGTTGTCACTACCGACAACGAAGAGCGTTGCTCCCTTCAAAACGGTGTCGCCTTCATGAACAAGGCTTTCACCTGCGTTTCTGTATATGGAAATATAACCATTACCATGGTCAATTGTTACTGAATTGCCGTATTTTACATCACCTGCCACGGTGGTTACCGTACCGGATCCGGCAGCTGTAATGGTTGAACCCTCTTCTGTAGTGAGGATAAGGATTGGATCAAATGCTGAGGTATCAACTGCTGTAGCTTCAGCATTTTCCTCACCGCCATTATCACCATCCGCTTCAGCTGTAACAGCATTGCCATCGCCATCGATGAGACCTTCTATTGCAATTTCGCTGGAAGCAGGATCGTCAAAGCTTGCAATCATGGCAGCTGTGCCGGTTATGGGCAGCTGTGTGGGAATGCTCTGCTGCTCAGCCTCGGCAGCTGTCTGAGCTTCAGCCTCTACCTTCTGATTCAAGGCCTGACTCAGCTGTGTTACTTCATTTTGGAGTTCTGAATTTGCCTGTGTAAGAGCCTTGTTCTCATCGTCAAGTTCGGCAATCTTCAAATCCTGTTGAATAGAGTACTTTTTTAATGATGAAACTGTGATTCCCGAATGGACAAGAAAGCATACCAATGCAAGAAAAATCCCGAATATAGTAAATGCAAGAACCTGAGTAGCCACATGCCCGAGATGAAAGCCCCCGCTGCTACCGTCCGAATCACCGGATATAATCATGAATGTGTAGTGGCGTTTATGCCTGTGTTTTTTTGGTTTATTTAAATCTGCCATAAAAAACCCCCATTAAAATTCAACTAATATTACCATAAATTATGTAAAAATCCAATATCTAGTTGTTGATTAATTACAAACCGCAAAATCTGCTATTTTGATAAAGGAATCCACAAAATATGCCAAACGTTTACAATGAATCTAAAAGATAATATAATATGAAAGATTATGACATGTAGTGCATGTCCATATAGAAATACAAATTTTTAAAAGTGAGGTTACATTATGGCATTATTAGAACAGTGGCGCGGTATGGCTTATTCAGAAAAGGCTGATAAGGCACAGCTGCAGAAACTTTGGACTGATTATTTTCAGAAGGAAAAGGACATCTATGCAGAACTTCTTAAGAATCCCGATGAAGTTGTAAAGGGAACAGTTAAGGAGCTTGCTGACAAATATAACATTGATATCATGACAATGACAGGCTTCCTTGATGGAATCAATGATTCACTTAAGGAGCAGAATCCTATCGAGGAGATGGAAGAGGATACTGAGGTTCAGCTTGGATTTGACAAGGAACTTCTTTACAAGAACATGGTAGCAGCAGGTGCTGACTGGCTCTATGGTCTTACTGAGTGGAATGATATCTTCTCAGAGGAGAAGCAGAAAGAGCTTTACAAGGAGCAGAAGGCTTCTCAGACAGTACGTAAGGAGAACAAGGTATATCCTAACGATCCCTGTCCGTGTGGAAGTGGCAAGAAGTATAAGAAGTGCCACGGTAAAGGAAAGTTCTAAGTGAACTAACCCTCATCCGTCCGCTGATGCGGACACCTTCCCCCTGAGGGGGAAGGCATTTTTTATTTTTTTGGCCTTCCCCCTTTGGGGGAAGGTGCCCGAAGGGCGGATGAGGGTAAAAATATAATAACTGTGCCCGGTTGGCACGGAAAAGGAGAAAAATCATGACAAAAGAAGAATTCAAAGAAGTGTACCGCCATTCATTGGCACACATCCTTGCAAAAGCCGTAATCGAGATTTATGGTAAGGAGACACAGTACGCAATTGGTCCGCAGGTGGCAGACGGTTGCTACTATGATTTCGTTTTGCCAAAGGCTGTGACAGAGGATGATTTCAAGGCCATCGAGGATAAGATGCGTGAGATCATCAAGAGAAGAGAGGACTGGACAAGAAAAGAGGTTTCAAAGGAAGAAGCCCTCGAGATCTTTAAAGATCAGAAGTTTAAGACAGAGCTTATAAATGATCTTCCTGACGGAGAAACTATCACTACTTATAACACAGGTGATGATTTCATCGATCTCTGCCGTGGACCTCACGTTGAGAACTCTCAGGAGCTGATGAATGTTTCATATAAAATCAAGGCAGTATCAGGTGCTTACTGGAGAGGCGATGAGAAGAGAGATTCCATGACAAGAATCTATCTCTATGCTTTCCCGAGCAAGGATGAGCTTAAGGCTCACCTCAAGATGATCCAGGAAGCTTTGGAGCGTGATCACAAGAAGATCGGTGCTCAGCTTGATCTTTTCATGTTTGACGAGACAGCTCCCGGAATGCCTTACTGGCTTCCCAGAGGCTGGAGAATGTACCAGAAGCTCCTCAAGTTCTCAAGAGATATTCAGGAGAGACATGGTTATACAGAGATCGCAGCTCCTCTGATTGATAACAAGAAGCTGTGGCTTATCAGTGGACACTGGGCTCATTACATCAACAACATGTTCATCGTACCAGGAATCGCAGGTCATGTTCAGGCTGACACAACTATTCCTGATGTAGCAGAGAGCATGGATGAGGATGCAGCTAAGACTCCTGTTAAGATCGAGAGAGGCTCTGTTATCTACAACAGAGAGGCCCTTGATACAATGGGTGCTAAGCCTATGAACTGCCCTAATGCTATGATGACCTATAAGAGAACTGTTCATTCCTACAAAGAGCTTCCTATCCGCTACAGCGAGTATGATGTTCTTCACAGAAAAGAGAAATCCGGTCAGATGAACGGACTTTTCCGTGTTCAGGAGTTCAGACAGGACGATGACCATACATTCGTTATGGAGTCACAGATCCAGGATGAGATTGCAGATATCATCTCAATCGCAGACGAGATCTACAAGACATTCGGTGTTACATACAGAGCAGAGTTCTCAACCCGTCCCGATGATTTCATGGGTGATATCGAGGTTTGGAACAGAGCAGAGGCCGCTATTAAGAGCATTCTTGATAAGAAATATGGCGAAGGTGGCTATGAGATCAACGAGGGCGACGGCGCTTTCTATGGTCCTAAGATCGACCTTCAGATCAAGGACGCACTTGGAAGAGAGTGGCAGTGCGGTACAGTACAGCTTGACTACCAGCTTCCTCACAACTTCGGCCTTACATATCAGGCTCAGGACGGAAGCCTTGAGATGCCTGTTGTTATCCACAGAGCTATCTATGGCTCACTTGAGAGATTCATCGGTATCATCATCGAGAACTTCAAGGGTGCGTTCCCGTTCTGGCTCAGCCCTTATCAGGTAGGTATCGTTCCTATCCGTGTTGAGCACAACGAGTATGCTAAGAAGGTTGCTGACCTTCTCTTCGAGAACGGCATCGATGTTGAGGCTGATTACTCCGACAACAACATGAAGGAGAAGATCAAGAAGTTCAAGAACTACAAGGATCCTTATATCATCGTTCTTGGTGATAAGGAGGCAGCAGAGAACACTGTTTCAATCAATGTTCGTGGTTCTAACAAGCAGATTCAGAATGTACCTCTTGATAAGTTTGTCGAGATGTGCAAGAAGATGAATGCAGAGCACACACTTGAGCTGATCGATAGCATTGATTAAATATTTGGCAGACGGATGAGGGGAATAATGGAACTCCTTAACTATTCAAAAAAAGCATGGGACAAAATGCAGATTGTCTGCGGAATTCTTTTATATCTTCTTTCAGCAGGTATGATAGTCTATGCAGTTTATCTGTGCTTTAGTCCTGACATATGGTACGACGAGCTTTACAGCATACAGTTTGCGTTAAAGCCGGTATCGGAAATGATTAAATTAACAGCGGCGGATGTACACCCGCCGCTGTATTATGTTATCGTGCATTTCATGATAGAGGCATGTGGCACATCAGCAGGGAATATGCCTGTTATCTATGCAAAAATTGTAAGTGTCATTCCACTGGTAATTCTATTGTTGTACGGATTAACTATCATTAGAAAACGCTATGGAATTCTCACAGGCGGACTCTTTTCATGTGTTGTGATCGCCATGCCCCAGATGGCTGATTATTCCGTTGAAATAAGAATGTATAGCTGGGTTATGCTTTTTGTGACAGCACTTTGTATTCATGCGGAGCCTTTTCTTCAGACTGACAAGGATAAGCAGGTACGCGGCTTAAAGTGGGGAAAGGCATTACCTGTTTTTCTCTATGGTCTTTTTGCATGCTACACACAGTATTATGCGGCAGTTTCAGTGGCTGCGATTTATCTTTTGCTGATTGTGTGGTCTGTTAGAAAAAATATCTATCAGCTAGGAATTCTTCTTATCAGTGCAAATTTAACAGCGGTGTGCTATGTTCCATGGATTGGGGTAGTGCTATCGCAGGCGCGGTCTGTGTCATCTAATTACTGGATACAATCACTCAGCCTCAGAAGCTTCGGCGGAATAATTAAGTTCCTGATGAAGCCCGGATTCTTCAATGAAAAGCTGGCAACAATTCTTGCGGTAGTAATGTTTGTACTTGTTGTAATTGTTGTCTTGGCAAATTTCAGGGATGTGTATATGTGGCTGTGTTTTATGCCTGTAATAGGAATCATAGCCTTTGGCTTTGCTGCATCAATGCTTCTCAGACCTGTTTTTACATACAGATATATGATTCCGGGTATGGGTGCGATGTGGTTTGGAGTGCTTCTTGGTGCAAGAAAGCTTCTGCAGAATAAAAGCAAATTGATGATTGCCGGCTTTTTGCTTACAGTACTTATGATTGTTTTCTGTATAAGAGATTTTTGGGCTTTTCGTGGAAATGAGTTATACAAACGTGTTAATATGGTGGAAACGGAAAAATTCTGGAATGAAATAAATGATTCAAATTCCGGGGAAAATACAATACTCATTTGTAATTTTGACCAGGTGTCTGCGCTGACTCTGTACTATGCAAATGGAATGAGAGATGTGACAGGTGATGCAGGAAAAGAACCCCCTGTAACTGTTTATTTATATGGCGCCATGACTGACGCAGTTTTGGAGAATACATTTCCGGGAATACTAACCATCAGCGAATACTGGGAGGTTCAGGAGCTTATAGACAGTGGGGCCAGAGTCCTGTTTCTTGGAAGCTTTAATTCAAGGGAGGATATCCTGAAGGATTGGAAGGAATCTCCTGCTAAAATCGGAAACAGGAATATAGGAAGCTATCTGCATGAGAGATACTGGTTTGACGTATTTGAGTTATCCAGATAAATATTTAAAGGAGTAGATGGATTGCGTATAAAGAGACTGATTTCAATAGTATGTGTGCTTGGTTTGTTTACAGTAGCTGAATATAGAACGCAGGTCATCGCATCAGTTGGAGCAAATGCGGCTCTTGAGGAAATAATAAAAGGTGGGAGCGACGGGGAAAATTCGGAAATGAGTGAGAGCACACCCGAGGGAATGTCAAAGCTACCCGAATCACTCACCTGCTCCTTTGTGGTGCCGGAAGGCTTTAAAACATCCGGAGATCCCGGGGTGTATGTAAATGAATTTTATCCACTGGAGTCAGCGAACGTTACTTATGCCGTAACTAAAATTCCTGAGAAAAAGGTCCTGACAAATGCCCAGAGGACAGCAGGCGAGACGGAAGACGATAATGTAGAATACAGGTATGATGAGCTTACAGCGGATATGTACGAGAGTGCTCAGAAGGCAAACTATGAGAGCCTCTACGGCGAGAATATCGGATTTACTCTCGAAGCCTTTGAAAGTCAGGAATATGACGGTTTTCCGGGATATATGATAAGGACATCTTTTACTCCTGAGAATTCACAGACAATCCATCAGGTTACAGTAATAGTCCTGTCAAAAAATAAGGTTTATACGATTGTATATTCAAGAGCAGAGGATGATGATTTTGAAGATGCAATTGCAGAAAGTATTTCAACTATTCATGTAATTTCCAAAAATTGAAGAAATATGATACAATTAAGTCGCGCGTGTCTTGAGGATGAACAAGACTATGCGCGGCTATTTTTGTGTTCAGCGTTTGAATCAAAGCTGATATGCAGGAAAAAATATTGGAAAAAGGGAACGGTATGAAAGGAGACAGATTTTTATGAACACATCAAAGGGGAACAAATTTTCAACAGTACTAAAAGCATTTGGGATATTGCTGGCATTTATGGCTTTGCTGAATCTGATAGTGATGGTGATAGGCGGAGCACAGACCATTTTGGCAGTAGCAAATGGGGTTGTAGCTAATGATCAGATAGAGCTGACAAACTATTTTATTAGTACTATGGCAGTTGCACAGTTTATTGCTGAGATAATCTGTATAGTAGTTTTGGGATTCTGGTATTACAAGGCATTTGTAAAGAAGGCTAAGAGTCAGGGAACTTATGAGTCAGGCTTTAAGAAAATTGCAAGCATTAAAGATATAGCATTTATTGTGTCGATGACACTTACATTCTATTTTCTGGATTCTGTAATCGCGAGCGTAGTTATGACTCTTGTTCCTGGAAGCGGAGAACTCTTTGGAACTTTGATGAACTCTATTACAAGTGGCAATGTGATTGCTGGAATGCTGACAGTTATGCTTCTTGGTCCTATAGCTGAAGAGCTTGCATTCAGAGGAGTTATGCTTCAGACAACAAAGAAGGGCTTTGGAATAGTTGGATGTATTGTTGTGACAGCAATAATGTTTGGAATCATGCATATGAATCCGGTTCAGAGCATATATGCAATTCCGATAGGTGCAGCACTGGCTTTTATTGCTTACAAATATAATTCACTAGTTCCTGCCATGATCGCACATGTTTTGAATAACAGTTTATCTGTTATCCTCTCAAAGTTGGTAAGTGAATTAAATGAAGTAGTATGTGTGGTTATGATTGTAGTATTTGGTGCTTTATCAATTTTCCTGTACAAGCAGCTCCCTGCAAGACAGGAGAAGACTACAGAACAGGATTCAAGAATTTCTGCATAAAAATATAAAAAACGTCAGGATACATAATGTCTGCGATATGTACCCTGACGTTTTTTGTTTAAATACTTTTATAAATTTCGCAGTAGTTACTTCTTGACTGCAGGAGTGCAAGAGCACGATTTCTTATGGCAGGCACCGGCTGAAGGACAACCGATACAGCCGCCCTGCTTCTTCTTTTTTATAATGTAGCGAATATCGAAGATTAATATCGCTGCAATTATCAAAATTATTATTACGTTTGTCATTTGAATCACTTCCTAAAAAACAATTTGAGAATCGTTCTCATTTGCTATGAGTATAGTACCGACCAAATGAAAAGTCAAGCGATTATGTTAGCAATGGCAAACATGATCAAATAATATCCTTTATTCTGGAATAGCTTTCTTCTGTAGGAATTCTGTGGATGGCGGTATCTGTAAAGACATTGGCCTTAAGCAGATCCTGTTTGTCCGGATGGTTTTGCCCCTCATCAAAAACCGCTATCATTCTGTCGATCATCTCATCATCATATTTTCCGCGCATGGCTTCATAGCGGTCGCGGATAATAAGCGGCATACTTCCCTGGCAGAAGAATGAACCAAGAAATACGTTATCCGAAGCAAGCCAGACCTTGCCTATGGATTCCATGGATCTATAGTAGGCAGGATCATTTCCCATACCACAGGTTCCAAAAAAGGCGACATTTTTTCCATGAAGAGAGGTGATCAGATCGATGATTTCAAGAGAGCAGGTGCCTCTGTTGACCCAGTAACCTATGAAATAGGTTTCGGCATCATGCCTGCCGTTCCAGCTTCTGATGTTGATTTCTTCCTTGGAATCAGAAGGGAGGGCATAGAAAATCTCATCCGCTATTTTCTTTGTATTTCCTGTTTCACTTGCATAAACAACTAAATACTTCAGCATGCGTCCCTCTGGTTCCAATAATGACTGTCAGGACTTTTTCAGAAAGGTGTTGCCACACTTTGGACATCTTATTTCAATCCGGCCCTTACCACGCGGCACTCTGATTTTTTGACTGCAATTAGGGCATTTATAGATATGAAAAGCTTTATTCTGTGTCCAGGTGTCCTTAAAGTTTCTGAAGAAGTCCAGAAATTTATCAGTAAATTTTACAAAAATCTCATTCTCGCGATAACGGGCAGGAATATTCTTGGAAAACAGACGGAAATAGCTGTAAAACAGCATTACGACAGCTACATAATATAAAATCCCAAGCGGTGACGTGAAAGACAACACAAGTAGAATTACTGCAACCACAAGGCTGCACTTTGTAAGTCTGTCAGTTCCGTACGCTCCGTATCTTCCCTGAAAAAAGCGATAGAGAAAATTTTTCATTAAGTACGCTCCATGGTTCGCTTTTGGCATTATACAAAAGACGAACTGTTAACAACAGTGAACTCGCTGACAAACCCCCTCAATATAGGGAAAGTATAATTTTTATTAAGTGAAAATACAATTAATCCGATATAAATTTATCTTAAAAATCCATTAATGTCTTATAACGCAAACATCAACAAAAATAAAGAAAAGTGTTATAATGTGATGTATTTATTTTTTATTTGGAGGCATTTTATGCAAATTATCATAGTTGGCTGCGGAAATGTTGGTGCAGCACTAACTGAGCAGCTTTCGGGCGAAGGCCATGATGTTACGGTTATTGAGGAAAAACGTGATGTCATTCAGAGTCTTGTTAACAATTTCGACGTTATGGGAATTGTGGGTAACGGTGCAAGTTATCTGGTAATGAAGGATGCAGGTATTGAGTATGCAGACCTTATGATTGCGGTTACCGGTAATGATGAGCTTAACCTCCTCTGCTGCCTTATTGCGAGGAAGGCCGGACATTGCAACACTATAGCAAGAGTCAAGAACCCGATCTACAAGAGAGAGATCAGCTTTATTAAGGAGGAGCTTGGACTTTCACTTGTTGTGAATCCCGAGGAGCTTTCAGCGGCTGAGGCTGCGAGATTACTTAAGTTCCCGGCTGCTACAAAGATAGAGACCTTTGCGAGAGGCCGTGCAGAGATTGTTCATATGACGGTTGACGAGGACAGCAGAATCTGCAACAAATCGCTTAAGACAATTCAGTCAGAAATCAGAAGTAAAGTGCTTATTGCTGTTGTAAACAGAGCGGATGAAGTTTTCATCCCCAACGGTGATTTTGTACTTAGAGCAAACGATGAACTTACAATTGTGGGTGCTTCCAGAAGCATAGCAGAGTTTTTCAGAAAAATAGGTCTTCCTACAGCAAGAGTTCACTCCGCTATGATAATCGGTGGTGGTGCCACATCCTACTATCTTGCACAGCAGCTGATTTCCTTCGGAATAGATGTGAAAATATTTGATAAGGATCTTGAGCGTTGCAAGACTCTCTCTGATCTGTTGCCGCAGGCACTTATTATAAATGCTGACGGAACAGACAAGGATGCACTCATGGAAGAGGGGCTTGTAGGAACAGAGTCTTTCGTTGCCATGACCAACCTTGATGAAGAGAACATAATGCTCTCAATGTATGTAAAAAGTATTAACCCCAAGGCAAAGCTTATCACCAAGGTGCACAGGGTTAACTATGGTGAAATAATTGATTCACTTCAGATAGGAAGTATTGTTTATCCCAAGAACGTAACTGCGCAGCGTATTGTACAGTACGTCCGCGGTATCAGCAATTCCATGGGAAGCAATAATATAGAAGCTTTGTATAAGATGAATGACGGAAAGGTTGAGGCGCTGGAATTTTTCGTTGATGAGAAGGCCCCTGTTATCGGAAAACCGCTGCAGGAGATGCATCTGAAAAAGGGAATCCTTGTTGCACTTATCAACCGCAAGGGTGAGATCATATCCCCTACCGGACAGAGTGTTATCGAGGCAGGTGATACGGTTGTTATCATCACCAGCCAGCTAGGACTTTTGGATATTTCGGATATCATTGCTTGAATTAACTCATATTTTTTTGCGAGGGGAATTCTATTTTTTAGGGAGTTATTTATGAACTATAAAATGATCCGTTTTCTGCTGTCACGAGTTTTACAGATTACGGGAATACTAATGCTGCTGCCGCTTATTGTTGCAGCCATATATAAAGAATGGTTTTGCGCAAAAATGTTTATCCTGGTGATTGTGGGATGCATGGTCATAGGATCGATCGGCGCACATTTTAAACCGAAAAACGTGGCAATCTATGCCAGAGAGGGATTTGTTGCCACAGCGCTTACATGGATTCTAATAAGTGCTGTCGGAGCTCTTCCATTTGTCCTCACAGGGGTTACGAAGAGTTACGTCGATGCTTTATTTGAAACTATATCAGGTCTTACAACCACAGGATCAACGATTCTGTCAGATGTCGAGATGTACTACAGTGTTCAGTTCTGGCGTACCTTTACTCACTGGATCGGTGGAATGGGAGTACTGGTTTTCATTCTTGCTATCATGCCGATGGCGGGCGGCTACAGCATGCATCTTATGAGAGCTGAGTCACCGGGACCTTCCGTTGGCAAAATCGTACCCAAGGTTCGCGAGACAGCGAAGATCCTGTATCTTATTTACATAGGAATTACGGTCAGCCAGGTAATACTGCTGCTTGTGACAGGCCTTAATCTCTTTGAAGCTTTAACTACTACCTTTGCTACAGTTGGTACCGGAGGATTCGGTATAACAAACGCCGGAGCCAATCAGTTTTCAACAGCTTCACAGATCGTTATTACGATTTTCATGATCATGTGTGGTATTAACTTCAGTGTGTACTATTACCTCATAACCATGAGACCCAAGGAAGCCTTCAAGAATGATGAGGTTAAACTTTATCTTGGATTGATGTTTGCATCAGCTATTCTTATTGCGCTGATGATACATACCGACGGAATTACGAAATCTCCGTTTATGGCGTTCCATCATTCACTGTTTACAGTGGCATCGATTATGACCACAACAGGTTTTGCAACCCTGGATTTCAATAAGTGGCCGCAGCTGTGTAAGACACTTCTTGCATGCCTTATGCTACTTGGAGCCTGCGCAGGTTCTACGGGAGGCGGATTTAAGCTGTCACGTCTCCTTATTCTTCTTAAGGCTATGAAAAATGAACTTATTTACATCGTTCATCCCAAGTCAGTTAAGAAGGTTTACATGGATGACCACTCAATTGACTCAACAGTTGTTAAGTCAGTGTCCGCTTACCTTAGCATGTATGTTGTAATTTTTATCTTTTCAATTCTTATCATCTCAATTGATGAGTTTGACTATGAGACGAACTTCACAGCTGTTGCAGCGACACTGAATAACATAGGTCCCGGTCTTAGTATGGTCGGTCCCACCGGTAACTTTGGTGCATATTCGGATCTGTCCAAACTGGTGCTGATGTTCGATATGCTTGCAGGACGACTGGAGCTCCTGCCTATGCTGATATTGTTCTCTCCCAGAACCTGGAGTAAGAGATAAAAAGTGCGGAGGAAATACGCATGGAAAAATACATTGTTTCAAAACGCATATGTGATAAACCGGTTGATATTCTGAGGGTTGATAGCAGGATTCTTGCGCACCTGAAGGAACAAAAGATTGAGACAATCAGGGATGTTATAAATAATCAGGACAAGATTCCACCCAAAGATCTGGATGTGATAAAAACTAAAATCAAGTATCTGGTATTGGCGATGGATAAACGCGGTTTGAAATAAACTGCCAGGAGGATATGACTTGAAAATCGAAGATATAATTGCCGTTGCAAAGGATGCCGGCGAGATTATGCTTGGTGCCAAAAGACCTAAAATTATGGAGAAGGCCGGGCATGCGAATTTCTGTACGGAGACGGATGAGAAGATACAGAAGTTTTTGATCGAGAGGCTGCAAAAGGTTCTGCCTGAGGCAGCTTTTCTTGGGGAAGAGGATGGTCATGACGTCTTTTCGGAGAAGATGAAAAGCGGCTACTGTTTCGTTATAGACCCCATTGACGGTACTTCAAATTTTATCTATGAATACAGACCTTCTGTGATTTCCATCGGATTACTGAAGGATGGAAAACCGTATATGGCGGTTGTCTACAATCCTTATGATGATATGATGTTTTCTGCTACAAAAGGGCAGGGAGCTTATATGAACGGTGAGAAGATTATGTCAGCCGATACGCCGCTGTCAGATTCCCTTGCAGTATTCGGAACAGCACCATATTATACTGAGCTCCAGGACAGGACCTTTGATATTGCCAAAAAGATCCTTCCTCTGTGTGTTGATCTCAGAAGATCAGGAACTGCTGCCTGGGATTTGTGCTGCGTAGCACTTGGAAGAGTAAATCTCTATTTTGAACTCAGAGTACAGCTTTGGGATTATGCGGCAGCAGCACTTATCGCTGAGGAGGCCGGCTGTATTGTAACTGATATAGAGGGAAATCCTCTTGGCTACGATGGCAAGACCTCAGCTTTGTGCAGAGCGAGAGGGGTTAAGGAAATACCGGAGTGCTTTAAGTGATAAAAATTAAATAAAGTGCTTTGTTGTTTTCTGAAGTTGGAAATACACTTTTGTAATGACATAGTAAAAGCCTTATGCCAATCAGATGAATCGGCATAGGGCTTTTTGTATATGAATGTGAGATTTTATTATATGTGTCTGAGTTATGGATGTTGCTTTGTTATCTATATACAGCAAATGACTGGGCGCCAAGAATAAGCTCATCACTGCTTAATTCGGCGGTGCCGATACCATAAATCAATTTGCCTGCTACTATGTCCATAATATTTCCTTCAAAATCAGAGGTGTTCACGCGGACTTCTTCGCCGCCCGGATTAACAGCCAGGAGCAGGTCACCTCTTCTGTAAACAAGAATTCGCTCGCCTTTTGCTGAATATACTTTTTGAAAATCGGCATCTGCCTGAAGGTCCTCGTACTCGTGTCTTAAGTTTATAAGACCCTTTACTGTATGATAAATGGAATCAGGATCATTTTCCGCGTCGCTTACGCTTGGAGCATCTGCTGAGGAATCCATTGAAATATAAAGATTTTCTGCCGGAGCATCGGAGAATCCAAAGTTCTTTTCATTCTTATCCCACTGCATGGGAGAGCGGGATCCTGTCCTCTGGAAACCACCTTCCTTAGTCCTGACATTTTCAAGATACTTCATGCCAATCTCATCACCATAATATAGGAAAGGCACACCGGGCATTGTGAAGAAAAATGCGTAGGCAAGCTTTATCTCAGAAATATTCAGAGCTTTTGTTACTCTGGGCGTATCGTGATTGCAGGTGATAAAGCTGATGTAACCGTATTTTTTGGAACCTTCATATCTGGGAAGATAATCAGCAAGGAACCTCTCCGGATCATCTCCGCCATCCTTTTTGAAGTAGCTGTGGTCACCACCCTCGGTTTCGCAGTCTCTTACAAGTACGTTGTAGCCATTACCGTGGTGATCAAGATAAAAGTCAGCATGGAAACCATATTTTAACGCACACTGAGGATTGCACCATTCTGAAATGAGTGCCGCATCAGGATAGTCCTTATCCATCATTTTTCTGATATCTGTCCAGACTGCACCGGTAGCGCTCTTTACATCATCATCCTCCTTAACAAGTGAATCAGCCATGTCAACGCGGAAACCATCGCAGCCCTTATCAAGCCAGAAGCGCATGATGTCTTTTAGAGCTTCTCTGGTTTCTATGCAGGAGGGGTGATCAGGGGCAAGCTGCCATTTTTCAGTCCTGTTTAAAACACCGTAATTCAGTGCAGGCTGACACTTGAAAAAGTTCAGCATATAGCAGCCCTCGCGTTCAGCTTCACCGCCGATGTAGGGATGGCCTGCAATTCCGCAGAAGGCACTATCGGTCCAGATGTATCGGTCTGAAAATTCATTCCTTTCAGGCTCGCAGCTCTTCTTAAACCATTCGTGTTCCTCGGAGGTGTGCCCCGGAACGAGGTCGAGTAGTATTTTTATATCCTTTTTATGGGCTTCATCAAAAAGACGCACCAAATCGTCATTGGTGCCGTATCTCTCAGCTACCTTCCTGTAATCACGTACATCGTAGCCCGCATCCTTGAAGGGTGAATCAAATAGTGGATTCAGCCAAATGGCATTACAGCCAAGGCTCTTTACATAATCAAGTTTCTCGATGATGCCCTCAATATCACCGATTCCATCACTGTTGGTGTCATTAAATGACTGTGGGTAAATCTCATAAAAAACTGCATCAGATAACCATGCCGGCATAATCTAGTCCTCCCTTTTTTCATTTAGTAAGTTATCTCCATTGTGTCAGGTTGTCTAGGAAATCGTTTTCCTATAGCATTATGGCACACTTTACTTAGGAAAAAAAGATAATTTTTTGACCTTTTGCGTCAGGCATCTTATAATTTTTTCATGAATACTAAAGAACAGAATATATTTTCTTCACTTCAAAAATTTCAATTTGTAAATGCGGATTGCTTAAAGATTATCTCGATAGTCTGCATGCTGATAGACCATATAGGAGCGGGGATTCTGCTTTATCTTATCAGAAGCAGTATTTATCCCTTTGGCATGAATTTTGACCAGTCTGCAGAGCTCTATCACTGGCTTCGGCATATTGGGAGACAGGCATTTCCTATTTATTGTTTTCTCATAGTTGAGGGACTTATTCATACCAGGAGTGTTCCTAAGTATCTGATGAATCTGGGGATTTTCGGTGTAATATCTGAGCCGTTTTTTGATATAGCGGTTAAGGTAAAAAATGAGGTCTTTTCGACGGATATTAAGACTTTGTATGCAGTAAACAAGGAGATTTTGTTAACACATAGAAATGTTTACTTTACGCTGCTTATAGGACTTTTTGTCATATGGGTAATGCAATATGTGGAGAGTAATCTTTTTACTGAAAATCCTGCGTCGCTACTTGGCATGAATGCTGATAATCCATTGCATGTGCTTATCTATACCATGCCGGTTGTTGCAGGTGCGGCTCTTGCCCAGGTGATAGACTCCGACTACAGATGGTGGGGCGTATGCCTCATAGCAATCTTTTTTGTTTTCAGGAGAACAAGGCTTTTGGCATGCATCGCCGGTTACTTATTTTTTATGAATATGGGAACTGAAGTCTGGTCACTCCCGGCATTTATTCTGATTGCTGCCTATAATGGAACGCAGGGAAGTATCAGTAAGAAATTCAAATATGCATTCTACGCATTCTATCCGGTACATCTGCTGGTTATATATCTGCTCAGGTGTTATCTGTATGTGGTGATGCAGTAAAAGTGCAGTTATCCGAAATTTACAGTTCTCGGACGAGGAGATGATTTTCAAAATTTAATAAAAATGGATATCGACTGTCCCGAACGAACGAGAGAGGAGATATCCATTTTTTTATAATTTTAGAAAATCACGACGCAGACGTAAACGTAAATTTCGGATAACTGCACTTATACGGGCGTTATTTATTCAAACCTTGCTACCGAAAGGAAAATTGCAAACAGAACAAGCAACACGAAAATCAGGAAGATAAATTCTATTATCTTCGCAAAAATGCTGAAGTGTTTGAAGTCGCCGCTGAAGAATAAAAATCTTACAAGGACGAGGAAAAAGATCAGCTCTGCTATGACTATTATTGCGTCAAAAATAATTGACATAAGGGCTATAGAAGCCATTACCGGAGGTATGAACATTTCTTGGAATTCCTCTAATACATAATCGAATATTTTATTATTTTGCCTAATTATGGATGATTATATTTTACCACCAAAGATATCTCAAATTAAATGTGTATACCGCATTTTTAAGCCATTTTTAATATCTACTTAATAGAATTGTCATTGTTATTATGATAGACTAAATCCGAATTATCATAAAGTTATGATGGTGTAGTATATGCTGTAAGTTTTTGGAGATGATCTTATGAAGAAAAAAGGCATGACTCTCACTATACAGCTGGTCATAATAGTGTCCGCTATCCTTCTCATTGGCGATATGCTGATGGGAATAATTCTCATGAAACAATCCCAAAATTCAATCAAAACAATTATAAACGGAAGAATGCTTGATATAGCCAATACCGCTGCTGCCATGCTTGATGGGGATATTATGGAAAAGCTGACGGCAGAGGATGAGGGGACGGAGGAATATGAGTCCCAGATGAGGAATCTAAAGGCTTTTCAGGACAGTATCGAGCTTAAATACATCTACTGTGTTAATGATGAGGGTAACAAGCATTTTACCTTTTCGATTGATCCGACTGTTCTTGATCCGGCGCCTTTTGGGGCAGATGTGGTCTATACGGATGCTCTTTATACAGCAAGCCTGGGTACGCCGGCTGTTGATGAGGTGCCCTATCAGGACGAGTGGGGAAGTTTTTACAGTGCCTACAGCCCCGTTTTTAATTCCAAGGGTGAGGTTGCGGCCATTGTAGCGGTGGACTTTTCAGCAAAATGGTATGAGGATCAGATTTCAAGACTTGCAAGAACCATAATGTTTTTTGTCATCGCTTCCGTAAGCATGGGTGCAATTATTGTGATTGTGGCGATGGGTGGAATCCGTAAAAATTTCCATGACATCAGTAGCGAAATAACTGATCTTGAGAAAGATGTTGATGATATCACACGGGAAATTGCAAATTCGGTGCAGGGGGATAATCCGCTGTTTGACCAGGCAGAGAGTGATCTCTCCGGGGATACGGCGGGAAATCCGGATGAAAATCATGCAAATAATGTTGAGTATGATATCAAGGAGATGGGGGAGAAAATACATGCTGTTCACAGTGGTATTAGGAATTACCTGGACCATGCACAGAGACGCGCCAACAGTATGATAACAGCCCTGGCTTCCGATTATAAAAGTGTTTATTATGTCAATCTCGATAGGGACGAAGGTATTTGCTACAGGTCCCATTCCAGTCTGGAATATGGGCTTCAGGAGGGTGAGCAGTTTGTTTTCAGCGATACCTTTGAAAAGTATGCCTATGAGTATGTCTCTGAAAAATACAGGCAGGGGTTCCTCGATTTTATTGATCCTGAAGTTATTAGAAAAAGCCTTGAAACAGATGCGATCATTGCCTACAGATATCTGGTTGAGAGGGATGGAAAAGAGTATTATGAGATGCTCAGAATGGCTGGTGTCAGAAGAGCTGAGGACAGGGATGACCATATAGTTCACTCGATCGGTGTTGGTTTTACTGATGTTGATACGGAGATGAGACGGTCTCTTGATCAGAGTCAGGCGTTAAGTGATGCACTTGTTGTTGCAGAAGAGGCCAGCAAGGCGAAGACAGCTTTCCTTTCAAGTATGAGCCATGAGATCAGAACTCCCATGAATGCCATTATAGGCCTTGACAGGATTGCCTTAAGTGATCCCGATATTTCGGATAAGACAAGGGATTACCTTGAGCAGATCGGAAGCTCTGCCAATCATCTTTTGAAGATAATCAACGATATACTTGATATGTCCAGAATTGAATCAGGACGCATGATAATCAAGCATGAGGAGTTTTCATTTAAAAAGCTCCTTGGGCAGATTAACACCATTATTGGAAGTCAGTGTAGTGATAAGGGGCTTACCTATCATACTGAGATAAAGGGTGAAATCGATAATTACTACATTGGCGATGATATGAAGCTTAAGCAGGTTATCATCAATATTCTTGGGAACTCAGTTAAATTTACGGAACGCGGTGGAAACGTCAGTCTTGAGATAAAGCGTATCGCACGCTTTGATGGCAAGTCTACTTTGAGATTTAAAATGAAGGATGATGGAATCGGAATGGATGAAGAGTTTATTCCGAGGCTTTTTGCCCCCTTCAGCCAGGAGGATTCCTCCAGTACCAATAAGTATGGAAGTACCGGACTTGGCATGGCTATTACGAAGAGCATCGTTGAGATGATGAACGGCAAGATTGAGGTTAGGAGTAAAAAGGGCTCTGGCACAGAATTTACTGTGACTGTAACACTTATGGAATCCGAAAGAAAGGATACTCATGAGGATGAGAGTGAAGTAAATCCTTATGAGCTTTCGGTTTTGATAATTGATGATGACAATATTGCAAGTGAGCATGCATCTGTAGAACTGGAAAAACTCGGAATAGAGGCTGAGATAGCTCATTCCGGTCAGGAAGCTGTTGATATGGTAAGGCTACGGCACGCAAGAAGAGAGCCTTACAATCTGATTCTTGTCGACTGGAAAATGCCTGAAATGGATGGAATTGAGACTACAAAGAGAATCAGGGAAATTATCGGTGATGACTCAGTAATTATTATCCTTACAGGGCAGCAGTGGGATGATATCCTTGAAGATGCTGTGAATTCAGGCGTTGACAGCTTCATGTCAAAGCCGCTTAATTCGGCTTTTGTTATGGAGCAGTTCAAGGAAGCTCTGATCCAGAAAAATATGAAGAGCTCTGCGAATACTGAGAAAGTGCCGCTTGAGGGACGCAAAATACTTCTCGCTGAGGATATTCTGGTGAACGCTAAGATCATGATGAAGGTTTTGTCCATGAAGAGCATTGAGGTCGACCATGCTGAGAATGGAAAGATTGCGGTTGAGATGTTTGAGTCTCATCCGGAGTGGTATTATGATGCAATTTTGATGGATATGAGAATGCCTGAGATGGATGGTCTTACTGCCGCTTCGGCGATTAGAGCACTGGATAGAAAAGATGCGAAGAAGATTCCTATCATTGCACTTACTGCCAATGCTTTTGATGAAGATGTGCAGAGAAGCCTCCAGGCTGGCCTTAACGCGCACCTTAGCAAGCCTGTCAAGCCGGAAGTGGTATTCGATACTCTCGAGAGTTTGATCAGTGATGAGAGATAGGGGCATAATCTTGTACGTGTTTCCGTTTTTGCATGTAATCAGTCAGTATTTGGTATTTCATTTGTATTGACGTAATCGATTTTTATGGGGTAGCCCAATAATTCCATTATTGCACTTTTAGACTGATTCGTTTTGGAATGCGGCAATTATGTACCCTGCATGAGTTAAGTCTGTTCGCGAACAATTATGAAATTAGACGTAAGCGAATTTTTGCCGTTATTCCAACATGGGAATTCTGCTGATTATTGACGTAAATGTTTAGAGTTGAAAAAAACTTTATTCTATTCATTTTACGTCTATTTACAATGATAGTATCGCATTGGTATAAGGCTCTAATATTGTGGTAGCCCAGTATCTGCTTTTACAACTCTATTGACTGAATTCTCCGAACTTATGGAAACTTATTTATTCAACGAGTTACGTCTATTCGCGAAATATTTAGCATTTAGGAATAACCACCATTTTAGGTTTAAATCAATACACTCTCAAAAACAATTTCTGACGTATGATTTTTTCCTTTTAAGTTCAATTTAGGTTTTCATGTAATAATCCTAAACATAGAAACAAGAAATGCAACAAAATACAGCCTGCTTCATTAGACAGATTAAAACGAATAATATGACTTATGCTGAAACAACAGTTGCAAGAAAGAGACAATTACAACAAAGGAAAGTTGTAATACAAAAAGGAGATTATTGAAATGAAAAAACAGATTCTTGTTTATCTTGGAATTGGACTTATATGCTTTGCACTCACAGGATGTGGAGGGACAACAGGTACGATATCCGGCGATACAGCTCAGGGTACTGAAAGCGTTAACGCTGAGGATGGCGCAAACAATGAAGATGCTGACGGAGCAGATGGCGCCGAAAACATTGATGATGAGAATGCACCTACAGGTGGTGCACCAAACGGAGAAAATGCAAATGGCGAGAACCAGGGAAATCCACCAGATGGCGAGAAGCCTGATGGAGAGGCTCCAAACGGCGAAGCTCCGAACGGTGAAGCGCCTAATGGCGAGGCTCCCGGAAATCCGCCTGATGGGCAGGCTCCCGATGGAGAAGCACCCGGAAATCCACCTGATGGTGAAAAGCCTGACGGAGAAGCTCCGGGAAACCCACCTGATGGTGCACCTGGAGGCTTTGGCGGTACCGGACAGAGCAGTGCTGACATAGATTACGAGGCTGCTACTACAATTACAGCAGCTGTGGAATCAGATGGACAAACTTACGAAACTGAAATTGCAGATGAGAGTGCACTTTTAATATCAACAAATGAAGAAGTTACTATTTCAAATGCGACAGTTACTAAAACAGGTGATTCCGATGGCGGTGACAACTGTAATTTTTATGGCTTGAATGCAGCTGTGCTGGTAAAGGACGGATCAACAACCACTATCACAGGTGCAACCATTACATCTGATGCGGATGGAGCAAACGGAGTCTTCTCCTATGGTGGAAACGGCGGTAAGAACGGAGCTGATGGTGACGGTACAACAGTAAATATTTCAGATTCGACCATTACAACAACAGGTGATGGCTCCGGTGGAATAATGACAACAGGCGGTGGTGTGACAAATGCCAAGAACCTGACAATAGAGACAAGCGGAAGATCTTCAGCAGCAATAAGAACAGACAGAGGTGGCGGAACAGTAACGGTTGATGGTGGAGAATATACCACTAACGGACTTGGTTCACCTGCGATTTATTCAACTGCTGACATCACAGTTTCAAATGCAACGCTTACATCTACACAGTCAGAGGGTGTCTGCATTGAGGGTATGAATTCTATTACTCTTAGTGACTGCGATATGACTGTTGAAAATACCAACATGAATGGTAACGCAACATTTCTTGACTCTATTATGATTTATCAGTCTATGTCAGGAGATGCAGACAGCGGTACCTCAACATTTTCAATGAGTGGTGGCTCACTTACAAGTAAGAACGGACATGTCTTCCATGTGACTAACACAAATGCAGTAATTAATTTATCAGATGTGACCATAAAGAACTTTGATTCTGAAGATATTCTTATGTCTGTCTGCGATGACGGCTGGAATGGTGCAGGAAATGTAGCAACAGTAAATGCTGATAATCAGGAGCTTAGCGGAACAATTCTTGTGGGAGATAATTCGGAGCTTACACTCAATCTCACAAACGGATCTGCCTTCAAGGGCAGCATAAGCGGCGAGATTACAAATGCTAAGGGCGAGACAGTTTCTACTGAAGTTGGAACAGTAGCAGTCAGCATAGATGCGGAATCTACCTGGACTCTTACGGAAGATACATATATAACATCCTTTGACGGCGATGCGTCCAGTGTTGTTTCCAACGGACATACACTCTATGTGAACGGAACAGCGCTTGAAGGAACAAATTAAAATAATGAACTCAGGGAGCCGTGTTGCATCCGAAAAACTAAGAAATAAAATGTAAATCATTCAAAGCGTGTGATGGGAATCTAATGTTTTCCATCACACGCTTATTTATTGGGCTTGTAAGATATTTTTTGCTTGTCAACGAGTTTGTTCATCTGAAATAACTTATCCATAAGATGTGATTGCAATGAGCAAAAGTATAAATTTTGATAACAATAATAAAATTAAAATATATTGCAAAATAAGCATGGCAATGTTATTTTTTTGTCTTTGGCGTGAAATATATTGGAAATTTAATAAAACTATAAGAAGCATGTAATAACAGTTATATTTGAATTAAAAGGGAGATTTTATGAGCGGATATCAATCTATAAAAAGACCAGATGGTGTAAACATAGTTGGCACAGATGCGAGTGGCCTTGGAATTGGCAGTGATGGAAGAAGATACAATAATTCTGACTTTAGTGTCGAGACTTATTCGGAGAGAGAACAACGAGAGAGAAGAGCGACTTCAGGAACAGAGGCGGGAAGAATACGAAAGAGAGCGTGAAATTGAAGCTGCTAAGGCGGATCAGAGATACCTGCAGTTTGAAGATACAGTTATAAAAAACTTTCATGAGACCAATAGAAACATGCTGATAGGGCTCTTGGCTTTAAGCCTTGCTTTTGCACTTTGTATGGGAGCATTTGCAGGAGTTATAATGACATCCCATGCAGCATCCAGTGCATATAATACTCTTAGCAGTGCTATAGTAAATGATGGTACTTAAATATATTTTAACGGATACCATCCTGATAACAACAGAGAACTGTTCTTACAGCTTTCAAGAGATGAGTGGAATCAGCTCGTACAAGTTACTACTTACACAGATCCGTTTGGAACTGTAACATCAGCCATGATATATACATATGACGAATATCATGGCAATACAACTTCTGACGGTAATCAGTCCGGAGATGACTCACAATCTGGTGGAGACACATCAGGTACACCTCAACAGAATAATACAACACCTGTCATTCCGGATCTTAAAACCGAAGATGATAAGGAAGCAGAGGCTGCAGCAGCGGCAACAGGATTTGTAGGGGCAAAGACAAGGCTCTCAGTCGGAACCACATTCACAGATTATGGTTCAGGTATTACCTATCGTGTCACCAAACAAGCTTCATACAGAACTCTCGGTGAAGTAGAAATGGTAGGCTGAAGACATATCGATGCCGGAATGGGTTCAGACCAACATCATATGTATGAATTTACAAGTGCAGGGACAATCAAACAATCAGGATTGGGTAAAATTACTACTTCAGAATGTATTTCCAAATATTTTTTCGGACATTGGAAAAACCCGTATGATACAAACAACATGAGTGGGGAAGAAGCCGGGCGTATTAACTCAGATCGTAATCTTAGGGAAGAATACGCCAAAAAGGCAGAAGAATGGTATAACTCCAATAAAAATCAATACATGGAGCCCTATGAGAAAAAAGAAGCATATATGCTTCTTGACAGTTCATGGAAGAAAAAGAAATCCAAGAAGTCTTCAAAGAAAAAGTAAATCATTCGAAAGCGGGTGATGGGGCGCTGCTCGTCCGGGGGACGAGCGTTTAGCGCCGACCGAAGCGAAGACCGAACCATGGGTTCGAGGGCTCCGCTCCCTTAACGAAAAAACCTAGGTCATAAGACCTAGGTTTTTTTGTTAAGCGGGTGATGGGAATCGAACCCACGTATCCAGCTTGGAAGGCTGGTGTTCTACCATTGAACTACACCCGCATGTGTAATATTTAGTTAACGATCGGGGTGACAGGATTCGAACCTGCGACCTCCTGGTCCCAAACCAGGCGCTCTACCAAGCTAAGCCACACCCCGTTTGGAAGCGTTCTGTTCATTACCTGACCCGCAACGCAAGTACAAGTATATATCCTGATATTAGATATGTCAACATTATTTTTGAAAAAAATTAAAAAAATTGTTATATAGTAACTTGTAAAACTAAATTCCACCCCTTTAACACACGACATGGAACTTACTAATTCCAAACTCGGGTATGGAATTTACTAATTCTTATTGATATCATCCATAGGTTCATCCACATATGCTCTCCGGCATTAAGGAGGAACTTATGGAATCCACTAATAAGAACAAGCATCTTGATTTAGACAAGCGTTATGAAATCCAGCATGGTTTGGATGACTCTCTCAGCTTTAAAGCCATTGGAGCTGCGATAGGAAAAGACTGTACAACTATTTCAAAAGAAGTCAGAGCACATATCATATATGAAAAGAAGGGCGCTCCTT
>NZ_KE384143.1:0-4357 GCF_000424145.1 Butyrivibrio sp. AC2005
CGGTACGCGAGCTGGGTTCAGAACGTCGTGAGACAGTTCGGTCCCTATCCGGCGCGGGCGTAGGATATCTGAGAGGAGCTGTCCTTAGTACGAGAGGACCGGGATGGACGGACCGCTGGTGTATCAGCTGCATCGCCAGATGCATAAGGCTGGGTAGCCAAGTCCGGAAGGGATAAACGCTGAAGGCATCTAAGCGTGAAGCCCCCCTCAAGATGAGATATCCCTGCTTCGGCAGTAAGACCCCTTAGAGACTATGAGGTAGATAGGCACAAGGTGTAAGCATGGTAACATGTTCAGCTGATGTGTACTAATAGGTCGAGGGCTTGTCCAAGAAAAGGATATAGAACAAAAGATAACGGATGAAAGATGGAATAATTCAGTGTTCGGTTTTGAAGGCATAAAAGATAATGGGATAGTCATTTGACTATCTCTTTTTTTGTATATAAATAGCTACGTTTTGTTTTTATTTTCTGCTATACTTCTTGAGAAAAATAAAAATACCGGAGGAGAGAGATGGACACTATACGAGATGTTAGACTTGATGATGCGGAAAGATTATTGGAAATATATGGATATTATGTAGAAAAGACAGCAATTACATTTGAATATGAGATACCGTCAATTCAGGAATTTAAAAATCGCATAGAAAAAATTACTTTAAAGTATCCATATATTGTTATTGAAGAAAATGGCATTATATATGGATATGCATATGCTGGAGTTTTTAAGGATAGGGCAGCATATGACAAAGCATGTGAATTAACGATATATATTGATAGTAAAGCTAAGAAAAAAGGATATGGTAAAGCTTTATATGCAGCATTAGAAGAGCGATTATCTCAAATCGGTATTGAGAACTTATATGCATGTATAGGAGATCCGGTTGTAGAAGATGAATATCTTGATAGAAACAGCGAAGAATTCCATGAGCATTTAGGTTTTAGAAAGATTGGTACTTTTTTTAAATGTGGGTATAAATTTGGAAATTGGTACAACATGATTTGGATGGAAAAGCTGATTGGCGAACATAATCTTGTATCTAATAGGATTGATTTGTGGGATGAAGGAGAATACTCATATCCATTGGCTTTTGGATTCAAACCTAATATGGTTAGCTATTTACACGACGATGGACTAAAACATCCGTGTATGATTATTATTCCTGGTGGCGGATATTGTGTTGTTGCACCAACGGAAGGGGAGATTGTTGCTAAGAAATTTTATAAGATGGGTTACAATACTTTTGTTGTAACATATACAACTAACATTCTCTTCAAAGAACCGCTTATGGATCAGCCCATGAAGGATGTCTCAAGAGCAATTCGACTTATTCGAAACGATGCTGATAAATATGGTATTTACGAGGATAAATTAACAATATGCGGATTCTCTGCAGGTGCTCATTTATGCGGATCCGTATGTGTGCATTTTGATGATATATCTGATGAAAACCGTGAATTAGATAAGATAAATAACAGGCCTGATGCTGCAATATTATGCTATCCGGTAATAACTTCAGGTGAGTTTTCACACAGAGATTCCTTCAATGCACTAATTGGTGAAGATGCCAGTGAGGACAAATTTGAATATTATTCATTGGAGAAGCAAGTAACTAATAATACTCCGCCAACATTTTTATGGCATACGGCAACGGATGATCTTGTACCTGTTCAGAATAGTTATTTATACGAAGAAGCACTTTCAAAAGCCGGTGTCAAACATGCGCTTCACGTTTTTTCATTTGGACATCATGGTCTGGGGCTTGCGGATTCTGATTGGGCAAACCATAGATTTGGCGAACCTTATACCTATGAGCAAACATTTAGAACAGTAGAAGCTGTAAAGAACAATTTAGTTGAAGTATCTGATGAAAAAAGAGAGGAATTGATAAGAGACTTTTCAGAGGCAAAATATTTTCCGGATGTTACATACCCGGAGGTATCATTATGGCCGGAGATGGCTGATGCATGGATTAAAACAACCATTTGATTTTTATTTATATATGCTATTTATAAACGAAAAGATGTTAAACTATATATAATCGAAACCAATTTTGAAATGTATAAAAAACTTATAAAGGAATTCTTAAAAGACAGTCAATTTGGCTGTCTTTTTAAATTTTTCTATTTATTTTCAAAAAGTATATGCTATACTAAATTAGGATATTAAATGTATATTCAATCGGTTTTTAGTTTGTTTTTTAATGATTGCAAGTATCAATTTTTCAAAGCGTGAGGTGAAAATATGGAATCGAAAATCTTGCTTGAAAATGGAACTAACGAACTTGAAGTCTTAGAGTTTAAAATTGACGATCACTGCTATGGAATTAACGTAGCAAAGATTAAGGAAATCATTGTGTATCAGGAAGTGACGCCGGTTCCGAATGCTCATCCCAGTATTGAAGGAATATTTATGCCCCGCGATACTATGATAACTGCAATCGATTTGCGCAATTGCTTACAAAGAGGCGCATCCAAGCCGGGTGGTCTTTTCATTATAACTAATTTCAATAAGTTGGATATAGCTTTCCATGTAGATGCTGTTGTTGGTATTCACAGAGTTTCATGGGCAGATATTATTAAACCTAACGCTACTATTTCAAAGGCAGAGGAGAGTATCTCTACAGGTATAATCAAGCTTGAAGAGAGACTGATAATTATCCTTGACTTTGAGAAAATTGTATCAGATATCAATCCTAATACCGGTCTTAATGTGGCTCAGCTCACAGATATCGGTACCAGACAGAGAAACGAAATTCCGATTGTTTTGGCAGAGGATTCTCAGCTGCTTAATAAGCTGATTGTAGATTCTCTTAAGAAAGCCGGATATGATAATGTTCGACACTTTGAGAATGGTAAACTTGCCTGGGATTATGTAAAGGGCTGCAAGGACAGAGGACAGCTTGATAAGGTTAAATGTATTATAACAGATATCGAGATGCCTATTATGGACGGACATCGCCTAACGAAACTTGTTAAGAGTGATGATGAGACAAAGCAGATACCGCTTATTATTTTCTCATCACTTGTAAACGAGGAAATGAGACGTAAAGGAGAGTCCTTAGGAGCCGACAGGCAGCTTTCAAAGCCGGAAATCGGTAATTTGGTTGCTGTAATTGATGAACTTGTTCATGCTGATGGCGAGGCCAAATAAAGATATATGATGTAAATGATAACTCCCTTTGTTGCTTCAGTTATGAAAATCAATTTTCAATGACTGCTACAATAAAGGGAGTTTTGTAATTTTCTTGGGGGGAAAATAACATGAATTCGAAGAATGAAGAGTATTTAGATGGCCTGTTGCAATCATTAAAAAAAGATTCCAACTCCGGAATAGCTAAGACAAGTTCTAATTCTGATTACGCAAATGCTAATGATCTGAATTCGGCTATTGCGAACTCTTCTGAAAACAGCGATCTGGCTGAAATTGGGCAATTACTCGGAAAACTGGATAGTGGTGAGCTTTTGGATTCAGGAATGAACAGAGTTCTTGATTCTATTAGTGCACCTGCTGATATGAATTTGCCTAAATATAAGATCGGGGAGGATATTGCCGAAGGGTATGAAAAGGACGCTGATGAGCTGGCACTTGATGAAGCTATTGCCAGAGCTGAGGCTATGGAACTTAAAGCATCTAAGCCTAGTGCAGCTGAAGAGTCTTTACTGGAAGTGGCACCTGAAATACTTATAGAGGATGAGGCAGATGAACTGGGGAGTTCTAATGTAGATGACAACACAAGGGCAATTCTTGATGAGATGGTTTCTGTAACTCCGGAAGATGAAATGGGTGTTTCAGACTTATCCAATGAAATCACTTTAGATAATCTGGAAATTCCCAATATAGACACATCAGAACCTATATCAGAGGAAATGCTTGACCTCGAGGGTATGTTGGATGCTTTCGAGAATACAGAAAAAGTATTAGATGATGATTCTGCTGAATTAAAAGCAGCGCTAAGTGAAAATGTAAGTCTTTCACCTGAAGATATTGTAGGTGATTTAAAAATTCCGGATGCAGTATTACAGGAGCCTGAAATACCGGATATTGATATCGATTCAAATGAAGATATTCCGACCACATACGAGGAATCTTCTTCTGACAAGATGTCAATTGAAGATATCGATAAGATGATGGCTGAGCTGAGTGAAATGGCCGGAGTCTCGGATATGGATGAAATCCCTGCAGCTGAAGAAATGCCGGTTTTAGAAGAGCCAGCATCAGAGTCTGTTTCCGAAGAAATGACGCCGGAAGATATAGAGAAAATGATGGCAGAGATGGGAGTTTCAGCGGAGGCAGAACAGCCTGCAGCAGAAACAACGCCTGCGTCTGACGAAATGTCACCAGAAGATATAGAGAA
>NZ_KE384143.1:6083-62421 GCF_000424145.1 Butyrivibrio sp. AC2005
GAAGACATAGAGAAGATGATGGCAGAGATGGGAGTTTCAGCGGAGCCGGAACAGCCTTCAGCAGAAACGACGCCTGCGTCTGACGAAATGTCACCAGAAGATATAGAGAAGATGATGGCAGAAATGGGAGTTTCAGCAGAGGCAGAGCAACCAGCAGCTGAAGCAGCTTCTACGGTGGAAGATGTAGCTCCAGTAGCAGAAACAGTTCCAGTAGCAGAGCCAACACCTGCATCTGACGAAATGTCACCAGAAGATATAGAGAAGATGATGGCTGAGATGGGAGCTGTAGCAGAGCCAGAGCAGCCCGCAACAGAAGCAACATCTGCATCCGAAGAAATGTCACCGGAAGATATAGAGAAGATGATGGCAGAAATGGGAGTTTCAGCAGAGGCAGCCTCTGCGGTGGAAGATGTAGCTCCAGTAGTAGAACCAGTTCCTGCAGCTGAAGCAACCCCTGCGGTGGAAGATGTAGCTCCAATAGCAGAACCAGTTCCTGCAGCGGATGTAACATCTGCATCCGACGAAATGTCACCAGAAGATATAGAGAAGATGATGACAGAGATGGGAGTTTCAGCAGAGGAAGAGCAGCCTTCAGCTGAAGCAGCTCCTATAGTGGAAGATGTAGCTCCAGTAGCAGAAACAGTTCCTGTAGCAGAGCCAACATCTGCATCCGAAGAAATGTCACCGGAAGATATCGAGAAGATGATGGCAGAGATGGGAGTTTCAGCAGAGGCAGATCCACCCATAGAGGCAGAGCAGCCAGCAGCTGAAGCAGCTCCTGCTGTGGAAGAGACAGCTTCCGTAGCAGAAACCGCATCAGAAGAAAATGTTCCTATAGAAGAGGCGCTTGATGCAGGATTGGGCGATTTGGCAGAAGAGGTTGCTCCTGAGATGCCATTGGAAGAGACCCCTTTGGAATCGTCACAACTGGAAGAAGTAGCTCCTGTAATGGAGTTGGAGGAAGGGGTAACTGAGGAGGTACCTATGGCAGAAGATAATCCTGTAGAAAACTCCGAATCCGAAGAAATGTCTCCAGAGGATATAGAGAAGATGATGGCTGAAATGGGTGTAGATACAGAAACGTCTTCTACTGAGGAAGCAGCCATAGAGGATTCAGCTGCAGAGGAAGCAACTATAACAGAGGAAACACCTGCTGATGAAGCAGTAAGCGATGAAATATCAATAGACGAACTGACGCTCGATGACATGGGAGAAGCTCCGGCAGAGGAGGCTGCTCAGGATGAGACTTCGGCAGAAGAAGCACCTTTAGAAGAAATAGCGGTAGATGATCTTTCACTTGAAGATTTAGGTGAGCCTGCAGCAGAGTCTTCTGAGGCGGAAGAAATGTCAGTTGCTGATGAAGCAGATCTTCAGGATGCTTTTGCTGAGTTTGCAGATGCCATGAGCAGCGAAAACGAAGGCGAAGTAGCGGCTGAAGAGTCGGATATTGATTTTGAATCAGTTAGTGCTGAACTTGATGACTTGTTAAAAGACTCAGGTGAAAATCTTGACGATGTTGCAGGGGACGGAGAAGATATTGGCGCTGATATGGATCTTGACAGTATGCTGGAGGATCTTGGCGGAGATCCATCCGAAGCTGAGGCAGGAGGAAGCGAACCTGCGGATGTTGAGATGCCTGATCTTGATGCTATAATGAACAGCCTTGCCAGCGACGATGTTGAGGATGTAGAAAGTACGGCACACATCGATGAAAAAGAAGGTGGCGGTGCAGAAGAAATCAGCCTTGATGATATGGGACTGGGAGATGAAGGCGGTTCAGATGAAGCCGGAGCCGGTGGAGAGGATGTCAATCCTGAAGATATTCTTGAGGCAATGGGGGAAGATGGTCTTGGAGATGGAGGATTATCAGATGACATTCCGGACCCGGATGAAGTAAATGACAATGGTGGTGATTATGATGAAATAGCGCTTCGAGTTGAGGAGGATGATCTTGATGGTGCCGATGGCGGCAAGAAAAAGAAGAAGCGCAGGCCCAATATTATTTTACTTATTTTCGCTGCACTTTTCAAAGTGCTGACACAGACAGATGAAGATCTTAATCCTAAGTCTGAAGAGGATGAGCTTGCCAGTCTGACTGACGAAAACCAGCAGGTGCTTGATGAACTGGCAGCGGAGGATGGTAAGAAGGCTAAGAAAGAGAAAAAGAAGAAAGAGAAGAAACCGAAGAAAGAGAAACCACCGAAGGAGAAAAAGCCGAAACCACCGAAGAAAGAAAAACCAAAGAAGGAGAAGAAACCGAAGCCGGACGATGGTGTGCCTGAGAAAGCTCTGGCACCTAAGAAGGTGGCGATTGCAATGCTATTTGCTTTCAGTATAGGGGTTCTGTTTACATTACCTGCAATTCTTCTTCCCGGACGAATTATCATGAACCGTGCAAACAGTGCGTTTGAAAAGGCGGATTATGCAACTGCGTACAAGCTTTTATATGGTAAAAAGCTGAATGAAGAGCAGAATCTGATGTATCATCAGGCACGTGTCATGACCAGCGCGCAGTATTATTTAGAAGCATTTAACAGCTATAAGGCTATGAATATGGAGGATGAAGCGCTGGACATCCTGATGATTGCCATGAAAGCAAAAAATACAATAGTTGGAGAAGCAGAAGAGTTTCAGGTTGCAGCCGAAGTTCAAAGCGTGTATTCTAATATCGAGTCGACGCTCAGTTCTGTTTATGGTCTTAGCGCTCAGGATATTGAGGAAATGAACGCCATTAAGAGCAAGGCAGAATACACGAAACGCATAATGGAAACAACCGGGACCATTGAGAAGATAATGCCGGAGACATAAACGTGAGGTCGACATCAACTAAGGGAGATGTTGTCTGATGCTTGCTATAATTGATTACGATGCCGGTAATATAAAAAGTGTAATAAATGCTTTTAAGATGCTTGGAACAGAAGCTCTTGTGACCAGAGATCCTAAGGAGATAATGAAGGCGGATCATGTGATTTTGCCCGGAGTAGGAGCCTTTGGTGACGCGATGAGCAAGTTAAATGAATACGATCTAACGGATGTTATCCGTGAAGTAGCCGGAAACGGAACACCATTTATGGGAATTTGCCTGGGCTTGCAGCTCCTTTTTGATTCAAGTGAGGAATCAGAAGGAGTTTCGGGTCTGGGCATTTTGCGTGGAAAAATAAAAAGAATTCCTGATAACGGAGTTCTAAAGGTTCCTCAGATTGGATGGAACAGCCTTAGCTATCCTAATGCTGGAAGACTGTTCAAGGGAATAGATGAGGAATCCTATGTATACTTTGTCCATTCATACTATCTTGATGCTGAGGACAAGGGAATAGTTACTGCTACAACTGAGTACGGTACAACTATAGATGCTTCTGTGGAGCAGGGGAATGTTTTTGCATGTCAGTTCCATCCTGAGAAGAGTGCGGAAGTCGGAATGGAAATTCTTAAGAATTTTCTAAGTGTTTAAGGTGATAAGTAAATAGCAATAAGAGAAGATACTGAATATTATTAACTGCAAAAGGAAAAAATTATGCTTACTAAAAGAATAATCCCCTGCCTCGATGTTAATGATGGCAGAGTAGTAAAAGGAATAAATTTTGTTCAGCTTCGTGATGCGGGAGATCCTGTTGAAGTTGGTAAGGCATATTCAAATGCCGGTGCGGATGAGCTTGTCTTTCTTGATATAACTGCAACATCAGATGCCAGAAATACAGTGGTGGATCTTGTTCGAAAAGTGGCTGAGCAGATTTTTATACCCTTTACTGTCGGAGGCGGAATACGAACTGTTGAAGACATGAGAGCAGTACTAAGAGAAGGAGCTGATAAGGTGGCAATTAACTCTGCTGCAATTAACAGACCGGAGCTTATCTCTGAATCTGCTGATAAATTCGGCTCACAATGTGTTGTAGTTGCAATTGACGCAAAGAGGAGACCGGATGGCGGCTTCAATGTATATAAAAATGGTGGAAGAATTGATACCGGACTTGATGCTATAGAATGGGCAAGAGAAGCTGAAAAAAGAGGTGCCGGTGAAATACTCCTGACCAGCATGGATGGTGATGGCACAAAGGCAGGATATGATATTGAACTTACAAAAAAGGTAAGTGATACGGTTGGAATTCCTGTTATTGCTTCAGGTGGTGCAGGCAACTGTGAACATTTTTATGAGGCACTTACTATAGGTGGTGCAGATGCTGCGCTTGCAGCCTCACTTTTCCATTATAAGGAACTTGAGATAAGAGAAGTGAAGGAATATCTTAGGGAAAAGAATGTTCCCGTCAGATTATAGAACATGATAGGGCGTTGCAATAATGCCCTGTCATATTATTTTGAAAGGTTGTGACTATCATGCCGATGATTTCGAATGATTGGTTGCCGGCTTTAAAGGAAGAATTCGGCAAGGATTACTATAAAAAATTATATAAGTTTGTACTTGATGAATATCATTCCAGGGTGGTATATCCGCCTGCGGATGATATTTTTAATGCACTGCATCTTACACCTTTACAGGATGTAAAAGTGCTTATACTGGGACAGGATCCCTATCATGAGCCGGGGCAGGCACACGGGTTATCATTTTCGGTGCTCCCGGGACAGGACGCGCCGCCATCGCTTGTGAATATTTATGCCGAGCTTAAGGATGATCTTGGTTGTTATGTTCCAAACAATGGATATCTGAAGAAATGGGCAGATCAGGGAGTTCTTCTTCTTAACACTGTACTTACTGTAAGGGCTCACGCAGCTAATTCTCACAAGGGAAGAGGCTGGGAAAATTTCACGGATGCAATAATTAAGGCGTTAAATGAACAGGACAGGCCAATAGTATACATGCTATGGGGAAAACCAGCGCAGACAAAGATGAGTATGCTTAATAATCCCAAGCAACTGATTCTTACTGCCCCCCATCCCAGCCCGCTTTCAGCATATCGTGGATTTTTTGGCTGTAAACACTTTTCAAAATGTAATGAGTTTCTTATTGCTAACGGATTAGAGCCCATAGATTGGCAGATTGAGAATATTTAGGAAGCATTTTTTAAAATAATATTGGACATGAACACTTTTTCGTGATAACGTAGTAAAGTGAAAATTGTTTCCGAGCTTTGCTCTGAATAATAAAAATGTAGAACAGGAGAGCATGAGGATATTATGAAAAAAGCATTCGTAACTAAGCAGCAGGTAGAAAACATAGCAAAGAAATACCCAACACCCTTCTATTTATATGATGAAAAAGGAATCGTGGAAAATGCAAGAGCAGTGAAAAAGGCATTTGCATGGAATAAAGGATTTAGGGAATATTTTGCTGTTAAAGCCACACCGAACCCGATGATAATGAAACTATTACAGAATGAGGGCTGCGGCTTTGACTGTTCTTCGATTACGGAGCTCATGCTCAGTAGAGCTATAGGTGCTACCGGAGAAAGCATTATGTTTTCATCAAATGACACTCCGGCGGAAGAATTTGCTTATGCGGACAAAATCGGAGGTATCATCAATTTCGATGATATAACACATATTGAATTTGCAGAAGAAGCTTTGGGAGGGAAACTTCCCGAGACCATTAGCTGCAGATATAATCCGGGTGGTGTTTTCAAAATGAGTAATGGCATTATGGATAACCCCGGGGACTCAAAATATGGAATGACTAAGGATCAGCTTTTCGAAAGCTTTAAAATCCTTAAGGAAAAAGGTGTAAAACATTTCGGTATACATGCTTTTCTTGCAAGTAATACAGTGACAAATGAGTATTATCCTACTTTGGCTGCACAGCTTTTTGAACTGGCTGTAGAGCTTGAGAAGGAGACAGGAGCAGATATAAGCTTCATCAACCTTTCAGGTGGTGTGGGAATTCCCTATGAACCTGACAAGGAGGGGAATGATATTGCTGTTATCGGTGAAGGTGTACGCAAGGAGTATGAGAGAATTCTCGCACCTGCAGGAATGGATGACGTTGCCATTTACACAGAGATGGGACGTTTTATGCTGGGACCTTACGGAGCTCTTGTAACAAAAGCAATACATGAGAAGCATATCTATAAAGAGTATATTGGTGTTGATGCATGTGCTGTTAATCTCATGAGACCGGCTATGTACGGCTCATACCATCACATCACTGTTTTAGGAAAAGAGGATGCACCTCTTGATCATGTATATGATGTTACCGGTTCGCTTTGCGAGAACAACGATAAGTTTGCTATAGACAGAAAGCTTCCTAAGATTGATATGGGGGATTATCTCTTTATACATGATGCCGGTGCACATGGTTTTGCAATGGGATATAATTATAATGGCAAGCTGTGGTGCGCGGAACTATTACTGAAAGAGAATGGCAGTGTAGAGCAGATAAGAAGAGCACAGAAGCCAAGAGATTATTTTGCAACACTCGATTGCCTGCCTATGTTTTCAGAGCTTGATAATATTATGAAGGAATGTGAATGAATTAGACATGGACGTTATTCAGGATTTTATTACTGAGTGCAAATTATCCGGTCATATGAGTTTGAATACTGCAAAGTCATATCAATGTGACCTTAATAAATTACAGGATTTTTTAACCGAACAAAATATAACTGAAGTCACAGGAATTACTGAGAAAGTTTTGAAGGACCACCTTAAACGTCTTTCTGAGAAAGGCTATTCACCCGCCACAATGGCAAGAAATATAGTTTCCATAAAGGCGTTATTTAAGCATCTTGTAAAGGGAGATATTGTTTCAATTGATGCTTCTGAAAATCTGGTAGCACCAAAGGTTGAACTTCCCAAAGCTAATGTTCTTACAAGAAAACAGATAGAAGATCTCATGAATATGCCCGACACCAGAACGGCAAAAGGGCAGCGTGATTCAGCCATGCTTGAGCTTATGTATGCTACCGGAATTAAGGTTTCGGAACTGATATCTGTGAAGGTTTCGGATATCAATATGCAGCTTGGTAATATTGAGTGCAGAGGAGATAAAAAGGACAGAATAATTCCTTTTGATAAGAGAACAAAAGAAGTTTTACAACGATATCTGCAGGACGGAAGAAGGCACCTCATTAAAAGTACGGATGAGGAGCTGCTATTTATAAATTATCAGGGAGAACCTATGAGCAGACAGGGCGTATGGAAGCTTGTGAAAGGCTACGCAACTCAGGCAGAGATAAAGGTTCCGATAACACCTGAAGCTTTACGACACAGCTTTGCAGCACACCTTGTAGAGCGAGGCGCTGATATAGAAGCAGTTCAGTTGATGATGGGGCATGTCAGCCCTGTATCCACTGTGCGCTATGCCCGCGAGAACCGCGACTACCTTCGCGATGTCTATGACCGTACGCATTAAAAAAATGTTATGTATTTTTATACCTTTCTGAATACTATATCCAGAAAGGTATTATTATTTGCCTTAACCTTGTATAATCTGCCTTTACATAGTAAAAGACTTCCGGATTATTTTAATCGCTTAGCAGTTAAAAAAAGAACAGCCCCAAAATATTGAAAAAACAGCCCCGTAATTTTACAATAAATCAGCCCCCGGATTATATATTCAGATTCAACCGATTATGCCTTTAGCAACGAGGTTGAAGATGAATATATAATCCGGGGGCGTACGGTTACAATACCTAGGGGCGTACGGTTACAATACCTAGGGGCGTACGGCTACAATACCTAGGGGCGTACGGTTACCATACCCAGGGGCGTCAGGTTCGAATACCTGGGGCGTCCGGTTTACACCAGATCGGCTATATCGAGAAGGAGTCTTTCGGTGTCGTCCCAGCCAAGGCAGGGATCTGTGATGGACTTACCGTAAACACCTTCGCCAATCTTCTGGCAGCCTTCTTCGATGTAACTCTCGATCATAACACCCTTAACAAGATCACGAATATTAGTATTCTGACTTCTTGAATGGAGCACTTCCTTTACGATACGGATCTGCTCCTTATATTTTTTTCCTGAATTATTGTGGTTAGCATCAATGATGGCAGCAGGGTTCTTGATATCACGCTCGGAGTATAAATAAGCAAGGAGACTTAAGTCTTCGTAGTGATAATTGGGTTGTGACTGACCATGCTTATTCTGTGAACCGCGAAGTACACAGTGAGAGAGAGGATTACCATTTGTTTTTACTTCGTAACCTCTGTATACAAATGAGTGCGGAAGCTGAGCTGCGTATACGGAGTTTAGCATTACGCTTAAGGTTCCGCTGGTAGGATTTTTCATTCCTGCAGGGACGCCAAAACCGCTGGCAACCATGCGGTGCTCCTGATCTTCAACAGAACGTGCACCGATTGCTACATATGAAAGAATGTCCTCAACATATCCCCAGTTTTCAGGGTAGAGCATCTCATCAGCTGCTGTGAGACCTGACTCCTTAATTGCACGAATCTGCATATGACGCATTGCAATCAGACCTGCACGGAAATCGGTTTTGCCTTCGGGATCGGGCTGAGAAGTGATTCCCTTATAGCCTTCACCTGTTGTACGTGGCTTATTTGTATAAACTCTGGGAACAATGATCAACTTATCCTTGACCTTGTCGTTTACCTTAGCAAGTCTTGAAACATAGTCACAAACAGCATCTTCATTATCTGCTGAGCAGGGACCTACGATAACCATGAATTTGTCACTGTTTCCTGCCAGTACATCAGCAATTTCAGCGTCACGCTTTTTCTTAAGGTCGAAGAGTTCTTTTTTTAGTGGGAATTCATCTCTTATCTCTTCGGGAGAAGGGAGCTGCTGAATATATTGAAAAGACATAGTACTAATACCTCCGAAATTTCTTAATATAAGTAATGATACAGTAAAAACAATCTGTTTTCCACTATACCACGTTAAAGTCTGAAAGTAAACGCATAAAAATTCATTTTATTAAAATACTATAAATATATTAATGTCTGACATGCATTTTGTTTTCAAAATTTTAATGAAAATAAATCAATTGTTTCCTAATAGAATAGGCATTATCTGATAAGATTTATATAGTAGAAATCTATCAAAAATAGTATTGGTAAGAAGCAGGAAACTGTGAATTCAGATATATATTTTGTGTATGCGGATGATAAAAAAGAAAAACACCAAAATGCATAGAAAAATAACACAGATGATTTGTCTGATGCTTGCTGTCTTTTTAGGTCTGCTTGTTACAGCCAAAGCAGAAAGCCTGTCAGTTAAAGCAGAACAGGGAAAGGAGACAGACTTTGCTTCCGATTATGCTGCAATAGGTTATGACACCGAGGATGGTCTGGCATCAGCTGAAATTAACGCCCTTACACAAACTAAGGATGGGTATATTTGGGCCGGCGCTTATTCGGGTCTGTATAGGTATGATGGCTATAAGTTTGAACAGGTGCAGCTTTCTTATGAGATGGAAGCTATATAAATTGATATGGCTATAAAGGTAATTGAAAAACAAAAAGACTGAAATTCGATTCGCTCGAGTTTCAGTCTTTTTAGCTAGCAGGGGAAGCAGGATTCGAACCCGCATGAACGGTTTTGGAGACCGCAATACTAGCCATTGTATGATTCCCCTATCCGTTGGTTCCTTGTGTCGCCAACGAATGAAATTATAGCACAGAGAAAAAATAATGTAAACAGTTTTTTTCAATAAAAACAAATAGTAAAATTCAAGAGTAAAAACAATAGGAAAATGCTGGAATAGTTAACTATTATATACAATATGTATGTGGATCCGGAGGAGTTATGAAAAAGAGATTACTGGCTGTACTTTTGACGGGAATGTCTTTGCTTTCCGCAATGACAGGCTGTGGAAAGCAGAAAACAGAAATGGTTGATGATGCTTACAGGACAACCTATGAGATATTTGTCTATTCTTTTTGTGACAGTGATGGCGACGGAATAGGCGATCTTCAAGGCGTTATTGATAAGCTGGATTATATAAATGATGGAAATGA
This sequence comes from Butyrivibrio sp. AC2005, assembly GCF_000424145.1. Classification (GTDB taxonomy): domain Bacteria; phylum Bacillota; class Clostridia; order Lachnospirales; family Lachnospiraceae; genus Butyrivibrio. The sequence continues at coordinate 15,953 of NZ_KE384143.1, forward strand.
CAAGACAGATGATGATCTTGGCTGCACTCAGATTTGGCTGATGCCGATTTGCCCCTCTACAACCTACCATAAATATGACGTAATTAATTACTGTGATGTTGACGCGGAGTATGGGACGATTGACGATTATAAAAGGCTTGTAGAAGAAGCACATAAGCGTGGAATCCGTGTGATTAATGATACGGTAATTAATCATTCGTCTTCACAACATCCATGGTTTATAGAGGCAACCGAGTATTTACGAAATCTTCCGGACGGCAAAGAACCCAGTTCTGAGGAATGCCCATATTTTGACTATTATCATTTTTCAAAAGAACCAGGTACAGGATATGAAAAGATATCAGGTACAGATTGGTACTACGAGTGTCAGTTTTGGTCAGAGATGCCGGACTTGAATCTGGATAATGAAGAAGTGCAGAAGGAGTTTGCTGATATGGCACAGTTCTGGATTGATCTTGGGTGCGACGGATTCAGAATGGATGCTGTGACACAGTTTACAACAGATAATATTTCGGCAAGTACGGAAGAACTGTCAAAATTTGTTGATGCGGTAAAAGCCATCAAGCCGGATGCATATATTGTTGGAGAGGCATGGACTGCGTCAGGAGGTTATGCGAAGTACTATGAGAGCGGGATAGATTCTCTTTTTGATTTCGATTTTTCAGGTAGTGAGGGCATAATCGCAAAGTGCTCAAAGGGAAAGGCCTCTCCTGTAAGATATGTTCAGGCACAGATAGATGAGGATGAGTTATATTCTTCTTATAATGAAAATTATATAAATGCACCATTCTATACTAATCATGATATGGCAAGAAGTGCAGGTTATTACACAGGTAAAAAGGCAAAAAATGGTGTAAAGTTCTCTGGCGCGCTGAATCTTCTTATGAGTGGAAATGCTTTCATATATTATGGCGAGGAGCTGGGCATGAAGGGTTCCGGTAAGGATGAGAATAAGCGCGAGCCTATGCAATGGGATGCTGAAGGCACTGCAGGTATGACAAAGGGACCTGATGGAATGGACAAACTGGATATGTCCTATGGAACCTACGAAGAGCAGAAGAGTGATCCGGATTCTGTTTATAATTATTATAAGAAAGCAATCCATATTAGAAATGAATTTCCTGCAATAGCCAGAGGAAAATGCACGATATTAGAGGAACTTTCCGGAGACAGAAACGTTGTCTGGATAAAGGACGCTGCAGATAAGGTTCCGGAAGGAACTAAAGGTGCAAAGGTGCTTATTGCACTTAATAACGGGAATGAGTCAGTGGAGATTGACCTTAGTAAAGCTGCGGGTGCGGATACCTACAGAACCCTTGGGGCATCTCTCTCCACAACCGAAGAGGAGGCATCACTTGATGGTGATATTCTTACAGTTCCGTCATTTGGAATAGCGATAATAACTTGCGAATAATAGAACAATAATATGATTGCTCAAACAAAAAAAGAAGATGATTTACAATCAACTTCTTTTTTTATTTTTCTTTTTAGACTTGTAAGCTAACGGCCTGAATATTGTCATTCGCCCTGTCCAGCCAAGTATTCTGGTTATGATTATACCAACCAATACGCCGCAGCTGTCAATCAAAACGTCTTTTTTCTGAGGCGATCTGCCTGAGATAAAGGACTGGTGATACTCATCGAGACATGCGTAACCGACGCAGATTATCCCGGCCACAATAACCAGGGGGAATCCTCTTAGTCCGTAGACGTAGAGTGGAAAGGCTACGCTTATGGCAAGCAGCAGGTACTCTGTAAAGTGAGCAAGCTTTCTTATATAAAATTGGTAGAATACACTAAGCTCAGATATATGATCGTTGGACCAGCCCTTGTCCAGCACATCATTGGTTACAGTAAGAACCTCAACGCCCACTCTGTAGCTTAAATCTGAACTGGTATCGGCGTCCTGTCCTGAAAAACCAAAAATCAGACACATCATAAAAATTGCAGGAACAAAGGACATGGGTTTTAAAACGAATCTCAATGTCTGCTTTATATAAAGAAGAAAATATTTCATATAAATCTCCAATGTATACAAATGTATTAGCAACAAGTATAACTCAAAAACATTAATTGAACAAATTGCCATATATACTTTTTATCTGCTTATGTTATAATTCTCTGAGATAATGAATGCGAGGGGGCAGTCATATGTTTGAAGGAAAAGACGGCGAAAACAGTGTAGAGGATATTATTTCCCGATATAAAGATGATGTGGCCAGTCTGGCACCTTACATTCCATGGCTTAAGGAACATACTAAGCAGCAGGTTGCAGAGAGCTACTCAAACAGTGAGTTATCCAACTCAATGCCATTTCCTGTTTATGATTCTACATTACTCAGTTTTGTAAAACAGGCACAACAGACAGGGATGATGAACCGGAATTATACATATGTATATACCAGGAATCACATCGCTAATTACAAGGATGAGCTTGAGTTTATAAGTGATGCTGAGATCATGAATATGGATGATCTTGCGGGAATTCTTTCCAAATACATACTTGAAGGACAGACTAAGGGAACCGTCTGGGCTGAAGGTGTTTACACCGGAGTCCTTTATCAGCTCATTTATAAGATGGATGATCTGATTCATTTCTGGGGAACCTTGTCTTATTAGGAAGCACAAATGGACAGAGTCAGTATTTATAATAATGCAGGAATTTATGTTTGCCTGATTGACTCGGTACTAAATACATTTTCTGGAGATTTTTAGAATGGGTGAGAAGTCTGCTCAGAAAAGAAAATACATTCTGGAAAAGGCCCGCGAGGTTTTTGCAGAAAAGGGATTTAAAAATGTCACCATGAAGGATGTCGTTGAGGCTTGTGACATCAGTCGTGGGGGGCTTTATCTCTATTTTTCATCCACTGAAGAGATTTTTCTTGCTGTATTATCCGATGAATCTGAAGATGATGAGGATGAAGCCGTAATCAAGGCTCTTAATAATGACGCTACTGCCGGCGATATGCTGGCTCTTTTCTTGAAGGAGCAGAAGAAAGAGATTCTTCGTAAGAAGAATAGTCTTGTTATTGCTTCCTATGAATATTTCGCTAATAAGGATATGCCGGTTCAGGATAATCCTCTGCGTAAGCAGTTCGACGCAGGAGTTCAGATAGTTCAGACTTTAATTGAAAATGGTGTACGCTCAGGTGAATTTACCTGTGCTGATCCGTACGGATGTGCCCGCAACCTTATGTATGTGGTTGAGGGTCTTAAAGTATCCGCTAAAACTATTGGTGTTAGTGAGGCCGCGGTTGACCGCGAATTACTATATATATTGGAGGGCTTAGTGCCCGCAGATAATTAATCAGTGTTTTTTGACACTGATTTTTTGATGTAAAAAGTGTTTTTTTGAAACTGTTATTTGTTAAAAATAATCTTCTTTTCCACCCTTCCCCCTGGGGGGAAGGTGTCAGCGAAGCTGACGGATGAGGGGATGATATTTATAAATGTTCAGGAGGAGATTTATGAGCACAGTCAGACGAGTCTATGTTGAAAAGAAGGCACCTTACGCAGGAAAAGCTAAGGAGCTTCGCAAGGAGATCAAGAGCTATCTTGGGATCAGGAGTGTGACCAAGGTCAGAGAATTTATTCGCTACGATGTGGAGAATATTTCTGATGAGGTATTTGAGAAAGCCTGCACTACAGTTTTTTCAGAACCACCCGTTGATATCTTATATCATGAAAAGATTGAGATACCTGAAGACGCAAAAGTATTTAGCGTAGAGGCCCTTCCGGGACAGTTTGACCAGAGAGCTGATTCCGCGGTTCAGTGTGTAAGATTTATAAAGGGTGATGAGGAACCTGTAATTCGCACAGCAGTGACCTATATGCTGATGGGGGATATTACTGACGAGGAACTCTTAAAAATTGAAGAGTATGTCATGAACCCTGTTGATTCAAGAATTGCTGATGAGGAAAAGCCTGAGACACTTGTTGACAATTTTGAAGAGCCTGCAGATGTAAAGATTCTGGATGGCTTCAAGGATATGGCAGAGGATGAGCTTAAAAAGCTTTACGAGTCCTTTGGCCTTGCCATGACCTTTAATGATTTCAAATGGATTCAGCAGTATTTCCACGATGATGAGAAGCGCGATCCTTCCATGACAGAAATCCGCGTACTTGATACATACTGGTCCGATCACTGCCGTCATACAACCTTTGGCACAGAGCTTAAGAATGTGAGCTTCGGTGAAGGCTTTTATGCTGCACCTATCAAGGCTTCTTATGACAAGTACTTAAGCGCAAGAGAGGATGTTTACGCTGATCCTAAGAAACGCGAGGAGAAATTCATATCTCTTATGGACATTGCTCTTATGGGTATGAAGAAGCTTAAGAAAGACGGTAAGCTTACAGACATGGAAGAGTCTGAGGAAAATAATGCATGTACAGTAGTAGTTCCGGTGGATGTTGATTATGGTAACGGGCCTGTTACAGAGAACTGGCTTGTATTTTTCAAAAATGAGACTCACAACCATCCGACAGAGATTGAACCCTTCGGTGGTGCTGCAACATGTCTTGGTGGTGCGATAAGAGATCCTCTTTCAGGAAGAGGTTATGTATATCAGGCAATGCGCGTAACAGGTGCAGCTGATCCTACGGTTCCTGTTGCTGATACTCTTAAGGGTAAGCTTTCACAGAAAAAGCTTGTCAGAGGTGCTGCATCCGGTTACTCAAGCTATGGTAACCAGATCGGTCTTGCGACAGGTTATGTAAAGGAAGTTTATCATCCCGATTATGCAGCTAAGCGTATGGAAATCGGTGCAGTTATGGGTGCTGCTCCGCAGGAGCATGTAATCAGAGAGAGCTCTGACCCGGGAGATATCATTGTGCTTCTTGGCGGACGTACAGGACGTGATGGCTGCGGCGGTGCAACAGGCTCATCCAAGGCTCACACAGCAGATTCAATTCTTACCTGCGGTGCCGAAGTTCAGAAGGGTAATGCGCCTACAGAGCGTAAATTGCAGAGACTTTTCAGAAGACCTGAGGTTTCAGAGCTTATAAAGAAGTGTAACGACTTTGGAGCAGGCGGTGTATCCGTTGCAATAGGTGAGCTTGCAGATGGTCTTGATGTTGATCTTGATAAGGTTCCGAAGAAGTATGCAGGTCTTGATGGAACTGAGCTTGCAATCTCCGAATCACAGGAGAGAATGGCAGTAGTTGTTGATCCTTCTCAGGTAGATAAGTTCCTTGAGTATGCAGCAGAGGAAAACCTCGAGGCTGTCAAGGTTGCGGTAGTAACTGAGGAGCCAAGACTTGTCCTTAAGTGGAGAGGTAAAAAAATCGTAGATATCAAGCGCTCCTTCCTTGATACAAACGGTGCTCATCAGGAGACAGAGGTTGAGGTTCAGATTCCTGTTGCAGAGGATAACTATTTTGACAAGTATGCCTGCAAGGCAGCAGGAGAAGCTCTTAAGAATAACGATATAAAGACTGCATGGCTTTCAGAGATGGAAGACCTCAATGTCTGCTCACAGAAGGGCCTTGTTGAGATGTTCGATTCATCAATCGGTGCAGGCACAGTAACAATGCCTTTTGGTGGAAAATATCAGCTCACTGAGACACAGGCAATGATCGCTAAGCTTCCTGTTCTTGGTGGTAAGACAGATACAGTGACAATGATGGCTTACGGTTTTGATCCGTACCTTTCATCATGGAGTCCGTACCACGGAGCTGCTTATGCAGTTACAGAGTCTGTTGCAAGGATTGTTGCTACAGGTGGTGATTATAAAAAGCTTCATCTCACTTTCCAGGAGTATTTCCAGAGAATGACAGCTGACAAGACAAGATGGAGTCAGCCGCTTACAGCACTCCTTGGATCCTTCGAGGCTCAGCTCAGATTCGGTATTGCTTCAATAGGTGGTAAGGATTCAATGTCAGGCTCCTTCTTCTACGAGGGTGATGAGAAGAGAGCATCAGGAGAAATTAACGTTCCTCCGACACTTGTATCCTTTGCAGTTGATGTGGCAAAGCAGAAGGATGTCATCACTCCTGAGCTTAAGAATGCAGGAGATATGCTCATTGAGCTTCCGATTGACAGAGATCAGTATGGCCTTCCTGATTATGAAAAGGTAATGGCACGCTATGATGAAATTCACGATCTCATGCAGAAAGGATATGTAGTTGCTGCCTATGCAATTGACTGCTACGGTGTTGCAGCTGCTATAAGCCGAATGGCATTTGGTAATGGCTTTGGTGTGAAGATTGCAGGCTGTGTTAAGCACGAGGATCTTTTTACAAACAGAATCGGAAATATCCTTGTGGAGGTTCCTGCAGATAAGGCAGGAGATGTCCTTGCATTAAGAGAAGCAAGAGAAATCGGTGTTGTTACAGACGATAAGAAGTTTACCATCGGTGATGTGGTTATTTCAGAAGAGGAAGCGCTTGAAAACTGGAAGAATAAGCTTGAAAAGGTATTCCCTTCAGTAGCACCGGTTTCCGAGGAAGATACTGAGAGTGCTGATAAGAAGAGCATCTTCGAGGATGGAGCATTAACAAAAGAATATAAAACTTCTGATATATATGTTTGCAAAAACAAAACAGCAAAGCCCACAGTTTTCATTCCTGTATTCCCCGGAAGTAACTGTGAGTATGATTCAGCACAGGCATTCCAGAGAGCCGGCGCTGATACTATAGTAAAAATCTTCAGAAACAGAAATGCACAGGATATCGTGGAGTCTGTTGCTGAGTTCAAGAAGGCAATCGAGCAGGCACAGATTATCATGTTCCCCGGTGGATTCTCAGCGGGTGATGAGCCTGACGGAAGTGCCAAGTTCTTTGCAACTGCTTTCCAGAACGAGAGTATCAAGGAAGCAGTAAATGACCTTCTTCAGAACAGAGATGGTCTTGCACTTGGAATCTGTAATGGTTTCCAGGCTATGATAAAGCTTGGTCTTGTTCCTAACGGACAGATTACCGGACAGAATCCCGAGAGCCCGACCCTTACCTTCAATACTATAGGTCGTCATATTTCAACTATGGCATACCTTAGAGTTGTAAGTAACAAGTCACCCTGGATGCAGGGCGCTGAGGTCGGCGGTGTATATGTAAATCCCGCATCACACGGAGAGGGACGTTTCGTAGCACCTACAGATGTTCTTAAGAATCTCTTTGAGAACGGACAGATTGCAACACAGTACTGTGATCCTGAAGGACAGGTACATCTTGATAATCTTTGGAACATCAACGGTTCCTACATGGCAGTTGAGGGTATCACATCACCTGACGGACGCTGCCTTGGTAAGATGTGTCACTCAGAGAGAAGAGGAGACGGCGTAGCTGTTAACATCTTTGGCGAGCAGGATATGAAGATATTTGAGAGTGGAGTTAGATACTTCAGCTAACCCCTCATCCGTCAGACTTCGTCTGACACCTTCCCCCCCTAGGGGAAGGCATAAACAAACTTCAAAACCTTCTTTAGAGGGCAATTAAGAAGCAAACCTCAAAGCCTTCTTTAGAGGGCAATTAAGAAGCAAACTTCAAAACCTTCTTTAGAGGGCAATTAAGAAGCAAACTTCAAAACCTTCTATAGAGGGCAATTAAGAAGTAAACTTCAAAACCTTCTTTAGAGGGCAATTAAGAAGCAAACTTCAAAACCTTCCCCTTGGGGGGAAGGTGGCACGAAGTGCCGGATGAGGGGAAAATACAGGAGGAGCGAATGAAAGCATTTTTGATTTTGGAAGATGGCACCGTTTTTAAGGGAAAAGCCATTGGCGCCAAAAAGGAGGTAATAAGTGAAATAGTCTTCAATACCTCCATGGCAGGATACACAGAAGTTTTTACTGACCCGTCCTACGCAGGACAGGCTGTGTGTATGACATATCCGCTGATTGGTAATTATGGTGTCTGCAGGGATGACATGGAGTCCGAGCGCATATGGCTTGACGGAGTTATAGTAAGAGAGCTCTCAGACGTGGCATCCAACTTCCGATGCGACATGACAGTCCAGGAATTTCTTGAAGAATATGATATTCCCGGCATAGAGAGAATAGACACACGTAAGCTGGTTCGCATCCTTCGTGAAAAGGGAACCATGAACGGAATGATTACTACCGATGAGAACTACAACCTTGATTCTATCATTCCAAAACTAAAGGCATATAATACCGGAAAAGTTGTAGAGAAAGTCTCCTGTAAAGAAAAGAAGAATATTACAGGAAGTAAAGAGCTTGCCGAGAACGGACCTGTTTCAGGAAGTGCCGTTTTCAAAAAAGATGATTATGAGGCTTCTCTTAAAGGGGACCTTTCAAAACGCGAAAAACGTCCCAGTGTTGTTAAGGAATTAAATGGAAAAGGACTTAAGGTTGCGCTTCTCGATGTAGGTGCAAAGGACAACATTGCTGCTTCACTTGCAGCAAGAGGCTGTGATGTAACAGTTTATCCTTTTGATACAACAGCAGAGGAGATGCTGAAAGGTAACCCTGACGGAATCATGCTCAGTAACGGCCCCGGAGATCCGAAGGAGTGTACAGGCGTTATTGAGGAAATCAAAAAGCTCTACGCCTCTGATGTTCCGATTTTTGCTATATGTCTTGGACATCAGCTTATGGCTCTTGCAACAGGTGCTGATACTTATAAGATGAAGTACGGACACCGCGGAGGAAATCATCCGGTTAAGGATCTGGAAACGGGAAGAGTATATATTTCATCACAGAATCATGGCTATGTAGTTGATACAGATAAGCTTGACGCAAATGTAGCTGTACCGGCTTTTGTGAATGTAAATGACGGAACAAACGAGGGACTTAAATATGTTGGTAAGAATATATTCACAGTACAGTTCCATCCCGAAGCATGCTGCGGCCCTCAGGACAGCGGATACCTATTTGACAGATTTATAAATATGATGAGGAAGGAAAAGTAATGCCTAAAAATAAAGATGTGAAAAAAGTTTTGGTTATAGGTTCAGGTCCGATTGTAATCGGCCAGGCAGCAGAGTTCGACTATGCAGGAACTCAGGCCTGCCGTTCGCTTAAGGAGGAAGGAATCGAAGTAATCCTTGTAAACTCCAACCCTGCAACCATAATGACAGATAAAGACATTGCTGATGAAGTTTATATTGAACCACTGACTGTTAAGGTGCTGGAGCAGATAATCGAGAAGGAAAAGCCTGACAGTGTACTTCCTACCCTTGGAGGACAGGCAGGTCTTAACCTTGGTATGGAGCTTGCTGAATCCGGCTTCCTTGCTGCACATGGAGTTAAACTCCTTGGAACAACAGCGGAGACAATCAAGAAGGCTGAGGACCGTCAGGAATTCAAGGACACCATGGAAAAAATCGGAGAGCCCTGCGCAGCATCACTGGTTGTACATAATGTAGATGATGGTGTGGCTTTTGCCGAAAAAATCGGTTATCCCGTTGTTCTTCGTCCTGCATTTACTCTTGGAGGATCAGGCGGCGGAATAGCACATAACAGAGCTGAGTGTGAGGAGATTCTGGAAAACGGTCTTCGTCTTTCAAGAGCCAACGAGGTTCTTGTTGAGCGCTGCATAGCCGGTTGGAAAGAAATTGAGTACGAGGTTATGCGAGACAGTGCAGGCAACTGCATCACAGTCTGCAACATGGAAAACATCGATCCGGTTGGAGTTCATACAGGTGACAGTATAGTAGTTGCGCCTTCACAGACACTTACTGATAAAGAGTATCAGATGCTCAGAAGTGCTGCACTTAACATTATTGATGAGCTTCAGATCACAGGTGGCTGTAACGTACAGTTTGCACTCCATCCTACAAGCTTTGAGTACTGCGTAATCGAGGTTAATCCTCGTGTCAGCCGTTCTTCAGCACTTGCTTCCAAAGCTACAGGTTATCCTATTGCCAAGGTTGCTGCAAAGATTGCACTTGGTTATACACTTGATGAGATTAAAAACGCAATTACAGGAAAAACCTACGCAAGCTTTGAGCCTGCACTGGATTACTGCGTAGTGAAATTCCCTAGACTGCCTTTTGATAAATTTATTACGGCAAAACGTACACTTACAACACAGATGAAGGCAACCGGTGAAGTTATGAGTATCTGTACAAACTTTGAAGGTGCCATGATGAAGGCTATACGCTCACTTGAACAGCATGTGGACTGCCTTACAAGTTATGATTTTTCAGAGCTTGATGATGATGAATTAAAGGATCGTCTTACAGTCGTAGATGACCAGAGAATATGGGTTATCGCAGAGGCGCTTAGAAGAGGTATGAGCCATGATGAGATTCATGAGATCACCATGATTGATCTTTGGTTCATCGATAAGATTCATACACTTGTAAAAATGGAATTAAAGCTTTTGAGACTCGGTGAAAAGAGTACTATAGCCCGCCATAAGCCTTCGGAAGAGAATGTGCCCGAGTTTGAGGAAGCTAAGAAAATTATCAACTTTGATACGCTTCTTAAAGCAAAGAGACTGGAGTATCCTGACAAAGTAATAAGCAGACTTACGAGATTTTCAGTAGATACCATAAAAGCCTTAAGAGATTTTTATGGTATAAAGGCAGCATACAAGCTTGTTGATACCTGTGCTGCCGAGTTTGCAGCTGAGACTCCGTACTATTACTCAGTCTATGGTGATGTTGATGAGGAGAATGAAGCAGAGGGACAGAATTCAGGCAAAAAGAAGATACTTGTTCTTGGTTCAGGACCTATCAGAATAGGTCAGGGTATTGAGTTCGATTACTGTTCTGTTCATGCTACATGGGCATTTGAGAAGGCAGGATATGAGACTATCATCATCAATAATAATCCTGAGACAGTTTCGACAGACTTTGACATAGCTGATAAGCTTTACTTTGAACCTCTTACTCCTGAGGATGTTGAAAATATAGTTCGCCTTGAGAAACCGGACGGAGCAGTTGTTCAGTTTGGCGGACAGACAGCAATTAAACTTACTCAGGATCTCATGAAGATGGGCGTAAAGATTTACGGAACCAAGGCTGAAGATGTTGATGCAGCTGAGGATAGAGAAATATTCGACAGGATTCTTGAGGAAACAGGCATTAAGCGTGCTGAAGGTGCTACTGTTTACACAGCTGAGGAAGCAAAGGAGGTTGCTAACAGACTTGGTTATCCCGTGCTTGTAAGACCTTCCTATGTACTTGGCGGACAGGGTATGCAGATTGCACTCTCTGATCAGGAAATAGAAGAGTTCATAAATATTATTAACCGAATTGCTCAGGATCACCCGATTCTTGTTGATAAGTATCTTCAGGGTGTTGAAACTGAAGTTGATGCGGTTTGCGATGGAGAGAATATAGTAATTCCCGGAATCATGGAGCATATTGAGAGATCCGGAATTCATTCAGGAGATTCGATTTCGGTTTATCCTGCACAGTCACTTTCAGATAAAGTTAAGCAGACAATTGCTGATTATACAGCAAGACTTGCAAAGGCTCTTCATGTTGTAGGACTTATAAATGTGCAGTTTATTGCAGTCGGTGATGAGGTTTACATTATCGAGGCAAATCCCAGATCTTCACGTACTGTTCCTTATATCAGTAAGGTTACAGGCATTCCGATTGTTGATCTTGCAGCACAGGTTATGATGGGCAAGAAGCTTGTGGACCTTGGTTATACTCCCGGACTTCAGCCTGAAGCAGAGCATATTGCTATCAAGATGCCGGTATTCTCTTTTGAGAAAATCAGAGGAGCTGAGATCAGTCTTGGTCCTGAGATGAAGAGTACAGGTGAGTGTCTTGGTATAAGTAAGTCATATAGTGAAGCCCTCTATAAGGCGTTCCTTGGTGCGGGCATAAGACTTCCCAAGCACAAGCAGATGATCATTACAGTTAAGGATTCCGACAAGGGAGAAGTAATTGATATAGCTAGACGTTTTGAAAAGCTTGGATATATCATTTACGCAACCCGTTCCACAGCTGATACTCTTAATGAGAATGGCGTAAAAGCCCGTAAGGTAAATCGTATCAGTCAGGAATCACCTACAGTCATCGACCTTATTCTTGGACACAGGATAGATCTTGTAATTGATACACCTACACAGGGTCGTGATAAGAGCCGTGACGGATTCTTAATCCGTCGTACAGCAATTGAGACAGGTGTTAATGTAATTACAGCCCTTGATACAGCAAGAGCGCTGGTTACAAGCTTAGAGGATGCGTATAAGGAAGACACTCTTGAGCTTGTTGATATTGCGAAAATTTAAGTTAAAGCGTGCCGCTTAAAAACGGCACGCTATTTATATTAGGATGGAAGAATGGTTAAAATAGATTTAATTACAGGATTTCTTGGATCAGGGAAGACAACCTTCATAAGAGAATATGCAAAATACTTGCTGGAAAAAGGCGAGAAAATATGCATTATAGAAAACGACTACGGTGCAGTAAACATTGACATGGTGCTTCTGCAGGACTTATATGGTGAAAACTGTAACCTGGAGATGATTGTGGGTGGAGACGGGCAGGAAGCTCATAGAAGGAGGTTCAGGACAAAGCTTATATCCATGGGAATGAGCGGGTATACAAGAGTTATTATTGAGCCTTCCGGAATCTATGATGTGGATGAGTTCTTTGATGTACTATATGATGAGCCACTGGACAGATGGTATGAGATTGGAAATGTTATTTCTATAGTGGACGCAGAACTGGTAAGGGATGGCAGATTAGAGGGAATGTCCAGATATCTCTTTATGTCTGAGATAGCATGCGCAGGAAAAATAGTAATCAGCAAGCTTATTGGGAAAGCCGGGGCGAAAGGAGAAAATGATTCGGAAGGCCAAAATGTTATTACAAAAAAAGAGAGTATTAAGAATAGCATAAACAATATCATGGCTGAATTCGGACTTTGGAAAACTGCTTCTGAAAATGATATTATTCCTTGGTTTAATCCTGAAAAGGACTTCATAGCAAAGCCCTTTGATGAAATTTCAAAAGAAGACTTTGATAAAATAAGTACCTGCGGCTACAGACACTCTTCCTATGTGAAACTTCCTCTTGAAGATAAGCAGTTTACACCTTTATTTTATTTTGATGTTGAGATATCGGAAGAAAAGTTAAGAGAGATAGCTTCTGATTTATTTAAAGATAATAAAGCCGGAAGAATAATCAGGATAAAGGGCTTTGTAAAAACAGGTGATAACACTCAGATTGAAATAAATGCGACCGAGAAGGAGATAAAATTAAATCCTGTAAACTCAAGCAGAAATGTAATTATTATAATTGGTGAGGAGTTAAACAAAGACCACATAAATGAAATATGGAAAGATTATTGTAAGGTGGTTTCCTTATGATTTAGAAATTTTTAAAAGCCTGTGTTTTATCAGGCTTTTTCTATTGCCTAAAAAATTTTTATTTATGTGCAACATTTTTAAACTGCCATCTGTATATAGAGTAGAACAGCAACAAAACAGTACGGAGGGAAAAAGTTATGAGAAGAAAAATGAATGTTGCATCATTTGTATTAAGTATCATCATTGCAGCAGGTTCTGTTTGCGGATGCGGCAGCAGCAAGATGACAGAAACTACTGCATCTCAGGATAGTGCTTATGAAGAACCTGCATATTGCACTGAGGAAGCAACTGCAGAGGCAGCAGAAGACGGCGGTTATTACAGGTATGAAAGTGAAGCTGAGGAATGCACAGATGTGTGTGACCCTTATACGCCACAGTACAACACCGAATCCTATGAGAAGCCCGAAGAAAATGGTTACAACATTGTAACTGCCAAACCCCTTTCAACCTTTGCAGCAGATGTTGATACGGCATCATATTCAAATGTCAGAAGAATGATCGAAGATGGATATGCTCTTTCTGAAATCAATCCGGATGCTGTAAGGCCTGAGGAATTCATCAATTATTTTAAATATAAACTGAATAACCCTGAGGGCAGTGATAAGTTTGGTATCACAACTGAAATTACAACCTGTCCCTGGAATGAAGAACATCAGCTTATGTTTGTGGGAATGAAAACAAGAGACATCGATTTAACTGAAGCTCCGGACAGTAATCTTGTATTTCTGGTTGATGTATCAGGTTCAATGGATGAACCCGATAAGCTTCCTCTTTTGCAGAAATCACTTACAGAGCTTGTGGATTCACTTCCCGGAAAAGGAAAGATTTCCCTTGTGACATATTCCGGTCAGGAAGCAGTCCTTCTTTCCGGTGTAAGCATGAAGAACAAGGTTAAGATTAAGAATGCTATAGACAGTATGACTGCATCGGGATGCACAAATGGTGAAGCAGGAATTCAGAAAGCATATAAGATTGCAGAAAGCAATTACATTGATGGTGGTATTAACAGAATCATCATGTGCACAGATGGTGATCTTAATGTAGGCGTTTCTAATCCTGATGACCTTGAGAAGCTGATTGAGGAAAAGAGAAATAATGGTATCTTCTTATCAGTGCTTGGCTTTGGTGAAGGTAACCTTAAGGATGATAATCTTGAGAGACTTGCAGATTGTGGCAATGGCAATTATTCCTATATAGACTCTCTTTTTGAAGGAAAAAAGGTTCTTGTTGATGAGATGGGATCAACTCTTGTAACAGTAGCTAAGGACGTTAAGCTTCAGGTTGAGTTCAATCCTGTAAGAGTGAATTCCTACAGACTCATCGGCTATGAAAACAGAATCATGAATGACACTGATTTTAATGATGATACAAAGGATGGCGGTGAGATTGGTGCCGGACACAGTGTTGTAGCTCTTTATGAGATAGTTCCGGAGGGAAGCCGGAGCGCTATAAACTTAAAATATCAGGATGAAGCTACCAAGGCTGCTCCTACAGATGATAAGTACAGCGATGAGTATGCAACTGTAAGTGTACGCTACAAGGAGCCCGAAGCTGATAAATCAGAGCTGTTTTCCATTATTGTAGGTGATAAGGATTACAACGAAACAGGAAGTGAAAATATCAGATTTGCAAGTATGGTTGCAGAATTTGCAATGATCCTGTCAGACAGTGAATACAAGGGAAATGCTACTCTTGAGGATATCATGGAAGGATATAAACAGGTTGAAGACAGAGATGAGTACAGGGAAGAGTTTAATCAGCTTGTGAGAATGGTAGCAAAACGCGGCTAATGCGTGTTATACTATGCAGTGGTATTCACTTGGAGGACTTAGTCTAAGTGAAAATAGATAATCAGGGGAGCAGGCATTTGGGGAAAAGCCTGCGATGTGAAGAAGATGGATGCGCTTACATTGCATAGTGATTTTATAGAGGGAAAACAAAATAATAGTTTATTGGATATATTTACAAGTTTATGGAACTCCTGCGCTGAAGCGGGGAGATACCTTTTCGCAACAGTGCAGGCTTCCATAAATACAGTTAAGGCTGTAATGAGCGGCGAAGCTGTAGGAGCGGTATCCAATCCTGCGGATAGAGCAGGGGAGCTGCTTGACAAATATGGCAATCAGATTCTGAGGATAGCATACTCATATCTTCATAACATGAGTGATGCGGAGGACATTGTTCAGGATACGCTTATTCAGTATATAAGGAAGGCACCGGTATTTGAAAATGCTAATCATGAAAAGGCCTGGCTTATGACGGTAGCAGCTAATCTTAGTAAGAATAAGATTGATTACAATAACGTGAGAAAAGCGGACGAGCTTTCAGAGGAGCTTGTGGCAGAGAAAAAAGAAAATCTTGCATTTGTTTGGGATGCGGTTAAACAGCTTCCGGAGAAGTACAGGGAGGTAATTCACCTTTTTTATCAGGAGGGATATTCCACTAAGGATATTGCCGGGATATTAAAGAGAAATGAGTCCACAGTACGATCCGACTTAAACCGCGGAAGGCAGCAGCTTAAAAATATTCTGAAGGAGGCATATGACTTTGAGTAAGTATAATGAAGTTATGGAAAACTTAGTCATTACCGATGAAATGCGAGCGAGACTCCTTGAGAATATTGAAAAGGAAGTCTCTGCGGACGGAGCAGGAACAAATGAAATCGGTTCTGATGGTTCCAAAGATGAACCATTAAGTTTTCAGAAGATAGATGTAAATGAATTTGAAAAAAAGAAGAATGAAAAAGAGTCCGGAAAGATTATAAAATTTGTTGCAAGATACGGCTCCAGGGTAGCTGTATTTGCACTTGTAGCATTGGGAGCATTCAGTGTTGTAAGACTTGTAGGTCTGGATGGACGAAAATCTATGGAGACATCCGCACCTGCAGCATATGAAGAGACAGCAGAGGCTACGGCTGAATCCGCAGCGGGTGATGCATATGAGTCCCAGGATAGTGCAGTATATGACGGGGCAGCAGATTTATTTGATGAAGAGCCTAAAATGGCTGAATCGGAAGAAGCAACACCGATTTTTGGTGAATCCAAAGCCACAGATTCTGCTAATAATGCAGGTAAGCAGAATGATGCTTCTGAAGCATTAGAACCAATGGAGGATAATGCTATAGAAAGTGAAGCAACAGAAGCAGCTGAAACTGCTGATTCCGAAGATATGCTTGCTGTCGGAAAATCTGCTGATGAACTGACAATTACCATGGCAGGAGATGTACTTTTACATACACCTGTTGCTGAGGCAGGAATGGATGAAAACGGAAATTACAATTTTGACTTCCTGTTTGATGATACCAGAGATGAGATTGAAAGTGCTGACCTTGCTCTTGTAAATCAGGAGGTTATTCTTGGCGGTAAGGAGCTTGGTGTAACAGGTTATCCATCCTTCAACGCACCGCAGGAGCTTGGCGATTCTCTTGTGAATGCAGGCTTTGATGTAATATGTCATGCTACTAATCACGCTCTCGATAAGGGAAAGCAGGGAATATTAAATACAATTGATTTCTGGAGAAATAAATATTCTCAGATAACCGTAGTTGGTATCAATGGTTCCCAAGAGGAATATGATACGGTTAAGATGGTAGAAAAGAATGGCATTACAGTAGCAATTCTTAACTATACCTATGGTACAAACGGTATTTCAAATCCTTCTGATATGCCTTACGCAGTAAATACTCTGGAAGAGGATAAGGTTATTTCAGACCTGAAATATGCTGAAGAAAATGCAGACTTCACAATTGTCTGTCCTCATTGGGGAACAGAGTATAACCACGACCTAGATGGTATGCAGGAAAAATGGACTGAGATTTTCAGGAAATACGGAGCTGATCTGGTGATCGGAACACATCCTCATGTGATAGAGCCTATTGAGATGCTTGAAGATAATGAGGAAGGAATAACAAATAATCATGGCGATGGAGATATGCTGGTTTATTATTCAATCGGCAATTTTGTTAACTGGACCTCAGGTACAGGCGAAGGCATAGCTGATCGTATGGTTGGAGGCCTTGCAAATATCACACTTAAGCGTGATGAAAATGGCGAGGTATGCATAGATGACTATGGTATAAGAGCGCTGGTTTGCCATGTGCAGAGTGGATATGAGAATATATCTGTTTATCCATTAAGTGAGTATACAGATGCTATGGCAGAAAAGAACGAGATTATTGACCAGGATTCCAAGTTCACTAAAGAGTACTGTGAGAAGCTTTGTGACGATATTTGGGGTAATTTGTGGAAATAATGTAAAGGCTGAGGCATTGTTTGCTTTGGTACTCAAGACTTCTTGTGTGAAAAATGAAATTTGTTATGGGTGAGTGCTTATGGAAATTACGACGCTGTGCTACATCGAAGATAATGGAAAATATCTGATGCTCCACCGTACCAAGAAAAAGAATGATATCAATGAAGGCAAATGGATTGCTCCTGGCGGCCACTGTGAAAATGGTGAAAGCCCTGACGATTGTGCAAGGCGAGAGGTATTAGAGGAGACAGGCCTTAGACTTAAAACACTTAGATTCAGAGGGATAGTTACATTCTACTCGAAGGCAGTAGCCGGAGACAGAGATGAACTATACACAGAGGAAGAGAAGAACCCTTTTAGCAAGGATGTGACTGACTATATGTGCCTTTTTACATCTGACGATTATGAAGGAACGCTCACATCCTGCGACGAGGGTACGCTTGAGTGGATTGCAAAGGATAGAATATCGGAACTTAATCTTTGGAAAGGAGACCTGATTTTCTTTAAGCTGATTGATGATCCGGGGCAGCAGTTCTTTTCATTAAAGCTCACCTATGAAGGAGATGTGCTTACAGAAGCAGTGCTTGATGGGATTATCATTGATCCGGATGACTATATATATTAAAAAACACGCCTGATGTAATGTCAGGCGTGTTGGTCATTAATGATATCTGCATAATCTTCGGAAGCATCAGATAAATCCGCAAAATGTTTATTTGCCGGGAGAGGGTGCTTCTGCTCGTTAAGCATGCGGAATTCTGAAGGAGAGTATCCGGTACTTTTGCGGAAGGCTCTTGTAAAAGCAGGGCTGCTGGCAAAACCGGATTGATAAGCAATGTCTGTTATGGATACTTCCGGATTAGATAAGAGCATCTGGGCATAGCCAATACGTTTTTGCTGAAGGAACTGATAAAAAGTGGTTCCGGCATAGTCCCGGAATATGCGGGCAAAATGATATTTGCTAAAGCCTGCGTAATCAGCGATACTCTCCAGAGTAATATCTTCAGTAAAGTGCTCTGATAAATATGCACAGACACTACTTAAAGACAGGCTGTTCTTAAAACCGGTATCATCACTGTTATGATCACATCCCTGGAATAGGCTAAGATTTTTCCCTGCAAGTGCCGTAAATTGCATAAGAATGGAATAAATTTCCAGTTCACCGAAGGGCTCAAGCTCTGTAAAGGACATGAGACTGTGTCCTGTTGTACTTTCACACATTTCTACCGGAGGTGCTGATCCAAAATATATTTCTTTTATTTCATCAATCCAACTCCAAAATTTCTGATAAATATCTGGAGGACAATTTTTCGCCTGAATATGGAGAGCTGGAGACATAAGGCGAAATGCTTTTTCCAACTCTTTTAATAAAGTAAGTCTTGAAAAATCTGCCTGAATATAGACTCTTTCTCCGAGTGAGGTCGAGAATATCTCATGGATAACAGCAGGGCAGATAAGAAGTATATCACCCTCCTCAAGGTTATAGGTCTGATTTGCACAGATAACCTTATAGGTTCCCTCCTTAGGGCATATGATTTCGATATCAGTATGCCAGTGAGGTGGATAGTTCGTATGTTCTTTATTGATATACATACGCAGACTGGTATTTTTCTTATGCTGAACGCTTTCTTTAGCCCCCGCTATCTGCCTTTTCATATAGAAATCTCCCCAAATTATCGATTTAAGTACAACAAGCAATATCGCAACGTTCTAAAATTGCCATTTAATATAAAATGCTTCATTGACTTGTTAATACTTTTTTTATGAATTATGGACATTATACCATATTGAGCTACGTATAATGATGTAAAATATGTCAAAATGCACATCTTGAATTTGTTAAGTATTAATCATAACGACAATATGCACATTAAAAAGAGCAATTTTCGTAAAATAGATAGCAACTTTTTGTATGCAATAATTTTCGGACTAATTTAGCATAATGTATAAAGAAACAGATAACTGTTTTAGCAAACTGGTATTTTCAGAATTAGGGGTGGGAGATATCGGTAAGCTAACACGAAGGAGGTTTTGTATGAAGAAAAAGGTATTTGCTACATTTCTTGCAACAGCTCTGACTGTTACATCAATTGTAGGATGTGGCGGCGGATCCACATCAACCACAGCTCCGGCTTCTGGCGGTGATGACACAGCAAAGACCGAAGCTACAGAGACAACAGAGGCTACCGACAAAGCAGAGTCTACTGATGCCGCTGAGAAAACCGAAAGCACTGATACTGCAGACGCTACAACAGAAGAAGCTTCTGACGGAGCTAAGACCAGTGACAAGAACATTCCTACTCTTACGACAGAGCCCTTAACAATTACCCTTTGGGATATTGCTACAGAGGATCCTGCAAAGAGCACACAGGAATCAGCTGTTCAGCGCTTCATGGCTGACTATCCTAACATCACAGTTAATCAGGTTCATCAGCAGAATGATAACTACAAGCAGCAGCTGGTAGTTGCAATGAGTTCCGGACAGGCTCCTAACATGTACATCCACTGGGGTGGCGGTCCTATGGCTGAGTACTACAAGTCAGGTTTTGCTAACGATATCACAGATATGTATGCAAAATATGATCATCCTGATTTCATTGATGCAGCAGTTGCACAGTCAACTTATGATGGCAAGATGCTCGCAATTCCTTTCGGAGGACTTTCCGGATGCGATATCTTCTACAACAAGACAATTTTTGCTGAGCAGGGTATTGAAGTTCCTGAGACAATCGATGATCTTGAGGCAGCATGTGCAAAGCTTAAGGAAGCAGGTTATACACCTTTCGCACTTGCAAATGCATCCAAGTGGACAGGCTCCATGTACTACATGTATCTTGTAGCTCGTCATTCAGGTAACGATGAATTTGATGCAGCTTATACACAGGAGAATGGCGGATCATTTACAAGTCCCGCATTCATCTATGCAGCTGAGAAGATTCAGGATTGGGTTAAGAAGGGATATTTCCCGGATGGTGTTAACTCTCTTACAGCAGATGACAACCAGGATAGAGCACTCCTTTATGATGGCTCTGCAGCAATGATGCTTCACGGCTCATGGCAGGTAGCAGGTATCAGATCCGATAACGAAGAGTGGTACAACGAGAACATCGGCGTATTCCGTTTCCCTGAAGATTCAGAAGCTAAGGCTAATGGAGTTCCTCAGAACGTAGAAATCGGAACAGCAATCGGTAACGGATTCTCCTTCAACTGTTTCAAGGAAGATGGTTCTGTAGATCAGGATATGCTTGATGCTTGCTATGTACTCGCTACACAGTATTACAACGATGATACATACAATCAGATGCAGATGGAAAGTGGAAACATTCCTTCAATCAAGGGATTTGACGCACAGGTTGATGATCCTAACAACAGAGTTGTAGTTGACGTATTCTTCAATGCATCAAATGTACAGCTTTGGTATGATCAGTACCTTCCGGCTTCTGTTACAGAAGTTCATAAGAACTGTATGACAGAACTCTTCGGTCTTGAAAAGACTCCTGAGGAAATCGGACAGGAACAGGATGAAGCAATGAAGAAAGCAATTGCTGAACAGTAATAAGAAAATATAAGTCTAAGCTGCGGCTGGATTTAAAAAACCGCTGCCCGCAGGAATACCTTTTCTGCGGGCAGCTTATTATTTCATAGATACTTATGAAATATTCGGTAATCACTTAGTGAGGCAAAGCAGGTAATCTGCTTAAGGAAACAGGAAGGAGAAATATGGATAAAAGTAATAATGTGGGGCTTGCTCAGGCGAAAGCAAGGAGTACGGCCAAGGCGGCAACAGTGTTCCTGCTACCGGCGCTCTTGCTAATCACTATTTTTATTGTGTATCCCGTTATTGATACCTTTGTAATAAGCGGATACAAGTGGAATGGAATTTCAGCGGACAGAATATTTGTCGGTCTTGATAACTGGAAAGCACTCCTGAAGGATGCGATGTTTTGGAAATCTTTCCAGCATAATCTGATCGTAATGGTATTCTCAATCCTTCTTCAGATTCCCATCGGCATGCTTCTTGCAACTTTTTTGGATGCAGGTGGAAAAAAATTCAATATTTTTAAGATTATATGGTTTTTACCTTATCTCATGAGTTCAGTTGCTATTGCATTTCTTTTTATCTATGCACTTGCAACAAACGGAGGTCTGATTTCTTCTCTTGCAACAATATTTAATGGAAAAAGGACTACAATCGATCTTTTGGGAACAGCTCCCAATGCACTTTATACGGTTATCGGTGTTATGGCGTGGCAGTTTACTCCTTTTTATATGGTTTACTTCATTGCCGGTTATGGAAACATCGATACAACCATTTATGAAGCGGCTGTAATAGACGGTGCGACAAGAGGACAGTACATTCGTCTTATTGCCATACCTCTCCTTGGACCTATTTTTAAAACAGCATGCACAATGTCGCTTATCGGATCACTCAAATATTTCGATATGATCTGGAATATGACTCAGGGTGGACCTTCGGGCTCTACAGAGCTTATGGCAACCTACATGTATAAGCTTTCGTTCCAGCAGTTTAATATGGGCTATGGTTCCTGCGTTGCAGCCGGAATGTTCATATTGATCACGGCAATAGCATTGCTCTTTAACAAAGTGTTTAAGGTTAAGGAGGATTATTAAATGGCACAGAATAATAATTTACATGGATGCACGATGGCAGCCGACATTAACAGTATGGAAAAAACAAATGATGCTGATTATCGCATGTCCAAGATTAAATCAAGGATTGCGTGGACAATAGCAACTATTTTTGCTCTTATACAGCTGGTTCTGACATTAACACCATTTTTCTTCATGATAATGAACTCGTTCCGCAAACAGTTCGACATGTTGCAACAGGGAGTATTCCATCTTCCGGATCCCTGGTATTTTAATAACTATGTGGAAGTTGTAACACATGGTTTCTTCGGATATTTCTTCCGAAGCGTAGTTGTAGTTGCAATATCACTGGTGCTTATGCTTATCATTTCAGCCTTTGCGGCATATCCGCTTGCAAGAATGAGATTCAGGCTGAACGGTCTTATTTATGCAATGATTGTAGCTATGATGGCAGTACCTATGCACGTAACCTTAATTCCCATTTTTAAGCTTACAACCACAGTAGGATTTTATGATTCACTTAAGGCACTTATCGGACCTTATGTTGCATTTGCACTTCCTATGTCAGTATTTATTCTGACAGCATTTATGAAAACTATTCCGAGAGAAATTGAGGAATCAGCAGAAATTGATGGCTGTAACCGCTATCAGAATTTCTTCATGATGATACTTCCTCTTTCAAAATCAGGATTGTCTACACTTTCAATTTATAATGGTGTATCAATGTGGAATGAGTTTGCTTTTGCTAATACATTGCTTATTACTCCCAGCAAAAAGACACTCCCTCTTGCGCTTGGACAGTTCAAGGGAGAACATTCACTGGACATTCCAATTATTATGGCAGTCCTGACATTATCAGTTCTTCCAATGATAACCTTGTTCATCATCTTCCAGGACAAATTGGTTAAAGGTATGATGGCAGGAGCAGTTAAGGGTTAATAATTCATTAGCAATATAAAGACGCAGGCCGGGATCTCTATACAGAGCCTGGCCTGTCATTTTTTAGAAAGGAAGGAACGGGATGAAAAAAGACAAGAAACTCAGAATGACATTTGATGAAAAGGCAAAGGAGATTGTCGGAAAACTGACCTTGGAGCAGAAGGTAAGCCTCATGGCAGGAAATATTGATGCCACTTCCATGAAGGAAAGCGAAATCATGGAGCTTGTTCTTGGAACAGAAGAAGGCGCTCATTATAATCTGCATCCTTATGAGGCTGGGGGACTTGCTGAGTATGATGTACCTCCAATGAAGTTTGTTGACGGACCAAGAGGAGTTGTCTGTGGAAACAATCAGTCTACCTGCTTTCCTGTTTCAATGGCAAGAGGTGCGACTTTCAATCCTGCACTTGAGGAGGAAATTGGACACGCTATCGGACAGGAGGTCAGAGCCTTTGGTGGAAATCTTTTTGCAGGTGTGTGCATAAACCTTCCTTATAATCCGGGATGGGGACGAAGCCAGGAGACCTATGGAGAGGAAACATACCAGATAGGAAGAATGGGAGCATCACTTGTAAAGGGCGTTCAGAGTGAAGACGTTATGGCCTGTGTAAAGCATTTTGCATTTAATGATATGGAAAATGCACGCTTTAAGGTAAGTGTAACCTGTGATCAGAGAACGGAGCAGGAGGTTTATCTGCCTCATTTTAAGGACTGTGTCGATGCAGGGTGCGCAAGCATAATGAGCTCATATAACCGTTATAATGGAGTTCAGTGCGGCCATCACAAATACCTCTTAAGCCAGGTTCTGAAAAAGGAGTGGGGATTCGATGGTTTTGTAATGTCTGATTTTTGCTGGGGTGTTCTTGATACCGTTGAAGCAGCAAATGGCGGTCAGGACATGGAGATGCTTTGGACGCAGTATTTTGGAAACAGACTTGTTCAGGCTGTTAAGGACGGCTTTGTTCCGGAGAGCAGAATAGATGATGCAGCGGTCAGAATAGTAAGAACAATTCTTGCTTTTGATAAGGACCATAGAGAGTACGACATGTCTGTGGTTGGATGCAAGGAACATACAGAGCTTGCAAAGCGGGCTGCAGAAGAAGCCATTACACTTGTTAAGAATGAGAATGTACTTCCGCTTGATAAGGGAATCAAAAAGATTGCTGTTGTTGGAAAGCTTGCTGATGAAAATGTTATCGGAGATCAGGGATCAAGCTGGGTAAGACCGCCATATGTTATTACACCGCTTCAGGGAATTAAGAAGGCGGTTCCTTCAGCGGAAATATTATATTCAGACGGATCCGATCTTGATGAAGTAAAGAAGATAGCAACTGAGGCTGACGCTGTTATTTATGTTGTCGGATACAATCATGACGATGAAGGAGAGTTTATTTCTACTGATACAACCGATAATTATACGGGAGCTATAGGCGGTGACAGAAAGAAGAGCCTTGGTCTTCACGATGAAGATGTGAAGCTCCTGCAGGAGACAGGAGAGGTTAATCCTAAGTCAGTAGTTGTTCTCATTGGTGGAAATATGATCATGATGACTGAGTGGATTGATAAGGTTAATTCTGTACTCATGGCGTATTACCCGGGAATGGAGGGCGGTACAGCTCTTGCAGAGATTCTCTTTGGAGATGTTAACCCTTCAGGTAAGCTTCCATTTGTTGTTCCTGTTTCTGAGGATGATCTTCCTCATGTTGACTGGGAAGCAACAGACCAGTATTACGAATATTACCATGGATATACCAGACTTGATAAAAATGGTGTGAATCCTCTTATTCCTTACGGTTTTGGACTTAGCTACACTACATTTAAGTTCGAAGAAGCTACAGCAAAGGTAGAGGGAGATGAGCTTATTACTACGGTTAAGGTTACAAACACCGGATCAAGAGATGGAGCAGAAGTTATCCAGCTCTATGTCGGTTTCGAGAACTCAGCTGTAGACCGCCCTGTAAGACAGCTTCGCGGTTTTGAGAAGGTATTCCTCAAAGCAGGAGAATCTCAGGTTGTTACAGTTAAGACACCACTGGACAAGCTTAAGTGGTACAACCCTGTTTACAGAGAATGGCAGCTCGAGAAGATGGAATATAAGATCTATCTTGGCAACAGCGAAGCGCTGGAGGATCTGGTAGAGACAAGAGCTACTATATAAAAGGGAAATCTCTTGTAACAATAAAAAAGCCTTCCCCCTTTGGGGGAAGGTGCCCGTAAGGGCGGATGAGGGGGAAAGCCTTGGTGGTCGTTTATAAAATCTGCTCCATCCCAACTTTATATGGTTTCATCCCAAGCGCTTCGTAGAATTTCATCGCACCCTCATTACAATTCCATACGTTCAATGTCACATTATAGTATCCATTCTCCTTTGCCCAGGAAATAACATAATCATAAATAGTCTTACCTACATGCTGACCGCGGGTATTTTCATCAACGCAGATATCGTCAATATAGAGTGTTTTAACATCGGTCAGAAGATTACTTCCGATATGCTGCTGGTGAACACAGAAGGCGTAGCCAACCATGATATCATTGTCGTCAACAGCACCAAAAATCGGGCGATTCTTATCATTTAAAATAGTTTTTAATTCATCAGCTGTATATTTAGTAGCCTTCTTAAATAAATCAGGCCTGCCAATATGGTGTACAAGATTTACCTGTCTTAAAAGTTCAAGCATCTGAGGAATGTCTTTTTCCTCTGCACGTCGTATTTTCATGGGATGCAACCTCCTAATTGTGATATATTAATTGTTATAAATTATAATGCATCGAATATGTTTTTTCTATTTAGAAATAACTATATGAAGAGACAAATTTTGAATAACAGGAATGGATCAGAAAAAGAGTTTGATGAATAAAGTAAACTATGCAAAAGAGCTTGAAAAGAAAATAGAACAGTTTCAAAAGGAAGGCAGATACCCAAAACTCCTTCTTCATGCCTGCTGTGCGCCGTGCTCATCCTACTGTCTTGAATACCTCAGGCAGTATTTTGATATTACGGTGTTTTTCTATAATCCGAATATCATGAATGAACCTGAGTACAGAAAACGTGTTGAGGAAGAAAAGAGGCTGATTGCAGAATACAACAGACAGGTTGAAACAGGGAATTTCGAAGGAATGAAATCAGATTCTTCCGCAAGAAAGATAGAGATAATTGAAGGGGATTATATAGTCAGTGATTATCTGAAAGCAGTTAAAGGCTTGGAGAATTGCCCTGAAGGTGGAGACAGATGTACGAAGTGCTTTGAACTCAGACTGGAAGAATCTGCAAAAATCGCTTTGGAAAGTGGTTTTGAATTTTTTACTACGACTCTGACAATTTCGCCATTGAAGGATGCCGAGAGACTTAACAGGATTGGTCAGGAGATGGGTGAAAAATATGGCATCAGCTTTTTGCCATCTGATTTCAAGAAAAAGGAAGGCTATAAACGATCAATAGAGCTCTCGCATAAATTTGATCTTTATAGGCAGGATTTCTGCGGATGTGAGTTTTCAAGACTTCAAAGAGAACGTGAGAAGGCAGAAAAGGTATAACGTGAAAACGTATTATAATTAACAATAAAAAGTATTAAAGAGAATATAGGTCAAAATATGAGAATAGTTAATTTAGTCGAAAACACAGAAGGCTCTTCAGGTTGTGCTGCTGAACATGGTCTGTCATTTTATATAGAAACTAAGAAGCATAAACTTCTGATGGATACGGGAGCATCTGATCTTTTTATAGAAAATGCAGAGAAACTGGGAGTTGACCTCACAAAGGTTGATACTGTTATTCTAAGCCACGGACATTATGATCACGCGGGTGGAATAATGCCTTTTTCAGAGGTTAATAAAACAGCTAGGATTTATGTGCATCCTTTGGCTTTTTCCAAATGCTATTCAACTACGAGAACCGGAGAATCAAGATATATTGGAATTGACTCTCGTATCAGAGAGCTGCCACAGCTTGTGATTGAGGATTACTGTAAGTGTGTCATTGATGAGGAACTTGAGATTTTTTCAGGAATAACTGATACAAAACCTTCTCCACTTACTAATAAGACTTTGTTTGTGGAAAAAAACGGACAGCTTGTTAATGACGATTTTGCGCATGAGCAGTGTCTTGTGATTAATCAGGATGGCAGGAAGTATGTCTTTTCAGGGTGTGCGCATCATGGTGTTTTGAATATTCTCGAGAGCTACAGGGGCTTATATAACGATGAGCCGGACGTGATCTTTAGTGGTTTTCATACACTTAGGAAAAATGGCTATTCAGATGAGGATATGGATTATATACGGAAAACAGCGAAGGAACTTAGCAAAACAAAAACTAGGTTTTTTACCATGCATTGCACAGGTGTAGAACCCTTCGAAGAAATGAAGAAGATTATGGGTGAACAGATTAGTTATGTACATAGTGGGGATGAGATTGTGATATGAAAATGAATGGTGAGCCCGAAATAACTGTAATAGGCGCGGCGGTCATGGATATTCTGGCAGGACCTGCAGGACCGGAAGTATTTCAAACAGGCTCAATGCCGATGAATTATATAAGAACATCCTTTGGCGGAGATGCACTTAATGAAGCTGTGGTGCTCTCGAAGCTGGGAAAGAAAACGGAGCTGATAACAAGACTTGGAACAGATGAAACAGGAGAGAGAACGCAGACTTTTCTAAGTACTAATGGTGTCAGTCTCGTTCATTCGACTATTTGCGACGAGTATCCTTCATCGGTAAATATAGTTCTTGTGGATGAAAAGGGTGAGCGCTATTTTCTTACGGATCCTGCGACCTGTCTTAGGAAGCTTTCCGCAGAAGATATACTTCCACATGTTGGTGAAATGGCTGACATTGTGAGTTTTGCAAGTATATTTGTATCACCCATTCTGGATATTCCTTCACTTGAGAGAGTTTTTCGGGAAATCAAAAGTGAGAATAGTAGGATTTTGCTAACGGATATGACAAAGCCAAAGCGAGGAGAAAAGCTAAGCGACATAGATTGTTTCCTTCCATATATAGATTATTTCCTTGCAAATGAAGATGAGATATCCATGCTGACTGACTGTAAGGATGCTTATGAGAATGCTGCGAAGGTGGTTGAAGCAGGAGCAGGATGCGCTGTTATTAAGCGAGGAAGTAAAGGCTGCATTATAAAAACTGCGACAGTATGTTATGAGATACCGGCGTATCATGATTGTAAAGTTGTGGATTCCACAGGAGCGGGGGACAGCTTTGCAGCAGGATTTTTATATGGATTATCGGAAGGCTTTTCGCTTAGGGACTGCGGACGCTTTGCCTGTGCGGTTGCTTCCTGCGTGGTTGAGAAGGTTGGCGGTTCTGAAGGGATAGTATCTGATGAAGAACCGTTTAGGAGATTTGAGAAGATATGAAATAGGAGAATCTGGTTAGAATTATAGCTAAAGGCAAAATCAGGTGAATAATGAGTAACACTAATAGCAATGATATCCAACAAATAAATACATTTGAAAAAATATACGAAATAGTCAGGAAAATTCTGCAGGGCAAGGTTGCAACCTATGGTCAGATAGCAATGCTTGCCGGGAACAGGCGATGGAGCAGAGTTGTGGGCTATGCACTGCATGTAAATCCTGATCCGGAGCACATTCCGTGTTACAGAGTTGTGAACCGGGAGGGAAGGGTATCCTCAGCGTTTGCATTTGGAGGAGAAAATGTCCAGATCAAAATGCTTGAAGCTGACGGTATCGGGTTTGTTGATGAGATGCACGTTGATCTTGAAAGATTTTTGTGGAGACCGGAATGACAAAAAATAGTAGTTATGAAATGGGTAATTATATATTAAACTAATTACCACAATTTCAAATATTTGTGATAGAATGCATAGGTATAAATTATAGAAATAATAATAGTAGTTGAGACAGACTACATGTTTTATAGGAAGGAAGATTATTTTGGAAAAAATCTTAGAGTTAATTTCAAAAGAAGTTTCTGCTGCATTTGAGGCAGCCGGTTTTGATCCGGAACTGGGAAAGGTAACACTGTCTAACAGACCTGACCTTTGTGAATATCAGTGTAACGGCGCTATGGCCGGTGCCAAGAAATACGGTAAGGCGCCTTTTATGATTGCTGATGCTGTTGCAGAGAAGCTTCAGGGAAGTGAGATCTTTTCATCTGTAGAATCTGTTAAGCCCGGATTCCTGAACCTTAAGGTTAGTGAGGACTTCGTGAGAGGATATGTTGTGAAAATGCTTCACGAGCATCACTTCGGAGTTAAGACACCTCTTCACGCACCTAATTTCATGATTGATTACGGCGGACCGAACGTTGCAAAGCCTCTTCATGTAGGACACCTTCGTTCAGCTGTTATCGGTGAGAGCCTGAAGCGAATTCTTAAGTATGCAGGCTATAAGGTTACAGGCGACATTCATCTTGGTGACTGGGGACTTCAGATGGGACTCATTATTACTGAGCTTAAAAAGCGCCAGCCTGATCTTCCTTATTTTGATAAGGACCATAAGGGACAGTATCCTAAGGAAGCTCCATTTACAATCAGCGAGCTTGAAGAGATTTATCCTGCAGCAAGTGCCAAGTCCAAGGAGGACGAAGCGTTCAAGGCTGAGGCTATGGAGGCAACAAAGCTTCTTCAGGATGGTGATAAGGGATACAGGGCACTTTGGCATCACATCCTTAATGTGTCTGTAAATGATCTTAAGAAAAACTATAAGAACCTTAATGTTGATTTTGACCTCTGGAGAGGTGAATCAGATGTGCATGATGTAATTCCGGGAATGGTTGATTACATGAAGCAGCACGGCTACGCTCATGAGAGCCAGGGAGCACTTGTTGTTGATGTTGCTGAGGAGACTGATACAAAGGAAATTCCACCCTGCATGATCCTTAAGTCAGACGGAGCTTCACTTTACAATACAACTGACCTTGCTACTATTCAGCAGAGAATGGAAGAGTTCAAGCCTGAAGGTCTTATATATGTTGTTGATAAGCGCCAGGAGCTGTACTTTACACAGGTTTTCCGTTGCGCAAGAAAGACAAAACTTGTTCTTCCCGAGACAGAGCTTCATTTTGTAGGCTTTGGTACAATGAACGGCAAGGACGGAAAACCCTTCAAGACAAGAGAAGGTGGCGTAATGCGTCTTGAAAAGCTCATCGCGGAAATTGATGAGCAGATGTATAGCCGTATCAAAGAAGGCAATCAGGAGATTGATGATGCTGAGGCAAAGGATACAGCCCACAAGGTTGCTCTTGCAGCAATCAAGTATGGCGACCTTTCCAACCAGCCATCCAAGGATTACATTTTTGATATTGATAAGTTCACATCCTTTGAGGGAGATACCGGTCCGTACATTCTTTATACTATGGTACGAATCAAATCTATCCTGTCTAAGTATGAAAAAGAAGGTGGAAACGTTAAGGAAGCACTTCTTAGAAATGCAGAGTCTGCAGATGAAAAGAACCTTATGCTTCTTATAACACGTTTTGCAGATGCGGTTGAAAGTGCAGCAAGAGACCTTATGCCTAACAGAATTTGTGCATATATTTATGAGCTTTCAAATGCACTTAACAGCTTCTATCATTCAACTAAGATCCTCACTGAGCCCGATGAGGAGAAAAAGAGCGGATATATCGCACTCCTTAACGTGACTCTTAAAGTACTTGAAGCAGGAATTGACTTACTTGGCTTCTCTGCACCTGATAGAATGTAATAAAGAAATTTGAACGCGAGTTTTGTGAAAAAATGAATAACAGTCATTTTTTAATGGAAACGCTAATCGCTCTATGATTTAATAAATGCGATAAAAAGCATAGGCTCACGGAAATGCAAAGCCGTCAAGTACGGAATATGAATGGATTGGTTCATATTTCGTACTATTGACGGTTTTTTTATGTTGTATACTGATACAGCATGTCAAATTATGGGATATTTTGATTTGTTTTACATGTATGGATAAGTTGTTTTATTTCGTCAAATGGGAGGAACAGATGATGAAGTTTTCAATGGCTAAGAAAGTTATGTCATTAACACTGGCGATGCTTGTGTCAGCTTCAGTAGCAATGCCGGGTTTTAATAATTCAATTACCGTTAAGGCAGAGAGTAATGCCAAGACTATAACAGGGTTGGGGACAGGGACGATAGGTAATCCTGCAAATGGAGCAGGCCAGTGGGATTACGTATATTATGGAAAGTATAACGATTTGAATGTCAAATATCGCGTGCTTGATACAGATTGTGATGATTTCAGTGACTATGGAAACTTGAGTAAAAATACTGTTTTGCTCGATTGTGATAATGTACTTTATCATTTGAGACCGGGTAGTGCTGCAAAATTGTTGGAAAATCTTAATGATCAGGGATTTCTTGACGCAGGAGTTTTTACTGATGCAGAAAAGGAGGCTATAGCACTTAGCAGAAAAGAAAGAAAATCAACGGATGATGGAGAGGGCGTTGATGGCGATTTTGCACAGCTAAAGGAAATGAAAATATTTGCCCTTGATCCTAAGGAAGCAACTAATCCTACATATGGATATAAAAATCAAAAAGATGATTTGAATAGAATAAAAAGAAATATTTCTACTGATGAAAAAGAGAACTGGTGGCTTAGATTAGGAAAAGACGGAAGATTTCAAAACATTATCGCAAAAGAAATGTATAAGACTGATAAACTAATCGGAAGAATAAAAACTGAACCTGCTGATTCATCAGAAGGAGTCAGCCCGGCATTTAATCTTAAAAAGGAATCGATATTATTTTCTTCATTAGTTTCAGGCTCTTCCAATGAGTATAAACTCACACTTATTGATGACAGCATGAAATCTCTTAAAGACGTGAAATGCAAAAAGAGTGATGATGAGGCGACCATTAGTTTTAAATATCCTTATGAGACAGTTGATGATTCTGTATCATTTTCAGTGGTTCTGTTAAAAGACAGATATGAGAGAGGCAAGACAGTTGACAATTCATCTGAATTTGCCTATATCCCGATTACTCTTTCCAGTGAAGGCCAGGTGGGCTCAGGTAAAAATAAATACCATATGATGAGTGGAACATTCAAACTCCCGGAGCAGAGTAGTGGCCTTAAATTTGCTTATCTTATATATGAAAAAAACAATGGTTCAAAAGAAACAGATTATGCTTGTGCCCCTAAATTCTTTGAACTTGATTCGGAAAATCATGTTCATGCTTGGGAAATAGATTACCTTGGTGCAGGCGATGATAATGCCACTGTCAGATGTAAGGATTGCTCTGAAAAGTATAAAATATCAATCGTAGCTGCATCAAAGCAGTACGGGGATGATGTTTCCGTAACAATTAATAAACCTGATGATCTTCCTGATGAGATACAGGTAAGTGATGTCATTTATAGAGATGGTAATGGGCGCGATATAGATAAATCAGAAGTTGGCGAGGTTGGAGAATACACAGCGGTCGCTGTTATTAGCGTGGTTGATGAAAATGGCGATAATCAGGAAGTATAAATTGCTAACAATTTTAAAATTACACCGATTGTCCTTTTACCTTCTATGGTTAAATTGAGCGAAGACAGATATGTATATGACGGAACAGCTAAAACACCTGAAGTTACTGTAGTAGTAAATGGCAAGGAATTGAGAAGGGATGAATATGAAGTAGAGTACAAGGATAATGTAAATCCCGGCCTTGCTACAGTTAAGGTTTATTCAAAGAATCCTCATTATACTGATCAGGTTATAAAAGAATTCCGTATAGTGAATCAGTCTGTTGAGGATAAAGAAAAAGAAACAAAAGCTAAGATAGAAGATAAGCGTCAAAAAGTAGATGAAACCAAAAATGACATAAAGAATAATGAAACAAAAAGCGACAAAAAAGAAAATGATGTAGAGACCAAAGTAAAAGACAAGATTAATGATGCTAAGAAAGTCGCTGATAATACTTCCGGAACTTCAAGTAAATCCGAGAAGAATGAGATAGTACAGGTAAATGCTGCAACGATGCACAATGCAGGTGAAATCATTAACGGCCTTGGGGATACCTACATGGTTACATCCAATGATGACACTGATCTTACAGTAACATTTTTGAAGGCGAGATCAGAGACCATCAGTAGTATAACAATTCCAAGCACAATAGTAGTGGATGGTAACGAGTACAGAGTTACCGAGATTGCAGAAAGCGCTTTTAGTGGTAACAAAAAGCTTAAGAAGGTTACTATCGGTGATAATGTCGAAAAGATTGGTGCGAATGCTTTCTACAAATGTAAGAAGCTGAAGAAAATCAAGATCGAAACAACCTATCTGAAAAAGAGTAATGTCGGCAAGAATGCTTTCAAAAAGATACATAAGGAAGCA
Source organism: Butyrivibrio sp. AC2005 (assembly GCF_000424145.1). Classification (GTDB taxonomy): domain Bacteria; phylum Bacillota; class Clostridia; order Lachnospirales; family Lachnospiraceae; genus Butyrivibrio. Next base: position 49,283 of record NZ_KE384143.1, read on the forward strand.
AAAGTTACAGTGCCGGAGAATAAGTATAAGTCTTATAAGAAAATGCTTAAATCAAGAGGTGTTTCAGGAGAAAACCAGCAGATTAAAAAAGCTTCTGAGTAAAGAAAGTATTTTACTAAACAACTTTCAATATGAAAATAATATAAAGCCTTCCCCTTAGGGGGAAGGTGACGGATGAGGGGAGGCCTCACCCGTCATTTTTTTTATAGAGGTTTTTTAGTATTTGTGAAATATAGTTATCGATTAAATATCGTTACATAGTCACATATTCAGCAAGCAATTTGTAAGTATTCTTTATCCCATCAATATGAGTTCTCTCATAACCATGACTTGCTCTGGTGCCGGGACCGATGGCTGCATGCCTGATATCGAAACCTGCAACGAGGGCAGGATCAGCATCAGTGCCATAGTGAGGAGTGAAGATATCCGGAACATAATCAGCACCTGACTTTTTGCCCGCTTCTTCAAGTTCCTTAGTCATATCCAGATTGTAAGGGAAACGACTATCCTTCCAAAATACGGAAACCTTGCGCTCGGAACTTGTCTGCTCAGGACCGATGCATGCTATATCGATAGCGAGGAAATCCTTAACATCCTCAGGAATGAGGGACCCACCATGTCCAATCTCTTCATAGAAAGATATATAAATGTAAACCTTGCGTGAAAGCTTGATTTTTCCATCTTTAATATCATGGAGCAGTTCCATAAGGACTGCTACGAGAGCCTTGTCATCTACGAAATGGGATTTTATATAACCATTTGAATAGGTGAATCTGGGCTCAATTGCTACGTAATCACCGATATCAATTCCGAGCTTTCTTACATCGTCTGCGCTTTTAACATCTTCATCAAGAACGACAAATGAGTTTGTATCAAAATTTGCTACTTCCGTGTTTAGTTCATCCTCAGTTACATGAACAGAGGCATTTTTTCTCTGAACACAGCCAGTGAAAACCTTTCCTGAACGTGTATGAACGCGGACGTTTTCACGCTCTGTGTGATATGCATAAAGACCACCGACCTTGCAAACCTTGATAGTTCCGTCATCATTGATGTGGCGAACCATCATACCGATTGTGTCACCATGAGCGGTGATGAGAAGAGGATTACCTTCGCCGCCAATATCAGCGAGAATACCGCCTTTGTGAAGGGTAGTGGTTTTAAAACCGAGTGCTTCCATCTCCTTTATGAGATAGTCCTGAAGCTCATGATACTGACCTGTTACAGAATCAATAGCCAGCTCTTTTTCAAGCTCTTCAAGATAGCGTTTTTCATTAAGTTCGTAACTCATAGATTAATACCTTTCTGGTTATAGATTTGATTATTCAGATACCCTAAAAATGATAATTCCGAACAACATAAATAATCATAGCAAGCATCGCCTTACTCGGCAATACTGCTATGATTAATGCAGATTGATTATTCAGAATATTATATGAATTAAACTATTTTCTTCGGTTATTATGCTGATAATAAATTGCCTTGTCTGCATACATCAGCTTGTCAAGCTCGCTTATAAGATCGAAGTTCTGATTGTTTTTTAGATCAAAAACATCGCCTCCTATAGAAGCTGAGAGTTTATATGGCTTTTGAGAGGAATCATTGTAATCATCAATAGCTTTCAAAATATATGTCTTGTATTCGGCAATAGAATGATGTGAGGTTTTATCCAGGATGATTATAAATTCGTCACCGGCAAAGCGTATCACGACACCATTTGTGGCTACAACCTTATTTAGTATCCTTGTCATGGCAATTAAGGCATTGTCACCCTCTGTATGGGAATAGTTATCATTGATCAGCTTAAAGCCGTTCATATCAAGCATAAGTGCAGATATTATTCCGCCGCGATTTTTTGCAGTTTCAATAACATCGTTTAGATAAAATCGGTTGAAAGCTCCGGTTAGCTTATCTAAATATATGCCTTCATTCTGAAGACTGAGAGCGATACAGCATACAGATACTCCTACGCAGGGCCATATCAGCGAGGTACCGTACCATATACTTTGTCCCAGCATGCCAACTGTTATTGGCATTAAGAACTGCCAGGTTGGGAAAAAACTCAAATATCTGCCCCGGCGCTTTGCGGCAAAGTATACATGCTGACCGTAAAGAAGTAAAAATGCTTCGGCTACGATATACAGCCAGTAAAGTGGAAGTCTGTAATATCTGTTTGAGTCATCTATTCCAAAAACAATTGGAATGATAATATTTACAAACAAAATAAAAATCTCTAATGCACATGTGGCTATAAGAAAGGCCTTTTGCCTCTGAGACTGATGTTCGTTTATGTGGTTAGATATTAGTGTTACGTAGGCAGGTCCCAGAATCGCATTTAATGAAAAAAGTATGGAATTACCAAACAGAATAATATAACGGGATATAAGGCCGGGTCTACCATCATGGTAGAAGACGACAGGGTCTACAGTGCAGGCGATGATCACACACACTATCATCATTAAGAGACTCTTGCTTTCTGAATTCTTGGTCTGAATTCGCCACCCCCGACTGAGTAGTAATGCCACCATTAATAAAAAACCTATGATATTTGAAGCATAAACTGAAGTTAGATTTATCATAGTAATAGATTGTCCCCTCTACAATAACAAGCAATATATCAGAATAAAGTCTTATAATTAATGGTATTTTAGAAGAAAAGTAATGTCAATTAATTAAATATAAAAAAATAAAAAAACATGTTGACATTATTTATCCGGGACGATATACTAATCAAGTCGGTCGACGAAAGACACCGACGAACTGAATATGGCGAGATAGCTCAGTTGGCTAGAGCACGCGGTTCATACCCGCGGTGTCGAGGGTTCGAATCCCCCTCTCGCTACTAAAAAGAGAATTCTTCGGAATTCTCTTTTTTCGTTGTATGAGTGTAGATGAGAACCTGAGACACCGCGTGCGGTGGAGAAGGCGCACGAGGTCCGGGGGACCTCGGCTTTGCGCGGACCGAAGCAGAGCGAAGATTGAATCTCTCTATCGCTATTAGAAAGAGAATTCCTAGGAGTTCTCTTTTTGTCGTTGTGAGAACAATAATTGACTTGAATCAAAAAACAACCTACAATATTAATTATAATTTGACAAATGAGGTTGTATGTATGGGCGAACTTTTAAAAACATTAGAGAATAATAAAAAAGAACTCCTTATTAGAAAACAAATGCTGGAAGAAGATATCATAAAGTACAGTATTCCGGGATATATAAATATAAAGAATATCCGTGGAAGAGAGACTTTTTATCTTCAATTTAAAGATAAGTATTATCAGATGATTTCTGTATATTTGTCAAAAGATAAACTCGCTTTGTGTGAATATGCTTTTGATAAAAAAACTTCATTAGAAGCTGAACTAAAGACTATAGAAGAAGACCTGGAGCTATTGAAAAATATACCGGTGCATATTGATAGTAACCAAAGTGATAAAAGAATATTAGATGATGCTATTGGTTTAAGTGCAAAGTACAAGCTTTTATTTCATATTAAAAAGGATGCCCAACCAGGGAAATATTTTATAGTTTTTTATGGAAAAAAGAAAGTATACGAGATTCCTATGATATACGTTAATGAGCGTTATCATACCAGGATATCTGAATATATATGTTCTGCTTCCTGTATGGTAGATGAAGCTGCAGATGAGATGCTTAAGGAAAAACAAACTCCAAGTGGCAATGAAAGACGTAGCTCATTGGAAGCACAGACTAAAACAGGTGTAAAGTATTCATATGAAGAATTGGATATGACATATTTAGTAAGCTTTTACTACAAGAAAAAGAAATATACGATAGAGTATGAGCCATATTTTATAAATGAAGAAAAAAGGAAAGATCTTGAAATATCCAGAATGGGATTTTATGTTGAGGATTTCTTAAAAAACTTGAAGTTTAAAGAAGGGGTATCCAAATATAATGAGCGAAAACAGACTGTTCATTCTAAAACAAAAAAATCATGATGTCGCTGTTCTTCAGCTTTCCTTGGAAGGTGATATAGAAAACTATGAAATAATCAATCCTGCAAGGATGCCTTACCTCGGATCCACAGAGAGTAAACACTTATATTCATGGTGGAAGGATAGAGCCATCCCGGAGGGGAGAGCCAGACTTGTAGAACTTCTAAAGGAATATAAATGCGAGAGCCCGCAGGAATTACTTATGAAGAATCTTGGGCTTAGCCTTACTGATACCTATTGGATATCCCCTGCAGAACTTGACCTTACGTGGGAAGAAGTAAATCTGTTTGATAATGGCGAGGAAACAATTGATTTTCACGACGGTGAGGGAAGGGTTCATTATTCGAACAGTAAAGATGCTGCTCTGGGTGGACATTTGGAAAAGCATTCTTTAAAAATTGATGATATCTGGTATTTGGATAAGAATAGTGATCCCAAATATTCCAATGGGCTTTTGAATGTAAATGAACTATTTGCTTCATTAGTACATGAGAGGCAAGGCTTTAAGGAATATGTCAGATATGAATTGTTAAATGAAGATGGGGAAATAAATAAACTATGCAGATGCAGATATTTTACTGATGAAAATCATGAGTTCGTTTCTGCATATGAAGTATCAGGCGGATTTCATAATTCTGAGGAATATAATGGTGAAGCAGAACTTGAACATTTTATCAGAACCTGCACTGATTTTGGGCTTAAAAGAGAATATGTCTCCAATTTTATTGACTATATGATTTTGACGGATTTTGCTATATCCAATTCAGATAGGCATTGGAATAATTTTGGAATTATCAGAGATAGCGAAACATTGGAGTTTCTTTCGTTAGCACCTATCTATGATAATGGTAATTCCATGTTTTTTGATGCTTATAATACTTTGAACAGGCCTACAATTCTAAAACTGGAAGATGCAGGTATAATGAAGCGAGAAACAGAGAGACTAAATAAACTTGTAAAGGATAGAAGTCTGATAAACATGGATTTGCTTCCTTATCCGGAGGAGGTTCGGAGATTTTATACTGAGCATGGTATTGATCGGACTAAGACAAATATCATAATGGAGTCTTATTCAAACAAAATTGATTTACTTATGGAGTATCAGCATGGAATCTCCATTGGATATAACATTGAAATGTATGAATATGGCGATGAGGTTCCTGTAAAAAATAGAAAATTCAATCCCCAATTTTTGATGAGAGACCTGACTTATTAACTGATAAGATTAAGGGGAAGATAGGAAAATGACACTATATTGCGTACTTTTTATGTCAATTTAACATGAGGTTTTGTGATATACTAACTAATGAAGTATTATTACATTTATTGATAAGAATTGAAGGATGGATATATGTTACGTAGCATTCATATAGAAAATTTTAAATCATTGGTGAATTTTTCTGCTGATTTTAATACAGTCACAGCGCTTATTGGTAATAACTCGGTTGGCAAAAGCTCATTATTACAGGCAATGCAATTTGTTTTTGGTTCCATCAAGGATGATTACGATGTTTTGTTAAAAAACAGAGCCTTAAAGGTAGAAAACATTAAATCAAAATTAACTAAAAATAATAAAATTAAGTTTGATTTATCGCTTGCAATAAGTGCGGATGATGGTTCAATTTATGATTATAAATGGAGAACAGATATTAGTGCTAATAATACTAAAAATGAGATGAGTCTTCTCTATGAATGTATAGAGGCTGATGGGGAGGTGTTGATTGAATATAGTCCGAAAGACAAAGGGCACTTATATGTAAAACCTGGGAACGAAGACTTTGACGGAGATATTTATTTTGGAGATGGTTTTGTTTTTAAATCTTCAGTACTTAAAAATTTAAATAAGAAAAATGAATTTGATAAGCGCCTTACCTTGTTCATAGAACATGCTAGTAATTTTATGTCTTTTGAAATGCTTAATCCTGATAATATGAGACAGAGTAGCAGAGGTTTGTCTGATGTTATCGGACCTTCTGGAAAAAATTTACCATCATATATTAAAAAGATGAGTGATGAGCAGAAGAATAGTTTTATTAAGAAAATAAAGTGGCTTTTAGGCGACAGGGTAAGTGAAATTGGCACAGTGACAACTGGGCAATATCATTGGACACAGATAACTGTGAAGGAAGAGTATAAAGATTCTGCTATAAAAATCACATCACGAGATTTAAGTGATGGTATGTTAAGAATCATTGCAGTTGTGGCTATAAGTGAAATCAGTAGAGGAAATGCCATTTTTCTTTTTGATGAAGTAGAGAATGGAATAAATATCCATTATATAGAAAAACTGGTTCAGCTTTTCAAGGATATGTGCAAAGATACAGGAAATCAGGTCATTTTTACGACTCACAGTACCTTATTCATGGATTATATTGATGCAGATTCTATTTTGATGTTTGAACGCAATGAAAATGGCGGTACAGAAGCCAAGAAGATATTTGCAACAGAACTAATGAAAAAGCGCTTGAATTATATGTACCCTGGAGAAATAATACTCAATTTGGAGAGCAATGCTATTTCGGGGGAATAAAAACTTCTGGCAGGTATGATATACGAATAAGATATGTGGCAGGGATAATCATGGAAACAGAGATAGTAATAGCTGTAACCGGTGAGGGTGAAACCGATTATGGATCGGAGAAATACAATAAAAAGAAGGCATATAATGAATGGAAATGGGGACCGATAGCTGAATATATAAATGCTATTGCTGCTGAAAAAGAGAAGGTTATAAAACTTGTTCCAATAGATAGACGTGATGTTGAAGCAATACGCTTGGGCAGAAACGCAATGGGGCTGGTAGGAAAAAGTATACCTGCTAAAAAGTTTACAAATTTGATGCAGGAAAAGGATTTAAAAGTTGGTATTTATTATTGTGATACTGATAAGAAATCTGGCTCAAAAAACGATAAAAAGACTGCTCAAAAAGAAAATGAACAGGTTCACGCAGAGGTAACAAAGGGGTTGGAGAGCGATAATATAAAAGCCATTCCAATGGTACCATTAAGAATGATTGAATCCTGGATTATGGGTGATATCCCAGCTATAGAGAAAACCCTGGACATAACTATACCTGATAAACTTCGCCCCAAAGATCCTGAATTGCTATGGGGAGATAAAGAAGACCCAAAAAGTAATTATCCTAAAAACTACTTGGATAGGATGATACAAAACAGTGACAAAAAATGCAAAGCCTATAAATCTTCAAAGGACATATTTGTAGAATTTGCTCAAAATGCTGAATTATGCAACCTGAGAAATAATTGCAGCATTAGCTTTGAAAGGTTTTATAAGGAATTTGTTGAAATGTTGGGGTGATATTTAAATTTATAATAAGCTGATAGAAGCAATTGTATAGACTTTGGCTAAAAGGGAATCCAAAAGGGTTCTCTTTTTTTGCTGTGATTTACAAATAGCCTCCCCAAAGGGATAACTTTAGGATATAATACTAAACTGTGTGACTATGGAGTAGTTCTTATAAGGATAGTTATTATGAGTAAGAAAAAGATTTTGGAAATAATAATATGCACTTGTTGTTTAATAGTGATATTTATGAATGCATTTCATCATATGGGAAAGAAGAAAGGGCTGTTTTTAGATGAAGCACTCACTTTTAATTTTTCCAATAATACAGTTTTTACGATGGGGCAATTTTTTAGTGATTTAAAGGAAATGACTTTATCTGAAATTGGGAGTAATGCCTTAAGTAAATATGATAATAAAAATGTATGGTTATCACATGATGAAATAGAAGCGACATATACTGCTAAAGACAATAAATTCAATTATTTTAATACCTATTTGATACAGCTAGGAGATGTGCATCCACCTCTATATTATATGGTGGTTCATACAATATCATCTCTTTTTCCGGGAATGCATTTTTATTATGTGGGCTTTATAACAAACTTATTTTTTTTAATGGGGACATGTGTTTTAATTTATAGGTTATGCATGTTGATTTTTGGTAATAATATATGTGCTATTGCGTGCACCCTCTTTTATGGATTGAGCTTTGACTTTATTAATAGTGTGACTTTTTTTCGTATGTATGCGATGTTGACATTTTGGGGGATACTACTGGTTTATCTAAACGTTATTTGGGCAGACGCAGGATTTGACTATGCTTCTCATATAACTAAGCTGATTTGTATTGTGGAATTAGCTGCTATGTTAACACAGTATTTCGCTGTCTTTATAATTTTGCCCATTTTTGTATTGAACATTATTCTTATTAAAAAAATTGGTAATTCTATAAAGCCGTATGTAAAAGGTCAGTTTATAACAGGTTTTTTGTATTTTTTGGTTTGGCCAATTTCTATAATGCATATTCTGTTTACGAATCGTGGGGGAGATGTGGCTACTGGTATTTATAAGAATACTTTTTTAGGAAGAGTATTTGCTTATAGATATTACCTTGTAAATAGTATATTTGGAGGAGCAAAGAAAATTGCCGCTGCTGTAGTTATTCTATTGATTGTTGCTATATGTTTAAAATGCTATCAAATGTTTAAAGAGAAAAAGCGAATAGCCAATCATAGGGATGGAGATAAAAACTATGCTATTACATATATACTTATAGTTGGCATTTTTTACTACATTGTTGCATGCAAACTTTCACCTTGGGTTGTAGATAGATATGTTATGCCTGCTATACCGATGATTTGTATAATTATTATCTATTTCCTGGAGTATTTATTTTCTCGAATAATTAGGAATAAGAATATCAGTGGTTTGGTTCTGATATGTATATCTCTGATATTATTTGGAAGATGGTGCATAAGGCAAAATCCTTATTACTTATATAATCAACCTGATAGAATAGATTATAAAAATACCTATGAATCATATGATGCGCTAATTATAGATGATGATCGTCAATATTATTACGCTGAAATAATGGGAAGCTTTGAACATCCCAATATTTACAATACGGAGTTTTCAAATAAAGAAGAAGTATTAAAAATATTAGAAAAAGAGCAAAATTGTGTTGTGTATATTAGTAAATATATAACTAATGATGCAATTACATATTTTGATAATCATGATTGCAAATTAAATAAAGTGGATTATTCGACGGATGCATATGATATATTTATTTCTGCTAACTAGGAAAGGGAATCTGAGAAAAGATTGTTAAAGTAAAGGTCAAATGACGAACGACTATTTATACCTTATTGAAATAATACTGAGAAGGGAAACAGAAGGGATTACTCTAACTAATCAGTTTATATTGTTGATATTGGAAGTGCTTGCTGTTTTTGGTTCCGGGATAATTTTGCATAAAAAGAAATATATTTCATATCGTAGGCTATTTCAGATATTCCTGCTTGTTGCTTATGCAGGAGTGCTTATGTCATTTACAGTTTTGAGACGCCAACCTGGTTCTAGAATTGGGATTGTAAATTTGGATGTGGATTTGGGCGTTACAGCTAATGGAATATATTCAATATGGAAAGTGATTTTTAATGGCCTTAATATCATTTTATTTGTTCCTTGGGGATTTGTTGTTTGTTCATTTTTTAAGAACAGGGGATTTTTATTTAGAATATTAGCCTCTACTGTAATTGGAAGTGTTACAAGCTTGTTTTTGGAATGCATTCAGTTACTTACAGGAACAGGTAGGTTTGAGGTGAATGATTTGATAACTAATACAGTAGGAACATTTATTGGTGCTGTAATATTAGCCGTTGGCTTAAGCATAATGAATATTAGAGGCAGACGAAAGAAGGATATTAAGGAAAGGAGAGATTTGGTGAAAAAAAAGCTGTCAATATTGGTTGGTATCATCCTGATAGCAGCTGCTGCTATGTTGCGGATTTCTCATGGGGATGAAGATATTTTAAAAAGAAATTATAATACAACGTTTTTTAGTAATTTTAATATTCCGAATGTTTTTAAATTTCGGAAGTCAACATGGGGGGCAGCACAAAAGTATGACTTGGTATGGAAAGCTGAAAATGTGCAGTATAAAGATGGAAAGATGAGCCTTAAGATAGACAGAGATGAAGCAGGACCAACGGGAGGGGAAATAAGTACAAAAAAGAAATTTGGCTTTGGACTGTATCAAGTAAGAATGAAGTCTATTAAAAATAATGGTGTTGTTTCTGCTTTCTTTAACTATTCTCGCGATGGACAAAAGGGAACGGAGATTGATATTGAATTCTTGGGCTATGATACTACAAAAGTTCAGTTTGACTATTATACAGATTGTGTAGGCGGACATGAATATCTATATGATCTTGGGTTTGATTCTTCAGAAGAATATCATGATTATGCCTTTGACTGGTCAAAAGATTCAATTAAATGGTATGTAGATGGGGAAATGGTATATGAGGCAAATACTGATATTCCTCAGATGGAAGCTTATATATTTATGTCTGCATGGCCGGGAGATTTCCCAGATTGGCTTCGTGAATATGATGGCAAAGTGCCACTTTATGCGTATTACGACTGGTGTTCTTATACAAGTAAAGAACAAGTTGAAAATGATATATCCAGCAATGAAGAAAGTAAAACAGAATAGCTATCAGAAAGCTACAAAATAGCGCATTCATTGAAAATGATGTGTGGTTGGTCCTGAGCTTAGAGAATCAAATATAGTTGGTCTCGTATTTAGAAAGCAAAGCGTGTATTAAAAGCTAGGGCCTCGTGCAAAATTTTAATAAATTGAAAGTGACACGACTTCTGTGTTTTACATTATAGTTGAACTGGAGATTAAAATATGGTATTGTGCCGATGGGTTTTTGCACACTCTCCTATCAAACCTGTGATCTTTAATGTTACAAATATACGAGGTTGCATTAGAACAAGAGTTGTTTACGTGCATTACGATAGTATCATTTATTTTATGTACAGATTAAAAAAACAAAAAATACACTTTATGGTTCAGAGGATAATTAATAGTGCCTTTTGGAAAAAACAAAAGAAGATAAGCGGTCTTGATATGGGGAAGAAGAACTATTATGCTATCGATTTGTTTAAATTTATTTTTGCTTTTTGTGTGGTGGCTATACATACAGGGCCATTAGATGGATGTATGTTAAGTGTTGTTAGTACATTTTATGATATCTTTGTCGCTATAGCTGTCCCTTTTTTCTTTATATCATCGGGCTTTTTTCTGGCACAAAAGATGCAATATCCTTTTCAAATCGAAGCAAATGAGATAATCTTAAAAAAATATATAAAGAAAAACGTGAAACTATATTTAATTTGGTCTGTTATATATTTTCCATTGGCCTTAGTCCATTTTGCTTCTAGGAAAATTCAACCATTAAGAGCGGTAATGCTTTATGTGCGAAGGCTTATTTTTATAGGCTAGCAGTATAATTCATGGCATTTATGGTATTTGCTCTCCACAATATATGCATTGTTATTTATTATGTTTTTGCTAAAAAGGAAACAATCTATACAGAGAATTGTATTGATTGGTAGTGGACTTTTTCTTATTGGGATAGGGATAACATATCTTACAATTTATTATGAGGGAAGTCTTATTCAGGTAGTTGATATTATAAAAAAGATGCTAGTTTATTCAATTGAAAATGGAAGAATATTACAAGGCTTTTTTTATATACCTGTTGGAATGATGTTATCAAAAAAAACAATAGGAAAGCAGAGAGGGTGGACATTACTGTTTGTTGGTCTTATTTCAAATTATTATATCAAAGATCCTGGTATTAGTACTATTTTTGAAGCTATTTCATCAATTGGATTATTTGCAGTGGTCGAAGGGATTTGTTTTGTAGATTCAAGGGTATTTCCATTTGTAAGAAAAATGAGTACAGTTATTTATTTTATTCATATGTATGTATGGAGTTTTTATTACAAAATCATTTATGGAAAAAAAACATATGGATTGGATAGTTTTATAGTGACTTCTATTATAAGTAGCATAATTGCTATTGCTTATATTTATACTAAGAAGCGTGTTGAAAAAAGGGTAATCGATTTTCTTGAGGGTTTCCCAAAGTTAATGAGGGTCAGTCGTGAGGGGCTGGCCCTTTTTTTAGTGGAGTTCGTGAGGGTTATTCGTGAGGGGCGTTCGTGAGGGTCATTCATGAGGGGCAAACTTGAGGGTCTGGAGTTATGATTCCAGACCCTCTAATAAGTTACAGTAAAATAGGATAATCAATTCCATGTTCATCAAGGATTGCCTGCAGCTCCAGGATGTAGTTGTATTGCTTTTCTATCTCTATCCAGTTGCCATGGCAAAGTGAGTCTGCTTCTTCTATCTCCTGAAGCGTTATCTGATAATCCTCCCATTTGATACATTTATGGTCTTTACTGAAAGCACAATAATCAAGCATTTGTTAGTCCTCCTAAAATTCATCTTCTTCAAAGTAAACGACAGGGTTATAATCCGATACTCCGTTAAGTATAGGAGCGGATCTGGTTGAATACAGAAACCTATTGCGGAAGTGTTCAAAGTTTCTGAAGCCTCTGCCCATGCGCTTCAGATCCTTTATTTTCCTGTTTATTGATTCAATAGGACCGTTGGAAAGCCTGCTGTCATAGATTTTTCCATTTCCCATTTTTTCAACCATTATGAAAGAATTGATTATGGGATCTTCAAATTTTTCAAGAAGTGAGGCAAAATCGCGGAATATATCATGCCGGGAACTTCTGTATTCTTTTATCAGCACAGCTATTTCCAGTCTTGCTGAATGAGGATTGCCGCTGTTGCGTGAATTGAACTGCACATACTTTTCTTTAAGATCCCTGAATTCTTGAAGGTTGGGATCTATTCTGAATAGAGCGTCTTCATAATCAAATGTGTTCATAAGCCTGTGGAAATGTGGATCCATACGAAGATCCTGATGGTAATAATACTAATAGTTTTTGCATTTACACATTTTTTCATTATTATCTCTTCCTATTCTGTCAAGCCTGAAAATACGATTTTTACTGGCTTTGACGATTTTGTTATTCCTCAAAACAAGAGCCAAAGGTGATGAATTGTCATAGTATCTTGTACTGAATAGCCGATTTCAGGTAGCACTAATAAAGCATCCTCTTGTTTGCTCTATAAAGGCCATTTCTCCTTTGATCAACTATGATGGCTAACCTTCCGTGTCTAAAGGGATCGTGTCCCAACTTCCTTCGTCCAGCCAATTCATACACCAAGTGCCAGCAAAGCTCCTAAACAGGGTCAAGCCCTAGGGAAAATACCACCGCCAGCTA
>NZ_AUJI01000037.1 GCF_000424145.1 Butyrivibrio sp. AC2005
TAATGAAAGTCCTGATTCAAACAGATTTACACTTGTAACTCCAAAGTCTGAAAATGATGTACGATTACAAGCTACGCTTGCCAATCAGAACCCCATGGGCTTGCCCGTGGGTATAGTCAGTTCAAAAAAGTAATCATAATGTTTATATCAATATGCGTTTGGAGGATGCTTCTGTGGAAAGAAAGCTTCCCGTTGGGATACAGGGATTTGAAAAACTAAGAACTGATAATTTCCTGTATGTAGATAAAACAGAATATATTTATAGGCTTGTTCATAACAATGTTCCTTATTTCCTGCGCAGACCCAGAAGATTTGGAAAAAGCCTTCTATTATCAACAATGAAAGCATATTGGGAGGGAAAGAAGGATCTTTTTAACGGACTTGCAATAGAAAAGCTTGAAGAAAACAATTCAGATGCCTGGAATCCATATCCCGTTTTTTATTTTGACTTCAATGGGGATAATTACAAAGAGACAACAATAGAAACCGTACTCGATGGTATGCTGCGTGATTGGGAAGCCATCTATGGAGATAGCTACAAGGATCGCACCTTAGGAGACCGTTTTCAAAAAGTGCTTGAACTTGCAGCAGAAAAAAGCGGTCGCAGAAGCGTGGTTTTAATTGACGAATATGATAAACCTCTCTTGGACACAATTGATGATAAGGATTTACAAGAACACGTTAAGGATGTTTTTAAAGGCTTCTTTAGCAGATTAAAAAAAGCTGACGAATCCATTCAATTCATTTTCATTACAGGAGTTTCAAAATTCCATAAAGTGAGTATATTCAGTGACTTGAATCAGCTTAAGGACATCTCTCTTGATGCAGATTATGCTGAACTTTGCGGAATGACAGATGAAAATATTCAATCATATTTTATGCCTGAAGTCATTGAACTTGCAAACCGTCAGGAACTTTCAGAAGCTGATTGCCTGAACACGTTAAAGCATCAATATGACGGCTACCATTTTCATTATAGCGGAGCCGGTGTCTACAATCCTTATAGCGTGTTGACCGCGCTATTTTCAAAGGAATTTGGCTCTTATTGGTTCGAAACCGGAACGCCCACTTATTTAATAGACAAAGTTAAGGAAAGTAGCTTTGATCTTAGGAAGTTTACTGATAGGACAATCTATGCAAGTGAAGCCATGCTTAAGGATTATACCGGTGATTCTCTGGATTTGGTTCCACTCCTCTATCAAACCGGATACTTAACCATTGCGGATTATGATAAACAAAAAAAGCGATATACTTTGTGCTTTCCTAACGAAGAGGTAAAATACGGTTTTCTTGAAAGTCTGATGCCCTCTTACGTACCAAAGGCCACCCCCGGAAATGGATTAGACATTTTCACATTAGATGAATATATTGAGAGTGGTCAGCTTAATAAAATAATGGATGTGCTTACCGCTTTATTTGCAAACATAACCTATACCGTTGAAGCAGATCCTTTTGAGCACTACTTCCAGTCCGTAATTTATTTAGTATTTACACTTTTAGGGAAAATCACTCAATGTGAGATGCACACATATACTGGGCGTATTGATTGTAAGGTAGAAACTGCTCATTATATTTACCTTTTTGAATTCAAACGAGATGAGTCAGCCAAATCCGCATTGCAGCAGATAGAGTCTAAGGATTATGCTCTTCCCTTTAAAGCAGATTCCCGAAAGCTGTTTAAAATTGGAGTTTCATTTGATTCAGCCAGCAGAGAACTCGTTGAGTGGGAAGTGGCAGAATAATCATCTATAATTTCAACATATTATAAAAAAGGCTCCCGAAGCTGCATAACTCCGGGAGCTTTTATTATCATGTTTTTTGGTTCTTTGTCACGAGATACCCCAACATTATCTTATGAATGGAAGCTTGCTAAAAACATGATAATCAATTATTTAGCTTATGAAATCATCTCCGCTCATCTTGTTCAACTTCAAATGCTTCTGGTTCAGCCATATTCTGCTCAAGGAACTGGCCCTTAGCCTTAGCCTTCTTAAGCTTCTTGACAAACTTCTTGTGTACTTTCTTTTTAGATGAAACAATATAGTACTTGCGCCCCTTCTTCTTACCCTTAAATGCCTTCTTGCCAATCTTGGTAATCTTATCAGCATCAAGAATAACTTCCTTAAGCTTATCGCAATCACTAAATGCTTCGTCGCCAATTTCTGTTACATCAGTGCTTGAAAGGTCAACCCTTTTAAGCTTCTTGCACTTCTTGAATGCTCTGGTACCGATCTTCCTTACAGAATCAGGAATAAGAACGGATTTAATATTTGATCCTTCAAGTGCACCATCAGCAATTTCTACAACATCGTAATATTTATTCTTTATATAAATACGTCCAGGAATAACCAGTTTAGAATTTCCATTTAGCTGTCCAGCAAAAGCAACCTCTTTTGTATTCAAGATAGTATATTTGCCGGTGTTATCCCAATCCTTGACTGTAGCACCTATTGCAGGACCAATAATAAAAGTGTATTCCGCTTGATACCATCTACCATCTGTAGTATTCTTCGCCCAAACATCAATTTCGATATATCCTATATCTTTAACATTTAGTATACCCGTCTTTGTATTAAATGTAGCAACACTTCCTGTTATTACTTCATGATTATCATCCCACTTATAATCATCGCCAAATTCGACATCATAAATATCATAGTCTATTGTGCCTTTATCAATAGTACTCTTAAAGAATGTAGGATTAATTGTATAAGAATCCCCTATCGTTAAATCCACTTCCTCGCTAATTAATTCATCTCCCGGTATTCTATCTGTAACTACCACCGTTTGACTGAAAGTTACAGGCACATCTTCATTATTCTCATCTTTATAAGTAAAATCTGCTTCTATCAAAGCACGTCCTACGTCTTTAGCAGTTACAACACCATTTTCTACAGTTGCCACACTTTCAGTATCACTACGCCAATTAGTAAGATCACTAAGTTTCACATGATAGACTGAAATCGTATCCTGGTTGGGCTCATCAACAAATTTATCATCCCGCATATCATAATAAACAACTCTATCATCGCTTAGATTATTTGTTGTCATCGTTATAACCTTACCAGACACTACAGCTGTCCTTTTCTCACCTACTGCAAAAGCACAATTTTCATATTTTTCTTCTCCGCTTGTTGTTGAAACAATCTTCGGAAACGTCAAACTTTTTTCTTCAAGACTAACACTCGTTACCACATAAGCAGCCTCTACACTCAACGATGTAGGTGAACATGGTATAACAACAGATGTCATTGCAAGTGCACCTGCAAGACCAAGAGCCAATATTCTCTTATTCATATATAAAACCTCCATAAAAATTCATTTCAACTATGCTTCCGATCACTTTTAGTACTTCTTAATCTTCAAATTGATATAATATGTGTAAATCTCATATTCCTTTGTAACCTTATTGAATAGAGTAACTCTAATAGCTGTAGGCGCAACCGCCATAGCCTTTTTATTGTTATACTTATATGAATTTGAGAAATTAAGATCCTGATTATTAGCATATGACTCTGAATCATCTGCAGAAAATGTAGTATAAGAAGGTATCTTTGAAAGCTTTATCTTCTTTCCATTCTTTACAGTCTTAAAGCGGAATTCAACTTTCGATTCGTCCATTCCATTTACTATATCTTTAAAATCACCATCGCCATTTAAATCAACAGGATGAGGTTTTGTTGTTTCAATTTTTAACGAATTATTTTCAGATCTATCACCTGTATTATAATTGTAGTAAGAATCGTAACCAGGAATCTGTGAAGTATTCCAATTATACTTTTCAAGTTTTCCAACCTGAATTCTTTCGATCTTATAATCCTTACTTGTAGTCACTTTAAGCTTTCCGCTCTTCTTTTTGGTGTATGCATAGAAAGTGTTAAAATCCTTTCCTTTATAAATGTAATTATTATTTGTCTCACCAATCTTAACTCCCTGCTCAAGTGACTGTCCGCCAAAAGTAATATCCTTTATTGGTAGATTAGTATCAGAAACAACAGTGATTTTTCCTTTCCCTGTCTTACTGCCGTTAATATCATAGATATCAAAGCTTACTGTTGCTTTTCCATCCTTAACACCATATAACTTAATGCCCACTTTAGCTCGTGACATATTAACTTTATCAGTTGGTGATGAAACGTAAACTTTTTCACCTGCCACTGACTCATAATAATATCCCTTTGAATCTTTTCTGAAAGTGTAATTTTGGGTTGTAGTATATTCTTCGTTTTCTACAATTTTTGCCTTGATAACCTTTTTGTTAGAAGATTTTACTTTCTTAAGCTTAATATTACCACTGCCAAGCGTTACATAAACTATATTCGTTCCACCTGTATAAACCCTTACCTTCTCAGGATAAGCATTTATCTTCTGCGACTCTGTATACCCCTGACCTTTAAGTGCATTCAAATCAAATGAAGTCTCACCCGTTATACTGTTCTTGAACTCCGTATAGTAAAATGAATAAGTAAGTCTGATAGTTTTCCCATCAGAAGACGTATCTGATACACGCTCATCGTCATCCTCACTCCATCCTTCATTGATAAATTTATAATACTTAGTTACTGTCTTTTCGCCATCTTCAAGTTCAATATAATAATCATAGTCATTTCTATCTGTTTCCTCGAGTATTCCCTGAGCTACGGCCTTATTTAACAAATCCGCTTTAGCCTTTAATAGACTCGCTTCATCTCCTGTTGATACGCCTTCTACCCTAACCTTCTTGACATTCCTATCAATCACGTCAATAGGATTCCCATTAGCATCAAATTCGCGTACCCAATCCGGCTGCTGTGCTGCCTTTACCTCAGTTACGGGTGCCAGTGCAAACGCTGCTGCAAGAGTGGTTGCAAGTAGCGTTGCTGATAATTTCTTAATATTCATCTTTTGCCCTCCATACGAAACTTTTTTGATATACGTCATACCGATAAATCTGACATATATCCGTGACATTAACTATCTTACCGCCTCGTTATCATCACCGTCAACTCCAGTAAAAATACCCCTTCTGGCAGTTTTTATATATTTTATAAAAAGTTTATAATTACATTAATCGATAATTCGTGATAAAAACACACTTTGTTCACATTTGAAGAAAAATATCTAATAATACTATTAATTTTCGAAATAAAAATTTAATAATTGCCATAGTTGAAAGCATAAAAATACCCGAAGCATTTTCAATTTTGCTCCGGGTATTTTACATTTCCACCATCATACCTCTTCCACGTAATTTACGTAGTCAAGGGAATTGAATATCTGGAGTATTGAATTGTGCTGACGACTTGCGTCAAGTTCAAGATCGATAAAGAGTCCTGTATCGGAAGATCTAAGGGTTTTCTCCTTGCTCTTGTTCATACTGATAATCATGAAGCCCTGTTTATCGATTTCCTTACTGAGCTTTGTTACACCCTGATCCTTGGTGACCTCGATGTAAATGCTCATAAATTTGCTCTTTTCCTCAACGTGCTTACTTATACGAAGCAGCACTGAGTTAGAGAATGCTATCAGTAAAAATCCTGCCACTCCGACCTCGAGGTATCCGCCGCCGATTGCCATACCCATGCAGGCTGTAACCCAGAGTGATGCGGCTGTGGATAGTCCTTTAATCTGCTTTTTTCCTGTGACGAGGATTGTTCCTGCGCCAAGGAAACCTATGCCGCTTACTACGCCCGCAGGGATTCGGCTTACATCAGCGCTGACCCCCGGAAGCATGGCAAGGTAGATGTTCAGGGCGGTGGATACTGCAGAGCCAAGACTTACAAGAGCGAAGGTTTTTATACCTGCGCTGTGATGCCTGACTAGACGTTCCCAGCCCACAAGTCCGCCCAGGACAGTGGCTATGACCAGTCGTATCGCGACTGCCATATTATTTGTACTTTGTAGAAAGTTGTAGATATTGCTTAATGTCATATGGTACTCCGTATACTTTTATCAAAGTGCGTACAAAGTGTTGTCCTCAAAGTTAAGATATACCTCATCGCCGACTTTGTAAATCTTCTTATTTTTCGGGTTGTATTCCTGGATTTTCACAAAGCTCTCGCCAACCTTAATACGGTAATCCTGATATGCGCCCATGAATTTTCACATATTTATGCTCAGTTCCGCGGATAAATAAGTGACAGCTCCGCATCAGCTCTGAGCATGCCGTCAAACATAGAGGAATAAAATCCCGGTTTTAAGGGTTCGACCTCTGCCCTCGATTTTAGCTCGTAGACTTTTCCTGTCTTAATCGATTCATCAAGCCCAAGCAGAATCTCCATACAATGATAGCCGTATTCCTTACTGAGTCTGTTTTTCCTTCCCTGTCTGATAGCATACGCCAGATCTGCGACACCAACTCCGCGATGGCCGTATCCATCAAAAGGTCGTGGCTCTCCAAGCATATTTTTGCCATTAAAGCCGTGTGTGAAGGGCATTTTTACCGGCTCATTTTCAGGAAGGGATATAGTAACAGGACCATCAAATTTATTGGGATCACCCAGCTCCATGTTTCCCCTTGTGCCGAACAGTTCAAATCTGGTTCTTTCACCACCGACATTATTTCCATTGAAATGAAGTGATACGAGTGCCCCATTTTCAAACTCAAGCGACCCGCAAAGCACATTTGTTCCGGGAAGCTGCCATGAATCCGGATTCCCCTTCACAAATAACAGCTGTTTATTATGTAACAGAGCAGGTGCGCCAAAACCGGAAATTCTTTTCACACTACCAAGCAGTGTTATCAGCGCTCCAATATAGTAAATACCTGCATCGTAAGGTATTGCCCCGCCTTCCTGCTGCAGGAATCTGAAAAGCTCTGACATAAGACACTGGTCGCGATTAACACTTACAAAGCCACTTGTAACCTCACCTATAATTCCGGAGTCCAGATAATTTCTTGCGGTCTGTATACCTGCTCCAAGAACTGTGTCGGGCGCTACCGCTATTTGAAGCTTCTTTTCCTCAGCAATTTTTATGAGCTCCTCGGCCTCCTCAAGCCTTGTGGTAAACATCTTTTCCGTATATACATGCTTCCCGGCTTCGAGCATCTTCTTTATTATCTCGTAGTGCACATTTGCAGGCGTAAGATTTACAACAAGTTCTATATCCTCAGAAGTTGCAACCTCGTCTATTGTCATTACCCTGTCTATTCCAAAGGTCTCGGCTTTTTCCTTTGCTGCATTCATCGAACGGTTAGCTATCGCTACCAGATCAATAATATCAAAAAGCTCCTTCAGGTTACGTATATATATATCGCTGATCATTCCGCAGCCAATTACTGCTGTCTTAACCTTTTTAAATTTTTGTGTTGAACCCATATTACTATCACCTCCTCATCTATTTATTTTACTACTCGCGAGAGTGCTCATCCATAGCGGATCGCTTTTGGTTTCACAGGAATTTCAGAACAATTTCCATGAAATAAAAAGAACTTCGTACTACGATAAGAGAATAATCTCAAACCGTAATACGAAGTCTTCATTTAAATATGTAGTCTCTTTCTCTTAAAAAAGAAGGCAAATGCTATTGCTGCAAGAATAGCTGCCACGCAGCCCCCTGCGTAAATATAATCAGTTGTTGAAACTGATGACATTTGTCCAAAGTCTCCTCCGGGGAAGTCACCACCCGGACCACCATTTCCTCCGGGGAAGTTGTTTCCGTCTGCAGAATCACTACCGGAATCTCCATTTCCGCCAGGGAAATTGCCACCGGGGAAGTTGTTATTTTCGCTGTCGGAATTGTTAGTACTGCCAGAACTATCTGTAATATCGGTACTTTCTGAGCTGTTTGTACTTTCCACACTCTCCGGACTGCTCATTTCTTCAAGCGCACTTCCATTTGAACCGTTATCTTCCACAGTTTTTTCATCTCCTGTAGAGTTATCACCACCTTGGGCATTTTCACCGGAGCCATCCTGACTGTTTTCATCATGTCTGCCATGACCACCATTACGGCCCGGTCCACCGCTGCCGCCAGGGCCACCGCCCATGCCGCCTCCCATGGAACCCATGTCGCTAAGGGTAATGGCAGATGCGTCAACAAGATTTGAAGAATCTGCTTCCTGGCCTGAGTCAGTTGAAGGAATCGTTCCGTCGAGCTGACCTTCAATACTCTCGCATCTCAAGGTTACGAACTGTCTGATGGTATCTACCGCTGTCTCAAATTCCTCTGTAGTGCAGAATTTTGTAGGATCTCTGTCAACGTAGTCATGAAGCATCTCGTAGGTAGTATCAATGAGATCTGTCAGATATCCACTGGTGTAAAACTGATCAAGGAATTCCTGATAGAGTGCATGGTACTCTTCTGTATATTCCTCAGAGGATGTAATCCATGAAAACATCGGTCTGTCGTTACTTTCTTCAGTAACTGAAAGAGGTGTATCAATAGGATCATTTACTGCGGATGAAGCATCATCTGCCTGGAAGGTTCCAAAGGCAAGGTTGTAATCCCAGGGAAGCATTGTCATAAGTCCGTCTTCTTCATATAAATAGTAGTTATGGATCATGCTTCCTGTGTAGCTGTCACCGTTCACAACAAAATTGTGAACTACCATGTATCTCATAAGTGCGTCTGTATCTATAGCACTTTCGATTTTCTCGGAATCGCCTTCCTCTATTCCTTCATTAAGTGATTTGATTGAGCTGATCAGGCGCTTCTTATCTGACTTATTTATAGTCGTCTTAGCACTGTCAAAAATAGTCGAGTAGCTGTCAGTATCATCGTCTATGTACTGGATCTTGGCATCACTGCTGCCCATTCCAAAGCCACCGCCTGGGGAACCACCACCGGGGAATCCACCTTCTGAATCGCCATCGCTTCCTGAATCACTATCATTTCTCTCAAACGGATTCTTCATGCCCATCTTATCGAAGTCCACATTTTTCATATCAAAATCGCCACCGTTACCACGGCCGCCACCCATGGACATTGTGTCGGGCTTGTATAACTCTCCGTAGTTTGTTCCGTAATTCCTCTCAAGGAAGGAATCCTCAACTGCTTCAACTGCAAGATATAATCCCCAGTCCTCACCGTTAACTGTTATGAAACAATAGCTGACTAAAGGAGATGCAACTCCGAATTCATTCATCAGCTTATAGGTGATATAGTCCTTCATCATGGTGTAATCCTGAATCAGGTTATTTAAGCATAGCTTGTCAAGACCTTGGTAATTACCGGAAGTCTCATACGCATCAAACTCAATCTTGAAGCTGTATCTTTCACTATCCAGCTGGGATACTGTACTAAGAGAAGTGTTTCCCTTAGCACGTATTCCTACATTTTTAACTGTCTCCCCATCAATAGTTACATCTGCTGCCGAGTACTCTTCGGACGTGGCATTTTCAATAAGCCCGTCCCAATCATCTATAGTAATGTCAATAGTATGCACATAGCTGTCATCAAAAAGTGAAGTCTCATACTCAAAGGAAATCGTATCTATTGTTGATACTCCAAGGGCCTTTGCATTCATAAAAAGAACGGTAACAAGCACAGCTATGGCAGTAATAATGACGCATATTCTGTTTATGTTTTTACTTGTTGTCATTTTCTTTCCTTTATACTTTTATCCCATGTATTCGCCGTTGTAGCTTACAAGTACTGCGCTGTTTACGCCGTCAAGATCAGCAAGTTCATTTACGAAATCAGTGTTATCTTCCTTAAGTCTTACTTCTATGTTGAGCTCTAAGTTACCCTTCTGAGCGCTCTTACTTTTTACTACAAATCTCTCTACCTTTGATTTAATGTATTCAGATGCCTTAACCTCTGCATCATGTCCGTCGCAGTTAATAACAACAATGTAAGGCATGAGGTAGGACTTTTTATTTACAAATACCATGAGGATCACACCGATAATGATGCTTCCGAAAACTGCAAGAGGAATAAGTCCTGCTGCCAGTACGATACCTACTGCAATTGACCAGAATAAAAATGCTATATCAAGTGGCTCCTTGATTGCTGTTCTGAATCGTACGATTGAAAGGGCACCGACCATACCAAGTGAAAGAACTACGTTACTTGTTACTGCAAGTATTACAAGTGTCGTGATCATTGTAAGTGCTACTAAAGTTACTCCAAAGCTTGAGGAATACATTACTCCCTGATAGGTCTTTTTATAAACCAGGAAAATAAACAGTCCTATTGCGAAAGCAAGCGCCATGGCAATCACCATGTCAAGTACGCTTATGCTGGTTACATTCTCAAGAAAGCTTGATTTAAAGATGTCATTAAAAGTCATTGGTTTAGTTCTCCTATCATTCTCTTTTGTTTTTTAGAGCCAAGCCATGAAAAATTATGATTTTGCTTG
The DNA here is from genome assembly GCF_000424145.1 of Butyrivibrio sp. AC2005. Lineage (GTDB taxonomy): Bacteria > Bacillota > Clostridia > Lachnospirales > Lachnospiraceae > Butyrivibrio. The sequence goes on from NZ_AUJI01000037.1 coordinate 10,283, forward strand.
GTTCAGTATTGGTTTATATCATTGGTTGCCTGCAGGCTTCGTATTTTGAAAACGAACCTGTTCTAGCGTATTTAAGTTGTACAGCATCCCGGATTATCTCCGGTAAATAGTTGTCCCATTTGACCTCCATGATGCATATACCGTCTGCTGCCGGCAGGGTGATACATTCCGTATCGAGAAAATCCGTATTCAGCATTCCGGTTCGGATGTTGTAGTCAAGTGTTACCCTGACATTTCCAGGGCCATATATAAAGGGTTCACGGGTATAATCAACAATTGTTCTGGGCCGAAGTCTCTCACCAACCATTTTGGAATACAACTCTTTGATCAGTGAATTATCTTCACTTATCATCCAGTCGATATCCCCTTTTACAATTTTTCCTGCCTGTTCTTCGGATAATGGCGCTGAAACCTTGGTGCCAAGCCCTCCGACCTTACTCTTTTTTTCAAGGTGTATGACTGACTTGTTGCCGTTATAATATCTGATTCTAAACTTCTGTCTTCTGCTTACGCCCGATTGCTTTTCCAAAAGTGCTTTATCTTCAGGTGTGTCAAAGTACAAGCTTCGTATCAGGTATTTTCCATCTATTGTGTGTGGATCAGGTATTGCTATCGCCCTGAGCCTCTGTCTGATGGCAATCATATCCGAAGCAGTAATCTCATGCTTTAACTCATGTCTAAATTGCACGGCTTGCTCCTCCCTGTAGTTTTGTAACTGTTGAATGAGTCTTTGTAGTTGATTTAATGCTGCTTTGAACCTTAACTTGAGCTAAGTATAAATAGTGACCTGGCTCAGTGGCATCAGCATTTTTTCAACAACGAGGATTATATTCTTCTAACCTAAAATGAACCTAAAACAAAAATGTCTGGAAGGTGAAATGTATTGGTTGAACTTCTTATCCTTGCGGAAAGGATGTTTCTGTTGGATTTCACCCCATGCGCGTACAAATTCATATTATGGGTGAACAGTTGTAGCTAGTAGTAACCCGTTATGAGTAGATATAGGTTGTTGGGTGAACTATTTCTGATTAGAGTTAATCCTTTGTGAAATATTATTGATTATTGGGTGAATTTCTTAGGCTTGCGGGAAGTATGTCCCTGTCTGGATTCACCCTACTCGCGAACAAATTTATAATATGGATGAACCATCACAACTAAATGGTAAACCTTTAAAAGTATATTTAGAATTCCGGGTGACCTTATATAGCTTGATCGTAACCCTCTATGAGAACAAATAGATTATTGGGTGAATTATCTCTCCCTATCGTTAATCCCTTCTTGAGAAAACATAAAATATCGGGTGAACTACCGCAGACAAACGCCAGGCGTATCAATAAAATAACAGACAAAAAGCACCTGCCACCATGAATCTTCTATAATAGTACTTACTAATAGAACATCCATAGTAACAGGCGCTCTTCATTTATGCCATATTCAATTTATAATCCGTCATAAGTTCATCGATCAGTTCCTTAACTGTCACAATGCCCTCAACTCTTGAAGCATTCTCTCCGCAGAAGAATAATCCTTCCTCACGGTTTCCACGCACTGCTTCAATGAGCGCTCTGCTGATACAATAGGGGACCTTATCTCCCTTGGGGCAGGCTGTGAGGCAGTTGTTACATCTCTTTGCAAGAAAAGATTTTCCCTTATCAAGATTCTGAAGAAGAGGTGTGTAAATCGCACGGGCAGGCATTCCGACAGGGCTCTTAATAATGCGAATATCTTCCTCCTTTGAGTTAACAATTACCTGCTTGAAAACATCGTCAGCATCGCATTCCTTTGTAGCAATAAAACGTGTTCCGATCTGAACTCCGTCCGCACCGGCTTTCTTAGCTTCCGCGATATCCTTTCCATCAAACACGCCGCCACCGAGAAAAACATAAATCTTCTTTTTGAATTCTTCCTCAAAAGGCTTGATTGCTTCCTTCACTTCCTTAAGAATCTGAAGGTTAGGCTGGCAGGTTTTATTCTCAAGATCATCTGCTGAAAAACCAAGATGTCCGCCGGCCTTATAGCCCTCTATTACCATGAAGTCCGGAAGATTTCCTGCTCTTCTTACAAAGTTTTTGCAAAGAAGCATTGCCGCTCTTTTGCTTGAAACAATTGGTGCAAATAAGGTCTTGCTTCCTTTTACAAGCTCTGCGAGATTAAGCGGAAGACCTGCTCCGGAGATGATGGCGTCAGCGCCTGCTTCTATCGCAGCCTTAACCGTCTCCTCATAGTGACTTACGGCAACCATGATGTTTACACCGATAAGACCTTTTCCTTCTGATATTTCCTTAGCCTTTTTTATGTGTTCCTTGAGAGCTCTTATATTGGCCTCAAAAGGCTTCTCCATAAAATCAGGCTCATTATATCCGATATTTACTGAGCTGATAACGCCCATGCATCCCTCTCTTGCAACATTGCCCGCAAGATTAGAGAGCGAAACACCTACCCCCATTCCGCCCTGGATTATTCCATGCGGAAGCTCTTTTCCATTGATATTCATTTTCTCTCCTCAACTACTTCACAAAATCGGAGGGTGAGCTGTCAGTGTACTTTTTAAATACCATACTGAAGTATTTGTAATCACTAAAGCCTATCTTCCAATATACAGCCATCATTATCACAAGCATGAAAACAAAGGCCACAGCTGCAAGAATTCTCTTTTTCATAGACATCACGTAAAGGAGTCTTTGAAAGCTTTAATATCAAGCTCAGGCATCAGTTCATTGTTTATGATATCGAGCATCTCGTTGAGTTTCTGATAGTCTTCGGGTGAAAATCTTTTTTCACATCTTTTCATTATGATTTTCAGATAATCATCATTTATTTTACAGTAATCAAGATATTTTTTGGTCGGCCTTAAGTGGTACTCTCTGCCGTCATCCTTGGACTGTACCTTTTCAACATATCCCTTCTGCATAAGGCACTTAATTCTGTGCGCTGCATTGGGGGATGAGATGTCGAGCATCTTGGCGAACTGAGCAACCGTGGGCTCCTCCATTGCCATTATGACCTCCATACTGAAGGTCTCAACTGTGGTAAGTGTAGCCTCTCTATTTTCAAAGCGCGAATACACCTTCATGAAAAGGTGAAGACGAATTTTCTCATATATGTGGGCTATTGCATAATCAAACATGTTCTATCCTTTTTCTCTATAAAATATTGACGATAAGATGAATTACCCCGTTTGAAGCAATTCTACAATCATCATTATATCATAGGATTGAAAATGTGATTTCTGCTTTTGTTACAACTGTTCCGTCAACCAGGGCTTCTGCCTCTGCAACGCCTACAGGGCCTTTGCATCTTACCATTTCACAGCGAAGTTCAAGCACATCTCCCGGGGTGACGGGCTTTTTGAAGCGGGCATTTTTTATGCCTCCGAAAAGTGCTATCTTTCCTCTGTTTTCAGGAAGGGCAAGAGCTGCTACTGCTCCTGTCTGGGCGAGAGCTTCTATTATAAGTACTCCCGGCATTATTGGTTTTCCGGGGAAATGTCCCTGGAAAAAAGGTTCATCCATGCTGACACATTTTCTGCCAACCGCCCATACTCCGGGCTCGTGATCGATGATTCTGTCCACTAAGGCAAAGGGATAGCGGTGAGGTATGATGCCGGCTATCTCCTCGGCGGTGAGTGGATTTTTGGTTTCGCGTGATAAATCTAATTTGTTCATTTGGGCCCTCATCCGTCAGCTTCGCTGACACCTTCCCCCAGAGGGGGAAGGCTTTATATCTTTTTCCTTCGCTCCATATGGGACTTAAATATTTTTCCTTCGCTCCATATAGGACTTAAATATTTTTCCTTCGCTCCATATGGGACTTAAATTTTTTTCTTTCGCTCCATATGGGACTTAAATTTTTTTCTTTCGCTCCATGGGAGGCTTTAGTTTTCGTATCTCTTAAATATAAGGCAGGCGTTGTGACCGCCGAAGCCGAGGCTGTTGCTGAGGACGTACTTAAGATCAGCGTTTACACCTTTTCTGGGAACGTAGTTTAAGTCCATCTCAGGCTCGGTTTCCTTAAGCCCTACGGTTGCAGGAACAAAACCATCCTCAAGGGCTTTTACGGAAAATACTGCTTCAACTCCTCCTGCACCACCAAGAAGATGTCCTGTCATTGACTTTGTGCTGGAAACATAAAGGTCCTTTGCATAATCTCCGAACACTGACTTAATTGCTGCGGTCTCATACTTGTCGTTAAGACTTGTGGATGTGCCGTGGGCATTGATGTAATCCACGTCTTTTTCATCAATTCCGGCATCCTTGATTGCAAGTTTCATGCAGGCTGCGCCGCCCTGTCCGTCAGGTGAAGGAGATGTGATGTGGTATGCATCACAGTTGCTGCCATAGCCTACTATTTCGGCATAGATGTGAGCACCTCTTTTTACTGCATGCTCATACTCCTCAAGTACGAGTATTCCGCTACCTTCACCCATGACAAAACCATTTCTGTTTTTATCAAAAGGAATGCTTGCTCTCTCCGGGTCCTCGGTATCTGAAAGTGCCTTCATGTTCTGGAAGCCTGCGATTCCGAGCGGTGTGATGCTGCTCTCTGTTCCTCCGCAGATCATGACATCCTCATATCCGTCTCTTACTCTGAAGAACGCATCTCCGATGGCATTACTTCCACCTGCACATGCCGTTACCGGGCAGGTGCACATTCCCTTAAAGCCGTGTGCAATAGCGATTCTGGCTGCTGCCATATTGCAGATAGCCATGGGCACAAAGAAGGGACTTACAAAGTTGTAGCCTTTTGTCTGTGCTTTTTGATCGTTCTTTTCAATCTCATCAAGTCCGCCGATTCCGCTTGAAACGATTACTCCGCATCTGTCTGCGGGAATTTCGGAAACCTTGGTATCGAATTTATAGCTTCCGTCCTCCTCCTTGCAGAGTCCCGCATCCTCAATAGCTTCCTCTGCAGCATACATTGCAAGCTGTGTAAATCTCGCTATATGACGGAGCTCCTTTTTATCAAGCTTTGTGGCAGGCTCAAAATCCTTGACCTCTGCTGCCACCTTTACCTTGTAATCAGTGGTATCAAAGGAAGTTATTTTACCTATTCCTATCTTGCTTTCCTTAACACTTGCCCAACTCTCTTTAACAGAATTACCGGTCGGGTTTACGGTTCCCAGACCTGTTACTACTACTCTTCTCATCATAGCCCTCCATCTACGCCTAATACCTGACCGGTTATGTAACTACTGTTTTCATCTGCAAGGAAAAGAACAGCATTTGCGACATCTGCAGGTTCTCCCATTCTCTTTGCGGGAATGGATGAATTGATTTTTTCCTTCTGCGCATCTGTAAGAACCGCCGTCATGTCAGTTGCTATCATTCCGGGAGCAACAGCATTTACTGTGATGTTCCTTGATGCCAGTTCCTTGGCTATGCTCTTGGTCATGCCTATAATTCCTGCCTTACTTGCGCTGTAATTGGCCTGACCTGCATTTCCGTGAACTCCGACAACACTTGAGATGTTTACTATTCTTCCGTAACGCTGCTTCATCATGGACTTTGTCACAAGCTTGCTCATTAAAAATGCTCCGCGAAGATTGGTTGCTATAACGCTGTCAAAATCCTCTGCGCTCATTCTTGCAAGAAGTCCGTCTCTTGTGATACCTGCGTTATTTACAAGTACATCAATCTGGCCGAACTTTTCAGCAGTTGTCTTTACAAGCTCTTCACAGGCTTTCTCGTCTGCGACATCACCCTTGAAAAGAACAACCTCAGCAGCACCGTTATCCTTGCAGAGCTTCTCTGTTTCAGCAGCTGCACTGTCATTCCCTGCATAGCTGATGGTCACGTTGTAGCCTTTTTTTGCAAATCCCACTGCGATTTCCCGGCCTATTCCGCGACTCCCCCCTGTTACAATTACTGTTCTTGTCATATTTACGTCCTTCTACTCCGAATCTTTTCAAGGTAATCTTTAATACTCTCTGATGTCTCAAGAGTGATGCATTCAATATCTTCAACCTGCTTCTCTTTGGCGGTGCGCTTTACAAATCCGGTCAGAGCCTTGCCGGGGCCGATTTCTACAAATCTGCGAACGCCGTTATCAAGAAGATACTCTATTGTCTGAGTCATCTTAACACCGCTCTGAACCTGCTTTTCAAGAAGCTCCGGAACAGTTTCCTCTGATGAACGCTCCGATCCAGTGACGTTAAACACAACCGGAATCTGTTCGTCGTTAAACTTTATGTCCTTGAAATATTCCTTGAGTTCTTCTCCTGCGGGGCTCATGAATTTTGTATGAAAAGGTCCGCTTACATTAAGTGGCATGCATCTTTTTGCGCCGTTTTCCTTTGCAAGCTCAGCTGCCTTATCGACTGCTTTCTTCTCGCCTCCGATTACGATCTGTCCGGGGCAGTTGTCGTTACAGATAGACACAACGCCCTCGCTCTGTGCTTCGTCCACACACTTTTGCAGCTCATCTCTTGAGAGCCCCATAACTGCAGACATGCCTGCTTCAACACCTTCTGCTGCTTTTGTCATGGCATTTCCTCTGAAGGCAGCAAGCTTAATCGCGGTCTCTGCATCCCATACTCCGGATGCCTGAAGTGCAGAATACTCACCAAGTGAAAGACCTGCAAGGTAATCCGGTTTTACTCCGTTTTTGTTCAGGATCGCTGTAATACCTGCGGCAAAAGCTACCATACAGGGCTGAGTATACTTAGTCTTACTAAGCTTTTCCTCAGGATCCTCAAAGCACATTTTTTTTAAGTCAAACGGAAGATCTGTTTTGTCAAAAACGTTTTTAAATTCATCAAAATCGCGGTAAAGGTCCTCGCCCATGCCCTTGTGCTGGCTGCCCTGTCCCGCATATAAAAATGCTGTTTTCATATTTGAATTCATACCCTCATCAGCTCCTCAAAAATATCTCTCAAAGGCCTTATTTCCTTAAGCTGTCCGCAGGTCTGACCTGCCATAAGACTTCCGGTATCGGTGTCGCCATCAAAGACGGCTCTTCTAAGGCTGCCAAGTGTGAATTTTTCGAGCTCCATGGCATCTGCTCCTGCCTTTTCCTGCTTGATGTATTCACGTGTCATCTTGTTCTTAAGAACTCTGACGGGTGTTCCGCCTATTCTTCCTGTTACGATGGCATCTGTGCCCTTTGCCTTAACAACTGCCTTTTTATAGTTGTCGTGAATAGGACATTCATTACTTGCAAGAAGACATGTCCCCACCTGTATTCCGCAAGCACCAAGTGCAAAGGCTGCCTTTACCTGTCTGCTGTCTGCGATTCCACCTGCTGCAATAACAGGAATGCTTACTGTATCAACCGTCTGTGGAACAAGTGTCATTGTAGTCATCTCACCGACGTGTCCGCCGCTCTCGCAGCCCTCTGCGATTATCATGTCAGCTCCGCTTTTTTCAAGAGCTTTTGCAAGTATGGGCGCTGCAACTACGGGGATAACCGTTATTCCTGCTGCCTTCCACTTGTCCATGTATTTTGCAGGGTTTCCGGCTCCGGTTGTGACAACCTTTACGCCCTCTTCCACAACAATGTCCGCAAACTCATCTGCGGCAGGATGCATAAGCATTATGTTTACGCCAAAAGGCTTGTCAGTTTTGCTCTTGCATATCCTGATTTCTTCCCTTAGCATCTCGGGCGTCATTCCACCTACACCGATTAGTCCCAGCGCTCCTGCATTTGAGCAGGCTGCAGCAAAGGAACCTGTGGCGATGTTGGCCATGCCGCCCTGGATGATGGGGAATTCGGTTCCGAGTATTTCGTTAAGTTTTTTCATAGTGTCCCCTCATCCGTCAGCTTCGCTGACACCTTCCCCCAGTGGGGGAAGGCTTTTATTTTTTTATTCATCTCTCCTGCCAAAGAAAGATTTTTATTCATCTCTTCTGCCAAAGAAAGATTTTTATTCATCTCTTCTGCCAAAGAAAGATTTTTATTCATCTCTCCTGCCAAAGAAAGATTTTTATTCATCTCTCCTGCCAAAGAAGGATTTATATTCATCTCTCCTGCCAGGAAATACTTTATATTTGTATTCATAATAACTTCCTCCCGGCGTAGCGGATAAGTGCTCCGGCCCAGGTAAGTCCGCCTCCGAAGCCAACCATCAGAAGAAGGTCTCCGCTTTTCACTTCGCCCTTCTTCACAAGCTCATCAAGAGCTATCGGTACTGATGCCGCACTGGTATTTCCGTATCGATCCATGTTTTTGTAAAACTTGGAAGGATCCGCCTTCATTCTTCTTACGACAAAATCTATGATTCTCTCGTTTGCCTGATGACAGATAACCTTATCAACATCCTCAATTCCAAGACCGCTTTTTTCCTTAAGCTCTTCTATACACTTAGGTATAATGGTGGTTGCGAATTTGAAAACTTCCTTGCCATCCATTCTGAGATGGCTGGGCTTTTTTCCCGGTCCTTCAGCCATGATTTCATAGCCGCCTCTTGTGCCAAGTGTCGATGCGTAGATTTTTTCATTCGACAGCCTTATTACCGCTGCGCCCGCACCATCACCGAAGAGCACGCAGGTACTTCTGTCGGTCATATCAAGAAGCTTTGAGAGCTGCTCGCATCCGACAACAAGTGCATATTTTTCTCCGGTGCCGTTTAGGAGTCCTCTTGCAACTTCTATTCCGTATAAAAAGCCGCTGCATGCTGCGTTAATGTCAAAGGATGGTATGTTTTCCCGCAGTCTCAAATGTCTTTGAACCATGCAGGCCATGCTTGGTGTTGCAAAATCTCCGGAAACAGTTGCACATATGCAAACTCCGATATCCTCTGCATTCAGACCGGAATCCTCAAGTGCTTTACCTGCCGCCTCAATAGCAAGAGAATTGGCACACTCATCCTCTCTGCAAAAAAAACGATTCCTTATACCTGTTCTTGTACTTATCCACTCGTCGCTGGTATCTACTATCTTTGCAAGGTCGTCATTAGTGATGGCCTTGGATGGAACCGCCATTCCGGTTCCGATTATCTCTATATTTTCCATATGATCATCCGATCTTCCTGTACTTCATCTGCCTCTCGCTCTTGCAGCCTGAAGGTGACAGTGTCATTAGTTCCTTGAGGTTTGCATAAAGAGCTTCATCAAGGTTTTTGAATACTTCCTTGTAGTCTCTCTGGGCACCTCCCAAAGGTTCCCTCACAACTCCGTCAGCCACTCCTGCTTTAAGAAGGTCATCGGCAGTCAGCTTCATAAGCTCACAGGCCTCCTTATGTCTGTCCGCATCCTTCCACAGAATGCTTGCAAAGCCCTCCGGACTAAGGATTGAATATACTGCATTTTCAAGCATTAAAATCCTGTTGGCCACGCCAATTGCAAGGGCTCCACCGGAATTACCTTCGCCTGTTACAACTGCGATTATAGGCACATGAAACTGACTCATTTTTGCAAGGTTTGTCGCTATCGCTTCCCCCTGTCCATGCTCCTCAGCTTCAAGTCCCGGATAGGCACCAGGCGTATCTATGAAGGTAATTATGGGCCTTCTGAATTTCTCTGCCTGATTCATCAGTCTCAAAGCTTTTCTGTAGCCTTCGGGACAGGGCATTCCGAAATTGTAGGCCATGCTTTCCTCCATGGTATGTCCTTTTCTATGTCCGAGAACTGTCACCGGAATGCCGTGGAATCTTGCAATTCCGCCATAGATGCTTCTGTCCTCATCAAAGAGATGGTCTCCTTTTTGCTCAAAGAAGTCCGTGAAAAGTCCCTCTATAAAATCATCAATGTGAGGTCTCTTTGGATGTCTTGCAAGAAAAACCTTTTCATCCGGTGTCAGTTTGGTGCAGTCCTGGAGAAGGTAGTCTCGGAGCTGTTTTAGTCTGTCAATTTCAGTTCCGTGATATTCCCAGGCTTCATATTCTTCCTTTATGTCCTCAAGGATTTCATCACTTTCGTAGGCGGCGTTAACGAGTTCTTCTGTCTCGCCTGCTGCCTTTTTTTCAAGGGTGGTGATCTTTTTATCAAGTTTTTCTACTGATTTAAGAACTTTTTCCAGCATGTGGTCCTCCTTCCCCTAATTCATTGCTTCGCGGCCCCTCATCCGCCCCTTCGGGGCACCTTCCCCCCAAGGGGAAGGCTTTAATTAATGCATGCAACTCAATTAGCTTCCCCTAATTCATTGCTTCGCGACCCCTCATCCGCCCCTTCGGGGCACCTTCCCCCCAAGGGGAAGGCTTTAATTAATACATGCAACTCAATTAGCTTACGTATGCAACTCAATTAGCTTACGTATGCAACTCAATTAGCTGAATAAGCGTGTCGCGCATCTCGCTCCTGGGGACGATTTTGTCTACAAAGCCGTGGGCCTCAAGGTACTCGCTTCTCTGGAAGCCCTTGGGCAGCTTTTTATGAATTGTCTGCTCGATTACTCTGGGGCCGGCAAAACCTATAAGGGCGCCTGGCTCTGCGAGTGTTATGTCTCCAAGTGATGCAAAGCTTGCCGTAACACCACCCGTTGTGGGATGTGTAAGGAAGCTTATGTAAAGGCCGCCCGCAGCATTGAACTCCTCAATTGCCGCAGCGGTCTTGGCCATCTGCATCAGGCTGTATATTCCTTCCTGCATTCTCGCTCCACCGCTGGCAGAGAAAATGATAAGCGGAAGCTTTTTCTCGGTTGCGTACTCGACTGCTCTTGTGACCTTTTCACCGACAGTACTGCTCATACTGCCCATGAAAAAGCGACTGTCCAAAACTATTGCAACAACCTTGTGTCCACCAACTTTTCCTGTTGCAGTTACTGCTGCTTCGGGAAGCCCTGTCTTTTCAGTCTGGACCTTGAGCTTATCCCTGTATTCCGGGAACGACATCGGATCCTTGGGCTCCATGCCCTCGTTTAATTCCTTAAATGTCCCCTTATCGAGAATCAGGGAGAGTCTGTAATATGCTCCGATTGCTCTGTAATGTCCGCAAACCGGACATACGTAATAGTTTTTCTGCCAGTCCTGCTTCAGGGCTCTCCTGTTACAGGCTTTGCATTGTATGAAAACCGGTTCCTTGTCCTTTTTCAGAAAAACCTCACCCAAATCCTTCCTTACTCTCGCGGGAAATGATAATGAGTCAAGAAATGTTCCCATTTTGAAGTCTCCTTTCCCCTCATCCGGCACTTCGTGCCACCTGTCTACGCTCCGCTTCGGTCCGCGCTGAGCCAACGTCCCCAGACGTTGAGCGCCCCCAAGGGAGAAGGCTTTTTAGAGGATAATCTCGCCTCAAGGATACCCCTATATTATTTATGTGCCTCGATTGCCTTAAGTACGTCCTCAACTGTTGTAAGGTTTGCAACCTCTTCATCAGGAATCTTGATTCCAAGTCTCTCCTCGATTTCCATGTGAAGCTCAACAACGCTGAGTGAATCAGCACCAAGATCATCGATAAGCTTGGACTCTAATTTGATCTTATCCTCATCTACTGCAAGAATTTCTGCTACAAGTTCCTTAAGCTCTTCAAAGTTCATTTTTGTTTCCTCCGTTTTAACTAAATATTTTTTAACTAAATCACTTTGAAATATTAAAACCTGCGTTTCCATTTGTCAACTTATAATTCATGCTATTCCCGTTTATCTATTATTAAGTTTCCAAACTCCTCGCATAGGTGCTTGCAAAACAGCCAATATTTAATTTCAATAGAATTATCTGAAAATGAAAATTTAAAACATTTATTTTTCCTATAAACTTTTCACCAAAGCTACTCGATAATAATAGTGAACACACAAAAACAGATGCAAAACGGCCGATTGCATGAAGCAAATATAAATCCAGTAACAGCGGAGGTAAACCATATGTATATGTACGAATTGTTTCTTGCAAAAGATGTAAACGGAAAGAGCATTCACTTTATCGAGACAGACCATAAGGTAGACGACATTGAACTTTGGCTGAAGAAACTGGTAAAAGACAATACCATTACTGAAGATGTTGCAAACGCAGTAACCTTTGTCTGGTAATAAAAAAACAAACAACGAATAGCAATACCCGAAACAGAAAATCCAAACTCGCAGTCATGAACAATAAGATCAGTCTTCAGAGTATAGGAATATAGAGGGAATTTTAAATAGGGAACTATGTCTGACGAGGCATAGTTCCTTTCGTTTTTATTAAAAAACGCTAAACTTTAACAATTACAGCCATTCCCACCTTATAATATACATATGTCTGACATTTCATCCGCACTATAAGAAAGGTGGTTGCTAATGAAAATAAAAAGAATTATCAGCTGTTTCTTATCAATTGCTATGATCACATCTGCTGTTGTTTGCAGCGAAACCTCCGCACATGCTGTAGCAGCTAAGCCTGCTTCATCTGAAGAAATATCCTCAAAAGATATTTCTCTGTTGTGGGAAGACAGCCGCGTTTTCAAAGGAACCAGTCTTGGTTCTTACTACATCATGCCGACTTACGAGGTAAAAGGATATGAAGATGTACCCTTTGTAAAAGCATCGAATTATCTTGATATCATCTTTTCAAAGCAGGCTCATTCATCCTTCGAGGACGGGGTTCTTAAAGTTACAAAAAACGGCACAGAGGCAATAATCGATCCTGCTACAGATACGATATCCTTTGAAAACACCTCAAAGTTCCGTTCTGACAGTATAATCGAGGGCGCTATTTTGGAAGCAGATGAGATGAATGTAGTAATGCCCTCTCTTAAAAACAAATCCACTCAGACAAAAATAGAGCCTCTGAAAATATCATTGGCTGATTATCATATGCCCGTTGCAGAGTACGAAGATGATATTCTGATGCCATTTTTAGCTCTGCAGAATACCTTCGGTGCCATTACATGGAATAACCTCCTTTGCTACAACGGAAAAGATTATTACAATGTTCATGCTTCATCAGATTATCATCTGAATAATCCTGATGTACCTCAGGAAGAAATGCCATATTTTAATGCCATATACAGCGGGCCTTTCAGTGAGAAAGAGGCTCCTTCCCAGGACTACGCCGACTACAGCTATTATGCAACCTGTCTGCTTCTGGATCTGTACTTTGGTCATAAGGAAGAAAAAAATATAACCACATTTGATGATTACTTTACCCGAATCAATGCCAAGGCATCCCTTTGTTCCACAGATATTTCAAAGGTTTCTCTGGCTGAAACACTGATATTCTTCTATCTTTTTGATTCAGGCCATGACGCTTTTCTTGGAGGCAATACAGTTTTTGGTGAAGTTGATACTAAGGATAAGGCTCAGGCTGGGGAAATAATTAACGACATCAAAAATTCCGATGAAGGAAAGAATCTGTTTGAAGATGCTACAAATACAACAGGTTTGGATGCTGCAGATGCATTAGACGATGCCATTCTTGGTGCATTAACAGAAAAAGGGTTCCTCCTTCCGGAAATTATCCCGCTTTATGCATGGTCGGCCTATTTTGAAAAAGTTACTCCTAAGGATTACGACGACGAGCGCATAGATTATTGTGATGATACCGCAGTTATCTATTTTAATCAATTCAAGGATAATCCTGCGAGAGATCCGTCCTTCTATTTAGATCCCATGACCGAGGACGATATTGCAGATAACAATTTTGCATTTTTCTATAGCTGCTTCGAAGATATCAAGAAGCACAAGGAAGTAAAAAATGTTGTCATCAACCTGTCCACCAATGGCGGAGGTGCTGCTTCCGCACTTATTACGATTTTAGGATTCCTGTCTAAGGACGGAGAGGTAACAATCACCGATATGGATTTGTTATCAAAGAGCTACAGAGAAGAATGCTACCATGTAGATACCAATCTGGATGGCATCGCAGATGACAAGGATGGCTTTGGCGGAGAGTATGATTTCTATATAATGACGAGCCCGTCCTCCTACTCATGCGGTAATGCCCTTCCCTATTTTGCACAGCAGAATGGACTTGCCACTATCATAGGCACGAAACCCGGTGGCGGCGATTGCGTTGTCGGTAATTTCATGGACGCCTATGGCTGTGGCGGCGCATTTTCAGGAATGCTTAAGCTTGGAAAAATGGAAAAAGGAAAATTTGTTTCCAATGAATCCGTGACTGAACCCGATCTTAATATGATGCCTTCAATCCTAGATTTCAGCGCTGTTCCCTGGCTTGATCCCGAAGGTATTACCGATGCGGTACATCAGTACAAGGATGGCAAAACTGAAATCACCTATGACGATGATACGAAAATAGACGCTTTATCCGAAGCCATTTTGAGTATCATCGGTGCATCGGGTGATGAAACTGAAGAAGATGAGGATTAACTTTTAACGTTGATCAGAATTAAGTTCATGAATAATAGCACTAAGTGATCTAATAAAAAGAATAGATAGAAGGTGGTTAGCCTTCTATCTATTCTTTTTTCTTTGGATAAATCTTGTTTTTAAGTCTGTCTTCAAACTCCTCTACCGGCAAGGGTCTGTCATAGAAGAATCCCTGAATGACATAACATCCAACCTTATTTATGAAGTTTATCTGATCCTGACGCTCGACACCCTCTGTGACAACTTCCATTCTAAGTCCCTGAGCCATGTGGATGATGTCTCTTAGGATTATCTCATCCTTCCATGAAAATTCGGGAGTATTTATAAATGAGCGGTCAATTTTCAGAGTGTGTACCTGGAATTCTCTAAGAGTCGCCAGAGATGAATAGCCGGCACCGAAATCATCAATAGCTGTCATAATTCCGCGGTCATACAGATTATCAATGAATCTGGCTAGCTCTCCGTGCTCCTGCTCGTCCACAGTCTCAGTGAGCTCAACCTCTATGTACTTTTTATCTATGCCTGAATTGATAATAATGCGGTCAATATTCTCAGCAAGGTCGGGATCCAACAGGTCTTTTCTTGAAAAATTGACTGATATGGTGACAGGTTCAAGGCCCTGTTCCAGCCAACGCTTTATATCCTCGCAGGCTCTCTTCAAAACATAGTAATCCAGCATAACAATCTCACCGTTCTGCTCCAGCGGTGGGATGAAAATTCCGGGCGAAACCATCTGCCCATCATGCTTCCAGCGAACAAGGCCTTCTGCACCAACAAGCATATTGTTTCTGGAATCAACCTTGGGCTGATAGTATACCATGAATTCTTTATTTTGCAGTGCGCTCTGATACTGTTCAAGCACAGTCTTCTGCACGGCAACTCTTTTTAACATTTCCTCTGTCACACTGACTACAGGAATATGCAGGATGTGCTTTGCATGCTGCAGCGCTATGGATGGTCTGCTTATTGCTTCACCGGGATCTTCAAAATCCTCCTCGATGTCCCACAACCCGATGGTGGACGGAATTTTAACCTTTTCTTCTCTGCCGTCTTTATTAAAGGTAACTTCTATGCCGTTAAGAAGTCTGCAGAATTTTTCCTTTCTTTCCTTGCGGACAAGGGCAACAAAATTGTCTCCGCCAAGGTGTCCCAGCACTTCATCTTCATCAAGAAATTCCTTAACCTTATCGGCAAATCTCACTACAATGTCGTCAGCGGTTGCAATTCCGTACCGTTGATTTACGTTTCCAAAGCCCTTGAGGTTAAAGAAGAAGGCTGTATAATCCTTAATTGTGCCAATAATAATCCTTCCGTGGACCTCATCTATGTATCCACCGGCATTCGGAAGCCCCGTCAGATAATGAACTTTTCTATCCTGGATAATTTTTCTAATGTTATCTGCCATTACGCTCTAACCATTTCCATCTCGTAAGTAACGATATACTCCCCCGATGGATCCTCTTCTTTCCAGTTTTCAATGATCCTTCTTATTACCATATCGCTATTGATTGACTCAGCCTCAAGCAACAGCACCCGTACATGACTCTTACCGTTTTGAGACACCACATCACTTCCTCGCAGTGACTCCCTCACCACGTCGTAGAACTTATCCCCTATTTCCGCAGGAATAGTGTTCTTTTCTGCATCCTCGGGACTTATTGTGAATACAATGTAGTGATTACCAACCTGATAATTGTCCTCGACTCTGCAAAGGAATCTGTAGATCAGTTTAAACTGATCGGCATTTAGGCTGAAAGCGCCTTTTCCCGTACTCCTTTCGCCAAGTATCATCATATCCTGGCCGATATCGGTGGGTACTGAAACCGTTTCCTCCGAAGAACTCTCGGATTCCACAAACAGGCTGTGTCCGTGTTTTCCGTTCTGCTTTACATTATATAACGCTTTATCGGCTTTTTTATATAAAGTTAAAAAATCGGTACCTTCCTCAGGTGCAAGAACTGCACCGACTGACGCCCCAAGGGGAATGTTCATATCTTCTCCCATGAACTCCCTTGCTGACTTTAACAATTCTTCATTTATGTATCTTGTTTTTTCAGCAATAACTTTCTCATCCATGACATTCTGACAGAAGGCGATAAACTCATCACCGCCCATTCTGCCCGCTACATCATTGGCTCTTATTACTGCTCTTATGATCTCAGCAAATCTGATAAGAACCTTGTCTCCCATGCTATGACCATAAATATCATTTACAAGCTTGAAGCTGTCAAGGTCTATCATCATGAGAACGCCGCGAGTATCTCTGCACATAGCGCCAATCTCAGTCTGCGAGGATGATTTATTTAGGAGCCCTGTCATGGGGTCTGTTTCAGCTGCTGCCTTAAGTCCCTTAATCTGCTCCACATTCTTTAAAATGTTTTCAACACGCTTAATAAGCACATCTGCACGGAAAGGTTTTCGAATAAAATCAACGGCTCCCTGCTCGAAGCCTTTTCCTTCTGTCTCCTCATCTTCGTCCGCGGTCATAAACATAACCGGGATGTGCTCCGCATACTGATCCTGCAGTGTATTTTGAAGCTCAAAGCCTGACATTCCGGGCATGTGAAGATCTGTCAGTATCATGTCCGGTCTCTCATGCTTGTACTTCTCAATAGCCTCTGCTCCGGATGTAACACAGATGGTCTCGTAGTGAGGTGCAAGTATGTGCTGCGTCATTCGCAGTGTTATTCTTTCATCATCTACAATCAGAATCTTTTTCATGAAAACCTCACGCATAGTTTTCGTAAATGACCAAATGTTCCTGCCTATATTATACGCGCCGAAAATTTTTTTTGCGTAGATATACAAAATTTTTAAAATTTTTTATCGTTTTTTTAGTTATTAGATTTTTCTAACCAGGTTGAATTATTAAAAAATGCAGATATCGAGTTTACTCAAATAGCTGCATTTTTTAGAATCCTATATAACGAACCCCACAATTCGGAAATGCTTCAATTTCCGGGCTTGGTTCTGAATATAAACACTACTTCTTAAGCTGGAAGAAATGGGCTAGCTTTTTAGTAGTACCTTTTTTTCCAAGCTTTACATGTGTTGTATCCGAAAGCACGGTGTACCCCTTGATAAAAGCTTCATTCCAGTCAGTCATCTTGTCGTAATCGCCGACATGAGTTCCGCATATGCCTACACAGGCTCTCTTATATGTGTCGGGATACTTGATGATTACAGTCTTTACATAAGACACATAATACTGATAAACTGTGCCGTTACTCCAGGCAAGCTTCTGAGGCTTAAAGCCCTTCCATTCTGTCTGTGTCACCGAGACATCATGGTTATTAACTCCATCCTCAGAGGTCGCGGATGTATCAAGGTTTTCCCCTGTCTTCTTATCGACAACAAGGACATCCAGATAATCTATATAATCATGCCCGGCTTCCAACAGCTTTTTCGCTTGCTTCTTGGACAACAATTTGGGTATCTGCACCTGAATGGTCACTGCAACTGTGTTTGTTGCAGCCAGTTGATTTGCTGTAGAGGACGTTCCCTTTCTTGGCGGTGGGAATGTACTCTTTCTATACTTTGTGATTTTAGCATAGAATTTTGTAAGTCCTTTCTTTCCGGGTATTTTTGAATATACCTCTACCCAGTTCCCTTTTCCGAGATTAAAGTTTACGCCATTTCTTGCCAGATCCGAAAAAGTCGCATGAACAGGCAAGGCTGATGCATTACAGGTCAGTACTATGGCAATAAGTAGTCCAAGTAAACCGCGCATTATTCTTTTCATCTCAATCCCCCATTTCTCATCCTTGATTTATTGTATCTTTATCTTTGCATGAAAATCTTTATACCTCTTTTTTCTAATGGTTATGATTACCTTGTCTCCTGGTAGCAATGGTCTGTTTAACCAATATGTTCTTGTTGCTTGTTTTTGTTTCTTAGTATATTTTTTCTTATTATTTATTGTTAATCTTAGTCTTCCATTACCACTTTTCTTTTTTACGATTATTGTGACTTTAGCACCTCTTCTTGTAGTTATGTTTATGAAGTTATTTCCATTTTGAGCAAGTACCTGTGTCCAGCTCCCTAAAGTATTATTATTTGGCGTAGGAGCTACTGTGACATTTATAGTATACTTTGTCCCTCCTGACCCATATAGGAAAAAGTAACGTATATCCCCATATCCACTCACAGTGTATTCAGAGGTTGAATTATCTCTCATTACTCTAAGAGCATTTGTATTAAGAGTGTAATTATCCGCATCCGATATCCTGACATTCATTTTTTTCGTTGCAAATATTTTTATGTTATAAGCATTTCCGTTAGGTACCTGAAATTTGAAACTGTCTATATCGTCATCTCGTTCCAAATATCCTGTAGTAGTAACGCCTGTTGTAAGTGCTGTCGCCCTACTAAACGATCCCGGATAGTCATCCTCATATGTAGTAATATCGATTAGATATTCGCCGCTTCCGCTTAGTCTAATATAATATCTTTTTCCAAACAAAAGGCGTGGGATAAATGTATCAACTGTGCCTTCAATGGTATTTTCCATTCGGCAGACTATCTCACCCACATGACTGCCACTCAAGGTATAACTTCCCTTAACAGAATTCAGCTGCTCATCCAGTATCTCATAGTTGATAGTTCCTCTCTCTTGCTGCCCTGTAAGCCTCAGTATCAGCCATTCATCGTTAGTCACTGTTGGAGCATCAAAATAGTACCAATCATCTGCTCCATTCTCAACCTCTCCATCATCCTGCCCCGGTACTTGAATTTGTGTAGCCCCAAATGGATTAGGTCCACCTTCACAAGCACCGGTCATCTTTATACTAAATAACATGAAAAAACAAAAGAATATCCCTAGAATAAGCCTTTTCTTCATGGCAGAAATCCTTTCCCCTAACCAACTTTTGAAACATAAAATCATATCTCTAGAAAATATATCGGATTAATATTTCAAAATTATAAGGGAATAGTCCCGGTATAAGAGATTATTTAGGAAAATTTTACATTTAAATACTAAATTCCATTGTATAAAATAACAGCATGTTCATGAAAAGCTTTTTCCATAACCATGCTATATATTTTTATCATGATGCTTCGTCAATCTCATTCTGATAAAATGCTTGTATTTTATTTATGTATTTATCATTTCCAGATAAGTAGATAGGTCTTATATAATAGCTATCCTTATTAGTCTCAATAGTAAAATATGCTGATACTGCTGACTTTCCATAATCAAAAGAAAACTTTGTCCTATTTAAAATAGTCAATGGCAAAATCATATTAAATGAATATCTCTTTGCCTTAATTACAGGAACAAGCATATTATAAAAAGTAATCATATTTCCCTCATCATCTTCTATATCAAAATGAGGCACATTCCATATAGACACATCCAAAAGCGGTTCTTTTCCTAACCCATGAATTATTGTCATCTTTTCCGTTCTAAATGCACTGGGAAAACGTAATTGTAAAAATTCCTCCCCCATAAACCAGACAGGAACATTCGCTCCTGTATCAATCATACAGGATATATCATCACCACTTTCTGTTTTAATATATATAACTGCTTTATCATCTCGATCTATTTCAAAGCTCAGTCTTTTGTTGCCAACTCGCATAAAATATTAGCACCTTCCAATTCTGTTGTTCTTCTCCATGTAAACTGTATTCCCGCAGCCTTAAGTTCTAATTCTGCATCATACATTTCACTCTCATCGCACACCTTTATAGGAATAGCCGCCAATATCCTCGAGCCTTCTTTCTCTGTCTCAGTAAGCGCTACCCACTTATCAGGATATTTTTCTTGTATTTCTTTCCAGCTCATTAGATTACCTGTCATTAGAAGTCACCTCCTAACTGATACATTCCTTACTTTTTCATTATACCACCATTACACTTCCAATACCTGTGCCACAATCTCTCTGCGTCTGTCACGAAGTAGCAGTAACTTATTGTATTTGTAGTACTCCTCAGAGCCTTCGTTCTGTATGAAGTTCAGGCTGTAATGACCTGCATCGAGCCTTGTAAGGAAGAGGACCATCTCCTGTTCCTCCCCGTAAATCTGCTGAAGGAAGGAGAAACAATTTGCCAAATGTACCCCTGTGTTCTCAGCGGATTCTCTTCTCTTCTGTTCTCTGTTTGCGAACCAGGATTTGATAAGTTCTCTGTTTTCCTCCATCTCAGAACCTGCAAGCTCCCTGCCAAGGTTCTCAAGAGCCTGAATTTCTCTCTTAAGGACAATTTCCGATGACTTGTCCATGAGATGTTCACCGGCCTTCTTTTCATAATCATCGCGCATATTCTTAATGCGAAGCTGAAGCCTCTTATAGATAGATGGCTCCTCTGAAAAGACATTACCCTTAACTATGTCTGTAATCTCCTTCTGCAACTTTTTCTGTACGGTCAGTTCTCCGTCATAAGCCTTGAATTCCTGATTAAGTCTGTCTATCAGAAGGTTTATTATGCTGAGCTTCTCATCAAAAGGAGCCTTGCGGAGCTTATCTCTTTCTTCAGGGACGCTGCCTTTAAGAATCTCGTCAATGTTATAGACATCCTCATACTTGTGATAGAGGGCATAGTACATGGCAAAATCTCTGGCAACCTCAGGTTCCTGCAGATACTGACTTGTCACCTTTTCATCAACGTCAATTCCAAGCCTCTCATAGGCCCTGATAAGCTGTGAAAGGTCCTCCCAGCCTCTGGCTGTGACAAAGCGCTTACCCTGGATGTCATTTTTTATCCTGTAAAAATTGTCCTTATGAATATCGAGATAAGCAAGGATTGAACCATGAATTCCGTTTACATCCGCATATTCCTTAAACGCTTCCAGATCCTCTTCAATATCGATTCTCTTAACACGGTCCAGGGTAACTATGTCAAAATCTCTTACAGCCTTGTTGTACTGAGGCGGATTTCCTGCAGTTACAATGATGAAGCCTTCCGGAACTCTGTGCGCGCCAAAGGTCTTGTACTGAAGGAACTGCAACATCGTGGGCACAAGGGTCTCAGAAACACAGTTGATCTCATCAAGGAAGAGTATTCCATCCTTAACACCTGTCTGATTGATCTTGTCGTAAACCGAGGCAATAATCTCACTCATGGTGTACTCGGTTACAGAGGTCTCTTTTCCTCCGTATTCCTTTTTGGATATGAAAGGAAGACCTATCGCACTCTGCCTTGTGTGATGGGTTATGGTATAGGAAACCAGATTGACCGACAGCTCCTCTGCCACCTGCTCCATGATTGCGGTTTTACCGATTCCCGGAGGTCCGATGAGAAGAATCGGGCGCTGTTTCTGTACGGGAATTAGGTAGTTCCCCATCTCGTCCTTTTCGCGATATGCCTTGATTGTGTTGATAATTTCCTGTTTTGCCTGTTTTATGTTCATTCGTTTGCCTTCCTCAATTTTATATGTAAAGTTGTATTGCCCAGTTTGGCATTTTGTCTGCGCCGGTTTCCTTATCTGCCGGATATACAAATGCCGTGTCATAGTCCGTCGGATTCTCCGGGTAATCCCCGAATCCATCCGTGAAGTACATGAGCCCTCGCAGGTGCTTTAGCTCGCCTTTTCTCCTAAGATCATCAACATATGAAAATACCGGTCTGAAGTCTGTGCCATACCCACCGGAAATCTCAAACCTGTCAGCATAATGCTCCATATCCTCGGGATGATTTATCATAATGTCGTTCTGAATTTTATTATCACACTCGATTATATGAACGTGTATCTCCCTAAAAAAATTCTCGCTCTGTCTGAGGATTCCGGCAGTTTCATTAAGAAATATCTGTACCAGCTCCTCTGAGCAGGAGGCCGATGTGTCAATGGCTATAACCAGTTCGTCCACTTTATGTGTCTCACTATACTCATTCTCCTCTATCAGAGGCATATTCCCATATATTTCCATGCCGTAATTGTATAGTCCATAATCAAAGGAATCAGGATCTATGCGTATCTCCTCTCGCACAACGGCTATCTGATTAAGGAAATCGGTATAGTAGGTCTTATCCTGTGTATCTGCCTTCAGATAAAACTTAAGACTTCCGGTCTCTGTGCTCTTTTCATCTCCAAGACTTGCAATATCACTTTTTATGCGCTTTGCGGTGTTCTTCCAGGCATCCTCTATCTCCTTTTTATTTGCCCTTCTAAGCCGCATCTGCATCTGCATATCGATGTCGGGCTTATCTTCCTTCTGTGGTTCCTCGTCCTGATTCTCCAATCTGTCCCAGAAACCGTGATCATCCAATTTAAACTCACGCACCAGGCGGTTCCAGATATCCTCTGTGATGAGATTTATATCATCTTTTTCGGGTTGATATTTCTTCCACTCACAATGCCGCTCGAAAAAGCTGTAAACCTTCTCAGCTGTAAGCACCTTTATTTCTTCCGAAAGCTTCCCATACCAGCGCTCCCGCAAATCAGAACTCACTCTGTAGATACACTGATAATCCATCGAATCAAGAATACTCTCAACTGCTATGTCGCAGGCAAGATCCCACAATTCTCCATCAGGATACTCTGAGGCTCTGTACATATGTCTGAACATGCAGTGCATCAGCATATGAAGGTAGGTTCTGTTAAGCTTATTCGGATCCTCAACATAGGTCTTGAAAACGTAATTTGGATTGTAAAGCACACTGACCGCATCGGTACCGACAGATGTGGTAGACATGTCACGTTTTATTTCCAGCATGGAAAGAGCGGGTGCCATAAACCTCATCGATAAAAGAAGCTCCGTCTTTACACTGTTCCATATTTGATTTCCTAATTTTTCTGCTTGGTTACTTTTTTCCATATCAAAAATCCAACTCCAGGATTCCGGCTCCTTTTCCTTTTATGACGCTGTTGTCATTCTCTTTTTTCACACTACTGTCACCGGTAGTCTCATTTCTGTCATTTTCTGCGTAGTTCATCAGCATACTAACTATTGCGGTGATACCTCTGTCAGCAGCTATATGTGCTAATTCTCCAGCCTCACCTTTATCAAGAAGTCCTCTGTCCAGATAAAACGCTATATGCTCCTCTGCATTTCGAAAATAGTCATAAAAAGTTCCTATCGGATCTGTCGCTTTTAAATCCAATTCTTTGACTACTTTGGTCAAGCTCTTGAGTGCATGTCCGCAAAGCCACTTTTCATAAGCTTCACGTGCCTCCTCTGAGAGTTCGTAGGGCTTAAGGAGCCTTGCCATCGCAATCATCTCCGCTGTGCCCTTATCATCAGCCGAAACCTTTGAAAACAGATTATCATACTCTCTTATGTTAATGAGGTCACTTTTCACACACTCTCTATATGCATATCCGGTGCCCTCAATGGTAAACTGAATTGTCCTGGCCATGGTGTTTTCCACAAAATCGTAGTTAAACCCCGGAAATACCAAAAGTGCCTCGCCGTCCTTCATGTGGATCCTAAACGTAAGCCTCCTGTCATTATCCTCGAGGATTCTTCTGATTATATAGTTATTATCATTTTTAATGAAAACTTCGATTTCTTCAAGGCTTTCACACTGTCTGGTTCCGCCGTCCAGATACTCCTGAACCGAATCAGTCAAAGTTATTCTCTTAAGATTCCCACAGTTGTGAAAAGCAAAGCCAAGTATCGTGTGGATTGAATCAGGGATAACAACATCAACCAGATCCTTTCTGGATGAAAAAGCATGGTTTCCGATGACCTTAACCGGAAGCTCAGCTGTATTTGCCAGCGAATCACCCTCAGCATCCTTTGAGTTGCTGATTTTCTCTGGGGGATTATTTCTTCCTTTCTCCGGAATCACCAATTTTCTGCAAGAATCCTCGCATCCTTTAATAACCAGATATTTTTCGTCTTTTTTATTATCTATTTCTTCAAATATGTATCTCATTCCTGTCCTAATACTTTCAATATATTTTTATTCTCAAAATATAATCATTCGATATGCCCACAGACCGAATCAACATACTCTGATATATCCGCAAAATCTATTTGCAGCTTACCGCCATATATTCCCACGGTAATCTTATCCTTAAAACCATACATTGTTACATCATCGCTATCATCGTCATCAAAGCTGTATACAAGCACGTTCTTTTTTTTCGGGTCCACAAGCCAAAACTCTTTTACACCGGCATACTTGTACTTTTTCGCCTTTATATACCTGTCTTTCCTGGATGTAGATGGCGATAATATTTCTACAACAAAGTCCGGATTTCCATATATTCTTTTCTCCGTAATCTTCGAAGGGTCACAAACAATAAAGACATCGGGTTCCAGAATCGTCTTCTCATCTCTGTCAAGCTGCACATCAGTCGGTGAAATAAAAGGTATGCAACCTCCTTTGTATTTTCTGATAAAATTACGGATTTGAGCATATATCTCTCCTCCAATTAGCTGGTGCCTGGTCGAAGGTGAATCCATGTAGTAGAAAAAGCCGTCAATAAGCTCAACTCTTACATCATTCGGAAGTACCTCGTAATCCTCAAGCGTATATTCTCCCTGCTTCTTACCATTAAAATGCTCAAGATCAATGGTCTTTCTACTCCCATAGATTATGGCAGGTTCTTCTCTAAAGCCGCTTTTCTCGTTTTCATTATAATTGTCAGCGTATGAAACACCTTTCTCAGAGTATGGAATATCTTCCTCGTAATCACCTGAATATGATGCATTTTCTTCCTCGGCATATTTCTCCGGTTCAAGCACTTTTAGTAGCATCATAATCGTATCATGTCTCGGTGACCTGGTTTCTCCACCGAATATCTTCTGTATAGTTCCCAGCGGTACCCCGGATAATTCCGAAAGTTTCTTATAAGAGTAGCCAAACT
Source organism: Butyrivibrio sp. AC2005 (assembly GCF_000424145.1). GTDB lineage: Bacteria > Bacillota > Clostridia > Lachnospirales > Lachnospiraceae > Butyrivibrio. The sequence goes on from NZ_AUJI01000037.1 coordinate 35,214, forward strand.
CTCTTTTTTTCTTTTTCATTTCTTCAATCGTCATTGACTGTTCCTCTTAATTTTACATTTTTCTGTTGTCCATCAATGAAGCAGGAATCTATACTTTCGAATCATTTTATAACCGCATTCGGGTATCCTGTTGAAATTATATCATATTTCAACCGTTTATTAACCATTTTAGGTCATTATATATTTAAATCTACGCTTTTTTTACAGAATCCATATTACATTTCGGTAATATCTTCTTGTTGTATTCTTCGCTGTGGTTTGTTCCTTTTATGTTTTTTCACAGCCTATCCAGGATCCCATTAGCTGTGATATGCTTCATTCTCTCTATTTCACAGTAATCACTGCCATCGCAATCCACCTTATTGGGGAAAATGTAAAAAAGAACTCATACCCATACTTCAAGGCACAAGTTCTTTTTCAGCTCTATGTAAGAATCAGCAATGTATCCGCATCCGTTTACACTCAAATGTATTCCGCAATCGTGTTATACAGTCTTCCGGAGTCTATCGGTTTTACCAGGTGTGAATTCATCCCGGCCTTGAGACTCTGCTCATAATCCTCATGAAAAGCATTCACAGTCATGGCTATGATTGGTATCTTCTTTGATGAAGGAATTGTTGTATTCTCCCTTATCTGCCTTGCAACCGAGAGCCCGTCTATATCAGGCATTACAATGTCCAGCAGAATCAGATCAAACTTCCCATGCTCAGTTCTGTAGGTCAGAAGAGTCTCTCTTCCGTCACGTACCGTTATTACCTCTGCGCCCTTTTCCCTGAGAAGCTTATCTATGATTTCAAGATTTATCTCATCATCATCCGCAACAAGAATCCTCTTTTGTGAAAAATCAAAGGTACGATTGATCAGTGCACTATACTCTTTTCCGGAAACAACAGGGAATTTAAATGTAACCTGCATGTTTAACCCACCCTCCGGATGCGGAGTAATCTCAATATTATCCGCTCCCATCTCATGGGCATAGAATCTGATAATGATTACCTTCGGATCCATAGAATCAAGTGTTGAATACATATCGTATTCAAGTGCGCCAAACTCCTCCTTAAGAGCCTGAAGCTGACTGCTTGAAAGAGCAGCTTCTTTTCCTATTACAGTGAAGCTGATTTCAATATTCTCATCTATACTTCCTTTATTCTCAACCTCCAGATAAAGTGTGCTTAAGTTAGGCATAGTCTCAGCGGTTATTCTTATCATTTTCCTGAGAACCTGAAAAAGAATTGAATAATCAGCACTGATATAGCATTTGTCCAGACCTTTTTTCTCAATGTTAAGCATTATTCCTATGGGAATAAGAAAATGCGCCACATCGCCACGTAAAACCTCCAGGAACTCATCCAAATCCACAAATTCCGGGTGAAGGCTCACATTTTTCATAGCTATCTGACGAATGGCCATAACATCATCCATAGACTCATTCATCAAATGGCCTGCGCGGTTTATCTGATCAAGATAATGATTTACCGCCACTTCATCATTACCGGCATCTTTTGCAATCTTGGAAAATTCAATAATGGAATACAGAGGCCCCCTGACATTTCTGCTCATCTGTTCAAGAAAAGAGTCGCTAAAATAAAGCTTATGTTTTGTCTCGATAAGCTTTTCTATTAGTTCCTTATTTTTATCATTTATCATCACATTTCCCCTCTAGAAAATATCGTGAAATCTTGAGATAATATTACCATATATACTGACATCATATCTATTAAATAACAATTAATTAAAATTTTAATTTAGTATCACAGGAATCTATAAAAATATAGGAAGGTGACATAATATGTATAATCCTCAGGACATTCCAGTTAACATTCAGCCACATTGCGTAGTAGGTATCGGTGCTTCTGCCGGTGGTCTTGAAGCCCTTCAGCAGTTTCTGACCTTCCTTCCATCCAATACCGGTATGGCTTTTGTCATAATCCAGCATCTTGCTCCCAATCACAAGAGCATGCTCGCTGATATTCTCGGAAAATATAATTCCATGCCCATAATAGAAATCCAGGACGGAATGCAGGTTGAGAGAAATCATATTTACATGATCCCTCCCAAATACAATGTCGAAATACACAACAACGTCTTAAACCTCAAGGAGCAGAATTCTCAGGAGATAAGTCATCCCATAGACATCTTCTTCCGTTCGCTTGCGAATGCTTATGAAAATCGCTCCGTTGCTGTAATCCTTTCCGGAACAGGTTCCGATGGTACAAACGGAATAAGAGCCATCAAGGAACAAAACGGAATGATCATCGTTCAGAGCCCTGAGTCAGCTAAATTCGATGGAATGCCAAGGAATGCCATAAGCACAGGGTTTGTTGATCTGATGCTAAAGCCCGATTCCATAGCAAGAGAGCTCGCTCACATCGCAAAATCCGTCGTGGATGCCGAAGCACAGCTCGGTGTTACTGATGAAGACCTTCTTTCCAAGGTTTTTTCAATATTAAAAAATGTCACCAACATAAATTATGCTTACTATAAACAGACCACAATCCTCAGAAGAATCGAGCGAAGGCTTGTGGTAACCCATAACAGAAACCTTCGTGAGTACGTCAACTATATGACCAACAACCCGGAGGAGGCTAAGCTCCTTGCAAAGGAAGTACTTATCGGTGTTACCTCATTTTTCCGCGATCCCGATTACTTTGAGGTATTAAAGGAAACCGTGGTTAAAAAGCTTATCACAAGTTCGCATCCTGACGATGAGCTAAGAATCTGGGTAGCAGGCTGTTCAACCGGTGAAGAGGCATACTCCATCGCAATTCTTTTTGCAGAAGCCATGGAGGAGCTTGCCATACACAGAGGCGTAAAGATATTTGCAACCGACCTTGATCCCGACTCAATAAGTACAGCGGTACGAGGAATTTACGGCAACAACATAATAGAGGATGTGTCTGTAGCAAGACTTTCCAAATTTTTTACAAGAAAAGGAAATAAATATGTCATCCATCATGACATAAGAAAAATGATCATCTTCGCCCAGCACAACGTTTTCCAGGATCCGCCCTTCGGAAAACTGGATTTAATCAGCTGCCGAAATGTACTTATATATTTCCAGGCAGTCCTGCAGCGTAACCTTTTTGCTATTTTTCACATGGCGCTATCCGACAGAGGATATCTGTTCCTTGGACGATCGGAATCAGTCATTGACTACGCAGATGTATTCCGCGTTGTATGCGCTGATGAAAAGATTTTCATACACTATGCAGAGGGCAATGCTCCCGCACACGAGCAGTTTGCTTATTCAATGAGCAATATTGAAACACCTATCGAGCCAATAAATGTCTCAGGAATTGAGGACGAGGATTCCATCTATTACAAGGCCCATGAGCTTGATACCTCTGTGCTGGAGGCACTCATGCCTGCAACCGTTCTTGTGAATGAAAAGAACGAACTTGTCAGAAGCTACGGCGATTGTAAGAGACTTATCTCTCTTCCTTCCGGACAGGTAACCCTGGATATTTTCCAGCTGATAAGAGCTGATCTGAAAATTGCGTTATCTACTGCATTAAAAGAAGCAAGACTATCCGAGGCGCGCAAGGCATATTCCGATATCCCTGTTGAAATCGATGGAAAGGCCGAATTTGTCTCAATTGTCGCACATCCTATATGCGATAACCACGGCGAAAAAACTGATTTCACTGCTGTTTCCTTTATTAGGGGACGCGAGATTGAGAACATCGATATGGCCGAATACAAGGTCGACCTCGCTGCATCCCATCGTATTTCGGATCTGGAGCAGGAGCTTAAGGTAACCAAGAGTTCCCTTCGCCAGACAGTTACAGAACTCGAATCAACCAATGCAGAACTGCAGGCTGCAAACGAAGAGCTCCTTACTGCCAACGAGGAACTTCAGTCCAGTAACGAGGAGCTTCAGTCGGTTAATGAAGAGCTCTATACCGTCAATTCCGAGTACCAGACCAAGGTTACTGAGCTTGCCGTCAGCAACAATGACATGGCCAACTTCCTGGCCTCTACTCTGGTCGGTATTCTTATGGTCGACAACGATCTTAATATCAGAAAATACACGGAATATATCTCTTCTGAATTCAGTGTGGCCGATCAGGATGTCGGACGTTCACTTCGATATATAAGCTTTAACTTTGCAACAATCGATCTGCTTGCACTATGCCGTGAAGTACTGAACACCCACGTACCCGTTGAGCAAAGATGCGCCTCTGTTGCAGGGAAAACCTATCTTATTCGTATAGCACCATACCGCGAGATGAGTGGAAATGCAGAATCAGGATTTCCTCTCGACAGTAAAAACGGCGATATCAAGGGTCTTGTTCTGACCTTTGTTGATACCACCAAGCAGATTGATGATCAGGAACAGATTGATGAGATGGGAAAAGCACTCCGTGCTGCGGTAAGATCCAGCCACGAAAAGGAAAGCTTCCTCTCACAGATGTCTCACGATATGAGAACTCCTCTTACTGCGATTTTCGGACTTACTCAGTTATCGCTCCAGGAGGATTGCATAACACCTACACTCAAGGATAACCTTGATAAGATCATGACCTCCAGCAAATATCTGCTGACTCTTATAGAGGAAATACTTGAGACAAGCAAGATTAACGCAGGAAAAGTTGTTTCCATCAGTTCAGCTGTCAGAGAAGAGAACCTTATTACATCCATTTCAACAATCACTGATGAGCAGGCGCGTGAAGCCGGTCTTGGCTTTGAATGTAAGATAAACGGTTCCAAGGACAGATATGTTCTTATGGACACCAAGCATGTGGAAAGATCAATCCTTAATCTGTTATCCAACAGCATCAAATTTACTCCTAAAGGCGGAAGGATTATCTTTACCACCGATATAACCTATACCGATACTGCTTCTATCCACACCTATACAATCAGAGATACCGGAATAGGCATAAGCGAAGATTTTCAGCAGAGAATGTTCCTTCCCTTTGAACAGGATCGCGACTCCGATGATCCGTACCAGGAAGGTACAGGACTTGGGCTTTACATCTGTAAGAGTCTCGTTGAGCTCATGGGTGGAACCATATCCTGCACCAGCCATGTGGGCGTAGGTACAGAGTTCACGGTTGTACTCACCTATCCTCTCGCAACCGACGAGCAGATAAGCCTGCAAACACACCAGTCTGAAAAATATGAAGATCAGATCCTCTATGGAAAAACAGTACTTCTCGCCGAAGATAACACCATAAATGCAGAGGTTATTATTAAGCTGTTGAAAACAAAGGGTATTCACACAGAGGTGGCAAGAGACGGTCAGGAGGCCATTGATATGTTCATAAGCCGTGACCCTTACCACTATCAGGCGATTTTCATGGATCTCATGATGCCTGTAATGAACGGGCTTGATGCGGCGAAAGAAATCAGATCTCTCGCTACTCCGGATGCCGCTGTCATACCGATTTTTGCACTCACAGCAGATATGGCTAATGATGTAGAAACCAGATGCGCAGATGCAGGCATTGATCAGATACTGGAAAAGCCCATTGACCAGAACAAGCTCTTTTCAAGTCTGGCAAAAGCCATCCAGAAGCAGCTGGATGAAATCTGATGCTATATTTATCATTTATGGAGATATTGTATGGACAACAAAAAAATAGCTGCACTTAACGTATGGGGAGCAGATACTGAATCAGCGATAAAAAGAATGCTTGGCGATGAAGCCTTCTACCTGAGGCTTATAGATGCCTTTCTGTCAAATAACGATTGGCGCGATCTATGCACCCTGCTAGATAAAAAGCAGTACAGGGACGCCTTTGTAATCTCTCACAGAATCAAAGGCTCCTGCGCAGATCTCTCGCTCACGCCTCTCTTCCAGGTAATGTGCGAGCTTACGGACGATCTGCGAAACGAAGAAATCCGCCCCACCCTTGAGAGCAACCTTAAACTTGCGGCAAAACTCAGAGATGCCTTAATTGAAGCCTTGAATTAAAAAAGCGGCGCGTATGCATACGCGCCGTCCTCTTTACGACAATACCATGGAGTCGTTTACCTCATCGTTGCCGGCTTCTTCGAATTTTTGAAGAAGATCTGCAACCTTGAGGTTTTTCTTTTCCTCTCCGGAAACATCATAGATGATTTTTCCTTCACTCATCATTATAAGTCTGTTACCATGTGCGATAGCATCCTTCATATTGTGAGTAACCATCAGGGCTGTAAGGCCATGCTCCTTGATGATATTTTCAGAAATCTCAAGCACCTTCTTGGCTGTCTTGGGATCAAGCGCAGCAGTGTGCTCATCAAGAAGTAAAAGATCAGGCTTTTTAAGTGATGCCATAAGAAGTGTAACCGCCTGTCTCTGACCACCTGAAAGAAGTCCAACCTTACTTGTGAGACGATCCTCAAGGCCAAGGTCAAGTGACTTCAACAGCTCCTTGTACTGTGCTCTCTCAGAATTATTGATTCCGCTCTTTAAGCCTCTGCTCTGACCTCTTCTTGCAGCAAGTGCAAGATTCTCCTCAATCTGCATAGTAGCAGCTGTTCCCATCATGGGATCCTGGAAAACACGGCCGATATACTTTGCTCTCTTGTACTCAGGAAGCTTTGTGATGTCATGTCCGTTAAGTACAATGCTTCCCTCATCAATGGGCCATACGCCAGCAACAGCGTTAAGGATTGTCGATTTTCCTGCACCGTTACCGCCGATAACAGTAACGAAATCACCATCATTAAGTGTGAGATTTACGCCGTTAAGAGCCACTCTCTCGTTGATAGTTCCTTTATTAAAAATTTTTACAAGATTCTTTATCTCTAACATAATTTACGCTTCCTCTTAGCTTATTTCTTTTCATGAAAAATTGTCACTTTTCATAAGCAACTATAGTTCAACAGTTCCGTTATATTATCTCTGCTTAACCTTGATTCCAAGATAACCCTGAATTGCAGGAATTCCAAGGAATACAGCAACAAGTACGGCACTGAGAAGCTTAAGATAAGTTGAAGGAAGACCAAGCTGCAATACTACTGCGATTACGATGTAGTAGATGATTGCACCTACAACAGATACTCCCATTCTCACTGCAAAATTATGTCTTGATCCGAAAATAACCTCACCGATAATTACTGCAGCAAGTCCGATAACGATAGCGCCACGGCCTGCGTTTACATCCGCATTTCCCTGATACTGTGCATAGAGTCCGCCGGCAAAAGCTGTGAGACCGTTACTTACAACAAGTCCGATTCTGATACATCTTCCGGTGTTGATACCCTGCGCTCTTGCCATGTTCTGGTTACAACCGGTTGCACGAATAGCAGATCCTATCTCACTTCCAAAGAACATGTAAAGAAGGAAGATTATTATAGCCACAATGATCACGCTCATGAGAATTGAGTAATTGATAAATCTCAGGCTGACGATAAGTGCATACTGATCGACGCTTATAGCCTGATTTGATTTTCCCATGATAGCCAGGTTAACTGAATACAGACCAAGCTGTGTGAGGATACCTGAAAGTATCGGCGGAATTTTCAACATGGTGTGTAATAATCCGGTGACATAACCGGCACACATTCCCGCCAAGAATGAGCAAATAAGTGCTACATATACGCTCTGTCCTGAAAGCATCAGCATTACGCAGGTTGCGCCTCCGGTACAGAATGATCCGTCAACTGTCATGTCGGCGTAGTCAAGCACCTTGAATGTTAAGAAAACACTGATTGCCAATATTCCCCAAATAAGTCCCTGGGCTACTGACCCCGGCAGTGCGTGTAATAGTGAAACCATAAAAATACTCCTTTAATATTGTTATAGTACGCGGCCAGAAAACTATATATGCGCCTTCGGGAAGGCATAAATAAAAAGACTTTATCTATCTTCCTCTCTCGCTCATCATAGTATATATGCCTTCCTACAGGCGCATACATAGTTCTCTGTCCGCTTTAATTTTCAAAAATGCGGATGAATTTCCCTGGAAAAACAAGATAAGAAGGTGCTCCAATTTCACGAGCACCTTCGCTTGTTTACCCTCATCTGTCTGCTTCGCAGACACCTTCCCCTGTAAGGGGAAGTCACTATATTTCTTTATTTTCATGCAATAGCATTATTCAATGCTTACTCACCCATCTCGATTGCTGTAAGACCTTCAAGGAGGCTCTCATCAAACTCGATAGCTGCAGCTGTCTCAGGATTGTACTCAGATGTGATTCCCTCTGATACAAACTCGATAGGCATCTCTGCAGGGTTCTTGCCGTTTACAAGAATCTCGTAAGCCTGCTTACCAGCTGTTACACCAAGATCGTAGTAACTGATGGAAAGAGTTGCAAGGCCGCCGTTTTTACACATGTTCTCCTCACCACAGATGATGGGAAGCTTCTCAGGCCATGCTGCGTTCTTAACGATAGACATGTTATCAGCGATTGTGTTGTCTGTAGGGATGTACAGAGCATCGCAGTTTGAAATTGCATTAGTTACAACTGACTGTATTTCATTTGAATCAGCAACTGTGTATTCCTTGTAAGCAATACCTGCTTCATCAAGAGCTGCTGCTGCTAGGTCAACCTGGAACTTTGAGTTAGCCTCTGATGAGCAGTAAAGAATACCAACGTTCTTAGCCTCAGGAACAAGCTTCTGAAGGAGCTTGATCTGCTCGTCAACAGGAGCAAGGTCAGAAGCACCTGTTACGTTTGTGCCGGGTGCATTGTTGTCATTGATAACACCTGCTGATTTGTAATCTGTGATTGAAGTACCAACTACCGGGATATCTCCTGTAGCTGCTGCAACTGCCTGAAGTGCGGGAGTTGCGTTTGCCATGATAAGATCATCCTTATCATTAACGAATTTAGTAGCGATTGTTGCGCAGTTAGCCTGCTCACCCTGTGCGTTCTGATAATCGAACTCAACTGAATATCCGTCTGCCTCAAGTGCCTCCTGAAGTCCTTCTTCAAAGCCCTTGGTAGCAGCATCAAGTGCGGGATGCTCAACAAGCTGGATAACACCTACATGGAAGGTTGTTCCTTCTGCAGGCTTCTCACCTGTAGCTTCTGAAGCATCTGCTGTCTCTTCAGTTGCCTCTGCAGACTCCTCTGTAGCAGCATCAGCTGTCTCTTCTGTGCTCTCCTCTGTAGCAGCATCAGCTGTCTCTTCTGTGCTCTCCTCTGCAGCTGCATCCTCTGTGCTCTCTGCCTCTGTAGAAGCATCAGCCTGAGTATCTGCAGGAGCTGATGTGTTTCCGCCTGCTGTACGTGCACAGCCTGTCATACTGAGAATCATTGCGCCGCTGAGAATTGCGGCAAGAATCTTCTTTTTCATACTGTCCTCCTCGTTTTGAAAATAATTGATTTTTTCACAAACTATTACTTATCACTTCGCAGCTTATAGCAAATGTGAAGTAATTTAAGCAATTTGACACTTTAAACTGTCAAAGTGCTTTTTTATATATTATCGCAAATAAAAGATTAGGTCAACCATAACCATACTTTCTTAATCCAGGACAGCTTATCGACTATTCTTACACTTTTTTCTTAAAAACTACACCCTACAGATTATCGAATGAATTAACATATAACCAGCGATAATCCTCTTATAAAAATGACCAAAAAATAACTTCTTGCGCGAAAATTCGAAATTCACACAAGAAGTCATAATATTACACTCTCTTATAAGTTCTGAAGGTGTAGGTGGTATCGAAATACGCCTGCTCTTCACTTTCCTCCACAAGCTGCCATTCGTCTGACTCGTCGAGATTAGTGAAAAATCTGTCTGCTTCAAAGGTTCTGTCTATCTTGGTAACTATACAGGTATCACACATAGGAAGAAGCTCCTCGTAAACCTTCGCACCACCGATGCAGTAAACGATATCTGTATCGTATTCTGCAATAGCGTCCTTAAGCTCATCAAGATTATGAACTACTGTTGCATTTTTCACCACATAATCAGGGTTAGTAGAAAGGATTATATTCTTTCGTCCTTCCAACGGCTGCTGTCCGGGAAAAGTCTCAAGTGTTTTTCTTCCATAAACAAGAACCTTACCCATGGTTTCTGCTCTGAAGTTTTTCATGTCGTTGGGAATTCTGATAAGGAGCTGGCCCTTGTTGCCGATTCCCCAGTGCTCGTCTGCTGATAAAATTATTTTCATGCTCTCCTCCATCCCCTCATCCGTCAGCTGCGCTGACACCTTCCCCCCTTTGGGGGAAGGCATTTATCAGGGTCCTCTTTTTATATTGCAATAGGTATATCCTTTATCTGCTCGCCTGCAACCTCGTAGTTTTCAAGCGATACATCATTTCTGGTAAATTCATAAAAATCATGAACGTCAGGATTTAAGTGGAACTTCGGTGCAGGCTTGGGCTCACGCTTAATGAGTTCCTTTATGATATCCACATGTCTGTCGTAGATATGAGCATCCGCAATTACATGCACAAGCTCACCAACCTTCATATCACATACCTGTGCAAGCATATGTACCAGTACAGAATATTGGACAACATTCCAGTTATTGGCTGCAAGCACATCCTGAGAGCGCTGATTCAAAATAGCATTAAGAGTCAGCTTATCGTCGCCCTTTTTCTGTGTAACATTAAAGGTCATGCTATAAGCACAGGGATACAGATTCATCTCTGACAGATCCTGATGCACATAGATGTTGGTCATGATTCTGCGGCTGAAGGGATTGTTCTTAAGATCGTAAATCACACGATCCACCTGGTCAAACATTCCCTCCTTATATTTATGCTTAACGCTCATCTGGTAGCCATAGGCTTTTCCGATTGAACCGTTTTCATCTGCCCACTCATCCCAGATGTGGCTGTGAAGATCATTTACATTGTTGGACTTCTGCTGCCATATCCAAAGCATCTCGTCCGTAGCACTCTTAAGCGCTGTTTTCCTTAAAGTCATGATGGGGAATTCTTCCGCAAGATTATAGCGGTTTACCACGCCAAACTTCTTAATGGTATATGCAGGGGTTCCGTCCTCCCAGTGGGGGCGAACCTTCTCACCCTCTGTGCTGGTTCCGTTTTCAAGAATGTCCTTGCACATATTTATGAAAATCTCATCTGCTTTACTCATGCCAATCCTCCTCAAATGATTTTATTTCATAGGAATCCCCACAAAATAATAGAGAGTGCATTTGTTAAAACACACTCCCTATAGTATACCGATTTATATATTTTTTCTCAATTCGCACTTTGACTAAATGTAATTGTAATCCCAGTCCTGTTTTCGACTATTGTGTTTTTAATCCCAGTCCTGTTTTCGGCTATCGCCCTTTATCTCCCACTTATCACAAAGCGCAAGAATCTGGTCCGCAAATTTAGCCTTATCCTTATTGGTCATGCCCTCGCTTCTTGCAATGATCGCGGTAAGTCTTGCACCTGCTGCCTTAAGTCTTGTAAATACATCGGATACAAGCTTGCCGGGCTTCTTAACCACTGCCTTCGGAACACCTTCCTTAGTTATCTGTCCCGATATCAGGTCAAACTCTGTTCCGCTAAACGGAGCGTATGTATCATAGCCATACTCTTCTCTAAGGCAATTGGCAAAAGCCGTACATGACGCATCATCGCCATGAACAATGAAAACCTTCTTCGGTCTCTCCTTAAAGCCCTGAATCCAATTGATAAGGCCGTTCTTGTCTGCATGACCGGACAAACCTGACAGCTTGCAGATTTCCGCACGTACGTCAATCGTCTCTCCGAAAAGTCTTATCTCATCAGCACCCTCGAGGATAGCGCGACCTGTCGTTCCCATTGACTGATAGCCCGCAAACAGAATCGTCGAATCCTCGCGCCACAGATTGTGCTTTAAATGGTGCCTTATTCTTCCTGCTTCACACATTCCCGAAGCCGAGATGATTACCTTTGGTGTTTCTTCCTCATTTATAGCCCTGGACTCCTCTGTTGTGATAGCAAGATTCAGTCCCGGGAATGATAGCGGATTGATGTGTTTTTTTACCAGATCCAGCGCTTCCTCGTCATAGCAGTCAAGAGCATGATCTCCGAACACCTCCGTCGCCTCCACCGCCATAGGGGAGTCTACATAAACAGGAAAATCGTCCACTGCAGTGACCAGGTGGTCCTTCTTAATTGTTCTTAAAAAATACAGAATCTCCTGAGTCCTTCCTACTGCAAAGGAAGGTATTACAACGTTTCCTCCTCTTGCAAAAGTTCTGTCCAATATTTTTGTCAGTTCAGCAACATAATCAGGCTTTTCGTTTTCATGATATCTGTCACCATAGGTCGATTCCATGACAACATAATCCGCGGTGGAAGTAAGCTCCGGATCCTTCAAAATAGGCTGATCGTAATTACCTATGTCTCCTGAAAATACGATCTTTTTCTGTGCTCCTTTTTCAGTAGCCCATACCTCTATGCTGGCTGACCCAAGAAGGTGTCCGATATCGGTAAACCTTATCGTAACTCCCTCACATATATCTATCTTCTTATTGTACTCGCAGGACACAATGTGACGCAGCGTATTATCTGCATCCTCCATCGTATAAAGCGGTTCAATCTGTTTGATATCCTTACTTCTCTTACCCTTGCGGCTTCTCCACTCCGCCTCCTGCATCTGGATGTGTGCGCAGTCACGGAGCATTATATTACACAGATCAGCTGTCGGTCTCGTCATGAAAATTTTCCCGCGAAAGCCTCTTGCATACAAAAGGGGAAGATTTCCCGAATGATCAACATGGGCATGTGTAAGCAGGACATAGTCAATCTCTGCCGCACTGACAGGGAGCTCTGCATGCTCAAAAGCTATGCTGCCCTGCTCCATACCATAGTCCACAAGAATGTGCTTATCACCAATGTTCAGGTAGTGACAACTACCTGTAACCACATGATCCGCACCAATGAAACTCAGCTTCATAGGCACCTCCTTCTGGTAATGATTAATTATCACCAAACAAAGTCCTACTATAATTTTAAGTCCGTGCTGCCCGCTATGCAAATAAATTAATTCTTGGTATAGCGCTTAAGTTCTAACCATTTTCTAATATTTTTCTTATATTTCTATATACCGCAATTTTTCTGCATGCACATATATTATGATGGAATTCGTAAAGGAGGTAAAATGGATGAAGACAAAAATATTATCTATTCTTCTTATCTGCTGCATGCTCGCAGGCTGCACAAATCAGGCTGTCAATGCCATGAGTACAAATAAAAAAGAAAGTACTGTACAGACTTCAGGTAAAAATACATCTGAAGAAATGACTGTAGGTAACGTCTATCATGGCTTTACCTTGAAAGACATATATTCCAGCACGCTCCTAAACTCGGACATCTACACCTTCAAGCATGAAGGCTGTGGAGCTGATCTTGTGTATATTAGGAATTCAGACCCGGAATGTGCTTTTTCCATTACTTATAAAACTCCCTACATCGATGAAACAGACACTAACCATGTCTTTGAGCACGCAATCATAGCAGGATCTGAAAAATATCCTGCCAAAGATCTCTTCTTTGACCTGTATAACAAATCCTATTCAACTTTTATAAACGCAGTTACTCTTCCTTTAATAACTATGTACCCGGTAGCAAGTCTTGATCAGAATCAGCTAATAAAGCTGATGGACGCTTACATGAGCTGTATGGTTGCTCCTGATATTCTGAAAAACGAAAACATTTTCAAAAGGGAAGCCATCAGATTTGAACTTAATAATCCCGATGAAGACATAAGTATAAACGGAACTGTTTACGCAGAGGATCTGGGCTATTTAACCGATCCCAAACAGAACGTTAGAAGCAACATTATTCATGAATTATACCCCGGAGAAATAGCCTCTAATTTGGAAGGTTTGGGAGAATTTCATTATGATGACCTCACCTATGAGCACACTTTGGAAACTTATGAAAGATACTATTACTTTGACAACAGCCTTATTACTTTATATGGAGATTTAAATATAGATACTTTCCTTGATTTTCTGGACTCTGAATATTTATCAAAATACGAAGTGAACGGAACTGATCTAAGCAAATATACGGATCCTCCGACAGAAGGTGGTTATATAGAAAAAGTACTGCCCATCATTGCCTATGAAGGAGACTCCGTAGAAAACAGCGGATTTATAACCTATTCCATAGATCTGCAGGGCGCTGATATAGAAACATTACATGCCTGGACAATTTTGTGTTCTATATTGAATCGTCCATCTTCTGTCATGAATAAAAAGCTTATTGCCGAAGGCATTGAGAATCCTGTATCCGTTGAATATGATACGGATAATGTAAAGCCCTTTGTTACTTTTAAGATGAGTAATGCAAATGCTGATCAGATGCAAGCGCTTAAGAAAATTGCAGAGTTTACTCTTAAGGATATAGCTGAAAATGGCGTTTCTTCAACCCTTCTTGATGCTGTTTTAAAGGACACAGAGCTTTCTACTGTTTTTGCGAGAAACTCCAGTAATGTCGCTGTTTATCAGGCAATAAAACTATCTAATTACTGGGCAGCAAATTTAAAAACAGATTATTATGCTACTTTTGAAGACACTCTTTTCAAAATTAAGGCGGACACAAAACAGGATTTCATAAAATCTCTTGCCAAATCCGCATTGGAGCCAAAACGAAGTGCTCTTATCGCTAGTATTCCCGAGCCCGGAACAGCAGAAAAATATGAGGAAGAGTTAGCCTCATACCTAAAGAAGATGAAGGACAGCATGTCTGATGAAGAAATAGCAGCTTTTATAAAGGAAACAGAAGCCTTTAACGAATGGAATGAAATCGAACTTCCAAACAATGATTTCATGATTGATCCGAAGGATATCCCTGATACCCTGCCTATTTCCCTCACAAAGGAAACAAGGGACGATATTACCTTTATATCAGGAGACGTGGACGCACAAGGAGCGGCATGCTATTCAATCTATTTTGACTTAAGTGGCATGAGCAGAGACGAGCTTATGGACCTCATGGCTTACAATAATCTTTTCCTGAATACTGATACCTCCAAATACTCTGCAGAAGAACTGGATATCCTAAAATGCGAGTTTTTATATGAGTTTAGTTCTACCCTCTGTTATCTCCATGATAATAATGCACAGAAGGATTACCCAGCGCTTTTACTTACCTGGGAAGGTCTTACAAAGGATTTTGAAAAGAGTCTTAATCTGCTTCTCAATATTTTGACAGAGACAGACCTTAGTGATACAGACGACATTGCATATATTATTTCAAAAAATGTCGAAAAGTATAATATGAGTAAAAAAGAAGGCTATGATCTATCAAAGCAATTTTCCATGGCTTCAGCCGGTCTGCCGGTTTCAGATTCCACCCGGTTGCTACTTGATGTATCCGGATCTGATTTATATACATATATGAAGACTGCGGCAGAGGATGTAAAAAGTACTGATGGCTCGTTCGATAAACTCCTCCAAAAATTCGACAATGCGAGAAAGAAAGCCTATACCAAATCAAACCTTATCTTCGGACTTGCCGCTTCCAAATCTGAACAGGATGAAATAATAGAAAAAGCTTTTGAAAAGCTGTCTCTTCTTGATGAAAAGGATGAGGAAACAGCAGCATATGAACTTCCTTCCTTAAAACGCAAAACTGGGGTAATCGCCGAAACAACTCAGAACTATACTGCTCTATATTCATCCTATAAGAACAATAAAAATTTTCGCGGTGCATATATCCCCTTTATATACGCTGCAAATGATAAATACATCGTCCCTAAGATCAGATTCCAATACGGCGCATATTCCGCAGGGCTCTGTTCATTTGAAATATATAATACATTGTTCTGCTATTCCTATATGGATCCCAATGTAAAAAAATCCATCGAGGTTTTTGAAGGAATCTCAGATTATGTAAAGGACGCTGAGTTAACAGAGGAAGAATTCAAAGGCTACATCCTTACAGCTTATGGTAACGCAAATCTTAAGGAAGGCTTATGGAATGATGTCAACCATGCTATATTACTATCCCTAATGGGCGCTGATGAGCATGAGATTTCGGACACTATAAACGATATTAAAAATGCCTCGCTCTCAATGCAGTCCGAAGCAGCCACAAGTCTGGAGGAAATTATAGATCATGCAGGAATTGCTACAGCAGGAAATGAAAAAGATATTATGGCTGACAAAAATGTATTTGATGAAATTATAAATTCGAAGGAGAAAGAATAATCGTATTGGACCAAGCCCTCACTTGGGAAGGAAGTGTCCTGCAAAACATAGGATTTCTGCGTAGATTCCCGCTTTTTCGCGTAAAAAGTCATGCCTTATATTTTTACGCTGTTTGTTGTAAAATTTCTTCATGAATATTTTAGAACAGTTATCACTTTATATTTTTCCTAAAACACGTTTCCGCTCTGCGGACAGACATATTGAAATCAGGGATACTATCGAAAACCACCGCGCCGTAAGGCTTCTTCTGTATGATGGAGTAAGGGAGTCCGGCATGTACCTGGACGAATATGGTGACAGGGATCCTCTGTTTAATTACATGAAAACTCTTAAGACCATGGTCGAGCACAATCCCGGATTGAACAACTGTCTCCTTATCGGCGGTGGTGGTTTTGTCATCCCCAGGCTCTATTTAAAATGGCATCCCGAGCGCAGGATAACCGTTGTCGAAGTCGATGGTGGTTACGTTGAACTTGCCAAAAGGTACTTTGGGCTAAACCTTAACGACAAACGAATCAAGGTTGTTGTTAAGGATGGTTTTGAATTCATAAAAGAGGCCACCATGCACAACGCCGGTATCGAAAGTAACTACAGCCACGATGTCCGCTATGACAGAGCTCCTTCTGCTGCAAAGTATGACCTGGTGATTTTTGATGCCTATACCGGAAGCTCAGCTTCCAAGACTATTTTATCTGAATATGCATTAAAAAGCGTATATTCCCTTCTTAATCCTAACGGAATATACGCTCTTAACATGATGAACGAGGCTCAGGATGTCATTTCCATGCAGACACATCTCACCAATGCCAGCCTTAAGAATATTTTCAAATATACCAGAATCGTTCCCTGCCAGGGCGGCGGAAACTGCATACTTATGGCATCAGACAGGAAAATATAAACCCGTCTTTTGCCATATGCTCTATGCTACGCGCATTATTATTTGCCATGTTGCACATGCTGTTTTAATATATGCAGTACAGATTACTTTTATCTGTGTTGGCAGGATTTTCTCAATGTATTTTTCTGTGACAAGCTTGCGGATATATTTTCAGGCTGATATTCAGTCTATTTGCTAACAAATCTTCATTTTGGGTTACCACTATTTTTGCCTGTTCACCCAATTCGTAAAAAATCTTTCATATTGACTGAAACATTTCTAAAAAAGTTATCGTTATTACGTTTTTGTTCAACCTATTTTTCTACTTTGCTTCTTTTTGGGCTAACTCTATGTTCAAATAACAATCAATTCTTTCAATATTTTGACCAATGCTTACAAATCATTCAGTCTAAAATTGTATTTTTATAAATTTGGGTCTACTGCCTCCGGAATTCTGTTCTATATTCCGTAAAATGATGATCCTGTATTGTTTATTTCATGATTATGGGTGAAAATAGACTCTCCGGAACTCTCTGTAAACGGTAAAATATATCCTCGCTCAGCAAGTTTTATAACACATCACTTTTTACATCACTTAGATTAGAAAACGATAGTTTTAGACGATTTCCGTCAGGTCACCATGAACAATATGAAAGTAAATAAAAATCAGTATCCATCTAGTGTTCCGGTACTTCCATAACACTCTATGAATACTGATAAAAATTCATGCAGAAGATGGGACTTTTTATAACAGTCCGCATATTTACTGCATATTTCAATGTTCTACATCATTTTTTACATCATTTCACTTTATACTATCAAAAAAGCAGCTAAAAAATAGCTGCCTTTTTTAATCATTATTCTCTAATCGGTACGCCTACATTATCTTTGAATGAGCCTGATGCAATCTTGATAATATCAACAAACCAACCTATACAGAAAAATCCTCCTGTAAATAGGTATAATATTCCTTTTCCAAAATTACCCACATAGAAATGATGTGCTCCACACCAACCCAAGAAAATACACAACATCAATGCGGTGCTCTTACTCTTATCTGATGTTGCTGTTACATATTGTGACATAAAAACCTCCACTAAATAAATAAAACTAAAAAATGCAACGTCTTATGATACCACTGTGCAACTAATTACACAAGTTATATTACACGTTAATCAATCATGTGCAATTATCTATACTCTACATAAGAAAAGAGGTGCATATCGTGGGTTTTGGTACTATAAAAATAAATCTCGAAGAACAATTAAAAAAATCGGGATTATCCAAAAATAAATTTGCTCAAAGAGCAGAATTGCAGCGAACACAGCTTAATCACTATCTTAGCGGTGATATTTCATTATTAGACCGCGCTGTTTTAGGTCGTATGTGTACAGTTCTACAATGCAGAATTGAAGATATCTTAGAATTTATACCTCCACAAGAATAAAGAGGAGCTAACAGCTCCCCTTATAAATCAAATTATTTTCAATTGTCTCATAGCATTTTTCTTAGTACTATCCATAACATGAGCATATAAATCCAAGCTCATTTTAATAGATGTATGTCCTAACAATTCCTGCAAAGTCTTAGGCTCTACACCCGATTCAATACATCTTGTGGCAAAAGTGGCTCTAAATGCGTGCATTGTAAATGGCTCTATGTGAGCACGTTTACATATTCTCTTTATTTCTCTATTTGTAGGAGCTACTACTATCAAACCACCTTCGGGAGCCTTGAATATCGTATCATTGAATGATATAACCTTATTTCCATATAACATACGATTAATCTGTCTTTGATGTTCTAATATGCCAATAATCGCATCATTAAGAGGAATATCTCTTGTGCCCTTCATGGTTTTTGTAGTATCACCAATTACCATATTTCCAACTTCTGATTTTGTAAGTGTCCGTCTTACATGAATCATTCCATCTGAAATATCTGATTCAAACAACGCACCAATTTCGCCTACTCTCATTCCAGTATTTACTGCTAATCTGAAAATATCATAGTATGCAGAATTTTCTGCTTCTTTAAAGAATCTCTCTGTTTCCTCGCGAGATAAAGCTCTATGAAAAGTATCTCTTGCAGGAGGAACTGACCTTTGTAAATTCTTTACTGCAATGCAAGGATTGTAATCAATCCAACGCTCTTTAAGTGCATCATTAAATACATGATTTAAAACAGCAATTTTATCATTGACTGTCTGCTCAGAATTACCATTGTCTTCAATTAGAGCCCTCTGAACAGTTCTGATATCCTCGGGAGATATTTCCTTTAACTTAATATCACCTAGACGTTTATTAAGGCTCTGAATAACCACATTCGAGCATGATTCATACTGAAAATGCTGACATCTTAAGGTAGCCTCCTTTACAGTTCCTCTCCTAGATTCTGTCCACATTTCATGGAACTCATCAAGAGAAGGATTATCATGTCTCGTTTTACCTTCAACAAGCTGATTCTTCTTTAGACGTGCTTTTTCTTCAAGCTCTGCCTTTGTATGTCCATATACATAATACCTTTTGCCATTATATATAAAGTCCTGATAGTATAGACCATCTGAACGTTTTTTCATTTTTGCCATTACATACCCCTTTTCTTATCAATAGATGTGTAGCTTTGTCTATGTTTACGTACGTATTGTACCATTATTTACGTACGTACTCAAGTTATATTTTTATCCAATATATGTTAAAATACCTAAAATACTTATATTGGAGAATTTACAAGAAATGACTTTTGACAAATCTCAATATCACAATGAATATGCCAAGAAAAAATTGAAGCGTATTCCCTTAGATGTATCACTTGAAAAATATGATAAAATAAAGAAACACGCTTCAACTAAATCAGAAACAGTAAATGGCTTTATTAAGCGTGCTATTGATGAAGCAATTGAACGTGATAACAAGTAATCACACCCTTGTTGAAGTGGTGGTTTCATGGCATTTTGCCTTGAATAACTTACCTTTATTCACAAGTTCATGATAATCCGCATCTCGCTTCGCCTTTTCTTCGGGTGAATTGTATTGGCGTGTGTAAGCATCCATTATCTCAGAAACCTCTTTTACATTTTTTAGGAACTCAGACTGGGATGCAGGCTTTTGTCTATATTCAAGTTTAAAGTGCAAATCTCCGTTGACATAGCAGTATAATTCTTCATATCCATCTCGCTTGCTTCCTAAATACCTACAATAAGCGTCTTTTTCCTCCTCAGTAAGCTCATCATAATAAGCGCCCGAATCAATGAGTTTTAGAATAGCTCCCACATCCTCAGCACTGCCTAAGTCCATTCTTAAGGCTTGTAATCTACGTCTTAAGGATTTACTCATAGGATATCACTCCTCTCCTTGATAATAGCCTCAAGCTCCTCCACTCTTTCCATAATATCGGTCTGTTCAAGCATCTTAAGAGTATTTCTGATGATACAGTCAGCGGCATTTAATCTTATTTGTTGAGCAGTGTCTGCATCCTTCATGATTTCGGCTATAACTTCGCAGGCATCCACAAGATTACGCTGCATTTTTGCAGTCGCCGCTTTTAATAGGTCAGATTTTGCCCTAGCATAAAGCTCCTTAAAATGCTCCTGCTTCATGCGAGAATATAATGTCTTTATCTGCACACCTAGCATCTCTGCGGCGGCTTTAATCGTACCGCACTCTATGAGTGCAGATACGATTTCTTCATCAGTAAGTCGCCTTGCCATATTACATCACCACCTTTAATATCCATAAGGAATTTGTCAGTAATAGCACCATCAAGGTAATAATTGAAAGAAACCATAAGCGGCGATTTATCCGCTCCTGCCTAACCATCTCAGATTCATAGGCAATATAAGAAACCGATTTTTTACCATCCATTCTTATACCTCCACATCAATCATTGACTGCTTCGCGGAAGCTCTCCAAGTCATTAACACCACCAAGATAAGCAAGGGCATCAGCTTCGCTATTAAAGTCCCTATCCACACGAAAACTATACATAGCATTAGAAATATGTTCGGGATGATATATGCTTGCCCTAGCCGCCATTTCCTGCCTGCTATCACACCTCTCAAGGGCGGCTATTCGCTTAGCACTGTCCTCAAGAGAATCAATATGAGCTAATACACTTGCAGTATCCTCTGCTCCAAAATGCACACCTCTAAGCTCATTCTTTTCAGCAATCTCATTGAGAATAGACAATCCTACTGGGCAATTTTTAAGGGTACGAGCCGCCTGCTCAAGCTCATCCTTGCTTATTGTTTCTCTCATCTTAAGAGCCTGCAATAGAGCAAGCTCATCCGATGTGGGAGCAATCATCTCCTTATTTTTTGCACTTTTTCTCATCTCGCCTATTGTAACCATGAAGTCCTTAAGGCACTTCTGCTGAAAAGTTGTAAGCTCTGCCCTACGATTTTTCTCAATTTCAGCTTTTTCCTGCTCATATCCTTCACTACCGCTATACTGTTCAATTTTATTGAGTTCAGCATCATATTTTTCATGTAGTGCCTTAAGTCCTGCTCTATGCCTCTGTACTTGATTAAAATACCATTGTGTGTGACTCATTTTATCTCCTCCCTTTATCTGTAATAATTTTTGATAACTACCGAATCAACCTTCACTTCAAAAAGTGACTTAGTCTGCTCAATTGGTTCATATCCACATATTTTCATCATCTCTTGAAATTCCTCATCAGTTGAATAAATTCCAGTCATACGCTGAAAAATATGCTTAAGAACATAGGAATCAGCTTGTTTTCTTGTCATTCCTGACAAGTTTTGCTTTATCCATTTGATACAAACAGCACACTCCTCGCCACTCATAAACTTTTTCATGACTCCCTCCATTACATATCATTGCTAAGAAAAAAATCCGTTGATATCGTTGATATCCGTTTGCATATAGCAATAGCCATCAACGGATATCAACAAAATCAATATTAAATTGCTTTTAAACAGTTCTTATAAATTCATATCTTTTTGAGCCGCTTCCATTTTTCTTTTCAATCATGCTGATATTGTCGTATTGTTTTAGCTGACGGCTTATACTTGAGATTTGTCTCCCTATTGCTTGTGGACTTTCTCGAATAGGTACATCCATTTGATAACTAGCATCTTTAAGTTCTGATAATCTGCCACACCAAGTACCATCATTTGACTTTGATAAAAGTAGCTTGATTGTAATAACAATAGGATTTTTCCTATACTTATTTTCTTGTTGTTGCTCAACATAATCATCAAGAGTGCCTAGTAATCTCCATTGATAAATACTTGTATCAAATATCCCCTTGAAGTCATTGTTTTGAACTGTTCTGCCTGTGATACTTATGTTGCTCTCATCATCTCTTCTGTTTTCTTTGTAAATAACAATGGCAGCATCACATGCAGCCATTAACGCAGTACTCCCAAGAATATTTGCAAATGGGTCAGTAGGGTCAACAAATTTCCTATTATGACTAATCAAGAGTATTGCTAAGTCTTTTTCTGTTGCAAACTGTTTCAATTCTGAAATTGAGCGATAATCCGCATCATAATCACTTTCATTGCTCTTCTTTGAATACTTAATCTTGGCAAATACATCAATCACAATCAGCTTAATTTGTGGATGTTCATCAATGGTTTTTTTCATAATTGAAACAAAACCTTGCTCCATAGTTGGCACTTCATTAACAATGAAAAAGTTGTTTGGAGCAGTTTTTTTTCCAAGCATAAGATTAAGCCGTTCTTTACTTAATCTCTTGTCATTTTCAAGGTCAACATATAAAACATCACTTTGATGTGTGTGAAACCCCAAAAACGGCTTTCCTTGCGAAATACACAAACACATTTGCATTGCCATCCACGATTTATAGAACTTTGACTTTGCAGAAAGGATTGAAACTCCATGAGATATCAAACCATCTACACAAAATTCCAATGGTGGCAAATCGCTATCTATCAATTCTTTTGCAGAGTATAATGCTAATGGTTCAGTAATAACTGCTTTTGCATTATGAATTAGTACTTTTCTTATCACACGACATATTTCCGTATGTGTAACCTTAATTCCATTTTCATAAGCAAAATTTGTTACAAGTGCATTTAGTTCCGCGGGATTATCAAAATAATCTGACTTGATAGATTGCGCATAATTAATAAGCTTTTGTTCATCTATCTTTTTCACATTATCACCACCACCTTATGCTGATATGGAGTCTAAGTATTCTTGTATCTTTTTTACATTCCATAGAACTCGCCTATTATTACTGATTGTGATTCTCGCGCCTGCTGCCTCACCGATTTCAATAGCAGTTTGTTTTCCACAGCCAAGACACTTAGCAAGTTGCTGTGTGTCTAGTGAAAAGCAGTCCTTCAAACTAATTACTTCTTTTTTAGTGGTTGCATTCATTATTTTTCCTCCTATTTTTTTGCAAGAAAAAGCCATAGGCGCAAATCATGTGCTCCTATGGCATCCAAATTATAATTATGAGTTTTGTCTAAGTATATTTTTTGAAAGAGTGAACAATTTATCGTCTATGGCTTTAATTGCTTGTCTCTATCTATCATAATACTTTAAACAACTTCGCAATTAAAGCTTTTCTGTGACATTTCTTATTTTTCCACTTAATTCACAAAGGCATGTAATATGATGTCAAAACATTTTTTATATTTCTTATAACTCTCTTGTGCATATCCCACAAACGCAGTTTACACCAGTAATTACTGCATCATTTTTTACATCATTTTTTACATCATTTTTTACATCATTTAGAGTCGAAAAAGATAGTTTTTGACGATTTCAGACAGCTCACTATAAACAATACGAAAGTAAATAAAAATCAGTATCCATCTAGTGTTCCGGTACTTCCACAACACTCTATGAATACTGATAAAAATTCATGCAGAAGATGGGACTATTTCCAACACACCGCATGAATACTGGATTTCTTTTAATCTGACTACATAACTGACTACAATACAATAAAAATAAAATGGCAGCAGGCTTTTTACCACCTGCTGCCGACTAGATAATTATACTATTCTCAGATTCTTCATAGCTTCTTTTTTGGTGTTATCCATTACATGACCATACAAATCCAGGGACATTTTGATACTTGTATGTCCTAACAATTCCTGCAAGGTTTTAGGTTGTATACCTGATTCTATCATTCTTGTTGCGAAAGTAGCTCTGAAACTATGCATAGTAAATGGTTCTATTCCAATTCTTTTGCATATCCTCTTTATTTCTCTATTGGTAGGAGCTGAAACAAGCAATCCACCCTCCGGTGCTTTAAATATACGCTCCTGCATTGATACAACCTTATCTCCGTATAACATCCGGTTTATCTTCTTCTGATGGTCAATTATCTCTGATATTGCATCATTCAATGGTATATCTCGCTGACCTTTCGTTGTTTTGGTACTATCTCCGATAACCATATTTCCAAGCTCAGATTTAGTAAGAGTACGCTTTATATGAATCTTATCATCATATATATCTGATTCAAACAGAGCACCGATTTCTCCAACTCTCATTCCGGTATTAACTGCTATCCGAAAAATATCATAATATGCTGAATTAACTGCTGCTTCAAAGAATCTATCTGTTTCTTCTCTGCTTAATGCTCTATGAAATGTATCTCTTGCAGGTGGTTCTGTCCTCTGTAAATTCTTAACTGCTATCATAGGATTAAAATCAATCCTGCGTTCTTTTAAAGCATCCGAAAACAAGTGATTCAATACCGCAAGCTTATCATTAACTGTCTGCTCTGAATTACCATTCTCTATCAATTTTCTTTGAACAATCCTTAGATCATCAGGAGTTACTTCTTTAAGCTTTATATCTCCGAGCTGCTTATTCAAGCTATCAATAAAAATCTCTGAACATGATTTATACTGGAATAACTGACAACGCAGCGTTGATTCTCTAACAGTCCCTTTTCTTGATTGTGTCCACATATCATGGTACTGATTCAAGGTTGGGTTATCATGTAATTCTTTTCCGGATTCAAGCTGCTGCCTCTTAATCATCATATTATGCTCTAATTCCTGAGCATTATAGCCATAAACAAAATAGCGTTTTCCATTATGCATAAATGTTTTTTGCAAACGTCCGTCTGCTCTTTTCTTTTGCCTTGCCATAACACATTTCTCCTTTATTTTTGCAAGGCAGCAGGCTTATAATATAGCTGTGCCTTGCTTCTGTGGTGGTTGCTTGGTACATATACTGGTCGTTAATGCGCCAACATTAGCGACCTTTATTTTTTTGATATTTTCTTCCTTGACCAAATCCGAACTTAAATGCTCTGACAATCGCTGAATACAAATCATCTTTTGAATGTATAGAACTAATCAGTTCTTGCATTTCATCCTGGCGCATATCATACCGCCATTCGATTTTGGTACTTTCAATTATTTGATTCATGTTCCGTTTCATTCACTATGAACCCTCCTTATCGAACAATATATAGTTTTTGGATAATATAATTATATTAAATAGTCGTATTTAATTCAACGTACAGTATATACAAAATATATGGATGTATTTAGTCATTATTTATATAGTCGTATTTATGCAAATATGGTATGATTTCTCTATAAGGGAGAATCTATTTTATGGGTGAAAAAGAACAAGCATATTACCGAGAGCATGCAAATAGTTTCAAAGAATCACATAAAAAATACATGGAAAACTATGTAGAAATCAAAGTGCGTATGACAAAAGAAAAACGTGCAGCGGTTCAAGAACATGCAAAATATATAACAAACGAATCGGTAAGTGCATTTATCAATCGTGCCATAGATGAAACAATCGAGCATGATAAAAATAATATTTGATAACAGATTGTGCACCTTCAAAATAAAATAAAACAATATAGAATACTAAAGCATATATGCTCCGCTAGAGCCTATATACGGATTGTCGTGGTTTGGCTAGGAGAAGTAACTATTTTTTTTATTTCTTCAAGTAGGAGGTAATATATGTACACAATTAGGGCTCTTCAGGGGTAATGGTGGGTGAAAAATGCCATCATCCCCAGCATTTATGCTGATCATGCGCCTCGAGGTTTTCTGTTAGGAAGTGGAATACTCAAATCCGAGCATACTAAGTAGACCATATCGAGCATGTTTTGGATGTTGCGAAAACCATATGCCTTACGGATAATCAGCTTGATTTTGTTATTAGTAGCTTCAATTCGAGCGTTACTCATGCCTAGCCTTATTGCATTCAGTATGTGCTCCCTGTGACGTTTGATCTTGAGGTAAAGTTCCTTGAAAGCACCAATCCTGCTGTGACTTGCCCACCAGAGCCAACGATTGAGGGCGTCCTCT
>NZ_AUJI01000038.1 GCF_000424145.1 Butyrivibrio sp. AC2005
GTAGATTACTTTTACCACGAAGAAGTAAGAGGAACTGCCAATAGTGGAAAGAGAAATGTAATACATAATCCTTGATGGAAGAATAAAGTTTATAATTTTTTAATAAATTTCCTGCTCCAGGCCTATTGACTTAGAGTTAACTCCAGGGTGTAGGATGACCATATCGAGCCCGAGAAAAAGATGAAACTACAGATGATTTTTTTATAGAGAGAAGAGGTAATCTGATGAACGATATGATTATAAAGAACAAAACTTTTGATGAAGAGAGAGCCCTTTATGGGAGCAGAGATATTACAGCGACGGACTGCAAGTTTGATGGTCCTGCAGACGGAGAAAGTGCTTTTAAAGAAAGCAGGAACGTTACTGTGAAGAACAGCTTTTTTAATCTCAGATATCCATTCTGGCATGATGATAAGCTGGTTCTTGATAACATCGAAATGACTGAAAACTGCAGGGCAGCCCTCTGGTATACAAATGATGCAACAATCAGTAATTCCAAAATGCACGGGATTAAAGCATTGCGGGAGTGTTCAAATATTAAAATCGAAAGCAGTGACATTATTTCTCCTGAGTTTGGATGGTCGGTAAAAGACATTGAGATGAAAGATACTACTGTCCAGGGTGAATATTTCATGATGAGATCAGACCGACTTCATTTTGAGAATGTGACGCTTAAGGGTAAATACTCTTTCCAGTATATTACAGATTCTGTTTTTGAGAACTGCAACTTTGATACAAAAGATGCCTTCTGGCATGCAAAAAATGTGGTAGTAAGAAACAGTGTTATAAAGGGTGAATATCTTGCGTGGTATTGTGAGAATGTTACGTTTGAGAACTGCACAATCATTGGTACCCAGCCTCTTTGCTACTGTAAGGGATTAAAACTGATTAACTGCAAAATGGTTGATGCAGACCTTGCTTTTGAGAAATCTGAAGTGGAGGCAACGATTATCTCTCCTGTTGTCAGCATAAAAAATCCTCATTCAGGTTCTATTTCAGTTCCGGAAGTTTCAGAGATCATCATGGATGATGCAAGTGCTTCAGGAAAGATAATTGTTAATGGTATGGAAAAATGTGCCTGATAAATAGGAATCCCAATTATAGGAGATAAAGACCATGACAATCAAGGAAGTTTGTGAGATGTACAATCTGACCCCAGATACGCTGCGTTATTATGAGCGCGTAGGCGTCATCCCTGAGGTAACAAGAACAGCCGGAGGCATAAGAGATTATCAGGAAGAAGATATCGGATGGGTTGAAAATGCTGTGTGTATGCGTGACGCCGGAGTTCCTGTCGAAATGCTGATCGAATATGTGAAGCTTTTTCGGGAAGGCGATTCCACCATTGATGCCAGGACAAATCTGCTGAAGGAAGCTAGGGAGCAGATCCTTGAGGCTAAGAAGAAATATGATGTTGCCCTGGAGAAGCTGGATTATAAGATTGGTAGATATGAAGTGGCACAGAAAACAGGTAAGTTCACGTGGGAGTAAATGAGTAATTATCAGAAATGTAGGGGGTTATGACTTATGGCAATGGTTTACAGAGATTTTCAGGGTATCAGTCTTTCAGGGCTTGGATTCGGGGCTATGAGGCTTCCGGTTGTAAACGGTAACGATGCGGAGATAAATCGTGATGAGGCCAAAAAGATGGTTGATAGAGCAATGACAGCTGGAATCAACTATTACGATACAGCATTCGGATATCATGACGGTAACTCTGAGATAGTGATGGGTGAGATACTTTCAGGATACCCAAGGGACAGCTATTATATCGCAACAAAGTTTCCGGGGTATGACCTTTCAAATATGCCAAAGGTTAAAGAGATATTTGAAAAGCAGCTTGAAAAGACCGGGATGGAGTATTTTGATTTCTATCTTTTCCATAATGTGTGTGAGATGAACATCAATCAGTATCTTGATCCGAAGTACGGGATCTTTGATTATCTTATGGAGCAGAAGAAAAATGGCAGGATAAAGCATCTTGGATTTTCATGCCATGGAGAGTATGAAGTCCTTAAGAGATTCCTGGATGCATACGGTGAGCATATGGAATTCTGCCAGCTTCAGCTTAATTACCTTGACTGGAAGTTCCAGAAGGCTGAGGAAAAGGTTAAACTCCTTAATGATATGAATATACCAGTTTGGGTAATGGAGCCACTTCGGGGCGGCAAACTTGCAAAGCTTGATCCACTGTCAGAAGAAGAATTAAAAGCTCTCAGGCCTGACGAGGAAATCCCGGCATGGGCTTTCAGATTTTTGCAGTCAGTAAAAGGCGTAACGATGGTTCTTTCAGGGATGTCATCAATAGAGCAGCTTGAGGATAACCTTAAGACTTATTCTGAAGATAAGCCTCTTAATGAAAAAGAGATGGAAGGACTGATGAAGATAGTGGACAGGATGATGTCCACAAAATCTGTTCCATGCACAGCATGCCATTACTGCGTTAGTCACTGCCCACAGGGACTTGATATACCCTATCTTATCTCTTTATACAACGAACATCTCTATACAGCAGCTGCCGGAGGAATGACGTTCATAGCCCCCATGGCGCTTGCAGCAATGGATGAATCCAAGAAGCCGGTATCCTGTCTGCACTGTCATAGCTGCGAGAAGGTATGCCCACAGCAGATAAAGATTTCAGATATGATGTCTGATTTTGTTGAAAAGATTGGATAAATAGTACTGGAGATTTTTTATGAGATACAGGGTAAATAAAAGAACCGGAGATAAGGTCAGTGAGATAGGATTTGGCTCTGCATATATTTATGAAGCGGGAACCAAAGCTGCGGTTGAAGCAATCAGACGTGCCTATGATGGTGGTATCAACTACTTCGATATGGCCGCAGGAGATGGCAGTGCATTTCCCATGTATGGAGAGGCTTTGTCTGATGTGAGGAATAATATCTTTTACCAGATCCATTTTGGGGCGGATTATTCAAGAGGGACTTACGGGTGGTCACTTGATCTGGACACGGTTAAGAGATCACTGGATAAGCAGCTCCATGACCTTAGGACTGACTATATTGATTATGGATTTATTCACTGTCAGGACGAAGATTCTGATTGGGAAACTTATCAGCGGAACGGTGTATATGATTATCTTCTGAAAATGAAGGAAGAGGGAGTGGTAAAACATACAGGCCTTTCATCCCACACGCCATCAGTGATACAGAGGATTATGAATGAAGCTGAAATCGATATGCTCATGTTTTCTGTTAATCCGGAGTATGACTATGGTCGGGGCGATTATGCTCATGGCGGTGTTGACGAAAGATCGGAAATATACAAGAGATGTGAGAAGGAAGGGGTTGGAATTTCAGTAATGAAGCCATTCTCAGGAGGCCAGCTCCTTGATGCAAAGAGGTCGCCTTTCGGACAGGCACTCACACCTTTTCAATGCATAAAATATGCGCTTGATAAGCCCGGAGTACTCACAGTGCTCCCGGGAGCGCAGAGTGTAGCAGAGGTTGACGAACTATTGTCTTACTACGACAAGACAGATGAAGAGCTTGATTACTCAGTAATAGGTTCCTTTGCACCACCGCAGGCAAATGGTAAGTGTGTGTACTGTAATCATTGCAAACCGTGCCCCATGGGCATAGATATAGGCCTTGTGAACAAATATTATGATCTGGCAAAGGTGGGAGATACGCTTGCAAAAGAACATTATAGTACCTTGGAAAAGAAGGCATCAGATTGCATTTCCTGTGGCCACTGTGACGACAGATGTCCATTTGGCGTAAAGCAAAGCGAGAGAATGACAGAAATAAAGTCATTCATGGAATAACAAGAGGAGGATTTAAAATGAGCAGAGTGAATTTGTGGATGCCCCGCTTATAGATGAACTACCAATGGCTTTAGAGTGCAGAGTAAAAAGCTTTGAGGATGGTATTCTGATCGGTGAGATTGTAAACGTATCCGCTGATGAAAGCGTAGTTACGAACGGAAATGTAGATCCAAAGAAGCTTAAGCCAATTACCTTTGATCCGTGTAACAATACGTATGTTGCCCTTGGTGATGTTGTGGGTAATGCTTTTAAGGATGGAATGTCACTTAAATAAGACGGAAGGAGAATTCTTGTAGTGAAGGTATTGATAATCAATGGAAGCCCAAGAGTGGGTGGTAATACTTCAATAGCAGTGGACGAAATGGCTAAAACATTTACTGAGGAAGGTATTGAAGCGGAAATTGTTCAGGTCGGTAACAAAGATATCCGCGGATGTATCGCCTGTGGAAGCTGCATGGAGAAGGGAAAATGTGTATTTGATGATGTAGTAAACGAGCTTGCACCTAAGTTTGAGGAGGCAGATGGACTAGTAGTTGATTCACCTGTTTATTACGCATCTGCCAATGCAACACTTATAGCATGCTTGGACAGACTTTTCTATAGTACGCATTTTGACAAAAGCATGAAGGTTGGCGCAAGTGTGGTAGTATGCCGAAGAGGCGGCGCGTCAGCTACTTTCGATGAATTAAACAAGTACTTCACCATCTGTAATATGCCTATCGCATCCAGCCAGTATTGGAATAGTGTTCATGGAAGGGAAAAGGGACAGGCTGAAAAAGACCTTGAAGGCCTTCAGACAATGAGAGTTCTTGCCAGAAACATGTCCTTCCTAATGAAGAGCATAGCTCTAGGAAAAGAAAAATATGGCATGCCAAAATCGGAAGAACACTTGTGGACACATTTTATCAGTGAATGATTTAATACTCTTTTTGTCGATGCTAATCAAAGTTAGACCTTAATGATGGGAGCATAGTTACTCTATTTAAAGGACCTCAGCAGTTTTTCGATATTTATTGGAAATGATATAAAAAATCCTATAAAAAAATTAGCACTCTACTTGACAGAGTGCTAATTTGGTGTTATACCATATATAGAACAAAGGAACAGAGAAGACCATAAGGACTTGGGTTCCCTAGATCTGAAGAGTGGAATCGCCCCCTCCCGGTGGTCGGCGGCATATCGGTCGCCACATTGGAATCAGCTTCGCTGATGGTGGCTCCCTCCCTCCGTCCCAATGCTCAAAAATAAATGTTTTTGATGCAAAGGAGGAAAAAACTATGTTAGCACCTAGTATTTTTGAAGAAAATCTTTTTGACAATCTGTTCAATTTCCCGGATTTCAGAGAACTGAACAACATGGAGCGGAAGCTCTACGGACGTCACGCCGACAGGCTGATGAAGACTGATGTTAAGGAAGAGGATAACCAGTATGAAGTTAGTGTTGATCTTCCTGGTTTTGCCAAAGAGGATATTAACCTTGAACTGAATGACGGATACCTTACAATCAGTGCTTCAAAAAACATGAACAATGACAAGAATGATAAGAAAGGACGTCTGATCAGGCAGGAGCGATACAGTGGCTCGATGCAGAGAAGCTTCTATGTAGGCGACCAGATCACAGAAGAGGACGTAAAGGCAGCCTTCCATCACGGAGTTCTGACACTTACCATTCCTAAGAAAGAACAGGAAAAGCTTCCTGAAAAGAAACATATCATGATAGCTTAAGAGCCAATAGGCTCCACATAATAAGAAAACTCCTAGAAGGCATCCCGAGACCAATCACCTCGGGATGTTTTTTGTAGTATGATTTTCACGACAAATCAGAGCAAGAAATGTCGGGTAAGCTCTCGTATGATATAGTTAAACGAATTTTTACTTATACCTGCCCTCTTTGTTTTTTTGAGCTTCCGATGTATTTAATTTTGCGGTTTTAGCCAACTCCCTTGGTGATATTCCATATTCCTTTTTAAATGCGCGATAAAAATTTGAATAATCCTCAAAGCCATAATTATTGCAGGCTTCAGACATTGATTCACCGCTTAAAATTGCGTCGTGACATAGCTGAAGCCTTTTTTTTGCAACATATTTATGTAGTGAGATGCCAATGTTGTCTTTAAAAACATGTGAAATATAGAACTTACTCAAAAAGAAATGATTGGCAATGCTGTCCAAAGATAAGTCCTCGTCTATATTTCTTTCGATATATTCGCATATATTCTGATACAGAACATCCTGAGTTATTTTTTTGTTGTTAAATTGTTCATACGCAAGTCTGTTAACAGTAAGTATAAGTTCACAAACGCTGAGCTTTAGCTGACATTCTCTTCCAAAACGGGCACTCTTATTTTCCTCAATTATGTAAAAAAGTTTTGAAAGGATAGAATTAAAAGTAATTCTGTCAGTGTGAATGACATGTCTTGATTCTGTCAGCGCCATATTTACGGCATATGCATATTCCTGTCCCAGATGCTTCATTTCGGAAAAAGCTGATTTGCTGATCCATAAATCAAAACGCCTGTAGGGTATGTCAAAATCATGGACGAAAATTCCATGTGTAACAGAAGGCGGCACAATCAGAATATCTCCGTAGCTCAGCATATAGTGCTCTTGTTGTACCTGAGCTTCTGCATGTCCCTCTAGGAAAAAATAAAATTCATAATATTTATGCCTATGAAGACCGGTTCGGACCGTTGGCTTAGTGTCGTGATAATAATATAGTTCGAAATCAAGCGATTCCATATACTGTCTGTCGTCATACTGGCTGGTTAAATTCTTTTTCATATCCGATATTCTATACCATAATAGCAATAATTGCAAAAAGATTCATAAACAGCAATAAATGCAATATTATAAACAAGTTATGAATTTTTTTTGCAACAATGCTTTTATATAATACGTTATAGCAACAGGTGATAAACACACCTGATTCAAGAAGGAAGGGTATAGGAGGACAAAAATGAAAAATAAGTTACTTTCAATTCTGCTTTCGACATCTATGGTGGTGTCACTGGCAGCTTGTGGAAGCTCAAATCAGGGGGCAGAAACAGCAACAAGTGATGCTGCAGAATCAACAGAGGCTGCGGATTCAGCAAAAAGTGATGAGTCTGGGGAGACTGCGTCTGAAGAAACTGCTGAATCTAATGAGACAGCATCTGAAGAAACTGCTGAATCTAATGAGACAGCATCAGATTATGAACTTACAGATCTGTACATAACAGTAGACGGAACACTTACTGCAAATGTTGACAATGGACAGGATGCATTTGTAGAGCAGTGGGAGAAGGCTGTATCAGAGAAACTTGGACATGATATCAAGCTTCACATCAACCAGCCTGAGCA
The DNA here is from genome assembly GCF_000424145.1 of Butyrivibrio sp. AC2005. GTDB lineage: Bacteria > Bacillota > Clostridia > Lachnospirales > Lachnospiraceae > Butyrivibrio. The sequence continues at coordinate 7,126 of NZ_AUJI01000038.1, forward strand.
TTCCGGATATAAGGACAATGTTGCTCAGCTTCTTACAACAGGTCAGCCCGGTGATGGACAGTATCCTGATGCTATGATAATGTCCGCTACAATGCTTAAGCAGTATCAGACTACAGGAATTCTTTGGAACCTTGCAGATGCATATGACAATGCTGATTTCCAGTCAAGGATTACACTGCCGCTTGTAAATGAGAATCTTAAGCTTGAAAACGGTGAGCAGTATGGATTTGCTCCTACATACGGCAATGGTTGTGTGACATATGTTAAGCAGTCATGGCTTGATGAAGCAGGAATAACAGCTGACAGCATTAAGACATTTGATGATTATTACAATATGCTAAAGGCATTTACAAAGGATGGCAGAACAGGTGTCATTGCCGCAGGCTTTGCAAAGCTTGACGAAGCACCTTATATCAATTATTTACCTGAGTTCTGGCAGGGAGCTTATCCTGCTATCTACGAAAAGGATGGCCAGTGGGTCGATGGATTCCAGGAACAGGCTACTATCGATGCGCTTGAGAGACTTGCACAGGGTTATGCTGATGGCGTAATTGATACAGATACAGAGGAAGCATCAACAAAGACAGCTCGTGAAAAGTGGTTCTCAAATGATCAGAGTACTTCAGAAGGTGTGTTCACATATTGGGCAGGAACATGGCTCAGAACACTTACAGATAATCTTGATAAGAATGATGTAGATACTGATCTTGGAGATGATAAACTTGTGCAGCTTACTCCTATCCAGGAAATTAAAGATACCTGGGGTGGCTACCTTAACCGTGAAGCACCTGTTTGGGTAATTACAGATGATGGCGATGGTGATAATTCACGTGAGCAAGCTATATTTGATGCACTTCTCGAGACCATGCTTGATGGAGATACCGTACAGACACTTTGGACTTATGGTGCAGAAGGTGTTCACTGGTCAACAGAGGCTGAGTCTTTCACAACAAATCCGGATGATCCTGAGAAGAAGACTGACTATGAGTATGCTGATGGTGAGTTCCACCTTAAGCAGTCACCGAATGACCCTAACACTTTATGGAAGAAGAACCATCTTGATCCGGTTCTTGTTATTGCACCTCTTACAAACGGATATGCTGATACCGATCCTCTAGTAGAGAAAGGAAATACATTCTTTACAGAGAACTGTGTAGACGCTCCTGCAGCTCCGTCATCAGAGGCTCTTACAGAGATCGAGGCAGATCTTGCTACAGATAAGACAACACTTGTTAACGAAGTTGTTGCAGGCAAAAAGACAGCAGCAGATGCTATTGCAGAGTATCAGAGTAAATGGGGTGATACAGTAAGCAGCATCCTTGATGAACTTAACGCAGCAGAATAATTATTGCTTTACCATTGGTTACTATTTTTTATATTCAAAATTATATGGGCATCCCACATGGATGCCCATATATCAACTAATGAGTAGGTTTACAACTCGTTAAAAACTATTTATGAGGTATTTTCATGGGCAAGACACAAAAGGTTACATCAACAGGACAGGTTATAAATAAGAAACCGTTAAAAACCAGAATATGGAATAATAGGGGATTTTACCTTATGTTCCTTCCGATTTTTATCTATGTGCTGATAGTTTACTATTGGCCTATGCTTGGAATTCGTTATTCGTTTTATGATTACACACTTAAGAAAATTGAATTCGTTGGCTTAAAACATTTTTCAAAAATGTTTTCAGATGTTGAATTCTGGAGAGCCTTTACTAATACGCTGAAACTATCTATTACAAAGCTTTTGATAACAACACTTACAGCCGTAATCGTGTCGGTATTTATCAATGAGATGACAAATCTGTTTGCAAAAAAAGTTTTACAGACAGTTATTTATCTTCCTCATTTTATGTCATGGACAGTTACAGCTGCTGTATTTACGCTTTTTCTTTCCACTTCATCGACAGGATTTATTAATGAGACTTTGAAAAGCTGGGGGTGGATTAGCCAAAGCATAGACTTTATGCATGAAACGAAGCTGTGGCCGATAGTGTATTATCTGGTAAATATATGGAAAGAGACAGGATGGGGAACAGTTATATTCCTGGCGACTCTTGCAGGAATAAATCCGGAAATATACGAAGCAGCTGACATCGATGGTGCAACGAGACTTCAGAAAATATGGTTTGTGACAGTACCTGAACTTGCAAACACAATAATAATTGTTCTTATTCTTAATCTTGCAAAGGTTCTGAATCTGTTTGAATCAGTTTTTGTAATGTATAACAACCGTGTTTTTGAAACATCTGATGTAATATCTACATATATTTACAGAAAGACTTTCCTTACAGCAATACCCAATTATGGATATACAACTGCAGTAGGTTTGTTTAAGTCACTTGTAGGATGTTTTCTGGTAGTTTTGTGCAACTGGGCAAGTAAAAAAATCCGCGGACGCGGAATCATCTGAGGAGGAATACAATGGCAAAGGCTAAAGAATATGCGGTTGGTCGTAAGAGAAAGACGGGCCTCTTCGATGTAATTAATTATGTTGTTTTTATACTTATAGGACTTATAGTTCTCGTACCTATATGGAAGGTTGTTGCTGACTCATTTAATGCGGTTGGGGTATATAAATTTCAGCTGTGGCCCAATCAGCCCACTCTGGATGGATATCGTACTATTTTGCATACTGCAAAGTTGTATACACCATTTGTAAATTCAGTAATAACTACTATTCTCGGAACTCTTCTGGGACTGATATTATCTACCCTTGGAGGTTATGTGCTTGCACAGTATGACCTTCCGGGAAGAGATCTTTTGGCATATTTTCTTTTGTTTACCATGATATTTTCAGGCGGTATGATACCTGAATACCTGGTTATGAAGAAACTGCATCTGGTTAACAGCATGTGGATTTTGGTTGTTAAGCATGGAATGAATGTTTACAACCTGGTGCTTATGAGAAACTTCTTTGAAGGAATTCCGGGATCATTGTTTGAGGCTGCAAAAATTGATGGATGCACACCAATGGGGATTTTCTTTAAAATAGTGCTTCCTCTTTCAAAGGCTGCGCTTGCATCCATAGGTCTTATGTTTGCTGTAACAGTTTGGAATGATTATTCAACAGTTCAGATTTATATTACGAATCGTGATCAGGTTAATTTCCAGTATATTCTGAGAGTTATGGTCATGGACGGAGATACGCCAACAACTTCATATAATGTTTCGCAGAACACTTTGTATTATTCAGCGATTGTTTGTGCGATTCTTCCATTTATGGCACTTTATCCGTTCCTGCAAAAATACTTTGTAAAGGGTGTAAATATCGGAGCGGTAAAAGAGTAAGAAATATATTTATAGAGCCGAAGCTTCGAAACATGAGCTTCGGCTTATATCTTAAGATGATGACAGGCAGGATATAAAAACTACTGACTTACTTAAGGGATGTCTCTGGAGGAGAAATGAGAATAATATTTTGGGCAGGAGATTCCACAAATACCTGCAATAAGGCAAATAAATATCCACAAACAGGTATAGCTCAGGCTTTTGACAGATATACCCGCCCCGATGTGGTCATATATGATCATGCTATTAATGGCAGAAGCACTAAAAGTTTTATTGACCAGGGAAGACTTGCGACAATAAACGATGAGATAAAAGAAGGAGATTTCCTTTTCATTCAGTTCGGACACAATGACGAGAAAAAAACTGATTTTAGCAGGTATACCGATCCGAAAGGATCTTTTGTTGATAATCTGGGAAAATTCGTGAATGTAGCCAGAAACAGAGGTGCAATACCGCTTTTTATAACACCTTTGGAGCGCAGAAGCTTTGAAGATGATCATGTACATCTTAGAAAATCAGATCATGAACCTTATGTTGAAGGATATTATATTGCTTCAGAAAAATACAATGTACCAATAATAGATCTGTATAAAGTAAGCAGAGAATTTATTGAAAAAACGGGAGATGAACCTACAAAAAAGTACTTTATGCACGTAAAACCGGGAGAGGTATTCTGGCTCCCGGATGGTTTGTCTACAGATAATACTCATTTAAGGTATGAAGGTGCTATGAAGTTTGGGGAACTTCTGGCAGGTGAGATTATAAAGGCAGGCGAGCCCTATGCGTCACTCATTGATGAAACAGTACTGGCGGAGCTTAAAATGGTTCACGATTCCAATCTGATGGACGAGGGTGTGGCAGATGAGTATAAGTGAGAAATGCACTAATCCAATTATATTTGTAAATCAGTAAGAAGGATAACAGCGATGCAATTGACACAAGATAGTGATTCAAACAGATTTGAGGAAAGGTACAGAAAATATAAGGACAAGCCGCTTGTAGCTCTAATATCTTTTTACAGTGGATATTATCATAACTTTGTTTTATCAGTATTTTTTTATACTATAAAACATTCACCTGTGTGGATAATGCCTATAGTTACAGCAAATATCATCAATTATGTAACAAGGGGAGCAGAAGATGCAGGCAGACTGATTATATTTAATGCATCGATTGTTGCAATATTGCTGATACTTAACATCCCTATGAATTATCTACATATGCATTTCAGGGCATCAGCAGTCAGAAAAGTTGAGGCCGGACTTAGAAGTGCACTTGTTCACAAAGTGCAGACGATGTCTATCCTGTCAGAAAAGGACATTCAGTCAGGACGTATACAGTCAAAAATAATACGTGATGTTGAGGCGATTGAGACACTATCAGATCAGATTTTTGTTAACTTCATGAATATCATCATCAATGTGGTGGTGGCACTTACAGTAACAGTATCAAAAAGCAGGGTTGTATTCATCTTTTTCCTATTGATGGTACCTATGGCGGCGATACTTGTATATATTTTCAAAAAACCGATAAAGGTTCATAACCAGCGTTTTAGAAAAGAAGTGGAGGCAACATCTGCAAAGGTATCAGAAATGATTGAACTGGTGCCTGTAACAAGAGCTCATGCACTTGAAGAAGATGAAATAAGCAGAATGGATGAACAAATGTATCAGATAGCAGCAGAAGGCTATCAGCTTGATATGGTTCAGACCAATTTTGGTGCGGTGAGCTGGGCTTTTTTTCAGATGTTTCAGGTAATATGCCTGGTATTCACATCTTTTCTTGCTCTGAGTGGCAAAATTCCTGCAGGTGACGTTGTTCTTTATCAAAGCTATTTTACAACTATAGTCGGGCAGGTGACGAGCATGCTGAATCTGTTGCCTACCATTTCAAAAGGGCTTGAGTCAGTAAGTAGTGTAGGTGAGATCTTGTCAGTTGAGGATATTGAAGATAACGAGGGAAAGATATCGATTGATGATTTAAAGGGCAATTACAGGTTTAGCCACGTCAGATATGCATATCCGGGTGATGAAAAAAATGTAATAAACGATTTGGATTTCGAGGTACACCGGGGAGAAACAGTAGCATTTGTTGGAGAATCAGGAGGAGGTAAATCCACAATTCTCAATTTGATAATCGGCTTTATGATGCCGGTGGATGGGATGATATATGTGGATGGAATTCCGTTAAATGAGATTAATCTTAGAAGCTACAGGAGATTCCTGGCTGTAGTACCACAGAATACAGCGCTGTTTTCAGGATCTATCAGAGACAATATCCTCTATGGAACAACTGATGTATCCGAGGAGGTTTTAGATCGGGTCATAAAGGAATCAGGGTTACAGGAAGTGATAAAAAAGCTTCCGAATGGCATGGATACATTTGTGGGAGAACATGGTGACAGACTCTCGGGTGGCCAGAAACAAAGAATATCAATTGCAAGAGCGCTTATACGTGATCCCAAAGTCATCATTCTGGATGAGGCAACTTCCGCTCTTGATGCAATTTCCGAACGGGAGGTTTCCGGTGCACTTGATAATATGTCTGATTCAAGGACTACATTTATCGTAGCTCATAAACTGGCAACCATCAGAAAAGCAGACGAGATAATTGTTATAAAGAATGGCAGGGTTGTAGAAAAAGGCACCTATGAAGAACTATTGAATAACAAGGGATATTTTTATTATATGGGTGAACAATTTGAGAACTGACAAGTATTACGCTATTTCCATGATGAGATACTGACGGAGGTGTTTGGGAAATATGACTAAAGCAGAAACAAAAGAACTTCTCAAAGAATATGTACTGTATCTGATGGAAAATTCCGATGCGGAACATCCTATGTGGAATATTGAGAAGGTCAGAAGCGGGAAACAGAATAAATGGAATTATATAGACGGGTGCATGATCACAGCGCTTCTAAGGCTATATTCAATAACGGGTGAGCGAAAGTTCCTGGATTTTGCAGATGATTTTGTCTCATTTTATGTAAATGAGGATGGAACAATAAATACCTATGAGGTAGGAGAATATAATCTGGATAATATAAGGCCTGCCTGCAACTTGTTCGCGCTATATGATCTGACCGGCAGGGAAAAATACAGAAAGGCTATGGATACAGTAAGAAGTCAGCTTGATACCATGCCAAGAACGAAGGAAGGCAATTTTTGGCATAAGCAGATTTATCCGAACCAGGTATGGCTTGATGGCTTATATATGGCACAGCCTTTTTATATGGAATATGAAAGAAGATATCGCAAGATGAACGGATGTCTTGATTCCTTCAGGCAGTTTGAGAATGTCAGAAGATTTATGCGAGATGAAAAGACAGGTCTGTATTATCACGGATATGACGAGTCAAGACAGATGTATTGGGCAGATAAAAATACGGGATGTAGCCCGAATTTCTGGCTAAGAGCGACAGGGTGGTTTATGGCTGCTCTTGTGGATACTGCAGAAGCAATGGGAGAGCAGACATATTACGAATACAGAACGCTTCAGGATATGTTAAAAAATCTGGCAGACAGTCTACTCAATTACCTTGATCCGGAATCAAAAATGTTTTACCAGGTAATAGACAAAAAGGGAGCTGCGGGCAATTATTTGGAGACCTCAGGGTCAGCCCTTATTTCTTATGCTTTGGCAAAAGGAGTGAGGTTATCTTATTTACCAAAAAGATATGCCCAAATTTCAGAAGAAATATTCTATGGAATAACAGAAAAATATCTGTCCAAAAACGAGGATGGTCTGCCAAGACTTGGAGGAATATGCCTTGTGGCAGGACTTGGTGGAAAAGATCACAGGGATGGTTCACTTTCGTACTATTTTGGCGAGCCTGTTGTAGAAAACGATGCGAAAGGAACTGCCCCGCTCCTGATGGCATATACAGAGCTTCTCAGTCTGGAACAACGAGGTGTGTTAAATGAAATTTGAAGTTATTGATACAGAGCCCAGAAATATTACGGTGGAACTTGATAATACTGAATGTTTTATGCCTGCAGAAGCAGTAAAAGTTATGGTTAATGATATTGAATACCATGCAGAGAACAGGAACGTATTTAGCATCGGTGGACTTGAACCTGATAAGGAATATGAGGTTTCAATCATTGATCATGAAGGGATATGTGAAAGAAAAGTCATAAAAACATCTTATGAATCTGTTTTGCTGGATGTAAGTGAATTCGGGGCAGTCGGAGATGGAAAAAATGATGACACGGCATATATTCAGGCCGCAATAAGTTCATGCCCATCGGATGGAACGGTATACCTGGGAAAAGGAACATTTTTATCGGGACCATTGTTTCTTAAAAGCGGCGTTCATATATGGATTGATAAAGGAGCGACTCTTTTAGGCAAAACCGATAGACAAAGTTACCCTATTCTGCCCGGAATGACACTATATACGGATGAAACTGCGGAATTTAACCTTGGTACCTGGGAAGGCAATCCTTTATCGTGTTTTGCCGCACTGATAACAGGTATTAATGTACATGATGTGAAGATATTCGGAGAGGGGACGATTGACGGTAATGCACAAAGGGGAGATTGGTGGATAAACCCAAAAGAAAAGGCTGGGGCATGGAGACCGAGACTGATATTCCTTAAGGAATGCAGTAACGTTACCGTGCAGGGGATAACTGTTCAGAATTCACCATCCTGGACAATCCATCCTTATTATTCGGAAGCAATAAATCTGATCGGTTTGAGTATTAAAAATCCGGACAATTCGCCAAATACTGATGGAATTGACCCTGAGAGCTGCAGTGATGTGAACATTATAGGAACTACAATATCTGTTGGGGATGATTGCATAGCAATTAAGTCAGGAAAATATTACATGGCTCTTAGGCACTACAAGAATACATCAAATATAACTGTCAGGAATTGCAGGCTTAACAGAGGGCATGGAAGTGTCACAGTAGGAAGCGAATGTGCAGGTGGAGTAAATGGCGTAAAGGTGACCAGATGTCTGTTTGATTCCACTGACAGAGGACTCAGAATTAAGACAAGAAGAGGAAGGGGTGAAAAGTCAATTCTTCAAAATATTCTGTTTGAGAATATAAAAATGGAGAATGTAAGAATGCCGTTTACCATCAATATGTTTTATTTTTGTGATCCGGACGGACACAGCGAATACTGTCAAAGTAAAGAGTTCATGGAAGTCAATGAAATGACTCCGTCAATAAAAGATATTACTGCGAGAAATATCGAATGTGCGGGAGTTGACGTGTGCCTGATCACGGTATATGGACTTCCGGAATCTAAAGTTGAAGAGGTAACGCTTGAGAACATTAAGGCAATCTACATGGATGAAAAGGACAGAGCTCCCGAAGTCCCTGTCATGATGGATGGCATTGACAAGATGAGCGGGAGAGGAATATTTGTCAGAAACACAAAGAAACTTGTCATTAGGGATGTGGAAGTAACAGGTACGGTGGACTCGGAGCCGGATATCAGCGAAACAGATATATGTGACATAGAAAATGTAAAGTTAGGATAAAAACCGGTATTGCGGGGAAAATGATGGAAAAAATAAGGATATCAGTGGGTCCTTTGGGGGATTACCGCACAATAGGAGAAGCTGCTGAAGCAGTGCCGTATATGGCAAGTGCTGTTATAGATATAGCAGAAGGGATCTATAAAGAAAAACTGTCCATAGAAAAAAAGGACATAACCCTCAGAGGGGCCGGAATGAATAAGACGGTCATATCTTATGATGACTGTGCAGAACAGCTTCTTGAAGATAATACAAAAAGAGGGACGTTCAGAAGTCAGACATTATTTATCGGCGGAGAGAGGGTCAAAGTGCAGGATCTGACCGTAGAGAATACTGCAGGCTGGGGAAACGGCGTAGGTCAGGCGCTTGCAATTTACGCAGATGCTGATGAGGTTGTAATGGAGAATGTCAGTATACGCTCAAGGCAGGATACACTTTTTATGGCACCACTTCCTTTGACAGAGCGGTTTAAGAACGGTTTCTTTGGTCCACGTATGCTTACAAACAGGCGAAATACGCGTCAGTTTTATAAAAACTGTGTGATTTGTGGAGATGTTGATTTCATATTCGGCGGTGCGGATGCGGTGTTTGATAACTGTGAGATAGTGGTAATGGACAGGAAAAAAGACATTAACGGCTATGTTACAGCGCCTTCCGAAAATCTTGGAGAATTAGGCATGGTGTTTAGAGAATGCCATATCCATGGTGAGAATAAAGATATGGAAGGTACCGTATTTTTAGGAAGACCCTGGAGACCGACAGGTAAGGTGGCATTCATAGATTGCACCTACGATAATTCCATACACCCACTAAGATTCAGCGAGTGGTATGAGATGGAAACGATGGAGAGTGAGGCATTCTTTGCGGAATACAATTCGAGGGATGAAATGGGGAATGAGCCTGATTTATCAAAGAGAAATAAATGGGTAAAACTCCTGTCACCTGAGGAAGCTTCAAAAATAAGAGAAGCGGCAGATAGTCTGGTAATGAGTGTTAGGAGGCAGAATTAATGCAGATAGGATTACGTGCACATGATGCGGAATATGGACCGTTAAATGAACTTATACCCAGAATAAAAGAACAGGGCTTTAGCTGTATTCACCTGGCGCTTTCCAAATCCATAAAGGAATTCAAGGTGACTGAAAGTGCCATGACTCCCGGACTTGCCATGTATATTAAAAATCTATGCAGAAATAATCATATAGATATTGCAGTGCTTGGCAATTATCAAAATCTTGCACATCCCGACAAAGACAAACTTGATGAGATTAAGAAAAGATATATAGCGCACATGAGATTTGCATCAATTCTTGGCTGCGGCGTTGTGGGTACTGAAACTGGTGCGGTTAATGCTGAATATAAATACGAGCCGGCGAATCATGAGCGGGAAGCACTTGATATTTTTATTAAGAATCTGAAGCCGGTGGTAAATGCTGCGGAGAAATTCGGTGTGATAGTTGCTATAGAACCTGTCTGGAAGCATATTGTATACGGCCCTGAACAGGCGAGATTTGTGCTTGATGAGATAGGAAGTCCCAACCTTCAAATTATTTTTGACCCTGTAAACATGCTCTATTCAGGAAATATTGATGAACAGGACAGCATTATTACGAAGACCTTCGATTTGCTTAAGGATGATATAGCTGTAATTCATATGAAGGATTTCGAATTATGCGGAGATGAACTTAAATCAATACCTGCGGGTAAAGGTGACCTGAACTATGAACTTCTTTTATCCAAGATCAAAGAATACAAGCCGTGCATACAGTGTACTCTGGAAAACACATCTCCTGACAATGCGGTAGATACGCGAATGTATGTGGAGAAATTGTATGCAAACATATAAAATAACTGCTGTTATAGAAGACGGACATAAATATTGTAAAAATTGTTGTACTTGTTGTATAAGTTGGTTTAAAACCCCAAAGCTATATAAAAAATAAAGATTTGCAATTAGTATTATAGGAAAGGTTTTAATTGGGAGCTGGTAAAAGATGAAAAATTTTTTAGATGAAGATTTTATTTTACAAACTGAGACTGCAAAGCATATTTTTCATGATTATGCGGAAAAATTGCCAATAATTGATTATCATTGCCATATTTCACCTCAGGAAATATATGAGGACAGGAGATTTGAAACTCTTGGAGATGTATGGTTTGGGGGAAAACAGGAGGATGGTTCCTATTTTGGAGATCACTATAAATGGAGACTGATGCGTTCAAACGGAATTCCTGAGGAGATGGTAACGGGAAGGGAAGATGAACTGCAAAGATTCAAAGGATTTGCAGAAGCTTTAACTAAAGCGATAGGCAACCCTATGTATCATTGGTGCAATCTGGAACTTAAAAAGTACTTCGGAATCACCAAGCCGCTTACTGTTCAAAATGCCGAGGAAATATGGAATAAATGTAATGACATGCTGCAAAATGATCCGGGGATGACCGTAAGAGGGCTGATCAGACAGAGCAACGTGGCATATGTGGGAACAACAGATGATCCGACAGACTCTCTTGAATGGCATGAGAAAATTGCGAACGACGATAGCATAGAGTTTATGGTCAGACCATCCTTCAGACCTGACAAGGCAATCAACATAACAAAAGAAGGCTTTAGAGAATATATTGTAAAACTTGCTGAAACTGTTGGAAAAAGATCACTTGATTCTGCTGAGGAAGTTATTGATGCGCTGATACAAAGAGTAGAATTTTTTGCTGCGCACGGCTGCGTTGCATCTGACCACGGACTGGATTATATCCCGTTTAAAATGATGACAATGGCCGAATGTAACAATGCTTTTACAAAGGTAATGAACGGGAAAGAAATAACACTTGATGAGGCAGAAGGATATCAGACAGCGCTGCTCCTTTCACTCGGAAAGGCTTATCACAAGCATGGAATTGCTATGGAGCTCCACTATTCCTGTCTTAGAAATATGAATGAGAGAATGTTCAGGCTGGAGGGACCGGATACCGGATTTGACATGATTGCCAATAATTCCTGCGGAGGGAATATTGCAAAGCTTATGTCGGAGCTTGATAAAACAGGTGAACTTCCAAAAACGATAATTTTCTCTTTGAATCCTGCAGATAATGCGCAGATAGAAACTATATTAGGATGCTTCCAGTCATCTGAGGTTCCCGGGAAAATTCAGCATGGTCCCGCATGGTGGTTTAATGACACCAAATCAGGAATGGAAGAGCAGATGAAATCGTTAGCTAATTTGGGGCTGCTTGGTAATTTTATTGGTATGCTTACAGACTCCAGATCATTTTTGTCATACACAAGGCATGATTATTTTAGAAGGATAATGTGCAATCTTATAGGAGAATGGGTAGAAAATGGGGAATACCCAAATGACGAGAAGGCACTGGAAAGCATTGTTTCCGGGATTTCTTATTATAACGCAAAGAGATATTTCGGAATCTGAGAGGAGGACTTTTAACATGGAGAAGCTTAGTTACAAACTATTGGGGGAAAAGGGGTACGATGGATACCTTCTAAAGGATGCACCGGAGAGGGTTCTTCAGTTTGGCGAAGGAAATTTCCTTCGTGCGTTCGTCGATTACTTTATCGATCTTATGAACGAAAAAGCAGGATTTAACAGCAAGGTTGTTTTATGTCAGCCAATAGAACAGGGACTCGCTGATATGATAAACGATCAGGAAGGTCTTTACACACTTTATTTACGGGGACAGGAAAATGGGCAAAAAGTTAATAACAAAAGAGTTATTTCCAGTGTTTCAAGATGCCTTAATCCATACAGAGAATTTGATGAATTCTTAGCCTGCGCCAAAAATCCCGAAATGAGATTCATTGTAAGCAACACTACAGAGGCAGGTATAGCTTATGATCCTTCCTGCAAACCGGAGGATAGACCGTGTGCAAGTTTTCCGGGAAAACTGACACAGTTCCTGTATGAAAGATTTAATAACAAACTTCCGGGATTTATTATTTTATCCTGCGAGCTCATAGACAGAAACGGAGATGAGCTACTAAAGTGCGTAAATAAATATATAGATCAGTGGGGATTGTCTGAAGAATTCAGAGACTTTGTAAATAATGATAATATTTTCTGCTCCACACTCGTGGACAGAATAGTTCCAGGTTATCCGAGAGCAGAAGCTGATGCTATTTGTGAGGAGCTTGGATATAAAGACAATATTATTGATACGGCTGAAGTGTTTGGCGCGTGGGTTATAGAAGGACCGCAGAAGATTAAGAAAGAATTTCCTGTGGAAGAAGCCGGACTTCCCATACTTGTAGTAGATAATGTTGATCCTTATAAAAAGCGCAAAGTAAGGATCTTAAACGGTGCGCATACATCTATGATTATGGGTGCATATCTTGCAGGACAGAATATTGTAAGAGATTGCATGAAAGATGATGTAATAAGGGGATATATGAATAAGGCTCTCTATGATGAGATTATTCCGGTTCTCAAGGGACTTGATAAGAAAGATCTTGAGGATTTCGCAGCCGCAGTTACAGACAGATTTGCAAATCCTTTCATTGACCATGAACTGCTTAGTATTTCCCTGAATTCAGCATCTAAGTGGAAGGCAAGAGTTATGTACACAGTACTCGAGTATTATGAACAGAAGAAGGAGTTACCCAAAGTACTGACATTTTCGTTTGCTGCATTTCTTGCTTTTTATCACAGAGGTTATGAAAAGCGGGAAGGCGCTCTGGTTGCAGAAAGAGACAATAATGAATACCTTATCAAAGATGACGAATGGGTACTTGATGCGTTCCTTGCTCTGAAAGATGCTGATAATGAGAAGTTGGCAAGAGATATTATTGCCAATGAGAAGATGTGGGGAGATGCGCTCATAAAACTATCCGGATTTGAAGAAGCAGTTATTAAAGACCTTGCCCTGATAGATGAAAAGGGCATGTATGAAGCCATGAGGGAGGTTCAGGGTGAATAGTATCAGGATACATCCTCTGGATAATGTTGCAGTTGCACTTAGAGACCTGGAAAAGGGTGAAATTATAGATGCATCTGAAGATGGGTTAAAAACTATTGAGGCAATTGGAAGAGGGCATAAAGTAGCGCTTAATGACATAGCCGAAGGATCCTCGATAGTAAAATACGGAAACTGTATAGGCATTGCCACAGATGAAATAAAATCAGGAAGTTTTGTGCATGTACATAATGTCAAAACCTCTCTTTCTGAGAATTCCAAATTTGAGTATAAACCTGAAATACCATTGCTTCCTAAAGTAGCAAACAGGACTTTTATGGGTTACAGGAGAGCCAAAGGAAAAGTAGGAATCAGAAATGAAATATGGATTATTCCTACTGTCGGATGTGTGAACCGGATTGCGGAGAAATTGGCCAGAGACAATCAGAACCTTGTAAAGGGATCAATTGAGGGATTATATGCATATACCCATCCGTACGGATGCTCTCAAATGGGTGATGACCATGAAACTACAAAGAGGGTCCTTGCAGCACTTGTAAAACATCCAAATGCAGGCGGGGTTCTTGTTCTTTCTTTGGGGTGTGAGAATCTTACTTCAGAACAATTCAAGGAAGAACTCAGGGAATGGAACGGAGAAAGAGTGAAATTCCTTACCTGTCAGGACTGCGTAGACGAGATTGAGGAAGGCAGCAAACTTCTCAAAGAATTGGCGGATTATGCAGGCCAGTCCAAGCGTGAGGAAATAGATGCATGCGAGCTTATTGTAGGAATGAAGTGCGGAGGTTCTGATGGCCTTTCAGGAATAACTGCCAATCCAACGGTTGGCAGATTTTCTGACAGACTTATCTCTCTGGGAGGTTCTACTGTTCTTACAGAGGTTCCTGAGATGTTCGGGGCTGAATCAATTCTTTTTAATAGATGTAAGGATAGCGCCACGTTCCATAAAGCAGTTTGTATGGTTGATAATTTCAAGAAATATTTTGTGGATCACGGACAGGTTGTATATGAAAATCCAAGCCCCGGAAATAAAGCTGGCGGGATTACAACTCTTGAGGACAAGTCTTGTGGATGTGTTCAAAAAGGCGGAAGTGCTCAGATTTCAGATGTACTGGAGTATGCTGAGCCGGTAAAAATTAAAGGACTGTCATTATTGTCAGGTCCGGGAAATGATATGGTATCTACTACAGACCTTACAGCTGCAGGAGCACATCTGATACTTTTTACAACCGGAAGGGGAACACCCTTTGGGGCACCTGTTCCGACAGTGAAGATTTCAACGAATACTGCGCTATATGAGAAGAAAGGCAATTGGATAGATTTCAATGCAGGAAAGGTAGCTGAAGGAAAAGAGTCTCTGGATGAAGCAGGGGACAGACTCCTGGACTATGTTTTGGATGTTGCAAGTGGACAAAAAACCAGGCAGGAAGACGCCGGGTATAGAGAAATATCCATATTTAAGGATGGAGTAACGCTCTGATTCGGAGTAAAACTTAAAGGTATTAATAGCGAATAGTTAATTTATTGGAGGAGATCATGGATTTAAATTTGAGAGAAGATGCAATATTTGATGCAGTATCATTAGGGGAAGTTATGCTTAGACTTGATCCAGGTGAAGGAAGAATCAGAACAGCCAGACATTTTAATGTTTGGGAAGGTGGCGGAGAATATAACGTAATAAGGGGCCTTAGACGTTGTTTTGGACTTAAGACCACTGTTCTTACAGCCTTTGCTGATAATGAAGTCGGAAAGCTTATGGAGGATCTGATTCTGCAGGGTGGAGTAGATACATCCTTCATTAAATGGATGAAAACAGACGGAATAGGCAGAGAGTGCAGAAATGGCCTCAATTTTACAGAGAGAGGTTTTGGAATAAGAGGAGCAAAGGGATGTTCCGATAGAGCAAATACTGCTATATCAAAGGTAAAGCCTGAAGATTTTGATCTTGAGAAGCTTTTTGGAGATATGGGAGTAAAGTGGCTTCACACCGGCGGAATATATGCTGCATTATCAGAACAGTCATGTGAGACAGTGCTTGAGGTTATCAAAACAGCTCGTAAATATGGAACAGTTATTTCTTATGACCTGAATTATCGTCCTTCCATGTGGAGTGCAATCGGAGGAAAGGAAAAGGCTCAGGAAGTAAATAAAGAGATAGCTAAGTATGTTGATGTAATGATTGGAAATGAGGAAGACTTTACTGCCTGCCTGGGATTCGAAATAGAAGGCAATGATGAGAACCTTGCTAAGCTTGATATTGATGGCTATAAAAAGATGATAAGAGAGGTAGTGAAAACATATCCTAACTTCAAGGCTGTTGCGACTACATTAAGAGAGGTAAAGACAGCAACAGTAAATGACTGGAGTGCGTTATGCTTTGCGGATGGTGAGATTTATAAGGCCAAGGACTACAAAGGTCTTGAGATTATGGACCGTGTAGGTGGCGGAGATTCATTTGCTTCCGGTCTTATATATGGGCTGATGATCACTGGCGATGCAGAAACAGCTGTTAATTACGGTGCGGCACATGGAGCTCTTGCTATGACTACTCCCGGAGATACAACAATGGCTGATAAGAGTGAAGTTGAAGCTATTATGGGCGGAAAAGGCGCAAGAGTACAGAGATAATAGGAAAAGGTATGGAGAAAAGGTATGGATATTAGATATTCTGCAAATCAGAGAGATGTAAAAAGATATACAACAGAAGAACTCAGAAAAGAGTTTTTGATAACAGGACTTTATGAGGCTGACAAGGTAAAGGCTGTTTACTCACATGTGGATAGAATGGTTACCTTTGGCTGTATGCCGGTTACGAGAGAAGTAGCCCTTGATGATGGAATAGATGTATATCACAATTTCGGAACTTCTTATATTTTGGAGAGAAGAGAAATCGGCATTTTCAATATTGGTGGTAAAGGTAAGATAAAGGTCGATGGAACAGAATATGCCCTTGATCATAAAGATTGCCTTTATATCACAAAGGGAGCCAAATCGATTCTGTTTTCATCAGACAATAAGGATACACCGGCTAAGTTTTATATGGTAAGTGCTCCTGCACATTGTTCTTATGAGACAAGGCTTCTTACTTTTAAGGATGCTGTTAAGCGTCCTCTTGGAACAACAGCCGAATGCAATAAGAGAGTCATTAACCAGTTTATTCATCCGGATGTTTTGAAAACCTGTCAGCTTAGTATGGGAATGACGGTTCTTGAAGAGGGAAGCGTATGGAATACGATGCCTTCACACACTCATGAGAGAAGGATGGAGATATATACATATTTTGATATACCTGAGAACCAGGTAGTATTCCATTTTATGGGAGAACCTACTGAGACCAGACATATTGTAATGAAAAACGAGGAGGCAGTAATATCACCTTCATGGTCAATTCATTCAGGAGCAGGTACTTCAAACTACACATTTATATGGGCAATGGGCGGAGAAAACCAGGAATTTGACGATATGGATAATCTGAAGCCGACAGATCTTATGTAATGTGAATGTTCATAGAGGAGAAATGAAATGAGCGAAGATATGTTTTCATTAAAAGGTAAGGTGGCATGGGTTACCGGTGCTGCCTATGGAATAGGTTATGCGATTGCTAAGGCATATATTGAGGCTGGAGCAAAGGTTGTTTTTAACTGCAGCAGACAGGATACTGTGGACAGAGGACTTAAGAGTTATGAAGAGGATGGGCTTTTCGATTCAGTTAAAGGTTATGTCTGTGATGTAACTGATGAGGCAGCCGTGAAAAAGCTTCATGAAACAATTGTGAAGGAAGTGGGTGAAGTAGACATCCTCGTCAATAATGCAGGAATGATAAGACGTGTGCCCATGACGGAGATGGAAGCAAGTGACTTTAGAAGAGTTATCGATGTTGACCTTACGGCTCCGTTTATCGTATCTAAGACTGTCATTCCGTCCATGATAAAAAGAGGTGGCGGTAAGATTATAAATATATGCTCAATGATGTCAGAACTTGGAAGAGAGACTGTATCAGCTTATGCGGCAGCAAAGGGTGGTCTTAAGATGCTTACCAGGAATATCGCATCGGAGTATGGTGCCTACAATATTCAGTGCAATGGTATCGGCCCGGGCTATATTGCTACAGAACAGACAGCTCCGCTGAGGGAGAGACAGGCTGATGGTTCAAGACATCCTTTTGACAGTTTCATAATTGCCAAGACACCTGCTGAAAGATGGGGTGAGTCAGATGATCTTAAAGGTCCTGCAGTTTTCCTTGCATCAAAGGCATCAGATTTTGTTAATGGACATATACTTTATGTTGATGGCGGTATTTTGGCTTATATCGGTAAACAGCCATAATACCGGATTAAGAATAATTTACTAATAAGAAGATATTAAAGGGAGAATCAAATGAGCAATATTATTGAGGAGCTATCACAATATGGAGTGGTTCCGGTAGTGGTTATAGATAGAGTAGAGGATGCAAAACCTCTTGGAGAGGCACTCGTTAAAGGTGGTTTAAAATGTGCTGAAGTGACATTCAGAACAGCTGCTGCAGCTGATGCAATTAAAATAATGACAGATAATTTTCCGGATATGCTGGTTGGAGCAGGAACTGTTTTATCAACAAAACAGGTGGATGAGGCCATTGAGGCAGGAGCAAAGTTCATTGTTAGCCCGGGATTTGATCCTGAGGTTGTGGATTACTGTCTTGAGAAAGGGTATCCAGTGCTTCCCGGAGTAGCTACTCCTTCAGAGGCAGCGCAGGGCGTAAAAAGAGGCCTCAAGGTTCTTAAATTTTTTCCCGCTGAACAGGCAGGCGGT
Source organism: Butyrivibrio sp. AC2005 (assembly GCF_000424145.1). Lineage (GTDB taxonomy): Bacteria > Bacillota > Clostridia > Lachnospirales > Lachnospiraceae > Butyrivibrio. The sequence continues at coordinate 25,636 of NZ_AUJI01000038.1, forward strand.
CTTGCAATGATCAAGGCTATGGCAGCACCTTACACAGGCATTAAGTTCATGCCAACAGGTGGAATCAATGAAAAGAACATGAGAGATTATCTTTCTTATGACAGAATTGCATGTTGTGGTGGTAGCTGGATGGTCAAAGGTGATCTTATTAAATCATGCGCCTTTGATAAGATTGAGGATATGACAAAAGAAGCTGTTAAAGTTGTTAAGGAAATCAGAGGATGAAAGAACCAATACTGATGCACTATGGAGTCCAATCAATAGACTGATATTGTTTACGAAAAGCTGCGGGGGGTGATACCTCGCAGTTTTTTTTAATGACTGCCCAAAAAGGGAGCAAAGCAGATCAATCTTTTTGGTGAAGAAGCATACCAAGTAATGCAGCTCCGATTATTAACGGAGGTGACCTATGACATTTGATGATGAAAAAGACTATATCATGAGGATTATCAAAGAAGTAGCAAGAGTCCTCTTCTCATTGATGCTTGGCAAAAAATATGTTGCGGTAGAAATGGAAAAAGATAATGGATATGAAGTTTCAGGGAAAAAGCTTGAGGATTTCCTAATGATGATTGACCAGGGAATGATAAACGAAGCTGAAAATCAGCTCCTGGATAATATCGATTATTCAGATAAAGAAAATGTTGCTGCTGCAGCCTTGTTCTATCAATATTTATCAGAGAAAAGTGAAAGCTTCCTGACAGAACATGACTTTTTAAAGGAAGAGGTCCTGGATGGAATGAACCGGTTGGTTCAGAAGGCTGGATATGGAGATCTGCTAAACATAGTTGAGGGATTACAGGTACTATAAGCATATTATTGGCAGGTTAAAGGGGATGTGCCTTAAATAACAGGCACATGCCTTTTTATATATGAAGAATCAAGAATTTCTCATTGGTTAAAAATATTTCCAAATGATTAACCTGAATTCAATATCAAAATCAGATCCTCTTAGGTATCATTATTATTGAACCGGTTCCAATACTGTTTGGAGGAATTGCAGATGACTATTGGAAAAGTAATAAGAAAGTACCGCAAAGAAAAAGGGCTGACACAAGAGGAAATTGCTATCAGGCTTGGAGTGAGTACTCCTGCGGTAAATAAATGGGAGAATGACAATACCCTTCCGGATATCTCGTTATTAGTGCCTATTGCGAGATTATTTGGCATTTCTACTGATGAACTACTGTCATTTAAAGATGATATCACTGATAAAGAGATCGATATCTTCATCAAGGAATTGGATAGGAGATTGAAGCAGGAGCCATTTGAGGATGCCTTTGCTGATGCTAAAAAGAAAATTGAAGAATATCCCTGCAACGAGAAGCTTAAGTGGCAAGTAGCTGTTGTACTCAATGCGGCGAGACTTCTTAATGAAGTAGACAACAGCGACCAATATGATGAGGCAATCCGTTCATGGTTTTCTGGGTTGTTGGGATCAGAGGATTTATCAATCCGGAAATCGGCAGCGGAATCGCTTTTTCATTATTATTGCAGAAAAGAGGATTATCAAACTGCAGAAAAGTATCTCCAATACTATTCAGAGGACAATCCGGAACGCAAAGTGCTCCAGGCAAATATATTTGCGAAAACAGGACGGATTAGCGAAGCTTATGTAGCATATGAAGAGCTGATGCTTGCAGAAGTTAATCGGCTTCGCATTATAATGAATGCGTTGCAGGTTCTGTGTGAGGAAGACGGCAATTTGGAACAGGCTCATAGAGTAGCTGATGCCAATGAAAATGTAGCAAAATGTTTTGACATGGGTGTTTATCAGGAAAAATCAGTACAGTTAGAACTTGCTGCATATGAGAAAAATGTCGATGAAACAGCCAGGATTATGGAGGCTCTGATTGACAACTGCGCGTCTATATCAGACTTTACCAAGTCAAATCTGTTTTCACACCTTACATTTAAGCAGTCGGGGAAGGATTTTTATGCGGAGTTACAGGCTGAACTGATTAAAAGATTCTGCGACGAAGAGACTTTTGGATATATGAGTGGTAATATTTATTGGGAGTCTTTAAAAGATAAATCTCATGAAGTTTAAAGGTGGGAATAATTCTATGAAACGAGTATTGTTGGCAATTACCATATTATCCTTGAGTTTAGGACTGACTGGATGTGGAAAGAATTTCTCACTATCAGCAAATGCTTCTGAAGATGAGCAGGTTACGTGTCCTAAAGTACGCAAATGTTCATTTGTATCATTGTCAGAAAAATATGATGATGAAGAGGAAGAATGGTATTTTGATTCCAGTATTTTCAGGCACACCATGAAATATGACTTAAATGATTTTTATAGGCATAATGACAACTATGAAGCTATATACCGTACTTATAAAAATGTTCAAAGAAACAGCTCTAATTATATGATTATCTATGCAAGTCAAAACCTGGATAATCTTAGAGAAGAAGCAGCCTTGAACGAACACTATCACTTTATAGTTCTTGATCTTGCGGGTGACGATTTGTTGCCTAACAGCGAAAAGGAGTATCAGACACTGGTTTTTGATGTGGAAACAGGAGATTACTGGACTGGTGCTAGTAGCGATGAATTATCAGTTTATGGGAAATGCGTTGATAAAGAGTTTAGCGCTGATTCTGATCTGATTGAGTATGTCGAAGGAAAATGGCCAGTACCGGAATATATGACTTTTTATGAATACTTATGTTCTAAGGATTGGATGCCAGGTGGAAAATTGGATGATCTGTGATTTATGGGTTGGTATTACAGTAATATGGAAGACCTTCAGGATTTGTTTTCTGAAGGCCTTTTTTCTTACAACTTATTAACATACTTGATTTGATTGACATGGGTGACAGCGATGTAATAATGTCTTCAAATGTAGTCCCGCCCACATATTTCCTTGTCATTGGATTGATGAAAAGATTTTTGTATCCACCAATAAGAGAAAAATAACCTATATCGGTCAGCATTCTCTCAGCATAATTGATATCATTGATTATCAATCCTTTATCGTGTATAAGCTTTTGGATTTGCTGCCCATACGGAAGATATGGCTTAGACATAATAGAAACTCCCCAAAACAAAATTAAAGGAGGGCCATCAGGTCCTCCCGCGGTCCCAGTCCTCACGAGTATCTGGAACTTAGTCACTATAATTAGTTTAGTGGTTTTAAGGAGTTTGTCAATGTTGGCACCGATTTTGAAAAAATATTTTCCAGGTGATATGTTTTCATGACCTGAATCGTATTATAGTTAGAAGGCCTTCTAAAAATACAGAAAGAGAGTTTTGTCATGGAGGAAAAAGAAGCTAGGCGGATACTGGAAACATATGCTGATATGATACTGAGGATCAGTTATAGTTACTTACGCCAGACATATGACGCAGAGGACATCTGCCAGAATGTAATACTGAAATACCTGTCCTCCCACCAAAGATTTGATAGCCGTGAGCATGAAAAAGCCTGGATAATCAGGACTACGATCAATGCCTGCAAGGATCTGAGAAAGAGCGCTTTCTTCGGAAAGACAATAGGGCTTGATGCGCTGCCGGAAAGAGCTGTGCCGGAAGAACCGGTGTCTGTACTTACAGAAGAAATAAAAAAGCTCCCGGCAAATTACAGGATAAGCATCCACCTCTTCTATTACGAAGGGTATACCATCAAAGAAATTGCTCAGATTCTTGGAAAAAGAGAAACTGTAGTAACCAACTATCTCTCAAGAGGCAGAAAAAGGCTCAAGGATTCGCTGTCAAAGGATTCTCGTTTTTTTCTAAAGGAAGGTGAAGCATATGAATGATCAGATAAAAGAGATTTATAACCACTCCATGAATGAACTCCGTTTCTCCGGACAGACTAAAGAAAAAATGTTCCGCGTAATAAGTGAACAGTACTCAGAACAGCACAGTGGAGGAAAGATTATGAAGGCAAGTTTCAGATTTAAGTCAGCAGGTATCGTTGCAGCAGCATGTGTAATGCTTGTTGGAGTTACTGCTTTTGCAGGAAGTGGCATTGTTTCAAGTATAGAAAGCCATAACAGGATAGGCAGCGAGATAACGGCTTATGAGGATATGGCAAAACTGGAAAAGACTATCAGCATGGATGTACTTACAGTTGAAAAGTTCTGCAACGGCTTTACATTCAGAAACGCTGAAATCTATGATGAGTCAGATTACAGTGATGATGGAGCCAACCTAGCTAATGCTGCTGGCGTTAACATCACATATTCAAAGGATGGAATGGCTGATATCTATTTGGATGCCGATCCAGTCAGCACCATAAGGAATGACAAAGATACATCTATGGAGACAAGGATGGTTGGAGATGTTGCCGTAAAATACAGCCTTGATGAATACCTATTCCTTCCGCCAAGCCAGGAGGGACAGGCTTCACAGGAACTCCTTGACAGGATGGAAAACGATGATCATTTCTTTATCAGCTATGGCTCTGATCAGGAAACAACACAGATGATCACAAACCTTACATTTGATGTGGGCGATGTTCACTACTGCCTTATAACCTTCGATACAACACTTACAGTTGATGAATTGTTTGACATGGCTGAAGAATTGATTACATCAGGGAAATAATGCATAGCTATTATGGAGAGCTGTCAGTATTCGGGCAGCTCCCATTTTTGTTGTGACAACAGAAATATTCAGCTTTTTATTTACAGAGAAAATGTATATAGTATGATATGTTGGCTTATAAAATAATTTGGTGAGGAGAAATGCTTTGGGGGTAATAAATAAAAAACAGAAAATGACGAAGCTGCTGACCGCAGTATATATTTTAATTCTTGTGTGGCTAATCTTATTCAAAATGGCGATGCCAGCAGAGATACCTTACTTGGATCACATCAGGAATATCAATCTGATTCCGTTTTACTATGACAACGAGACATCCGGCCATGCTGCGGAGGTTATTAAGAATGTCATATTATTTATTCCGTTAGGGTTGTACCTTGCTATCTTGGGATTAAATTGTCAGAAAGCTGTTGTTATTGGCACTGCTCTGAGTATTGCGCTTGAAGTATTACAATATATATTTGGGGTAGGTGCCTCTGATATTACAGATGTGATTACTAATACGTTGGGAACAGCGGTTGGAGCAGGAACTTATGCTTCTCTTTCAATTTTTTTCAAGAAGAAAGAAAAACTTAATAAGGTTCTAAATATCATCGCATTAGTTTGTACAATTCTTATAATGGGTATGATAGCGTTGCTGTTTGCAGTTAATTGAAAAGCCCATAAACCCTGTAGGAAGTGATAGAATCAATCAACATTACACGCTTGACATTTTGCTGTTTTTTGTTAGTATTCTAATCAGAAGATGCGATTACACATCTATTGGAGTTTCGCCTCCATTAAGTGCGAACGATTATATTGGGGTTTCACTCCCACTAAATGTGAGCGATTATATTAGGATTTCACCCCTACAAGTGTGAGCGAATGTAATCAATTAGAGCAAGCTTGGCTTGCTCTAATTTAATGTATGGGAGATATATGAAGATTTCTTTTTATTATGTTGACTCGGAATATGTAGAGTTTTTAAAGGATACGGAGATAAATGCCAGGGGATTTACCAGAGTCCCTAATGTAGAATATGCTAATCGCAGGAAATTTGTATATGGCGTAATCATGAATATTGGCGATATCAATTATTATGTGCCAATCTTCGGAGAATAACGCCATCATGGATAATAAAGCATTTGATTCAAAGAGAATAGCGGCTGGATATGCCAAGAGACCATGGCTTCACAAATCTGTGATAGAGCAGCTTAAGATGGATTGTGGTCTCCCACAGGGATATAAGTTTAAAAAGGGTCTTGATGTAGGCTGTGGTGCAGGGCTCTCAACCAAGGCACTAAGGCTCATATGTGACAAAGTAACTGGAACGGATATTGCAGAATCAATGGTTGAGGTATGTAATGATATTTATGGTGCTGATACTGCATATTCCTTTTACGTTGCAAAAGCGGAAGAAACAAAAATCCCTAATGAAAAATACGATATTGTAACGGCTGCCGGATGCATCAACTGGGTGGATGAAAAGAAGTTCATGAATAATATGGCTGAGGTTATGGCTGATAATGGGCTTGTTGTAATATACGATTTTGGAATCACTGACAGGATGCTGGGAAACGATGGTTATACCAGATGGTACCAGGATGAGTACCTGCGCAGGTTCCCAAAGCCACCAAGAAAAGAAGACAAGTGGACTCAGTCTGATCTGATCGATGGCTTTGCAATGGAAAAGCAGACTGAATATAGCATGGAGTACAATTTTACCTTAGATGAATTTGTTGATTTCATGCTGATACAGTCAAATGTTAATGCCCAGATAGAAAGCGGAAGCGTCAGCTCTGATGATGTAAGAAAGTGGATGATGAAATCCCTTTCACCGATTTTTGGTGGTGGAGAGAGAACGCTTGTATTCTATGGATACAGCTGGTATGTAAGAAAATTGTAAAGTAGAAACAGGCATAATCGTATAAGGATAGGGCAGCAATAAAAATAGTTATCTGTAGTAGCGGATGGCTATTTTTTTTATATAAATATGTATACAGTGTCCAATTTGGACTTTATAAATCGTATTATTAGTAGAAGGCCTTCTAAAAGGAACAGAAAGCGAGATTACTCACACATGGATGAACAGGAAGTCAGGCGAGTTGTAAAGGATTACTCTGATATGATCAAGAGGATCAGTTACAACTACCTTCAGCACAGTTATGACTGCGACGATATCTGCCAAACTGTTTTCTTAAAGTATTTAACCGGAAATATCTCATATGAAAGCCGGGAGCATGAAAAGGCATGGATGGTAAGAACAACAATAAATGCCTGCCATGATCTGAAGAAAAGTGCTTTTTTCAGGAAAACAGTAGCGTTGGATGAAGTCACTGAGAAGGAAGCGCCACAGGTAAAGAACTCAGAGATACTTGATGAGATATGTAAACTCCCAAGTAATTACAGAACTGCCATCTATCTGTATTATTACGAGGGATATAATACTGAAGAAATTGCAGATATCATGGGCAAAAGAAAAACAGCAGTTTCAAAGTATCTCTCAAGGGGCAGAAGAATTCTTAAAGATACATTGTCAGATGAATATGCACCCAGAAATAAGGCAGGTGAATAATATGGGAAATGAAAGAATAGAGATCTACAAAGAATCCATGGAGAGTATCAAATTTTCTGATTATGAAAAGGAGCATATGGTCCACCAGATACTGAATGGTGGAGCTAAAGATGGAGGTCGTATGAAAGGAAAACTTGATATTAAAAAGCTTGGAATAACTATAGCAGCATGCCTGACATTATTTAGTGTGACAGCCCTTGCAGCAGGGGAAGCAGCAGGCATTGTCAGTTGGAACAGGATAGATACTAGAACAAGAAATTTTGAGGATTTGCCCAAGATTGAAGAAAAGGCCGGCATGGATATCACTGCTGTTGAAGCATTCAGTAATGGGTACACATTTGAGTATATGGAAGTCAGTGAGGCAAAAACACAGGATGCAGATGGCAATGATCTTAGAAACTTTAAAGGAATTGACTTGACTTATACAAAAGAGGGATGTCCTGATATTTATATTGGTATGGATCAGGCAGATATGTACGGTGATCCTCATGATAGGGATACGGCTGTTAGGGAAATTGACGGTATAACAGTTCACTATAACTATGATGAATACCTAAATCTTCCTGGGGATGAAAGACCTACAGAAGAGGAACTACAACGAACAGAAACAGATAATCATTTCTTTATCAGTGATGGAAGTGATGAGCGTTATACTTCCTATGTGAGTGGCATCGATTTTGAAATAGATGGCATAGCCTATATAATGATAGGCTTTGACATTGATATGTCAGCGGAGGATCTTTTTGGAATGGCTGAGGAAATCATCACTGCAAGGTAAGAAATGATTAAAGAGCATTCCTCAATGTGAACAGCCCCCTATCTACTTGACAGGGGGCTGTTCAAAAACGAGAGTGCCTTTTTATATTTTTTTAATAATTTCAGGGTACATTCCATATGAAGTTAAGACGATAAAATATATATAAGAAATGGATAAGTGTCTTACTATGCGTTTTTAGATATAAATGAATGAAACGGATGTCGGCTTTTTTACAAGGAGGTAGATCAGTATGACAGGAATTAATGGCATTTCTGCATATCAGCAGATAAATCAGAGTGTCTATAACGAGAAATCGGGAGTGTCTAAGACTCCTGATACAGGTAGGGCAGATCAGGCTGGTTCAGCAAAAAATTCTCAGCAGGCTAAAGTAGAAACAAAAGCGTGGAGTCCGATAGATACCACGAGTTCACTTGTGCCCAGAAAAACTGAATATGGGATGACTATTGGAGATGTGCAGCTTTCCGATAAGGCAAAGGACTACTATAATTCGCTGAAATCAAAATATCATAACATGGAGTTCATTGCTGTCAGCAAGGATATGAAAGCACAGGTCCAGCAGAATGCTGCCTCCTATGGCAATGCCAACAAAATGGTAGTCCTTATAGATGAAGAGAAGCTTGAGCGGATGGCGACGGATGAATCATATCGCAAAAAATATGAGGGAATCATTGCCATGGCACAGACAAAGATGTCAGAGGCTAAGATGGGACTTGCCAGCAGCGGCGCAAGTGTTAAGAATTTTGGGATGAGTGTTGATTCTAATGGTAAGGAGAGTTTCTTTGCCACTGTAAATAAATCTTCAGATCTTCAGAAAAAGCGTACAGAAAAGAAAGCAGCAGAGAAGAAGGCTCAGAAACTTCAGGAGAAGAAGAAAGCGGAAAAGAAGGCGCAGGAGGAACGTATCCAAAAAGCCAGGGATAAAAAAGCTGAAAAGGAAGATACTGATAAAGATGATTCCAGGATTAAAGATGACGAGGAATATGTAACATTCGAAGCAGATTCCATGGATGAACTTCTCTCTAAGGTGCAGACATACTCATACAATAATGCATCCGGAAAAGTTATGACTCAGGCCGAGCAGATGGTAGGAACAAAGATAGATTTCAGAGGCTGATGTTTTATGCACACAGCCGCACAGTGGAAATTGCTGCTATGCAGCGTGCGGCTGGCGCGAGAGGAATCGTATAAATACGATTCCTATATGTTATGAGGTACGGCATGAATATATCATTTATTGCGAATAATCTATATAGTTCACAGTACATGAAGAATGCCCAGGGGAATCTCTATGCTCAGAAGACTGACGGAGCCATGAAGAATACAATTATGGGAAAGATGCCGGTAAATCCTTTTGTATCAAGCTTTGACAGAAGAACAGACAATGAGGTTAATGATCGAAAAGGATTATCACAGCAGATGCGGCAGATGATACGCTCACTGAAGCAGGATTCTCAGCAAGATCAGAATAATAAAAAAATAAATGATTTTCTGACATCATCCGGTTCACCGGATGCAGCAGAGGAAGAGACAGCGCCTAAGCCGACCTATAATTATAAAGAGGTTGCATCCAAAATACAGAGTGCAAAGACATCAAACAGTGCCGGTCAGGCAGTACTGGCAGCAAAAAGAGCTGTGACGCAGATAAAGAGAAAGATTTCTGCGGGGGATGGTGATCCTGAGGAACTACAGTTTGCTTTAACCCATGCAAAGCGCATGGAAATGGTGGCAAGAAAAAAGAAACATCATCTGGAACTGGAAGAGATGGTGGCCCGTGCGCAGAAGCAGGATGAGCGCCTTGACGAACAGGAAGATGCTGTCCGGGGTATTCAGAGTGCCATAACACAGGCAGAGGAAGAAAAGATCACTGAGAAAGAAGACCAAATCTTCGATGAGCGCGAGGAGATGTTGGAGGGAGTCACCATCCGCGAAGCGGATTTAAGATGTGACGACCGAAATGCCGCCGAACAAAGTGAGGGGGAGGATAAGTTGCAGGGAGTCACCATCCGCGAAGCGGATTTAAGATGTGACGACCGAAATGCCGCCGAACAAAGTGAGGGGGCGGTTCAGTTGGAGGGAGCTCTAGAGCAAATCGAAGAAAGCGGAGCTAATGTTTCGGATGAAATGATGGCTGATCTGAACAAGATGATCTCTGAATTTGGCGAAGAAGAATTGGAAGAGTTGGAAGAAACCATGGAGATGCTTGAAGATATGGAAGTCGTAGATCCGCATATGAGCAAAGAGGATTTCGAGGATCTCAAGAGAAAGCACCGGGCTTCGGAAAACAAGGCTATAGTAAAAGCAAATATGGAATATCTTAAAGATATGATCAAGCATGAGCTTGGAAAAGCCGGAAGTATTCCCGGTATGGGAGGTGGACAGTCAGCTTCTGGAGCGGTTGGAAGCCCAGCAGTGCAGGGGGTAACCGTATCAATGCCGGCAATGGCAGCTCCGGTTTCAGATGGAGCTTCGATTGATGTTTCAATCTGATATGTAGTGGGTTATAAGAAAATAGCTAGCGAAAATACTAAGTTGAACAAAAGAATTTTTTGCCTATTTCGTACAAAAAAGTAAGTGTAAAACAGACCTTTATCAGTGTAATTGATAAGGTCTGTTTTTCTCTGTAGTAGTGTATTTTTTGGAATGGAGGTGACTGAGTTGAAAAAGAGAAAAAAGAAACCTATTGGAGTGATCATTACGACTACTGTGTTGCTGGTAATGGTAGTCTGCGGTCTTGTGTATAGCCATTTTGGAGGATTTAGTACAGGAAAAAGCGCAGATGTAGATGAATTTGCAAAGTATGCAGAGAAAATCACAGGTGATGAGCTTCCCGGAATAGATGTGCCCGAAGGCACGCGTATTGTTGCGCTTGGTGAAGCAACCCATGGTAATAAGGAGTTTCAAGAGCTAAAGAAACTTGTGTTTCAGGACATTGTAGAAAACAATGGAATAAGAGCATTTGCCCTTGAAGCAGACACTGGATGCTGTGAAGCTATAAACCGTTATATCCACGGAGGTGAGGGAACTTTGGAAGAAGCAACTGAAACTCTTAGATTCACAATTTACAGAACAGATGAGATGGAAGATCTCATATCCTGGATGAGATCCTATAACGAGACGGCACAGGAAGGTCAAGACCTGCGGTTTTATGGATTCGATATGCAGGATTATGAGTATGAGTATAGATATGTCCTTGAAGCGCTCACAAAGTCTGGAATCAGTACCACAAAGCTTGAAAAGCTGATGGATGGAACAGAATATTCAGATGAGTTTAGCAGGGAGGACAGAGAAAAGATTTTCTCGGAGGTTCGGGATCTTTTGTTAGAAAACAATGATCAGATGGCAGCACATTATGCGGATGTACTGATACAAAACAGTAAGCTCTTTGATGCGTATGAAAATGATCCGTCTGGTTCAAATGGTATGCGTGATATTTTAATGGCAGAAAATGCAATGTGGATTTTGAATCATGAAGAGCAGCTTGGAAATAATATGATCTTTATATGTGGGCATAACGGGCATATGGAGCAATTTGGAACGTACGTTGGCGGAAAAGATAAGGTCATGGGAAATATACTTGCTGATAAGGTTGGTAGTGATGCCTACTTTAGTATTGGAACGGATTTTTATAAAACAACCTGCAATGTGCCTCAAAACGGGAAACGGCGTACTACTTTCACAGCTTACTCACACGATCCTTTGGCAAAAGCAGCATATAAGAATGGGTATGATATGTGTTTACTTGATTTTTCAAAGGTTCCGGATGATTCAAGCATTGCAACTTTAGTAAATGGCTATATACTACTGGGAAGTTTGGATGAGCGTCCGGTAGGCGGACTTAATGGTATAATTATGAGAGCTATCCCATATGCTTACAGACAATGGAGAAATCCATCAGAAATATATGATGCTATGATATTCGTATCAAAGGCGCATCCAACAAAATCGAGGCCCAAAACAGGAGATACACTATGAAATTATCAAAACTTGGTATATGTGGAATTATCAGTCTGCTTTCATATACTGCGATGGTTATGTTTTCGCCCCTTGCTTATCCGGGGTATGACTGGCTTAGCATGGCGGTAAGTGATCTAAGTGCTGTTGGAGCTCCATCTGCAGAGCTTGCAGGGCAGCTGAATGCCTTGTATGGACCATGTGGACTTGTTTCTATCATGGCCGTCTGCGTGGCATCTCAGAATCTTAAGACTAAGGTTTTGAGGCTGGGAATATATTTCTTTGCTGCTATGGAATGGATTTCGGATGTAGGATACAAGCTTTTTCCATGGGTGGCAGATGCTGACAGTAGTCACCCCCAGAACATAATGCACCTTATAGTAACTGCTTTAGTGGTGATCTTTTCTCTGACAGCGCTTATCCTCTCAATAATCGGAGCTAAAAAAGAGGGGATGAAATCTCTTTTTATATGGGCCTGCGTGTGCCTTGCTGCGATGCTCCTTGGGCCTGTCGGAACAGGAATCATGCCAAAGGCAGTATTCGGGTTGTTTGAGAGATTCAGTACCTTTTCGGCAGTAACATTTAACGCAGTGTTGGGAACATTCTTGTTGCTTGGAAAATTCGGTAAGAGTTTTGACTGATCTGCAAAATATAATAAAGTAAGTGTAAAACAGACCTTTATCAGTGTAACTGATAGGGGCTGTTTTTTATTGTGATAGATTAGGGTGTGAAAGGGGAGTGGCATCAAGTAAAGCTTTGGTATGGTTATTGCAAGGAGTAAGAAAATGAATAGAAAACATGAAATTATATGTAATAGCGAAAGAGAAATGGACAGACGGGCAGATTCCTTGATAGAGCAGGGATACACGGTTGAGAGACATTCAGGTGTATTGCCTCTTCGGCCGGTTTGCATCCCCATATATAAAGTAGTATTTTGGGGGTGAATCAGCGTAAAACAGGAAGAGAAAAACATATTAGGAAAAGGAGATTGACCATGACGGATTATATCGCATTCTGCGGACTTGATTGTGAACAGTGTGACGCGCGTAAAGCAACGGTTAATGATGACAACGAGCTTAGAGTAAAGGTTTCTAAAGAATGGTCTGAGCTAAATGGAGTAGAGATAACCCCCGAAATGATAAATTGCGTAGGCTGCAGGCTTACAGGAGTGAAGACGCCTTTTTGCCAGTCTTTGTGCAAAATCAGGCAATGTGCATTGGGCAGAAAGGTTGTTACTTGCGGAGACTGCACTGAAATGACATCATGTTCCAGGCTTTCTGAAATAATCAGTAATAATCCTGATGCCAAGCGCAGACTTGAGGGTAAATAAAGCTCAGGACTTTGATATAATGTGTTGTAGTTAAAGATAATCGCGATATGACAGGGGGATTTATGGAAAACAAGGATTTTATTGAGGGTTCTGAATTACGTATTGCTATATGTGATGATGACAAGTCTGATCGGGAAAAGGTACATGTCCTTCTTCAGGACTACTTGAAGAAAAACTCTATAAAAGCACAGGTCAGGATATTTGATCATCCTGATACGCTCATAGAAGAGTGCGAGCATTACAGACCTCATATTTACATTCTAGATATAGTTATGCCAATGGTTACAGGAATACAGGCTGCCAGGGAACTTAGGTGGAATCAGCCGGATGCCCAGATCATTTTTGCAACTTCTGAGAGCTCATATGCGCTGGAGTCTTTTGATGTAAATCCCATAAATTATATTTTGAAGCCGATTGAAAAGGAAAAGTTCTTTTCAACTCTTGATCTGGCTATTTCCCGCGTGGATATTGGTAGTGATAAAAGCGTTTGTATAAAGATCAAGGGTGGCATGCAGACACTGCGGCTTAGCGACATTCTTTATATAGAATATCGCAATCATGTGGTTTCATACCATATGGATAATGGTGAGATCATATCAACCCCAACCCTGAGAATAGGATTTGCAGAATATCTTTCAGAGAATCATTCCGGCAAAGATTTTGTAAGATGCCATGAATCAATAGCTGTCAGCATAGCAGCAATTGATAAGCTGACAAAAACTGATATAACGCTTCGTGGTGGAGAACAGATACCTGTAACAAAGAGTAGATATTCAGATGTTTGTGACAGGTACATGGATTATAGGCTATGAGGAGTTGAAAATGGATAACAAAGCGAACAAGTATGATATCCCTAAAAGGGATGGCAGTGTATGGCCGGAGGATATCTGCCCGGCATACACACCAAGAGAGGATGCTATTCCAAGTATAAAAGGCTGCTGGTATTGTAAATATGCAGATTTTCATCTTAAAGAAGAAAGGGCACTTGAGGTAGGCATCTGCAAATGGCCAAAAAAAATTATTGATTAAGAGGGAAATGAAAATGATTTTTATAACACCAGTGCTTGGAATTATAGGCATAATAGGAGGACTGCTTTGTGCAACGGCTGATCTTTTGCTGGATTTAAAAGGGACGAAAAATAAGAAACTTGGAAAAATGGGAGTGATCGACAGCGAATGGGAAAACATGGCACATTGGAGGTTTGTACTGTCTGATATTCTGGCGATGTTTGCAGTACCGATGTACTCATGTGGATTTATTGCATTGATGATGATTCTAAAAAAGGAGCATCTGGTAATCTCGACAGTGTTCACAGTCATATTTCTGATTGGAGTAATGGGCGGGTTTATGATACATACTTTTCTGTGCCAGCAGCCGACTATTTACAGAAAAATCGTTGCAAAAGCTGATCAGGAGCTTGCTGAGGATGTTATACAGTCAGCCTTCAGGCAGATTTATGTACCGTTTTTTACACTGTATTCAATGCTTGTCATTATACCTGCGATTGCAGTCATAGTGCTGATTATTATTGGATATATTCATGCTCCGCTGTGGTGCGTGATTCTTAATCCCTTTGTCTTTCAACTTGTTGGATTTTGTTTTAGAGCAACGAAGCTTGAGATCTTCATTGATGCACCAAGCTGCTGTGCTGCGAGTCTGGGGCTTGCGGCATATGGGCTGTTGACACTCATTTGTTTATGAGGATTATTGAAGAATGAAAATAAGTGTAAAACAGACCCATATAAGTGTAATAAAGGGTCTGTTTTATCGGAGCTTATGCAGATGCCGGAATAACTATAGTGGTAAATTCGGAGAGGACTTCGAATAAACAGCATTTTACAAGTGGACTGCCTGGAACTTGAAATGGTATTATGAAAGACCGGAAAAATTAACGATGCTATAATAATTTAGAAATACATAGTATCAAGGGGGGATTAGTTATGGCTGACCTTTTGTCCAATCCATATACATTGCTGCTATTAGGGGATATAGTAGCTCTTTTTCTGTATTATGCCATGCATTTGAGTTTTTACGTGATGCGAGAATTCTTTAAGAAGCATAGGATTCTCGTATTTATGATATATGCATTAACTGTGCTGTCTTTCTTTTACGCCAATACGCTGGGAGTGATTTATATAAATCTGATAGCATCATACCTGGCATTCCTCATTCCATTATTCATTTGCTATAAAGTTAATAATATTCGAGGCATAATAAATTTCATTTTCTATTTTGCTGCCCAGAGCGCAATTGAAGTATTCATCACGATTTATGTTCAAGGCGTTCAGAGTATGGATATGGTTAAGATAAACTATGACTTTATGACTCCTCAGAGCTATGGAATTATCTTGTCTTTGCAGATTATTGTGGCCAGAGTCATCTGTCTTTTCGGAAATAAGGATAAGGACAAGAGGCTTGATAAGGAAATGCTTCCATATGTTGTGCTGCCAATCGCTACTATCATTATTTTGGTTCTTGATGGCAACAGATATCTTAGAGGAGAGGAATATAACCTTTCCCAATATTCTGAACTTATGGTGGTTCTTGTAGCTATTAACATACTTGTCTTTGGATTTCTTGAAAAACACACAAGACTCATGAAAATGGAGATGGAAGCAAGGCAAAATGAGTTAAAGCTTCAATCAGATGCGGTTATTATGGAGATTGCAACCAAAGCCATGAGGGAACGACTTGCTATTTCTGAGAGCATCATGCAGCAGGACAGAGCCATGCGTCATGACAGAAGACATTTTGAGGCTCTTCTTCAAACTCTTTTACAGGATGGCAAGACGCAGGAAGCCCTGGATTGTCTTAATGAGAGGCTCAAACAGGAACCCCACTCTGTAAAAAGATATTGCGAGAATACTACACTTAATGCGGCAATCACACATTACCTGTCTATGGCCGAAAAAGAGAATATAAAGGTAAATATATCTGCTAATATCCCTGCAAATCTGAATGTGGATGAGATGCAGCTTGCCATAGTGATCAGTAACCTTATAGAGAATGCTATCCATGCTTGCGAAAAAGTTCCTGAGAGTGAGAGACGGATTGACATCACGGCAAGGTATAAAAGTCAGCTTCTGTTTGAGATCACGAACTCATGCGCTGAGGAAGTAAAGCTGGATGAGGAAGGACATCCGTTTAATACTGAGGAAGAGCATGGAATAGGAACTAGAAGTGTTCTTAACTTTATAAATCAGACAGATAGCGAGATTAGATATATAGCAGAAGAGAAGACTTTTAAGGTCAGGATGCTGATAAATTAAAGAATAAGTGTAAAACAGACCTAAAATCAGTGAAACTGGGGTGGTCTGTTTTATTTTTGGGGGATAATAGTATTGTGAAAGGGAGAAACTGATTATGGTTACGAAGAAGGAACTAAAAGAATCACTAAAAGCACTTGGGATAGAAAATGGGATGACCTTGGAGGTACATTCTTCACTAAGCAGTTTCGGCGAACTAGAGGGTGGTGCAGAAACAGTGATAGATACGTTAAAAGAGCTTGTTACAACAGAGGGCAGTATTTTCATGCCTGCACTACGCCTAAGCCCAGAACTGCCGCTATCTGAGGAAGATAAAAAGCTTGGTGTTACGGTGAAAATAAAAATACTTCCAGCTGATGCAGACAGGACAGCCATGGGAATAATTGCTGATACATTCAGGAAAATGCCAGACACCTATACGGGAACAGATACGATCAGCACTTCCGGTTGGGGAAAGCACGGAAAAAAGGCGGTGGAAAGCGGCCTCGATTATCCAATCCACAATGGAGGAAAGGCTCTTTTGCTGGGAGTTGATATATATAAATTGACAGCGATGCATTACGTGGAAAGTATCACACCTGAGGATATCAATAAGAGGTTTGAACCCAATGAGGAGATAAATCGAATATATCCCCCGGGGGAGTGGTTTATGGAAGCAGGGCATCCACCTGTAAAGGCATGGTACAAAATACAGGATATGGCTTATGAAAATGGACTTATCAGAGAAAGCTTTATCGGCGACTGCAAGGCAATGTTTTTTGATATATGGTCTGTAGTTTCTTTATATGAAAATGAATTAAGACAAGATCCTTACGGTCTATGGGGTATGAAAAATGAATAAACGGTTCAGACAATATATAGGCATAGTAGTTGCAATATTTACGTATTATGTGGTTCATGAGGGTGCTCACCTTATCTGCGCCGCTTCTTTTGGCGTATTTAAGCAGATCATCTTTTCAGGGATAGGCATGCAGATAGATGTCTATCGTGAAAAGATGACAGATAATGAACTTGGCATTTTCTGCCTGGTAGGTGCGATAGCTACTTTGCTTGTGGGATATGTTTGGGTTCTTTTGGCAAAGAGAATCTGCAGGTCAAAAAATAAATTGATACTTGCATGCATGTACTACATAACAATAGCGCTTCTATTCCTGGATCCGTTCTACCTCAGCGTGATATGTGGCTTTGTGGGAGGCGGGGATATGAACGGCATCAGGCTCATATGCCCTGAAGTGGCAGCCCGAGTGATGTTTGGGGTGTTATTTATTATAAACGGCTTAGTTTTCTGGAAAAAAGTACTACCATGTTATAGAATGGCTTTCAGCATCAGCACATTCTTTATATAGAATATCGCAATCATGTGGTTTCATACCATATGGATAATGGTGAGATCATATCAACCCCAACCCTGAGAATAGGATTTGCAGAATATCTTTCAGAGAATCATTCCGGCAAAGATTTTGTAAGATGCCATGAATCAATAGCTGTCAGCATAGCAGCAATTGATAAACTGACAAAGATAGATATTACGCTTCGAGGTGGGGAACAGATACCTGTTACAAAGAGCAGATATTCTGAAGTTAGGGATAGTTATATGGATTTTAGATTTTGAAAGGCAATGCAATGGATAATAAAGCAAACAATTATGATATTCCTAAGAGAGACGGAAGTGTGTGGCCAGAAGATATCTGCCCTGCATACACTCCAAGAGAGGATGCAATTCCAAGCTTGAAAGGCTGCTGGTATTGTAAATATGCAGATTTTCATCTGAAGGAAGAAAGAGCTCTTGAGGTGGGAATCTGTAAATGGCCAAATAAAATAATTGATTAGTATGAATGATCCGGGAGGTTACTATGAAAATAGAAACAGAGAGATTAATCCTCAGAGAATTCACAGTAGATGACTTTGATGCCTTATATGAAATATTATCCGATCCTGAGACTATGCAGCATTATCCGGCCCCGTTTGACAGAGAGAAAACTATGGGATGGATAACCTGGAATCTTGATAATTATAAAACTTATGGGTTCGGATTATGGGCAGTCACACTTAAAAATACAGGGGAATTCATAGGCGATTGTGGTATTACAATCCAGAATATTGATGGAGAATTGCTACCTGAAATAGGCTACCACATTAACAAGAAACTCTGGAGACAGGGATTTGCAAAAGAAGCTGCTCGCGCATGCAGAGACTGGGCGTTTGAGAATACAGATTATGATAAGATTTACTCTTATATGAAGTATACCAATATCGGCTCCTACTCAACGGCTATGGCCAATGGTATGAAAAAAGTGAAAGAATACCCTGATCCCAAGAATGAAATATCTTACGCGTATGCAATTTCACGTACGGAGTGGGAAAAAGAGAAAGGGCAGGAGAGGAGTCAGGATGATAAAGAGTAAAACGAAATATGAAGCAACCCTAGAAGAAATAAGGGAACTTTTCGCATTGAAATGAATTATTATAAGTGCAGAACAGGCTCAAATAAGTGTATTTGGGTCTGTTTTATTTTGAGGATGATAGGATGAATCGGAAAGAGGAATGCTATCATGAATTATAAGATTTTTGGAAGTAAAACTGTAGATATCGTAATAGAAATGGGCCTTGGAGCATGCATAGCTGAATGGGAAGCGCTTGCAAGAGAGCTTGGAGAGAATCACGGTGTGCTTGTCTATGAACGAGCCGGGATAAATCACAGTGATAAGAGTGATAAAGAAAGAACGCCTACGAATATTGCTAAAGAATTAATGAATCTCCTAGATGAAATCCCGAATGATGAAAAGCTGGTGATAATAGGACATTCGCAGGGAGGACTGTATGCCAGCGAGTTCTGTGGTCTCTATCCGGAGATGGTAAAGGGACTAATTCTTTTGGACCCATTAACTACAGAAGATAATAGATTTAAGAAGGAATTAACTGCGAAGGAGTTTAAAAAATCCGGAGTAGATAAGAGTAAAAACTTTATTTTTTTAGAAACGCTTACTAAGCTTGGAATGAAAGGCTTTGTAAAGAAAGTGATGTGTCAGGCACCGCCTTTTTATTACGCCAATTTTTCCAAGGAGCAAAATGAGGATATCCTTAATTCGCTTGTAAATACCACGCATCTACGCACATGCAGGGAAGAGTATAGGCTAGCTCACGATGATGCATCGTTAAAAAATATGGTATCTAAGGAAAAATATCCTGATATTCCGATCATTCTTGTGACTCATTCATCTGAGGAAGCAATCAAGGAAAACATGGAATTTGGTGGAAACAGCCGTCCTTTTGCCGCCAGGATCGAACAACTGTGGCAGGAGATCATGAAAGAGTATTTAGGGTATTCGAAAATAGCAATATGGATCCAGGCTAAGAAAAGCACTCATTATATTCACCTGACGGAACCGGAAATAGTTATAGAGAGCGTCAATACCTTAAATAATTGATATACTTAAGAAAGGATATGTATCTGTTGCAGAATTGCAGGTAAAAAGTAAACACAACATACATTAAGGATGACGTTATGAGAATAGGAATAATTCAAGCGAGCTCTCAGGCTGAAAAAAATGAGCTTATTTTCAATACTGTAAAAAAATATGCCCCTAAAGATGCAGAGGTCATAAACTTTGGCTGTACTTTAGAAGAACAGGAAAAGTATTCATATATAGATGTTTCGGTTCTTGTTGGTATATTACTTGCAAGCGGCGCAGTTGACTTTGTTGTTACCGGTTGTTCATCCGGACAGGGAATGATGCTGGCGTGTAACAGTATGCCTGGAGTAATTTGTGGATATGCGCCTACTCCAAAGGACGCTTATCTGTTTGCACAGATCAATAATGGTAATGCTATTTCACTTCCGCTAGGCGAAGACTATACCTGGGCAGGGGAAGATAACTTTGAAAAGACAATAGAAGCGCTTTTTTCTGAGCCATTTGGACAGGGATATCCAAAGAGTGAAGCAGAAAGAAAGCGGAAAGACACTGAGAAACTCAAGGAAATAAGAAGAAAGTCGCAGATTCAGTTTGAGGATTTATTGGGTTCATTAGATACGTCAATAATTGAGAAGATAAATAAAAAGAATGATGTGATCAAGTATGTGAACGAATACGGAAAGTAACAACATTCGGTAAAGGAAATTCAGTGATCAGCAATTTTAAGTTAATCGGACTGAGAATAGGACAGATTTGAACAGAAAATGACAGGATGAGTACTTACTGACCAGATATACTAATTGTGTCAGGGTAAAGGAAAGGCTGTTTCGAGTCGTTGGTGTATGTTTAGCAACGGCCGGAACGGAGTAGGAGATTGTATAAGATGGAGTGGCTTACCAGCATTCGCACAGCAATTGATTATATGGAAGAACATCTGAAAGACAACATCAGTGCGCAGGATGTGGCAGATCAGGTGTATATTTCTCCGTTCTTTCTTCAGAAGGGATTCTCCTTGATGACCGGATACGGAATTGGGGAGTATATCAGAAACCGCAGGCTGTATCAGGCAGCATTGGATCTGAAGAATACGGATGATAAGGTAATCGATATTGCATACGCTTATTGCTATGAGACGCCTGAGAGCTTCACAAAGGCATTTTCTCGCTTTCACGGTGTAACACCATCACAGGTCCGTGATGGGGCGGCTGTGAGGACGTTCCTTCCACTGACTGTAAAACTACAGGTTCAAGGAGGCGATCAAATGAATTGTAAAATTACAAAAATGTTCCAGTTTAAGGTTATCGGTTTTCAAAAGATATTTGATAATGATACTGCTTATCAGGAGATCCCAAAGTTCTGGGATGAGATTTGCGAGAAGTATGCAGCAAATGTTTATGCCGGGAATGCTCCGGCCAATCCTTATGAGAAGGCTATCGTAGAGAACTGCATTGGAGAGTATGGAGTCTGCATCGATGATATCGGAGAGGGAAAGTTTAGGTATCTTGTGGCTGGGAAGTATGCCGGAGGGGAAGTTCCTGAAGGAATGGTGGTCTATGAGTTTCCGATGGGTGACTGGGCAGTATTTGACTGCATCGGCCCTATTCCTGAGGCACTGCAGAGCCTGAATACACAGATTTTCAATGAGTGGCTTCCGGGTAATCCGGACTATGAACTTTGCGGGAATGCATCTGCAGAATGGTATGATTGTGTAAATGGCGAAATGACGGATAAGGATTATCACAGTGCAATCTGGATCCCCGTGAAGAAGAAAGATGGAAATAACTGATGCATGTCTTGGAGAGAAGAATCGGGCGACCGATTCTTCTCTCATTAACAAACATGATACCAGTTTCGCAAGATGAAAAGTTACAAATGAAAAGAAAACATGAGATTTCAATCAGTGGATTACAGATTTGATGGAGTAAATGGAGATGCGGCGGCTTTGTGCAAGTCGCTTCAAGAACATATCTTGGTGGGACAGCAAAATGATTAGACTTATGGAGAACATTGACTTAGCACAATGTGGCATGATTTATGCAAAAGCATTCCCCATGGAACATTGGGGAATAGATTGGACTGCAGAAAATGCAACAGAATATCTTCGCGATTTTTTTGAACAGAAAAGATTTGTTGGATATGTTTATGAAGAAAATGATGAAGTGTTAGGTTGTATATTCGCACTTTGTAAAATTTCCGGAAGCAAAGAAGAAATTTACATTAATGAGATGGCAGTACTTCCCGAACGACAAGGGAATGGAATAGGTAAACAACTATTAAATGCGGTCAAAAATTACAGTAAAGAAAAAGGACTTGCAGGCATTGTTCTTTATACAAGCGAGTATGCACCAGCGGCTAAGTTTTACGAAAAGAACGGATTTAAGTTATCAAATGGAACAATATGTATGTATTGCGAATAATTGAAAAGAGAAAAGTATAAAGGACATTAAACTTGATCTGCGGGAATAGGGAGAAAATCCTTATGCCCGCTGTTTTTTGGTTGACAAAACTAACAATGTTAGTATAATATTAACTAACATTGTTAGTAAAAGCGAGATGGGAGTAATTATGCCAAGAACAGGATTATCTAAGGAAGAAATAATAGAAAAAGCTGCTAAATTAGCAAATGAGAAAGGGCTGTCATATTTAACCGTTACAACACTTTCGGACTATTTAGGGATCAGAAAACCCTCTTTATATAACCACGTAAAGACTATAGATGATGTACATCATAAGCTTATGATTTATGGTTGGAAGAAGGTTTCTGAAGAGGTTGTTGCAGGACTTGATTCAGAAGATCCAAAAGAGAACATCGCAAATTTTGGAAGAGCATTTTATAAGTTTGCCATGGAGAATCCAGGCGTATTTGAGGCAATGCTTTGGTATAACAAGTATTTGGATGAGTCCTTACTTGAAGCTACCGAAGGTTTGTATGCATTTTTCTTTAGGCAGACAGATGGCATGGGAATTGAAAGAGATGTTGCTAATCATTTACTTAGAACCTACAGAGCTTTTCTTGAGGGGTTTGTTATGCTACAGATCCACAATTCTTTTGGCAATCCGATTTCTATAGATGAAAGCTTGGAGATATCAATGAATGTACTGATAGCAGGTATGGAACAGTATAGACGATGAGTGAATATAGTGGGGAGGATTAGAATGCACGAGATAACATTTACAAAAGCAAGCGAACAGCATCTGAGGGATTGCAGGGACGCACTCTGCCAGTCAACGCTTGGCGAAAAATACTTTTCTTCCCCAGGGAGCGCGGAAGACGCGATACTTGAAGGGATTCGCCAAGAAAATTTGTATGTGGCGTTCATCGGTGAAGAATGCGTTGGCTTTACATATACACAATAATACTGTTAGGGGATAGGCTAAGACTAATATAAAATCAGACTTTAGATTAGTCGTGGGAGACCTGTTTTCCGATTATGAAGTTCAATTAAATCAGTGAAAAACAGACCTAAATCAGTGTGATTTGAGTCTGTTTTCTTTTGCTATGATAAAGTATGATCACTACTACATATAAATGTACAGAGGCTAAATTGAAGGCTCTGAGTTGTAAAAGATACGAAGAAGAATCCCAAGAGAGCGCAGCGTGATGCAAAAAAGCAGAATTTTGACGTAAGAGACTAGTATCAGGAGGCTATTTTGAGTAAAAGGACGAGACAATACCTTGGATTGATTATAGCTATAATTTCATATTACATGATTCACGAAGGAGCACATTTGTTATATGCAATGACCATCGGAGTGTATAAGCGGATCAACATGATAGGACTAGGGGTTCAGGTAGATGTATTTGCTGAGAAAATGACAGACATTCAGATGGGGGTGTTTTGCATTGTTGGTTCAGTGGCTACGCTGATAACTGGCTATATACTTGTAAGAATAATAGATATTTTGATCAAAGTTCCTTCAGATGTAGTTAAGGCATGTATGTTCTACGTAACGATAATTATGCTATTTGTGGATCCGATATATTTATGCTTTCTGTATTCTTTATTTGGTGGTGGAGACATGAATGGGATATCACTTATCATTCCTGAAATTGCTGCGAGAATACTGTATGGATTCTTTCTTGCATTGAATACAGGGATCTTTATTAAAATAGTTTTACCAAAATATAAAATAGCATTTCAACAGGAATAAGTTTTTTCAAGGAGTCAATATGAGTTTACAGTTATTAAAGGCAAGTACTTCTGATGCGCTTTCATTGAATGGAATATCGAAGCGCGCATTTGACAGTGATGTACTGATCGGTGCGGAATCACCGGGAGGACCTCCCGGATATATGTCATTACAATTTCATACGAAAATGGCACGACAGGGGCATTTGTATAAATTGACAGATGATGGACTCATTGTTGGCGGAGCAATCCTTTTTTTGGAAAATGATGTTTTAAATGTTGGCAGGATATTCGTTGCACCGGAGCATTTTCGAAAAGGGTATGGGCTTTTTATTATGCGAGAAGTGGAGAATATGTTTCCAGAAGTAAGAGAGTATACACTTGATACTCCTATTTGGAATGTCAGGACAAATAGTTTTTATACTAAGCTTGGCTATAAAGAAATAAAGCGCGATAAGGAGTTTGTGTTTTATTCAAAACATGTAGGACCACATTGTCTTTTTTGATGAACTCCTATTAAATCAGTGAAAAACAGACCTAAATCAGTGTGATTTGGGTCTGTTTTCTTTTGCTATGATAAAGTATGGTCACTACTACTACATATAAATGTACAGAGGCTAAATTGAAGGGCCTAATAGGAGAGATGATCAACAATGGATAGAGTAAGTGGCAGGCTGATCGTGTATTTTGAAGATCCATTTTGGGTGGGGGTATTTGAGAGGGTTATCGATAAAAAACTATCAGCAGCTAAAGTGACTTTTGGTGCTGAACCAAAGGATATAGAGTTGCTTGAGTTTATTAATCGGAACTATTATCATCTGCATTTTAGTCCAGAGATTGAAACGACCGTAAAGGAAACTAAGAAGAATCCCAAGAGAGCGCAGCGTGATGCGAAAAAGCAGATACTGGAGACTGGCATAGGTACTAAATCACAGCAGGCTCTCAAATTACAACAGGAGCAGAATAAACTGGAACGGAAATGCAAAAGCCGCGAACAAAAGGAAGCTGAGAATCAGCGTTTGTTTGAACTAAAACAGGAAAAGAAAAGAGAAAAGCATAAAGGGCATTGACAGGAATTTAGACGTAAGAGATTAGTATCAGGAGGCTATTTTGAGTAAAAGGACGAGACAATACCTTGGATTGATTGTAGCTATAATTTCATATTACATGATCCACGAAGGAGCACATTTGGTATACGCAATGACTATCGGAGTGTATAAGCGGATCAATATGATAGGACTAGGAGTTATCATACCTAAAAAGTGGGAGTAAGTAGAATGAATCAGAATATCAGAATACAGGAAGAGCGCGTTGGCGCAGAGGAATACATAGATTTTCTCAAAAGAACAGATCTGGGTTCACAGTATCCTAAGGAACGGTTTGAGGAAAGAATAGCTAAACTTGTAAAGAACGTATCTATCAGTCTGATTGCGAGAAATGAAGAAGGGATGGTTGTTGGGGCTTTATTTGGCTTGACTGATTTCTGCTATTGGCTCTATGTTACTGACCTTGGTGTGGATAGAGACTATGAGAGACAAGGAATAGCTTCAAGACTAATGAAGACAGCGCATAATCTCGCTGGTGGAGAAAAAGACATAGCTGTTTATCTTATTGCAAATGAAAACGCTGTACCTTTTTACGAGAAGCTTGGAATGAAAAAATCAGATGATGTGATGCAGTATAACCATATCGAATGGACTGAATGGACAGTGGAATGAAATCAGTGAAAACCAGACCTAAATCAGTGTAAAAAGACTCCAAATAAGTGCAAGGAGTCTTTTTGATTTTGAAAAGTGTATAGTTACTAAACAGTATAGCAGCTATACAAAAGGAGGAAAAAATGAATAGCAAAATTGATTTTATTAATGGAGAAACAAATAAGTCACTTATCAAGATGTTTGCTCCACTTATGGTAGGCATGATCATGCTAATGATCTATAACATGGTGGATGGTCTGTGGGTCGGAAACCTGCTTGGAGAGCTGGGTATGTCGGCACTAACCGCTGGAACGGCGATTGTTTTATTTTTAAATTCCATTTCAATGGGTGTTGGTAACGGTATTTCAGTTATGATAGCTAATCTTGTAGGAGCAGATGACAGGAAACATATTCCGGGGGCAGTAGGGACCGTTATAGCAATGTCCACCATTTTTTCAGTTGTACTTCTCATCTTAGGCGAAGTACTTGTTGATCCGATACTGGTTCTTATGGGAACGCCGGAAATTATTTTTTCTGATGCCGCAACATATTTAAAGATCTACTTATTGGGAAATGCAGCATTATTTATCTATATGGTGTTTACATCAATCTTTAGGGCATTTGGTGATCCAATGTTTCAGATGAAAGGTATGATGCTCACAGCAGTGTTTAATGCAGTTGTTGATCCTTTTGCAATAAAAGCTTATGGACTAGCCGGCGCAGCAATTGTTACAGTGGCTTCTGAAGTTCTATGCCTGGTTTACGCCATTATTTATCACAAAAAGAAAAAGATGTTTTCTATGGATTTTAAAAAGATCAATATGAATGATGCCATAACCATGGTCCGTTTATCTGTGCCAACTACAGTACAGTCAATCATGCCGCCACTTAGTTCTGCTTTTATGATTTCTTTCATCTCCTCATTTGGAATGAACACGATAGCAGGCTTTGGAGTCGCCAGAAATCTTGAACTTATAATGTTTATGCCTACTACAGGAATGTGTATGGCAGTGACATCCATAGTGGGACAATGTGTAGGAGCAAAAAGGCATGACAGGGCTATGGATTATCTGAAATCAAGCATGATCATAGGAGGCTCTCTCATTGCAATTACAAGCGTGCTAGTGATCCTTTTTTCAGGTCAGCTCACAGCAATTTTTGGACAGGGGGCAGAAGTCGCACAGGTAGTATCAAGGTTCTTTTCAATAATCAGTATTGGCTATGTTCTGTACATGCTCACAAGTTGTATGCAGGGATATATTACGGGAGTTGGTAAGCCGGGAATGGCGATGGTTCTTTTGGTTCTTTATTACATAGTGTTCAGAATTCCAACTGCCTATATTTTTAAACAGCTCTTTGGCTTAAACGGAGTATGGTTTGCATTTTTGATAAGCCATATTTTATCTGTGATAGTGGCTTTTGCAATGGTATCCTATATACAAAAGACATATTCAGCAGAGTATCGTATTTGTCACAGATTAGGAGCGTAAGATATGAAACACTACAAGGAACTTGCCTGGTTAATGGAGCGAATCATCCATAAATACATTCAGTATGAAAAAAAGCCTCAGGTTTACTGCAAGGATATAATCCTTACTCAGCCTGAGATCCATACAATAGCCATAGTTGGTGATAGTGAGGGGATCAACATCACACAGCTTGCCAAGGTGCGCGGAATCACTAAGGGCGCTGTATCACAGATGGTCAACAAGCTCGTGGACAGGGATCTTATGGAGAAGAGAGTGTCTCCCGATTCAGATGCTGCGATTTGCCTGTATCTTACAAAAAAAGGTAAAGCGGCAAGGAATGATCACCGCAAGATGCATGAAAACATGGGAACTATGTATGAAGCTATGCTCGACCAGATACCTGAAAGTACTTTGGATAGCATGAGGCAGTTCCTTGAAGCTTTTGACAGAGCGCTTGATGATATGGATAAATCAGTGTAAAAAGCAGGTTAATGAAAATATAAATAATTCATGACTACAGGTATCTGAGGATTCAATGACACACAGAACGATATACCACGGATATAATCGTGAAGGTGGTAGAACAGTTGGATCAGGCCGTGTTGCTACAATCATCGAGTAATCCGGACTGAATAGTTCAAACTATTAGTAAAATCAAGGCTTCCGAGAGTTTTCTCGGGAGCCTTTTTACGTGGTGAAAATGTTAAACTAATGATGTAAAAAACGTTTTTGGTACCATTTTGGTACCATTTTTTAGGGCTCCGGTACCAAAAAAAGATTTCTTTACAAAAATCCTTTAAATGCGGTAAAGTTTAAATATAAACATAAGTCTGTAATTGCGACTGCAAAGAGTTACCAATCATAAGGGATGACTATGAAAAATAAGAGATCGTTAAAGGACAGAATTCGTGATTTAAAGCTTACCCATGCCGTAAACAAAGGTGCGGGAGGTTCTGTTTTCAAGCGGATGTTTTTCATGATTCGCCGCTATATTGGAATACTTCTGGTAATATTTGCTTCTTATGTTGCTCTACTGGTTTTACTGGTAGAAATAGAAAAAAAAGATCCGAATGCCACAATCCATACCCTTGAAGAGGCATTCTGGTATTCTGTGGTCACTCTGACTACCATAGGCTATGGTGATTTCTATCCAGTTACTCATGCAGGTCGGTTCATAGCGTCTGTATTTGTCATACTCGGTATCGGTCTTTTAGGCTTCTTCCTTGGCTTCATGATGGAATTTGTTTCCCGTGTAAAGCCTATCATTCAGCTTTCCATACAAACAGCAAAGCCCTGGTATATATTTACTGATCAGTCGCAATATGCAATGATTTTTGCTGACAATATTAAAGCGGTGCGCCCTGATGCAGTAATTATATATTCAGGTACTAAAGATGCAGGGAAAACCTCAAGAGCTATCGCAGTGCAGTGGTCACCGGGGGAGCTTTTGGAACGCCGAGGATCTTTGTATGATGCTCATCTTATGTGCATGAAGGACAATGAAATGGAAAATTTCCTTGATGCAATAGAGCTATCTGATACTGGCGCTCCTATAGTCTGTCTTGCCAATTTTACACCTGCTTATCATCCGATGAATATAAATTTCTTCTCATTATCGGATTGTACGGCTCGTCTATTTTGGCAACAATATCCAATAAAAAAGAAAAATGAAAATATTATTCTTATAGGCTTTGGCTCTGCGGGTAATGAGCTGCTTGACAGGGCACTTGAACTAAATGTCTTGTATGATGGACAGGCAATATCCTACCATGTATTTGGTGATTCCGGTGAATATTGCAGAAATCGCAAAGAATTAAATAAAATGGTCAGCCTAAATGAACTGTCTGAAACAAGAGACAGTATTGTGTTCCACGATACTCCTTGGAATACTGATGAAAAGCTTCTTTCTGAAGCGGACCGTATTATTTTGTGCAGCGATTCGGAGATGGAAAACATTTCTATTCTTCAGACTCTTCAAAAATTTTTCCCGTTCAGAGGAGAAGTGTATATTTACAACAGTAATGTAAGAAGTGTTGCAACGCCGTTTGGTCAGACAAGAGATGTACTTACGCCTGCTTTTGTATTGCATAACACTTTGACTGATATGGCGTTATGCCGTCATGAAATGTTCAGATTCTATGCAGGTGGAGATATTCCTATGTGGGAAAACTTAAACAGTCTGATCAAGGATATACACTATATTACAACTGATCATATAAGTCTAAAGGTTCGCATGCTTCTGGGCGACGAGGCTCCGAATCTTCCTTTTGACGATATTCCCTCTAGTATACTGAGGCAGGCTTCTGCAGCAAGAAATGAGCTTTCCGCTGAACAAAGTGAAGCTTTGATAAGGCTTGAGCATGAACGTTTACTTCGTTTCTATTACCTTCATAATTATCGTTATGGCGAAACTGCAAATGATGAAATAAGAACCAATAACATGCTAAGATCCTTTGATAAATTGACCGATCATGAGAAAAAGATGGTGGAAATAAGCTGGTTACTGCTTGATGAATTGGCATCACACAAAGAAGCAAAGGGGAGATAGTAACAGACATAGGCAGGAATTAAATATAAACCTGATAATTGCAGGAGGTTTGGTTGTCGGTGAAAACTATTTTGCAGGGAAAAGAAGTAATTCCATATCTTGCAGATATATATAATCAGCTATATGTTATGCCGGGCATTGAAGGTGCAAAGGAGAAATATGAAGCGATTGTAAAGCGCGGAAAAAGTGCACCGGAGAAGGTGTTGTCACACTTTTTATTATCGGAGTATGACAAGATAGAAGTAGTCGGGACTCCTGCAGGAGACGTTAAGATTGTGACGCTATATGAGCGGCGCGATTTTGAGACCTTTTTACAGATAATGGCTAACAGATGTACTGTGAAGGATATCCCTGAGACTCAGGGGGCAGCTATCATTGATGGCATTATAAACTGGCGAAGGATAGAGGCGCATAGAGATGAGTTTGTAAAAGACGAGCTTGAAAAGGGTAACGAGATACCTGACTGGAATGCGGATTGAAGAAAGAAGGCGCCATCTGCAAAGCGGATTTGAGATGTGAAGACCGAATTGCTGCCGACCAAAGAGAGGGAGCAATACATATGGACCCTTTTGAGATAGGAATTATGCTGGAGGATAATAAAGAGAATGTAGAGAAAGATTTGTAAATAATATGTTGACATGTTGGTCTATGAGGTATAGACTAAAAATATGAAGTCGATAGGGGATAGACCAAAAGGAGGCCAGCATGGCAGTTGAATTAGGGGAAGTTCAGATGCAGTTTGCCAAGCTTATATGGGAGAAGGAACCGGTTGGCTCCGGTGAGCTTGTGAAAATGTGCGCTGACGAATTCGGGTGGAAGAAATCAACCACCTATACTGTTCTTAAAAAGCTCTGCGAGAAGGGCTTGTTTCAAAATGTGGATGGCGTAGTCACGTCCATGATTTCCGAGGATGAATTTTATACCAGGAAAAGCAAAGAGTTTGTAGAGGAGACCTTTGGAGGATCGCTACCTGCTTTTCTTGCGGCATTTACATCAAGGCAGAAGCTTTCAAAAAAGGAATTGGCTGAGATAAAGAAGATAATCGAGAATGCGAAGGAATGATGTCGTTTGCCGTGATGAGTATAGACTGAAGACATAGAACTCTAAGGAATAAGAGGCATAGAGGCAATTGACTATACCAAAAACGGTTTTGGTGAATACTTGAATGAACATGCAAAGACAGATCCGAATGGTCTTTACAGCAAGTACTTTGATCCGGTAGAATCCGCAAAGTATCTGCTTAATCTCTCTGACGATGGGGCAAAGGTTGTTGTGACAAAATCAGAGGATAGAGCTGACGGAACAATAGTATCCATCAAATTTGTAAAGGAAAACAAGTTCATGGATATTCTGATGATAAAGCCCTGGGGCGATGATGGTATTTATGTTCCCAAGATGAAGATGCCCAGTGGATCATATGGCGAGAAAAACTATGAACTGCTTAATGATGAAATAGGAAGTTTGCAAGGGGATGAATCAGCATCGGAAGAGGATAAGAGCAATCTTCTTTACACGGAGAATACGGATGAAGAGATTTTGAATCTTCCTTATTCTGGTGGCATGGAGGAGGTTCAGGATGTAGATGAACCCGCAGAGTATGAGATAGTTAGCGGAGATGAACCGTAGATAACCGATGAGAACGAATCGGAAAAAAAAGACTCCAAATAAGTGCGAGGAGTCGCTTGCCAAGGTGCGCGGAATCACTAAGGGCGCTGTATCACAGATGGTCAACAAGCTCGTGGACAGGGATCTTATGGAGAAGAGAGTGTCTCCCGATTCAGATGCTGCGATTTGCCTGTATCTTACAAAAAAAGTAAAGCGGCAAGGAATGATCACCGCAAGATGCATGAAAACATGGGAACTATGTATGAAGCTATGCTTGACCAAATACCTGAAAGTACTTTGGATAGCATGAGGCAGTTCCTTGAAGCTTTTGACAGAGCGCTTGATGATATGGATAAATCAGTGTAAAAAGCAAAATAATCAGTGTAATTCATGTTTTCTTTTCTCCAAAGGGTATAGTAACTATACAGTCTATTGTTTAACACATTTGGAGGATATTGAATGAAAACCTTGTATTTCAGCTCAACTGGAAATTGCTTGTATGTGGCCAAGTGCTTGGGAGGAGAGTGTTTATCTATTCCCAAGCTGATCAAACAGGGAATCTATGAGATAAAAGATGATGTTGTGGGTATAGTATTTCCGGTTTACGGGCTTTGTATACCACCATATATTGAGGAGTTTTTGCAGAAACTGAAGGTGGAGTGCAACTATCTCTTCGCCATAGCAACTTACGGATGTTTTGCCGGATCTGTTTGCAACGAGGTAAACAAGATTACTCTGGCAAATGGAAGAAAGTTCGACTATATTAATTCTGTTTTAATGGGCGAGAACTGCATTACTTTTGCTGACATGAAAAAACAGGAAGGCGATAGCAAAAAGCAGCAGGACGCAATTGACCAGATAGTGGGCGATATAGTTGAAAAGAAAAAGTACGTTAAAAGAAATTCGCTTTTAAGCAAACTTATTACAAGCAGTCACAAGAAAAAGTATGAGTTTCCAAAAGGAATCGGTATTACAGAAGAAGTTACCGTGAACGATGCGTGTACGGGATGTGGTACATGTTCAAGACTTTGTCCAATGGGAAATATACATATTGAAAATGGTCGTCCACTCTTTTCAAAGAGCTGTATAAGCTGCGGAGCATGTATCCAGAACTGCCCTAATAATGCTATCCACCATAATAGAGAGAAAAGTTCTGCCAGATATAGGAATCCACATATAGAAATTGGTGAGCTTTTAATTTCTTAACGATGAAAAATGGAGAAAAAATATGAGTAATTACACAATTAGATTAGAAGAAAAGAAAGATTATAGAGAAGTTGAAAATTTAGTAAGAGAGTCATTTTGGAACGTTTATCGTCCTGGATGCAGTGAGCACTATGTAATTCATGTGCTCAGAGATGATCCAGCATTTATTCCTGAACTCGATTTTGTTATGGAGCAGGATGGAAAGCTGATCGGACAGAACATGTTCATGAAAACTTTCATTGAGTCTGATGATGGAAGGACTATTGATGTGCTTACCATGGGCCCAATTGGAATTACACCTGAACTTAAGAGAAAAGGTTATGGAAAGGCTATCTTGGATTATTCCCTTGAAAAGGCTGCAGAGATGGGATTTGGAGCAGTTCTTTTTGAAGGAAATATCGGATTCTACAGCCACTGCGGATTTGACTATGCAAGCAAGTTTGGAATCAGATACCATGACCTTCCGGAGGGCGAAGATGCGTCATTTTTCCTGTGCAGAGAATTGATCCCGGGATATCTTGATGGCATCACAGGGGTATATCAGACCCCTAGGGGATACTATGTTGAAGACTCAGATGTCGAGGAGTTTGACAAGACATTCCCTCCGAAGGAAAAATTAAAGCTTCCCGGACAGATTTTTGATTGATTACAGGAGATGAAAAAAATGAAGATCTTAGTGCTTAACGGTAGCACCAAGAGAGAAAAGAGCGATACCATGAATATAACCCGTGCTTTTTTAGATGGGATGTATTATTAAGTAAGAGCATAAAGTCATGAGAATAGTGGGGGATTTAATTGAAATATATGAGAAAGCTGTATGAAAAGAACAGGATATTATTTGCAGTTTTATGCATTGTTTTGTACTGCGTAGTTATGTCGTACTTAAAAGGAAATTTCGGATATCAGAGCATTGCAATGCTGCTTGGTATAACTGTCTTTGCGAATGGAATCATTCTTTTTGTAAAGAGAAATCATCTGGAAAAAGAATGTGGAATAGCCTCGTGGCCTGAGGATACAAAAAGGTTCTTATACTTTATCCCTATGTGGATATTGGCGACCGGGAATCTTTGGGATGGTTTTGTACTGTCTTATCACGGAATTGAGCTTGTTATTGCAGTGCTTTCTATGATCCTGGTTGGATTTGTGGAAGAGATGTTGTTTAGGGGATTTCTTTTTACAGCAATGTTGTCAAAGGAAAGGACAGCAGTAGCTATAATTGTTTCTTCACTTACTTTTGGTATGGGGCACATTATTAACCTTTTTACAGGACAGACAAGCTTTGAAACTATACTTCAGGTGATCTTTGCGGTTTCCTGGGGATTTATTCTTACATTTGTTTTTTATAAGAGTGGGAGCATTTTTCCATGCATAATAGCCCACTCAATGATTGATGCCTTTTCTATGTTTGGGGATGACAACGCACTTGTGGATCAGATTTATGTTGGGGTTACAATTGTTGTAGCAATTGTCTATTGCATTTACCTTGGAAAGATCAAAGAGGATGTAAAAAAGAATGAGAACTGATATTAAATTCAAGAACTACACAGATGACAAGTATGATGCATTATGTGGTTTTCTCATTGCATTAAATGAAAAAGATGATAGCCACATTAACTGGAACTGGGCGAGACTTGAATGGATGATTGAACATCCTGAATTTGATAAGAGCTTAAAGAACTCCATTGGCCTTTGGATTGTGGATGACAAAATTGTTGGCGCTGCAATTTACGATATGTATTTTGGCGAGGGCTTTTGCGGAGTTCTTCCGGAGTATAAAGATTTATATCAGGCCGTTCTGGAATATGCCTGCAATGAGCTTAAAGACGATTCCGGTTTTGGAATGGCAATCTGTGATGAAAATTCCACTGAGATAGAGATAGTTCAAGAACTGGGATTTAAAATTGCCGATCAGGATGAGATCATAATGGAGAGAAAGCTTGATGATTCACTTGAAGCAAAACTCACGGACGGGCTTAAATTCTTTTCCCCGGATCCCGTAAAAGATGCTTATGACCTTCAGTGGCTCTTCTGGCAGGGATTTGACCATGGCTATGACAAAGCAGAATTTGAGCGGGAAGAAGAAATCGTTCCAAGAGTCAGGAAGCATTTTAACAAGAATTTGGGTGTTGCTGCTGTGAATGAAAAGGGAGAAATGGTGGCATGTTGTCTGCTATGGTATATGACAGAGACTGACTATGTTTATGTTGAGCCTGTATGCACTATTCCCTCATATAGAGGAAAAGGCGTTGCTAAGGCTGTTATCTTTGAAGCGCTGGGCAGAGCAAAAAAGCTTGGAGCAAAAAGAGCTTACGTCATTTCCGATATGGAATTCTATGAGAGGCTCGGCTTTAGAAAGAAGTATCATTATTCATTTTGGTTTAAGAAATGATATAAATCAGTGAAAAACAGAGGCTTCTGGCATGATGGTGGGTACTATGCCAGTCCTCTGATGTATATTTGCAATTGAAAAACCATCTGTGTTTCTGTAATGTATTAGCGTCCAAACTATACTACAGAGATACCAGAGGTACCCACAGATGGTTTCTGCTAATACATTATGTAAAAAATTGCTCAATGTCAATCATGCTGTCGTAGAAGATGCAAACTTCTATCTTGATCGGGATGGTGTTACCCACCTCAGAATCCATGCGCGGACGGATAAATGGCATCAGGAT
>NZ_AUJI01000039.1 GCF_000424145.1 Butyrivibrio sp. AC2005
AGTAGGATAATGGACTAAGTAAAACATGAAGAAAAGGATTAATAGAAAAGAATTTAATGATTTTAAAGCTTTAATACAAAGGGATCTAAACTCGGATGAATATCCCTTTGTTGTAACTGTTCAAAAAAATAAAATTGTTGCCAGGTGGAAAACGCAGCAAATCTCGGAAGAAACTGACAACAGGGACACCGGTTCCTTTTATGTGACATATATACTTAGCAGAGACAAAACGTTTTGCGGCGGTGAAACCTTGCTTGTCAAAGATACTTATAAGCCGCCATTGTCCACGGAGACCAGAGCTGTTTTTTCACTCTCTACACCGAAGAATTTGCCTTGGAGAAAAAGAATCGATCATAAGGATTGGGCGAATATTGGATTTGATGAGGACAAACTCCTTTCCATCATTGAACATTATCTGAGAGATCACGGTTTTGCATATCTCCCGGGAATATGGAATCACAAACGCTTAAGCTGGGAAGAGGGATTTTTGTTTCGCATTGCCGGTATTATTTTTCTATTCGTAGGCATTTTTTTGCTAGTGGGATTTTTGAATAGCTCAATGATCAGTGATTGCTTACGAGTAGATGCTTTTTTCGCAGCAGCTATTTTCCTTCTTTTGTTTGCGACGCTGCTACCATTGATCATGATCATAATTGGAGTCCTGATGTCTCTGATTGGATTTGGCAAAATGGAATTCTATGACCTCAGGCCGGAAGTGGGCATCAAGTTGGTTATAGGTATCATTATAGTATCCTGGTCAGTGATATTTGCATTGACTATTTCAAATTGAAGGATGTGACGATCATAGGTATATCTCTCGGAGGGTACCTTGCACCCAGAGCCGCAGCTTTTGACAAGATCACGCAGGATATGCAGGATAAATGCGAAGAAATTTTGTAGCAACGAATGATCAGATCATCTTCTGCATTTTGGGGCCCATAGGGGATTGGATAAAAAGTCTTGCCTGAGTTCGTAATTGTAGAAATATATGATAGTAAGATATATCGGAATATATTCTTTCCAATCAAGAAGAGAGAGCCATCCGTTCAAAATCGGATGGCCCTTGGTTTATATATAATAGTATTTCAAAATTACCACCAGTTAAGATAATCATCTAACCTGGCACCGCGTTCAGCTGCTTCTGGATCTTCATGCCTGAATATTGCGCCTTCAGCGTCAAAGTCAGGATACTTTTCATGGATGTCATGCATTTTCTGCTCATATTCTTCCTGTTCATCCCAGTCCTGCTGTCTCATTGCATCAAGTTCGTCCAGTTCATCTATATCATCATCATTCCTGGAATCCATGAATTTCCTATAGTCATTATCACTGTCATACTGCTCGTGGAAAATGGCGTGGTTATGAACAGGTCTGTCGTAGTCCTCGATTTCTGAGAGCATGTAATTACAGATGTCGTTTTTTGTGATTTTGCTTTTGGATAAGAATCTAGGATCTCCCATGATAGTTGCCTCCTGTTGTTTTCATTTTGACACTAACATGTGTATTTTGTCAATTTATGTTATCTGAAGGAATGCGTTTTATATGCAAAAATAGTTGGCAAGGTTCACGGTGGACCTTTATATCATAATAATAGGCCTGATAAAACATGGCACAGTAAAAGACCACGGCTGGCAACCGTGGTCTTTCTATTATCTGTAAAAAGGAGGTCCACTAACGTGGATCAAAATCACTTAACTTGATATTATATTATCGCAAATATGTGCTTTTTGTCAATATAAAATAAATCTATCTGTATTTTTTATCTGCTCATAATCACTGAATTCCCCGATATAATCTGATATTTTCCCATTTTCCTAAATATACTTTGCTTGATATTATACATATAAAGATATAATATATGTAAAAATATATCAAAGGAGAAAAACTATGCTGAAACGAATCCTGGCAGGTGCCATGGCAGCTCTGATGCTTATAGGAACATATCCTGTACAGGCTCATGCTGCAAGACAGACAGATGCAAACGTAATCCAGTTAAAAGACTCGGTGATAAATGTAGTGTTCCTTCTAAAGGAAGTGCTGAAAGACAGATATTCATCCGCAGAGGAGGAGATCAAGGAACTGATCAGGGAAAAGGGATATGATTACTCACTATCCATGGATTCATTCTATGATCAGCCAAACCCTTTTAAGAACGCGGATTACATAAGGTTCCTCTCAGTCTATATGAGCTGTAAGAAGTACGCTTTGGATAATTCCATAAATGTGCCACAGCTACGGGAGATCCCCTTCCTTTCATATGAGGTCACAGAGAGTACGGTAAAGGACTATGTTCCTACAAAGATACCCCATTATAGCCAGTCGGACCGGGTACTTGATGAATTTATACTAAATGGCGATGAGTATATAACCACTCCTACAGAAGTGGATGTCTATGAACAGCAGCAGAACGGTCATTTCAAGACCACGGGTGAAAAGAAGCTCATAGTGCCCGAGGAAAAGGATATCACCTATATAGATGTAAAGCTTTCAGTCTTAAAGCCGGAAGACATGTTTGAAAAAATGGGAATCGGCAGGGAACTTGTAGATGATGACTACGAAAGACGCACAGAGATGATAAAGCGTGTCACGAGTAATCAGTCAATCTCACAGACGGTATTTATAAATCTCCCTTCTGTCGGGATTACATCCAATCAGGGACTCATGGAGTATGCACCTTATATAGAGCAGCTGGATGGTATAAGAAGGACCATAGTCCAGACTGCGCTTTCACTTATCGGAAAGGTTCCTTATGAGTGGGGCGGCAAGGCAACACAGCCTGGATATGACACCATATGGTGGTCTTATAACGAAGACAACGGGCTGCAGCACGGACTTGACTGCTCAGGGTTTGTGCAGTGGACATATATGACAAGCGGTTTCCCAAGTGAGATATACGGACAGATGGGTTCAACAAAGGCGATAAAGTCAAGCAGCCTTAGACCCACCACACTGGATGGACTCAGGCCTGGAGACATAGGTGTGACCAACAGGCTCGGTACCAACCATACCGGAATCTATATAGGCGACGGACTCTGGTGCCACTGCTCTTCAGAGAAAAAGACAGTTACAGTGAGTAAGTATAATAGTTTCAGCATTTATTACAGTCCTGCAGAGGATCCTGTGGGCATAGATGAGAGCGTCATAGAAAACTATATGTCCTGCGAGTATATAAAAAATGATAATATATGTAAAAATATTGACACACAAAAATCGATATATTATACTCTAAAATATAGTTACGAAGATGAAGAGCTTCTGGCAAAGTTTATAAGCCTTAAGGCAAGGGGAGACGGAATGAACTGCTGGATAGCAGTGGGAGAGGTCATGAAGAACAGGGTGGCCTCTGATATGTTCCCCGGGACTTTAAGTGAAGTTATATACCAGAACGCCGGGGGCGGCGAACTTTCAGAAATAGAACCGCCGGAGGAGATTCTGAATGTGGCGCACATGGTACTTTCCGGACAGTTAAAGGTTCTGGATAATCCAAAAGCAGTATTTTTCTTCGATACAAGAGATCTTTGTAGCGAGGAAAATGAGGGAGCTGATGGTAATGAGTCCGAATGGGACAGTTATCCATGGTTCACTACAATAAATAATTATGTTTTTTATTCAATGTAATAAACGTAAAAAGGAGAAAATCAAATGGCTAAATTGGATTTACAGGCAGATTCAGTTGAACAGCTCGCAAAAGGAATCAATCCTCCAAAGAAGGTAAAGATGGAAGCTGTTGTGATGGATGATGCCAATGAGACAGAGAAAAAAACCTCTGGGGAGAATGGCGAACCTATTGCTGAAGCACCTAAAAAGAGAGGACCGGGAAGACCCAGAAAGAGAAAGATCGACCTGATGCCGGAAGCCGATGCCATCAGACTCCACGTACAGAGAAATACCCACTCGGTACAGAAAGCTTCAGACCTTGCGAAGAAGGAGATCTATTCTTCAGAGCATGTCTTCGTAGAGGACGGGGACGAAGCACTTGTCGAGACAGACTCCACACACAGAAAAGAAGAGTGGCTTGAGCTTGTAGCTTCAGCAAACGAGGACAGGATCCTTAAGGGAACGATTACATCCATCACGGAGATCAAGTCAGCTAAGGAACCGGATGATCCGGATTACATCCCGGACTTCATGGCAAAAGTAAGATTCAAGACTGGCCAGTTTACGGTAAGCATTCCTTCATATGTTCTTTACCACTATCATTACGAGCGCATGAACCGTGCGATGGCGATGGATATCCAGAAGAACATGATGAGAAGGATAGGGGCTGAGATAGATTTCGTAGCCAGATATGCTGATGAAAAGACAGGAACAGTATATGGAGACAGACTTTCGGCTCTTTCCATGAGAGGCGTGAAAAACTATACCTCAATCAACGGAAGAAAGCCAAACATTATTCCGGGAATGATCGTCCAGGCAAAGATAATCGCAGTGGCAAGGGAGTATATCACAGTGGATGCCTGCGGTGCAGAGATAAGGATACCGATTGAAGAGATCTCATGGCTCTATATGGCAGATGCAAGGGATTTCGACGGGATAAAGACATCAGAGTGCTACAGGGTCGGAAACAGGGTGAATGTAAAGATCCTTTCAGCTGAGCCAAAGAGGGTAAAGGTTGTCAACTCCTACTACACGCTGATAGAGGCTACAGGTTCCATAAAGCAGGCGAAGGCTAATCCGAGGCTTAAGTACTTTACAGAATTCAATCCCGGAGATTTCTATGCAGGTGTCATTACAGGAATTACAGAAGCGGGCGTATTTGTCAATCTCGACAACAAGATGGACTGTGTATGCAAGCATCCTTCTTCAGGCAGAAGAATGCCGATTATGGGGGAGCAGGTAGTAGTAAGAATAAATTCAAAGGATGAAGAAAAGAAGTTCATTTACGGAAGCCTTAAGTAAGAAAAAGCTGCTCTCCCTGGAGGGCAGCATATTTTTGAAAGAAGGAGCATAAAAAAGAAATGAGAAAAAACAAATTCAGGCTGGTCATCTCAATACTTGTGGCAGTTCTCATTATTCTCGCAGGATGCATCGCTATCATCTATGTCGGTAAAAAGACCATTGATGAAAAGACGGCACAGATAAATGAACTCCAGTATGAGATAGATTCAAACAAGCAGGTTGTCTATGTTGCCAAGAAGAATATTTCTGCAGGAGAAACACTCGTGGTTGATGAAAACATAATGAAGCAGGAGATCCATACAGGTCTTGAAGCTGAGTATTATCTTCCGGTTGATGCAGTTGGCGGGGTTGCAGTCCTTGATATAAGGGAGCTGGAACCGATAATGGCAGACATGGTAACACCGCTCCAGGTCCAGCAGGACACAAGGGAATATGAGATTGCAGTTGCAAACCTAATGACTGACCAGAGCGAATGTGACTACGTTGATGTACGCATCATGTTCCCTACTGGTGAAGACTATACAGTGCTTACAAAGAAGCCTGTACATAACCTTATCCTTCCAAACAGTGTTTTCTATTCATATCTGAATGAAGACGAGATACTAAGAATGGCTTCAGCAACAATCGATGCCTACACGGTCACGGGAACCTATATCTATACCACAAGGTATGTAGAGCCAAATCTCCAGGAAGAATCAGTTCCCAATTATGTGGTAAGGCCTGAGGTAATAGATCTTATCAATTCTGATCCCAATATCCTTTCAATTGCAAAGGAGACCCTTAACCTTGATGCGAGAATGAATCTTGAACAGAGGCTTATCGGTATGTCGGAAGATACATTAAAGGCAGTTTCGGACGGTCATGGTATCGCAGATACGGCAAAGAAGAGTGCACAGCTTGGCATTCAGTACCAGGCAGACCCTGAAGATGCTGAAGAGATCACGGAAGAGACAGCAGCTGAAGATGCGCAGGCACCTGCAGAACAGCCTGAGGAACCAGTTCCGGAAGAAGGAGCAGGTGAAGGAGCATCTGCAGAAGGTTCCGGTGAAGAGACACAGGCGCCTTAACGAGGAGGTGACAAACAATGGCTAAGACAATAGCTTTTCGAGGAAAGGAAAAAGGAGATTTTCCATATTATGTGGCAAAATCCCTTGCCAGCAATAAATTCAAGGTGGCTGTTATCGACAACAGCTACGCAAAAGACCTTTATGAATCCGTGCATCAGTATAAGGACGATGAGCAGGCGGTAGAAAAGGAAAACATCGTTTATATAAGGGATGCGGAAGTATCAGAAGCCTTCATCGACAAGTTTGACTTTGTTGTTTACTACATGGGACTTAATGAAGAAAGTCAGGACTCTGAATACTCATTCATCCTTCATGATTACAGCGCATGTGACATCCACCGGATGACCAGGATACCAAAAGACCTTCTCCAGAAATCCTTCTTTATCATGAGGGACAAGGTCACAAACAAGGTTACGGAAAGAGCAGTGATAAAACTCCTTGAGATAAAAGAGGACCAGATGCTTGGATATATACCGCTTGATGATAAGGACGAGATCGCATATGTCAACTTATCTCACACCGGCAGGCAGAGGATAAAGGATACTTCTGCGGACATGCAGCTTGCAGTGATGTCAACGCTGGCGATCATTACCGGGGATGATATGAAGACAGTCAAAAAATATTGTAGAAAGGCAAAGCGCGTAAGACGCTTTTAAGGTGGACCAGATGGTTATCTTATTCAAAGGTACAGA
The DNA here is from genome assembly GCF_000424145.1 of Butyrivibrio sp. AC2005. Classification (GTDB taxonomy): domain Bacteria; phylum Bacillota; class Clostridia; order Lachnospirales; family Lachnospiraceae; genus Butyrivibrio. The sequence continues at coordinate 6,659 of NZ_AUJI01000039.1, forward strand.
TAAATCGAAGAACTATGCACCGCAGGCGATTTCCTTATGCGCTGGCCTTGCAGCAACAAAGTATCTGAAAAAGACACTGCTTTTGCAGCTTACGACAAAATATCCGGTAGAAAAATATCTGATCGGTAAAAGAGTCGGGGAACAGTCGATTGATGATAACAAGTATATCTTTGAAGACACCGGTATGGACTCCCTTACAAGAAGGGCAGGGGTAAAGTCATTTACGGAAAGCCATTTTGCTAATGCTGTTGTCCCGGCAGTATCAAGTGAAAATCTCTTTGACATCCTTAAGGTCTCGAAGAAGGTTGAGGGTGACGTTGCAAGGGAAGTGATACAGGACCCCGAATCCGTAGGAGCCATCATAAGGTCAGCTGAGAGGATATATGACAATATCTTTGTCCTCTGCGATGGAAAAGCAGGTAAGGTTGTTGAAGCAGTCCTTCCATATATTGATAGGACAGTGACCTGTATCTCACAGGGAAAGAAAGAAGAGATCTCTGCTCCTTCGTCAGAGAGCAGCTTTCTTCTGGTTACAAACTACGATTACAAGAGCCAGTTTTCAGCTCATCACATGCAGAAAGTATATGGCGTAAAAAAGATATACACCATGCCGTATAACGTGGACTTTAAGGATTACTACACCAATGAGAACATGATCCAGTTTATCCTCTCAAATACGGAACCTGAAAAGAGTGACTATTCATATCACCTTATAAGTGAGATGTCAAAGCTCACAAAGGCTCTTATCGACGAGGAGGAAATGGAAGAAGATTCGTACAGGTTCACGAAAAAGACTGTCGCAAGGTATGCGAATGAAAAGGCAGTTCTTGATGGGGACAACGTAAAAGTAGAGGTGACAGAAAAAGAATTCCTTAAGCCTTCAAAGACGCTTGTACATGTATCAGTAAATGAAAAATTCAAAGAGGAAGAAGAGCCTTCCAGGGAAATAACAGAGCTTGATCCAAAGAAGTTAAAGAAGATAAAGGCTGAAAAACGGAAGGAAAATTTTAAAAGTAATCTTTCAAATATAAAGAACAGCGTTATATCAAAAACAAACGGCCTTTTGAAGAAGAAAAATACAGAGAACACCGGGGAATCTTCTGAAAATCTTAAACGAAAGGAAGCGTAAGATGCAGACCGTGAACTTGATACTGATCTTGGTGATCTTTGCAGCACTTATAGCTTTTTTATTCTGGTACTTCACCAAGTTATCAAAGTCTGAAGAACAGCTGGATTTTGAAAATCCATACACCATAAAACACATAACAGCGCAGGTTGCTGAGGAGTTTTCAACTGCCCTTAAGGTAAATCTTAAAGAGCAGAATCTTACAAGAAGGGAACTTGAAGCCAGGGAATCTGCAAAGCAGGAACTGCGTATCTCACTTAAGGAATCAGCTTATGGAAATCCCGTAGCCAAGAAGTATATCAAGAACTTCATCAAGGATATCATCAGGGGAAAAGCGATCAATGTAACGGAAGATACCGTGAACAATGTCATTGCCTTTGATAATCCGATAAGGCTTACGACAAGGGACAAGTTCGAGATAATGCTCTATTTCTACATGAAGGAGTATAAAAAGGACGGCCTTGTACAGCTTATAGAGGATTACGGATGGCTTGACCCGAAAGTCTGTGAGGACGGTGATTATCTATATGAAGTATCTGATGAGGAAGTAGAAGAGGCATATAAGGACTTCATTGTGACGATCGAGCATATAGATTATGAGGACAAGCTTGAGATCATAGCGCAGAGAGTGTTCTCGGAATATAAGGGCTTTGGTGCTGCTGATATCCTCTTTGATAATGCGGTAGATGAAGTTGATGGTGGTGTTTCAGGGATTCCTTTTACAGGGCACTCAGTGCAGTCTGAGGATCAGCCCTATTCCTTTGAATCAGTATGGATAAAGGTTCATGGCATAGACTTAAAGCTGAAGTTCTTAAGCTTCGGGTCGCATGATGAGCTTGTGCGGATATGCTCCAACGTATACAAGAACAATGCACCATATGCACTTTCAAGAAGAAATCCCAGGGTTGTATCGACCATGATGGACAACTCCCGTGTGGTAGTTGCAAGACCACCCGCAGCGGATTCCTGGGAATTCTTTGTCCGCAAGTTTGATTCCGTCACATCCCTTGAGCCTGAGACCATCTTAAAGGATATGAACAATATCGTTCCCATCACAATGATAAAGTGGCTTATCAAGGGCTATATCAACATCATCATTTCCGGAATGCAGGCTTCAGGTAAGACCACAACGCTCAAGTCGGTTATCAGATATGTGCCAAAGTCTGAAAATATCCGAATCCAGGAGCTGGCGTTTGAGGCAAACATGCGACAGGTATATCCCGACAGGAATATCTCTACACTGCAGGAGACAGACAACTTTACCGCACAGGAAGGCTTGGACCTAGAAAAGAAGATGAATGGTTCATACTTCGTGTTCGCAGAGGTTGCGACTGCAGAAGGAGCTTCATGGCTTGTACAGACTGCGCAGGTTGGTAACAAGGCTACGATAGGGACCCATCATGCAAAGACCATCCGTGACCTTATCATATCCATGAGAAATAACCTTCTGGATGCACACTCTGGAGCAGGATTCCAGTCAGAAAAGGCTGCTGAGGAGATGGTAGCAAGGGCAATAAACATCGACTTCCACATGGAATCAGTTGCAGGACACCGTTTCTGCTCAAGGATCACGGAGATCATTCCCATAGATGATACAAGATATCCCTCACAGCTTCCGCAGAATGAGAAACTGTCCATTGATGAGAAGATAAAGCTCGATACCATGGAAAATTACAGAAGAGGAACAGACAGGGCAGTTTATACCTCAAGGGATCTTGTGGTCTTTGAAAACGGAAAGTATGTATTCAAGAACATGCCTTCTAAGGCTCTCATGGAAAAGATAAGACTCAACCTTAAGTCTGATGAGCAGAGGCAGCTCTTTGAATCAGAGTTTAACGAGATAAGAAAGTATGCATGATAGATGAGGAGAATAATATATGAGTTCTCAGATAACGATGAGAGTGATGCTTATAGCGATTGCTGTATGCCTCTTATTCTACATCCTGCTTACGATCAGCATAAGAAAAAAGCGCTCCCTTACCCCGATAAGGGGAAGCAGGGCAAGCATGAAGGGTATCTTCTGGCTGTACAGGTTCTTTTCACAGACGCCGGTATTCAAAAGATATTACCAGAAGATACGGAATTTCCTTGAGATCAATTACCCGGCAGATGAGATGAGCATAAAAAGGAAAGCTACCCTCACGACTGCAAAGTGTGTGGGCGGAGCCCTTCTTCTGATTATATTTGTCATTTCAATCTCCGGCGGGGACTGGTTTTATATCTGCATGGGCTTTTTCATGGCTTATTTCATATTCACGTATTTTATAACTGCAGCCCAGGAAAGCCTTGATAACAAACTGCTAAACCAGCTCGGGGATTTTATCACCAACATAAGGCATCATTATTCGGTACTTGGAAATGTTGAGGATGCGATCTATGACACTCTGGATGAAACTCCGTATGAGATGGGGCTTCACGCATCCAAGATCTACAGGATGCTTGGCGCAACAAATGTGGATCATGAAGTAGATAAGTATAAGGATATCGCACCAAACAAGTTTGTTCTTACAATGGTGGCTATCTGCGCGACCATAAAGGAATATGGTGATAAGACACTGGATGACGGGCAGTCGCTCTTCCTTACAAATATCAATTACCTAAAAGAAGAGATAAATGTGGAGCTCATAAAGAGAAGAAGAAATGCCTTCCTCTTTTCGGGGCTGATAACGCTTACACTTCTTCCACTGTTTTTCTTAAAGGCGATAGAGGCATGGGGAATATCAAATATCCCTGAAATGACCTCTTTTTACAATGGGCCTGCGGGAACAACGGTAATGGCATGCATCTTTGTTGTGACAGTCATAGTCTACCAGCTTATAGCCAACCTAAAGGACGGGCATGTGGACGATGAGAGGGAACACAAGATAATAAGCTGGCTCCTTACGGTTCCAGTGATAAACAGGTTCGTTACCATCGAGATCAACAGACATTATACGAAGCATTTGAAGATTGATGAAGGCCTTAAGATGGTCGGGGACAGGATAGGGATAAAGGGGTTCCTGGTAAAGAGGATCCTTTTTGGGCTCCTGGCAATCTTTATGATAAACCTTGTCATATTCACGGCAGAGTGGAGGACAAGGCATAATCTCTTAAATGACTTTAAGACTACATTTGAATCCTCCATTGTTCCGAATGAAGAGTACAGGCAGGCCATGAGGGATGCAGCAATTGATTACACCTTAAGCTGCAGGAAGATGAAGGACACACCGGAGAACAGACAGCAGATCCAGGCTGAGATTGAAAAAAGGGGGATAGCTCCCAAGTTTTCAGCACAGGTAACGGATGAAGTATTTTACAGGGTAGAGAGGTACAGGGATGTTTATTACAGATGGTGGTTTTTGCTTATAAATATCCTTGGCTACTTTGCAGGTTACTATCTTCCTTACCTCATACTTCAGTACAAACTGCGGATTGTGAAGATGGATATGGAAGATGAGGTCATCCAGTATCAGACGATAGTGCTTATCCTTATGCACGTTGACGGAATACTTGTAGATACTGTTCTTGACTGGCTTGAGAGATTTTCATTCTGCTTCAGGCAGTCAATACAGGAGTGCATCATAAACCTTGAGTATTCAACAAAGAAGGCCTTGCAGAAGATGAAGAATCAGGAGACTTTTCCTCCGTTCAGAAGATTTGTTGACAATCTGCTTATGGTCGAGGAAGAGGACATACTTACAGCCTTCGCAGAGATCGAGACTGACAGGGAATACTACAAGGAGAAGAGAAAGACCGATAACGAGATCATCTCAACACAGAAAGCGGAAGTAGGAAAGATCGTGGCATTCATACCACTTATCCTTACACTGGTCGTTTACATGATAGTTCCGTTTGCACTCTATTCAATGGAGATGATGAAGAGCATCGGGATGTAACTGAAGGTATCAGGGACTGCTGGTCCTTATACTATAAAAATATTACATAAAAGGAGAAAAAAGATGGGCGGAAGTTTATCAGAAGGATTGAGGACGGTTTTTGCGGTAGTGCTTTCATGTCTGGTCATTGGATTCGTATTCATGCAGTGGTCAACAGTCAAGGAATCGGGAAATGCGGCACTTACAGACTCTAACTCAACGATCACCCAGATGGATGAGGCGAAGTACACACAGTACGATGCTGCAGTTGTTACCGGCTCAGAAGTGGTAAATGTAATCAAGCTCCACTCAAACGACCAGCTTTACGTTGGCGTTGACAATGGTGGCGGTCAGGTTAATTACATCTATTCGGATGCTTCATTTTCAGCACCCGGGGCAGACCTTGCAAATGCCAGGAATAAGACAAGCGGCCAGTATATCAATCCGAATTCAAAATTCACGGGAGAGGTAGTCCGTGACGCTACAACAGATGCCATCGTAGGTATTGTGTTCAGGAAGAGCTGATATTTTGGCGGTCATCATTTGCCGGGGGCTTTTGCCTCCGGTCATTGGATGATCTGGCAGAGGGAGAATGGCATGGGCGATACTTTTTCAGAATATCTGCATATAGTGGCAGCAACGATCATTTTTGCTTCTGCGATTGCATTTTTTATGTGTTATATGGGTCTTTTAAGTGTATTTAACAAGGCTGAGATTGATGATATGAATACCAAGGCATCTGTGACTATGAACACGGAGCTTGGATATTCTGAGCCGGTGCTGTACGTAAATGGCAGCTCCGTATTTACTGACATAATAAGTCAGAATGACAAGATAACCATCATACTTGATGGGGCAGTGCTTGATGATGACTATCTTAAGAATCTAAGGGAAAAGAACCCAGCTTATGTCCTGGATCTTAAGACAAAGATAAGCATGGACGACAATTATCTGATCAAACACGATTATTTCTCAACAAACGAAATCAAGGCTGTGACATATACTCACAGTTAAATATATAGAAACAGGAGTTTTTATGGGTGATGTATTAGGAAGGGTTTTTGCCGCATTTTTTGGATGCATCATAATGTTCATTGTCCCGATCATGCTTATCGCACAGAAGCAGGACACGATCAGGCAGAGTTATATAGATAATGCGGTCGTTGAATTCGTGGATAAGTCAAAGGTTGCGGGAAAGATCACGCCTGAGGCTTATGAGAAACTCTGCTATGACGTTGACACGGCACATCTTTTATGTGAGATAAATATAACGCATTCATCAGCGTATACCGTACCCACGGAAGTGATAGATCCTGATACCGGATACCATGAGATCGCAACGTACAGGGTCGACTATACGAAAGAAGAGATCCTTAACGTGCTTTACCCTGCTTCCGGAGACAACAGGGATTACCGGATGAAGAATGGTGATTATCTCTCCGTAGAAGTAAAGAACATCTCTCCGACACTCGGAACCAGGCTTTCAAGGCTCTTTCAGACAAAGAGCTCCGATATAACCCTGTTTACTTCTTATGGCGGATACGTTGGAAACAATATGCAGTGAGGCAGCCGGATGAAATTTAGTGATTACATATTAGCCTTTTTGGGAATATTCCTGTGTTTTAGCGTTGGATCATTTGCAAACGTCGATATCACAAAGAAAGTAAATACGCAGAATGTCCAGTATTCAAGTAAGCTCACGTCTGCCTGTTATGATGCTGCACAGACCATGAACACGGATAATGTAGAAAAGTATGGCTGCGTATGGAATGACGAGGACGACCTTAATGAAACGCTTACAGTATTTTATAACTCCCTTGTTTATTCCTTTAACTGGGATAATCAGGGAAGAGTCGAGGAGATGGCGCTTTATACGCCGGTTGTATGCCTTGTTGATATAGACGGTTACTATATAAGCCACAATGTTGTCTTTGATACTTCGGGCATGGTACAGATTCCATCTGATGCAGAAAAGAGAAATGGACTTACCACCTTAAATACCTGGACAAAGAATTACGGAGGGGTTCTTCTTAGATACTTCCTCAATGACAATGTTGAGGTATATGCGCTTGACGGGACCATTTACTCAGGGAACAGGAAAGATGTTTACAAGGTCTTAACAGAAAAGCTCCCGGGAAGCACGGAAGTTTCACAGATGGCGTTCCTTGTGGATGATGATGTCTTTAATGCCAATAAGAATGAGCTTATTGTCCGCGAGATAAATGAGCAGTGCGAATACTACATCAACAGACACAATGTAATAGGTGATAACTACGAGAACCAGTACACATTTGAACTTCCGGAGATTGAAGGAGAGGACTGGGCAAGGCTTTTAAAGAATCCCACGATGATATCTTTTCTCCAGGGATATTCATCAAAGGCGGATAACAGATATCTGAACATCTATGCCCTTGGAGGAGGAGAGCTTGTAACAAATTACCACTACTTCATAGAAGGTGATGAATATCACTGCATAGAGTCTGATCCGGATGTTTCAAAGGTGGTAAATACTGTATCTACTACATATGAATCAGAGGGCGTAACAAAAGTAGTTACTACGGAATACGTTGTATATACATATCATGGTCATGAGATTGAAACCGTATACACCAGGCAGTCTGACTGTGCAAAACGCGGGGCTACGCCGCATAACTGCGTATATGAATGGAACTGAATATGAAAAAAGGCATAATCATCAGATTTAACCATAGAAACAAATGGGGGATAGAACCCTGCTGTTGTGAAAAGCATCATTACACGAAGTTTGCCAAATCTACTTTCTGCTGTTTTGTCTGTAACCTGTTTTGCTTCAGGAGATTATTCAGGACAGAATCATTCTGTAAGAGATTTGGATGGACTCATACCTGTCATACATGCAGGCAGGAAGGTGATTATCATATATTTGAACCACGGGATGTAAGATGACCAGTTATGAATGGGACTAAGCAATGAAGTATTTCGAATACAGAAGGTATAAATTCAAACTGAAAATATATAAGTTCTTGGCAATAGTAATCATAGCAGGGCTTCTGTTTCTTTATCTGAGGCTTAGGCAGATGGGAGTTACCAATAAGCAGCTGACATACTTTATTTATGTTTCATGTATTGCGCTTATCCTTGTATGTGCGGTAATAAAGCTTGCAGCCAGGGTAATAAAAAAGAGAAAGTACTTAAATAGTCCTCTCGCTGAAGTTGATAAGATGTCCGGAAAGTCTTTTGAATATTACCTTAAGTGTCATTTTGAAAATCTCGGATACCGTGTGAAGCTTACACCGGACAGTGGTGATTTTGGTGCAGATCTTGTCTGCAGAAACAGTAATGAGACCCTTATCATCCAGGCAAAAAGATACCGTGGTAAGGTCGGCATTGCGGCCATTCAGGAGATCGTCGGAGCAAAGGGATATTACAAAGCAGACAGATGCATGGTTATAACCAATTCCTATTTCACCAATGCTGCAACAGAGCTTGCAAAGAGCAATGATGTTGAGCTGTGGGATAGGAATAACATCAACCAAAAGCTCATAAAACACTCAAAAACTTCTGAGAAAGAAAATAGAGTGGCAATATGATGCATAAAAAGGGAATTAGCCTTTTTGGCTTTTTCATAGTCTCTCGGTCACAGTACATGTGACTAAAAATTCTTCCCATTTCCCCAATATGAAGGAGTCATTCCACAAGTGACTCCTTTTTCTGTTATAAGGAAAACAAATAGCTTCAGTGATGCGAATAATGAATGGTTTTTAAAGAGAGCTGTAAAAACTCTTTTTATTTTTTTGTTGAAAATGACATGTAGATTTTATATAATCATAAATTGTGTGCCAAATGACAGGCATAAATGTATATGTGATTTAAGAAAAGTGTTAGGAGAACTAAAAATGGAACAAAGAATAGAAAATGTGCAGCAGAATTATGTTAGGGAAAAAGGATATGGAGGGGCAATCCTTTTTTTCTTGGTGCTTATCATAACAACTTATGTTGGCATGTATTGTTTTAGTAAGGGTATTTCTTTAGAAGAATTTTTGGATGTTCTTTGGGGATATGAACTGGAACTCAAGTGGGCGATAATTGATTTCCTTGACAGCATAAGAATCTGACAAGGTTGTTTTTGTAGGAAAAGGTTAAAGAAATGTTTTTTAAATTTGGAAGACGATTACAGAAGGAGTTTTTTACAGCTGGAACTATACTGGCAGTTGTTGCAATGATCTCCTGTGCAGGGATAAAGAGCCTGGCATATGAAGAAGGTCTATATGATGATATTGATGAATCCATAATTAAAAATGGGAAAGAGAACAACATAACTGATTTAGTAAGGAGGAAAACATCTGATCCTATTGTTGACTGTATCATAGACGACTTTGATGGTGATGGTATAAAAGAGGCCTTTTTGATTACATCTGATGATGAAGGAGATAGTTTTGAGGGATTTTATCCGTACAATATCTGGTTTGTTTCTGGTGATTCAATATGTGAAATAAAAGATCATTATGATGGGTCATTTATTGAATTTGAAAAATATGATACGTTAACAAATCAGAAGTTGTTGGCTATAAAGTGTTATGAAAGTGTTCATAGCACCAGGGATCAAATATATACTGTAGATAATAAAAAATATATCAATTTGGGTTCTTATACTTCTACTAGTGAAGAGAATGGCTATTTGTATTCGGGCAGCTTTATGTTAACTGATAATGGGCCAGATGAAGAATATCAGGCTTACAAATTTGAAAACAATGAATTGATTCCGGTAGAGGACCCTGATGATGAAGCTACAGAAGAGGAGTTTACGACATATTCAGTAGGGTTGAATGAATATTGGTTTACTAATTATAAATATGAGTTAGATCCTAGCAATAAAGTTATCATAATCAGGTATCCGATCAATGCCCAGGAAAACACATTTATAAAAAGTACAGCTAGACTAAATGATATAACATATAACACTTATATAGATGGAGAAGCATTTAAAGAAAACAATGAGATAAAGACAATTTCTTTTGGAAATGGATGTAAGGTTACAGGGGATAGACTCGATTTTAGCAATTCTTCAAATCTGGTATACGTCGATTTTTATGGGCTTGATACATCTAATGTAAAAAATATGGATAGCATGTTTGAGGGCTGCTTTAATTTACAAAATGTTAGAATTGGTGGGCTGGATACCTCGAATGTAGTATCAATGAGGTCGATGTTTAGTGGATGCATTTCCCTTGAGAAGATAAATCTGTGTGGCCTTGATACAAAAAAAGTAGAAGATACGCAGGATATGCTAAGTGATTGTAATGCTCTTCAAACAGTTGTTGTTCCTGCTAACATGGGAATCAGAATTGACCTGCCAGGCTCATTTGTCTGCGATAATGATGAGGACAGTATAGCAGATTCTGATGAAGTACTCGTATGTATACCTGAAAAATATAATGCAAGTAGGCTTATAAGAAAAGAGGAAGTGACTGAAACAGAAAATGATAATGCTGCTTCAGAATATTACAAAAAAGGTGCAGGTTTTGAATATGAATGTGGCGTTTGCACTTTGGTAAAAGAAGGGGACTGGTATTACATTTATCCTCAAAGCAATGATGGGTATAGCGTGCTTTATTCTCTGACTGGGGATACCGAAAATCTTGAATTCAAAGAAAAAATAAGGATTTCTAAAGATGCAAAATTATGTGTTGCAACGCAGCTTGAAATGAACCATTATGAGGAAGATAGTTACAGCGTAGATTTTCATTATGAGAATGGTTTATTTTATGATGAAGTAGAAAACCTATTTAAGAATGGCCATTGGAAATGTAGCGATGATGGGAATGGGATGGAAGTATGGCAGTTTTATGTTGACGATAGATACATATGGAATTTGCCATGGATTACATTTGATGAAAATGGTGAGGTATGTTTAATAAAAGATTATTTTGGTGAATAATAATTAAGCTGAAAATGATAGCTGTTTATTAGAATAGCGAGTATGGTGAACAGGAAATAGGTGTCCATTAATAATGGATACCTATTTTTATTTTCATGTTCAAATTCATCTATAGAATTTGTTTCATTTTTGCTGTTCTATTATATATAAGGCGTATATGTTGCATCTATGACAACAATAAAAAAGCGCTATAATTGTCCTGCTAAGTTAAAAATGACCTAATAGGACAACTATAGTAAGAAAATGAGTTATATTTGTCCTGTAAGAATGGAAAAATAAGCAAATAGGACAATTATAATTCATATTTTCTTATTACGAGGAGTTGCTTTTGTTCGAGCAGCTTATTTCTCTTTTCAGAGGCAGAAATTTTGTGAAACGTGGCTTTTCATAACGAAAGTCCTATGATATTTGCAAATAAAATTGCGTTTGTCATAGGACTTTTGTTATAATAATTGCAAAAGAGGCACGACTTTTGGAGGAACTATGTATAGAGAAATAATAAATGATCTGGAAAAATGGAAGGTAAAAAGCCGCAGGAAGCCTTTGCTGCTTACAGGAGTGAGGCAGTGCGGAAAGACATATATAGTTGAGGAATTTGCCAAAGAGTCATTCGATAATTACGTATATGTAAACTTTGAAAAAGAAGCTGGTGTTTCTGCCATATTTGATTACGATTTTGATGTGGACAGGATAATCACTGAGCTTGAACGCAAGTACCAGACAAAAGTCACAAAGGGGAAAACTCTTGTTTTTTTCGATGAGATACAGGAGTGCCCAAGAGCAATTACATCCCTTAAATATTTCTGTGAAAACATGAAGGATCTTCATGTGATATGTGCAGGGTCTCTTTTAGGCGTTGCGATAAAAAGCGAGAATATTTCCTTTCCTGTTGGCAAGGTGAACAGGATGCAGCTTTATCCCATGAGCTTCAAGGAATTTGTTATAGCAAATGATCGTCGAGACCTTATAGAAGTATTTGAAAACTGGCCTACAGACAGAGTTATACCTGAGCTGTACTCTGTACCGATGACTAAACTGCTTAAGGAATACTACATTGTAGGTGGAATGCCTGAAGCAGTAAAAACGTGGATTGAGACTCATGACATAAATGAAGTAGAAGAGGTTCTGCAGGAAATACTTAGTGACTACGCAGATGATTTTTCAAAGCATGCACCTGTAAATGAGATTCCTAAGATAAGATGGATCTGGGACTCTGTTCCTGTACAGCTGGCAAAGGAGAACAACAAGTTTGTGTTCTCCCATGTAAAGGCAGGCAAAAGATCTGCTGAACTTGAAGATGCTCTACAGTGGCTTTCTGATGCAGGGCTGATAACGCAGGTTCATCTGGTTGAAAAGCCGGAAAGCCCTCTGTCAGGTTTTGCTGATAAGACGTATTTCAAGGTTTATATGTCAGATGTTGGACTACTGCGGGTTAAATCAGGTGTTGCAGCTAAAACAATCTTAGAGGGAACGGAGCTGTTTGTCAGATACAAAGGAGCCTTTGTAGAAAACTATGTATTAAACGAGCTTAAATCCTGTGGAAAAGAGTTGTACTTCTGGAGATCAGGAAATACTGCAGAGATAGATTTCATCTACGAGAAAGATGGGGAAATAGTGCCGGTTGAAGTTAAAGCTGCAGACAACACACAGGCAAAAAGCTATAAACAATTTTGCAAAAAATATGATGTTAAGCATGGCTTTAAGCTATCACAGAAGAACATTGCAGAAAATATGTGTGAAAACACGAAGACCTACAACATCCCATTATACTTGGGGTGGAATATAGATGAGTACAATTAGAATATATTAATAGTCATGAGGGAAGGAAACATCTGACTATTGATACTTAAAGAGCTGTTTATCTAAAATAAATTATAGCAAGAAGGAATTCAAATGTGGATTCCTTCTATTTTTTGCTTAAACTGCTTGAAAATACAGTAGCTGTGCTGATATTATTCTATATGTGCTGATTTGGCGATATTTGCCCGTCTAAGAGAAGCCTTTGAAATACCCAACATTTTTGTCCTTAAAATTGACAACAAGTATAATAAGGCATATATTAAAGAAAAGGGAATATTATAAGTATTTATATAGAGGATGATAAGTATGAAACATAAGAAGGTACTAAAGTGTGTGCTGTGGTGTGCTACAGCAATAAGTATTGTTTTTGTATCGAGCAAAACAGTTTACTGCACAAACTTTACAAGCATGGATGACTATATAAAGAATCACAGAGAGCAAGCAGCCAGTGCAGGGTATGAATCTACAAGTGATTTAAGTGACTGGGGAGTTACACCATCTACAAATACAGAAAACAGTTCTTCATCAACAGCTCCATCCGAAAGTAATTTACTGGAGCCTAAAAAAGAGGTAAAAGCCTGTGAACACACTTATACAGATTCTATAGTTAAGGAACCCACCTGTGCAGAACCCGGTATGATGGAAAGCAAATGTTCCAAATGCGGAGACACATACAGGACAGAGATCCCAGCCACAGGTAAACACGAATATACATCTGAGGTTACAAAAGAAGCAACATGCACCGAAAAAGGTGAGACTACTTATACATGTACTGTATGCGGAGATTCATATACGGAAGAGATTCCGATGATAGAACACACTTATGAATCAACTATAGCTGAGGATGCAACCTGTACAACCGCAGGAACCAGAGTTTATATATGCACGGGATGTGATGATTCATATACAGAGGAGATTCCAGCAACCGGTCATGTTGAAGCTGAAGAAATTACAAAGGAGCCGGGATTATTCTCTACAGGGGAAAAGGTAGTCAAATGCTCCACATGCGGCGAGATTCTTAGCACAGAAGTTTTACCTTCAAAGTATTCTGTAACTTATCTTTATATTGGATTAGCGCTGCTTAGTGTTATTGCTATAGGTGCGGTTGTTTTAATGATCAGATCCAAAAAGAACGGAGCTAAGAGCGAAAGAAAAATAGCCTGAGTTAAGTAAAATAAAGAGGTCCACAGTGAACCTTATAAGGAAAGAAAGCCTGTAATTTGTTGAAATTATAGGTTTTTTTTGTTGCCATTAAATATTGAATAATAATATATTGAATGATATATTATATGTAAATGTATAGTATATTTAGGAGAGTAAAAAATGAAATCACTGGCTAAGCGTATCAGTAAAGCCTTCGGGGTGTTCTTTTTGTGTTCTGTCCTGATCTTATTATTTCCGCTTAAAACATATGCATGGGAAGCCCACTTAAATGAAGATGGCAATATTGAGATATATACAGTAGATAAGAAGAGAACTTCTGACAGATGGTATTACACTGATGGCGTCACCATAACCAGATGCAAGTATGATCCGACATCGAAGGAAATTCATGAATCAAAGCTTTTTTTCGTGCATCAGCTTGCAAATGCAGCAGAGATACTTGAAGGCAGCACATATTACAATACGTTTACCATTTCGATAGATGAAATCATATCAGGTGCTATGCAGATGGATCCTGCATGGGCTAAGGAAATACAAAGTGCCATAGATGGTTCTGGACCAGCAGTGTACATAAAACTGGACTGTATTATGTATGCAGTAGATGACAAATTAAGAAAGGAATTTGGTCCCTTTGCAAATGTTCCGGGATGGGGTGGTTCAGATGGAAACCAGAAAGTCGGGGTATCAGAAGAGGGCATTAGTATGGCACAGCTTGGATTTGATGTACAAAAGGGACTTGATACTCACTTCAATCACTATCTCCTTATCGGAAGTGGGGAAATCCAGGAACCGCAGGAGTATCCTGATGAGCATGTGACAGACGATTACACGATGGATCACTATGCCGGGATTGATGTCAATCAGCCTGCATTTGCAATGAGTAATTACTCTTCTGAATTTGATCTTCATGATGGTATTCCATCAAGTGAATACATTGACAATTCTTTTCTAGCAGATAGCTGGTATGGAAATACAAGTGTGTATGCAAGGGTCATAAGTCAGACATATACCCACTATATTACATACAGGTGGCAGATAGATAATGGATACTGGCTGCCTGTGGATACAAATGGTGATGGTCAGATTGATAATAATTTATGGATTTCAGATATCGTTCCATATTCGGAATCAAGACTCCTTGATATCGGAACAGGATATGCAGCATTCCAGTATCTTACGGATACGCATGTATATGATTTCACTAATGCAGATGTGGCAAACGGAGCTTACCCTGGAGACCATATATATTATGACGACAGCCATGAGGTTACAATGACATGTATTACAACAAATGAATATACAGACATAGCATCATCCGGAGAACTGGTAACAGAGGAACCGGACTGGACAGCTGATACAAAGAACCATGCATCGATGGGGACCTTTACATACAAGAATGAGTATAACTTTGGAGTTGTAACCCAGAAGCCTGATATTGATGCCAGGGCAGCAAAGGATATCCTTGCAATTAGGGACATCATTTCAAGAAATACAAAGACAAGAAACGATAAGCTTGTAATTGACGGACATACATTCATGAATAACGACTGGGTATCAGGCTGTAACTTCCTTGATGAAGTACCCGGTTCATATACGCAGTGTACACAGTCAGCTGCATGGGTAAATGATTACATGATGCAGTCAGGAACAAGGCCGTTACACGCATATGATCCTGCGGACGTTACTGGAACAGAGCATGTACAGATCCCGCCGACAGTAGATAACGGACAGTATCCTACATCAATGAAGGTCTTTTATCAGAGACTCATAACATATTCAAAAACAGCTACAACATTCGAGGCAGACTGAGGAGGGGCAGAAGATGAGATATAAAAGAATTGTGGCTTTTGCCGCATCCTTAGCAGTGTTTTCGCTGAAGACAGTGCAGGTTCAGTGCGTGGATGGACTTGACCCTGCGCATATCATAGATGGATATGAAGGGTTCGAGCCGATATTCGTCCATACGCCTGTCATCTCGCCTGTCGTGATCACTGATGAGGATGGAAATGACATTCCTGATGGGGGAAAGGACAGGTCGGAGCTGGTCGATGAAAACCCTGATGCATGGTATCAGCTGCGGCTTGATACAGAATATAAGATGCACTGGGATTCCATGAAGCACAGGGAAATTCTCGGATATGGAGAATCAGGTGAAAACCCTTCAAAATATGACAAATATACCCAGGATAAATGGATGAAGTTCCCGTTTGAAGTCCTTTACGATGGAGTTTTCTATGAATTACAGCCTGGCACTAACTACACGGACTGGATAAGGATAAAGAGACCTGCACACTGGACTGATTCAGTAGACAATCACTGGATAGATACTCCTATCTATATTCCGTCATATGCAAGGGAGATGGGAGAAGTAGGAAATGAGGGAAGCATCTTCTATAAGGTAGAAGCCATCAACGTGGACGGTGACCTTGCAGAACACTATGCAGAAGAGGAGGAAAGCGGAAATATATGGTTTGACCTTGTAATTGCAGATGACGGGGCAAAATATGTGGCAACATATGAGATCCCTGTCCAGCTCTCAGGATGGATATATGACTTCACGATCACGGGAATAAATAATGGTTCACTCTATGCAGGAGAATCAGACCTTGGAAGTAATGAGCTCTCTTTCGTGATGTCAAAGAATGAGAAGAAGGCAGGAACAAAGAACAGGTTTGGCGAAGACAATATAAGGTATCTTGTTGATGGAAGTCTTACAGGGGCATGGCCTGAGATAAACACCATAACACTTACAGATGGTAAATCATCGCAGTTTACCGAGCAGGGCGCACTCTGGAAGGGGCAGACATTCTCATTTGAGCTTAAGACGATAGCAAACCTTTGGAATGAAAATGACAAGGTTGATATTATCCCGACATTTACTTATGTGGATAATCATGGAAATAAAGTAGACCATGACCACATAAAGGCCTTTTACAACAATCCGGACGGAAGCGGCTCCTACATAGAATATGGCTCATCAAGGGATACGCTTACCTCCAACTGGATGAGCACAAATATCGGTTCAAAGATGCAGGAAGGCGCGTATTACACAAAGGACATGACCGACAGTGAAAATGGCGGGGCAGCAAGGAAATACCACTTCGGAGACTGGAGTACTTTCACGGCTGAACAGTACAATGACAAGTTTGGTCTGTCAGGGATGGATACACTTACTTCTGAGAAGGTGCTTGGAAAGAGCGGGATGACATACTGCCTTAGCCATATCATCCTTGACCAGCACCTAAGGCTCTACTCAGGAGAATGGGAGCAGCTTAGCTGGAATACCCATGAAACACCTCTCGAATTTGAAAGTGTTTCAAGGTATTCCGACCTTGACCATGATGATGCGGCAGATACGGAATGGCTCCCAGAAGATACTGAAAGGTTCAGGACTTCAATGCAGACCTGGTACGGACAGTTTTATATTCCATCAGATCTTTTCATAGTTGACCTTAACAAGCATCCCGGTTTTGATATGGAAACATATATGGCTACGGCCAATGGAGGACTTGGGATAAAGGAAGATGACCCGGTATTTGAAAAAAGCGGCTACCTTATAGTCAACTTCAATATCAGGACTTATAAGAACGGAAAAGGACATCTGCGTTACGAGGGCGGAAGCGCCGGAGGAGACATGTGGGAGACTGAAGGATTTAATACAGCTCCGATTGCAGGGGATCCGACACCGATCACGAGTTTTGAAGAGGGTGACGTGGTCGTGATAGACCTTGAAAAATCAGTAAAGGATAAGTATTCACCGGGTATTTTTGGAGTCAACTAAATATATGCGGGTCCCGGCTGATGACCGGGCCTTAGAAAAGAAGGGGTGAAAAGGACATGGTTGTAAGCGGCATAGAACTCTATCCTGTAGATATTACATCTCTTGATGATACTGAGCCTGTGTATATCGAATTTACGGGGGAAGGTGTCTTTAAAAGCCAGTGGGGTATTGTGGATAAGAGAAGGAAAGTGACGATCCATAAGGATTTTACGATCACATTCAACAAGAAGTGCAGATATTTTGGACTTCATGAAGAAGAAAAGAAGGACTTAAATGAAGGTGTCATCGTGAAATTCTGAAAAACGTAACTGTTAATGTATCAGGCAAGTGGGGGTTATTATGGATGTGAATGCGGATGTAAGTGGTGTTGCTGCCAAAGAACAGAAAGAAGATAACAAGACGAACGCTTTTAAGGATATGGCATGGACAGTCGTATGGGTACTTATTTTTACAGTCATTTTTGGATTAGCCAGCAGGTATTTTTTAAGCCGCCTGGCGCTTATGATCATAATGCCGGGATTTAAGCTGTATAAGGGCTGAGGATGCCTTAACTGATATGGCGGCATGGGAATATATTTATTGACATATAATATTACGGATATTATAATTAATAATGTTATAAGTAGTTATTAATAGTTGATAATTGTGGCAAGTATTATCCGTTAAGCTTTTCGCTTAGCGGATTTTTTATTCCCTCTATTAGCACCTCTGCTTATGACAGCACAATAAACCTATACAATAAGGAGGAAGGAAAAAAATGATGAACAAATGTCTATTTACTGGAAGGCTTACCAAGGATCCTGAGGTAAGGTATACACAGGGTGAAAACCCCAGGGCGGTCGCAAGATTTTCACTTGCAATCGACAAGCAGGACAAAGAGCACAACACAGGTTATATCAATGTGGTTGCCTTTGGAAAGCTTGGAGAATTCGCAGAGAAATACCTTCACAAGGGAATGAAGATTGAACTTGAATCCCATGTGACACCAAGCTCTTATGAGAAGGACGGAAGGAAGATTTATACATATGACTTCCAGGCTGACAAGATCGATTTTGCGGAGAGCAAGAACGCTTCTCAGGGCAACAGCACAGGCAGTTCACAGCCTGCAGCGGATCCTGATGATGACGGCTTTATGGATATTCCTGAAGGAATTGACGATGAGCTGCCATTCAACTGATCAGAGAAGCAACTTCATAACAGCAAGTAAAGGGAATGCGAAAGTGTTCCCTTTTTCTATGCTCAAAAACAGAAATTATGAGGATAAACATGGTGGAAATATTCATATCAATAGGATGCATCCTGGTGGGATTTTTTGTCTTACCGACGATCGCCATCAGCATCCTTAATATCATTTTCAGGTAAGCAAAGCAGGACTGATGCTAAATACAAGAAAAAGGATTCTTCGTCCAAGCCAGAGGCTAAGAAAAAGAATCCTAATTCTTCACCAAAGAATAGTAATCGTGTAAAGAGGATTACGCCTTTGTAACAATGGTAAAAGATGTAAAAAACATCGCCATTGCTATAAAGAGCTTTCTTCGTTACAGGATCTAAGTCACGGGGGAGTCTAGCCACTCCCTAGTAGCTTGATTCTATCACGATAAGAAAATGGATGTCAAAGATATGCGCTGCATTTTTGCTGACTTTAGGGGGCCTTATCCTGGGATTTTTATTTTAAGACTCCTGGCTGAAAGCCACTAAAAAGCAGAAAGCAAAATCGTGAGATTTAAAGGAAAGCCTACCGCCTTAAGGAAGGACCGCCTGGGAGAGGGATACCGGTTTACTATTGTGACCGTCCCGCTCCGGGGATGGCCTTTTTAAAGAGGTAACACGTTATGACAAAGAAAGAGCAGAAGCCTAAGACTTCGGACAAGCCTAAAGCCAAGGGAAAACCTAAGGCTAAGTCAAAATCCGGTTCAAAGGCGAAGCAGAAAAAGGACCTGGATGTTGTTGAGCTTATTAAGGCAATCGCAGCTATCATAACCGGACTGGCTGCACTTATTGCAGCAATCAGTTCCCTTATAAAGTGAAATACATCCTTTTCCAAATACATATGACGAGGAGACAAGATAATGGAAATACTAACTACTGGGGTTGAGATTTTAGTAGGTGCAATGGGACTTGAGCTTTTATTTTACGGAGTAAAAAGTCTTGAGAACATAATAAAGAGAGGAGAGAACAAAGATGGAGAAGATAATTGTTAAGAATTGGATCACCAATTTATTATCACCAGCAATGAAGGAGAACGGTTGTCCTTCAGAAATAAGAACTGAGGAAGATGTTCTGACAAACCTATACTACCTTTCCAAGGAAGACAGTCGCGGATCAAGATATATCCCGCTTCAGTACAAGAGGATGATTGAGAAGATAGTGTTTGGCCTTTTCAATACTTCTTTTGAGTATACTGACAAAGAGGATGTCTACTTTGAGAAGATAGGCGATGTAACAGTGTGTTGTGCCAATGTATATCTCGTATCATTTGCAGAGGATGGTACTAAGAAGGTGCTCGGACATGGTTTCCACTGCCTGTCTTTGAATGAGGTTATGCCCGGTGTCTTCATGGACGAATCTGAGAGGACTTCGAAATGGAAATCCACGGTAATAGGTGGTGCAAAATCCAGAGCGCTCTATGATGCAGGCATCGGTCTTGAATTCTATGGAGATGTATTCACTCCGGAAGAAAACCTGGATGAAAAAGAGCTGCCCAAGGAAGAAAAGAGAGAGGCTGCGCCTTCTTCTGAGAAAACAGAGGAAAAGAAGTATTCCAAATCCGGAATGCCTATCCCAAAGCCAAAGAAAGCAGCAAAGGAAAGCGAGCCTGATAAGAACGAGCTTGCCATGAAGCTTGGAAAGAAGTATTTTTCGATCCACAGATGTGAAACAGGATTTGATTATTCATTTTATGACCTGTCATATCATCTGCTGGATGGCGGAGTGCTTGAAAATCCTGACCTTACGATTAAGGCTGCTTCAGAAGAAATCTTAAAGGATGCAGGGCTTTCTGCTGAGACCATCAAGGGAGTAAGCTTTGAAGACCTTGAGGACAGGGTGCAGAAAGCAGCTGCGATTACTCCGGAGACAGAACTTCCTGTAGTCGAGACAAAACCGGAGGCTGTTAAGGATAAAGAAGAGGACATGTCAATTGAGATTGCAAAGGCGATCAGTGCTGACTGCGGCAATTATCAGGGCATGACTCTTGGAGATATCTATGAAACAGCTCCGAAAAACCTGGTATTTCTTGTAAGGAACTCTAAGGATGAGAATGTAAGGAAAGCCGCTAAGGTTATCGTTTGTTCTGACCCTGAGCTTAAAGAGAAATATGCAGGGTAATACCATTATGTAATTATGTAAATATATAACTATGTGTGACATAAATACATAAAATAGATATATTAGCTAATTTTTATGATATAAGTATTAAGTTAAGGCTCTTTCTGGTACAGGAAGGGCCTTATTTTATGTGGAAGAGGGCAATACTTCACCGATAATACACACTTTTTATGTGAATCTGTGATAGAATGCCACACATAGTATGAAAAAAGGAGAAAAATATTATGAAAAAAAGAATAATATCTATGTGTTTTGCTACATCTATGAGTATCATGCTTATTGCTTGTGGTGATTCTTCAAACAGTACAGTCGAAACAGAAAAGGCCGTTGAGACTCAAGTAGAAGATACAACAGAAGCAGAAGTTCAGGAAGAAAATGTAACAGGGGCAGATACTCAGGATTCAACAGAGGTTGCGGATACTGAAGCAGGAGATGATAAAACTACTGATGAAGAAGTGGCAGTTGATTATTCTGTTTTTACAAGTGCAAGCAGTGCGGATGTTGAGGCATATGCACAGAAAATTGTTGATGCGACAAATGCTAAGGATTGGGACACTATCGGAGATATGATCGACTATCCGATCGGTTCTGAGGAGTCAGGCAATCTTTGCAAGAATAAAGAAGAGTTTGTTTCGTACGCTAATGAAAAGGGATTTGATGAAGAGACACTCGCTAAGCTTCAGTCTTGGACTATTGCTGATCTATGGGCTAATTACCAGGGAGCAAGTATCGGCGATGGTGATATTTGGTTCAGAGATCTTAGTCTTGATAATCCTGAATTCAAGATTGTTTCATATCTTGGACTCTATGAAGCAGAAGCTGATGGTGAAGTTACAGATTAACAATAAAGCAAAAAATCAAGGATCGAATGTGATATTTTTACCTAAATATTCTAGGGACTGTCAATGTGAGTGATTGTCCCTTATTTGTGGTAATGAAATGGCAACTTATTGTGAAGCCTCACACGACTAAAGTCGCGTGCTTCCATACCCCGTTTTCTAGGGCATGAACTATTTGACTATAAATACAGCTTATACAGCGATACTACGTTCCGCAGAACATAATTCTCCATTTAAGCTAATTAGTGTAGCCAAAGTGCAGGTGCTTATCTTCGCACATCCAGGGACTTTTGCCTCGATGCGCTGCCTCTCCCTTGCGGGCAAGGACTTTAAAAGTTCACGCACAAAATAACGTGCCCCTATGTTATAAGTTGCATTCAGGTCACAGTTATAGATCTTCCCATTACTAAATTCACATACACTGTAGCTGTTACAACGCTCAGAATCGTGACCTCTAAGGACCCGACCGCTGCCATCATAGGCAAGAAAGCTTGTTCCCCGGGCATTTATGGTAGATATATGAATACAGTTTGCATGGGCTTTATGCGTCACCATCTGCTGTACGTAGCGGGCTTTCCAGAGTGAAAGCTTCTGCTTATGCGAACCACGTTTCTTTTTGCCAAGGTCAAGGTGCTCAAACACTATACAGTCCACATCATACAACAGTGCATGCTCAATGATGAAATTTGCGGTCTTTACTGCAATATCATCATTTACGCCTCTTGCATAAGCCCAAAGATTCGGTGTGCTGTATGATCCATGGCGCTGGGCTCTCTTGATATGTCCTATCTTATGCTCCAGACAGTCGTATTCTCTGGGGAGATGAAGAAATCTCCTCCCCAAGACCGTGCCATCCGAACGCATGACAGAACAGGTACAGGAGCTATTAATACCAAGATCTACAGCCAGGATCACCTGATCCATAACCTTTGTAGCAACAAGTTTTGTTTCCTGCTCAAATGCAAAATCAAGGAACCACTGTTTGCCGCGCTTTTGAAGTGTTGGAGCACATTCCTTCATACTGCTGCAGTGACGTCTGATATAATCAACATCGCTTTTTTTGAGTTAGACATCTATCCAGTCCCAGGTATTGTTGCGGAACACTTTTATCTGAGAAGTGTAATCATCTGTCCTTATAAACATGTTTCCACGATAAAGAGCAGGATATACGTAGCCAGCTTTTGGATAAGACGGTTTTTCTCCGCGAGTCCTTGTATCAGCATTCTCCCAGTTATCAACACTACTCATAAATGAAGATGCTTTTCCAAAGGCCTCAGCTATTGCACCGCGCCTTAAGTAGCATGGAAATTTATAAAACTTTCTTGAAAAGTCATACTTAACAATAGGGCGTTTATCTGATCTTACAGACAGGGATTCTGCCATGTTTACAGCTTTTATCTGAGTAATTCCTGAAAATGCATCCCATTCAGACAAAATGAGAGACAGATAGAAATCCACAGCTCTGCGGTAGAGCAGGACTGACTGCTTAAAAATGTTATTATAGTTTTTTATTTTTACCGAGTACGTGGAGATGAGTTTCATCAGCGTTCCTTTTGGGATCTTATATATTCTTCGACCTTTGCAAGACTTCTGTCACTCACAGTGACAATACAATAAGAAGGATTCCATAAATGACCACCCCATAATGAATCCTTAAGCTTCGGATAATACTGGAAAAGCCATCTTGCAGTATTACCCTTTATGATTTTTATCATGTCAGATGGATAAAACTGTGGCTTGCAGTCTACCAGTATATGGACATGGTCAGGCATTACTTCCATTGCAATTATCCTGAAATCATAATCAAATGCAATCTGCTTAAGATATATTTTTAGGCGGTTGTCGATGCCATCTACAAGAACTTTTTTTCTGTATTTGGTACACCATACTATGTGATATTGTATGGAATAGACATATCCTCTACCATATGTTAAGTTGCTATCCGCAATAATTTAAAATAGTTTTGTCCATATATAAATTATACCATGTACAGAACATATGTTCAATCAAAGGGGCGGCTAACTCACGACTGAAGTCACGAGAATGCGCCGCCCGATTTTTTCAATCAGATGACTATCAGAAGCATAAACTGTCTACTTAAAGTCTATAATTGTCTGCTTAAAGTCTATGACTGTCATCTTTAAGTCCATATCTGTCAACATAGGTATATTTCTGGCTATTTAGATTCCATCCGATCTGAAAAATCTGTCATAAAAAAGTTCTTGCTTTTTGAACCTTTTGAACCGGTTTATACCGTATGTTGACAATTTGATATGCGATGTAATATATTTAATACAAATGAACGAAATATATTACATTTGTACGAAATATAATACAGGAGGTGAGTATATATGAAATCATCAACCGGACTGATAAGTAAACCCCTTTCACTCCAGGCTGCAGTGGGCTACAAGAACATGCTCTGGGGATTATCATTTATCCTGATGGCAGTATCCTACTCAATTGAGAATGAGCCTTTCAGAGTAGTTATTGCTGCATTTGCCGTGATAATGTCAGTTCTTGTTTTGGGTACTAACTTTATAAAAAAAGAAGCAACAGATGAGATGTATACAAGGCATATAGGAAGAGCCGGTGATCTTACACTGAATTTCATACTGCTTCTTCTTATTACGATAGGTGTTTTTGGCTCTTCTGTTCAGAAGGTTCTTTCTGTAGAACAGATCCTGTACATTGTTGCGGGGATTGGCGGCATTCTCTATGGATTGCTTTTTAACATTTTTGAGAAAGTGGACGAATAAGAGGAACGATATTTATGCTGGAGACCAAGATACATGAATTGAGACGAGAAAAAAAGATGAGTCAGAATGATCTTGCTGAATTGGTGGGTGTGAGAAGAGGAACCATCACAAGTCTTGAAAATGGAAAGTATAATCCATCACTAAAACTTGCAATGAAAATTGCGAAGGTATTTGATAAGCAGGTAGAAGAAGTATTCTTTTTTGATGATCTGATGGAAGAGGATGATAATTAAAAAAGGCTGTATGTGATAATAAAGATTCATTTTTGGATACATTAGATGAATAAATAATTTGATTTTGGAGGACAAGCATGGGACTGGGAAAAGACTTTTTAGTGGATGTTATCATTATTGGCTGTATCGTAGGAGTAATAATAAGTGGCTTTAAGCGGTTTAGTGCTATAGATATAAAGAAAGCGAACAAGGAAAAGATGCATATGATGTTGTTCTCTATAAGTATTATATGCCTAGAGATAGCTAAAATGATGGCACGTCATTACGGTATCAGCATTGTAGGAACTATATGTAGCGCACTTAGTAAGCCTTTTACTGGTAAAGAAATTATTTTTGTAATAGTTACAGCTTGTGTGTTACTGTTCATTGATTGGTGTATTAAACGAATCAAGAAAAAGAAAAGCTTATAAATAAAAAGGAATACAAGACACCTTTATAGGAAAAATAGCAATCATTACATATTATATGTAGAGTTCTTAAGGAGGATTAGCTATGAAGTACATAGGCATAGACTGTAAAAATACCGGCGAACTGTTTGTCCAGGAATTTGGTACAAAGAAAGAGGCAATAAGTGTTGCAAAAAAGGCATGGAATGCTCTGGCAGAATTTCAAAAGAGCATACGTGACAATTTTTACGTGATTGAATCTATTGATCCGGATGAGGAATCCAAAAGACACCTCGACGGGGATTTGATTATTGCATTTAAGATAAACGGTGCTGAGACATGATGATGAAGCTTTGATACCAGACGCTGCAGGTTTTTCTAATAGCGTCTGGTATTTTTATGTCGCATTTTTTTGTTTGACTTTGTTGGTTTTTGCTTTGCTACTAATGACCATATTGGTCAAGGATATATTTTTGTCTATTTCTGGATAAGTATTCTATAATGTACCCATTTTTTCGCATCAGTAGTGAAAGGAGCTGAGTATGAAGAACAAATTTCAGAGTGCATATCCTTTTCCGTTAAATCTGTACAGGGAGCTCTGCCTTGAAATGGGACTCCCAATGCCTGATACCATGTCAGAGGATGAAAAAAAGCCTAATGTGCATAGTGGATTACATTAAATATGCTGAATTCATGAGCATCCTTATAGAACGTCTTCAGCTCGGTCTGCAAATTAGCGTAAATACGCAAAGTAAATAATGTAATAATGATATATTCGCAAATGCAAAAAAAGTTTAGCGATGATTCGATTTTATGAAAAAAATTTTTTTTAAATCATTTTATACGGAGAGTTAATAACTAACACGAAAATAAGCTCACACTGTGTTATTTAATTGTTTTATGTGAGAAAAACGTGATTGACAGCAGCAGCTAACGAGTAATAAAATGTCAGACGGTGCGCCAAAAACTGATTAAGTTAAATCAGACATTGACAACCAAATAACAATCTACTTAATCTGAGAAATTTGAGGTGAAGTAGGGGAGGGAGGAGAAAAAGAAGGATAGATATTTAAAAGGTAGGGAGAAAAGACATAGGGGTTCAGTTTTTAATATGATATTCTAAGGCTTTTTCTGCCTACGGTTACTCGGTAAACATGTTGTTATGAAGAAAATGGAGTTAGTATGTGTAAGAAGGGAAGAAAAAGTAGATTTTTTCTTTTGTCACTAGCGCTAATGATTCTTGTTTCTATGCTGAGTTTCGCAGGAATAAGTTCTAGCGCTAAAACAACCAAAAAAGTTACGGTTGGGCAAACACTTACTCTTAAGGCTGGTGGACTTAAGGGGAAGGTCAAGTGGACTAGTAGCAATAAGAAGATTGCAAAAGTAAGCAAAAAAGGTGTAGTAACTGGGCGTAAAGTTGGTACAGCTACTATTACAGCAAAAGCTGGAAAGAAAACAAAATCTTTTAAAGTAAAAGTTGAGGCAGGACTCGCTATCGAGAATAACAATATTGAGATGGAGCCCGGCCAGGAACAGACTATAAAGCTGAAAGGTACCAAGACTACTAAAGTAACAAGTAGTGCACCTGAAGTAGCTACAGTAACAAAAAAGGGTAAGATAACAGCAGTTTCTGCTGGTGAAGCAACAATTACTTTTACAGGAAAGGACAAGAAAAAGTATAAATGCTTGGTAACTGTAAAAGAGAACAAGGATTCTGACAAGAAGCAGGAAGATCAAAAGCAGGAAGATCAAAAGCAGGAAGATCAGCAGCAGGATAATCAGCAGCAGGATAATCAGCAGCAGGATAATCAACAGCAGCAGAATCAGCAGCAGGATAATCAACAGCAGCAGAATCAACAGCAGGGAAATCAGCAGCAGAATCAACAGCAGGGAAATCAGCTGCAGGGAGGAACAAAAGAGTATACGGTTACATTCGTTACTAACGGAGGAACAAATGTAGCTTCTCAGAAAGTGCCTGCAGGCGGAAAAGTATCAATTCCTGCGGCTCCCACTAAAGAAGGATATACGTTTGACGGATGGCATATAGATAATGCTTGTCAGAACAGGTTTGATTTTTCTACGCCAATTAATTCTGACATAAAACTGTATGCTAAGTGGGTGAATATTGTTTCAAGATCATCCTATACAAGAGGCGAGTGGGTTGCAATCATTGCTGATATGGCAGGAATGAACCTTAACACAGATCCCAATGAGATTAATTACTATTATGGTGATACTGCAGGTACAGAATATGCTATTGCGATAGAGACTGCCCAGAGATATGGTGTGCTTCCTAGCGCTGATATGGAAAACGAGGAGGATGTTGCTTTATTCCATCCTTCAGAGCCCGCAACTAGAGAATTTGCAGCATATGTTATAGTCAAGATCTTAGGTTATGAGGAAAATCTTCCGAGTTCAGCACCCTGTGCGGACTGGGATGATGTTCAGTATAAGCCTCAGACTTATGTTGCAATAGAAGAAGGAATACTTAATACAAAAAATGGTGCAAATGGAAAGATATTTGCTCCTAAGACAGCAGCCAATGAGACAGACCTCAAAGCGATAAAGGATAGTTATGCTAAGGCAGATGCAGCAACTAGGGTAGAAAATGCACAGATGGGAGATAGATCTGAATATACAGCAAGTGTTGTCAGAGAGGATTTTGAAAATGTTACTTCCTATCGTGTTGAGGAAACAGCAGGTGGATACACAGTTTATATTCCTAAGAGCACCGGCAGCCTATCTGCAAATATACAGGAAGGCAAGGTAGCGCTCATGCCTGAAAATAGTGAGCATCCTGCTGGATTTGCACTGCTTGTTAACAGTGTAAGTACTACTGATTCTGATTATGTTCTTACTGGAACAGCACCTGAGGTAGAGGATGTATTCACAACAATTGACTATAGTGGATATGCAACAGCTGTAGTAGGAGATATTCAGCCTGCTGAAGGCGTAACAATGACAGTCGAGCAAAATGATGGAGCACTTAACAGCTGGCTTGATGGGCATATAAATAAAACAGCAACTACTTCATTAGGCTCTGTTATACATAGTTCATTTGACTATGATCTTGGAGATAATACCAAGGCCAAGGTTGATATTGATGTCAGCATACCAGAAATCATGGCAAAGATTGACATGAATGTAAGACAGAGAAAAGTCAACGAGTTTATGCTTCAGATTACAGAGGAGCTTAAGTTTGACGGTACAATTACCAACAATGGAGTTGGTTCTGTATATCAGCTTGCTACAGGAAACAATGATTACAAGGGTGGTCAGTTCGAACTTGGAAGAGTTCCTTTTGCTATCGGAACAACAGGACTTACCGTAGACATTGTATTGTCATGTAACGTAAGCGCTCAGGGTGAGATACATGTTGGCTACACATTCGACATGCTGGAAGGTTACCATTATGTCAATGGCAGAGGAAGACAGATAAAGGACTTTAAGAAGGATCTTACAACACTTGAAATAAAGGCAAGTCTGGAAGCTGGAGTAGGCCTTGGAGCTGAGCTTCGTGCATTTGAGCTTATTTATATCGTAGGTTACAACTGTGAAGGTGGTATGGGACTTAACGCTTCATTCACCGCACATGAGCGAGCTTCCGATACCCTATATTGCGGTGAAGTAATAACATATTTCTATTTCAAGCATGGTCTTGATTCAGATTCTGCAGTTGGAAAGGTACTGGATTGGCTGGATGTTGAAACATCATTTGAGCCACTTAAAAACGATGATGATAATCCTTACAGGCAAAAGCTCCACGTGGAGAACGGCGTTATCGTTGATGAATGTACGTTTGGAATGGGCGTACTTGAAGGTTATGTGCAGGATGCCTCAACACAGGCAAAGCTTAAGGATGCAAAGATTGAACTTTATAAGGATAATTTGCTGATAAGAAGCAAAATGTCTGATGCTAACGGTAAGTACAGCTTTAATGATCTTGCATCTGGCAACTACAAAATTGTCACAAGGGTTACAGGATATCTCAAGTTTGAATCGACAGTAACTATTGAGCAGGGGTCCACAAAGTTTATGGAAGTTGCCATGATGATAGACAGAAATTCTACAGGTGGCGATTCTGATGGCTGGGGAACATTGACTGGAAACATCCTCAATTCAACAAATGCTATGGCAATCAATGGTGTTCAGTACGAGATAAGAAGCGGCGGAAATAATACTACTGGAGAAGTACTTTATTCTGGTACATTTGACAGGTCTGATTTCAGTATGTCATTACCGGCTGGATACTATACTATTGCATTTAGTAAGGATGGCTTTATTGGAACATCAAAGAACTTCTCTATGGTTAACAGAAAGAATACTGTAGTAAGAGTATCTATGTATCCTACAAATGCTGTTTCCGGAATAGATGGCGCATCAATGGCTATTACACTCCATTGGGGAGCGACTCCTTCTGACCTGGATTCACATCTGTTCGGACCTTGTGTGGATAATTATTCAAATAGGTTCCATACCTGGTACAGTAGTAAAAACTACAACTATAATAATACCCGGATTGCAGATTTGGATGTTGATGATACATCTAGTTATGGTCCTGAAACAACCACTGTTCGCCAGATGAATAATAGGGGAGTTTACAGCTTCTATATCCATAACTATTCAAACAGGGGATCAACAAACAATAATGCATTAGGACTTTCTGGAGCATATGTTGACCTGAAAATCATGAAAGATGGCGAAGTCGTTTATACTGATACATTCTATGTTCCCACAGAGTATGAAGGAACAGTATGGCATGTATTTGATTATGATGCTACAACAGGTATGGTAAATCCTGTTAATACCATGAGCTATTATGAGAAGCCTGATGGATCATTTGTTCTTCAATCAGATGGTGATGACTATGTTCAGTCTGATCTTGCTGAAATTGGAAAGAGCATCGAGAATGAGAAGGATAGTGATGGTACAGAGGAAAATGCTGATGAAGCAGAAGTTACTGGCGATGATGTAACTGAGCCCGACCAGACTGAAACTGTTGAACCTGAAGTTGAGGAATCACAGAATGACGAAAATGTAGTTCCAGCTGATGGAAATTCTGACGACAAGAATAATGAAAACGAAGACACTTCTGAGAAATCAGATGAAGAACAGACTACTGAAGAATCAAATGATGATCAGACTACTGGGGAATCAAATGCTGAACAGGCTACTGAGGAATCAAATGCTGGACAGACTACTGAGGAATCAAATGCCGGACAGACTACTGAGGAATCAAATGATGACCAATCTTCTAATGATACAAATTCAGGAGAGCAGTCTGAAGAACCTTCAACAGAACAAACAGAGGCTGGGGATAGTTCTGAATCCATAACAGAAGGATCAGAAAACGTTACTGCTGAAGACGGTAATTAAATCCAAGCGCTTATACTAAAAGTATGATTGTTTTATAGGGGAATGCTATTGGGCATTCCCCTTATTAAAGAGTGATAGTTGAATGAATATATTTTGCGATTTCAAAAAGAGAATAACGATAGTTTTTTTAGGGTTAATATTCCTGATGGCTGTCTACAGTTTCATTTCGTTAAATGTGAATGCAGAAGAACTGCACATGGATAGTGAGATTGGATGGGTTGATTACAGGGTAGTACCTGTTAACACACAGATGGATACACTGTCTCCGACGAGAAAAATGATGCGGGGGGCTCGGGCCACAGATACAGGATATTATTATTCACTGTTAAATGATGAAGAAAAGCAGATATATAATGCGGTAATGAAAGCATCTGATAGTATTCTTAAATATGGCCAGATTGCTTCATCGAGAGATTATGTAATTGTATTCGAAAATAGAGATTCTTCTAACATTCCAAACGAGACCCTAAACCGAGTGAGGTGGGCATTAATATATGACCATATGGACAGGGTAGAGCTATCATTAAGTGAAATATGTTATACCTATTCAATTAATACATACGACGATGGGGAGTCAGATTACAAAATATACTGTTATATGAGGGCGACAGGAAACTACGATTTTGAATCCCTTAATGCGCAGGTAAAAAATGCAAGGAATGCATTTATTCAAAGATTACGGCTTGATAATCAAAAGCCATACAGCGAATTGGCAATACATGATGCACTTATGGAAAATATTACATATGATAAAGTATGTGCATTGAGAACCGATAGAAATGCACCATATGATATTGGACACAGCATCTATGGGGCTTTATGTCTCAATGAGTGTGTATGTGATGGTTATGCTCAGGCATTCGCATATATTCTTGATGGTATTGGAATAGATTGCAAGGTTGTTGTAGGAAGTGGTAACAGGGATGGTGTTTATGTCGGACATGCATGGAATATTGCAAGCCTAGATGGAGAGTGGTACGAGGTTGATGTAACCTGGGATGACCAGTCAGAAGATGATAAACATATTTTCTTTAATCAGACAACCACCAATTTTGAAAGCCCGATAAAAGGTGTAAGTCATGTTCGGAAGTATATAGGTACTGATATGCCGATGGCAAATGGTACATTATATACATACGATTATCTGTGTACGGATAGGAATGAGGAACCTAATGTAAACTCAGACCAAAATGAGGAACCCAATGAAAACACAGATCAAAATGAGGATTCCAATGTAAACTCAGACCAAAACGAGGAACCCAATGTAAACTCGGACCAAAACGAGGAACCCAATGTAAATACAGACCAAAATGAGGAACCCAATGCAAATACAGATCAAAATGAGGGTCAAATTGAAGAAAGTGAAGGGAGTAATGAGACAACCCGCGAAGATAATGGATATAATCCTACATCATCAGAACCTTCAGCTTCAATAGATGCAGGTAATGAGAGAGAAGACTTAAATATTGGTAGCATAATAATATCAGGTGATGGACGTTATATGCTTAGTGGAAAAAACGAAGTCACATATATTTCTCCCATAAATAAGAAAGTAAAGAACGTTAAGATAAAAAAACGTATTAATTATAAAGACAAAATATATTGTGTTAATGCTATAGGTGATAATGCTTTTAATGGATGCAAGTCTCTTAAGAATGTAAGTATCCCTCTTGGAGTTACAAAGATCGGGAAAAGATGCTTTTATAACTGTAAGAACCTTAATAAGATCAGCATAAGGGCGAACAACGTTAAATCAGTAGGGAGCGGAAGTTTCAAGGGAATCAAAGAAAACGCGAAGATCACGGTTATCTGTAAGGGTAAGAAGATGTATGATAAGGTGGTTAAAAAGCTTAGGAAAGCAGGGGCCAAGAAAGCAAAATATAAATTTAAAAAGGGGTGAAAACGCACGCGCGTGAGAGACTCTTTGAAATAATATAGCCATATATTCGCGTCAGTAGTGAAAGGAGCCGAGTATGAAGAATAAACTTCAGAGTGCATATCCTTTTCCGTTAAATTTTTACAGGGAATTATGTCTTGAAATGGGACTTCCTATGCCTGATACAATGTCGGCGGATGAAGAAAAAGGTCTTATGTGTATCGTGGATTATATAAAATATGACGAATTCATGAGCATCCTTATAGAACGTCTTCAACTCGGACGGACATTTAAAAATATAGGCAAGGACAGAGGATATACAAACATGAAGGCTTCAAGTATACTCAGGCAAGATCTAAAGAGGCTTATTGAAAGCTACTATATAGGACTTATCTTCGGATATGAAAAGTTTGTCATGAATTCTTCCGTTGAGGATCTTCATTTAACAAGCAGATCTCTGCGAGCTCTTATACGTAATGACATAAATACCCTGGATGACATACGGAAGTTTGGACGTGCAAACCTCAAAAACCTCAGATATTTGGGAGAAGCGTCCTATAACGAGATAATCTTTAAAACATGGTTTTTGTGGGATTCCGAAAATCAGCTGAAGCTCAGCCAGAGGCATAAGGACAACATCAGGGCTTCTTTATCTGAAAAGGGCTGGAAAACGAAGGAAATAAGTGAACTTATCACTTATATAGAAGATAACTGATCGAAAAATAACTGGTGTTCATAAGATATGCAGAGGTGTATGGTTACAATCATACATCTCTTTTTATGTTTTAAGTTTGTATATATCCATTTCAAACTTGATTGTTTATTGTAGGCAATCAGTATCCTTTTTCTGTATAATTTGAAAATGAGATTTAATTAGCATACTGATTTGGGAATGGTAGATATGGTATATAGGAAAAAGAATTATTTTTTGGGGCAGCTTTCAGATATCGAGTTTGTTGTGGTGCTTACCAGATATCAAGATAAGTGGGTATTTTGTTTTCACAAACGCAGAGAAAGTTTCGAAAACCCTGGAGGTCATGTGGAACCGGGCGAAACCCCGATGCAGGCAGCAAAGCGAGAATTATATGAGGAGACAGGGATTACTGACTGCGAAATAATACCTTTATGGGATTATGAGCAGCCTTGGGATGATGGAATCCACAAAAACAATGGTCGGTTTTTCCTGGCAATAGCACACTCTCTTGGAGAACTTCCGGAAAGTGAGATGGAGAGAATAGAACTGTTCGAAGATGTTCCTGAGAATTTCACTTATGACAGGGAGGATGCAATTAAAGATTTTGAGATGGCCAAAAACATGCTAAAGGCATGGGATAGGCTATAGTTTGAGGAAAGAATAACTGAGGATTACATCATGGAAGAAAGGTATGACATGAAAGAAAAATATGGAGGATTGAGATACTTAAGATCTCTAAATCTTTTGCCACTAGGCATGTTCTTTTTGATGTATTTTCAAAGTGAAACCATTCTGCATAGAGCACCACTGGTTTTGGTAGTTGTTCTTGGTATCATTAATGCGCTTATATCAAAGAATATGAAAGAATACTTGTTATCATCACTGATGCTTTTTTTATCTTGTATCCTGGGGATGATTATTTTTGCATATTATTACTATTATCGTATTCAGATGGCAGATGAAGTTCCGATAATTGCAGCGTTTGTGGTTATGGTATATGCAATCGTTGTGCTTAACGCATTTGCTGTTGGCTCGGTTGTAGTTGTCATACGTGATAGAGTACAGCGCGTAAAAAGACAAGAAGAGACAGGAAAGGATGCAAAATGAACGATAGATTTTTGAATAAACTACAGGAAGTTTTAGATGATACTCTTCATGATCTTACAGAAAAGACAGATGATCAGGTAAAGGCCTTTTTTGATAATTATGGAGTTCACTATGATGAGTATTATGCTTATTTTCTTAAGCATCATGGAAATGACTATGTTAAAGATGATTACTGGTTCATATGCAAGGATGATGATGGAAATATGGAGCAATACATGGTGGACATGTTATTCGGATTGCAGGACTGCTTGGGGAACATTTTTGACGAGATAAAAGACTGGGCAGATGTCGTAATGGATGATGTTATTCCTATTGCTGATCTGCCTGGTGGGGATCTGGCATGCATGAATAAACAAGATGGGTCAATATGGTTCTGGTTTCATGACAGGGATGAAGACAATTTTGTGATGGTTGCGGAGTCTTTTGAAGAATTTATCAATGGATTTGAAAAAGAAGAGAACGAGAAAACTATTGATTTATCTACTGTAAAAATTGAATTGGATGATGATTTGGTGGAGAGTATCAAAGAATTTCAAAAACGTACAAGGAATGAATAACATTCCAGTCTACAATTAGTGTTTTCTGTAAGCTTTCAGAGAGAAAATTTCATATCAAAAAATTTAAACGGGGAGGAAATGACAATGATAGGTTTTTTAACAACAGGAGTACTTGTCTCCATTGAAGGGAAATTGACTTCAGAACTTGGTGATTACATTAAGGGTAAAGCATCTGACAAGGCAAAGGATTATATCAGCGAGGGAAGAGGTTATATTGAGCATAAGGCAGCTATCGATAAAGCCATAAATGATGCTATTAAAGGAATATCTGAAGATAATAATTACAAGGCAGAGTTAATAAAGCTAATTTCAAAGGAAGATATAGATATATCTTGCACTGATGAACAATTGAAAGAAAGATATGAAGAGTTTTGTAAAAATAATGGTTATGCGGATCTTATAGATGATGCTGAGAGTTTTAGTAGATATAAGATATTTGTATATAAATGTTCTGAGGTGATTTTGAAAGACGTTAGTAAGGGAGAAAGGGCTCTTTTCAAAAAACTGGAGAGATATGCACAAAGAACATATGAAAAGATAATTGACCTTGAAAAGAAAGAATTTAATTTTCCTGATGATATGAAGAAACGCTTGGAAGAAACGCGGGATAAAGAACTCGAAATATTATCCATATTAAAAAATAAAGAATTACAGGCTATTATTCCCGAAAATCAGGAGGTCTTTATATCAAGGTTTGAAGACAAGCATTTATTTTTGGATAATGTTTTTGACTTTACTGGTAATATCGAAAAAACTAATTATGATTTGCTGGATGAGAAAGGTTATGTTATATCTTTTTGTTTGAAAAATTCAGGAAATGCTGTTCTTTCTGATATAGAAATATCTAATTTTACTGCATATTTCTGCTATTCTTCGGAGGAACCAGAACAATATTTTTATTTAAAAACAATATGCAAATATAAGGAAAAAAATATTAAGAAGAATATACATGTTGTTTCTTTGGATGAGAAAAAGATAAACATTGCCTTTTCAGAAATGGAAGAATATGCTGATGAAGTCAGTCCATATTCGACAGATAATATCTTGATTACTTTTAATCTGAACATTCATGGAGATAATGATGATAAAACAGTTAAACTTCCTGTTACAATGGTTATCAGTCAAAGGATAGGTGAATATGTGAATAATGGTGACACAAGCATATGGGACGTTGATCTTGTGCAGTATGCTAAGTTCTAATCGCATGAGACTATCAAAAATTATCTGTAAATATGGAACTTCTATGATAATTTAGATTTATGAGGGAGCAATCAGACTGGTTGCTTCCTTTTTTAGAATATGCATTTCTGTATCTAGTAAGTCAATAATTTTTACTGTTATCGAAAACTTGAATTTAAAGCTCTGGCAAGGTGTGACCACAAAAAGCAGAACAAAGTGATTTAGCTATTTTTTTAATTTTATTTTTAGGGCGGTTTTATCATGTTTTTACAGGAAGGAGAGATAATTATCATAGGTCTGTTTGTGCTTGGTAGGAAGGAATTCTGCCATTATGGTTCTTTGAATGTAATTAGGAGGGTTCCAAATGAAGAAAGCATTCAATATATGTATTGCAATAGTAGATATAGCATTGCTAGTAGTAATTCTTACTTCTGCCTTTGCAAAGAAAGAAGACAGAGATGATTACCAAAGCTCGAGGATAGCAAATGAAGAATACTCCGAAGAGGCTGCCAATGATTATTACTCAGAAAGTAATGATATAGATAAAAATGATTATAGGAATGATGTTTTTAGTGAAAGCACAGGGAAGAATGCTGTTACCGAAGATTGGCTTTTAGGGGATAATCAGGGAACTGATAATCAGGCAATTGGGGAGCAGGGCAATGACAATTCCCATTATGATTCATCAGATTCCTACAACCCCGCGGATTGGGAAGAGAGTATACAACCCAAGATGACAATGAAGGATTTTGATTGGTTTAATGCGGGAATCCTTGTAAACGGAATTCCTGAAGAGGCCGAAAAATTTGATGATTTTGAAAGGTTAAAAGGCAAGTGGAGGGTATATATCCATAACGATCCCCAAAATGAGTCGGGCGAAGAGGCTGATTTTTTGTTATACGTTGATATTTCAGGAAATCCTGACAATGTAGTATGTACTTTTGAGTGGTACTGGGCGCACTATTACAATAATCCGGAAGTATCTTTGGGTGAAGCGGATAACAGCTATTTATATGGAACGTATGCCAACAATGTGCTCCATGCTGATGGTGCGGTGGAGATGGACCTTAAATATTTTGTTGCTTATGATGGGTATGATCATATATTGGGGACGATGGAAGACAAAAATGGAACCCAGGCAATCATAGCGATGATAAAGCCATGAAAGGAGCTGTTATGGGAAAATTTTGTGTGAACTGCGGCACTAGGTTAGAGGATGGTGCAAAGTTCTGTCCTAATTGCGGAAAAGGTGTTGGAAAAAAGTCTGCATCAAAAAGAGTTTCAGTAGAATCTAAAACCGAATTATCATCAGACCAAAAAACACCTCATAAATCTTCTACTAAAGTCAAGAAAAGTAGGATTAACATTCTGCTTGTTGTTGTAATGGTTATAGAGTTTCTGGTTGCAGGCTATAAGTTTCCAGGATTTCTCGTTAAGGATAAGTCGAAAAAAAATCTGTATGAACGGCTGTCAGATCTTGCACAAGGGAATTTAGATATGGATTCTTTTGGGAAAGAGGATGATGTTTCTGTGTCAGAGATTAACAATGACGGAGTTGTACTTTCTGCGGATGAGATTCCGCTGAAATATAGCCAAGAGCAGATTGAAAAAGCCGAGATTATGACGGCGGATGTTACTCCTGATAGTGAAGGTGTAACCATGGGAGATATTCGAGTAGATATCCCATCCTGGGAACTTGAGTCAGAGGGAGATCAGATAGAGGTTAAGAATTTGCCTGTGCTTTCTCAGGGAGATGAGGGGTGGTCAATTCATGCCTATGATTTTTCTCTAGCTTCCGGAACTCATGAGTTTGACAGTGATATCACTATCTCTATTCCCCGTGAGGGTGATGCCAAAAGTCTGTCTGGATGTGTCTGGTATAACGAGGAGACTGGGACCTGGGAGGATATTTATAGCGAAATTAGTGAGGACGGAAAATACTATACAATATATACGGATCATTTTAGTCTGTTTGGCGAGAAAAAATACCGCTTTGATGAAAAGCGTCTGGATTTGGTAATTGATGATGGCAGGAGGATTGATTTAGACCACGGAGTATTTATAGAGACACAGCACAGTAATAAATCCCGGATGTTACAACCGGTTAGGATCGATTATGAGCGTTTCTGGAATATGTATCAACTCAAGACTATTGAGGATGTTAAAGACATAGGGAACAGTATTAAATTGCTTATAGAGAAGCCGAAAGAGATTGAAGCTCTTACGTATACGCCCACTATGGATACAGCTGCTGATTTGTTTGATTATGCCGATGCAACGGACGGTATATTTTGGATAGGAAAAGGTATTTCTGAGGGATTAATAGCTCCCGCATCGGAGGAAAAAATAAGCCTACGGGAAATTTTTGGACACTGTATGACTATAGCTGATGTTGTGTTTACCAGTCAAAAGGTTAAATCTGAGGCTTTAAGTAACACAACAACGCCTTATGCAGAAGCTTTGTTTCAAGCAATTTTAGATCATGATCTTGATGTTTTTAACACAGCTTCAGGAGTTGCATTAAATTTTGCACCGGAAGTACTAAACCCATTAGCGGGCGCGATAGGTGTTGCGATATTTGCATATTGTCAGGGCTATGAGACTTTTATTTCAGATGGAGTGGATGAATGGTATAAACAGTATTATCCCGATGAAGGAGAAGTCTATAGGCGTTTTTATGAGGATGCAGGGGTACGTCTGTATTTTGATACGGAAGATATGAGGGAGAAAGCACAAGCGGATTACCATTATGCTCTTATGGATAAGCCTTCCTCCATGGATGATAAGAAATATGAAGAGTTCAGTAAATTTATTAATGAACGCGGTGGACTTCGAACAGACAACTACAAGGGATTTGCACCTGCATTTTCCAAGCTTGTCGAATTATATATAGATGAACCAGAGTATTTGGAGACCATCTTTGACGAATTATTCCGTTCGGTAGCAGGGGCTTTCTGGAAGCTGCCTGAAAAGCAGACAGCGGGAGCTGCAGGACAGGGACCAAGACATGAATTCATGAAGAAGTATAAATATTTGGGAAATGATCCATTTAATATGCCACGGGCAGAACAAATAAAGCTGTCAGATGCCTATGTTATGAAACAGAAGGTAGATTCAATTCCTATTCTGGAAAATGTGGCTACAACTTATCAGAGAAAAGCATGCGAATCAGTTATCCAAAAAATGGAGAAGGAATTATTGCCTGCTTTGAATAGGACACTTGTCTTTCATGTGACGGATGGCTCATTGAGTAGTGGGCAGACCTTCGCTGATTCTGTCTACTGTGTGGATTGGACGACTATCAACTCCAACCGCAAGTACCGATCGCTTCCGGATGGTGAGAATGTATTTGGTAGTGACTTTAAGACACCAATTCGTTTTAAAGGAGTAGATAAGCCGTTATTCCTGCCATTAGATATAGATGGGACTGAAAATTCAGAGAAAAATTATTATCCCTATGATCCCGGATTTCTTCCTCGGGCTAATAAAAAAAGTGATATTGTTTTTAAATGTACATACTATCACTACCTGATGATGGGAGCTCCACAAAAAATGGTCTTTACGGATCTTAAAACTGGGGAAGAGACAGAGGCAGATATTGTGATTCCGGATATTGACCTGAAGGATGGCTCATATACCATAGATATAAACATCATGGTTAAAGGAGCTGAACCAGAGAAGGAGGGATCGGAGAAGTTTAAAAAAGTTGAATACAAGCTCAGGGCGGTTGGGATGACAGACATAGGAGTATTGATTCCGATTGAGTACCGTCCACAAAATGTTACGGTTAATTTGGGAGAAGATGGATCGATTAAAATCGATGCACCCAAGGTTGAATATTTGGAAGAGTTGCCGGATAAAATGGGTGGTAAAGTGCATTATAAATATGAGAGAGGGGGGTTCCATGCCCAAGGGACAGTGGAATATCATGTATTCAAGGATGGTTATGAAATCTATCATGGTAACTTGGCACCAGGGGTTTCTTATACTTCCGGACGTACTACTACCGGAGTTACTCCTGCAGCTTATACAGATTCCGGTGTGGATATACCGTATGAAGAATTTTATGGAAGTACACTTAATCAAAGTAGGGGTGATTCCGAATTTGATCTCAAAATCGATACAAATACCAGAATTGTATGGCTTGTACTAAGCTTCAAGGGAAGCGTTACTGAGTGGCATTCCACAAATGGGGAACCTTTTAACGATGATGATTACCATATGGAAGCAACATTTTCCACTACAGGGTATAGGTACTGAATGGAAAAGGCAGGGCTATAGTGATGCTGAAATTGTTTACCTTTGAGATATAACCATGGAATGTGACGGTGAATTTACCAAACAGTTCCCATACTTTAAGGTTATGCTTGGGGAAACCATTGCAGATGGGGAATTAACCTGCCGATTTATATTTGAAAAAAGCTGTAAAAATAAAAGGGCTGCATATCAAATTTGGTGGCAGCTCTTTTTTCTTGGCATTTAAACTGTAGTCTTTCCAGTCTTTTTATTTTTCTCTGCAACTTAGAACCAGTACGTGAATTCATAATATTGATAGAAGAAATCGTTTCGATCATTCTCAGGATGCGATCTGTGGAGAAAAGTAATGGGAGAGCCGAAAATAGTCTGCCAGTAATTTTAAATACAAAATCCTAATGAAGGGAGAATTATCTGAAGTCTGGAAACTTTGCTTTCTTTAAAAGAATCATTTTATATAGGCAGCAATTTTTCTCCAGTCTTCTTCGACCTTCTCGTAACCGCCTTTTCGATTCACAGTAGAACCAAAGTAACCAGGGTGACTAACTACAAACGTATCTATCAAGTTTCCGTCCATTTGAAGCTGAATATGATTTTCAGACCTATCAAGCGCTCGATTAAGACTGCTTTTGATGCCACTATAAATATGCTTTATTGCACTATTTCTAGGATCTGCAAGGTCCACAAGTCCTTCAATAACACTTATTCCAACATCCTGACCTAAAAGAATCATTACTTTGGGCTGCAATAATTGAAGAAGTACTTTAAGATAAGCAACATCATGTGCGAATAACGCACTCAATACACCCCCGGTTAAATCTGGAATAGATCTATAGCCTAAACAGAGATTTGTAAAAAATAGATTGTCATTAGGCTTATCAGCACGCAGGTCCTGTCCACATTCATCAGATAGCGCATTAAACAGTTTTATAAGATTGTTATCGGTCTCATTTTTATTTTTGTATATCTCCTCAATATATTTCCTAGAAATATCAAACTTATCTGAATCATCACTATCAATACAAGCTGTTGCGAGCTTGTTTAACTCCGACTCTGCACCATAGCCCCCATAGTCCTTACCTACGACCAATATTTTAGCAGTATCAAGATTACCCTTACCTTGCCAATAGGACCAAAGATTGATTTCATTTTTAAGTCCTGGACACCATAACATATCAAACGTCTTTTCACCCACTTTAATGTTCTTCCTCATGGGATTTTCGCTCTTATAAAAGCTTTCCGCATCAGCTATTATTTTTTTATAGCATTTTTCCTTATCCAACTATCTCTCTCCATTAAAAAGATTTGAATTATTACTTTATTAACAATGTATCATATTGCCAGCTTCCATTTTCCGCTAGTCCGTGGATCATAGTAAAGCCTTATCATTCGTTTCATGCCAACCGCAAGTATCATGCACTCAAAATGCAGTGTGGATGCAGCAACAACAAATATGCCATCATTTGTAGTCTGGGATTCAGGATGTACTACCTGTCTGTATCCTTTGATATTGTATGTTTCGTATTCTCCGTCTTCATTCTGGAATCGCAGTCGCATGGGGATGACGCTGCCGTCTGACTTGTGTTCGCATATAACATCAACTTTTTCAATAATCTTGCTCATTAAAAACCTCTTACAATAAATCGAACATATATTCTGATTTCTATATAATACTCCTTTTTATTACTTGTTGCAATTGAACACTTTATTAAGAATTGCACCATGACTATAAGGACAGCTAAAAATCTTGATTGAAATATAACATACTGAGAAAAATATGATTTTATGGTTATTTAATAAGCAGCTATATGTCCCTGCTGTATAATTTATATGCAAGAATATTGATATAAAGGGATATTCTACCCTTCGATAGCTAGGGACACGATAAGCAGATGAAGGTGCATATGGAGGAATGGAATGTCATGGTATGCAACTAAAAAAGCTTCAAAGCTTCCTATGATGGATAAAAGCAGGATACTTGTGTTTGACGTTGAGACCACAGGACTATCCGATGTTTTAGATGAGATACTCCAGATTACCATCTTGGATGGTTATGGAACCGAGCTATTTTCTTCATATATTAAACCTGAAAGGCATAGAAT
This sequence comes from Butyrivibrio sp. AC2005, assembly GCF_000424145.1. Classification (GTDB taxonomy): domain Bacteria; phylum Bacillota; class Clostridia; order Lachnospirales; family Lachnospiraceae; genus Butyrivibrio. Next base: position 48,990 of record NZ_AUJI01000039.1, read on the forward strand.
ATGGCCAGAAGCGGAAATTATAAATGGTATAAAGTGGGAAATGGTAAAGGATGCCCCATCCTTTGAATCTGTGAAAAAACAGATTCAGGGTCTATTTAACAATGCAGATCTGATTGTTGGTTACAACGTGGGCTTTGATATCTCGTTTGTAGAGGCTGCAGGTATAATTGTTGGAGGAAAGCGCTTTGATGTGATGACGGCTTTTGCAAGTTACAGGGCAGGCATAGACCATTCATTTTACAGAAAATGCAAATTGATAGAATGTGCCGAATACTTTGGATATTGTTTTAATGCACATGATTCTAATGAAGATGCCAGGGCTACCCTTTATTGTTTTGATGCATTAATCGCGGACGAAAGATTTACAACGTATAAGAAACGAGATAAAGAGCAGGTACAAACAGAGATTACTGAAAAAAAGAAAACAAAAGTCACCTTCGAGGTCGGAGGAAGATTATTCAGTTCATTATTTGTGAGCCTTGTGATGGCGATATTCGGAATAATAGCGTTAATGGTATTAAGTGGAATAATACCTAAGAGTATAAGTGATCTGGAGGCATTGTGTGCTTTTTGTAAGAACAATCTTCTGAAAAATATTAAGATACCCGTAGCTATACTTATTTTTGCTGCCGGAACTATAGGAAGTATTATACGGATATTCAGAATGATAATCAGATTGCCCAGAAGAATAATAGTTCAGGTTCAAAGATTGTTTTTTAGATAATAGAATCGTTCTTCTGTATAAGAGATTATAAAAATACGAAAACACAAAAATTAAATAAATAATTGATATAATGATCATATAGAAGTAACCGTGGGGAATAGATAATAGGGGGTCTATTCCCTATATTTATAACTGTATTTTGAGGACAAAGCTTAAATGAGAGGTGTGCTATGAGAGTTAGGAAAATATTGGCACTGTCTTTGATAGGATTATTGTTTGTTAATGCAACAGCGTGCAGCCTTGAAAGTGCAAGGGAAAAAGCAGAATCTGCAGCTAATACCGTTGGTGAAGTTGCGTCTTCAGCTAAAGATAATGTGGTTGCATGGTATTCCAACCTTGATTTAAGCAAGTTTAAGGATGGATGGGATTATTCCGTAGAGTTTATGGGGGCACAATATTCAGCAGTAATGAGCAGTAAATATGTAGCGAATGTTGAGGAGGCACTGACAATATTAAAGACTGACATGAACAGTGCTGCTGGTTCTGCCAGAGGAACGGCCCAAGAGGCAGGTTTTTTGGCAGAAAAATGGGCTTCAGATACATTTAATCTTAATGCAATTGCAAATGGCTCTGATGCTAGAGCAGAAACAGTCGGTAGTACAGATCTGGGCTCTGTTGATGTAAAAACAAATTATGGTGAAAATGCAAGTTTGAAGTATTATCAGAATGCAAATGGAAGTGCTCAGGCACAGGCAAAAACTTTGTTAGAAGCCTATAATGAGTATTATGCTTCTGCATCTAAGAATACAAGTAAAGAACCGATGACATTAGCAGAGTATATGAATAAGAATGGTTATAACGCTGAAACGCAGGATGCTCTGCTTTCATCTATTTATGAGGGGCAGACTAGAATCATACCAACAGACCAGGTGGCTGAAGCAACAGAATATTTACAGGGAAGAATAGACAAATTGTCTGCTCTTGAAGGTGATGTTGCTTCTGCCAGAACAAAATCATATCAGGAAACACTGTCTAATCTGCGAGACAGGTTAACTGCCCCTGATGGTACGCAATCTAAGCCCCTGACATACGAAGAGTTGCAAGCTATTGCAGAAGTATCAAAGAACGGTGAGTTTAAACCTGAGGACTTTGGGATAAAATTAAGTACAGTTATCAGTCCTAAATATGTTATGAAACAGGCTATAGGGACTGGATTGGAAGTGGGTGTAATTAATACTGTATTTACGATAGGACCCGATATTTATTCAATTCTTAGAGAGGCATCTGAGAACAAAGAAATTGATGAAGAACAATTAAAGGAAGTAGGCGTAGATGGAGCCATATCCATGTCAGAAGGGTTTGTTGAAGGGTCTGTATCCAGGATTGTAACCACCTTGTGTCAGGAAGGTATTCTGGGAGCAGAATTAAAAGCAGCAAATCCCTCTGTGGTAGCAACATTGACTGTGCTTGTGATTGAAGCAGCTATTCACGGATATGAATTGTCACAAGGGAAAATAACAGCTGAAGAATATGGGAATATGATGGTAGACAAAACCATGATTTGCATGTTGGCAATTCCTACTTCATCATTGTTCCTGGCAGCTTTGCCCGCAACAAAAATAGCTATGCTGGGTGGATGTATGGCTGGAGGTATGATTGCGTGCGTTGGCTATATGGTTACAAAAGAAGCAGTGATGGATGTTGTAGATGGCGGCGGGTTTGAGGCAATAGTACCTGTTCAGGCAACAAGCGCCTTAAGCGTTGCAAAAGATAAGCTGGCATCGCTGAATATTTCAGGAACAGTATCTTCTTTTGGTGATAGTATGGTTTCGACTATGAATGACGGATATATTAAAGTAAAGTCGTTAGCAAAGAAATAGTTAGTACAAAATGAGGTTTTCTTCTTGATGTTTTTTCGATAAATGTCTATAATTAAGTTGTTATGTAGTTATTTTATTTATTATTGCTTGTATTAACCGTTCCAGTTTTGGGGCGGTTTTTTTGTGCCTAAAAATAGGCTGGTAACAGAGAAAAAGGGAAAAACAACCTTAAATCACTGTAAAAAGGAGGACTTCGGTATGAAGAAGAAAATTACAAAGGGAGCAAAAAAATTATTTAAGAAAGTGTCTGGTCATGCACGTAAGGTATTCATGAACAAGACCAAAAGAATCACAATAGGGGTTTCCTTATTGCTTGCAAGCTTTTTTTACAGTTTCTTTATCCTAGATACGGCCATAACAGCGAGCATAGCTGGATGGATGCTGGGTTTGCTTAGTTCGGCAGGAACTGTACTGGGATTATTTTTTATTATTGGAAGCAGGAAGGGTCTTAAAAAATTCTGCAAAAGGCTTATTTATGAGGCTGGAGCTGGAATAGTGGTTATCATGTCGATGACAGAGATAGCATACGGATTTAAGAAATCGGTAGTAAGACTTAACGGATTACATCCAGTATTGCTGCTTATAGCGCTTATAGCAGCATTCTGGTATTTCAACAGAATTGCTTCCTTTATCATTTCTAATGCGGTACGTCTGACAAGTATGGCAGTCAAAGTGATAAGGAAATGGGATGTAAAAAAAGCTAGTGAAAACATGTTGGCTATAGTAAAAAACGTAGGTGCAACTGTGACTACAGTTGGAACAGGAATTGCCGTCCTGTATGCGTTTTTTGAGAAAATTTTAAAATAGCCACAGCATATGATGGGAAGAGATTCCTAAGAGCAAAGGGCTGTCAGATAATAACATCTGATGGCTCTTATTTTTTTAAACAGCAATGGCTGGAGGCATATGGGACTGATCAGCCATTAAATTAGCATTATCTGGGCAGCATACATTCTTTTGTGGAGAGTATGCTGCCCATTTTACCGCTATAATCCATATAGAGATTTTTGAAGAGGAGAATATTAAATGGCAAATATGATAATGCGCTTTCCGGGAGGAGTGCCAAAGGCGCTTACTTTAAGTTATGATGACGGAGTTGAGCAGGATGAAAGACTGATTGAGATTGCAGAAAAATACGGCATCAAAGGAACGTTCAACCTAAATAGTGGGTGCTTTCCGCCTGAAGATGTGGCTTATGAAAAAGGGACTATCCACAGAAGGATGCCACTGCAAAAAGCAAAGGAAGTTTATGCAAAGAGCAGTTGGGAAATAGCAGCTCATGCTTATACACATGCATCACTTGTGGGGCTTTCTGGAAATATTGCGACAGATGAGATTTTGCATGACAGGAAAGAGCTTGAGAAGCACTTTGGGACAATAGTAAGGGGATTTGCGTATCCCTTTGGAGCCTATGATGACAGAAGTGTTGATATTCTTAAAAACTGTAGCATATGCTATGCAAGGACGGTAGAGTCAACACATGATTTTCATCTGCCAAAGGATTGGCTGAGACTTCCTGCCACTTGCCATCATGCAGATCCCGAACTAATGAATCTAGCAAAGAGATTTGCAGAGACGAAGGACTGGTGGGATCCCATGTTCTTTTATCTCTGGGGACACAGCTATGAATTTGAAGCTTGTGATAACTGGGATGTTATCGAAGAATTCTGTAAATATATGGGACACAGGGATGACATCTGGTATGCAACAAATATTGAAATATATGATTACTGCAACGCGTTTAACCAGCTGATATTCAACACCGAAATGACAAAGTGTCAAAATCCTACATCAAGAGGAATCTGGTTTACGTATGGAGAGAAAGATGTATATGTACCAGCTGGTGCTGCAGTAACGTTTTAAAATGAATTAATATAGAAGACAATCTCTTTTGGGCTGATAAGCAAAGAGGGCTGTCATTTTGGGGCTAATCCAAGGTGGCAGGTCTCTTATTTTTTGTTTCTACATAGGGTAAAATAAAGTTTGACGATTAGAGGACAGAGGGGGAAACGTCATGACTTTGAAATTTATTCTGAATATGTTTGGTAGTAACAAAGAAAAAAATCATTTGTTTACAGTGCGCTCTGGAGAGATCGTGCATTACGACAAAATGACTGCAGATAAGATCAAGGCATCGAAGGATTTTTATGCAGTATCAGAGGATGCTGTTTTTGATATGCATGTTTCTGCCGAAGGCGGACAGATGATTACAGAGATTGAACTGGAGGAAGCTTTGCCTGAGGGGCAGGGCTGTCTTTCACCGTTCATTCGTATATAGATAAAAAGTATTATTTATAAAGAATATGAAAGAAGTTTGGAGCGTATGAAAACAGTAGTAATTACAGGCAGCACCAGAGGCCTTGGCTACGAAATGGCTACGGCTTTTTTGCGTAACGACTGGAATGTTGTAATAAATGGAGTAAATGAGAACAGGCTTAACCATGCGGTAGAAAGTCTTAAAAAGATTAAAGGCAAGGGTGATATTCTTGGAGTGGCAGGTAATATCGCAAAATCTGAGGACATTCAGAATCTTATGGACAGCGCAGTAAAGCAGTTCGGAGCGATTGATATCTGGATTAACAATGCTGGGGTGAACCAGCCTTCAAAAGCCATATGGGAGCTGACAGACTCAGAGATAGATGCGCTTCTAAATATTGACCTTCGCGGAGCAATTCTGGGAACAAAGATTGCCACGCTGCAGATGGAGAAACAATCGGAAGGCGGAATGATCTATACGGTTGAGGGATATGGAAGTAATGATGCTATGATGCTAGGGCTCAACATGTATGGAACAACAAAAAGAGCTGTCACTCATTTTTCCAAAGCTTATGCGAAGGAACTTGAAGAGAGAAATAGCAGGGTTAGGATTGGACGGCTATCACCGGGTATCATGATCACTGATTTTACCAAGACGGCTTTGGGAGGAGAGCAGGAAATAGAGCTTTCTGAGAAAACTAAGAACGTATACAACATGCTAGGGGATTACCCGGATGTTGTGGCAAAGTTCCTGGTGAGAGAGATGCTGAAAGATCCTGCCAATGATGTGCACATAAACTGGCTTACGGGACGAAAAGTGATGTTCAGGCTTATAACAGCGCCGATTAGGAAGAGGAGTTTTTTTGATTAAGGCTGGTTGGAGGTGCGGCAAATGATAGACTATGAAGCATTCAAAAAGTTATTTTGTGAAATTTCCGGAGAACCAGAATTTGAGATTATTTTCCGAGGGATTAAAAATTCCTATATGATCATCAAATACGATGACCATGTTTCTTTCCAGAGGTGCGGAACTAATGATGGCAGTGGAGAGTATGAGTATCCTGGCGTAAGTTTACAAGTTATAAAAGGCTGATGCCTCGAAACGCAGTAATCATCTGCGTTTCAGGCAAGTCAAGCCGTATACCTAACTATAGTATTTTTGCTGAAGTCCGTAGACCTCTTCGATCCGTGATGCCAGTTCATCACCTTCGATGAACGCCTCTATCTTCTTGGGCTTTGCTATATCACCATAGAAGGTGGTGACCCTGTTGATCGCATTCATAGACTCAAGGCACTGATCTATACTACAGTCAATGCCTTTTTGATGAAGTTCCTTGCGAAGCAGGGTACATAATCTATAGGCAAGCACACAGATAAAGATATGTATGGCAATTCGCGGATCCGTCCAGTGAAAGATTGGCCTTACCGTCAGAAAATCTGTATCCTTCATCTGTTTAAAGGAGCTCTCTACGTGCCAGGCGCTCCGATATGCAGAAATGATCTGATAATCCGACAGATCTGTTCTGTCAGTAAACAGAGCAGTCTTTCCGAGCTGGGTTTCTGTGATGTTTTGTAGCTTCTGCTCAGAATCAGAGAATGTAAGAAGTACATGCCCATCCTTTTCGAGTACTTCGTAATCAAAAATATCCGACATGAATTCTCTGTGCTTCAGTATTTTGGCGACAGCCTTTTGTACGCTTTCAACCGTAGGCTTTTACCTCCTTTTTTGATAAATATACTCTCGGAATCTATAAGCCAGTAACAATGCGGCTTTCAGATTCCTTTTTTATTAAAATCCCCCACTTTTTTATCAAAAAACACTTGACATTTACCTCCAAAAATGCGGCGCTTCGCGCCCTTGTTAAAAAGGATGTGTCGTTACGGCGCGGCCGTAAGTTTTTTGATTGGAGGGCGATTTTATGTTACCTGTTAATTGTGGCAGTCATGCCGACTACCAAAACTTTGTTGTTGAAAATCTCCGCAAATATTACCCTGATCCAGATGCTATATCTCAAAGCACCTGG
>NZ_AUJI01000040.1 GCF_000424145.1 Butyrivibrio sp. AC2005
GCGATAGTAGCTTAGTTGGTAAAGCGCCACCTTGCCAAGGTGGAGACCGCGGGTTCGAGCCCCGTCTATCGCTCTTCAAAACTCAATACTGTGGTAATCGAGCTTGGCTCGTTTACATATACGCGATAGTAGCTTAGTTGGTAAAGCGCCACCTTGCCAAGGTGGAGACCGCGGGTTCGAGCCCCGTCTATCGCTCGCTTAGGAAGTTCCGAGATTTCTTGATTTTTCAAGTATTTCGGAGCTTTTTCTTTTTGGAAAAACTACTATATTATTGAGTGAGTTTGAGTGAGTCTTCTCAGTTGTATTGTTACTTTCAATATTTCTGCTGTTAAGGTTATTAAGAAGTTCTTTAACATCTTCAGTACTCTGTGACTTCATGTGAGAGTAGTATCTTTCATTAGTTGCTACAGAATGACCTAATAACGCAGCCCTCTTCGTAACTGGTAAATTCAATTTGTCAATAAATACATTACTGTTAAGACTCATTCGGAAAGCATGGTTGTTGGTAATATCGTAACCCATTCGCTCGCATAGTCTTCTTAGCCGTTGGGCGTATATATCCTTGTCAAACCATGTACCGTCTTCTTGGCCAAAGATATACTCAGAGTTAATACCATATTCTTCTTGTTTGGATTTGATTTCATTGAGAATACTAGCTATCTTATCAGTAATAGGGAAATATCTACCCCCTTTGGGATGTCTACGTTCATTCTTGGTATATGGTAATTCTTCGAGCACTGCCTTTTTACCGGGTTCCTTAGTTTTTCGTTGTTGCTTGTGAATATGAATACCCTTAACTGTGATATCTTCCCATTTAAGAACAGCAATTTCACCCACACGGACTCCGGTCTCTATAGAAAAGAGAATTGCATAACCAATGAAATCATAATCTTTATCCTTCATTTCTGTTCTGACCCTTGCTATAATCATATCTATTTCTTCATCTGTAAAAATTTTTTCATCTGATGATTTAGCAGAGATATCGCAGTTCTGATTATAATTAGAAGCCTTGTGTTTCCTTTCTTTGTAAATTGTGGACTCGTTCGAGCCCCGTCTATCGCTCTTTTTGTGCCTTGTCCCCGGATTATGTCCGGGGTTTTTATTTACCTTCAATTTCTGCTAAAATAGAATCGTTGTTTTGTTTTTGGGTTTTATAGGAGTATTTGTTGATGGGAAATACCTTTTATTTTGATTTTGAGCCTGCTCTTATGATGTGGCTTCAGAAGTTTCTTGGTGAGACCGGAATAGGACTCATCTCGCATTTTTCAGCATTTGGCGAAGCTATACTTATTATTGTATTAAGTTTCTTATACTGGGGTTATGATAAGAGATTTGGCAGATTTGTTATGCAGAATACCATAATTGGTCTTGTGCTTAACGGTCTGATTAAAAATGTAGCGCTTAGAAGGCGACCTTATTTTGATCATGAGGGGATTGAATGTTACAGACCTGTTGAAAAGGGTGAGGATATAAATGACATTGCTGCGCAGGGTTTTTCTTTTCCCAGTGCGCATTCGATGAACTCAACCATTGTGTATGGATCCATAGCCAGGTATGTGAGTAAGAAACTATTTGTAATCCTGGCCATGATCATTCCTATCCTGGTAGGAATTTCAAGAGTCGTGGTTGGCGTACATTATCCAACAGATGTAATGGTTGGATGGCTTTTAGGCACAATAATTGTTTTCACATTCCCTGTAATATATAAAAAGGTGGGTAAGGCAAAGCGCCCGATAGTAAATCTTGTTATTTTTCTTGTTTGTGCGATAGGCTTTTTCTATTGTAAAACCACGGATTACTACACAGGAATGGGTGTTATGGCAGGCTTTTATCTTGCGACAGAGTTTGAAGAGCGTTTTGTAAATTTTGAGGAGACAAAGCAGCTTTTGGAAATATTACTGAGAATGGCCCTGGGATTTGCTATATATGCCTTGTTAAATAAACTTTTAAAGCTTCCGTTTTCGAGCGAATTTTTGTCGTCTGATACTATGGCATCTTTTGTTGTAAGATTTTTCAGGTATGCCATAATTACCTTTATTTTGATTGGGGTATACCCTATGCTTTTTAAGCTGTTTAACAAATTGTTTACGAAAAACAAGGTTGGGGAAATAAATGAGAGAGCTTGATTATCCGTTTGATTCAGAGGATTTACTGACAAGAAAAAGAGCTATCAGAAAGGCAATACGAAAAGAAACGGAGGGGATAAATCTCCCGGAAAAGAGAATTGCTGTTCTTGGAGGTTCAACTACTCATGGCATTATAGAGATGCTTGAGCTTTTTCTTTTAAACAAAGGAATAAGGCCGGTTTTTTATGAGTCTGAATACAATATGTATTGGGAAGATGTGATGTTTGACGCAGGCGGTCTTTCCGGGTTTAAGCCGGACATCATATTTATCCATACAAGTACAAGGAACATAAGAAATACTCCTAATGTGAAAATGAGTGCCGCTGAAATAGAAGAGGCACTTAATGCTGAATACGGTCATTTTGAAGAATTATGGAATAAGATCAGGGAAAAATACGGATGTCCCATAATCCAGAATAACTTTGAACAGCCGTTTTACAGACTGCTTGGAAACAGGGATGTTGTAGATGTACACGGACTTCACAGCTTTGTTCAGAGGCTAAATTCCAAATTTTACGATTACGCAAGAGCGCATGAAAACTTTTTCATAAATGATATTGCATTTATGGCGGCCTCATACGGTCTTCAGAAGTGGTCGGATCCGTATTACTATCACATGTATAAATATATTATGTGTGTTCCGGCTATTCCTGAATTTGCATATAATCTGTCAAATATTATCGGATCAATATATGGAAAGAATAAAAAAGCATTTGCACTTGATCTCGATAATACGCTTTGGGGCGGAATAGTAGGAGATGACGGACCGGAGAATATCGAAATCGGTCAGGAGACACCAAAGGCCCAGTTATACAGTGAATTTCAGAGGTATATTAAAGCTCACAGGGATATAGGCGTACTGCTTACTGTTGACTCCAAGAATGAGGAGGAAAACGCGCTGGCAGGATTAAAGAGACCCGACAGTGTGCTTTCGCCTGATGATTTCTCTGATATAAAGGCAAATTGGGATCCCAAGGATATGAATTTGAAGGCACTTGCGAAGGAGCTTAATATAGGTGAGGATGCCTTTGTTTTTGTTGATGATAATCCTGCAGAGAGACATATAGTAAGAGAGCAGGTGGGCGGAGCAGCGGTTCCGGAGCTTTCAGTTCCCGAGCATTATATTACGGAGATTGACAGGGGCGGATATTTTGAGGTGACATCACTGTCAGAGGATGACCTTAAGAGAAATGAGATGTACAAGGCCAATGCTGAGAGAGGTAAGCTCCAGAAGAGTTTTGCCGATTACGGAGAGTATCTTAAATCTCTTGAGATGAAGGCACATATAGCACCTTTTGAAGATATGTACATGGCGAGGATTGCCCAGCTTACGAATAAGTCCAATCAGTTTAATCTGACGACAAAAAGATGCTCGCAGGCTGAGATAGAATCCTATGCTGCAAATGACAATTATATTACTCTGTACGGCGCTCTTAGAGACAGATTCGGGGATAACGGAGTGGTTTCCGTAGCCTTTGGTCATATAGATGAAAAGGACAAGGCAGTCTTCCACATCGATTTGTGGCTTATGAGCTGCAGAGTTCTGAAAAGAGATATGGAATTTGCCATGATGGATAAGATGATTGCTGAGTGTAACAGCAGGGGAATAAAGCGCATCATAGGATATTATTACCCTACAGCCAAGAACGGGATGGTAAAGGACTTCTATGATTTACAGGGATTTACTAAGGTTTCCGAATCAGAGAAGGGTGACATTGTATTTGAGCTTGTTCTTGATGAAAAGAAGGAAGGCTTTTCTGACAGAGGAGTGAGAAATAAAGTTATTGTTGTGGAATAAGGAGAAAAAAATGGAAAGAGAAGAGATTTTTGGGAGATTAAATGAAGTATTTTGTGAGTATTTTGATGACGATGACATCACTGTGACGGATGAGACTACAGCTGCAGATATTGAGGACTGGGATTCTCTGGAGCACATAAACCTGCTTGTAGCCATTGAAAGAGAGTTTGGCATCAAATTTACAATGGGTGAGACCTCCGAGATGAAAAATGTTGGGGAAATGGTTACAGCCATCAGTGAGCATCTGAAATGAGAATTCTTTTTGATCTTATATCCGAATATCAAATGTCGTTAATATCCGCAGAGTTTTTATTGTTCATCTTTGCGGTTATTTTCGTCTACTATATTTTTCCTGCAAAGGCTAAGAGAATATGGATATCTGTGGCCAATCTGGCATTTTTACTTTTTGCGGGAGGGGCTTACTCTGTCCTATTATGGGGAGTCGGAGCAGCGGCTGTTTATCTGGGGAGCCTTGTGATATCAAAAAGTGGGGATTCTCTAAAAAAAATAGGATTCTGGTGCCCGCTTATACTTAACGTTGTTATTCTCTTTGTGACAAGGTATCAGTATTTCTACAAGGTGAGAGCACCCTTTGGTGTATCCTTTTACACGCTGATCCTCTTAAGCTACCTGATAGATGTGTATTGGGGAAAATTTGAAGCGGTGGAAAGCCCTTTTGAATTTGTTTCTTATGCAGGCTTTTTTCCTGCCATGACCTCAGGCCCTATTATCAGGTATAAGGAATTCAATGCGAATTTTAAGGAAAAGATCAGACCTGATTATAAAAAGATTACTTTTGGAATAGAGAGAATTATCTGGGGCTTTTTCAAGAAGCTTGTTATTTCAGAGAGGCTTGCGATTATAGTAAATACTGTTTACGGAGATTATGAGAACTTTTCCGGACTGTATATTATATTTGCGGTTATCTGCTTTGCTTTTCAGCTTTATACCGATTTTTCAGGATGTATGGATATAGTTCTCGGCGTATCGGAGGCTATGGGAATAACCCTGGAGGAAAACTTCAGGACACCTTTTTATGCCGCTTCTGAGAGTGAACTGTGGAGAAGATGGCATATATCCCTTGGTACCTGGTTTAAGGATTATATAATGTATCCGCTTCAGAAGACGGATCTGATGGTGAAGTTTTCAGATTTTTGCAGAAAGAAATTCGGCAGGAAAGCCGGCAAGAAGGTGGGTGTATGGCCGGGGCTTCTGATACTGTGGTTTTTAATAGGCTACTGGCATGGCGGATTATTAAAATATGTTATAGGTTCAGGTCTTTTGCACGCCTGCTATATGATATGCGGACAGATAAATGAGCCATGGTTAAAAAAGCTTCATGAAAAAGTGGGAATAAAAGCAGATACAAAGTGGTATGTAGTATTTTGCAGAGTGAGAACTTTTCTGCTTCTCTGTTCAGGCTTTGTCTTTTTCAGGGCGGATTCCACAGTGACTGCTCTAAATATGTATAGAGGCATGTTTAGCGGAAATGTCGGAATTTTCAGCGCTGAGGGCATCACATCACTTGGACTCGATGTGCCGGATATAACCGTGGCATTTGTGAGCCTGTTCGTTTTATTTGTGGCAGAGCTTTTTATGCAGAAAGGAAGCATACGTGAACAAATAAGTGAAATGAACATTATCGCGAAATCAATTATCTGGGCCCTTCTAATCTGCAGCGTGATGATATTCGGAATGTACGGACCGGGATTTTCTGCAGGATCATTCATATATCAGGGCTTTTGACGAAGGCAAATGAAAAATGGGATTATTTAAAAAGTATATTAATAGAATAACAGGCTGTATTCTGGTTTTGGTGCTTGTCTTTACTGTGTTTATGATTTCTTACAGGGCATCCAGAGTGGAGTATGGTCATGTGAAATATGAGCAGTTTTTTAATGAAGATACTGACTATGATGTGATGTTTTTTGGAGCAAGCCATACACAGAACGGTATATATCCTATGCAGCTATGGAAGGATTTTGGCATAACGTCTTACAACATGGGAGGCCCGAACTGTTCGCTTCCTACCAGCTATTATATGCTTAAAATGGCAATAAAATATCATAAACCGAAAATCGCGGTTCTAGATGTCATTTTGTCAGATAAAAATGATATTATCTGGGATTATAGTCTGGCTCACCACTATATGGATGCATTTCCCCTGACTGAAGAAAAGATTGAGGCTGTGAATGTTCTTTTTCCTGATACGAAGGCAAAGCTTGAAATGCTTTTTCCTTATTATGTATATCATGCCGGCTGGAAGGATATAGACGGGGAGGCATTGAAAAAGGCATTTTCTCAGGAGCATTGGCCGACCTTTGGTGCAGAATATGAATCTTTAATAAGCTCTGTCGATGCTGTGCCCGAATTTGTTTCACAGGATAGTGGAAATGACGGAATAGAAACCACAGGGCATGAATACATTAGAAAATTTGTGGAGCTTTGCAGGGAAAATGATATTCAGCCGATGCTGATGTTTTTACCGGCCGGAGTTGACGAAGCAGAACAGCGCGCAGCAAACGAGGTTTACAGAATTGCGGGAGAAATGGCAGTGCCATATGTGAATCTTATATATGAAGAAGGACTTATAAACTATTTTACTGATTATACCGATGGAGGAGGACATCTAAATCCCTCCGGAGCGCGTAAGGTCACAGCGTGGATTGGGAATTATCTCACATCAAATTCTGAGGTTATAGATCACCGCAATGATGGGAAATATTCAGTATTGTGGAATGAGACCTATGGTAAATACAGGGATTTTATTTCGAATATTATGAAGGAATCCGCAGATGCCAGGACAGCCCTCATGAATTTATACAATAATAACTATTATTCATACATAGAGATTTCACCCGGATATGATAAGGATTCAGTTGATCAGATGCTGCTTGATCAGCTTACAGGTGAAGGCCTGGCAGAAGTTAATACATCTGATTCCTTGCAGACTGTGAAGATAAGAATAAAAGTCACGTCTGCCGATACCGGTGAAGAAATTTGCACTTTGGAATACTGATGTCTTGACTTTTTTTATCCGTATGCATAAAATAAATCGTAACTTCATAGAAAAAGCTATGACGAAGACAGTAAGTGTTTTTGAAAAGCTGCAGAGAGCCTGCGGACGGTGCGAGCAGGTGCGAGTACAAAACATTGAAAATCACTTCTGAGCTGCATGTTCGAACGTTTTTATTTTAGTAGATCATGACGGAATCTCACCGTAAATGAGAGTCATATAAAACCGTAAATTCGGGGAGTATGTGTAAACAGGTGGTACAGCGAGTAATAATCTCGTCCTTTTTACAGAGGACGGGATTTTTTTATTTTGAAAGGAGTCTCAAATGTATAAAAAGGTTGACACTGATATGAATTTTGTCGCCCGCGAGAAGGAAGTTGAGAAATTCTGGAAAGACCAGGATATCTTCCAGAAGAGTGTAGACACCCGCAGTAAGGGTGAGATGTATATGTTCTATGACGGACCTCCGACTGCAAACGGTAAGCCTCATATCGGACACGTTCTTACACGTGCCATCAAGGATATGATCCCGAGATACCGTACAATGAAGGGTTATACTGTTCCCCGTAAGGCAGGCTGGGATACACATGGTCTTCCGGTAGAGCTTGAGGTTGAGAAGCTTCTTGGTCTTGATGGAAAAGAGCAGATTGAAGAGTATGGTATGGAGCCTTTCATCAAGAAATGTAAGGAATCCGTATGGAAATATAAGGGAATGTGGGAGGATTTCTCCGGCACAGTCGGATTCTGGGCTGATATGGATCATCCCTACATCACATATGATGATAATTTCATTGAGTCTGAGTGGTGGGCTCTTAACGAGATCTGGAAAAAGGGACTTCTCTATAAGGGATTCAAGGTAGTTCCGTACTGCCCTCGCTGTGGTACACCTCTTTCATCCCACGAGGTTGCACAGGGCTATAAGACTCTTAAGGAGCGTACAGCAGTTGTTCGCTTTAAGGTTAAGGGTGAGGACGCATATTTCCTTGCATGGACAACAACACCCTGGACACTTCCTTCAAACATCGGTCTTTGCGTAAACCCTGATGAGAAGTACGTAAAGGTTAAGGCTGCAGATGGTTATACATATTATCTTGCAGAAGCACTTGCAGATACAGTGCTTGGCGGCCTGGCTAAGGAAGAAGGCGAGAAGGCATACGAGGTTCTTGAGACCTATGTAGGTACAGACCTTGAGTATAAAGAGTATGAGCCTCTTTATCAGTGTGCTGCCGATGAGACAGAAAAGCAGCACAAGAAGGCATTCTTCATCTACTGCGACAACTACGTAACAATGTCAGATGGTACAGGTATCGTACATATCGCTCCTGCATTCGGTGAAGATGATGCCCGTGTTGGTAGAAAATATGACGCTCCTCTTGTACAGATGGTTGATGGTGAAGGCAGACTTAAGCCTGAGACTCCTTTTGCAGGCTACAGATGTAAGCCTACAGAGAAGGAAATTGAAGAGGGGGCAATCAGTGCAGATCCCGAGGTATTAAAGGATCTTGATGGCAGAAGTCTTCTCTTCTCAGCACCTAAGATGGAGCATGATTATCCTCATTGCTGGAGATGTGGTACACCGCTTCTTTACTATGCACGTTCTTCATGGTTCATCAAGGTTACAGAGGTTAAGGATGACCTTATCAGAAACAACAAGGAGATCAACTGGGTTCCTGAGTCAATCGGTAAGGGACGTTTCGGTGACTGGCTTGAGAACATTCAGGACTGGGGTATCTCACGTGACAGATATTGGGGAACACCTCTTAACATTTGGGAGTGTGATGACTGCGGACATCAGCTTTCAGTAGGATCAAGAAAAGAGCTTGCTGAGCTTTCGGGAGATCCTTCTGCAGAGACCTGTGAGCTTCACAGACCTTACATTGATAAATATGAAATCACTTGCCCTAAGTGTGGTAAGAAGATGCACAGAGTTAAGGAAGTTATCGACTGCTGGTTCGATTCAGGAGCAATGCCTTTCGCTCAGCTCCACTATCCTTTTGAAAACAAGGAGCTTTTCGAGAAGCAGTTCCCTGCTCAGTTCATTTCAGAGGCTGTAGACCAGACAAGAGGCTGGTTCTACTCACTTCACGCAGAGGCAACACTTCTTTTCAACAAGCCTGCATTTAAAAATGTTATAGTACTCGGCCTTGTGCAGGATGAGAATGGACAGAAGATGAGTAAGTCAAAGGGCAACGCGGTTGATCCGTTTGAGGCTCTTGAGAAATACGGTGCAGATGCGATCAGATGGTATTTCTATACAAACTCTGCTCCCTGGCTTCCTTCAAGATTTGCAGGAAAGACCGTTCAGGAAGGTCAGAGAAAGTTCCTCGGAACACTGTGGAATACCTATGCGTTCTTCGTGCTTTATGCAAATATTGATGGTTTTGATGCTTCCAAGTACACACTTGAGAAGGATAAGCTCACTGTAATGGATAAATGGATTCTTTCCAAGATGAACACCATGATCGGTGAGGTTGATAAGAACCTTGAGAATTACAGAATACCTGAAGCAGGAAAGGCACTGGATGCATTTGTTGATGACCTTTCAAACTGGTATGTAAGAAGATGCCGTGAGCGTTTCTGGGCTAAGGGAATGGAACAGGATAAGATTTCTGCTTACATGACACTTTACACAGCACTTGTAAATGTATGTAAGGCAGCAGCTCCCATGGTTCCTTTCATGACAGAATCAATCTATCAGAATCTCGTAAGAACAAGCGATACTTCAGCTCCTGAGTCAATCCATCTCTGTGATTTTCCTGCAGTGGATGAGAGTTTCATTGACAAGGATCTCGAAGAGAACATGGATGAAGTTCTTCAGATTGTAGTTCTTGGACGTGCATGCCGTAACGCAGCTGCTATCAAGAACCGTCAGTCCATCGGACAGATGTATGTTAAGGCTGAAAAGAAGGTATCGGAGTTCTATCAGGAAATCATTGAGGATGAGCTTAATGTGAAGAAGGTTATCTTTGCAGATGACGTAAGAGATTTCACAACATATACCTTCAAGCCTCAGCTCAAGACTGTTGGACCTAAGTATGGTAAGGTACTCGGCGGAATTAAAGAATACTTAGGAAATCTTGACGGAAACAGCGCTATGGATGAGCTTAAGGCTAATGGAGCTCTTAAGTTTGATGTAAATGGTACAGCTGTTGAGCTTACTGAGGACGATCTTCTTATCGATATGGCTCAGAAGGAAGGCTTCATGAGCACAGAGGATCACGGAATTACCGTTGTCCTTGATACTAACCTTTCAGAGGAACTCCTTAACGAAGGCTTTATGTACGAGGTAATCTCTAAGGTTCAGACAATGCGTAAGGATTCAGGCTTCGAGGTTATGGATCACATCAAACTGTCTGTAAACGGCAACGATAAGATTGCTCAGATTGTTAAGGATAACGCTGAGTCCATCTCAACCAAGGTTCTGGCTACAGAGATTGTTTATGGCAGCGATGTGGCAAATGCCAAGGAATGGGATATCAACGGCGAAAAGGTAACAATTGGCGTTGAGAAGCTTTAATTAAAAAACGACATAGATAATTTAAAACAGATGATCTCTTCCTGTATGATATAGTTGATGCAGGAAGAGGTCATCTGTTATTTTTATATAGATATCTCATATATGAACGCAGGAGGATTTATGGAACTGATTAAGGGGATAAAGCATAACAGGATTAAAATAATATGCTCTTATCTGGCTGTGCTGATTTATTTCGGGATAGACAGATCAATAGAATATGCAACGGATTCATATGCTGCACTTATGATGGATGACAACTGGAAGGTGAAAGTATATGAGAATGGCAGGGTTCTTCAGGGGCTTTTGTATTACGTGATAGAAATGTTTCATCTTCCTTCCGGAATAAAATATCAGTTTTCATATTTATGTGCTTTTATTTTTATTGGATTATCCATATTTGTTCTGTCGGTTGTTATAAATAAATATATAAAAAATGATATTCTGGCTGTTTTTATTTCTTTCCTGACAATTGTTAATCCTTTTTTTGTGGAGTTCTTTCTTTTTATAGAAAAGGGAATGTTCTGCTTTGTTATCTTCCTGAATGTATGTGCAGTATATTTAACCGAGATTCTTTTTAACAGTGACGATGGTGATAATAAGTCATATTTTGCTGATAAAAAGCTCCTTTCCTCAGCCCTTGTTTTCCTGTGCCTGGTTGTGTCTGTTCTTTTGTATCAGACACTTATCTCGCTCTATGTGGTACTGTGTCTTCCTTTTATTGCATTAAACGCTGCTGATTTTGTAAAAAAGAATATTTATATCGGATTTATGTATGCGATACCCATGGGAATTGCATATATTCTTGCAAGGTTTGTATTTCCTGTTGAAAGGCTGTCAGGAAGAGAAGGCCTGACTGCTTCTTTCAAGGCCCTTTTTGATGCAATAATAAGCATAAGTACAGATAAATTTTCATATCTGTCTAAAGGAACTTTTGGGACATGGCAGATACTTTTAGCTGTTATGGTAATCCTGTTTCTTCTTGCGAAAAAGGAAGGCCGGATCAAATCACTTTTACTGATTGGCTATGAGATACTTGGATGTATGATAATAAGCTTTGCTGTAGTTTTCTTTAACGATTCTGATGTATTACCGAGAGTTGTATACAGCTATGCATCGGTATTTGGAATAGTCCTCATATATATTTTGTCAGAGTTTAAAGGAGAAGAACAAAAAGAGATTTTCCAAAATGCTGTTAAGGGAGTAGCTTTTCTTCTGATTGCTGTGATATGTGTGTCTGAATATGTTGTTTTCCAGAAATGCTTTCTTGAAAGATACAGATGTAATCAGGCAGATTTATATCTTTGCAATATCATAGGGGAGAAAATAAAGGAATATGAGGAGGAGACAGGCAATACCGTTGATACCCTGTGCTATTACAGTGACATGGCGAGATCCTGGCAGGAACCCGGATATGATAAAACCGAAACCAGTATCAGAGCCCAGGCGACGGGATGGAGCAGGACATATTCGATAAATTACTATCTTGGTACAGACTATAAAGAGGGTGAACCGGATGCTGAGCTTTTAGAATATTATAAAAATATAAACTGGGATACATACGCAGATGATCAGCTTTTATTTGAAGGAAACACTTTGCATATCTGTATTTATTAAAAATTTAGTTTAATTATAAAAGGATAATTTATTGTTAAACTAAAAGATTTTATTATTTTTAATTGATACTTAAGCCTATCTAAAGGGTATCTTCATTTTTATCCCTTAAACTTGAAATGTAAGAAAAGTTCAAAAGCGGACAGTAAAATCCGCTGGTTTCAGGTGTAGGGGGAATTTTATATGATGAAGAATTTCGTGATTTCCAAATTCAAAGATAAGTTTGCAATTTTGTTATCATTTATTTTGTGTGCCTGTTTATTAACAGCATCAGATGCAAACTTCGCTATTTCAGCAAAAGCTTCAAAAGAATCAAGTGTAAAGAATTATATTGAAAATTGCATAGATGAAAATGTTAAGGTGCTTTTTATCGGCGATTCAAGAACAGTAGATATGTTCTATGCGGACAAAAGTGAGATAAAAGGCAAGGTTTATAATAACATAACGGTTTATGCAAAGGACGGAGCTACCTTTGGATATATGAAAAATACATTAAAAAAAGTTAATGTAAAGAATTACGACGTAATAGTATCCTGGATGGGAGCTAACGATCATGGTAATTTTGATAAATATTCTTCATATTATAAGAAGCTGAATAAGAAGACCCACGGACATCTGGTGCTTTGCACAATTGGTTATTCAGATAACAGTAAGCTTGGAGATCTGGGAGACTGCCTGTACTACAATGATGGTATCATGCAGAACTTCAATAAGGGCTTGAACAAATGGGCAAAGAAGAATCATGTTGAGACAATCAATCTCTATTCATATACCAAAAAGCATGTTACAGCAAGATCGAATAATGGTGTTCACTACGTTCCAAGTCCTACTGTGGATCTTTGGAACTACACAGTAAAGCAGATTATTAAAAAGGTTGGTGAGTTTGGATTTACAACTGAAGAAGAGCCTGATGGTACAGGAGTTCCAAAAGTTCCGGAAGAAAAAGTAATTCAGTAATTATATAAACCGATATAAAAATATAAGAGGAAGGCCAACCACCTTCCTCTTTTACTATGCGTTACAGTATGCTCTTTTTATCTGTGCTGCTCAGACATCCACTGCCACATATTTAAGCCGTTATCTTCACATTCACCGTTGAAGAAGTAAATCCATGACCAGTGGCCCATATACTGATAAGCGTTGCCATCCTGGCCTTTAAAGGTATCTGAAGTGTCGTGAACATCCTCAAATATACTTCTGTGGACATTTGCGCCTATTGCATCAAGTCTCTTAAGAGTGGGTTCCTCGAACATCTTTGGATCGACTGTTGTGTCATTTTCTGCGTAAACAAACCAGAGCGGGAGATCCTTAATTGCTTCAAGCTGTTCATCCTTAATTCCTGTATCGGAATATGCCTCACAAATAGGATAGGCAGCTGCAAAATAATCAGGATAGTTCATGATCATATCCATAGTCATATAGCCACCATTTGAGCAGCCTCCTATGATGATTCTGTCAGCGTCAATATTTGAATGAGCCTCCACATAGGAGTCGATAAGCGCCTTAAGATCGGGAAGATAGATGGAATCTACTCCTTTGTTATCCATCCAGTTTCCTGCTTCATCATACTGCATCCAGAATGTGGGGCACTGGGGAGCAAGAACATATGCACCACCCATTACGCTTTGAAATTCGTCGCTGTAAAGGGCCGTTACTTCATTGCCGAGAGTATTCAGCCTTGGATCATTTCCGCCTTCTCCTGCGCCATGTAACCATATTACAAGGGGGTGCTTTTGTCCATCATCCTCGGGCTCATAGGATGCATAATTCAAGGTGAACTTTTCGCCCTTAAATTCCCCGGTAATATCGGATTTTTCAAGCTGAGGATAAATAGCATCTGCAAAATCGACTGTTTTATCAATTTCAATGGATTCTATAGTGTTACCCTCTTCATTGGTAAGTGATGAACCTTCTGCTAATGTAACAGAAAGGTCATAGGGGGAACATATAGTGTTATTGCCTTTGAACAGATCATAGCAGAAGGGCGAGCCTTCTTCGGGACCAAACTTAAGTTCCAGTGTTACATATTCAGAATCAGCGGACTTTTCACCGTTTTCATCACTTGTATATGCGTTTATAACCTTTCTTGCTGCTTCGGATTCAATGTGCTTGGACGGATCTTCCTTTGAACCTTCAGCAAGTGCAGCCCAGTTAAAGGTTTCCTTATTTTCTTTTACTGAAAAAGAATCTGCAGAAACTGAATCTGCATTTATTTTTTCATCAAATTTCACAATTGTCTTTACTACCGCGGGACCCCAGTCCTGACCCTCGATTACAGCCCGCTGGGTTCCTGTTAATGATTTACCCATATCTTCTTTGTTCTCCTTTTCCTCTGTAGATGTTTGTTCTGCGGAATTATCTTCCGTTTTTGCCGTATCACCATCAGCAGGTGATTCCGCTTTAGCTGATCCACATGCAGTTAACCCTAATACAAGTGAAAGAGCTAATACTGTTGATAATACTTTTCTTTTCATTAGTATCCTTCCTCCCAATACCAAGTTTTGTTAAAGGATATAATAAAAAGAACCCTCAAAAAAGAGCCGGAATTTGACTGAATGAATCATTCTTGCCTTTTTTGAGGGTTAGATTTTTGACTTAAATACTCTGTTTTTGATATAAGGTCAAATTAGAGCAGATTTTCGTCCTTAACAATCTTAACTATGCGGCTTGTGCCAAGTCTGTCTGCCCCGAGTTCCATGAATTTCTCAGCGTCGGCGATGCTTCCGATTCCGCCGGCAGCTTTCATTTTTACATCGGGACCTATGTGTTTTGCGAAGAGTGCAATATCATCAAAGGTAGCGCCTGCAGTTGAAAAACCGGTTGAAGTCTTGATGTAGTCGGCTTTAGCCTCTGTAACTAGCTCACACATCTTGATTTTTTCTTCATCTGTGAGAAGACAGGTCTCAATGATTACCTTTAAGATGTTGTCGCCACATGCAGCCTTGATTTCCTTGATTTCATTAAGAACGTAATCGTAATTCTTTGCTCTGAGCTCACCGATGTTGATAACCATATCAATCTCGTCAGCGCCATTTGCAAGAGCGTTCTTTGTCTCGAAGACTTTTGTGGCTGTTGTCATGTTTCCATTGGGGAAACCGATAACTGTGCAGAGCTGAACCTTATCGCCTACATAGTCCTTTGCTCTTTTGATGTAGCAGGGAGGAATGCAGATGGATGCAGTATTGTATTTGATTGCATCGTCAGCGATTTCTTTAATCTGATCCCAGGTTGCTTCCTGCTTTAAAAGTGTGTGATCACAATGATTTAAAATTGTCTTGATATCCATGTATTTACCTCTTTATCTATTATCTCTGACCCTTGTCATAAGGGATACCCTCTGCCTTAGGTGCTCTTGAATTCTTGGATGTAAATGCAAGAACAAGAAGTGAGATTACATAAGGCATGATGTTATAAACGGTTCCTGATATGGGGAGTGCCTGAAGGAAGCCAATACCCATATATACATTTGACAGTGATCTGAATACTGCAAACAGTACTGCGGACCAGGCGATTCGCTCAGGCTTCCACTGACCGAAGATCATAACTGCCAGAGAGAGGAAACCTGCACCTGCCACACCATAGTCAAAATGCCAGGTGGAGTTAGCTGCTGCTATATAAATGATACCGCCGATACCTGCAAGGAATCCGGAAATGATTACACCTGAGTATCTCATGGCGTAAACGCTGATACCAACTGATTCTGCAGCCTGAGGGTGCTCGCCGCAGGCACGAAGTCTGAGTGCAAACTTTGTTTTATAGAACATTACAATTGCAACAATAAGAAGTATTGCAGCAACTACAACGAACCAGGAGAGCTGCAATGGTCCGATGCTGAACATAAATGCATCGTGACCTCTTACATAGTCAAGCTTTGCTGAGAAATCCGAACCGTTTGATCTGGCTGTGTTAAAGGCTTTTACAATAACAGTAGCAGATGCTGTAGCAAGCATGTTAAGAGCTGTTCCGATAAGAGTCTGGTCAGCATTGAAGTGAATGCAGGCAACTGCGATAAGGAGTGATGAAGCCATTCCTGCCAGAGCTGCTGCAATGATAGTCAATGAGACAATAGTAAACTTTGATGCATCGGAAGGAAGAAGAACCATTACCATGGCACCTGCCATAGCTCCGAAAACCATAATTCCTTCAAGACCCAGGTTAATAATACCGCTTCGCTCAGAGAACATACCGCCCAGAGCTACAAGGATCAAAACAGCGGAGAAAATTAGTGTGTATTGAATAAGTAATGCCATATTCTTACACCTCCTTCTTATCAGCCGTTTTGTCGTCGGCAGGTTTATTTGGTTCAGCGTTGGCGTTGGCCTTTGGCGGTTTACCAAGCTTGTTAACCGGCTTGGACATAACTGTTTTAAAGAACAGAACAAATCCGCACAGGTAGATGATAATAGCTATCATCAGATCAGCAACCTGAGGATTATAGTAGTTTGTATTAAGGTACTGACCACCCTGAGTAATATAGGTTACGAAAAGTCCGGCAAAAATTGTTCCGATAGGATGAAGGCCGCCCAGGAATGCAACAGCGATTCCTGAGAATCCCATTCCCGGAACGGATGAAGCTATCTTGTAATGTTCAATACCTGTCAGATAGTAAAGACCTGCTGCCATACCGGAAATTGCACCGGAGATAACAAGGCTAAGGATTATATTTCTTTTTGCATTCATGCCTGCATATTTAGCAGCATCCTTGCTGTGACCGGTAGCCTTGAGCTCATAACCGAAGGTTGTTTTCCCAAGAACAAAGAGGATGACAATAGCAATAACGATTGTAAGTGGTACTGCTATTGTGATGTATTTGTTCTTTCCGAAGAAATCACTGAGGAAGGCTGGAAGAAGACTTGAGCCTTTAACAGCGTAGGTTTCGGACTTTGTTGTGTTCATTACGGTCTTATCACCAAGGATGATATTGCATATATAAAGTGCAATCCAGTTAAGCATGATGCCTGCAATAACTTCGTTAACGTTGCAGTAAGCTTTAAAGAAGCCGCAGATGCATCCCCAAAGTGCTCCGGCAAGTATTGCTGCCAGAACGCAGAGAATCCAGTTCCAGTGAAGGGCAAGTGCTGTATAGAGACTTGCGATAATACCAACTGTGTATTGGCCTGCGCAGCCAATGTTGAACAGACCTGTTTTAAAAGCGAACAGGATTGCTTCCGCACAGAGTATAACAGGTACGGATTTTACAAGAACAGATCCCATTGCACTCATGAGCTTTTTCTGATTACCTGCAAATTTAAAGAAATTTCGAAGGATGGCAAACATTCCTTCAGCAGCGTGAGCAGGATTCATCAGAAGCAGAATTACATATCCCAGCAAAATTCCAAGTATTGCGCACAAAATGGATGCCAGCAGCGTTTGAAATCCGGGTTTTCTGAAAATGCTTGTTTTTTCTTCCACGCTTATGCCTCCTTTCCTGTGTCGCGCTTAGCGCCTGACATATAAAGACCAAGTTCCTGAAGTGTAGTGGTTTTGGGATCAACCTCACCAACAATTTCGCCCTCGTACATAACAAGAATTCTGTCGGAGAGGTTCATAACTTCATCGAGTTCCAGTGATACGAGAAGAATGGCATTACCTGCATCTCTCTCTTTGACAATAGCCTCGTGTATGGTCTCGATAGCACCTACGTCAAGTCCTCTGGTGGGCTGAACTGCAATAAGGAGCTTATGCTTTCTGTCCATTTCTCTGGCGATAATAGCCTTCTGCTGGTTACCACCTGACATGGCTCTTACAATAGTTGCAGCACCCTGACCGGAACGAACATCGAAAGCCTGCGAAAGTCTGTCCGAATATTTCCTCATTTCACCTTTTTTCAAAAGACCGTTGTGAGAAAACGCAGGTTCAAAATATCTCTGAAGAATCATGTTTTCTTCTAGTGAATAGTCAAGCACAAGACCATGCTTGTGTCGGTCTTCGGGAATGTGGCTCATGCCGTGGGTGTTTTTGTATCTGATAGACTTATTTGTAATATCTTCTCCGCAGAGAGTGATCTTTCCGCTGGCGATATCATCAAGTCCTGTAAGTGCTCCTACAAATTCAGTCTGTCCGTTTCCGTCAATTCCTGCTATGCAGACAATTTCACCTGCTCTGACGTTGAAGGAAACATTGTGAACGGAGTCATTAGCATGAAGCTTACTCTTGACGCATACGTTTTCAACTCTGAGTACTTCTTCGGCAGGTTTGGCTTCATCCTTATCAACAGCAAATTTAACGTTACGACCTACCATCATGGAAGAGAGTTCTTCCTTTGTGGTGTTCTTAACATCTACTGTTCCGATATATTTACCTTTTCTCAGGATAGAGCAGCGATCTGCTACTTCCATGATCTCATTAAGCTTATGGGTTATGAAAAGAATGGATTTTCCCTCAGCTGCGAGATTTTTCATGATCTTCATGAGTTCATCAATCTCCTGAGGAGTAAGAACTGCAGTAGGCTCATCAAAAATAAGGATTTCGTTATCTCTGTAGAGCATCTTGAGAATCTCAACTCTCTGCTGCATGCCTACAGTGATATCCTCAATCAGAGCATCAGGATCGACCTTGAGATTGTACTTGTTTGACAGAGAAAGAACCTTTTTTCTGGCTTCGCCTTTTGTCAAAAAGCCAAGTTTACTGGGCTCTGAACCAAGTATTATGTTGTCTAAAACTGAGAAAATATCAACCAGCATGAAGTGCTGATGAACCATTCCGATACCAAGAGCTGTAGCATCGTTAGGATTGGCAATTTTAACTTCCTTGCCATCTTTTTTGATTACACCCTTCTCAGGTGTATAGTGACCGAAAAGAACACTCATCAGAGTGGATTTTCCGGCGCCGTTCTCCCCCAATAGTGCATGGATTTCCCCGCGTTTAAGCTGTAATGTAATATCATCATTAGCTATAATGCCAGGGAATTCTTTTGTGATATGCAACATTTCAATTACATAATCTTCCATAAGTAGCACACCTTTCTATAGTTTATTGCACAAAAAACATGAATTCCAAAAGGAACTCGTTCTTTAGTATCTAGTTTATCATTTTTCCATGCATAAAAAAAGCGCCTTCCCTAAGGAAAGACGCTTTTTACAGTCAATATTGATTAGTGGATGTTATCAAACTCAGTTACTTTGATATCAGTAGCAGGCATAGCCTCGATATCGCTTGAAACTGTGATGTCACCTGAGAACATAGAACCAACAAGTGTCTTGTAATCATCAACTGTGAACTTCTCCATTCTCCATGTGTCTGTAGGAAGCTGTACATAGTTGAGTGACGGATCATCACCTGAAACAAGACCAAGGTTCTCAATCTTGCCAGCGTATGAATCCCACTTACCAGCGAAGAGATCTGTAAGAGTTGAGTTAACTGTAGCTGCAAGACCCTTCATAGCAGATGTTACGCAGATGCCATCGCCGTAAAGACCATCGATTGTGCCTGACTGGTCAACGTCAACACCAACTACCTTACCGCCTGCCTTCTTAGCAGCCTCGCCTGCAGATGTGAAGATACCACCGCCGCATGCGAATACGATCTCTGTGCCACCCTGATACCATGTATCCATAACAGCTGTAACAGACTCGTCACCGAAGAACTGTCCGCCATATACATAGTTAACTTCAACGTCAGCTGTGTTGCCAAGATCCTTTGCAGCATCGTTAGCACCCTGAACGAAACCGTAACCATAACGGATAACTGCAGGAACTGCCATACCGCCAAGGAAGCCAAGCTTTGTGTAGCCTTCCTTAACTACAGCATAACCAGCCATGTAACCGGCAAGCTCTTCCTGATATGTGAATGAGCAAACGTTCTCGGGAAGCTCATCCATGCCGGCACCTTCGAAGTCACCCTGTGAGCAGTCAAGAGCGATGATCTTTACATCGGGATTCTCTTCTGCAACAGAAGCGATCATGTCAGCGAAAAGATATCCGGGAACGATGATTACGTTGTAACCGTCAGAAACAGCGTTATCAAAAGCAGCTGTACGAGCTTCGTTTGAATCCTCTGTGGGCTTGTAGTACTGATAGTCAACACCCTGTGCCTCAGCAAATGCCTTGGAAGCTTCGTATGTTGTCTGGTTGAATGACATATCTGTGATGTCACCTGAGTCTGTGATCATAGCGATCTTGTAATCGCCTGAAGCCTCTGTAGCTGTCTCATCAGCAGCTTCCTCAGTTTCTTCTGTAGCTTCCTCTGTTGTCTCTTCAGTTGTTTCCTCTGTAGAAGCTTCCTCAGTAGCCTCTTCAGTTGTCTCCTCTGTAGATGTCTCCTCTACAGCAGTGTCAGTTGTGCTGTCTGCTCCGGTTGAAGAACCGCCACAAGCAGAAAGGCTGAATGTAAGTGATGCTGTAAGCATCATAGCCAGTAACTTCTTCATAATGTTTTTTCTCCCTTTCTTTATAAAATAAACATTAGAATCATTGTGTGAAATTAATCACACTTAAGAGTGATTATAATCATTTTTTACCTTTTTCACAAGATATATAGCGAGTTTTTGTCGCTTTTGACAAAAAATGAAGAAAGGTCTTTTTAATAATTGGCTAGTGAAATGTTCGAAATTACGTTATAATAGTTAGGTATTGTACTTTTCTATGAGGAGGGAAGACATGAAGAAAAAGAAATTGTCTTTTGATAAGGAACTTTTTAAGAGAAGTGTTTTATATAATGTAAAGACACTTTACCGTAAAACTATTGAAGAAGCTACTCCACAGGAGATCTTTCAGGCATCTGCCTATGCAATAAAGGATGCTATCGTCGATCATTGGATGAATACACAGAAGGCTGCGGCCGAGCAGGATCCGAAGATCGTTTATTACATGTCCATGGAATTTCTTATGGGACGTGCCCTTGGTAATAACTTAATAAATCTTCAGGCATATAAGCCTGTGAAGGAAGCTCTTGATGAGCTTGGTGTAGACATTAACGTGATTGAGGATCAGGAGCCCGACCCGGCACTTGGTAATGGTGGTCTGGGAAGACTTGCAGCATGCTTCCTTGATTCTCTTGCTTCACTTGGATATATGGCTTATGGTTGCGGTATCCGTTATAAATATGGAATGTTTAAGCAAAAGATCAAGGATGGATATCAGGTAGAAGTACCGGATAACTGGCTTGAGTACGGTAATCCCTTCGAGCTCAGACGTCCTGAGTATGCTAAGGAAGTCAAGTTCGGCGGATATGTAAATGTTTTTGTTGATGACAGAGGACGCAATGTGTTCCGCCAGGAGGGATATCAGTCAGTAAGAGCTATACCCTATGATCTCCCTGTAGTAGGTTATGGAAACGGCGTGGTTGATACCCTGAGAATTTGGGATGCTGAGCCTGTAAACTGCTTTGAGCTTGATTCCTTCGATAAGGGTGATTATCAGAAGGCTGTTGAGCAAGAAAATCTTGCGAGCCAGCTGTGCGAGGTGCTTTATCCCAATGATAATCATATTGCAGGTAAAGAGCTCAGACTTAAGCAGCAGTATTTCTTTATTTCTGCCTCTGTACAGACTGCACTTAAGAGATATCTGCGTCATCATGATGACATAACAAAATTTTATGAAAAAGCAGTTTTCCAGCTCAATGATACACATCCTACAGTAGCGGTTGCTGAGCTTATGAGACTTCTCATGGATGAGTATTATCTTCCCTGGGATACAGCGTGGGATGTTACCATGAAGACCTGCTGCTATACAAACCATACAATTATGGCTGAAGCTTTGGAGAAGTGGCCTATTGACCTTTTCCAGAGACTTCTTCCCAGAATCTATCAGATAGTAGATGAGATAAACAGAAGATTTGTTGACCAGATAATGCGTCAGTACGCTAATCTGCCCAGCATTGATGTTCAGGATAAGATTCGCAGCATGGCGATTTTGTATGACAACCAGGTTAAGATGGCTCACCTTGCGATTGTAGGCGGACATTCTGTTAACGGTGTTGCAAGACTTCATACCGAAATCCTTAAAAAGAGAGAGCTTAAGGATTTCTACGAGATGTATCCTGAAAAGTTCAATAACAAGACAAACGGTATTACCCAGAGACGCTTCCTCATGCATGCTAACCCGCTGCTTGCTGACTGGGTAACGGAAAAAGTCGGAGAGAACTGGATTACAGATCTTTCACTTATCAGCGGACTTAAGGAAGTTGCTGATGACCGTAAGGCTCAGAAGGAATTCATGGAGATTAAATATGCAAACAAGAAGCGCCTTGCGGAATATATTAAGGAACATAACGGAATAGATGTGGATCCTAATTCCATATTCGACTGCCAGGTTAAGAGACTGCATGAGTATAAGCGTCAGCTTCTTAATATACTTCATGTTATGTATATTTATGACATGTTAAAGAGCCATCCGGATATGGAGTATACTCCCAAGACATATATTTTCGGAGCAAAAGCGGCTGCAGGTTATCAGACAGCAAAGCTTACAATAAAGCTGATAAATTCTGTTGCAGAAGTAATTAACAATGATGCTTCCATCAAGGGCAAACTGAAGGTTGTATTTATAGAAGATTACAAGGTTTCAAACGCAGAGCTCATATTTGCTGCAGCTGATATTTCAGAGCAGATATCCACTGCAAGTAAGGAAGCCTCCGGAACCGGTAATATGAAGATGATGCTTAACGGTGCCATCACTCTCGGAACTCTTGACGGAGCTAATGTTGAGATGCTCGAGGAGGTAGGAAAGGATAATATCTTTATTTTCGGTCTGACTTCCGAAGAGGTTATCGCATACGAGAAGAATGGTGGTTATAATCCCGGAGAAATCTATAACAGAGATCCTAATGTAAAGAGAACTCTGGACCACCTCGTTGATGGAACCTACTCAAAGGATAGAGAGCTTTTCAGACCACTTTATAATTCACTTCTGAACACAGTCAATTCAAATAAGGCAGATCAGTACTTTATTTTGAAGGATTTCGAATCCTATATTGAGGCTCAGAGTGCAATTTCTGAAGCATACAGAGATACTAAAAAGTGGGCTAAGATGGCAATACTTAATACTGCATCATGCGGTAAGTTCTCATCAGACAGAACCATTCAGGAATATGTTGATGAAATCTGGCATATAGACAGACTGGATATGTCGAATATTTAAATAAATTAAACTGGCAAAGGGGCTGTGTATCGGGAAACCGGTGCACAGCTTTTTTGAAATATGTGCTGATTAAGCACATAATTAATCACAAATTTTTAATAGATGTTTTGGTGTACATTAATAATAATAAGTACACAAATAATAATTATTACAGTATAATACGTGGGAGTAGATAAATAATCAGCAGGAAAGGTAGGAGTTTAATGGTTAAGACGTATGATAGCGGTGCTTATTTGGTAAACGGAACTGAACTGATCCCGGAAGGAGCCGGTGCGGCAGAAGCAGTTAATGCAAAAGCAGGTAAGCAGGTAGATAAAACTGAAGCAAAAAAGAACACGATTGCATATGGTATTTTGAAAAATCATAATACCTCAGACAATATGGATAAACTTGAAATCAAGTTTGATAAGCTCACAAGCCATGATATTACTTATGTAGGTATTATTCAGACTGCGCGTGCGTCAGGACTTGAAAAATTCCCGATTCCTTATGTACTTACCAACTGCCACAATTCTCTTTGTGCAGTAGGTGGAACAATAAATGAAGATGATCATATGTATGGTCTTACAGCTGCTCAGAAGTACGGCGGAATCTATGTACCGCCTCATCAGGCAGTAATTCACCAGTTTGCAAGAGAAATGCTTGCAACCGGAGGCGGGATGATACTGGGGTCAGATTCACATACCAGATATGGTGCTCTTGGTACCATGGCAATGGGTGAAGGCGGACCGGAGCTTGTTAAGCAGCTTCTCAGCCAGACCTACGATATCAATATGCCGGAGGTTGTTGCAATTTACTTAACAGGCGAGCCTATGCATGGCGTAGGACCGCAGGACGTTGCGCTTGCAATTATTGGAAAAGTATTCGGTGACGGATATGTTAAGAACAAGGTAATGGAGTTCGTAGGCCCCGGCGTAAAGAGCTTAAGCGCTGATTTCCGTATCGGCGTTGATGTTATGACAACGGAAACCACCTGCCTGTCCTCTATCTGGCAGACCGATGACGAGATAAAGAATTTCTACGATATCCACGGCAGAAGCGGTGACTATAAAGAGCTTAAGCCCGGAGATGTAGCGTACTATGACGGTGTTGTGGAAGTTGATCTTTCTACAATCAAGCCTATGATAGCCATGCCTTTCCATCCCAGCAACACATATGAGATCGAAGAGGTTAATGCTAATCTGGAGGATATTATCGCTGATGTTGAGAAGCGTGCAAAGGTCAGCTTCGGTGATAAGGTTGAGTATTCTCTTAAGGAAAAGATCAGGAACGGCAAGTTCATGGTAGACCAGGGCGTTATCGCAGGCTGCGCAGGTGGTGGCTTTGAAAATATCTGTGCTGCAGCTGATATCCTTGAGGGCAGATTTACAGGAAATGACAGATTTACATTGAGCGTATATCCTGCATCAACGCCTATTTTCATGGAAATTGTGAAAAACGGGGTTGCAGCAAAGATTCTTGAGACAGGTGCTATTCTTAAGACGGCATTCTGTGGACCCTGCTTTGGTGCCGGTGATACTCCTGCAAACAATGCCTTCAGTATCCGTCATTCAACAAGAAACTTCCCTAACCGTGAAGGTTCTAAGGTTCAGAGCGGTCAGATTGCATCAGTTGCACTTATGGATGCAAGATCAATTGCTGCTACTGCTGCAAATCAGGGTGTACTTACTCCTGCTACAGCTTTTGATG
Source organism: Butyrivibrio sp. AC2005 (assembly GCF_000424145.1). GTDB lineage: Bacteria > Bacillota > Clostridia > Lachnospirales > Lachnospiraceae > Butyrivibrio. The sequence goes on from NZ_AUJI01000040.1 coordinate 24,836, forward strand.
GCAAGTTTAATAAATATACATATCACTTTGACAAGGAGATCTATGCTAATCGTGTATTTGATTCACACGGCAAAGCAGATCCGGATGTAGAGCTTCAGTTTGGACCTAACATTAAGGACTGGCCCAAGATGGTAGCTCTTACAGATAATCTCCTTCTTAAGGTCGTTTCCGAGATACATGATCCGGTAACAACAACAGATGAGCTTATTCCTTCAGGTGAGACATCATCCTACAGATCCAATCCTCTTGGTCTTGCAGAGTTTACTCTTTCAAGAAAGGATCCTGAGTACGTAGGACGTGCGAAGGCAGTATATGCAGATGAGATTAGCAGAAGAGAGAATGTTCCATTTGACAGGATGAGCGATGATACTGCTGCTGCAATAAAGGCTGTACTTAAGTCTTATCCGGAGGTTTCCACTGAGAATACGGGAATCGGTTCCACAATTTTTGCGGTTAAACCCGGTGATGGTTCTGCAAGAGAGCAGGCTGCTTCATGTCAGAAGGTTCTTGGCGGATGGGCCAATGTTGCAAATGAGTATGCTACTAAGAGATATCGTTCTAACCTTATTAACTGGGGAATGCTTCCGCTTGTAATTGATAAGGGAGATCTTCCTTTCAAGAATCTGGATTACATTTTCCTGCCGGGAATAAGAGCAGCTGTTGAGAATAAGTCAGATACAATTAAGGCTGTTGCTGTTTCCGGTGATGAGCAAAAAGAGTTCAATATGACTCTCGGAGAGCTTACAGACAATGAGCGCGAGATCATTCTTGATGGTTGTCTTATAAACTATAATCGCGCAGGAAAGAAATAAGCAGGGTATAAGAAAAGATATCATGTTTAACAGTTTTTATAAAAAAAGAGTTCCGTCCTTTTGCATGGCAGCAGTAGTAGCTTTCGCCACATGCGGCTGTGCGGGGACTGTGAAAAATGAAAGTGTTACACCGGAGCAGGAGGCGCAAGGGAGCGAGCCTGCTCCAAATGTCGTATATGATGTTCCTGTCATGATACCTAGTGCACTTGTGGACCAGAACGGATACAGAACAGGTGCTGAAAAATCCGTAATTTTCAAAGGAACAGACTTACCTGAAATATTCTATGTCTATAACGCAGAGACAGATGAACTTGAATATACGGGACAAATGAAGACAACCAATCATACAGATGATGGGGATGACATTAAAGAAGGCTATTTTACCGATATGATAGAGGAGGGTTCCTATTATATTTATACGGATAAAATAGGAAGCTCCTATAGTTTCAGAATTCAGAATGATCTGTATGATGATATTTTTAATGAAGCCTGCAAGACATATTATAAAAACAGATGCGGGATGGCGGTTTCAGAAGCGCTGGCAGGCGAGGATGCTCATGCCGAGTGCCACACAGGTGAAGCACATCTCCAGGAGGATCCGTCTAAGACAATTGATGTATCCGGTGGATGGCATCTTAATGCCGGGGCGGACAGAGATGTTGTAACGGGATGTAAGATAGCACAGAATCTTTTGCTGGCATATGAGATGAATTCCAAGGTCATAACTGATGATTCAGGAATTCCGGAAAGCGAAAATGGAATACCGGATCTTCTTGATGAGGTCAGATATGAAGTAGAATGGCTTATGAAGATGCAGGATGAGCGCACCGGCGGAGTATATGGATCAGCGCTTACCGTGCGTGATGAAAATGTTGATCTGATGCAGGCAAATGTTGAGGTTACACCGATTACCATGGAGGCAACCATTAGATTTGCCACATTGCTTTCAGATTTTGGATATTTATATCAGAGCTTTGATTCAAATTTTGCTACCACATGTCTTAAATGTGCTGACAGAGCGTACAGTCTTTATGCCGGTACTGAGAATGTCAGGACTAATTCAGAGGGTTTTTATGCTGCAGCACAGCTTTACAGAGCAACCGGAGCATCCAAATACGAGCAGGTACTGACCTCATATTTTGAGTCAGACAAATTTGATCAGATGTTCAAGGATTATGAGGATATTTTCCTTGGGGCAATTACATATATATCCACGAATCAGAAGGTTAATGTGGATGTATGCTCCAGGATAATGAAGCTTCTTATGAATAAGACCACCGGAATTGTAAACTCAGCAAGAAATTCAGCTTTTATGGTTACGAGTGAGGATCATGAGCAGCTCCTTGATGACATGAGAACCATAACAATTACTGACCATATAATATATAATTATGAATATACGACTATTATAGAGAATCATGCCCATTATCTTATGGGCAGAAATCCTGAGGCAGTTAATTATGTGACAGATACAACGGAACGCACGTATAAGGATACTGACGAAGGAATGGGAATTATGAATCAGCCGCTTCTTAACGCAAAGTTTATTTTCATGCTTAGCGTGATCAAGGAGTAAAATGAGGCAAAACGGGAAATAACTGGATGAATACAGAAATAGATGGATTAAAAATATATTATCGTGATGAAGGAGAGGGACCGCTTATGGTGCTCCTTCACGGATGGGGATCAAATGTTGATCTCTTTGATGGGATTTTTAAGTTTGCATCAAAAAAATACCATGTAGTGGGAATGGATATGCCCGGATTCGGAAAGAGCGATGAACCGGAAGAACCATGGGAAGTAAGCGATTTTGTTGATTTTGTAATACACTTCATAAATAAGCTTTACCCTGATGATAAGGAGATTATTCTTCTCGGACATTCCATGGGTGGCCGTGTCATCATAAAAATGCTCGGAACAAAGAGCGAGGAAGAACTTGGCTTTAAGGTGTCAAAGGTTATCCTGACGGACAGTGCGGGTATTAAGCCTGTTCCGTCTGGGAAGCAGTCAAGCAGGACAAAGAGGTATAAATTTTACAAGGGTATACTGAATAAGACAGGGATAGCCAAGGCATTTCCCGGTACGCTGGAAAGCCTCCAGAAAAAATTCGGATCAGCTGATTATGCGGCTGCCTCACCGATAATGAGAGCCAGCCTTGTAAAGGTTGTAAATGAAGATCTTACGGTTTATATGCCAAAGGTAACCATGCCTGCGCTTTTAATCTGGGGAGATCAGGATACTGCAACGCCTCTTTCTGACGGACAGCAGATGGAAAAGCTTATGCCTGAGGCAGGACTTGCGGTTATTCCCGGAGTGGGACATTATTCTTTCCTGGAAAACCAATATATGTACAATAAGATTTTGGGAAGCTTCTTGAAAATAGAAATGTGAGGATTTATATATGAGCACATTATTCTTTTTTATATATGTTGCAGCCTATATCGCAGCTACAGTAATGGGACTTAGACACTACACACACATGCTGCAGTTGTCTTCATATCAGTTCCAGGGGTACTTCAGATATCTCAGGTCAAAGCCGCAAAGATACGGACTTCATGTAGGATTTCTTTGTGTAACGGCTCTTTTGGGAGTTCTCGGTTCAAACAGAATAAGTAAGATTTTTGGAATATTATCCTTTATATTTCTGATTTTTTTGATATTCCAGTATTTGCCTAAAAAAGCTAAGAAGAAGTTCGTTGTGACAAAAAGGGTACAGCGACTTTTCATTACATATGGCATTGTGTTTGCTGCTTTAATGGGAATTTCCACCTGGTGCTATTTTACAGGAGGACAGACCCTGGCAGGTGTTTTTATTGCCACAAAGAATAGTGTTTCGAATTTTACTATTGAGACTAATGGAAAAAAGCTTGCTTCAATGCTTATCGTTGCAGCTTTTATGGGATTTCTTCCGCTTGTTACGGCTCTTTGCAATCTGATAAACAAGCCTGTTGAAAAGAGGGTAAATGATTGGTTTATCCATGACGCACAGAGGCTTTTGAATGAGCATCCGGGACTTAGAATTATCGGTATCACAGGAAGCTATGGCAAGACCAGTGTTAAGTACTACTTATGGACGCTTCTTTCTGAGGGATACAGAGTCCTGATGACACCAGAGAGCTTTAATACACCTATGGGTGTCGTTCGTACAATTCGTGAACAGCTCACACCTATGCATGAGATTTTTATCTGTGAGATGGGTGCAAGACATGTGCATGATATCAAGGAGATAACGGATATTGTTCATCCCGATGACGGAATGCTGACTTCTATAGGACCGCAGCATCTTGAGACCTTCCATTCCATGGAAAACATTATTGATACGAAGCTTGAGCTTTTTGATGCAGTTCAGGAAAAGAGCAGAACAGGTCTTAAGTTTGCCAACGGAGACAATGAGATAATTGTAAGTAATATTCGTCATAATAATGTGGTGCTATACGGATGCAGTGAGGGATGTCATTATAGGGCAACTGACGTGAAGTTTACTGCGGATGGAGCTTCTTTCAAGGTTACTGCACCTGATGGAGATACAGCAGATTTTTCAATGAAGCTTCTTGGGGAACATAATGTTACCAATGTTGTCGGAGCTATAGCAATGGCACATACCATGGGAATTCCCATGAGCAAGCTTCGCATGGCTGTAAGAAGAATCACGCCTGCGCCCCACAGACAGGAGCTCAAAAAGCACGGCAATATTTCTATTATTGATGATGCATATAACTCAAATCCTATGGGAGCAAAGAGAGCTCTCGACACACTTTCAAAATTTGAAGACAGCGTAAGAATCCTTGTGACACCGGGTATGGTTGAGCTTGGTGAAAAGGAAGCGGAATATAACAAAGAATTTGGAAGACAGGCAGCAAAGGCAGCAGATTACATCATTCTTGTTGGATCAGAGCATACAAGACCTATTAAGGAAGGCGCTCTGGAAGCAGGTTTTTCCGAGGATAAGCTTTTTGTCAAAGAAGAATTGAAAGAAGCAACAGATCTGATGTATGAAATAGACGCAGGTAAACCGAAGGTAATACTTTTGGAAAATGATCTGCCGGATAATTATCTGTAATACTTAAATTAAAATAAAAGGAATAAGTATGAAGCTGGAGAGACTAGCCGGTTTAAAAAAAATATTTTTTGTTAAAGGAGAAAAGGCGGTAGTATTTGATGCTGCCTTTTCTGTTATTATGGCCTTTTTTACAGTCTTTAATCAGAATGCTGTAGAAGATCATCTCTTTTTTGGAAGATTCAATATGTCTCGGGACACTGGGCTGTTCATAGTTTATACGATACTGTTTTATATTGCTGTAAGAGTGATTGTAGCTATTTTGAACGCCAGGTCAAAAGAGGAGGTTTGCCTTGAAAAAAGACTGCCAAGACTTAAGCTTGCAATTTTGATGTTTCTTGCGTGGCTTCCTTATCTTCTGATTTTCCTTCCCGGAGTTGCAAATTATGACACGGTTAATCAGGTAAATGATTTTTTTGATGGGGTTGGACCGGTTCCCTTTGGATTTGTAAAAGGGCAGGAGACGGTAAATGTTTTTTTGAATGCCCATCATCCCATTGTTCCGACCTTTATTTTTTCGTTCTTTATATGGCAGGGAAAGGTAATTGGAAACGAGTCATTGGGATTTTTGTTATATATTGTGTGTCAGATGGCTGTGGGCGCATTGCTTATTTCAGGAATCTTGTGTGATCTCTATGAGAAGGCCGGGTCCACCAGGGGAAGAACAATTGTAAAAATCGTAAGATTCTTCTATATGTTTATGCCTTTTATCCCCATGTACATGATATGTATGTTAAAAAATACATTGCATAGCCTGATATTTATATTATTCATTTATGTCTTATACAGGTATTTTCTGGGAAGGGACGAGACGCCTGCAGGGTCATGGGTGGTATTCTTTTTAACAGAAGCCATGCTTAGTCTTACGCTAAACACCGGAATATTTGTGGTTGTCTTTACAGGTATAGGAATTCTGTTTTTAAAGGACAAAAACAGAGTGAAGTTTTTGGCAGCTATGCTTGGGTGCGTGATACTGTGGTTTGTTATTTTCCCAAAGGTCATTTATCCAACAATAAATGTATATCCGGGTGGAAAGCAGGAGCTGTACGGAACGCTGTTTCAGCAGACAGGAAGGCTTATCAGAGATAATGAAGAGGCCCTGTCTGAAGAAGATAAGGAAATCATAGACGCAATCCTGGATTACGATACAGTAAAAAAGGCATTCACCTTTAATGTTACTGATCCCGTTAAGGATACGTTCAAGATGAATTCTACAGACGAAGAGTTGAATGAATATCTGAAAATGTGGTTCAGACAGGGACTTAAACATCCTATTATTTATTTACGTGCTACATTTTCAATCTGTGGCTATTTCTTCTCTCCCGGGGCGGGAATACAGATATTCAGTGACATTCCAAAGTCTGACGGAATATTTGCAAAAATACATAATATAGCGCCAAGCAGATTTGGCGAAAAGGCAGCAGATCTGTACTTTAAGATTACAATTATGCCTGTGATAAAGTGGATATTTCAGACTGTACTGTATGCTTTCTGGATACCTGCATATCTGTATTACATTTTTGTAAGAAGAAAAAAGGCGTTGGGAAAAAAGGATGAAAAAGCACATGAGCTGATTATACTTTTACCTCTCTTTGTATCAGTTTTGTTTTTGGTAGTAAGTCCGATGAACTACAGTAGATATGCGCTTTGTCTTATTTTTTCATCACCTCTTGCCATCGCCATGTTGTGCTCTGATTATAAAAAAAGTTGAATTTTTCACAGATAAGTCTATACTTTTGATGTATGTTGTTTTTTATTTCATGTATTATATGAAGCGAAACGGAAGTTATTTGAAAGGAAGTGTTTATTTTGAAGTTAAAGCTTGCAGTTCTCTTTGGCGGTAAAAGTACAGAGCATGAGATTTCAATCATCTCTGCCATACAGGCTATCGGATATATGAACAGGGATAAGTACGATATCATTCCTGTATATATGACTAAAGAGAATGATTTTTATATTGGTGAAGATATGGATAAGATTGAGGAATACACACATATTCCAGAACTCCTTAAAAAGAGTACACAGGTAGTGTGGATTAAGGATGGGAATAAGGTGAATCTTGTCCGTTACCCCATGAAGAAGTTTGGTAATAACGTGGTTACAAGCGTGGATATCGCTTTCCCTATAGTGCATGGTACCAATGTTGAGGATGGTGTTCTTACAGGATATCTTCAGACACTGGGACTTCCTGTAGTTGGCTGTGATGTCCTTTCTTCAGCAGTCGGCATGAATAAGTATGTCATGAAAACAGTTCTTAAGGACAATGATATCTCTGTTCTGGACTGCAAATGTTATACATGGGTTGATTATGAGGATGCTGAAGCGCTCATGAATAAAATTGAGGGAGTATTCAAATATCCTGTTATCATAAAGCCTATTAATCTTGGTTCAAGTATCGGTATTTCCAAGGCCGGTAACAGAGAGGAGCTTGCAGAGGCTCTTGAGCTTGCTTTTGAGTTCTCCAAAAAGATTCTTGTTGAGCCTGCTATTGTTAAGCTTAAGGAGATCAACTGCTCAGTTCTCGGAGATTATGAGAATGCAGAGGCTTCAGAGTGTGAAGAGCCTATAAACTCAGATGAAATTCTTTCATTTGAGGATAAGTATATTGGCGGATCAGGCGCTAAGGGAGCAAAATCAGGCGGTGCCAAGACTGGTGGTTCAAAGGGAATGGCCAGCCTTAAGAGAAAGATTCCTGCTGACATTACAGACGAGCAGAGAGCAGAAGTCAGAAAGATGGCTGTTGAGGCATTTAAGTGCCTTGGCTGCAGCGGTGTTTCAAGAATAGACTTTATGCTTGATGAGGAGACAGGAAAAATCTATCTCAATGAGATAAACACTATTCCGGGATCTTTGTCATTCTATCTCTGGGAGCCCCTTGGCAAGAAGTACTCCCAGCTTCTTGATGATATGATTGAAATTGCAATTAAACAGGACCGTGAGAACCACAAGCTGGTATTCTCTTTTGAGACCAATGTTCTTGAAGGAGTTAAGCTCGGTGGTGGCTCTAAGGGAAGTAAATTATAATTAATAAAAAATCAGGCGTTTAGATAAGCGCCTGATTTTTTTGATAGGTTTCCTGAATTATTTTGTGACAGTAAACCTCAATATTCTTTTTGTCCTCCGGAGCAAGCTCATCCATATATATGGGCTTTCCGTACTCCAGGATTACATGAGATTTTTTGATAAAAGGAAGATGATCTTCAAATATCGCATTTGAGTTGTTGATGGTCATAGGAACAATGGGGCATCCTGATTTCTGGGCTATTTTAAAGCTTCCTTTATGGAATGGAAGCATCTCATCGGAATTGTTTCTTGTTCCTTCGGGATAAATTGTCATTGAAATACCATTTTTTACCTTATCAATTGCAGAGAGTATAACCTCAAGTCCCTGCCTGATATCAGATCTGTCCAGGAAAAGACAATCCATGTTTCTCATCCACTGAGAAAGAATCGGGACTTTAAGTATTTCCTTTTTTGCTATATAACCGGTGAGTCTTGGAACTCTGGAATAACTGAGTACGATATCAAAATAGCTTCTGTGGTTTCCGATATAGAGAACTGCTTTATCCTTTGGAACATTCTCTTCTCCGATAACTGTGAGCTTTGCTCCTGAAAGGAATGCCACACATCTGAAAGCCCAGCTGACTATACTGAGAGAAGCTTTCTTTTTAGCTTCTAAATTAAACTTTCCAACTATCCAAAGCACCAATTGTATAAAAATGCTGCAGATAAAGAAAATAAACAAAAATAAAAAAACCAAAATAAGACGTATCATGAATGAATCTCCGATAAATTTATAGTATGATGAGTTATTATACCACAATAAAAATATAGGAAAAGGAAATCACAATGCTTCTGATAAAAAACGGCAGACTAATGGACCCAGCCAGTGGTCTGGATGGATATAGGGATATTCTTGTACACAATGGCAGAATCGCCAAAGTTGGTCTTTGCGGAACCCTTGATGACATGGCTACTGAGGCGATGTCAGTACTTAGTGAAGACGGCATGGCAAGGCTTGATGAAATTGATGCGGGAGGAATGATAATTGCTCCCGGACTTGTAGATGCGCATGTTCATTTCAGAGACCCCGGTTTTACTGACAAGGAAGACATCATAACAGGAGCCGGGGCTGCCAAAAAAGGCGGATTTACCTCGGTTGTCATGATGGGAAACACAAATCCAACCATGGATAATGCGGAAACCATCAGATATGCTCTTGGGAAAGGGGCAGGAACCGGAATAAGGGTCTTTTCCTGTGCAAATATAACCAGGGGAATGCAGGGAAAAGAGCTTACTGATATGGAAGCTTTGCTTGAAGAAGGTGCAGTTCTTTTTACTGATGATGGGAAACCTCTGACAGATGAGAGCATAATGCGAAGTGCCTGTGAAAAGTCAGCTGCCCTTAATAAGGTGTTAAGCCTTCATGAGGAGGATCCCTCCTATATTTCAGAGAATGGGATAAATGCAGGAGAAGTGGCCGAATCCCTTGGATTAAAGGGCTCTCCCAGAGACGCTGAGATAGCTATGGTAAAAAGGGATATTGCTATAGCTAATGCGACGGGAGCACATATTACAATACAGCACATTAGCACCGGGGAAGCTGTCGAAATGGTGAGAGAGGCAAGGAAAACAAATCCGAGGATTCATGCGGAAGCCACACCACATCATTTTACCCTTACTGATGAAGCTGTATTAAAATATGGTACCATGGCTAAGATGAATCCCCCTCTTAGAAAAGAGAGCGACAGACTCGCGATAATAGAGGGACTTGCAGATGGAACCATTGAAACTATTGCTACAGACCATGCACCTCATACAAAAGAGGAAAAAGAGAAGGAAATAACAAAGGCTCCAAGCGGAATAATCGGACTGGAGACATCTCTGGGGCTTGGCATAAGAGAGCTTGTGAAGGCAGGGCATATGGATATGATGACTCTTCTTGCAAGGATGACATGTCAGCCGGCAGATATATACGGACTTTATGCATTTTTGATTAATCCTGAAGAATCCGAAGAGAGCCCTGTGGTTGATGTGATGCCTGTCGGAAGGATATATGAAGGCGGACCTGCAGATTTTGTGATCTTTTCGGAGAACGAAGAATATATAGTCGGTGAATTTGCATCAAAGGCTTCAAATACGCCCTTTATTGGTGAAAAGCTGCCGGGAAAGATTCATTTCACAATATGTGGCGGGAACATAGTTTATGCGTCAAACCTCTGAAACAGAGGATAGATTTTTTATATGAAAGGAAAATATCGATGGCCAAAAAGAAAAAGATAGCCGCAGAAGTAATCGCGCAGGATGTCATTGCAGAAGGAATAATGGATCTGAGATTAAAAACAGACCTGGCAGAGGATGCAAATCCGGGACAGTTTATAGGAATATATCCGAAGAACAAGTCAACACTTCTGCCAAGACCTATAAGTATCTGCGGATATGATAAGAACGAGGGGACCCTTCGGATAGTATACAGAATTGCCGGAAGCGGAACAGCAGAATTTGCCCTGTACAGACCGGGAAATCACGTCGATATACTGGGAATACTTGGTAACGGCTTTCCTACAGATAAGGCTCAGGGTAAAAGAGTACTGATAATAGGTGGTGGAATAGGGGTGCCTCCGCTTCTTGGTCTTGCAAAAGAATTAAAGGAAGGTCTGGGAGAGAACTTTGCGGAAGATATAACCATGGTAATGGGGTATAGAAATTCTGAGACTTTTCTTGCTGATGAATTCAGAAATTATGGAAATCTTTTCATAGCAACAGAAGATGGAAGTGTCGGTACTAAAGGTAATGTTATTGATGCCTGCAGAGAAAATAAAATAGAGGCAGATGTGATTTTCTCCTGCGGTCCTATGCCAATGCTTCGCGGTGTCGCAGCCTATGCAAAGGAGATATCTGCCAAGGCTTATATCAGTCTTGAAGAACGTATGGCTTGTGGTGTCGGAGCCTGCCTTGGATGTATCTGCAAGACGAAAAATGTGGATGAGCATTCACATGTCAATAATGCCCGCATTTGTACAGACGGACCTGTGTTTGATGCAGATGATCTGGAACTGTAAGAAATATAAAAAGTCACACGATATGCATCAGTAAAATAGGAGAATGGAATGAATACAACAGTAAATATTGCCGGAGTGACCTTTAAAAACCCGGTTATGACAGCATCAGGAACCTTTGGCTCGGGAATGGAATATTCCGAATTTGTTGATCTTAACAGACTTGGAGCAGTTGTAACCAAAGGAGTAGCAAATGTTCCGTGGCCGGGAAACCCCACACCGAGGGTTGCAGAGGTATACGGAGGAATGTTAAATGCCATCGGGCTTCAGAATCCGGGAGTTGAGGTGATGATTGAAAGAGATCTGCCTTTTCTTAAGGATTATGATACAAAAGTAATCGTGAATGTGTGCGGAAAAAGCACGCAGGATTATGTGGATGTGGTTGAGAAGCTCTCTGATCAGAGCGGTGTTCACATGCTTGAAATAAATGTATCCTGCCCCAATGTAAAAGAGGGCGGAATAGCTTTTGGCCAGGATCCCAAGGCACTTTTTGAGATTACAAAGGAGATTAAGAAGCATGCTAAGCAGCCTATTATCATGAAGCTTAGCCCTAATGTAACAAGTATAGCTGAGATGGCAAAGGCAGCTGAGGCAGCAGGCTCTGATGCTATATCTCTTATCAATACCATAACCGGAATGAAAATTGATATATACAGAAAGACCTTTGCAATTGCAAATAAAACCGGAGGATTGTCCGGTCCTGCAATTAAGCCTGTTGCTGTACGTATGGTTTATGAGGCTTCGCATGCTGTTAATATTCCCGTTATCGGTATGGGCGGAATTGCAAATGCGGAGGACGCTATAGAATTTATGCTTGCGGGAGCAACAGGAGTTGCCGTGGGAGCAATGAATTTCCATGATCCCTATGCCACTCTGAATGTAATAGAGGGCATAGAGAGATATATGACTGAGCAGGGAATTGATGACATTAACGATATAATCGGAGCAGTAAAATAATGGTAGCCAAAAGTTAATCCGGAATAAATGAAATTCTCACCTTGGAATCGGATATTTTTTCGCCGTCCATCTGCAGTTCATACTGCACATGGGCGGATATTTTTTTTGAACTGATTTCCAGCATGAGATGCCTGGTGATAGCAGTCATTTTCATAAGTCCGTAGGGCGTCTGGTAGTCGGTTTTCCAGATTTCTCCAAGTCTAAATAACAGGTCAGAATTGATATCACCTGTCTGCATCATCCTGAGATACCCTTCACCAATCTCCAATCTGTGGTAGACCTTTGCAGAACTGTCTGCCGAGTCTTCAGAGGTATCCACATCGTCGGAATATGTGATTATGTAATTTAAATTCTCCTGAGTGTAGTGTGCTTTGTGCTCGCTTTTTACAATCTCGGGCTTGCCGTCGCCATGGTCGTGAGCGCCGACGATTCTTATAGTTCCGTTCATTGATACCCTCTTTTAAGTCAATCTGTGGTTAATGGAGTTGTAATAAATAATTCAGGAGCAATTCCTCTGCTTCTGAGCTCATTTACTGCATGTTCAGCTCCGGAAAGATTTTTGTTTTCAAAAATGCCAAATACTGTGGGGCCGCTTCCACTCATACGTGCACCCATGGCACCGTTTGAAAGTAGAATCTGTCTGATATCCTCGATAACAGTGTATCTGCCTGAGGTGATTGGCTTAAGGACATTACCAAGGCGCTGTGTTATTCCGGTGAGGTCACTGTTTTCAATTGCGGATACCATACCGTCGATATCGGGATGATTCTCTATGGGAGCTGAATCAAGCGTTGTGTATGCCCATGCGGTGGAAACATCAATCGGAGGCTTTGCAATGACGATATGACAGGAAGGCATATCCTTTAGTTTTGTTAGCTCCTCTCCAATACCTTCTGAAAGAGCTGTACCGCCTTTAATACAATATGGAATATCGGCTCCCTTTTTTACAGCGAGAGAACATAACTCGTCTACGCTAAGGGAAAGGTTCCAAAGCTCATTCAGGGCAACATAGGTTGCAGCAGCATCGGTACTTCCTCCGGCCATACCAGCTGCCATGGGAATATGCTTCTCCAAACGTATGGTTACGCCTTTATCTAAAGCGTGGCAGTGTGTTCTTAGCTGATCAGCTGCTTTCCATATCAGATTGTGTTCATCTGTGGGAATTCTGGGATCTGCCGTCTCTATGACTATCTTGTCATCATCGCGTTCAGAAAAGGTCAGCTCGTCAAACAGATCAATGCTCTGCATTATCATTCTGACAAGGTGGTAGCCGTCGTCGCGTCTTCCGATTACATCAAGACCTAAATTTATTTTTGCGTATGCTTTTTTCTTTATCAATTTATTTTCCTCCATATATATAGGACTGTTTGTATAATAGCATAAAAACATGAAATAGCGCTAATTTGTGGAAGTTTATAAATAGTTTATAAGTTGAAAGGGCAGTATAAAACATTAATCAAATTTTATAATTATTTAATTGAATATTTCATGTAAAAAGACTTAAGGTTAAATTGAAAAGTGACGATTAATAAGATAAGAAATACTGTAAGTATGCCATGGCATACCAGTCGTATCGGCGTCAGATTATTTGGCGTAGAAAAGGAGTTCATATGGGCGTAAACGGAGTTACAGGTTTAGACCAGACCACCACGTATTACGAGCCGACTGCGACCGCTAAAGCCACAGAAGCAACTACTGAGGATAAAACAGCGAAGACCGCTGAAGCAAAAGAAACAGACAAGGCTGCGGTTTATGAGAAGTCGGATAATGTAGTGGCACCTTCAACCAACAAGACATATGTTAAGAATGAAGCTGTCGTTAACATGCTAAAGAGTGACCTCGAAACCAGACAGAATCAGCTGAAGGATATTGTTACCCAGATGATGTCAAAGCAGGGTGTACAAATAGGAAAAGCTGATGATATATGGTCATTTTTGGCAAGCGGAGATTATACAATTGACGAGGCTGCCAAGAAAAAGGCACAGGAAGAGATTTCCAAGGATGGCTATTGGGGTGTAAAACAGACTTCGCAGAGAATACTTGATTTTGCTAATGCACTTACAGGCGGGGATCCCAATCAGGTTGAAAAAATGCGTTCAGCCTTTGAACAGGGCTTTAAAGAAGCAACAAAGAGCTGGGGCAAAGAGCTTCCTGATATTTCCAAACAGACCTATGATGCAGTTATGAAGGGATTTGATGAAATGGCTGAAAAGAATAATCAGACCCAGGCTGCAGAGGCAACAGATGAATTAGAAGTATAAGTCTTAATAATTAAATATATGAAATAGATAAAGGACTGTGGGCATATGCTCGCAGTCCTTCTTGTTTTTTTCGTTATTCAAATGTCAAGGCATATTATTTAATAGGATTTGCTCCTGCCTTTTCCTGAGCCTTGGCTACAAGATTCTTCCAGAAGCCCTTCTTCTGCTCGGTAGGAGCAGCATTTCCACCTCTGATACCTTTTACGGAAAGTACATAAATTCCGCTGACCTCAGCCTTAACTTCCTTTTTAACAGGAACAGAATCAAAAATCTTCTCATCACATACGAGGTTCATGATCTGGGGTCCAACCTTTACTTTAAGGATTGGAAGCTTAGAACGTCTGAGAAGCTTAGGGGTATTCTCCAATACGGCAGAGGGAAGACCTGCTTCGTTGATCTTCATGCGCTTCTTATCGATGATAAGCATGGAAACACTCTGCTTCATGGCTTCCATCTGAGCCTGCTGCTCTTCCTGACGCTTCTGGGCTTTCTTACCAAGAATAGTGAGCACTACAAGTGCAATTGTAAGTACAACAATAATTACTAAAAATACGATTAATACCGGATTCAAAACATTCCTCCAAACTATAAATGAAACTGTTAAATGCGATTTTTGGTCGCTGCGCAAAAACCATTTTAACATTGAATTAAAGCTGAGGCAACAAAAATACTTTAATATAAGTAGAAACTGTGCTAGTATAAAAAAAGTTTTATTTTAAGAATTTCATGATAGGAATTCAAGTGAATTTAGAAAGTACTAAGGAGTAAATAAATATGAAAAAATTTATGGCAGCTGTTTCCGCTGTAGTGGTTGCAGCAGGAATGCTTGCGGGCTGTTCAAAGGCAGCAGGCAATACAGACGCAGCAGGCAATACAGACGCAGCATATCTCAAGGATATTAATCTTGAAGATTACGTAACACTCGGAGATTATAAAGGAATAAATGTAGAGGTGGCATCACCTGAAGTAAGTGATGAAGAGATTGATCAGTACATGCAGTATATCAGTTCATCAATGAAGGCAACTGTCGAGGTTACAGACAGAGCAGTACAGGAAGGTGATACGGTAAACATTGATTATTCTGGAAAAAGAGTTGATACCGGAGAGGTATTTGATGGCGGTACAGCAGAAGGCTATGATCTGACAATTGGTTCACATACATTTATTGATGGTTTTGAAGACGGACTTATCGGTGCGGCAATAGGCGAGACAAGGGACCTTAATCTTACATTCCCTGAGAATTACAGTTCTACAGAGCTTGCAGGCGCAGATGTTATTTTTACAGTAAAAGTCAACAGCATAAAGGTAAAGCCTGACCTGGATGATGCTTATGCAGCTTCACTGGGAATCGAAAATGTTACAACCATAGATGAGCTTAAGACCTATCTTAAGGACAGACTCATGGAGGACAAGCAGACACAGTACAAGAACGAAGTCAATTCCAAGGTTATTGATGCTGTGACAGCCAATTGCAAATTTAATCAGCCCCCTCAGGCGGCACTTGATCGCTTCAAGGGACTTTACACAGAACAGGCTGATCTTGTTGCTTCATACTATTCAGCTAATTATGGTACAAGCTATACTACAGATCAGGTTCTTTCCATGATGATGGCTCAGGAGGGCTTCTCCGGTGAGCAGACAGAATATCTTGATAATAAGTCTGTAGAGCTTGCGGAACAGTTCATTATGCTTGGTGCAATTGCTAAGCTTGAAGGAATTGAAGTAACAGAAGACGAGCTCAATGAGAAGCTCGAGTCTGATATGGCTAATGCCAATGCTACAGCAGAAGAGGGCAAGACAATTGCCAGTGTTGATGAGTATAAGAAGACAGTTGATGTAGAGAATATCAAAGAGAATCTTCTTACAAACAAGGTTATCGAGTTCCTTGCAGAAAATGCAAATGTAACCGAGCCTGCAGCTGATGCTGCTACAGAAGATGACAAAGCGGCTGAAACTGAGAATACAGAGGCTGCAGACAGCGCAGATACAGAGGCTGCAGACAGCGCAGATACAGAGAATACAGAAGAATCAGAGAGTGCAGATTCAGCAGAGTAATCAAATATTGATTTTATAGATGGAGGCAAAAGATGGAACTGACAGATATCAGAGAGCTTTTTCAGGCTCCCGAAAAATTTGCAGATAAAAAGGTAACAGTAGGTGGATGGATCCGTAGCATTCGTGATTCAAAGGCAATCGGTTTTATTGTCCTTAATGATGGTACATATTTCACTCCACTTCAGATTGTTTATTCAGATACACTGGGCAATTTTGCTGAGGTAAGTAAGCTTAATGTCGGTTCCGCCATTATAGCAGAGGGTACAATTGTTCTTACTCCCGGTGCAAAGCAGCCATTTGAGATGCAGGCAGAGAAAATTGATGTTGAAGGCCCTTCAACACCTGATTTCCCGCTTCAGAAAAAGCGTCATTCACTTGAGTTTTTAAGAACAATACCTCATCTTCGTGCAAGAACCAATACGTTTGAGGCTGTTTTCAGAGTTCGTTCACTTGCAGCATATGCTATTCACTCCTTCTTCCAGGAGAGAGGCTTTGTATATGTTCACACTCCCCTTATCACAGGCAGTGACTGTGAAGGTGCAGGTGAGATGTTCCAGGTAACTACAATGGATCTCAATAATGTGCCTAAGACAGAGGACGGACAGGTTGACTATTCACAGGATTTCTTTGGAAAGCCGGTTAATCTTACTGTTTCAGGTCAGCTGAATGTTGAGACATATGCCTTTGCATTTAAGAATGTTTATACATTTGGTCCTACATTCCGTGCTGAGAATTCTAATACAACACGTCATGCGGCAGAGTTCTGGATGATCGAGCCCGAGATGTGCTTTGCAGATCTTAAGGATGACTGCGACTGTGCTGAGGCTATGCTCAAGTATGTTATCAACTATGTTCTAGAGAATGCACCTGCTGAGATGGAGTTCTTTAACTCATTTGTGGATAAGGGACTTATTGAGAGACTTCAGCATGTTGCAAACAGTGAGTTCGGAAGAATTACATATACTGAAGCTGTTGAGATTCTTAAACAGCATAATGATCAGTTTGACTATAAGGTTGAGTGGGGCTCAGATCTTCAGACAGAGCACGAGAGATTCCTTACAGAGCAGGTATTTAAGAAGCCTGTATTCGTTACCGATTATCCGAAGGAGATTAAGGCTTTCTATATGAAGCTAAATGAGGATGGTAAGACAGTTGCAGCTGCTGACTGTCTTGTTCCCGGAATCGGAGAGATCGTAGGAGGAAGCCAGAGAGAGGATGATCTTGCTACTCTCGAGAAGAGAATGGATGAGCTTGGTCTTAAGAAAGAGGATTATCAGTTCTATCTTGATCTTAGACGTTATGGTTCAGTAAGACATGCAGGATTTGGTCTTGGATTCGAGCGCTGCGTAATGTACCTTACAGGAATGGGCAACATCCGTGATGTTGAATCCTTCCCTCGTACAGTAGGTAATTGCGAATTATAATTAAATGGCATCTTGATTCTTTGATTCAAGATGCCATAATTTTTAGATTGAGAGATATTTAATCTTATGGGGAAATCTAAATTAGATAAAAATGTAATAACTGCGTATATAATAACCCTGGCATTTGTCCTTCTTGCGTATCAGGGATTTTACAGATTCGGATTTGGATCAGATACGATGATTCATTATCTCAATCCTCTTATAAACATTGAATCTGAATTTACCTATGGAAGATATATTCCATATGTTATGGAGCTGCTATTATATAAGATAGGAATCATACTTCCTGAGAAATACAGATATTTTTTTATTCTGCATATATTGGTGGTATCCCTTGGAGCATTTATTTATCAGCAAGTAATAGTATCGCTCCTAAATAAGAAAAAAGCTTTTTCGAATGTTTTTGAAGAATATTTTGGGAGAGCATTGCTGATTTTGCCCTTTAGCAGTACACTTTTTTCGGAATATCTTATGTTTCCGGAGTGCTTTGTCTACTGCTTCTATGTGTTGTTTACAGCACTTGCAGTATATTTTTATTCGAAAAAAAAGTACGTTATTGCAGTGATTTTTGTGCTGATGGGTGGATGCACATATCAGGTTTCGGTGATATTGTGTGCAATTTATGCCCTGCTTTATATGTTGATCGAGGGTGATTGCGTTCTAAACAAGAAGATGTTTTTCAGAGGACTGATTGTTTCTTTAAGCTGCCTTTTGGTGGGTGCTCTTAATTATTTATCAACCAAACTTATGCTGGCCATGGGAATAATGTCTGATGATCCAAAGCCAATAACATCAGGGAGTATTATTGATAGTATTTCCAGGGTACTCATACTTTTTTGGAACTTTTTGAAAAATGGCATTGGGCTTTTGCCGGTTCCGTATATTAATTTATGTATCCTTATAATAGCAACATTGCTGCTTTTTATAACCCATAAAAAAGAGAAAGAAAGAATTATATCGTTTGCTTTTGCCGGATTTGTGATGTTTGCATTATCACTTGCTATTCCGATTATCCAATCAAGTGCACCAAGAGTTATTTATACTCTTTATGCCGCTTTTGGAAGTACCTGCTTTTTGGCGTATGTCCAGCTTGATATAAACATGAAGAAATATATGCAGGCTCTTACAGGAATTTGCGTTGCCGTACAGCTTTTTTCCTGCCAGCAGATAGCGCTTAATCACTATATTTCGAATGCTCAGGATTTAGCATGTGCACAGGCGGTACTCAACAAGATTGATAATTACGAAGCTAAGACAGGAGTTACCGTTACCGAAATTGGTATATGCGTTGATGATGATTCTTCAAATTATTATGATAATGTATATTATAAACTTGACCAGATAAACGAGCGTACTTCAAGAAATGTAGCATACAGCCTTTTGGAGTATGCTAACCGCATTGAGAAAAACGATGAAAACAATGGTATAAAATCAGATGCCACCAACAGATTAAAGAAAAGTCAGATGAAACCGGGAAAAATAAGGAAAAAGTACTTTAAAGATATGAACTGGGACAAATTTGATGTGGATGAACAGCTGGTAATTGACGGAAATACCGCATACTGGTGCATATATTGAATAAGCGATAAGACCTCCTTGTGCAGATAGAAAATTTGCCAAGGAGGCTTTTATTTGCAAGGCTCCGGGGAGTCGCAAATGACACTTTGTTTTGATATAATTGAAGTGATAAAAGTTTTGTTTTTTTATTTTCAAATGGGGATTAAATGAAAAGATTTTCAAAAAGATTATTTAATAGATGTCTATGTGGTGCATTGGCAGTTGTAATGCTGACTGTATCAGGTGTTCCTGCGCTTGCAACTTCAAGTGAAGAGCTTAAGAAGCAGCAAAAAGAGCTTGAGAAGCAGCAGAAGGAGCTCGAAAAGCAGCAAAATGCCATAGAGTCTCAAAAAAAGGAGAGTCAGAGCGGTCTGAACAATGCCAATCAGAACATCAGTGAGATACAGGGCGAACAGGCTGAGCTTCAGGAAGGCATAGATGAAGCTAATGAGGAGCTTGTGGGTCTTCTGACAAGTATAGATCTTATTCAGGCAGACATAGAAGAAACTCAGATTAAGATAGAGAAGACTCAGCAGGAGTATGAGGAAGCCAAGCGTCAGGAGGAGATACTCTATGATGCTATGAAGAAGCGAGTAAAGTTTATGTATGAAAAGGGAGAGGTGTCTTATGCACTACTCCTTCTTCAGGCTGAGAATGTAGGCGATATGCTTAACAAAGCCGGATATATTGAAGAACTTTATGATTATGACAGACAGAAGCTGGCTGATTTTATCCAGGCTAAAAATGCAGCTGAGCAGTACGGGCAAGAGCTTGCAGAAGCTAAGTCAGAGCTTGAGACATCACAGTATGAGTTGAAAGAAGAGCAGGCTCATGTTGAGCAGGTTATTGATCAGTATAAGAAACAGTATGCAAATTTTGATGTCCAGCTGGCAAAAGCCAAGCAGGATGCGGCAGTATATTCTGCACAGCTGCAGCAGCAGACTGCACAGATAAGAGATCTGCAGGCAAAGATAGATGCCAAGCAAAGTGAAGTAAAAAAGACCAAGAAGGCAGCAGATGAGGCTGCGGCAAAAGAGGCTGCAGCGGCCAAAAAGAAGAAGGAAGAAGAGGAAGCTGCTAAAAAAGCGAAAGAGAAAGAGCAGCTTGCGGCTAATAATACAAACAATAATGATCAGGCTAATAATTCTGAATCATCAAAGTCTTCAAATGAGGCAGCTTCAACACCTGTAAAGACGGTACCTGCTGTGGCAGGTGCTGCTACGGGCCAGAATATAGCTAATTATGCATGCCAGTTTGTAGGAAATCCCTATGTAGCAGGAGGAACAAGTCTTACAAACGGTGCCGACTGTTCGGGGTTTGTCTATGCTGTTTACAAACAGTTTGGAATAAGCGTGCCCAGATCATCCTATTCACAGGCTACCTATGGTAGAGAGGTTTCATACCAGAATGCTCAGGCAGGGGACGTTATATATTATGGCGGACATGTGGCTATTTACCTTGGCGGAGGCAGAATAGTTCATGCAAGTACGGCAAAAACAGGAATTAAGTATGAAAATGCCACGTACAGAACAATTTTGACTATCAGAAGATTTGTAGGATAAATTTAAAATAGAGTATGCCCGGCAGGCAGCTTTGTAAGGAGTACGTATTTTGGAGTGGAATAAATTACTCTGCGGAGACAGGATTCGCCCGATAGTTAAGCGTGAGGGATCACAGGATCTTCGCAGCGAATTTGAAAAAGACTATCATAGAATAATCGGAAGTGCTTCTTTTAGACGCCTTCAGGATAAGACTCAGGTTTTTCCTCTGGATCAGTCAGATTTTGTGAGGACAAGGCTGACACATTCCCTGGAGGTATCTTCTTTTTGCAAATCCCTGGGACAGAATATCGCAAGGAAAATACTTTCAGAGATTAAGGATGAGAGCTTTGAGCCATCATATCAGCAGGATATCTGCGATATTTTACAGTGTGCAGGACTTTTGCATGATATAGGAAATCCACCTTTTGGTCATTTTGGAGAAACGGTTATAAGGGAGTGGTTTAAGGAAAATCTGCCAAAGCTTGAATATGTGGATGCTAATTCAACTTTCAGGAAGCTGACGGACATTCTTAACCCACAGATGCAGAATGATTTTTATAACTTTGAAGGTAATACACAGGCGTTAAGAGTGGTCACCAAGCTGCATTATCTTGTGGATGAGCATGGGATGAATCTCACCAAGGCGCTTCTTGCAACAATAATTAAATATCCGGTTTCTTCTCTGGATGTGGATAAAAAAAGTGCAGATATCTGTTGTCATAAGATGGGATATTATTACGCGGATCGTGATCTTTTCAGAGATATAGAGTATTCCTGTGGCCTGAATGGCAGGCGACATCCGCTTACATATATTCTGGAGGCGGCAGATGACATAGCATACAGGACAGCAGATATTGAAGATTCTTATAAAAAAGGCCGGATCAGCTTTGATATGCTTGTCAGAGAGCTTGAGCAGAGATGCCTTAAGGATCAGTCAGATTCCGGCTACAGATCGCTGATAGAATCACTAAAGTACAGATATGAAAAAGGAATAGAGCGCGGAGTTAGTGATCCAGGAGAGTATGCTGTGCAGAACTGGATCGTGGCTGTTCAGGGAAAACTCATTTATCTTGCGACAGAAAGCTTTGCCGGACATTATAAAGAAATAATGGACGGTTCTTTCGGTCAGGAGCTTCTTGAAGGAACAGAAGGAAAGCATATAGTTGATGCGCTTGGGGCTATTGCTGTGAAATACGCATTTAATTCTGAGCCTATTTTGAAGATAGAAGTGAGTGCGGATCAGATTTTGACGTATCTATTGGACAGACTTGTACCTGCAGCCGTGCATTATGATACGGACGTGAAGCTTCGTCCTATAGACTCAAGGATGATTTCTTTTATCTCGGAGAATTATAAGACTATCTATCATATATATTCGCAGGGAAAAAGCGAAGATGAAAAGTTATACTTAAGGCTTCTCCTTGTGACAGATTATGTGTGTGGTATGACAGACAGTTATGCCAAGAGACTATATCAGGAATTAAACGGCCTCATATGATCTTTTGCTTAATCAATTGATTTTGCTTGCATTTTAAGACAGTTACATTTATGGTATTTGAGTAGCTTCACTAAATTTATTCAGAAAGAGGAAAATATGGATAAAGAATTGGTAGTGGTTCTGGATTTCGGTGGGCAGTACAATCAGCTTGTTGCTCGCCGTGTCAGAGAATGTAACGTTTATTGTGAAATCTATTCCTACAAAACGCCTATTGATCAGATTAAGGCTATGAATCCTAAAGGGATAATTCTTACCGGCGGACCTAACTCCTGTTATGAGGAAGGCGCTCCTACTTACACAAGAGAATTATTTGAACTCGGCATTCCGATTTTAGGCTTGTGCTATGGCGCCCAGCTCATGATGCATGTCCTTGGCGGTAAGGTTGAGAAAGCACCTGTAAGAGAGTACGGCAAGACTAATACTTTTATAGATGGCGCAAAGGATACATTATTTGCCAATATTCCTGCTGAGACAATTGTGTGGATGAGTCACTTCGACTATATCAGCAAGGTTGCACCGGGATTTGAGATAATCGCACATACAGCAGATTGCCCTGTGGCAGCAGCTGCCTGTGAAGAGAAAAAGTTATATGCTATTCAGTTCCATCCTGAGGTTCTTCATACAGTTAAGGGAAAAGAGATCCTTCACAATTTTGTAAGGGGTATCTGCCAGACTGAAGGCTCCTGGAGAATGGATTCTTTCGTTGAAAATACAATAAAAGAGATCAGGGAAAAAGTTGGAGACGGTAAGGTACTTCTGGCTTTATCAGGTGGTGTTGATTCCTCTGTTCTTGCAGCTCTTTTGGCAAAGGCTATTGGTAAGCAGCTTACCTGCGTTTTTGTTGATCATGGTCTCCTTCGCAAAAATGAAGGCGATGAGGTTGAGGGTGTATTTGGACCCAATGGTAATTTTGATATAAACTTTGTTCGTGTAAATGCGGCAGAGAGATATTACGCAAAGCTTAAAGGTGTGGAAGAGCCTGAAAGAAAGCGTAAGATTATTGGTGAGGAGTTCATCCGTGTCTTTGAAGAAGAGGCTAAGAAGATAGGTAGAGTTGACTTCCTTGCGCAGGGAACAATTTATCCCGATGTGGTAGAGTCAGGTCTTGGCGGAGAGTCAGTTGTAATCAAGTCTCACCACAATGTAGGCGGTCTTCCGGATTATGTTGATTTCAAGGAAATCATCGAACCTCTTCGTTCGCTGTTTAAGGATGAGGTTAGAAAAGCAGGTCTTGAGCTTGGTCTTCCTGAATACCTGGTATTCCGTCAGCCATTCCCCGGACCGGGACTTGGCATCCGCATAATCGGTGAGGTTACTGCAGAAAAGGTTAGAATTGTTCAGGATGCTGATTATATTTACAGAACTGAGCTCGCAAATGCAGGGCTTAAGAAGCTTCCGGATCAGTATTTTGCAGCTCTCTCAAATATGAGATCAGTCGGTGTTATGGGTGATGAGAGAACCTATGACTATGCTGTAGTCCTTAGAGCTGTTGAGACAATTGATTTCATGACTGCTGAGGCTTCTGAGATTCCCTTCGAGGTGCTCCAGAAGGTTATGAGCAGAATAATCAATGAGGTCAAGGGTGTTAACAGAGTAATGTATGATTTGACGAGTAAGCCTCCGGGAACGGTGGAACTTGAATAATACACTTAACAAGAGACAACATTGTTTTCCATGAAAAGGGCAAAATGATGGTTTCTCAAAATTGAATATTAAATGGATGTTATTAGACCTTGTATGAGTCGTTATGCGATTCGTATGAGGTCTTTTTTGATACTTGAAACAAGGTTATATCATCTGAATTCCAAATAATCTCCCCTGCAATTCCCGGGTGAGACCCAGCGTAAATAAACGCTGAAATATACCCGAAAAAGCATGGAGAAAATCAGGACTAATAAGAACCGCAAACCCTTGTAAACCCTAGTAAAATCCATATTTATTTCAGATGATATTTCGGTGTGGGGACGCTGGTTAAAGGACCTTATGGTCGTGATATTCTCCGATAAATTTCGGCAAATATATCACCTTTTGGTGAGGTTATGCCGGGACAAATCGGGGATAAGTGTAGGAGAGACACTTGTTGGATTCAGATGATATATCAGATGAAATACATGTGTAAAAAATACTTTTTTATAAGAGCGACTAGGGAAAATAACTTGGTCCCAAATGGGGAAAATGGGTGTGCCCCGGGACA
>NZ_AUJI01000041.1 GCF_000424145.1 Butyrivibrio sp. AC2005
GAGGCAGAGGACGCCCTCAATCGTTGGCTCTGGTGGGCAAGTCACAGCAGGATTGGTGCTTTCAAGGAACTTTACCTCAAGATCAAACGTCACAGGGAGCACATACTGAATGCAATAAGGCTAGGCATGAGTAACGCTCGAATTGAAGCTACTAATAACAAAATCAAGCTGATTATCCGTAAGGCATATGGTTTTCGCAACATCCAAAACATGCTCGATATGGTCTACTTAGTATGCTCGGATTTGAGTATTCCACTTCCTAACAGAAAACCTCGAGGCGCATGATCAGCATAAATGCTGGGGATGATGGCATTTTTCACCCACCATTACCCCTGAAGAGCCGAAAAACAGCCCCAAATGAGTGTAATCTCGGGGCTGTTTTCTGCTTGGTGATAAAGTGATGATATGAAGGAGACATAACAATATATGGAAAAACGTGTAAAATGGTACGTAGGTCTAAGCTATTTTGTATTTTGGTTTATGGTGCTGGGATTATGCGGGACAGCAAGCATGGTATTTCACTGCCCTCCGGTTGTAATGAGGATTTTATCCAATATCTGCGCATGGGCACCGACAATTGTGTTGCTTATAGGTTTTAAGTATTTTTGCCCTGACCGCAGTATTGCTGATTTTTACAAAAAAGCTTTTGGTGGAAAGATAAGCATAGTAACGCTGGTAGCTTCAGCTATACTTACTCTTGGAGCTACTATTATTACAGTATTTGTTTTGTCCTTGATTCAGGGGAAGGCATTTGGTGAGTACTGGAATCTTGGATCCTACCCGTTCTGGGCGTCATTTTTATTCTCGATCACAACGGGGCCAACAGGAGAAGAGTCAGGCTGGAGAGGATATCTTCGCCCATACCTTAATGCAAAATACAGTTTTTTCAGTGCATCAGTGATACAGGGAGTTATATGGGCATTCTGGCATACCATACTCTGGTTTGTAGATTCAGATTATATGGGAATCCAGATGATACCATACGTTCTATCCAATGTCATCGTAATGACGGGACTTTGCTTTATCATGAATCTTTTCATGCAAAAGAATGACAATCTGATCTATGGCATAGTGATACACTTTTGCTTTAATTTCCTGTATTGTTTCTTACAGGTTGATATTTGGTTTTATGTGGTTTTGTCAGCGATATACATGGTTATAATTGCGCTGATATGCTGGAAAAAGAGTACGTTGTCCAATAGGTGATAACCATTTTATGATTGAAAATAGGAGGAAGGACATGATCAATTGCAGTGTATATGCTCCATGCAGATGAAAAATATTTGTATGGAGGTTAAATAATAATGAAAAACAGAATAAAGGAATTAAGAGATTTTTACATAATCTGGATCACACAGAGCTTATCACAGCTTGGAAGTGCAATAACAGGATTTGCGCTTACGCTTTGGATGTATGAAAAAACTGGATCAGCGCTGAGTACAGCAGCGCTTACGATATGCACTTATGCGCCATATGTCATTATGAGCATTTTTGCCGGAGCTATAACAGATAAATTCGACAAAAAGAAAACCATGCTCATATGCGATCTTTTAGCGGCGCTTACGACGGTAGCTGTATTTGTGCTGTATAAAACAGATACGCTGACCATGTGGCATCTATATGCCATCAATGCCTTTTCAGGTCTTATGAACACTGTTCAGCAGCCTGCTTCGGAAGTGGCATATTCACTTATCGTTCCAAAAGAGCATTATCAAAAGACCAGTGGCTTTCAGCAGTTGTCACGTTCGCTTATTTCAATTGGCAATCCGCTGATAGCTGCAGCACTTTATGGATTGGCAGGGTTGGATACGGTTATCGCCGTAGATCTTCTGTCTTTTGCCATAGCATTTGTGGCATTATTGTTCTTTATAAAATTACCTGAGATCAAGGACGGAACAAGTAAGGACGAAAACGTGATCAAACTGGCTAAAGAGGGGCTAAAGTTCCTAAAAGAAACTCCGCTCATACTTACCGTAATACTGTTTATGGCGGGGGTTAACCTCACAGCTTCAGCCTTTGATGCAGTACTTCCGGCCCTTGTCATACCTCAAAAAGGTAACAATGTTTATGGGATCGTAACAGCATGCTCAGGACTGGCCATGGTAGCAGGAAGTTTCCTTCCAATGATCCTGCCAAAGCCCAAGGACAGGGTAAGAGTCATATATCTCACGATGCTTTTTGCGCTGGGGATAGAGAATTTTTTACTAGCCTTTGCAAGAAGCTCTGTTTTATGGTGCATAGGCCAGATAATAGGATGGGTGTTTGTTCCACTCATGGCAGCCAACCAGAATGTAATAATGCGGAATGTCATTCCAATAGAGCTTCAGGGAAGAGTATACGCTTGCAGGAATACTCTGCAGTTCTTTACTATTCCGATCGGACTTTTCCTTGGCGGACTCTTTGTAGACAAGATCTGCGAACCGTTTATGGCATTGAAAAGTAATGATCCATTCTGGACTTTTCTTTTCGGAAGCGGTAAGGGTTCAGGTGCCGCAATGATGATGTTTATTCTTGGTGTGACAGGAACAGCCATATGTATAATCTCCGGTCAGATTATGAAAAAATATAAATATACTGAGTAAGACTCTAGATTTGAATTTCAGTGTAAAACAGACCCAATTGAGTGAAACAAAGGGTCTGTTTTTTATTTGGTGATAATGTAATGATTGTGGGATGGTGAGCAAACAGACTAGAGTTAGGGAGAATTAGAGTGATGGAAAAAAAGAATACGATTTTTGGAGATGGAAAATTTTATAAAAACGTACTGGCGATAGCAGTACCAATAATGCTTCAACAGCTTATTCAGAGCATGGTGTCGCTTATTGATAATT
Organism: Butyrivibrio sp. AC2005; assembly: GCF_000424145.1. GTDB lineage: Bacteria > Bacillota > Clostridia > Lachnospirales > Lachnospiraceae > Butyrivibrio. The sequence goes on from NZ_AUJI01000041.1 coordinate 2,832, forward strand.
TTATGGTTTCAGGGCTTGGTGATATATCAATGTCGGGTGTAAATATTGCCGGTCAGGTGCTTTTTGTGTTTATGGTCTTAATGAACACGATCACTATGACCGGTGGAATATTCCTTACGCAGTTTTTTGGTGCAAAAGACCGTGGCGGAATGCAGCAGGCATTTATGTTTAAATTGCTTGCCGGACTTGTGGCGCTCATTCCATACCTTATGGTGTGCCTTGTATATCCAAGAGAAATTTTATCGCTGATGGTTATTGGAAATACACAGGCGCCTCTTATCCTTGATGAGGCAGTTCCATACATGCGGATCATGGCTGTTGTGGGAATTCCCATGATCATTTCTATTTGCATTGCCAGTTCACTTAGGGATATGGGAAGAGTTAAAACACCTCTTGTTGTAACTGTAATTGCAACACTTACAAACACGGTATTCAATTATCTTCTTATATATGGAAATTTTGGCTTCCGTGCACTTGGGGTACGAGGAGCTGCTTATGCAACTGTTATAGCCAGAACATTGGAGTTTGTAATATTTGTATTTATTTATTATAAAAGCAGACCTGATTTTGCAATTCGTTTAAACAGAGATTTCATGGTAGATGGAAAGCTGTTTAAGGAAATATTAAAGAAAGGTGCTCTGATGCTTTTATGTGAGATGACCTGGGTTCTTTCAGAAACCTTAACGACGGCTATCTATAACGGAAGAGGCGGAGCAGATGTAGTTTCAGGTATGGCATCGAGCTTTGCCATAGCTAACCTGTTTTTTGTAGCATTTGGTGGAATCTACTCAGCAACTACCGTAATAATTGGAAAAACCCTTGGTGAGGGAAATCTTGAAAAAGCCCGCAGAGAAAAGACTTGGCTTTTATCAGGAGCTATCGTATTTGGTGTTGCCATGACTTTTGTCGGATTTGCTACAACACTTATCATTCCTGTTGTGTTTGGAAAGCTAAGTCCAAGTGCTATTGCAATTTCAAGGAGCATGGTAATACTTATGGCGTTTTTTATGCCTGTATGGGTACTTGTAAACGCACAGCAGGCTATTGCAAGATCCGGTGGCGACACGAAGATGGGGGCATATGCAGATGCCGGAATAACAATAGTGGTCATGCTCCCTATGCTTTTCCTGCTTGCACGATATACCGATTTCGGCCCGGTACAGATGTACCTTTGCGTAAAGCTTCTGGATATTGTCAGGACCATTATATTTTATTTTTGGCTAAAGAAAGAGCGCTGGCTTAATAATCTTGCAGGTGAACATCAGTCAGACCCACTTGCCCAGACGGCTTCATGAAGTATTGGAGGTTTGTGTGGGACTTGCTTCATATGGATTATTAGCACTACTCTGCTTATAATCTTTATATATAGATGAACAAGGAGCTTTGGCTGGTAGTATAGTAATATGTGTGGAGGAGCACATGAAATGAAGCTGTTTTTACTTGAAGATGATGACGCAATTGGAATGGGGCTTAAGTACTCTCTGGAAAAAGAGGGGTATGAGGTCGTTCATGTTAAAACAAAGGCAGATGCAGAAGACGCCTTTAGCATAAATACATTTGATATATGCATCCTGGATATCAATCTTCCGGATGGAAATGGCTATGATGTGTGCAAATTCATCAAAGAAAAAGAGGATGTTCCGGTAATCTTTCTTACAGCAAGCGATGCAGAAGTCAACGTGGTCATGGGCCTTGAGATGGGTGCAGATGATTACGTGTGCAAGCCCTTCAGGATCAATGAGCTCATGGCCAGGATCAAGACTGTTCTTAGAAGAAGTGGCAAAGGGTTGGCTAATTCCGGAGCGGAGAGAAGCGGGATCCTTGAAATAAAAAACGTCCGCATTCATACTGGCGAAGCTAAAGTTGGCTTATTGGATGAGTCGACTGAAAAAGAGGAAATGGTTGAGCTTACTGCCCTGGAGTACAGATTGCTTTTAGCATTTTATAATAACAGGGGCGTTGTTATGTCAAGAAGTCAGCTCCTTGAAGAGATGTGGGATGTAAGCGGTGATTTTGTCAACGATAATACTCTTACTGTCTACATTAAAAGACTTAGGGATAAGATAGAAAAAGACCCGGCTAACCCTCAGATCATTAAAACCGTCAGAGGACTTGGGTATATACTTGAAAAGTGATATGCAGATTTTGTGAGAACAGTATTAGCATGATTGGGGAATTGCAAAATGTTCAGAAATAAGGAATTCAAGTTTATGTTTATTACGGCAGCTGTTTTTACAGCTGCTCTTTCTGTATGTGGATATGCAATTTGTGGCGTAGCTGCAGCTGTTTTGGTATTGATCCTGGGAATAGGCATTACAACAGGGTTTGTGATGATCACAAGGCGAAGATATGCTGATATTGATGCACTGAATTCTTATCTTGTAAGAGTTCTTGCCGGAGATGAAGCCCCTGGTATTCTGGATCAGGAAGAGGGCGAACTGTCACTTCTTAAGACAAACATCTACAAGGCAACATCTACTCTTAATTATCAAAAAGATCTTTTATCAAAAGATAAGCTGGCACTTTCAAATGCCATAGCAGATATCAGTCATCAGCTCAAGACTCCTCTGACATCCATGATCGTCATGAACGATCTTTTAAAGACAGAGGATGATGAAGGGAAACGAAAGGAATTTCTTACAACCCAGTCAAATCAGCTGGACAGGATGAGCTGGCTTATTCAGACGCTTTTAAAATTATCAAAGATCGATGCAGGGACCATAACCATGAAGCCTGAACAAGTACAGGCTGGGCTCCTTGTTCAGGAAGTCATAAAAGCCTTTGAAATTCAGATGGAACTTAAAAATATAAGCTGTAAAAAACAAATTTCTGATATTTCTTTTAACTGCGACAGAAACTGGACTATAGAAGCGCTTCAAAATATTGTGAAAAACTGCATTGAACATATGGAGAGTGGAGATCTGCTATCTATAAGTACGTCGGATACCAATATCTATAAGGAGATCACAATAGAAGATACCGGCTGCGGAATAGCAGGGGAAGACCTTCCGCATATTTTTGAAAGGTTCTATAAGGGTAAAAATGCCGGCAAGGACAGCGTTGGTATAGGGCTTGCTCTTTCAAAGACCATTATTACCAGCCAGCATGGCGACATCATTGTTGAAAGCACCGAAGGTGTGGGGACAAAGTTCTCTGTGCGGTTTTATAAGACGATCATTTGAGACAAGTTTCAAAAGACCGACAATATTACAAAATTGTAATGGAAAAGTCACGGGATTGTAAGCATGGAAAACTAAACTTTTCTTAGACAATGAAAATATGTTTAAGAAGGGAGACAAAACAAAAATGAACATTTTGGAAATCAGAAACCTTTGTAAAGTATATGGGACAGGAGAGACAAGAGTTGATGCTCTTAAAGATGTCTCTTTTGATATAGAACAGGGAGAGTTTGTGGCAATCGTAGGCCCTTCCGGGTCTGGCAAGTCTACACTGCTCCATATTCTTGGCGGGGTTGACGTCCCTACATCGGGAAGCTGCAACATCGCAGGTACGGACATCGGAAAACTTGATGAGACCAAGCTTGCGATCTTTCGAAGAAGAAATATCGGACTTATTTATCAGTTTTACAACCTTATTCCGATCTTGAACGTGGAAGAGAATATGACACTTCCAATCCTTCTGGATGGAAAAAAGCCTGACAAGAAGCTCCTTAATGACCTTGTGGAAAAGCTTGGATTAAAAGAGAGATTATCACATCTTCCAAATCAGCTCTCCGGAGGTCAGCAGCAGAGGGTATCAATAGGTAGGGCGCTTATGAATCATCCAGCTCTGCTTCTTGCAGACGAGCCCACAGGTAACCTGGATTCTGAGAACAGTAAGGAGATCATATCGCTTCTTCGAAAGTTCAATAAGGAAAACAACCAGACGGTCATCATAATCACCCATGATGAAAAGATAGCTCTTTCTGCTGACAGAGTTATTACCATCGAGGATGGCCGGATAACAAGAGATTCGGGGAAAGAAGGGGTGATGGCATCATGAACATTGTATCAACCCTGACACTTAGACACCTTCTTGGAAACAAGAAAAGATCGGTGGTAACAATACTTGGAATTGTGGCATCGACGGCACTTATAAGCGCCATTATTTTGGGTGTATTTTCTTTCTTTAAGTTTTTTGGTTATCTGTCAATACAGTCTGACGGAAACGTACATGCTCAGTTCAGTGAGATCACGTATCAGCAATACGTATCACTGTCAGAGGATGACAGGATTGAAAGCGTTGGTCTGTGCGATACAACGGAGCAGAAAACTGGTGTAAGACTTAATAGCGGCAGAGAAGAGCGCTTTAGCATTGGAAATATTGAGCAGGCAGATCCTGTATATATGTCAATGAGGGTAATATCAGACTATGATGGAGTCCTTCCAACGAATTCCTCCGAGATAGCAGTTGAAGAGCAGTTCCTTATTGATAATGGCCTGGAGGATCTTAAAATCGGAGATACCCTTACCTTTGAGCAAGGCTACAGATATATGTACGATGAGCAGGGTAAATTAGTATACCTGGGAGGAAACTACAGGTCAGATGAACAGTTCAAGGCGCTGTCCACTGAGACCTGCACAGTGACAGCAATTCTTCACGGCAACAAACCTACCGGAAGCTGGGATATTATAAGATGCCTGGATGAAGGCTATTTTCCTGACTCTGAAAAGGCCCAGGTGGTAATATTGCTTAAAAACTGTGACCATACAGCGCTTAAGCAGATCAAGCACATTATCGCAGATCATGAGATCCAAAAGTACGATCTTAATACAGAGTATCTGCTTAGCTGCTTTGCTTTTGAGGGAAGCGGAGGCTCTTACAGGTCATTTTTCGTAATGATGGCAGTTGCACTTGCGATCGTGATCGCTACATCTGTCATTTTGATCTTCAATTCCATAGGTATGTCTCTTACAGAGAGAATGCGCTATCTGGGAATGCTTGCCAGCGTCGGAGCCACAGCAAGACAAAAGAGATCCTCAATTTATTTTGAAGGACTCATTCTTGGAATCATCGGTATTCCTTTGGGACTATTGTGTGGCTACATTGGAACCAGGATCACCCTGGCATTTCTTGGAAGGAGGATCCTTGAAGCTGACATTTTTGTAGGCGCAGAGGGGATGAGGGGCAGTATACCTGTAGTATGCGAGCCTTCTGTAATTGTAGCGATCGTGTTTTTTGCAGCGCTTACAATACTTATTTCAACCTTTGTTCCAGCCATCAGGGCAGCCAAGGTTATGCCTATTGATGCGCTCAGACAGATCAACGTGGTAAAGGTAAAAGCAAAGGGGCTTCGTGTGAATCCACTAATCCGCAAGATCTTTGGATATGAAGGGGAGCTTGCTTACAAGAATATAAAAAGAAATGGTGTAAAGGGAAAGGTTATTACCGCTACTATCGCGGTTTCGGTGATCTTGTTCCTTACGATCAACTTTTTCTGTAATTCAATTGCAAGAGCCAATCAGTATGAGGTTGATTTTCCATATCAGGTTGTAGCATCCTGCCTGCTTTCGGAAAGTGACAAACTTAGGAGCGAAATAGAGCAGATAGAAGGCGTTGATGATGTTTACAGCGCCGGTATGATACAGTTTTTGTTCAGAAAGTCCCCTGAGTCACATTACGAGCTGGCAAACACGGATATTGCTGATAAAAAGTTCCTTTCGCGTGGATTTGCTGACCTTAAATTAGACTGCATGGATGTGGTCATAGCTGATGATGAGGATTTTGATAAGATCCTTACAGATAACGGGCTTGAAAGGGACGAATACTATGGCGATACCTTAAGAGGTGTTCTGCTCAATGACTATTTCCGTGAAAATAAGCCCAGCGAGGTATTCAATGATAAGATCCTGGGACAGGTTCTTCACTATGATAAGGTGCAGGGAAATCCACCAGCTATAGAGATTGCAGCACTGGTAAAATATGACGGAAATAACAAGATCTATAACATGACACCTAAGACCAATATTGCTGTCTATGTGCCTGCCTCCATGTATTTTGAAAAAGCAAAAGAAGTTCTTCCCGAAGATATGCTCGTTCTGGATATGGGAGTTGAAACCTCACGTCCAGAAGAAGTCCTTGAAAGGATATATTCAATTTTGGAAGAGGGCGGATACCACAATTATTACGGTTCTAACCTTTACTCTACAATAAAGGCTATGGACGCTATCACGCTGATGCTCAAGACAGCTATGTATGGGTTCACTATTCTTCTTACCCTTATAGCCATTGCAAATATCGTTAACACGATATCAACTGGAGTGCTTCTTAGGAGAAAAGAGTTCGCCATGTATAAATCTGTGGGCCTTGACAATACAGGGTTTAAAAAGATGATAAGGCTTGAAACGCTTCTTTACGGCATTAAGGCGCTTATTTGGGGCCTTTCAATATCTCTTTTGCTCAGCTACATCATGTACTCGACCTTCGATATGAAGCTGCTTACCTTCGATCCTGACTGGCTCATGTATGGTGTCACAATGATCGCAGTCTTTGGAATTCTGGGCATCAGTATGGCTCTTAGCATTAGCAAGATCAAGGATGATAACATCATAGAAGCCCTTAAGGAAGATGCAGTATAACGTCAGATTTGAAAAATAAGTGTAAAACAGACCCAAATCAGTGCATACATGGGTCTGTTTTTTATTTCGTGATAGAGTATTATGTTATCAACAGTGCGAAAGAAAGTATAACTGACTAAAAGAATGTAGGTGAAAGATGATGGAAATAAGAATTGCTACAAAAGATGATATAGACTGTCTGATGAGTATTCGCCTTGAGATGCTTACGGTAGTGAACAACCTACCAGAAAATTATGAACATTCAGATGAAGTGATAAATGAAAGTCGTGATTACTTTTTAAATGGAGATCAGATGACTGTTCTGGCTAGCGAGGGAAAAATAGCATGTTGAAAAAAGCAACTAAAGTCATTGGTAAAATACTTCGAGGTATACTGATTGCTCTTGTGACAATAATTATTATATTGTTTGTAGTAAGGCTTATCGGCAGAGCGGTAAACGGCAGAACGCCTGACGGCGGTATCAACGAATCTATGCTTGTGGATATCAACGGAACGAAGCAGTGGATAAACATCTACGGACAGGACAAGGACAACCCCGTTCTATTGTATCTACACGGCGGACCGGGGTCCGCAACAAGTCATCTTGACTATGCGTTCACAAGAAAGTGGAGCGATGTTTATACGGTAGTCACATGGGATCAGCGTAACTGCGGAAAAAGCTATGACACTTCAAAGACGGATACCATAACCGCAGACATCATGATGCAGGACGGCAAGGAAATGACTGAATATCTGCTTGACTATATGAATAAGGATAAGATAACTCTTATGGGACATTCGTGGGGTTCACTGTTCGGCGCAAACTTAGCTCTTGAATATCCCGAATACTATGACGCATTTATCGGCACGGGACAGTTCATCGACTATACTGAGAATGAACAAAGACTGTATGAAGCTGCACAGAAATGGAGTGAAGGTGATGAAGAGGGAAAGGAACTGCTTGCAAAATGGTCTCCTAATGGTGCAGACACAGTAGATGCTCTTATGGCAAGAAACGAGATTATGGACAGGTACGGCTACGGCATGATGAAAGACGGCACAGATTATAACATCTACACTACGATACTTTTCAACCCGAACTATACGATTAAGGATTTTATCGGATATGTAAAAAACGGTGAAAAGTCATTCGAGCCGTATATGGTGTTTTTTACAGGTGATATGTCAAAGCTGTCGCTGCTTGGCAGATACGATTATCAAGTACCCTTCTACAATATAAACGGTGATATGGATTATCAGACAAACTATTGGCTTGCCTGCGAATATTTTGAGCAGGTGAGCGCTCCCCGAAAAGAAATGTTCGTGATGGAAGAAGCGACACACGGTCTGCTTGAATCACGTTCGGAAGAATTCTCTGGGATACTCCATAAAATTGCAGAAATCCAGAAGAACAGTTAAACCGTATAGAAGACGGAACAGTTGAATTTGGAGTATGAAATAAAGGGGGTGTATCTGTGAAGATAGCAGTAGTGCAACCTATGAGAAAATCAGGGACTGGGTACAGGAGCATTATGATATGCATGTGACAAATCTCAATATAGCTCAGGTTTAGAGGACAGGGATAAAAATCTCTGTCCTTTTTGAATGAAAAAATCAGTGCACAATTGAACAAAACAAGTGTAAACGGATTAGAGGTTATCTAGAAGTGATAAATATATCTTAAATGTCACTACTTCAGAGCGATGCATAAGGTCGTTGATGGCAGTTTAATCAGTTCTGATGAATATTGAATATACACATTAAGGAGGTTAGATATGAGATATAATGATATTCAGGATACAAGAATTAACTTAACATCCAGAAAGATAAGAAATGAAACCATGTCTATTGATTATGAAAAGTGCATGGAAAAGCTATTTGAGATGAAGAATGGTTGGCGCAGAGTGAATGCTTTTGGTGCAACGTTTTTTTATCTGAATGATTTTTGAAAGAAAAAGGAAGACAATATGATAAAAAAAGTAGCAATGGGACTTGCGCTTGCAATTTTGCTTGTGAGAATGGATAAACATAAAAAGCATAAAGATGAAAATGACGACTATGGTTCTGTCGGCGAGTAATTTTAGAGTGATTATAGGCTGTAAAAGGTAATCTCTTAGCGTGGCTTTTTCAAGCTTAGTGTACTACCTTGTTCTGGCGAGCGAAGCGAGAGCAGAACTTCATCATGAGGAGATCACCCAAATGGACAATCAAGCAAACAATTATGATATACCAAAGAGAGACGGAAGTGTATGGCCGGAGGACATCTGTCCAGCATACACCCCAAGAGAGGATGCAATTCCAAGCCTTAAAGGATGCTGGTACTGCAAATACGCGGACTTTCACCTTAAGGAAGAGCGGGCACTTGAGGTAGGAATCTGTAAATGGCCACAAAAGGTTATTGATTAAGTAGTATTTCTCAAACAGATTCACATGGGGACAACACTGATATACAAACATATTGATAAAGGAAAGAATCAAAAATGACCGTGCGCACTGTTCTTTTGGTAGCAATCATAATAAGCATATTTGCCCTGCTTTTTGAGAGCTTTATTGTCTTTCGGAATCTCAAAAATAAGCTCCATGGGTATCTGTTTTTTAACTGCATTGCAATGCTTGTCAGCAATACAGGGTATCTTTTGCAGCTCCTTTCTAAGACGGAAGATGCTTACATTACTGCGCTTAAGTTTTCGTACGTCGGGAGAGTCTGGATAGTCTTTTCCCTGTTTATGTTCACGACAGAGCTTCTTCATATCAGAATTCCCAAATATGTTGCCAGGATACTTTTAGTGTTTAATGTAGCTGTGTATGTCCTAATCTTTACGCTTAAGGAGCATATGCTTTACTATTCCAAGATATGGTTTGATAAGACCGGGATATTTCCGGTTCTGCTGCACAGGAATGGCATTGTACATAAGGTGTTTATGCAGTATCAGACCATAGCAATAGTCATTATTTTATTTTTGCTGATCCGATCAGTAAGGAAGCACAGTGGAAAGACTGCCAGAAAGCGAGTATTCATTATCCTTGGAGGATTCTTAGTTGCTGCAGCTCTTTATATCATGCAGATTGCACATGCATTCTTTATTACATATTATTTTGATATTTCCATATTCGGAAATGTAGCAATCACTATCTCCATGTTCATAGCCATATTCAGATACAATCTTCTCGGGGTTATCGACATGGCAAGGGACTATATTGTTGACAGGCTCTCTGAAGGAGTTATTGCTCTGGATGAAAATGGTAGATTGCAGTATTACAACGAACATGCAAAAGAGCTTTATCCGAAAATAACGGATGCCCCAATGAGTGTTGTGAATACACTCCGAGAGGCTGTTATAAAAGGGGATATCATTAAGGTGGGCGACAAGTACTATACACCTCAGGAAAAAGAGCTATCGGCAGATGGCGAGGTCATTGGCAAACTTTATGCCCTTGTTGATTCGACAGCCCTTAAGCAGAGGGAATATCAGCTGAAATCTGATGCTGCTATATTAGAAATGGCAGCGAATAGCATGCGTGACCGACTGAGTGCAGCTGAAGAACTCCTGACTCAGGACAGGGCAATGCGCCATGACAGGAGACATTTTGAGGCACTGGTTTTATCCCTCTTGCAGGATGGAAAAGTGGATGAAGCCAGAAAATGCCTTGAAGAGAGATTGTCGCAGGAACCACGCTCAAGTAAACGTTACTGTGAGAATACGACTGTTAATGCTGCTCTCATGCATTATGTGACGCTTGCAGAGCGGAATGATATAAAGGTAACTGTATCTGCAAATATTCCGAATAAAACAGGTGTTGATGATATGCAGCTTGCAATAGCTATTAGTAACCTTCTTGAAAACGCCATCCATGCCTGCGAAAAGCTCCCGGAAACGGAACGCTCCATAGAGATTACTGCAAAATATAAGCAGCAGCTTCTGCTTGAAATCGTTAATTCCTGTGAAGGAAGGTGTAAGCTTGATGAAGACGGGTATCCTATTACGGATAAAGAGGGTCATGGCATCGGCACCAGAAGTGTCCTTGATTTTGTGAAAAAGACAAACAGTGAGATCCGGTATGTTGCCGAAGATAACAGATTTAAGGTGCGTATGATAATAGGCTGATGCGAGGAAAAGTGTTTATGAAAAAAGGTGCTTTGTTTCTTTTATCTATGATTATATGCTTTAGTGCTCTTACAGGTTGTGGATCCAACGAATATGAAGGGAAAACCACCATAATCTTTCAGACCTGGAACCCTGCAGATTCAGGCCCTGACAGCCCAATCTACAAGATCATAGATTCCTTTGAAAAAGAGAATCCTGATATTCATGTGGAATATAAGTTTGTCACCTCAGGCGCATACCAGGAACATATGCGTGTTGAGCTGATTGGAGAGAACGGACCTGATGTTTATGGGATAAGCTCTGGATCGGCTTTCGATGCATTCAGGCTGTTTGAGGAGAATCTGACGCCGTTCTGTGAAAATACCTGGGGAGGAGACTTTCAGGATAAATTCCTTGATTCGTGTCTTGCGCGAGTGAGTGATGATAACGGAAATGTTTATGGCCTTCCGCTTGGACAGACCTACGCCGGATATATGTGGGCAGACGTAAATATGCTAAAAAGCTACGGCCTGGATGTCCCGACTTCATATAAAGAGATGCAGGAAACCTGCCGTATACTTCAAGAAAACGGGCAGTATCCCCTGGCTATCGGTGCAAAGGATTCCTGGATGAATCTTGATCTGTGGATGTCCATTGCTGCTGACTGTGACAGGGATGCTTTATATGATGCAATAGAAGGCAAAGCTTCCTTCGAATCTGAGCCTATAATAGAATCCTTCAGAATATGGCAGGAGTCATTTAGTAATGGAGTATTTCAGGACAATGCAATAAAAATGCCAATTTACGATACTGTAAACGACATGTTTCAGCGTGAGGGCAGGATACCTATGTTTGTAAATGGGTCCTGGGCCATGAATATGTATACGGTAAGTGATGAAAAGACCAGGGCAGTTTTTGATGCACAAGGAGCTGATCACGAGGCTTTTCTGATCGACTGGAATGATGATGGAAAAGTGTCGCCGGTTACAGCAAATGTAGATGTAATACTTTGCCTGAATCCTGAGTCCCGTCATAAGGAGGCAGCTTTCCGTTTCATGGCGTACCTGGTAAATGAAGGGCAGGAGCTGCTTGTCAATCAGTATCTTGAATATATGCCATCCCGTGCTGACATGGAGCTGAATGTCAAGAACCTAAGCAAAGATGGGATAAAGAATCTTGACTATATTATAGAAAACGGTAAGGCAAATGTAGCCGGAACAAGAGGCATAAAGTACGAAGACCTAAGCCTTGCCGTATGCGATGCACTTAAAGATCTGGAACTATCACGCATTACTCCGGAGGAGGCAGCCAGCCGGATAGAAAAAATATCCCAGAAAACAATACGATGAAGGATAACTCTACTCTACGTAGGTACCGTTATCAGAAAAAACTGATCTACAATCTGTGCATGGAGGCTTCGCTAAGGGGATTTTGTTTTAACAGGTTAAGAAAAGTATCATCACTTGTTATTGCAACAGTTCTTTCTGCGATCATGTTTGGAGTGATTCATCTTAATATCAATCAGATGTGCTACGCAATTGTTCTTGGAATTATATTTGCCCTTGCAAATTTTGCCAGTGGGAGCATTTGGACATCAATAATCATGCATACAATCATTAACAGTATAGGATTCGTTGCAGTGTTAATAATGGATTTGACAGCAGCTAGTGAAGGACTTGAAACTGCTGAGGCGTCTGAGGTGATAAGGACCCAGGGAAATACGATGCTTACAACAGGTCTTGTTCTTCTGGTAATTTCAATAGGTTTTTCCTTCCTTATCAAAAAGGTTCTAAGGAAGATTGCAATTAGTGAGAACAATCAGGAAGCTTTATAAAGGCCTTACTGCAGATTATACTGTCAGTCCCGCCGGCATTGATATTATCAATATGCACCGGGATTATAGCCGATGGATCAGCTTTATGCAGATTCCAGATAACAATTCTTCCGCCCCCGGTTGAACATATGCTTGAGAATAAGCATGGAATGTTTGATACTGAACAGGCTGACTTTAAGTATGATGGCGTAAATGGAGATGCTGCTTCGTTATGCAGATTACTTGAAGAGAAAATTGCTGTATGAGACCGGATTATATCAATAAAGAGTTGATTTACTACCTAAAAATTATAAAATTTAGGTAGTAATTTTTTTACGGGGAAATACTTGGAGGAAATGGGGAAATAATGATATTTCGAAAAATGCAAGAAAATGAATATGATCTTTTAAAGGATTTTCTATATGAAGCTATCTTTATTCCGGAGGGTGCCTTGCCACCTGAAAAAGATATCATAAATCAGCCGGAGCATAAACTCTACTACGAGGACTTTGGGGTGTTTAAGAGCATTGTCTCTGGAAAAGATAATCTACAGGAATTTCTGGATTTGATTCTGGAGGCTGAATTCGAGAAAAGATATATCATTCACTTTGGAATATGACACAAAAGATGTTATTAGGTGAGGAGCTATGGAACAGATTCTTATTGTTGAGGACGATACAACTTTAAATCAGGGGCTATGCAAGGCTTTAAAAGAAAATGACAGGCAGATTGTGTCTTGTGAGAGCATAAGTGAAGCAAAAGAACAGTTGTCTCTTGGTACAGTTTCTTTTGTACTTTTGGATATCAATCTTCCGGATGGAAGTGGATTAGACCTGTTAAAAGAAATCAAAGAAAAAACACCCACTGTACCTGTAATTCTTTTAACTGCTAATGATACGGATAAGGATATTGTTACAGGACTTGAGCAAGGCGCTGATGATTATATTACAAAGCCTTTCTCCCTTGCTGTTCTGCGTGCAAGAGTAAATACTCAGCTGCGAAAGACTAATCATGGAAATGATTTAGGTGTATTTGCTGATGGTATTTATGCGTTTGACTATAATAACATGGTTTTTTCTGTAAATGGTAAAACTGTGGAACTATCGAAAACTGAGCAGCGTCTGTTAAGAGTACTGACAGACAATGCAGGGATGACCGTAAAAAGAGAAACTCTGATAGACAGACTCTGGACTGATGGGGCTGAATATGTTGATGAGAATGCATTATCTGTTACTGTAAAACGGCTCAGGGATAAGCTTTCTGCGCAGGAAAAGATTAAAACAGTATATGGGATAGGCTATAGCTGGGTGAAAGAGAATGGATAAACTTATTTTTGTAATCGGCATTTGCCTTATGCTTATCGCCTGCATGGCAATCGTTATTAACAGAGTAAAAACCAGGAAATTATTTGACTCCCTGGAAAGCATGATTCATACGGCAATGAATGGGGAGTTTGCACCAGAGCATTTTGATGAGGGGCGGTTATCTAAACTGGAGTCGGAGCTGTCGGATTTTTTAAGCGCATCTTCCATCTCTGCACAGAACGTTAAGGATGAACGTGATAAGATAAAATCCCTTATTTCAGATATTTCCCATCAGACCAAAACACCAATCTCAAATCTTATTCTATATAGTGAACTTCTGGAGAGTGCTGATCTTACCGGGGATGATAAATCAAACGTCGAAGCTATACATTCACAGGCAGAAAAATTAAGGTTCCTGATAGACAGTCTTGTAAAACTTTCAAGGCTGGAAAACGGGATTCTGTCACTTGAGACTGATAATGAAGAGCTTAATCCATTATTACAGGATGTTGCCATGCAGCTTCGGGAAAAGGCTGAGGCTAAGAACTTAAAACTGGAGCTTGAATATACTGATGCAAGGGCACTTATTGATAAGAAATGGACGCAGGAAGCAATTGTAAATATCGTAGATAATGCTATCAAGTATACTGATCAGGGAAGTATTACGATCAGTACAAAGGATTACGAAATGTTTGCCTGCGTAGATATCAGTGACACCGGCATAGGTATACCTGAGGAAGAATCAGCGAAAGTATTCCAGCGTTTTTATCGCGGAAGCAATGTGAAATCGAAGGAAGGTGTTGGGATTGGCCTACATCTTGCCCGAGAGATAATATCAGGTGAAGGAGGCTACATTAAGTTAAGTTCTAAGCTGGGAGAAGGAACTACGTTCTCTGTTTTCCTCCCGAAAAAGTGAAATATGACAAAACTGTAAGAATTGAAGCAATGTCTTGAAAGATTCTGGAAAGATTTGTATGTGATAATCATCTGTATAGGAGATCGGTAGATTCCTGAATGCATTTTCCTTTTTGCATTCAAGAAGTCATTCTCCTTTACAGGTGATTTTGTTTGGGAGGCTCAGAATGGAAATATTACGTGTATCAGATCTGAAAAAGACATATGGAAAAGGTGATACAGCAGTAGAGGCACTGAAAGGGATTAATCTTTCGGTACAAAAGGGAGAGTTTATTGCAATAGTTGGTACATCCGGAAGCGGTAAGTCAACTTTGCTGCATATGCTTGGAGGGCTTGACCGCCCAACTTCAGGATCTGTTTCAATCGATGGAAAAGATATTTTTACTTTAAAAGATGAAGAACTTACCATATTCCGCAGAAGGAAGATTGGCTTTGTATTCCAGTCTTTTAACCTTGTCCCGGTTCTTTCTGTATATGAGAACATTGTGCTGCCGATAGAACTTGATGGTAATATCCCTGACAAGGAGTTCGTGGATCAGATTATTGATACCTTGGGGCTCACAGAAAAGAGGAATGCTTATCCTAATCAGCTTTCCGGAGGACAGCAACAGCGTGTTGCAATTGCAAGAGCGTTATCTTCAGCACCGCAGGTCATTCTGGCAGACGAGCCCACAGGAAACCTTGATTCAAAGACAAGCCAGGATGTATTGGGGCTTCTTAAGGTCATTGGGGACAAGTATTCACAGACCATCATCATGATCACGCATAATGATGAGATTGCCCAGATGGCTGACCGAATCATAAGGATAGAAGACGGCCTTATAGTGTCAAAAGAGGTGTGAGGTATGAGGGACGACAGAAGGATGAAGGGACCAAGGGTCAATAATAGGAAAGTTATAAGAAAAATAGCATTAAAAACAGTAAAAGCGAATCATAGAAAAAGTATGGTGGTCATAGCTGCGATTGCGCTTTGTACATTTATGTTTACAGCTCTTTTCACAATTGGAGGAAGCATAGTATCAAAATTTCAGGAATCAACTGCAAGACAATCGGGAGGCACATCTGATGCAAGTATTAAGAACCTCACTGAGGATGAATATAACAGGATTGTAGCTGATTCCAAGCTGAAAGAAGTATCAAAGAGAATATATGTCGGAAATGTTGTGAATCAGGAACTTTTAAAACTGTATACTGAGGCAAACTATTGCGATGAAACAAGTGCAAGAAAGGGGTTCTGTTATCCTGAAGTAGGCCATCTTCCGGTAAAGGAGGACGAAATTGCAGTCAGCAGCCTGATCTTGCAGGCTTTTGGGATGGATGCGAGAAATACTTCTGAATATGAATCATTGATTGGGAGTATGCTTCCTCTGCAGATTGAAACCGGGAAAGGTATTATAGAAAAAGAATTCAGGATTTCAGGAATCTACACCGGCGACAGGATATCCATGGCTCAAATGGTATTGGTATCTAAGGCTTTTCAGGACAAATATTCTCCGACACCGACGGTTTCGTTTTATGAAGATGGTTCCATGGGAACTGTTGATGATCTTTATGGAAGAATTTGCGCAGATATAGACTTTTATTTTCCGTTTGATATCAGTGGCCAGACATATAAAACGGTTGTAAGGAATGGGTTTCCGGATAATACAGAGATTGGTGTTAACTGGGCATCATCAGTGGGAACAATGGACCTTACTACTGTTTTACTGATGATAATAATGCTTGCAACATTTTTTGTTTCGGGATATCTCATCATCAGCAACGTATACAGGATAAATATCTATACTGACATACGCTCATATGGGCTTCTTAAAACAGTTGGAACCAGTAGCAGACAACTTAAAAATATAGTGAAATGGCAGTCTGTTTATCATGCTGTACCTGGGATTATCATAGGCGTGATAGGAGGATTGATTGTTGGCAGCCTGCTTCTTCCACTTGTCATGAGCCAGCTTGTATTCTCGGAAACAACTGACAATAAGGCTGTGATTAATGTCTGGGTATTGGCTTTTTCAATTCTCTTTTCCTATTTCACAGTAAGGTTATCGGTAAGGAAAGCAGTAAGGCTTGCATCAAAGGTAACACCTATAGAAGCTCTCAGATATACTGAGAATGTCAGCGCCTGCAAAACAAAGAAGCATAATGGGAAGTTTACTCCTGTGAGTTTTGCTTTAAGGAATGTTTTTAGGGAAAAGAAACGCTGCTTTTATGTTGTGCTTTCCCTTGCACTGTCGCTGGTTGTGTTAAACAGCGTACATACGATGATCATCGGATTTGACGAGAGTAAATATATATCTAATTATGTCAAAACAGACTTTTCAGTTGCAGATGCAATAACAGATAATCTTGGAGCAACCGGGCAGACTTATGACGGGGTTACCGATTCATTTATCAGTGAACTTAAGAAGCAGGATGGGATTCTGGACATAGGAAATATATATGCTGAACAGTATTGCTATCAGGAACTAGGTGACAGGGATTTTGCTCGTTTTGAGGAAAGGCTTCTTGACAATGAAAATGTAGATACATGGATGAGGGATGGGGCTTCATATGCTGCCGGTGATGGAGAAATCGAATATCTGAATGAGAGCACTGGAACGGTTGCCAAAGTTTATGGTATGGATGATTATGCTGTCCGTAATCTGGATTTTGTTCAGGGAAAATATGATAAAGATAAATTTAAGACCGGTAAATATATCATCGTAAACGAGTATAATAACGGAGGCGATAAAGAGAGTAGCCTTGTTCCATATTTTCTGCCGGGTGAGACCATTGCTGTAAATAACAATGTCGGAGAGACAAGAGAATATGAAGTTTTGGCAACAGTAAGCATCCCTTTTTCTATGAGAATACAGAACTATACGGATATGGACGTTAATTATGTTCTACCGTCAGAAGAATTTCTGGATTTCTTTGGGGATAGAACACCTATGAGGACACTCGTTGATACTACTGATGAAGCAGAACCTGTTATAGAAAAATGGATGGCGGACTATACAAGTAATGTTGAGCCATCACTAAAATATTCATCAAGAGCTGTATACAGAAAAGAATTTGATGGACTGATAGGTATGTTCAAGGTTGTAGGCGGACTTTTGACAGCTGTGCTCGCACTTATAGGTATTCTGAATCTGATAAATACCCTTGTGACATCAGTGCTTTCAAGAAGACTTGAACTTGCCATGCTTGAGGCTGTTGGTATGACAAAACGCATCCAGAGGACAAGTATCTGTTTCGAGGGCATCGTATATGGTGGACTGGCATTGATTTTTGGAATGATTCTTAGCAGCGTATTTTCGGTTCTTTTGGTAAAGAGTATAGGAACGGAGATGTGGTTTTATACATATAGATTTACTCTGATGCCGATCATGATTGTGACACCTGTTATGCTAATTGTAGCGGTGATCATTCCTGTGGCGATCTATAGCAGAACTATGAAGGAGACTGTAGTTGAGCGATTGAGGTTAGCGGATGCCTGAAAATGTGTTAACATATTTTCTAAGGTGTCAAAGCTGAAATTATAGTGGCTAAAAGGCATAGAAAAACTTCTGAAATGTCTCAAAGCAGACAAAGCGCATAAAAGGCAGGATAGATATTCTTATGCACTTTTCTCACTGTAGCCGCGAATCCTTAATTTAAGAAGAAATAATGTCCACTCATGACATAAAACTGACCATTCATAACATTGACCTATAGAGAGTGCTGGCATAATGTTATGATTAAAATATAGTTGGAATTCAAAAAGCTTACATGAATAATCATGCTAAGCTTTTTGTTATGTCTATGGATATGACTTTGTTATTAACTGCTATGTGATTTTGGCTTTTGGGCAGTATGTATGGAAATGGAGATAAAACGTAAAAACAGAAAGTAGGTTCACATCTTATGGGAAAAATGTGTTTTGCAATCTGTGATGATGAAAAAGCAGTACGAGAATTACTTTACGGATGGCTTTCCGGAAGTGTGTATAACGCAGAAATAAAGGAGTATTCATCAGCTGAAGACCTCATAAAGGACATAGATTCAGGAACAAAAATAGATGTGCTTTTTCTTGATATAGCTATGGGTGGTACTGATGGAATTGAGGCAGCCAAAACTCTGGGGGAAAGAATTGAAGAAAGTGGCCGCAGTATCAGGGCTTCAAGACCACTTATCATATTTGTTACCGGTATTCCCGACAGAATGGGAGATGCTTTTGGTGTAAGGGCTTACGGTTATCTTCTTAAACCAATATCTAAGGCCGCATTTGAGTCTGAACTTCGAAGAGCAGTGGAAGAACTGAAAAAAATGGATGCCCAGATGATATGTGAAGCTACATATGAAGAGGATGCAGGGGAACAGTACACAACTATCCAGACAGGTGGAATAACAATACAGATAGCCATCAAGGATATTTTATATGTAGAAAGTAATGGCCGGAAAACTACTGTACATCTTAAAGGCAAAAACTATGAAGTGTATAAAAGAATGTCAGAATTTGAAGATGAACTGGGGAAAGAGTTTTTCAGAATACATAGAGGATATCTTGTGAATTTGAACCATATCAGAGGGTACACAAGGACAGAAGCCATTATGGACAGCGGAGATTCTATAATTATTTCCAAATATAAATATGCAGATTTTGTTAAAGCATATATGGATCATATTTTGTGACGAGGTACTTGGTGTATATGTCAGAAGTGCAAATTAGGATAATAGAAGAATTTTATGGAGTATCAATAATTCTGATACGAGGCATCTTTTTGTATTTTTTCATGGGCCTGTTTATAAAAAAAGAGGTCTTGAACAGGGGAAAGAGGATTGTGTTATCAGCAGTAATTACGATTGAGGCATTATGCCTGTATTCTCTTCCTTTCCCTGTAAAAGGGCTATTTACCGTAATAAGTGTTCTGACAATCGCAGCAATATTTTATTTTTATGACAAAAAAGCAATGCCACACATGATCTTTGTGTTTTTCCTCTGGCAGAACGTATATTATGTCTGGCATTTGATTAATACAGCAGCTTCTAATTCAATAACAGACATGGTCATAGGAAGTATAGATTATTCGCTGGAAGGAGCGATAGAAGAACTGTGGCTCAGGATGTTTTTGCTGATGCTTGCTCAAGTAATATTTATGACTGTCATGGTGTGGGGAGAATTTTTATTAATAAAAAGGATTTGTCCAGAACAGTATGATATGACCTGGACAGAAGCAGTCTATCTTTCAATCTACTCTGCGGTATCTTATTTTATCTCATACATGATCGTAGATGTCATGGTTGTTCCGCTACAAAAGGAAGTATTTGTTTTGCTGGACGAAAAGAGAAGTCTTAGATATACTCTGCCAATTCTTGCAGTGCTTATCTTTATAGGTGAATTATCAGCCATAGCAACCTGGCAGCGGTATAGGCGCTTAAAGGAAGAAGACCTTTTGCTTCAGGAACAGGTGCAGGAGCAGGAGTTTCTGAGAAAAAAGATAGAATTTACTGAAAAACATCACGATCAGATCAGGACTCTGCGTCATGATATGGCAGGGAAGCTGATGATTTTAAAGAGTTTTATCGAGAATAATCGCTATCAGGATGCAAGTGATTTTTTAAGTGAAATGGATATAGAGCTGAATGCCAGTGGGGTGAAATATTCTACAGGTAATCCGGTTACTGATGTTGTAATAAATGAAGCGGCAACTCAGGCAGAAAAGCAGGGATGTACCTTTGAGTGTGAGTTTTCTTACCCTGAGGATAAGAGTATCAGTGCTATGGATATGGCTATTGTACTCAATAACCTTTTAGATAATGCATTGGAAGCGGTGGCATTGGTATCGGAAAAAGAACGATTTATTAAGCTATACGGGACTTCAAAAGATAACTTTTATCTGATAAAAGCAGAAAATTCCTATGATGGAACTGTTATACGGGACAAAGATAGCTCAATAGTTAGCAGGAAAAAGGAAAAAACAGATAATGGGCAGCATGGTATTGGGCTAAAAAGTGTAAAAAACATCGCAGAAAAATATCTCGGCGGAGTCAAAGTGGAGACGGGAAATAATACTTTTATCGTTACGGTAATGCTGCAGTCAAAAGAAAAATGACTATTCATTACATTAAACTGTCCGTTCGTTACAATCCTATTTAATTGTCTCATTTCATGGACGATACTTGAAATAGCAAAGGAAAAAGCTCCTTATGAGGAGGTGATCGCATGAATTTTGGGATGGATTATGTAGGCGCGCTAATGAGCAGGATTGGTGGTGCCGGCTCAGTTTGGAGCAGCCATGGGCTTACCGGGAACTATGGACTTTCATCATTTTTAGGAAACTGGCTGGCGTAAGGGAAAACTACATAGATTAAAGCTACGGAAAGCGCTTTTTGAGCAGAGCACTTAGTGAGGTATTGCCGAACTTAGTGCGAGCCATGCAAGTTCACTTAGTGAGGTTTTTTCGAACTTAGTGAAGCTTGCAGTGAGATATTTGACAGAAGCTTAAGGAGGGCTCTATATGCGAATTGATCAGAGTGAAATAAACAGTACAGCTTCAAGGTATTATGATAAACAGTACGGCCAGACGGGAAAAGGCAGCAATATGGGATTTGTTGGCCTTGTCGATAAAACAACTGAGACTGAAACGACAACCTATGAAGCCAAGGGAACAGTCAAAACTACAGATGGTAGAAGTATTGATGTTAATATGAACGCCTCTATGGAACGATGCAAAGTGTCAGAAGTTTTTGTACCGATGGCTTCTCCGCTAGATGCGCTGTTTGATCCACTTATCATAAATACAGGATCCGACACTGCAGAGCTTAGTGATAAGAAATTCAAATTTGACTTGGATGCAGATGGAAAAGAGGATGAAATCTCTACGCTTGGTGAAGGAAGCGGATTCCTGGCACTGGATAAAAATGGAGATGGCAAGATTAACGATGGAAATGAGCTTTTTGGAGTGAAAAGTGGTGATGGCTTCAAGGATCTTGCAGAATATGACATAGATGGAAATGGATGGATAGATGAAAATGATGAGGTTTTTGATCAGCTCAAAGTGTGGTACAAGACTGAAAGCGGTGATGAATTAAAGAGTCTTAAGGATGCAGGTGTCGGAGCGATTTTCCTTGGAGCAGAAGAAACAGAATTCAGAATGGATGGTGCAGATCAGGTTCTTGACGGAAAGATCCGGAAAACAGGCATGTTCCTAAAAGAGAACGGGGGAGCAGGGACTATTCAGCATGTGGATATGGCTATAAAAGGACGCGAGGCTGAGCTATTATCGGATGAAGAAAAGCTAGACCAGTTGATGGAACAGATAAGAAATCAGAATACTCAGAATCGACAGAGAAACAATAATAATACTAACGCGCAGAGGAGAGCTCAAAAAGCTGCCAGACAAAAGAAGCAGCTTGAGGAATATTACAAGAAAAAGGATTATCAGAAACAGTTGACTGAGGAAGCTATTGAACGTCGTGAAATGCTGCAGGATCAGAATAAGCTTGCCTGATAAATAATATCCTTTCGGTTATTTGCTGGTCGAATACAATTAGCTTCCAGGTGACACTGATGTAAGCTGATGCAAAAGGGATTTTGAATACTAAAACATAAAAAATGTGCTATAATTCTAATTGTAAAGATGGAAATATGATGTTTTAAATATCATATTCATAAAGATATGCTTTTAATAAAGAGGAGATACTTATGAAACGCCTGTCACAAGAGAAAATGGTAAATATAATAAAGAGTTCCAGAATTGAGAAGGGAATAACACAGGAAGAATTAAGCGAAAAAACAGGTATAAACAGGCAGATGATTGGAAGGCTTGAAAGGAAGGAGTATATTCCGTCAATTATGCAGCTTGAGGAGCTTGCAGGAGTTTTGGCATTTGAAATAACATCGCTATTTGAAGATACTGAACCTATGGTCTATACAGCATTTAGAAGATCTAAGATGTCGCCAGAAGAACAGAAAGGTGTTGATCATATGTTTGATATGATGATGGCATCCAAACAGCAGATATTACTTAGAAAGGCTCTTCATAATGATTAGGACATATACATTGAACGCAGAAGAAACAGAAGAAGTTAAACAACTTGCTACAAAGACGAGACAGGATTTTGGTGTTTTCCCAACAGTTCCTTTGGGTAGTGATATCCGCATGATATTAGAAAAAGAAGGGATACTGCTCTGTGAGTATCCCTTTGGTGATTCATGCGGAACTCACACATACGGAAATATTACTTGGTTCAAGACAGATGAAACAACAATTACATTTATTGGACTTAATACATCCAGCTACTATGATGAACAGATTTTTGCGCTGGCTCATGAGATATATCATTTCAGGACTAAGACCGGTAAAGCGTATTCCCCCGAGATGGAATTGGAAGATGAGGTCATAGAGAAGAAAGCGGATAGATTTGCTGCTGAGTTATTGCTACCGGCAGATGAGCTGAAGAAGTTGGTGTTGGATACGTTTGGTAAATATAGTATTACCGATAATTCGGAGCTTAAAGTTCTTAGGTTTATTGCTCGTCTGCAATGTGAGTGGTGGCTTCCATACAAGGCATTGGTAAATCGTATATTTGAGGAAGGCTATATCAGCGAGGAATTTTATACGGAATTATATGGCATCGAATGCCGTGATGAAGATAGCATCTATAGGCGGATATTAAAGAGTGCTGACAATGAAATATCAGAGCTTCTTAATAAGAAAACAAAGACTATAGGTGTTTCAAATAAAGTTCTGGAAACAATTATCAGTAATTATGAAGATAAACTTATCGGAGATGATGAATTTGTACAGCTTCTTTCACTGTTTGATAAGAGACCGGAGGATTATGGCTTTCAGATCATTGATGAAATAGATGATGAACTCAAAGAGTACTTTGAAAGTGGGGAAAAGTAATGAGAATCGATATTGATAGAATAAACCCGGCTTTCAAAGAACTGATTAAACATCATGATCAGGTAATTTTCCTGGATGCAAATATTTTTATTCCTCCTGACAGGAGCAATTTCCAAAAACATATAGCAGCTTTTAGGTTTGAGGATTATAGAACAGTTTTTCTTGATCCACTGCTTTTGGAATTTCCGAAACTGTCAGTACATGAAACTGTATATGATGAGATGGTGGTCAGTTCTGTTAAGGCATATGTCGATGAACACATTGGCAATGAATCATCAGGACTGGAAGTGCATTATGATAGAAACTTGAGTGAAGAAGAAAACGCACTTTTAAATTTGTATCTTCAAAAGTTATCCGTGCATTCAGGATATGATCCTGCAGCAGATAATTCTAAAGATAGGGGAGAGATAAGATCTCTTTCTTATATGGCTGTGAAAAGGTATTTGTATTTTACAGCCAATGATGCTTTGCCTATCCGGCTGATTAAAAACGCAAAGGAACTTGAAACTGATCTCGACGATATGGGAATAATACAGCCATATGAATTGATTTTTTATTTGTATGAGTCAAAGAAATATGATGGAAAAGGTCTCAGGATTCTATACAAATATTTGTACTATCTTACAGCACGAGATAAAATTGAAAATCCTGAGTGGGGAAAATTTGTCGAGGCAATGGAAGCTATATATGAAGATCTGTTTGACGAGAGCAGATGATATGGAAAGACTGTTGTACCCGAGAGGCAAATTTGTTGAGAAATATTAGAAAGAGACAACTGAAACAGGTATCCGGAATAAAAACAGCCATATTGTTGTTTTTGACGCTGGCCATAATTGCAGGTGGCCTGTTTTTTGATGCCCACAATATAGAGAATCTTTCAGATCATTTTGGAAATGGTGTAACAACCAGTTCTGAGTCTTCTACGCTTCCGCTCAGGTCCAATACTTATATAAAAGATAGCGATATGTTCATTATGGCAGCATCTGAGGTCAGGGATGTTAGGGCCGTAAGCGAAGTCATAAAACGATTGGAACAAGGTTCCACAAGCAAGAGGATCCTTGTTCTGTCATTGATTTTATGCATCCTGATTTCTGAGGGTGCTTTCTATACATCAGTACTACCGTCTATTTTTCCGTGGACAGATGTTATTTGTTCCAGGCGGACAATGATTCAGTATATCCATAGCCAGGACGGGGCTAAATAATCCTATTTCATTTCCAACAAGAAACTATCAGTTTTGAAGGGCAGATATAGTCTGCTCTTGTTTGCGTGCGCGTTGCAGGTCAGTTGAGACTAACTGATATTTGACTGCAGCCAGTTTTGTACGCTTATTGCTGCAAAGAAGCAGCAGACAAGGAGATGAAAAATGTATACAACAGTAATGACAACAGTTATAGGTGTAATCTGCACGCTTCTTGTGATCGTTTCCTTTATATGGATGGCTATTGCTTATCGCAAGTCTGAT
Source organism: Butyrivibrio sp. AC2005 (assembly GCF_000424145.1). Classification (GTDB taxonomy): domain Bacteria; phylum Bacillota; class Clostridia; order Lachnospirales; family Lachnospiraceae; genus Butyrivibrio. The sequence continues at coordinate 27,844 of NZ_AUJI01000041.1, forward strand.
GAAGCGAATATAAGTGAAAAGGAAGATAAGACTGAAGAAATTAAGGAGGGTAGGAAGCATGAGTGATGTGATTACATACATATTTATATTTTTTATGGCAATTTTTGGAGGCCTTTCTACTATATATGTTGTGCTTGCACTTCCAGTTGTCCTGATATGGAAAGTGTACAGAAAAATCAAATTTGGTGAGAAGATAATGTGACGGGGGATCAATGAATTCGAGGCTGTATGCAGTTCAGTGTTTGAACTGTATGCAGCCTCAACCCTTAAATAAGACTGGGAGGCAATGTCGATTATCTCTTTGTCAGTAAATGTGTGTACTTTACATAAAAAAATACATCAAGTACAGCATAGAATACTCCAAAACCGGCAAAAACACCTATCAACTCTAGTTTTAATACTAACATATTTATAAAGATAATCATGCAACATACTGCTGACATCAGAACCGATATGATCAGAACCCACTTCTCCTGTTCTGTTGCCTGAAGTGCATATTTATAGACCTGACATGGTATGTTCAGTATCTGCACTGAAAGTTAAGAGCTTATGACATCAGTCCGAAGCAGCTTGAAAAGACTAAGAAGTTGCTTACAAAAGCAGGTGCTAAAAAGGTATGTTTCAAGAAAAGAAAAAAGTATTGGAGTGACAAAAAATGAGTATGAAAAAAATATATTGGTATTTGATGGCAGTTTTAGCTATGGTTTTTTCATTTAATATATATTCAATAAATGCATGTGCCGAGACATATGTCTCAACAGGTGAAGAGGTCAGTGCTGATCACCTCATGAAGGGAGATGAATTTATATGTGAAAAATATGATCTATTCAAATTCAGGGTTGTAAAAACCGCAAGTGAATCTAAAAATAAGTACATACAAGTTGAAATAACAGGATTTAATCCTTCTCCAAAAACAAAATATACAAAAAAGAATTATGAAAATGTAGCTTGTGAAGATTATTACTTAGAAGACTATGAGATTGTCGGAATAGCTGATAATGCCTTTAGGGACAACCAGATGATAAAAAAGTTTATAGTCTATTCTGCTCCTTTAAAATATATAGGAAAAAGTGCATTTGAAGGATGTACAAATCTCAGGTACTTTTCTATCAGCGATACTGATAGCCTTAAAATGATCAAGGAAAGAGCTTTTTATGGCTGCAAATCCATGTATAAATTTGAGTTAAAAGGAAATAAATTAAAACGAGTAGGTAATGATGCCTTCAGAGATACAAGATCTGTTATGATGAAAATTGTTGGTTTTGATATGAACTCGAAGCATATGAAAAAGTTGAAGTCATTATTCAAGAAGGCTGGTGGCAAGAACGTTATAGGTAGACACTTTAAACCTGCACGATGCCTCAAGTAATGGATTGAGGTGTAGCTTAGGACAACGGAAAATACATTTTAAGAATAATCAAAGGGAATATTTGTACGGGAGAAAGGCATTTTGGGATGAAGACATAACAATTTTTGATGTGAAGCTCGCCTACACTATAGGTGTAATACTGGTACTTTTCATTGTGTTTTTAATGGCGGGAATGATGGCATTTCCTGTGAATAATTGATTTGTAGTAGGAATAAATCGAGTTATTCTAGTCAGGTGATAATCTGGCTAACGAAGGACGATAACCTCTCGGCCGTAATCCGGAAGAGAGGTTATTTGCTTATTGGTTAATAAAATTTCTTTTTGTTTAACAAGTGGGATTTTCATATGATAAGTGTCAATCATGCGATATAATATAAAAAAGGTTAAAGTTGTAAGGAGACTGTAGTGAAGACTTTTAATACGACAGCAGTATGTATTCCCTCAAAACATTATATGGTGGATCTGACAGAGAGAGTTCTGGAGATCAGAAAGCTTGTTGATGACGGGAAGTATTTTACGGTTAACAGGGCGAGGCAGTATGGTAAGACGACTATGCTCAGTGTTCTTGCAGATTCCCTAGTGTCTGATTATATAGTCATAAGTACAAGCTTTGAAGGAATTGGAGATGCAGGATTTGCAGATGAAGCCTCATTTGTTAAGGAATTCTGCAGATTACTGCGAAGAGAGTTGCGCAGAGTCAGTGATATTCCGGAAGAAATAAGAGTAGAAATAGATAATCTTGTAAAACATGAATCAGATAAAATTAGTTTGGGAGACCTGTTTGATGTTCTTTTGGAGTGGTGCGATATATCGGAAAGAAAGATAATACTGATTATTGATGAGGTTGATACAGCTACCAATAATACAGTATTTCTTGATTTTCTGGCTCAGCTGCGTGACAACTATATAAATCGTGACACTAAGGGCGTCAAGACATTTCAGTCAGTTATACTCGCAGGTGTTATGGATGTAAAACATCTTAAATTGAAGATAAGGGAAGATTCGGAACACAAAGTTAATAGTCCCTGGAATATAGCAGCGGATTTTGATATTGATATGAGCCTGCCGGAAGACGGAATAAAAGAGATGCTTGATGAATATGAGGCCGATCATTCAACTGGCATGGATACATCGGTTCTTGCAAGACAGATACGAGAGTACACTAATGGATATCCATATCTTGTGAGCAGAATCTGTCAGAATATCGATACCAGGCTGGTTCCGCAGAAGTTTAAGAATCTCAGTGAGGCATGGACAGAGTATGGAGTTGATGAGTCTGTAAAAATGCTACTTAGTGAGAGCGGTAATTCGCTGTTTGAATCCCTGACCGGTAAGCTAACAAATTATCCTGAACTTAAGAAGAGCCTTAGGAGCATCCTTTTAAAGGGAGAGACTCTTGCGTGGCTTCCATATGATGAGGAACAGCAGCAGCTTTTCATGTATGGCTTTATAAGGAATAATCATAATACTGTTGCGGTTTCCAACCGTATATTTGAAATGTTACTCTATACGCATTTCATTGGTGAGAATAATAAATATAATGACTTAAAGCAGAGTGGCTCTGAGTCTAAATCTATCTTTGTAGAGGATGGTATACTCAATGTTCCAAAGATTATGGAGCATTTCATTACGGAGCATAACAGGATCCACGGTGATAATACAGAGAAGTTCCTAGAGGATGAAGGAAGGGAGCGTTTTGTGACCTATCTTTCAGCCATAATAAACGGCACCGGTACATACACGATCGAGGAGCAGACCAGAGATCATAAGCGTATGGATATTGTTATCCATTATCTTGGTAGGCGCTATGTGATAGAACTCAAGATATGGCGCGGAGAAAGGTATAATGCTGATGGTGAGAAGCAGATCAGCGAATATCTTGATTATTTTGGACTGAGCACTGGTTATATGTTAAGCTTTTGCTTCAATAAGAATAAGAAGCCTGGAGTCGAAATGGTTCATGTCGGGGATAAGCTCATATACGAAGGAACGGTCTAAATAGTAATGTTGGAGGAAAACTGGCAATAATGAAGGACTACCATTTGTTGATTGTGGAAGATGATATAAGTGTTGGAAATATGTTACAGGAGGCACTTGAAATTGAAGGCTATGAGGTGGCGAGAGCCTATTCGGGAACAGAGACTCTTATGTTTCTGGAAAAGAAAAAGCCCGATCTTATCCTTCTTGACCTCATGCTTCCAGGACTTTCCGGAGATGAGCTAATAACGCACCTTGATGGAGTCCCAACGATAGTAACGAGTGCACGGTCTGACCTCGATAGCAAGATAGAGATTCTAAAAAAAGGAGCTTGTGATTACGTTACTAAGCCTTTTGTGATTTCTGAGCTTCTGGCAAGGATAGAAGCACATCTTCGTCTTGTTTCAGAAAGGAAAGGGGCTACAATCTCTGTAGAGGATGATGTAATAAGAGCAGGGAAAATTGCTCTTGATACGAGTCTTATGACAGTTATCATAGGAGATAAAGAAACGAACCTAACGAGAACTGAGGCTGCGATATTGAGTATTCTCATGCGTAATGCAGGAAGACCTCTTGGAAGGAATACAATCCTTGACAGGATAAGTGAGGAGACACCGGATTGCACTGAAAGATCACTAAAACAGCATGTCAGCAACATCAGGAAGAAATTACAGCAGCTTGATGACATCGATCATATTGAAACAATTTACGGAATAGGTTTCCAGTTTAACGAATCTTGACCATATCTTGACGATTTCTATACCACTTTCTTGACGAGAAGGTGGTATTTTATTTTCAGCGATAAACATTGAAAGGATGAAAAAAGAGATGGAATACGTTTTTAAATCTAATGAAATAAGCAAAAGTTACGGGAAGTTCACTGCGCTTTCCGATGTAAATATGGAAATACCCAAAGGTGCGATTTACGGATTTGTGGGAAAAAACGGTGCAGGTAAAACAACACTCATACGAGTAATGACAGGTCTTCAGCGTCCCAGCTCAGGAACCTATGAACTCATGGGCAAGTCATTTACAGATAAGGATATTTCAGAATCAAGACGCAGAATGGGAGCGGTTGTTGAGTCACCTGCAGTTTATCTGGATATGTCAGCAAGAGACAATCTTATTCAGCAGTGTCTAATGCTTGGACTTCCTGATTATAATTGTGTCGACGAGATACTTGAAATGGTTGGACTTGCGGAGACAGGGAAAAAGAAGGCAAGGAACTTTTCGCTAGGTATGCGTCAGCGTCTTGGAATTGGGGTGGCACTTTGCGGAAGTCCGGACTTCATTGTTCTTGATGAGCCTATAAATGGTCTTGATCCTCAGGGAATTATTGAAGTGAGAGAACTGATATTAAAGCTCAACAGAGAAAGGGGAATCACATTTCTGATTTCAAGTCACATCCTGGATGAACTGGCTAAGGTTGCAACTCACTACGGTTTTATAGATAAGGGACATATTGTAAGACAGATGACCGCAGAGGAACTCACCGATGAATGTCGCAAATCCATACGCATGAAAGTAAGTGATATAAAGCTTTTATCCAAGGTTATGGAGGAAAAGAAAATAGATTACAAGGTTGTTGATTCCAATACGGCAGATGTTTATGCAGATCTCACATTCTCAGAAGTTGCAAAAGATTTCGAGAAGGTTGGATGCACAATAATAAATATGCAGGAGCATGATGAGAGTCTTGAGGCCTTCTATTTATCACTTCTTGGAGGTAATGAGAATGTTCAGAAATCTGTATGCTGATACCAGGAGTATATTGCTGAGCCGTGCATTTCATTTGGCACTTATAATTATTGCTGCTTATCAAGTGTTCTATTTTGCACATATAAAAGTTGTTTATGCTTTTATTGGTGTATCGGAAATTGATGCTGATGATATCGCTTTTGTCTTTGTTTCGGTGGCAGCTTTCCTTGTGACAGCGGCAACACTGTTCATAACTGACAGAGAGTTTTCAAGCGGGTGCATCCGAAACAAACTTATATCCGGAGTCAAAAGAAGGGATGCGTTTTTGTCCGCAGTTTGTGGTGGAATGCTTCAGGGGGCTTTGTATACTGTTTTCGCATGTCTCATATCAATACCCTTTATCGGCTTATTTTCGGTAGGCTTTATAAACTTTTCAATTCAGGAAGTAGCTGACTACTGGCTTGTCGTGGTAATGACCTGCATGGCGATTGGGGCTTTTTCAACAGCACTTGTCATGATTCTTGGAGGAAGTAAGCTTTCCTACGTGATTGGTCTTCTTATTGCATTTGTAATGAAGGTCTGGGATACAGTTATCCTTGATAAGCTATATCCTGAGAAGGGATTTTGCAAGCTCACAGGAGCAAAGCTTGCAGTATACAGCTTTGTGGACAAATATATTCCCTATTCATATCTGATGATAAGACCACATTACGAAATGCGCTTTTATGTTACGGGATGTGCTGCAATGATTGTCATCTCAGTAGTAATCGGCCTGATTGTGTTTAGTAAAAGGGAATTAAAATAAAGAATTCATACGTGGAGAAAACAAAAAATGATCAATTTATATAGAGCTAATATGAAAAGAATAACCGCAAACTTCATTTTTTTAGGAGGTTGTATCATAGCATTTCTTGCTACCTATATATTTACTGCAAACGTGATGGGGATGACAGGACGTTTTGAAAATATGGGTCCGGACAGAAGAATGTTTTTTATAAGCATTGCAATGATGGGATTTTTTACAATATTTGTACCGCTTTATACGAACATGGAATATCGCTTTGGAGTCATCAGAAACAAGATAGTAGCCGGCTATTCTCAGAAGCAGGTTTATTATAGCCATCTTTTGGGACATCTTAGTGTATTGGCTATAATGATGATTTTTTACCTTTTGGGAGGAATTTTAGGTGGAGCAAGAGATTTTTGGGAAATAGCCCTGCTTAACATCGTTATGTTTTTTGCGCTTTGCGGTTATATTGCGACAATGATGCTCATCAGCTTCCGCATTCTTAAGATTGTTGCGCTTAGCATTTCTGCTTTCCTTATACTGAATGTCTATTACACAGGAACAATGATAGGTAATGCACTTTTGTCCTTTGTTTTGAAGGGAGCTGCAAAGCAGGTTGGCGTAATCATTTATAACATGACAGTGTTTGGACAGTGGTTTTCGGGAACAGGTCTTGCTGATGATTATATTAATCCGGGAAGATTTTTGCAGATGGTTATTTCTATAGTAGTTACGCTGGCGATGACGCTTATTGCAACAGCCGGACTTGATAAGAGAGACCTGAAATAAGACTGGGAGCAGGATAGAAAATGAGACGATATAAATATTTTTTTTGCACATGTATATTAGCCGTGGCTGTTTTTGTAAGCTTGTTGGTGGGGATAAGAACGACCAAAGCTTTTTCTACTGAAAGAAAAATGGATGGGATTGAAGAAATTGGACAGTGCTTTGCAGATTTCAGGATTCCTGCAGATACAAGGGCAGTTGGCATCGGAGAGGCAACTCATGGAAACCGCGAGTTTCAGACTGTGAAAAGAGATGTTCTTGAAAAGGTCGTAAAAGAGGGCAATGGACGATGCATCTGCTTTGAAATGTCAGTCGGTGATGCCGCGATGCTTAATGATGCACTTCATGATGAGAATGCAGATCTAACGGAAGTAGTCGGAAAACAGAGCTATCCAATTTATGATACAGCTGAAATAGCAGACCTTCTGGAATGGATGAGAGCGTATAACGAAAATCTACCTTATGAAGAATCACTAATGTTTTACGGTGTGGATATTCAGGGTGGCAGTACTGCAATCAGATATTTGCAGGATATCATAAATGAAGAAAGAACCCTTATAACAGAGGAGGAAAAGAGCTTTATCCTTCCCCTTGATATATATGACAAAGAGCAATACTCTTCGGAACGCGAGAAGTTCGTAGCCATGTATGAGAGACTACTTTCTATGGATGATCTTAAGGCTAAGCAGCTTGGCATGGTGGCAAAGAGCGTGGTTCTTAACATTGATGCACCAAACTATGAAACGAATGCTGAAGAAAATGATTATAACAGGGATCTTAAGATGGCAGAGAATCTTCTTGATTATTCGAAAATTGAAGAAGAAAGAGGCTATAGTCAGGTTATAATTACAGCCCACAGCGGTCATTTAAGAAGGGGCGGAAAGAGTGTTTTAGCAAGCGATGATGATGAGACCATGGGAGATCATATAGACCGATTGTTTGAAGGTAGCTATTTTTGTATTGGCACCGATTTTTATGAGGGTTATGTAAATATTCATACCGCCGGTACCTTCGATGATGACTACGAAAGAGCGGATCATTTTTACTGCAGTGATGACCCCTTGGCCTATCAGGCGAAATACTTTGAAAATGGAACATATTGCCTTGATTTCTCAAGGGTGACGGATGAAAATAGTATTGTGTATAAAAATGTTCACAGCCTTATTTTCTGCGGTGCTGCCGGTGAAGGATATGGCGCGATTCAGGATGTGTACAGACAGGAACGAAGTAAGTTTGTTCCTGCTGACAGGTTCGATGCGATGATTTTTTTCTATGAGGTAACACCTATCGATCCGATTCATGCATAAATTATTGATTTACTGGGAGTGCTTAATGAATTATTTATTGATTGTCTGCTTGATAATAATACTATTTCTATCAATGAAGATTATTGCGATGAGGCTTTCTCTTAAGGAACTTAAAGAGGGTTATGAGGAGAGGGCGAGGATTCACACTAATACTCTTCTTACAGTATCAAGCCGGGACAGGAGAGTTAGGGAGCTTGCAGTTTCCATGAATAAGACTCTTGAGAAACTTAGAGATTCTTACAACAGGTACGAGAACGGAGATCAGGAGATAAAGAAGGCAATAACTAACATCTCCCATGATCTGCGAACACCTCTGACAGCAATCAGCGGGTATTTGGAGCTTGCTCAGCGCCAGGAAAAGAGTCCGGGAATGGAGAAGTATCTGTCAGTGATTGAAAACAGAACAGAGCACATGAAGAAGCTAACAGAAGAGCTCTTTGAGTACTCACTTATGTCTGGTGGAGAGATTACGGAGGACAAGCAGGAAGTAAATGTGAACAGAATGCTTGAAGACTGCATAATGAATTACTATCCTTCACTGAAGGCTATGGGCATTAATCCTGAGATAGATATCACTGATAAAAAGATTATAAGAAATCTCTATCCCACTTATGTGGAGAGAATACTGAGCAATCTTGTGAGTAATGCCCTTAAATACAGTGATGGCGATTTGGAAATTATGCTTTCTGATGAAGGAATCCTTAGGGTTACTAATTCCTCCGATAAGCTTTCAAATGTCGATGTTAATAAGCTTTTTGACAGATTTTTTACAGTTGAAACAGGAAGCAGGAATTCAACCGGTCTTGGCTTATCAATAGTGAAGCTGTTTACGGAGCGCATGGATTTAAGGCTTAATGCAACTTATGAAAATGGAAAGATTGCGATTGAGGTAGGATTTTAGTATGGCATAGGCTAATATTTATTCCTTTAATGCACAGAGTCAGTGCATGTTTGAATCGATAGGATTTAAGAAAACAGATGAAGAGTGGTATGAATTCAAGATAGGTGAAACTGAATCTACGGAGGGTATATGCTAGATAATAGAGGTTTTGATTTATGGGCAGATGGATATGATGCAGCTGTAGGGCTTTCTGATGAAGAAGATAGGTATCCGTTTGCAGGATATAAGAATGTTTTAGGCGGTATTTTTCAAGAGGTTATGACCAAGGAGAATGCCTGTGTTTTAGATATTGGTTTTGGAACCGGTACACTTACTACAAAGCTTTATGAGAATGGGTGCGTGATATATGGTCAAGACTTCTCTGAGCGAATGATTGAGCTGGCCAAGGAGAAAATGCCGGATGCGAATCTGTATCAAGGAGACTTTTCAAAAGGATTAGTCCAAGAGCTTAAGGATTGTAAGTTTGATTTCATCATTGGAACTTATTCCCTACATCATCTTACAGATGAACAGAAGATAGGGTTCTTTTCAGAACTAATAGACAGGTTAAATGAAGACGGAAAGATCCTTATTGGAGATGTAGCATTTGAAACAAGGGAAGATCTTGAAAAATGCAAGTCAGAAGAAGGTGGTGACTGGGATGATGATGAGATATATTTTGTTGTGGAGGAAATCATGAAATCGTTTCCTCAGGTAAGATTTGAGCAAAAATCATATTGTTCCGGCATTATTATGATAGAAAAGATGTGTGGGAAAAGATAACATGTATAGAACAATAATCTACTCCAACAATGTAAGGAGAATAGGATTGTTTTTATAGTATGACTATTACCAAGTCAATTTTAAAAGTGGACTTACTGGTATGAATAAGACAATCCCCATTCATTTTTTTCATCATTGAATTGATATTTTTTAGTCCAATTCCGTTACTTGAGTTGTTGTTAGCATTGGCAGAAACTGTATTTTCAACAGAGATACAGAAAGTTTTCCCATCACATTTGGTACCAAGATATACAGGCATTGTTTTATCCGCATACTTAACTATGTTTGACTGGATGTTATTCATAATTCTTCCAATGTAATCAAAAGATACGGATACGTTCTGATTTGGCCATGATAGTTCCTGCACTTCTACAGAAAAGCCTTGCATACCCAGATAATTACATAGTTCTGAAAGATAATCTCCAAATGCATATTCTACCGTAACTACTTCAAATTCATCTTTTGCATTGGAATTGATTAGAAAAAAGTCAAACAACTGGTCTGACAGATTCTTTATTTCAAAAGCCTTTTGTAATGCTTTATCGGAATAATCAGATACATTTTGAAGGTTATTCTGTCGTTTGACTATTTCGATGTAAGCCATAAGGCTTGTTAGAGGCGTCCTGAGATCGTGAGCCATGCCAAGAACAAGATTATCCTGTGCCTTTTTCATCTTAAGCTCATTTTCTTGTTTTTCTATTAGATCAGTACGCATGTGCTCTATAGCACCGGCGAGACTTGAAATCTCATCATCACCCATGACACGGAATGAGGCATTTTCGAGTCCGGAATTCATTTTGTTTACTTCATTTCCAAGTTCTACGATATAAAGTACTTCCTTTTTTATTCTAAACAGAACTATTACAAAACCAGCACATCCGCTTAGTAGGGCAGATATTGCATATGCTGTGAAATAGTATTTCCGTTCAACATTCTTGTAAATGAAAACATCCGCATCACCATCGGCAAATCGAACATTGCTCATATATAGCCTGGTGTAATTTAGTTGTTCGGATTCTGTATCACCAAGAGGAATCTTGCCCATGTACGCATTGTCATAAAGAAGAAGGTTTTCTCTGGATATAGTAAAATAGTCGACCTTGTTTTCCTCGGCCCAGTCACGGATTGCAAAAGTTTCTGTCGCCTTTAAATTTTTTTCTGTTACGTAGTATTGAAACCGGCTTACCAGAGGGTCAGATATGTCTTTTCGAAAATTGGAGTTTTGAAATATGTCATCCAGAATATAATTTGCTGTGGAGAAAAGTATAAAAAATAATGTAAGCGAAGCTGCCATGCTTAGAGCAAACAATATCATTATTTTCTTTGTAATGCTTCGTGTCTTAGTTTTAGCCAATTTTGTAACCCTTTCCCCAAATAGTTAAGACTCTGCGCGGTTCCTGTGGATTTTTTTCTATTTTTGTTCGTAGTTTCCTTATATGAACCATTACAGTATTTGATGAATCCTGGAGATATGTTTCATTCCATACTGCTTCGTATAATTCCTGTGCTGAAAAGATCTTGTCCGAAGTGCTGATCAGAAGTAGTAAAATCTGGTATTCAGTTTCTGTGAGCGATACTTCATTTCCATCAATGAACACCTCGTTTTTGCATGTGTTTATTTTTATACCATTGTGATCAAGCCATTCTTCACTGCAGGTACTAATGCGAGATGCTGATGAGTCGTATTCCTTATGTCTTCTTAGCATAGCGTGTATTCTTGAAGATAATTCAACATATGAAAATGGTTTTACAAGATAGTCATCTCCACCGAAAGAGAACCCAAGAACCTTATCTTCTTCAGCAGATCTGGCAGTTAGAAATAGGATAGGGACAACAGAAATTTTACGGATTTCTTCGCAAACCTGATAACCGGACATTCCGGGGAGCATTATGTCAAGAATTACAAGATCTGTATTTTCAGTTAGCATAGAAAGACCTTGTTCGCCGGAAGAAGCTTCTAATACTGAAAAATCTTCACTTTCAAGAAGAATTTTCACGCTATCTCTTATGCTTTCATCGTCTTCAATTATCAGTATGGTCTGTGAGCTCATAACGTGTCCTTATTATGGTTTTTCTTTACTATAACATAGATTTTATACGACTTAGGAAAACTTAAGAATTATTAAGATTTATCTGAAAAAATAGATGATAATATGAATTTAGCAAGAATCTCCATTCCCACCATTATTTGGAATCCCCGGTTTGATATGGAGAGCTATAGTGGGAACGATGGGGTGTTCTACTCTTATCTTGGGATTATATGGCAGAAGAAAATCTTAAAATAAGTAGATTTTCTGTCCCGAAATTAAATGCTCATGCGTTATATAAATGAGGGGATTAAAGATACTTGAGAAGGGAAAACTTTGTTTGGAGCGGAGGGAATAATATGCATACAAAAAAGCTGGTAGTAATCTGCTTGGGGGTAATTGTGGCAATAATTATAACGGTAGTGTCATTTGGGGATATGTCTGCCAAACCGGAGCCGTTAACTAATGGTTCTGAATTAAATAAAGAAGTTACATTTGATGACATTAAAAGCTGTGGATGGGTTGACTGTTTTTAAAAGTCGATACTTATGGCATTACATAACGAGATTGAGATAAGGCTTTCAAAATGGGAGAAAAGGGGACTATGAAAAAGAGTTTTGGGACAAGAGTATTAGCTATGGGCATGATATGTACCATGACCATCATTGGTGCATGTGGAAATAAGGAAAATGTAGCTCTGCAGGAAAACGCTGATACTGAACCTGCGATTGACAAGGATCATGTTTATCGGTGGGAGGACATCGACTTACCTGTAAAGGATAGTAGTTACTGCATTAGCAGTTGCAGCACAGAGGACAGTTTTTTCACACTGATAGGTTACTACGAAAGGAGCGAAGCTGCTCCGGAGATAATGAAGGTTGATTATGCTTCCGGAACTGTGACTGAGATTCCGCTTCAATCTGACTATAACATCGCATACAGTGAGATGACAGCTGACGAAGACGAAAATCTGTATCTGATAAAGACAGTTTACACCGATGATTGGCTGGAAGCTTATGAAAATGAGGAAGAGATTGCCTACTCGGAAAAATTACGTGCTGACAACACTACTTCTACTATTGTAAAACTTTCAGCAGAAGGGAATATTATATGGGAAAAACCGCTTACTGAGACAGATTCGAAGCTGACAGTAGGGAGCATGGCCTATGTTAAGGGTAGGGGAATCCTGACCTATAGTAGAGGCGCATCTTCATTTTATGATGAAAACACCGATGAAGGAGAAGAAATCATAGGGGGAAATGATGATTCTTCTGATGATTACTACTTCGGAAATCTATATATGCTGCGAGATGGCAACGTATATCTATATGACAATTCCTACAATGAAAACGGTCTTATCATTAAAAAATACAACCCGGATACGATGGATTTTGATGAAGAGGTTTCTATTCCAAACGATGCTCAGAATGGGAATAGAATCTATCCAGGAAAAGCCTTTGATTTTTATGTTGAAGAGCGCTCCGGAATAAAGGCCTTTAATATCGGGGACGAGCAGATGACGCTTGTCTGTGACTTTGAGGCATCGGATATAGTAATAAATTACCTGACATATATCGGGGATGATGAAACCGGAAAACTCTTTGTAATAAATGAAATGCCCGATGAAGGATCTGAACTTGCAAGTTTGACAAAAATCAATCCATCAGAAATTACGGAAAAAGAGATTATCACAGTTGGAACCATTTTCATTTCTGATGAGGTCAGAAAGCGGGTATCTAAATTCAATAAGAATAGCGAAAAATACAGGATTAAACTGATTGATTATGCTAATGAAAGTGGGGGGACTGATTTATCAGGATATTTTGAATGTGTAGATAAGATTGGCCTGGAACTGGTTCAGGGGCAAGGCCCGGATATTATGGTGGTTTACCATTCTGCAGCTCTTCAGAATTATGCGAAGAAAGGTGTGTTTGAGCCTCTTGATTCATATTTTGAAAATGATCCTGATATTAGCATCTCTGATCTTTTACCCAATGTGGTCGATGCCACAAGAGTAAATGGAGAACTGTATACCGTTGTTCCGTCTTTTTATGTGAATACCTGTGTTGCAGCTAAAGATAAGCTTGGAAATCAGAAGGTCACACTGGAGAATTATAAAGAAATATGTGAAGCAAATGGCATTGATCCTGTTGTCGGAATGGGCTATATGACAAGAGATGCAGCCACGGACTTCTACGAAACCACAGGAAGCACTTTTATTAATTATGAAAATGGAACCTGCAGTTTTGATTCAGAGGGCTTTGTTAATCTTCTGAAATTCATTAATCAGTTTCCGGAAGAAACAGAAGATGATGAAGATAACGATGAGTGGGAAGAATACGAAACATACTTCAGGCAAAATAAAGCTCTTCTTTTGGATTATACCCTGGCATCTTTTCAGGACTATAAGCTGCTGCTTGATGGATACTTTGGCACGGATGTAGAGTTTAATGGTTATCCAACAAATGATGGAGGAAAATCCTTCCTCTCCATGGGAATGCAGATAGCAATGAACCACAACTGTAAATATAAAGACGCTGCTTGGGAATTCATGAAGTCTTTTTATGACTATGATTATCGAAATAAATTACAAAGGGATTTTCCAATAAAGAAAAGTGCTCTTGAAGCGATGGCAGCAAAAGCGCAGGAAAGACCTTACTATACTAATTCAAAGGGCAAAGAAGTATATACGGGTGATATCCTTGGGATAGGAAATGAGGAATACCAGCTCGATGAACTCTCTAAGGAAGAAACAGAAACCGTGATAGATTTCATTTCATCGGTGACGGATGTATCAACTAATGAAATCCAGATTGAAAACATAATAACCGAAGAATCCGGGGCTTATTATGAAAATCAGAAATCTGCGGAAGAGGTGGCTGATATCATACAGAGCCGGGTTAGTCTTTATCTTAGTGAAAATAGCTGATGGCTGGAAAATAGGGGTAAAGGGTATGGGAAGATTTTTTTGGACTAAGAGAATTACCATTTGGGCAGTATTCATCATGCTTTTACTGAATGGATGCGGAAATGGTTCATCAGAGCAAAATGTAACTGAAGATCCTGCGGATATAGAATCATTAACAGATGCTACACCGGTTACAGCAGATGAATATGGGAAATATATAGAAAAACAGTTATCAGATGTAACAGCGGAACAGCTAAACATAGATGATGCAGAGGTTGAAACTGTTGTATCTGATGATTTAGTGGTTCAAGAAGTTTCTATTGATACCGGGGCACGTGAGTTATCTGAAGATGATAAAGACAATTTAATAAAGCAGATTAAGGTATTTTGTGGTAACAATGTTAGCATTACATTTAGCCAGGAAAAAGGTGAAGCTCCATATATGAGCGATTATGAGGTACTGTGGGATGCACTCAGAAATACCTACCCGTATTTACCGTATCTACAATCTGTGGGAATTGATACGGATGAAATATACTCGAGATATGCACAGGAAATAGAATCTGTTTCAGATGAAGACCGATTTTATGGAAAAATAGAAAGCATGCTTTCGGAATTGAATAATTTTGCCCATCTGCGTGTAATTACACCTAGTGAATACATGAGGGCTTATTATGTTCCGGAAGAAGAGAAAGATATGGTAGCTGAGGAAAATGATCCATATTTAAAAGTTGTGACCAGCCCTTTGCTTTCTAAACGCTATGATGTGTCTGAGGCCACGGAATATGAGACTGGCTCCGCATCTAATGAGGAAATCTTTTCTCAATACTATTCTGATTGTGACACGCTATATCTTAAAATATCGTCTTTTGGATGGGATCTTGTTTATAGAGACAGAGATATTATATATGAGTCTTTGGAGCAATATCCTGAAACTAAGCATATCATTTTTGACATTACGGGAAATAGTGGGGGAAGCAATTACTATTGGACAGATAATCTGATTTCTCCATTTGGTGGGCACTATGATTACGAGATTCGTAATTACTATAAATCGTCTCCGTTGTTTGAAGAGTATCGTTCAAATATTGAAACTTTTCCCGTATCCGATTTGAGTGATGCACCTGACTGGGTCGAGGATTTGGGATTAGACAGATATAGTAAGCTTATTTATAGTATCCCTTCTGATTATTATGAAGGGAAGACAGTCAATAAAGAGATCAAAAGATGGGTTTTAACAAGTGGTAATGTTTATTCTGCTGCAGAAACATTTACAGGTTTTTGCAAAGCTACTGGTTGGGCTACTATAGTAGGCACACAGACATCGGGGGATGGTAATCATACTTCACCGATTCTATTGTTACTTCCTGATTCGGGTATACTGATCGGTTTTTCAGACTGCGTAGGCGAAAATCCTGATGGAAGTATTAATGCAGTTCAGGGAACAGCACCCAATATTCCATGTAAGAAGGGTGAGACACCGCTTGGACGTTGTCTTGAAGAAATCAGGAAAAAATGATTTTCCGTTACTAATAAAAAGAATATTCTATGTCACGAAATGTATAGCTCAAACGTTATATATATAAGAATCATAGAAAAAAATGTTTACATTGAGAGGAGAATCGGTATGCTTTCTAACATTTGGAATGCATTTTTGGCTATCGGAATTACTCTTTTAATCGCTATAATATTTTTCTTTATTAGAGAACGATGGGCATGGAGACCTGATAATAAAAAACTAACCAGATTAATTATTTTTCTGTTTGGCGGGTATGGTTTTTCCTGCCTACTGTGGGTTATAATCTGCGCTCCTTCGTCACTTGGCGTTGGAGAAATATTAGCAATGGCATTACCGTATGGAATTCTAACTATTCTGTTCTTTCATTCTATGTTTAAAAAGATTGATGGCGAATCCTTTTCACAAAAATGGCAGGCGTGGGGGTATTTTGCGTTAGTTATTGTCTATGCTGTTGTGCGGATTGTATTAAATTTTTCCGATGTTGAAGGCAGTACCATTGATGAAAATGCAGTAATAGAAATGCTTCCGGAGCCGGATCATGTTGTAGTTTATAAAGATGGAACTACAGAGCGTTATGATGAAGGTTCATCTCAATATAACAAGATTGTTAAAAGGCTAAAAGTCCCATCAACAGAAAAACTTGAGACTATGATAGAGGATGAGACTGTTTCAGAAGCGAAGCAGGATTATGCCATAGAATATGTATATGATACAAAGCAATACCTTGCGGATAGCACATTTGAATTTGAAAATGTTTTATTTTTCATGAGTGGATGGTGCAAAGGAGAAACTGCTTTCGGAAATGATGAGAGTTATGAATCCGGAACGATTGAATTTTACTATTAGTTTCTTGCAGATTATGAGTGGAGGTACGGAGAAATGATATTATTTACTCAAATAATTAATTTCACATTACAAGTCTTAATAGTATTATTGATTGTTCAATTTATTAGAAGAAAAGAAGAGATAGTAGCGGCCTTGATCAGAAAGGCAGAAGCTTATTTGAAAAAGCGGAAAAAATGAGCCTATGGGACTGAATTAGAAAAACAATTAGTACGTGTTTACGGGAGATTATGAGTATGTTAATGCCATGGGATAAAGCAAAGCTTTTAACAGATTCATCAGCAATGGAAATTGCCAGAATTACAGAGATCTTAAAGCATAACAATATTGAATATGAGTGTGTTACAAAAAAGAATGAATCTTCAATTGGAACTATGGTGCATGGTTCAATGGGAGCTAGTGTAGGTGGTGGGGGAGCCTTTACTTTTTCACAGTCAGCAGGACCTGTTTCATATGTATATCACGTATTTGTAAGTAAAAAGAATTTGGAAAGGGCAAATATGCTTATAAGCTGACATCATATTGAAAAACAAGGGGGAGAAAAATCAGGCAAAGCATGTCACAAAGAGCAAGTCATCAAACATTATTATTATGTAATCAGAAATTTCCAATTTTTGTGTCCCGAAATGGGCATCTCGCGCGTTATATATATAGGAATACTAATTCGGAGGGTGAACTATGTATGTAAAAAAGCGAATAACAATCTGTTTTGGGGTAGTTGTAACTGCAATTCTTGTGGCAGCAATATTTTTCAGCTTAAGGCCAAGACCAGAGCCTTTTACTGATACTATGCAGGAAGTTGAACAACAGATTACTTTTGAAGATGTTAAAAGCTGTGGATGGGTAGATTGTTTTTAAGGTGCTTAAGGGAGGATTTTGACAATGAAAAAACTAATGTGGGGTGTTTAATTGTTGGCGTAATATTACTGGTTTGCTTTTTATGGACCATAGATGTCAGCAGTGGCATTGAGGGGGCTTCACAGATCATATTTATACGTATATTAGACTTTCCATCACTATTTTGCATTATAGGAATTACTCTTATTATATTAGCAGCAAGCGGAAAAGCTGGTGGCTTTTTTAGGGTGCTTTCAAAGGAAACTAAAATAGAAGATAATGCAACAAGGCATGAATGTGTGGTTGCTGTTAACTGTGCTATAGCAGGAGTTATTATTTCAAGTTTAATAGGTGCAGCTATCTATGGAATATGCCTTTCAGTGTTTAGCGAAGATCTAGAATCTTTTATATTCAAGTTCTTTTTGATTTTTGTTCCGCTACTATATGGATTCATTATCACGGCATTATTGATTCCAATTAAGTGCAAGTTTGAGTAGTGTAATCACAAAAAATATGAATTGCATGTAATGATGAATGAACTAAACGGATAATAAAATTATATGATCTCTCGGAATCTTGAGTGATCATGCCAGCTAAATTCTGGCAATTGAACTTTGACAAGTGAATATTACCCAAGATGAAAAAAAGA
>NZ_AUJI01000042.1 GCF_000424145.1 Butyrivibrio sp. AC2005
ATACGGATGAGGCAGAGGACGCCCTCAATCGTTGGCTCTGGTGGGCAAGTCACAGCAGGATTGGTGCTTTCAAGGAACTTTACCTCAAGATCAAACGTCACAGGGAGCACATACTGAATGCAATAAGGCTAGGCATGAGTAACGCTCGAATTGAAGCTACTAATAACAAAATCAAGCTGATTATCCGTAAGGCATATGGTTTTCGCAACATCCAAAACATGCTCGATATGGTCTACTTAGTATGCTCGGATTTGAGTATTCCACTTCCTAACAGAAAACCTCGAGGCGCATGATCAGCATAAATGCTGGGGATGATGGCATTTTTCACCCACCATTACCCCTGAAGAGCCGATTTTTATCACCTTTTTCTGCTTCTGCACATAACTTATTGACACATTCAAAATAGCTAAGATCAACATACGGATCAACCGGGCATACTACTACAGCTTCATTTTCCGGTACTTCTTGGATATCATGCAGATATGCAGTAGCAAGTGCTATAGCTGCAAAAGTATCACGACGGCAAGGCTCAACGGATACTCCCACTTCCTCTCCAAGCTGGTTATGAATCGCTGAAACCTGTGACTTTGATGTAGCAATTGTAACAGTAGCATCAGGATCTATAGTCTTAATCTGACCATAAATACGCTGAACCATTGACTCATATTCACCATCTTCCTTTTTAAAAATTTTAATAAATTGCTTAGATCGGATATCATTAGATAATGGCCATAAACGCTTGCCAGATCCACCGCTTAATAAAATAATATTCATAAAAATCCTTTCATACTCTCTTCATTGTGCACACAAAATTAGCGTTCAGCTCTCATAGGATTATTGAGAAAGTCTTCATAACTAAGTTTGATTCCTTCTTCAAGCTCCGTCTTATATGTCCACCCAAGAGCTTTTGCCTTACTTACGTCAAGTAATTTCCTTGGTGTTCCATTTGGTTTACTTGGATCCCATAAAATCTTTCCATCAAATCCTATAACCTTGGCAACAAGTTCCGTCAACTCTTTAATTGAAAGTTCCTTACCCGTACCTGCATTTACTGTCTCATTTCCACTGTAATTATTCATAAGAAAAACACAAAGATTTGCAAGATCATCCACATAAAGAAACTCACGAAGTGGGCTTCCATCGCCCCAACAAGTTACAGAATCAGCACCGCTTTCCTTTGCTTCATGAAACCTGCGAATAAGTGCAGGGAGCACATGACTGTGCTCAGGATGATAATTATCATTAGGCCCATACAGATTTGTAGGCATTACAGAAATATAATCTGTCCCATACTGTCCATTTAAATACTCGCAGTACTTGAGGCCACTAATTTTAGCCAATGCATATGCTTCATTAGTCTCTTCCAAACTACTTGTAAGAAGACAATTTTCCGGCATAGGCTGAGGTGCAAGCCTCGGGTATATACAAGATGATCCTAAAAATTCAAGTTTTTTACAGCCATTCTGCCATGCAGAATGGATAACATTCATTTCAAGGATCATATTTTCATACATAAAATCTGCTTTAGCGGTAGCATTCCCCATAATTCCACCAACCTTAGCAGCAGCAAGAAATACATACTCCGGTTTCTCCGTTCTGAAAAACTCCTCGACCTGTTCCTGCCTTGTAAGATCAAGTTCCTTATGTGTACGAAGAACAAGGTTTTCATATCCCTGTCTTTTAAGTTCCCTGACTATAGCAGATCCAACCATTCCTCTATGACCTGCCACATAGATCTTTGCATTTTTATCCATGGGTGTTACATTCATTTATTTCACCACACCTTTCTCCAGATACTCAGCTAGATTCATATCTATATGTTCTTCTGCTCTCTCCACAGCCACTTTTTTCATATCATGCTCAACCATGATTCTTACAAGTTCCTCAAACGATGTCTTAGTAGGATTCCATCCTAGTTCTCTCTTTGCCTTACTGGGATCGCCCCAAAGATTTACTACATCTGTAGGACGGTAAAAATCTTCACTTACCTCTACCACTACATCTCCTGTAGCCTTGTTGATGCCCTTTTCATTAATGCCTTCGCCAGACCATTCAAGCTCTATCCCAGCATGATGGAATGCTAATGTGGCAAACTCGCGTACACTATGCTGTACACCGGTAGCAATAACAAAATCTTCTGGCTTATCATTCTGAAGAATGAGCCACATACACTCCACATAATCCTTTGCATATCCCCAGTCGCGAAGAGATGAAAGATTACCTAAATACAACTTATCCTGTTTCCCCTGAGCAATTCTAGCTGCCGCCAAAGTGATTTTTCTGGTGACAAAAGTCTCTCCGCGGCGTTCTGACTCATGATTAAAAAGAATACCTGAACAGCAGAACATGTTGTATGCTTCACGATACTCTTTCGTAATCCAAAAACCATATTGCTTTGCAACAGCATACGGAGAATATGGGTGGAACGGAGTGGTTTCAGACTGCGGAACCTCTTCAACCTTCCCATATAGTTCAGAAGTGGAAGCCTGATATATCCTGCATGTTTCAGCTAATCCTGTAATCCTTACAGCTTCAAGAACACGAAGTACGCCAGTCGCATCAATATCAGCTGTAAACTCAGGGCTGTCAAAGCTAACCTGAACATGACTTTGTGCAGCAAGATTATAGATTTCATCAGGTTTTACCATTCCTATGACCTTAACCAAAGAGGATGTATCACTTAAATCACCATAATGAAGATGAAAATGCGGAGTACCCTCCAAATGAGCAATACGCTCACGAAAATCTACTGAACTACGACGTATTACACCATGTACATCATACCCTTTTTCAATTAAAAACTCTGAAAGATAACTTCCGTCCTGTCCAGTCACACCAGTAATAAGTGCCTTCTTCATATATAGGTACCTCCTAAATTTATAATATATTGCTATCAATGTTGCTCTTATTTCATATTAAAAATCTTAGCTCAATAAAAGGCATTCGTCATTTTGCTAGGATATATTAACGTAAGATTAAACCATATTGAATTCACAATATTGGCTTTTACTTACAAAATATTGGCTTTTATAAATAAAAAATAAGGAACAGTAGATTACCACTGTTCCCTATATACACTAGGCGGGACGCCTTCTATCTCTTTGAATTTTGAACTAAAATAATGAGCTGCCCCCAAACCACATTCGATGCCAATTGATTCGACGCTCTTATCTGTAAAACGTAATAACTGCTTAGCCTTTGTTATCCGTGTGTTGAGAAGATAGGAATTTATACTCTGTCCATATTGGTCTTTAAATGTTTTGGCAAGATAATACTTATTGATAAAAAACATTTCCGAAAGACCATCAAGAGTAATCTTTTGCCGATAATTCTTATCAAGGTATTCTTTTACCGGGTACATCAATGATTTTTTCTTTGGCAAATTTTCCTGATTTTCCGGATGCCATGATTCAGACATAATACAAACCATTAGCTCTGACAGATGCTGATTAATAAGCATATCCCGCATATAATCTGAACTGGCTGCAGTAGCCATCAATTTTTTCCAAACATCTATGATTATATTCACATCTTTCGGTCGAAAAATAGGCCTTCCTCCACGTTCACAGTATTTTTGATAAATCGCATGAAGAAATGCCCCATAAAAATGACACCATCTCAAAGTCCATAGATTCGGTTCATTTGTGCGATGGCTATAAGCTTTTTCACAATCGATAAAGACACAGTCTCCCGTAGATAAACTATAATCTCTATTGTCATAATGCAGCTTGCCCGATCCAGATATAACGATAAAAAACAGAAAAGATTGCAGATTTGAACGCGATGATTCATGAGTTCTATTTGCAGTCAATTCTCCTATTTCTTGTAAATGAAGGAGGCTTCCTCGCGCAAAAGAACTAGCAGTATAAAGAATTCTCTCAGATGTTACTATCGAGGATTCATTATTTGTAAAGAATTCTTCATTTCTTTGCTCTTTCATGCTTTTACAATCCCAATAATTGATAGGCATTTAAAACTAAAAAACAGTTATCCTTTTATAATCATATTACTCTTCCAACCGGCTGTACGTACAAATTCAATTTTTACTTGTCTTATCAGCCTCATCTTATCTATATCTTTTTTACATAGCACATTTAAATTATCCGTGTTTGCCCAAAACTCCCCCTTTGTCACCCGTACAATCTTTTGAAACCAATTCCATGGAAGCCAATGCAAAAACGGAATAAACGTATGCATCTCAAGAGGAAAATATCTATATGGAGTAGTGAGAAATACTTTTCTACTGACTCTTAAGCACTCGTTTAAAAAAAACTCTTGATCAGCTCTGTTGCCAACATGTTCAAGAACAGCCGAACAAAAAAGCGCATCAAATCTATTATCTTCAAAAGGCAACGGCTTTTTAGCCTCATTAAAAACAAATCCTTTCAATCCTAAATCAGAAACGATATTACTACAATCCTCAATACTGCATACAGTTATTTGTTTCCGGTATGGATACAATTTATCAAAAATATTAGAATCGGCAAGCTTAGTATCTGGCGTTGCTCCGAGATCTAAAATTACTGATTTATCAGTCGGCTTTACATATTGCATGAAATTTTCAAACATCTTCTTTCTTGCTTTAATCGAAAAATACGTTTTAAATCCAAGAAATTTATTATCATATGCAAAATAATCTATCGCCTCAGATTTCATCCCCATATTTTTTCGTCTCCCATATACAGTACATTAATGAAAAATCCTGAAAAGAAAAATTGAATCCCTAATATAAATAGCGTTCCGAACAGAATTGCCAATCTATGCACCGACATATCTGGCAATTCTCCAAATCCTACTCCGGACCAAGTCACTAAAGTAGCTATAATTCCTGTCAATCCTGCTAATACAAGCAAGAGAGCCATTCCTAACCCAAATCTGCTAATAAAAGATTCTAAATTATCAAATAATTTTGACGTTGCAGGAAGCTGTCCAATCTTCTTACCATATATATTTGTAAATAATGAAAATTGAACTGCTTGACAGCCTGTTAATAACAGAATAGCAAAATAGAACATTGTTGTTATCTCAAACTGTACTTTGCCAATATGAATGGTAAAGCAGGAAAGAATAAGCATACCAACAAAACCAATTATAGTCATTAGTAATCCCGGATAAAAAAATAACCATTTAGGACTATATATAAGCAAAAATTTCAAATGTCGCCACCCATCAGGTAGTGATCGGAGATGTGGCGGTCTATTCCTTCCATCCGGATATAACTTTATGGGAACCTCTGATATTTTCAAGCCAAATAAAACAGCTTTAACAACCATTTCGGAAGCAAACTCCATGCCTGTAGTGCATAGGTCTAATTTCTGTATGCTTTCTTTGCGGAATCCTCTCATCCCACAATGAAAGTCTCTAATTTTTGTTTTAAAAAAAAGTCTACCAATACCCGACAACACAGGGTTTCCTATATACTTATGAGAAAATGACATAGCTCCCGGTTGTATTCCACCTGCAAACCTATCCCCCATTACCAAGTCAAATCCTTCGTCAAGCTTATCTACAAATACTTTAATAGCTGAAAAATCATAGCTATCATCAGCGTCACCCATGATAATATATTCGCTTTTTGCTGCATCTATTCCTGCCCGGAGCGCTGAACCATATCCTCTTTGTTCTACATGTATTACTCTAGCCCCCATGGATTCCGCGATCTCTATAGAGCCATCATTGCTGCCATTATCTGCAACAAGCACTTCTCCATCTACGCACCCCCCCATTTTTTCTAAAGCATCCTTTGCCTTCCTTATACATACGGGTAGTGTTATTGCTTCATTTAAACACGGCATTAATACCGTAACTGTTTTTTTCATTAATATCCTACTTCCTAGTTATTTTTATCGCATAAACACGAATATTACTATTTGATGTAATCATAAGAGTTTCAAACTGTGAACAAAAGTTACTAATTGTTATATCATTTAGGCTAACATACTCATCGCCAGCATAAAATATTGTATCATAAGCGGTTAAATCTTCTGAACCTCTTATTCCAACTCGACCTAATGGAGTTCCCTCTTCCAAATCTCCATCATATGAATATAAAAAAGTAATATCATATTTTCCTGGTGATAATGTAGTATATGGCCCAAAAAGTAATGACCCTTGTTTATTCTCTTGTGAAACGAATCCCCCTGTACCATCTTCTTCAAACTGCGTGAAGAATCGCGATGCTGAAATATTAAATATTTTTGTCCCCAGTGGAACACTCCACCAAAAATTGATAGCAGAAATTACCTTGTTCCCATCATTTCTGTTTTCTAATATATCATAATATTCACTATTAGTAACATCCTTTGCGTTATAATCTTCAAACTCAGTTCCCCAATCTTGTTCAACAATTAAATAATCAATATTATTTATTTCCGTCAGTCTTTCATTTTCAATATCATTAAGATTAATCGTTCCATCTTCTAATTGATGCTCAAGAATTTCATATAAACTTATCCTTGTCACATTTTGATAATTCAGATATGTATCACCTAACTTTTCAAACTTATCAATAGTACGATCATTAATTACATATAAGAATTCCGAATCAGGATGCTGTATTATAAAGCTTTCAACCATACTGATTTCTGAGTAATCTTTTTTACTTATAACGTGATCTTGAATACGTGCCTTAATCGTATATACATTATCATATAATAAAATAACAAGCATGATTACGCTAAAAACACAAATATGAAGATATGGCGATTTATAAAAAACCAATAGACTAGCTACTATAAAGATAGTAATAAAAATGCCAATATAGATCATCTGCTTCTCAGTAAAATTCACAAGATACCAAAGCATAGTTTGATCAGCTTGTGAATAAGTAACACCTTTATATACTACCATATATAAAGCACCTACTATTACTCCAATCAGTAAAAGAAACTGCTTCTTTTTATGAGAAATACTCTCCTTTAGTGCATTACCATAAACCATCCACATAGGAAGAAAAAACCACCCTGCATATCTTACGTTTGCTTTTGGAATCAAATGCGGAAAATCCTCTCTCAAAGAACATGTATATGAATTAACGATTGCAAGACCACCTAAAGCAATCATCAAAAAGGCGTATAATACTTTATCCGTATGAGTTAGCTTTTTAAAATTTATTAACGGAATTATAATAGGCACTATTCCAACAGCTAGGCATACATTAAGCAAATAATATAGTATTCCATATAGCAAATATATGTATTTCTCATAAGAGTCTAAAACATTCGGATTCATTACCCCCATTCTAAGAAAACTTCGTCCACCTAAGAAAAAGCAAAATATGATAATAAGAAATACCCCAAAAATTAAAATTGAAAATGCATATCCTACCAATCTTTTCTTAATATAATCCTTATTTCTAAATTTTTCCTTATTAATGAACATTTCAAACAATAATGTAACAAAATAAGCAATTGGAAAAATTAAAGAAACCATTTTAGACATATATAAAAGAGAAAAAAGAATACCTATTATAAATTGTTCAATTACATACCTTAATGAAACTATTTCCCTAGCATCTGAAAAAATAATATAGATAGTGTAAATCATCCAAATCGTCATTGGAAGTTGGATATTTTCGCTATAATACAACAATGAATATGTAAGATCTGGCAAAATACAATAAATACAACCAAATAGCAAAGCAAATATCTCTTTACCTTTAGATATCCGCTTTGCTAACAAATATGTCGGAAAAATTCCCGAACAAATCAATATACTATTAATGACAGCTATAACACGAAACTGAATAACTCTATCAAACCGAAAAAAAAAGGCTGGTGAAATAATTAGACAATACAAAATTTCAGTAAAATAATGATTTGTATTAAATATGGATATCCCCCTACCAGTCGCTATACTTTCGGCTATACCATATGATCTAAGCTCATCGTTATAAATTGTTATTCGTTCTGGGCAAGGTATTAAACTATATCTTATAATAACACTAAAAATAAACAATATTATTATGATGATAATAGCATGTCTATTAATAACATTTTCAAATTTTATTATTTTCTTCATTTCTATATTCCGAATTCTAACTCAAAGTATAGCAGTTTATTTCTTGTAAAGCATATGTAGTGTATGCTCAGCAACCGGCTTATTTTCAGCCGACGCTTTGCAAAAAATATAACAACAATTGCACTAGTAAAAATCAAAATCATTTTTTGGAACAACGAAAGCCTTAGTAGACTATCTACTTTCATTGATATGATAGACAACATAATTCAGCTGGGAGTTGTATCTTCGCGCTATGTCATGATAAGCCCAAGTTCATGACTATGCCTTGGTAATCTAAACATACGCTCAACTTCGATTCTGTCTATGCTATCCATGTACTCTGTACCCTAAGCTCCCATGAATTGTAAGTCCTCAATAACGAGTATCTTTCTAATACTACCATACTCATGAGATGGTTTCTCCAAATAGCAACACGCGATTTGCGTTTTCAGCGATTCACGCTAAGACAATGGAAGTATCTCATGAACGCAAAGCAAAAATTACATCAGACTAAGACGACCAAATGAACTACTCTGATCAATCAACTGTTATTGCACATAATTCCTAAATAATTACATATTCTTATCACTAGTAACGGTCGAGTAGATACTAATAATGACCATTAAGAATGAAAAAAATTACTATATGCTCAAATAATGCCTTCATAAATTATGGCAATATAAGCGTATAAGAAAATCCACAAGCAAAAACAGTACATATACAATTCACAACAAATTGATATCTTATCCTTGTAATATTGTCCTCAGCTCTTCAACACTTTTGACTGTATAATCAGCTTCTCTAGGTACCCCATTTTCGCCATACCATAGCACTAGCACAGATCGAACACCAGCCCTTTTAGCACTAATTATATCACTATAACCATCTCCAACAACTATTGCCTCTTCTTTAGAACAGCACAAATTTTCTAATGCTTTCTTTATTGGTTCAGCCGATGGTTTCGGACTTTTTACATCATCTGCACAAATTAGAACATCAAATAATTCGGACACATTATAATATTTTAAAATATCCTCTGTTCTATCATGGTCCTTTCCAGTACAGATTGCTATATTACACCCATTTCTTTTTAGACTTCTTACTAAATCTATTGCGTCCCAATTTACTTTTATCTTGTCAACTGATTCAGAACTAATTCTTCTAAATGGTGCTGCCATGGAAGCAGGCAGCCCTAATTTTTTAAACACATTATCAACTGAATCTCCTGTATACTTAATATATTCCTCATATGTTGGACAATTATCATCTCCAACAATCTCTTCATACGCACCAAAAAATGCCGCTTTTTGTACTTCACTAGAATCAATCAAGCATCCATCAAGATCAAATATTACATTTTTCATTTCAAGATAATCCTTTCTTTTTTTACCGTTCGGTATTCTTACAAAAAAATTTCTTGATAAATACTATCTGTTATAAAATGAACGTGAAACTCTGGATGCTCTCTTTTTAAATCTTTCATCATACTATAGTTGTCATTAGCCACTTCCATTCTTTCACTTTCATCAATTCCCGGATCCAATTCTTTAGTATAAAAATTTGCGCCAACTCTTTTAAATCCATCCAAACCAGCTATGTAACATTCTTGGACTCCACATTTTATAAGTAGCCTGAATAGTAATATTATTGAACTATCAAAATTAACCCATCCAGATTTAATTAAAGATTTATAATTCACAACATAATTATCATTATCTATTTCATCCGAAACATTTGACGAAATAATCAAACGTGGATTTCCAGACGATATATATCTTTGATATTGCAAATTTTTATAGCGACTCGCTGCACTGAAAAAAATATAGTCAAACTTGTATCCATCAATCAAGTTATTAACTCCAATAACTATTGGTGAATTATGATTAATAAAGTCATTAATCTGATTTCTATACGTAGAAACAGAAACACCAGGAGCTAACAAGAGTATAATCCTATTTTTTAATTCTAAGTTTAATTTGGAAATAATTTTGCTATCATCTATCTGCTTATCAAAGTATTCAATATATAGTTGTTCAAGCAATGCATAATCATATGCTTTTTTTTGAGTATCATCTAATTTCTCTATTATCCCACGTAAGTCTTTAGATCTCAAATTATGTTTTTTAAGAAGCTGCTTAACATTAAATGTATGGGCATTATGCATTCCTGCAATAAAATATGGTATACTGTATCCCCATGTTGTTTTTTCCTGGGCTGCAGAAATTACTGTATCAATTAAATCCAACAATTCATTTATGTCATAATTTGCATTATGCTTAAAATCAAGAAATTGCGCTAACAGCTCAGTATGCGCATTTCCAGCACTTCTCCCGCATCCATACAATGATGAATCAACTATAACTTCTCTGCTACTACCAATTTCTACTATAAATTTTTGAGCATTAGCATCAGCCAACATAAGATTATTATGCCCATGAAAGCCTAGCAATATCTTCTCATTCAGTCTTTCTGCAACAATTTTTGAGATATGCAACATATCATCATCATACATAGCACCAAATGTGTCAACTATAGAATATGCATATGGCATAAAAGCATTTACAGAATTAACAAATTCCAAAATTTCTTCATCAGAATATGCAAGAGTGTCAACATGTTGTATAGCTACTTTATACCCTTTATCTCTTATTTTTTTTGCATAATCTAAAACCATTCCTATCTCGTCATGCTTAAAACAAACGCGAATAGCATCAATTGACTTTCCATCAAACTCACTAAGGTTATCAAGGTTATATCGTCCATAATCAACCAATGCGACATACATAACCTCACTCTTTTTATTAACCAAATATGGTTCTATTTCTTCTACTCTATTAAATAAAGTGCTCCCAAATACATATGGTGTATCTTTTAAAAATCCCACCTCTATTATGTCTACATTCGCCAATTCAAGCCCATGAATCATCTTGCGAATTGACATATCTCCCCACATAAGGCCTTCTAATGGCGCTTCTCTTAGTGTGCAATCTAATAGTCTTATCTTATTATTCATTTAATTTTACCTCTGATCAAGAAGTACTCTATAATGTTCTAACTCACCTTGCTTGAGTTTATTATCAATAACCTTACGGACATATTCTAAATCCATTTGTGTATCTACTGATAAACTATCTGTATCTTCTACTTCTATGCATAGTAATTTTTTTCCATAATCAGTAAACCTTAATGTAGCAATTGCCTCTATTTTTTCAAATCTTCCTGGTGGATTTGTTGCATAAAAATCCAACATTTTTTTGTTATACCCTATCACTCCAACATGCTTGTAAAAATCATATTCTATACTCCTATATGGATAAGGAATTGGCGTACGAGAAAAATATGTCGCATAATTGTTTTCGTCAAATACCACCTTTATATTTGAAGCATCAAGCGCTTGCACTGGATTAGTAATTTTGGTCATTAAATTTGTACCATATTCTTCATCTTGAGGGATATCTGCTGGTATAGCAGCATCTATATGCTCTGCATTTAATAATGGTTCATCACCATTAATCTGAACATAGAAATCAGCGCTAATAGTTTGTGAAACCTCCTGAAGTCTATTAGCTGCCTCTCTATGATCCTTCCTCGTCATAATGACCGGAATGTTATTCTGCTCACAAACAGTTTTTATTCTTTCGTCATCTGTAGCAACATATATCTCATCTAATTTTTTTGCGTTTAAAACGCTCTGATAAACCCACCATACCATTGGTCTCCCGCATATGTCCTTAAGCGCTTTTCCAGGTAACCTTGTTGAGTCATACCTTGACGCAATAACACCTACTACTTTCATTTTTTTACTCCTTCCATAAAAACATAAATTATTTATTACTAAGCCCTGACCATATAGCACAATATCAAAGCTTATTTCTACGCTTATTTAAATGTTTTAGTAAATAACACATTTCCTTCCTATATAGCAGTAAAATCATGCAAAACAGAATTAAATGCAAGAATACTGAATTAATAACTGTATGTTCAAAAAAAACTTGAACACATATTAATACATAAGAAATAATATCTCTAGCTATATTTATTTTTAAAATCATATACTTTTTTACACAAATAAATCTAATTAACCAAATCACAGCAAAAGATATAACAGTCGCTATTGCAGCCCCAACCTCTCCATAACCAGGTATTAAAACAAGATTCAATATCGAATTCAAAGCAGCTGCTGTTACTGTTGAAACAGCAAATATCTTAGAATTTTTTACTGCGACAAAAATACTTCCTAAAAAACTACTCATCGCAGAAAAAACAGTTGCAATAACCAAGATAGATGAGCATCTCCAAGCAGCATAGAAATCTTTGGCAAACAAAATTTTCGCAAGTGGAATATTAAACATAATTAATATGCTACAACTTGTCATAAGAGTAAAATTGTATAATGAATAAATATTTTTAAAAAAATTGTTTTTGTCATTTTTATCATACTCTTTTATAGCAGAAAGATTCCATGCTTGACTAAATATTTGGTTAACAATGTTTAAGATGGTTGGAATTTTGGAAGCAACTGCATATAAACCATTTAGTGCTACGTTATGAAAAAAAATAATAAAGTATCTATCGAGGCTCGCATTAATCCACCACGCTACTCCATTAAATACTAATGGAAGTGAATATTTTATCATTTGCATTCCTTTTTCATGACTGCACTTTTGTTTAAGCACTCCCTTCTCATTTTTTATGATCACAATAATTCCATATAGCAAGGTTATAAAATATCCCGATGTCATTGATATCAAGTATCCTTTTAACCCCATGTTGTACATGAACAAAAATAATATATTAAATAAAACTGTCGTTACTGAAAGCAGTATACCTGATATCGCCACAGCAACTATTTTATTAATTGCACGAAGATAATTTGAAATAAGCTGATAAAATGCACTAAAGCAAACTAATAAATACAAGAAAAAATACAAATATAAATCCCATTTTATCGGGTTAAAGAAGGCTATAACTGAAAGAATCAGCCCAAATAAACTTACCCCACTCAGAACAACCTTGATACCATATAAGAAAACCCCTTGTCTTTCTGTATAACTTTCTATTGCAAATCTCAGAACCGCATCTGCAATACAGATCGTAACGAAAAAAACAATCAAACTGGATGAGGTTGACAGCAGATCTGCTACACCAAATTCTGATGTGGTCAAAATACTAGTATAAAATGGAACCATTATAAAAGCTAATAATTTTGAGCCAAAAGAACTAACTGTAAATAAAATAGTATTCTTAGCCAGAAATTTGTATTTGTTTTCTTTCATATAATAACGAATCATTTCTATTGCAAATCAACTATATATTTATGGTCAACCATCAATCCTCTTTCCCAAAAATATACTACAATAAAAAATCCTCTCTAACTCCTTCCTTGCTGAAATATACTAATTATTTAATACATCATCCAATTTCATCCGCGGTATACTATCAATAACTGTTTCAGCAGAACAATTAATAAGCTTTATTTGCCGTCCCAAACAATAGTTATACAATATCCGATAGTCCTTCAATTCGCCTAAATAAGCCTCTACATACGCCTCCAATGACTTATCATTAACAAGCTTTTGCATACGTTTTTTTTCTGCCTCTGACATCACATACCCATAATCATATTCGGTATCCTTTTTCAATGCAGACTTAACAATATTGGCGATTCCTGTATTATCACATCCAAGAAGATATATTTCTGAAAATCCCATATATATCGCCATGGTAATACACCATTGAACCACTGAACCAAATTGAGGCGTAAATTTAGAATAATCTATTTTTTCATCCATATGATCCTCAAGTTTATATGTAGAACAAAAATAAGACACTCTCATATTTTTGTTTATTCCATGAGAAGTTACAAATCCGCGTTTACCAATTGGAAAAAAGGATACTACATCAGCATTATCCATAGAGATTTTTTTCATTGTTTCTATTACTTCTTTTGAACCATCACTATTATCATCTTTAAAAAAAGATTCATCCGCCCAAAAATGATAATTACTCTTTATGTCAACAGCATTTTCAAACCTTGCAAACTGATTCACAGTAAATACATATTCATTTTTTAAATCAGCAAAGTTTACAGCTTTTATTGATGGCCCATTTCCCAAAATAAAACATCTCTTTCCTAAATGTATATTCTCAAATTTCTTGTTTTTTAAAAGAATTTCCTTTTTGTTCTTATTGATTATGGTCCAAAACATATATAATAATGTGTTATTCATATGTTTTGCCATACTCTTTTTTATTAAAACTTTTTTCTTCTCAATATTCATAGCTGGTCTCCTTTACGATCATCAAAAATGACCCTATCTCCCTTTAACTTTTCCAAATAAATAAAAACCTTATTCCAATTTTCTAATAAACCGTGCCGGATTACCTCCCCATATTTCTTTCGTTGGAACGTTCTGTGTAACCACAGATCCTGCTCCAATAACAGAATATTCTCCAATTTCCACACCTTTTAATATTATACTTGCAGCGCCAATCCAAGCACCCTTTCTTATCCTTACAGGTTTTGTTCTAACACCTACATCTGGTTTTTCCATGCGTTCTGAGTAAATCAAAGAGTGGAAATCAGAATCCCATATTATACAATTTCCACCTAACAGAACATCATCATCTATTGTAACACTCTCATACGATGTTATTTCTACTCTTGTCATCCCTACATTATTGCCAACTTTTATTTTCCCATTTCCCACTGTTCTAAAATGCGATTGAAATCCACCCGCCGTTGGATTAACATTAGGAGTTGAAATAATTGTTACATCATTTCCAAAAAAAATTGAATTTTTAACACCATGAAACCATGCTCTTCCGCGAATCTTCATATTTTTACCACATGTGACACCTTTATATTTAATCCATATCCCATTCCAAATTCTATCGAGCAACATATAATAATCCTCTTAGTCCTAGCATATTAAATGAAATGTCTGTATTTTCTAGGTAATTCATAATCCAAATTATTATTTCGTGTTCCAATTTTTCTAGCCGGTACCCCCCCATATATGCAAAATTGCAAATCACAAGGTTTTGTTAAAACAGCACCAGCCGCAATAACATCTCCCTTTGATATATTCGCACCTGGTAATATTGACGTTCTAGAACTAATCCAAGCATATTCTCCAATATATACTGGTTTTTCTTGCCCTATCGTACCAAATGATTCAGAATTCACATCATGTTGAACAGTCCAAACCCAAACGCCCGTACTAATATTTACATTATCTTTAATAACAATCTTCTTTCGAGCATCCAAAATAACTTTATCACCTATAGAACAGTGATTTCCTATTGTAATATTCCATGGATTTCTTGCCTCTAATCCATAATAAATAACTGTTCCTTTTCCTATACTCATTCTAAAAACATATCTATATAAAAAGAGACGAAAATGATGTGAAGGCACATAACCAACAATCTTAAAATACAAAAATGAAAAACTATTAATCCAACTATAGATATCAAAAATCAGACTTACAATAACGCTTTTATCCTGCTTTTCATTGCTTGATTGTACTTCACTATCATTTTTCTTAGAAGACTGATTCTTTGAAAACTCACAAAAGCAAGCCTCACATATATTTATAAAAACGAATAATCCAAGAATTATTAGCACTTTTAAATTTATCACTGTATATATACCTCAATAGCTTTTACTAATCGATCCTGTATGTTTTCTTTGCGAAATGCTTCTACATCAGGATTATAATTCTCTGCTAGTTTATTAAGCCCTTCCATCGTAATTGGCAATTCACTAATACTACTATACCCTATACCAGATATCTTATTATTTGATAATAACCACTCCGGTGCTATTGGTATAGAATTAAGAAAAATGCTCTCTAGCAGTATCCCACTTGTCGCATTTTCATATCGTTCTTTTTTGTATGGAAGCAGTGTATATTTTGACTCTGCAATGAGCGAATAATATTCATCAAATGGCAATACTCTATCTTCTATAGTAATATTGTCTTCTGATATGTCCTTCAGACTTTTGTATTCATCCTTATCCATAAAGTCACCGGCAATATATACCTTAATTTCCGTTCCGGCAAAATGTCTTACAACTCCTTCCAGATCCTTGGTTCCTCTCATAGCGCCAAGACAAACTAGTTGCTCCTTCTTTTTTACATCTTTATATTTTTCATATTTCTCAGAATAATAGAAGTCAGGAAGAGTTATCTGATTATCAAATAGCTTTAAGGATGGATTAGTAACAATATATAGAGCAACATCGTCTACAGCACGCATACAAATTCTACCAAGTAGCCTCCGTAATGATGAGCTATAAGTCTTCATATCATCAATAATATCTCTGTACAATGTAACCATAATATGTGGTCTTTTTTTTCTTTTCATTGCCAAATATAAATACATAACCCAGTCGACATTCGTAAACCAGATTATGTCATAATCTTTTGCAAATGAAAATACCTTATTAAGATTCTTCCATCTTGAAATAAGCATAAGTGCTTTATTACCCTTATGAAAATTTCCTTTTACTTTTATAACCTCATATCCAGTAATCAGTCCCCCACTTAAACTTTCACTACAAAAAAGAGTTATATTATATTTATTCTTTAAAAGATCCGCTGACTCTTCAAGTACTTTAGGCGCATGCCCTACAGGTTCTTTGTTTTCATTTTCTAAATTTATATATTCTGCTATTGCAACCTTTTTCATATCTTTCTTTTCCTTAAAAAATTATCCACATGCTTTATAAGCACATTTAATAACATAAAATCAATAATAGCCGTAACTACAAGAGCAACAACTACAATAGTCAGTACCGCCAGTATAAATGACACCGCACACTTTAAGTTCAAACTCATAATAAAATTATTTACACGGCCAAGAAACACACTATGAAATAAATAAATTGAATACGTATGCTTTGACAGTCTGGTTAATATTTGCTTCACAAAATCAGTTTTTATTATTAGCACTTTATCAAATAGAATATATACTCCTACCACAAAGATTGTAAATAATGGTGAAATATCATATGCATTCTTTGCCACTACAACCTCAGCAAGACTCGTCTTTTGTACATAAGTAATAATCAGTGAAACTGCTCCTGCAACAATTATCCATGTTATATGACGCTTATTCTTTATTTTTTCGAGAGTGTAACCCAATATCAAATATATGAACCACTCCGGAAAAATCCATCCCTGAAATGGAAATGGTGCATTCCCAAATATATCTGCATATACTAATATAGCAACTGTATTCCACCCCATACCTATTAAAAGAAGAGCCGAAAGTTGCTTATTATCTAAACATCTTATAATTATTGCAACAAAAGGTGTGCTCAAGGTAATACCTATCATCCAGTACATAAACCAAAGATGTGTAGCTATTTGCCCTGTGAAAAGTCCTTTTATAAACCCCACCCAGTATGCCATGTAATAGAGGGGGGTAGTATGAACATTTTTCCACGTATATAATAAAAACGAATAAAACACAAATGGTACAACCAAAACTGAAATCTTGTGTTTATACCAATCGATTATATCCTCTGCACTTCTAAACTCCTTAGCCAAATTGAATTTTCCACTTAGCATAAAAAACAGTGGATTACATGTAAAGAATATTGCTTGCAATAGCTGTGCTGCATTTCCATCAAAATAGTAGTTTACCGTATGAACTGAAATAACAAACACCATTGCAATACATCTTATCAAATCACTTTGAACTAATCTTGTATTATTATTTGCCTCAATTTTCACAATTTATACCTTTAGTTTAAGTTACTCATTATAGCAGAGATATAATACTCTTCTCTACTTTCGCAGCAACATTTCTCGGTGTATACCGCTTTCCATACTCATATGACATTTGTTGTTTTAACAAAAGTTCTTCATCTGTAATTTTTTGAGTTTCCGCAAAAGCTCGCTTAAACTCTTCCGGAGAATAATCTTTCATATTCAGAATAAATCTAAGATCAGAATATTTCTGATCAAAATGTCCCAGACATACACACCCGTTCAGACATCCCGTTTTAAATGTTGCATTTTTTTCATCTATACATGGCCGTATTGGTACAATACAAAAGGCACATTCGCTCATTATATCAAGAATCTTATCCGGCGGGCAATCATAAACATAACAAACGCCTTTATGCTCATCAATACTTCCTAATTTCGTTCCTGATAATATATAGAGAGTATTATTTCCATCCCTATTGAAACTATCCCATCCTTCAAGCATTTCTTCAAATGCTTTGGTTTTGCTAATAAGTCCAAAAAAAACATAGCTATCCCTTTTTTTGTGGTCATTGAAATGTAATGTATCGGAATAAATATTGGTGGGAATCATTCGCTCAAAGTACTTGGGACAAAAACGCAGCAATGCTTCCCCCATCTCATTATTGCTCACAAAAATAGCATCTGATATAGTACATAAGTATTCAATTATTATTTTTCTTAGCTTATTTACCCTTTCGTATTCATGAACCGAGGTCAAAACCTTAATTCCTGCTTTTTTAGCAGTATTCGAAAGCCTTCTGAATGCTATTAAAATTATTGGATTCCATTCTGCAAAAGGATATTCAATAACGATAGCATCAAACGAATCCTCACCATGTTTAATATCCCTAATAAGTCTATTAATCTGTGATGTCATACCATAATTCAGCATCTTCCCTAATGTGCCTATGTCTGTCTTACAATCTGCTGAATATATTTCCACATCAACATCCTTAATACTATCCCCGTATATTACCTTACTATAAGCACCAATTCCATCATATGATTTTCCAAAATTATTACAAATTACCCCTATTCTCATCAATTTTCCTACATTTCATTATGAATCATAGTTTTCATTCAAAACTGCAATATGTCTTTTATATCCAATCAAAAAAAGAATCTCATACCAAAAGCCATATAACCAAAAATTCCCTACTAATATCCAATGCAATCCCTGCGCAATGATGCCACAGAACAAAGTTCTTGAATAAATATCCTTGTGAAGCATTTTCTTACAGTAAATAAAAGTAGCTATAACTCCTGCTACGCCCAAAATCCCTCTATCAGTCATGGAAGACAAATAAATATTATTAGCCTCACTTACATTATTTTGATAAAAATCAGTTCTCAACAATGATTTGAAATAATATGCACCTGTACCTTTTCCCAAAATCAATTCAGAAATCGTACTCTCAGATATTATTTTTTTTGCAAATTCAACATGCTGAGATCTGTCTACTGCAGAAAAATTAAATGAGGCATTGTCCTGTCTAAAAATATAATAAGATACCTTATTAATCACATTATCAAATAAAGCCTGAGACATGGCTCTACTACTTAATACAATCACAAATGCTACCAATAAAGCAGCCATCCCTAATAATATCACAAGGCATTTATTTACTCTTTGCCTTGATGTAATAAGCACATAACATATTATTATTAAGTCAATCCCATAAACAGCAGAAGAAAAACTGAATAATGATATCACAAATAATACAAAAATATATGTCATATATTTGATATTGTCTCTTTGAGTATTATATTCATCCAAATATTTCATCAAGAAGTAATATAACATCATTGCCAAAAGCGGTGCCAAATATCCTGGTTCAGAGCACGTTCCTTTCAGCCTATGAAATACATGACCTGCGATACTAATGAAATTAGCATCATATCGATCACCAGCAAACAATAAATCGCTCAAATAAAAATATCTGTTAGTAATAACAGTGAAAATACATGCAATCGCTTGCACCCAAGCTGTATACTTCATCAGCATATCTATGTTTTGTGAGGTTATTTCAAACCTGCTTCCCAAGAAGAATACAAGCACCATAAGCCAAAGCATATTCCTGGCTATATATTTAATAGCAAAAGAAAAAACTATAGTCTCCTTATTTAACACCACCCCAAGAAGAGTGACTAATAAGTTAAACAAAACTATCCATAAGATACCTGATTCTTTGTATTTTAATTTCCATGCACTCACAAAGAAAATAAAGAAAAGTGAAATAACAATCCATATCTCTGATAACCGGAATGGTACATCTTTAATGGTATAAGCAAATGCGTCCTTTAAAGGAAATGTAAATAGCATACCAAATATAGCTACTGACAATAATGAAATTCTTTTATTTCTATAGTCCATTGATCCCCACATTTTAAAACCGAAAAATCGGACCTATCTTATCAGTTAAGTAGCTGCATAGTATTTGGTTTCCGCAATTATTGAGTAAACCAAATACTATTAACAATTATCTTTCATTT
The DNA here is from genome assembly GCF_000424145.1 of Butyrivibrio sp. AC2005. Taxonomy (GTDB): domain Bacteria; phylum Bacillota; class Clostridia; order Lachnospirales; family Lachnospiraceae; genus Butyrivibrio. Next base: position 20,256 of record NZ_AUJI01000042.1, read on the forward strand.
TCAAAAACTTTCAAGATATTATCTTTATACTGTTTATATAAAAAGTTTTGCTCCACTCTTGATTTAGCAGCTTCGCCTAACTTTTTCCTTAAGTTCTCATCATCTGCTAACCGCATTAAAGCCTCTGCGTACTTTTCAACATTACGATTATCAACTTCCAATCCAGTTACATCTTTTAAATTTACAAAATTAACACCAGATCCTTTAATATAAAAGGTTACAGCAGGTTTTCCAAAATACATGCCCTCTGCAAGCCCCAGACCAAAAGCCTCATTCTTTGTAATAGAAGGAAAAACAAATATATCTGCAGCTTCAAGATATGCTTTTTGGACATCGTCAGAAGTCGCACCAAGTAAAGTGAAGTTATTTAAATCTTTTGTAGTCTGCTCTATTCTGTTTGTTGAAGAACCGGGATAGCCTGATACATAAAATACAAATCGTTCATCCACTAATCTGGCAACTTGTGCAAGATATTCAAATCCCTTATATGGGACAACTCTTCCGATACCCAAACATATTATTTTGTCCTTATTCTTTTCTCGTATTTCCATGGCCATTTTATGGCTAGCATCTGATGGAATCAGATTTTTTTCATCAATACAGCTGGGAACCACTACACATTTATTCTTAAATCGTGATAAATAAAAACTGCCCTCTATATAATTAGGGCTAGTAGCAATTATCCTATCCGCTCTTTTAAGTTCCTTGCAATATAGCGATCTAAGTAGCCTACCCCCAATCTTCTGCTTTATTATGTCAGAATGCCAATATGTTATAAGCTTTGCCTCCTTTGAAATATACTTCAAAACCCAGAATGTTAAAAAGGGATCCGGCTCATGAACAATTACAAAGTCTGGCTTGTACTCTCTTAACTCTTTTCTTATTTTCCCACATATAGATAACGATAGTGGCTGCGAAGCTACTTTAATACTTCCAAATCTTGAAACATTTACTCCATCTACAATGTCAACTGCATTGCTTTTCTCCCTAGAGAAGCAAACTACCCTCATTTCATACTTTCCTTCTACAGCATCGCTTATAGACTTAGCAGTCTTTTCTATTCCTCCAAGTTCTGGATAATAATATTTTGAAATTTGCAGAATCTTTTTCATTACATCTAATCTCCATATATAACTAATGTTTTCTGTTCTTAATGGACATTACAATCTTGTTATTAAATAGACAATTATAACAGAAAACTATATTAAAGATAATTATTTACAAAATCAAGAAGAGAATTAACATCTCCACCTATTCGGATGCTTTTACAACCTGCAGTAGCACCAGCAATAATGTCATTCTCTCCATCTCCTACCATGAACGATTCTGAGAGACTAATATTATAGTCTTCTGCTGCTTTTAATAACATACCCGGCTTTGGTTTTCTGCATTCACAATGTATTTTGAGTTCCTTAACTTCACCTTCATATCCACTATCAGGATGATGTGGACAATAGTATATCGCATCAAGATATGCGCCATCTTGACCAAGAAGTGTTTCCATCTTGTTATGAATTTCATTAAGTTCCTCGTAGGTAACCTCCCCTCTGGCAATAACCGGCTGGTTGGTAACAACTATGACAAGGTATCCTGATTCATTAATTTTTCTGATAGCCTTTGATACACCAGGTAGCAGTTCAAATTCATCTATATCTCTTAAAAAACCAACATATTTATTTATTGTTCCATCTCTGTCGAGAAAGACGGCCTTTTGCTTATGTTGTAAATTTTTCTGTTCAACTTTTCCAGACTTTATATCATTTTCGATAAGATAAAATCTGTCTGGTGTGCCCATATCCTTAATGTATTCTGGAGTGTCATAAATATATAACTCACCATCTTCTATAAGTGGCTTTAATATCTGTCTATCCAAGTCAATCTTTTCATCTACATCGAAATTAAATTTATCCATTATCTTGGGTGATAAGATATGTACTCCTGCATTAACTCTGTTTCTGTACCATTTTCTAGAATCTTCTTTATGAAGCCAATTTAATACCTTCCCATCTTCGTCAGCAATGATTATTCCACTGTCATATGGATGATTATTGGGATGAGTAATTATTGTTGCAAGACCTTTTTTATTATGATGCTCTTTTACAAAACGATTAAAATCTATATCAAATATGATATCTCCGTTTAATAAAAGGAAATCTTCGGTTAACTTTTCCTTCAATGAAAATAATGCCCCTGCTGTTCCAAGTGGCTTATTTTCAACAAAATATTCTATATTTACCCCAAATGTTTCTCCTGTTACCGGCGAAACCTTTGAACCGTCTCCAAAATAACTTTGTATAGTATCTCCAAGATATCCAACTATAAGTAGTATATCTGTAAGACCTTGTCTTCTTAACGCTTCGATTTCGTACTCCAACACAGGTTTTCCTGAAAGGGGAATCATTGGCTTTGGTACTTCAGAATTAATTGACGCTATTCTAGTACCTCTGCCACCTGCCATAATTACTGTTTTCATAATCCGCGCCTCTTCTCCGGATCATAAGCCTCAGCCTTGTAGTAAACAACCCTTGTGCCTTCATCCTCAAAACAAAAAGGTACATAAAGGAGATCATTCATTGCTTCTCTTACCTTATTTCGCTTTTCTTCAGGCACATAAAATAGTAGGAATCCACCCCCGCCTGCCCCGAGAAGTTTTCCTCCAAGCGCTCCTGCTTTAATACCTTTTTCATAATATTCATCTATTCTTCCGGTTGATACATTATTTCCAGTACTTCTCTTAAGCTTCCAAGTATAGTCAAGGAGTTTTCCAAATTCATCAATATTTGCATCCTTATTCACAAGTATCTTTTCTGCATCATCAACAAGTGTGTACATCTCTGCGAGCTGTTTTTTCTTTTCTGAAACGGGAGTTGCAGATTTTTGGATTTCAGATGAGAGTCTTGTAAAGCCTGTAAAGAACATCATCATATTGTCATTAAGCAATTTTTTTCTATCCGAAGATATAATAATAGGAAGAACATCATAACCATCAGAATAAAAATTAATTCTGTTAAGACCTCCAAATGATGCTGCTATTTGATCCTGCCATCCTCCAGCTTCTTCACATAGTACACGTTCAAGATAGATTGCATCATCAGCAAGCTGTCTTTTATCGGCATATTTCCCCTTAAGAGCATAGAAAGCGTTAATCATTCCTACCGCAAATGAGCTACTTGTACCAAGTCCACTTCTTGCAGGAAGATCTGCCTCATAAGATAAACGAAGTTCATGCATATCCATCATATCCATAGCATTCCTTATTGCAGGATGATCGACGTCTCCCAAATTCGTTACTCTCTCTATCTGTGCATAAACAAATTCAGAAGTATAATCGAAAAAAGGCGGAAGATGCCTTACATTTACGTAACAATACTTATCAAAAGTAGTTGATAACACTGCACCTTTATTATCCTTGAAATAATCTTCCATATCTGTACCGCCACCGAAAAAGGACATACGAAACGGTGTTCTTGTAATAACCATAATCCAAAATCTTCCTTATATTTTATTCATTTAGCCTATATATCACTATAGGCTGCTCATACTTGATTTATCTTATACAAATATTGTATTTATATGTTCTAAAAAAACTCTTCTTCCAACATCAAGCATAGTGCATGGTATATTGGAAGATGTAATTCCTGAATCTTATATGTTTCTGTTTCCGGAACTATCACGCAGGTATCACAGTAATCCTTTAACTTTCCACCATCGCGTCCGGTAAGGCCTATGACTTTTAATCCTTTAGCCTTTGCCATGATTGATGCATAAATAATATTTTCAGAATTTCCAGACGTTGATATTCCGAAAAATACATCATTTTTCGTACCATATCCATTGACCTGTTGAGCAAAGCTCATCTTCGGATTCACATCATTTAGAAATGCTGTAGAAAGAGCCACATGATCCACCACCGCTATTGCAGGAAGTGCACCCTGTATCGCTTCTGATAACTCCACACCAAGGTCCTTGTTTATCTGTATGAGTATTTCCTTAAATTCTTTGTCAAGCATTCTAGGCTTAATAAAACCTTTCATCAGTTCCCCAACAATATGCTCTGCATCTGCTGCTGAACCTCCATTCCCAGCTACGAGCAACTTACCGCCATTGCTATAGCAACTCCTTATTATCTCAAAAGTCTTCATAATGTTATCCTTTTCTCTTTCTAGAGAAGGATATCTTTGAAATAATTCATCATATATTGCAATTATTTTTTCTCTCATTGGTAAATCCTTCTAAATCATTAACTAATAAATCATCTTATAACCAATTACTGTCACATAGTCAAAAAATCCTTACATTTGTACACAACCATACTTACATTTGTCTTTTATACCTAGATATATGCCTATCCCTGAAAATAAAACAAATGACAAATTCATCCAGTATTCCATGTCAACAAAAAGGCTCAATATTATAATGCACATAGAAAAAATAGCCGCTTTTCTTACCGAGCCATTCTTGTCCACTATAGCAGAAATAATTACTTTTATAAAAACTATCGCATAAAGGATAAATGAGCATAATCCATAATCATATAAAATAGAAAGAAATGTATTTTCTATGGGACCCGCATATTCGCTTGCAGCATTTATCCCTGTCAATTCTGCCATAGAATTTTTAATTGCATAATAACCATGTAATTGTCCTCTTCCCAATAACAACTCTATTATTGATCCTTTTGGGTATAGACGTAATATCTCCCTTATGGCAAGCACTCTGGTACCTATACTGTAGTCATTTCCTAATGAAAAATCTCCTTTTAGAACTCTAAAAAGTGCTCCAAATCTTGAAGTTGTCAATATAAGTATCTTAAAACAAGAATCTTTATATATAAAAATCAACAACAATATACATATTATAACGACCCCCAACAATAGCCTTCTCCTTTTACAATCTGTCTGAAGGATTCTTTTTTTTATGATATCCCTATGTAATAACAAAAAAAATAGAATAATGAAAAAAGCCATTATCATACATACTCTCACGGATGTTAATACTATACACACACTTGATAACGCTATTCCTGCTATCTTTTGTCTCATATTATCTATATATAAAATAGATATAAGAAGAAATGCTATCATAGCATCAGCTTCCAATACGGGATTCTGAAAAGCCATGCTCATTCTTTCACCATTCTGAAAAACCTGTGCATGATGAAAAAGAGCTGCTACCCCTAACACCATCAGCGCTTTCCACATCAGGCTATATATCTCATTGTTACCATCATTCATAAGACCAATAATATAACCGAAAAATACTAATAAAAAAGCAGAAAGAGCAAACTTATCAGAAAGAGGTTCCGTTCTGCTAAAAAACCTAAAATATATCGTTAATATCATGACAAGCACAAAAAACACCGTATATTTTCTAATAAAACTCAATAAAATATACAACGAATCCTTTAATCCCGCAATAAATAAAAATGTAATTACTAATGCAATATGCAAATATCCATCACGGGAATAATCCAATAAAGATATTATAACTGACGCTAACAAGCCAATTCCTAAATAATCACGCCATATTGTTTCTTTGTTATCCACACTGTTTCCCTTCATCAAATTTATTGGTCTTTAAAATTGTCTCCTACGGATCATATCATATTTTTTACTATACCTGATACTCATGATCCGTAGAAGACAATTGTACTATTTATATACATCTGATAGGCAAAATTTTTTTTCATTTTACTACAATATACACTCATATTAAAGAATGTATACATTTATTGCACATTTGTAATATTTTATATGTTCAATATTTGCTCAAATGTTATCCCATCATTGCATCCCACAATTTGTCCTGAGCTTTAAGCGCTCTGCTTATAAGCCGCTCTCCTCTGGCATCCATATTAACAGATTTCACAACGGTCCCTGAAGGAATATTTGTCAAATCGAGTCCAGGAAAGCTTAAGCCTTCATCACGTATAGATAGAATCGGTGCCATAGCTTCCTTTATCTTATGATACTTATCATTATTCTCCGCATATTCTTTTGCAGGTTCTGAATTTTCATTAATTGTTTTTTCAAGTAAATCCAGTAATTTTGTTGGATATTTTATAGTGTGTTCTATAGGAAACCTTATTCCAACAAATTCCTCGTAAGTGATTCCATAAAGAGTTAATATCGCATTAATTTCCTCTACTCCTAATGTTGTCTTACCTTGCTCATAGCGGCAATATGTACTCTTACTAACCCCGAGAGCTTCGGCAACCTGCTGCTGTGTGTAATTATGCTGATCACGTAATATAATAAGTGTGTTAGAAATCGTCATAGCTGACCTCCCATATAATAATTTCATAAATGATACTCCGTTTCATTTATGAAATTATTATACTTCGTTGCTTCCTTCATGTAAATACCATCTCATAAATATCATATTTAAAGGCGGCATCTCTGCCGCCAAAAAATAAATCTCTTATGTGATAATATTCCTTTAACTATCTGCTTTCAAAGACCAACCTCTTTTCAGGTGGTCCATGTATATTTCCCTTCATTCACGCTCCTTTTCCCAAAACAAACCAGCTTATACCATACCGGCCCTCTTCATAATACAAGCTCACTTCCTTCCCTTCGACCATAAATATATACAATAGCCCGTATGCATCCTTGGCAATCCTCCCTGCGGAGGTACATTTTACAATCCTGTCAACCTTGTACTTTCTACCATCACTCCACTTGATCACAAGCGGTTTTATGAGCTCCTGCTTTCTGAACTCTGCTATAACATCAACATAAACTTTTTTATTCATATATTTAAAACCCATTAGTCGAACATCCTGTAATACACGCTGAACATATTTGTGGTATCGAGGACCACGGTATTCCTTGGCACTCCACTGCAGTGAACCCACTTACCGCGCCCTGAATCCTCATCAATACCGACAAAAATTCCCACATGATTGGATTTTGCTCCAGGAGCAGAAATAAAGCCAATATCTCCAGGCTTTATCTGCGAATATGATATCTGTGACAAATGAAGGCCTTTCGTCAAGTTGTTTGTACTCATTCCAGGCGGCTTTATCCCTGTAACTGACCAGTAAACCCATGACACAAACCCACTGCAATCTAGTCCTTTTTTGCTCCTGCCTTTATAATCTGCATCTACAACGGTTCCAAATCCGTTTCCATCCCATCCGGAAACATCTGGTTTTCCTCCCCAGTAATAAGAGATCTGACCAACATACGAAATTGCATAATTCACGAAAGCCTCCCTTACTTCTGATACATCCCCGATATTTTCAATAATCTCATTTATCTGCTGTTCAGAAAGCGCACCTTTCCCTGATGGCAATTCCGTCGTATCGGAATAAACATCTATTCCATATATATCATTCCAGTCGTTGTTATATAGATCTTCGCACCACTCTATGTTCCGTCTTGACTTCCACCCATCATTTCTATAAAACTCCGATAGCATATCACAATAGGTATCAGCCAGGGAAAACACTATTTCTTTTTCCTCAAACTCTGTACACTCATAGTTTTTAGGAGCCTTATATCTGATAATCCCATTACCTGACTCAAATGCCTTATATACGTCATTCTTTGTAAGAACAGTCACATAAATGTTTATGTCCCTATAACCGTACGAAACAGAAACAGGATCATCCTCCTCACCATCCTTTCCTGGAACCGGATGCCCGGGGCAGTATCTGTACTTTTCATCGTTTATATCTGGCTTACTGTCATCCCAGACACTTTTCGCATTGTTATAGTTCTCCTCACCCTTCTTATAATCCTCATCGTACCGTGTCTCCGCTGCTGCATAATCCACGTTATACGAATCATAATCTATATTTCCTTCGCCATCCTCATAATCATCTATATTCGGGGCATAATCAGACCAGCTTGGCAGATAATCAGAAAGGCTCGGCATGTCTTCAAGCCATGAATCAAAATCTGAATCATAACTTTCTTCATCAAAAGAGCATCCCTTCTCTGTTTTAGGAACAAGATCACTATAAAAAACAACTCCCTGATCCTTGGCACTTTGTGCATCCGCATAAACCTGCCCATCGTTACAAAAATATGTACTCTGCTCAAAGGTATAACCATCAAATGGAAATCTATCATTTCCTTCCTTATGATATAGTTCTGAAACTGTATAGGTCGAAACCGGATTCAAAATATCAAAAATATCTGCTTGCAGCTCATCAATCTTACCCACATATTTATCATCGAAATAGTTATCAGCCATAACCGCTGACAGACACATCACATCCTTAATATTTGTTGTTGAATTACCAATAGTCCTCCCCTCTGAATCAAGGAAATATATGTGATATCCGTTAGTAGTATCTCCTGCTATATTGTTATGATAAATACCTGCATCCTCACTATCCTTATTTGCAGGCGATCCATAGTGATATAGCCTTACTCCATACAATGCTTCATCAGGGTAAAGGCCCCTACTATCAATATGCTCTTCATCATGCTTAGGCGGTGCAAGTGCGACGTCAATCGCTTCTTGATACTTTGCAATATCCTTCTGCTTTAACTTTTCTATTCTCCCAGGCATTCCTTCATCAAAGATCGTACTTTCAAACAAGGTACCCTGACCCATGATCAGTGACTGTATCGCTGCAGAAAACACAAGCATAAGAATGAGAATTAAAACGAGCAGAAAAACAGCTACAAACACATACATTGCAATCTTTCTAAATAAGCTGACAGCTTTCCCGATTCCCTTTTTTACTACCTTAATCGGTACAAATGGGATTCCTGCAACATACTTAACCTTCCGCCCTGTATGGACAGCCTTTCTATAAACCTTCCGGGATTTGTGAATAAAACCTCCCTTAACGGGCATCTCCTGGGCGCTAGCTCCACCTCTCTTGCTACCACTTCCTTTGAAAAATCCCGGTTTTGACCATATTTTACCGACACCACTTGCATTACCGGTACCACTTACATTGCTTACTGCACCAGCTTTATTTGACGCCGTTGCCTTACCTATTGTCTTATTTCCACTTGCAGCTTTTGTTCCACTTACAGCCTGCGATCCACCTGCTGTAGCAGTTGTTTTATCAGCACCCTTTTTCCCTCTAGCAAAAAACTTCACAGCTCCAGGCTTAATTACCTTATTAAATACTGCTCTCCCAGCAATATTCACAGGATTTATCCTATTGTTAATCTTTACTATCTTTCCCGTCGTCCGTGCAGTTAAAGACACGCCTGCATGAACAGCTTTCACACCATTTAGCGCAGTAATTGCATTCCTATACCCCTCTGCAGCTCCATCGTCAGTATATCTATAATAATCATATGCTCGATACAGCCCCCTCTTCGCTATCCCTCCTATTACACTCTTCCTTCCGGTTTTTCTTACTTTCTGGGCTTTCATCGCCCTCTCATAAGTCCTAAGAAGCGGCAATACTTCGTCCAGATACTCCTTCTTTACATGAATCTTCCCGCTCTCAATGCCCTTTATGAATCTTTTAAGGTCCTGCTGAGACAAAAACGCAGGATTTATCCTCCGAAATATCTCATCATCATGATCCCGAAAATATACCCTTATCATGTTCTTTGTAAGCGCAGACTTTCCATGCTTATCAAAAAACACCTTATTATCGCTTTCTAAAAGCTTCCGTTGCCTGGAACTCTCAATCCTTGAAAGACCTTTAACGCTCTTCCCCTTAACCTTCGTCTTAGCAAAAGCATGTTTCTTATCCGTTTGCTTGTCTAAATACAGCTTAAGGACCTTTTTTGCTTTTAAATAATCTCTTACTTCATGCCCATGCGAAACAATAAACGCCGCATTCTCATTACTAACTCCGCATTGCTTTAACTCTTCCTCAAGCTCCTTTTTATTCCTTTTCTTTCCTTGCCTTCTTTTATCGGATCCATCTTTTTTTCTACCATCAGAATCTTTCGTCCCTTCCTGCCTTCCCCCTCTGGGGGAAGGTGTCAGCACAGCTGACGGATGAGGGGTATCCCCTCTGCTATCACGATTTCCCTTGCCATGGGCTCCTTGCCCCACTCCACTACCACTTTTTCCACTTCCACCTGAGCCTTGCACCTCCTCTTCAAAAGAATCCTTTTTACTCGGACCAAAACCTTTTCTCTCAGCAAGTTTCTCCAAAATCCCCTCATCAATTCTCCCCTCTGCAATCCCCCTCTCTAATTCTCCACAGCTGTCCATGAGCCTTAATGACTCCCTCTTCTGCAGATCACTTGATGCCTTATCCCCCATGTCAGAAAGGGTATCCATCGCATCCCTTACGGCTGCCATCCCATTCCGTAAATCTCTCTTCTGCTCCTCATCAGGCGAATCCGTTTCGTCCGTCGGAGAAACTACAGCAGAAGCAACAGCCTTCCCACCTCGAGACAATGCCTCTACTAGGCCGCTCTTATCGCCGTGAGCCTTAAATTTTCTGGAATAATCATGCTCTTCAGTATTATTATCTTGAGCATTCTCTTTAGGATTCTCCGAACTATTCCTTGTAATTCCCTCCAACCTCTTCTTTGCCGTACTACTAACAATAATTGTGTCTCTTTTCCCTGGAGCGCTTGATCTGTTCTCAACACTTCTATTTATATAATCCTCTTCTTCATCTTGCTCCTCTGTCGCCCGGTAACTAACGTTCTCTACTCTTGTAAAAGAATCTCCGTCAAAAGCATTCTCTGTATTTCCTATTTGATCCGAATGCTCAGACTTATCCGTACCAACGTCTTCGCTTCTCTTTTTACCCTTTTTCTTTTTATCCTTTGCTTTCTTCCTATTATTCTTTTTAGAATCCGTATCTTCATAAATACCAGAATCCTCATCAGCAGAAAATAATTCAGAATCCTGTTCTTTTCCTTCTTCTCCGATTAATTCAAGATATTCTGCTTCTGATAGTTCCTCTATCCCAGAGTCCTCATAAAGATCATCCTCGCCAAAATCTGTATCATTAAAATCATCAAATTCGTTTGTCATTTCCTTTTTTCACTCCTCCACAGAGGAAATAACACATATTTAGATGATTTCATAAATAACATAAAAAAGCGCAAAATAAAAAGACAGGTCCATCTGAACCCGTCTTGTCTACTCAATGCTCTAACCGCGCTACCGCTTGGTGTTACGCTAAGTGATAATTGCCACGCTGCGCTAACACCAATTATCACTTAGCGTTTATAAAAATCGTTAGACCTCGCTTTTCTTCAAAGACTTTAGATATTTTTCTACATTCAGGTAATGAATATCCTCACATGTCATATCTTCTCCGCGATAAATCACATATTTACCGGTTATGTCACCATATCTGTGACTTACCATGTCACACTTTTCACTATTCACCAAATGTCTATATTGTTCCGGAACCTGCTCTTTACTATATTTTACCTCGTATATCTTACAACTAATCTCCTTAGGATCATACACAACCATATCAAATTCACCAACAGGGAACTGAAGCTTAAACACCTTTTTGTCAGGGTATCCCAGCTTTGTCTCCAATAGAATAATATCTTCCATCATCCTGCCACGTATTTCAGATAATAACCTCTCCAAGATCCTCTGTCTTTCTTTTGCTGATAATTGCTGGAATTTTTCATCAAAAATCATATTTTCAACAATAGCTTCTGCTTGTGCATAGCGTAATCCAGGCTGTGTAATAACCGTAATAGATTCCCTTTTGCTTACTTCTGGTAAAGATTCCAGATCAATTTCCATAATAAGATCCAAAATAGTCAAATATTCTTTGATTTGAATCATATGATCCTCATCAACCTCTATGCTCTGATCCTCTTTATTCAGAATTTCTAGCATATTCATAATTCCCTGAGTGACTTCATCAAGATCCATATGATCCTTGATATTAATTGGCTCCTCCCTATCGCGAAGAAGATTTGACGCTGTCACTGATATATCATGGGACTTGAACGTTCTTTCAACAACACTTTTTGTAAAGCTATGGTTAATATTTTCGACTACCCGATTTATCACATTAGTCAATTCACCACGTTCATATAAATCCAGTAATAATCTAAAGTGTCCACCGTACTGATAAAATTTCAATGAATGCTGAATATTTTTTGCTATTGCAGTATTAATATATTCCTCTGCGCTTTCAGAATTTGCAAATGGCGTTTCATTATAATTAATACCACTAAGGCTCATGGTTCCACCATATCGTATATATTCGTCAATACCATAAATCCCCAAAACTTCTTCGAACTCACGATATGGAATAAACGTAGTGTGAAGTAATATGCATCTATCATAAAGCTGTTCTTCTCTTGTAAAAGCAAATCCTAGAGAATCCGTCCCGGACAAAATGATCTTCATTCCACTACTTGCATAAATATCTGAAAACAACGCAGATCCTTCTATGAAATCTTCCATTAGGGTTACTTCATCTATAAATACATATTTATACCCTTTTTCCTCTAGAAGCCGTAAATCTGAATCCAAATCTTCGATGGTATTCCCTATTGTTACCTGTATAAAAGCTGCTTTTAGAAATTCCTCTGGTGAAAGCTCTGTAAGGATCTGCCTGATCATGGTAGTTTTTCCAGTCCGTCTAAGACCATAAATAATCAAAACCTTATCTTGCTTTGGAGAAAATACGTAATCCCTTAGTATCTTTATGCATTCCCTCTTCTTATATTCTCTCGTCTGTGAAATTTGAGCTTCAAGCTGCTTCCCTATCCTGACCATTGTCTTAAATGTTAGACCACTATGTTCACTTTCCACATGCTCTTTATTTTTTTGGGGAATAGACTTTTTTAGTTCTTTCAGTTCCTTTTCTAATGCTTTTCTTTTTTCTATTTTTTCTTTAAGTTCCGGAACATCTTCAAAGCTTACATAATTCTCCTTTCTTTTCCCATTAATCATAATACGGTGATAATAATACACTTTGCCACGGATTTCTTTCTCTGAAACACTACCTGGTGGCAAAAGCGCTATCTCTCGTTCTATTTTGGCTATCTGGTCATAGATATTTTTTTCACTCATAGAAAAGTACCTCAAATAATATTTGTTATACCCATTATACCCTTTTAGAATCAAGCGCTTCAAGGGTATAATGGGTATAATACTATTAAAAGATAGGTCCTATCAACACTCACAAAAGCTGACAAATAGGCCCTCTGTATTTAGCAGATACGGTCTGCTCTCAGCATCCTTTTAAGCTTCCGAGAAGCGGTTTATACTTCCCTATAAAGTGAAAACTATTCCGCGTTTTTTCATAATTATTTGAAAACAACATTAGTTTTGTTATACCCACTCGTTTTAGAACAAGTGGGTATAATGGGTATAACACTAATAATTTCAACTGTTAGAGTTTCTAGACTTATCTTCTAGAAAAAGCCAACATCTAGACTAGTCAAATATCTCCTTAAACCTTCCCTCTGGATATATCTCCCTATAGTTATCATTAAAAGCCACACTGCTATGCGGAGTTAAAATAAGCCCCTTTCCCGGAGGCACATTACTAATATATGGCATAAGTGCCTGCGGAATATTTAAAATCTCCTCCATCTTCTTTCTCTCAACAGGGCCTTCATTCAATAGTTTTATATATCCGCAGGACAGAACCGCATTCTCAAATCCAACAACATTCATACTATTGCTGATAATCTGCAGTGCATCCTGTATAACAAATGTTGTAATAGTCTGCATACTGCTTGTATCGTTCAAATATCGTACAAAAAACTCTGATGCCTGCACTGACCTTAGCATATCATCTGCATTATCTACGAATATGAAATTATTTATCCCCTTCCTCTTATCTTCAATTGCCTCATTATACAAATCATCCAATATCATGATCATCTCAGCAGCATCCACCACTTTATATAGAGAAAGCCTGCAATTATCATCCATACCTTTACCGCAGCTTTCCTGATGACCTGCATCAGATTCCGAATAACTACCTACCTCACATCCTTTAGCAGATCCAGGATAACTACTTCCCCCACATCCTTCTCTAAGGTAACCTCGCTCTTCAAGTTTGTTAAAACCTTCAAGAAGCAAAGGATACTTGCACATGACATTTTTATAATTGCGATTATTTACTTTATTAAAATTATACGCACCCTCTCGTAATTCACCAGCTAACAACCTGCATTCCTGCTCTATTCCAAGGCAAAGCCTCTCCGCTTCCTCCTCTCTTAAGTATTCATCAGGCTTAAGAAGTGAAACAAACAATGCACTCAAAAACTTCGCCTTTTTCTCATAATCATCATCCAAAAGACCATAACCCTTAGTGACCCTGAATATATCCGGCATGCAAAATGAAGTAACATGCCCTCCGAGCCTTTTTATGTAATCATCATACTCATCTGTCATGACGATTACTTTAATCTTATCTTCACTCCCAACTGCAGCATTAAATATCTCCCTCTTCATCTGATAGGTTTTCCCTGAACGCTCTGAACCTATAATAGCCCCTGATAGATTTACGTTATTCTTTCTATTGATCAGAATAACGCTATCATTTATAGAATTAAGCCCCATAAAAAGCCCATCTTTTCTGGCTGCATCACTTATTCCAATAGGTGATAGCTTTGATAATCTCTTCGTATCAAATACTCTCTTAGCATCAATATGGCTTTTACAAAGCGGCAGACATGAAAAAAGCCCCTTATCCTGCAAAAGGTCAAGACTCCTCACGGATGCTCCAAATTTTTCAGCAGATATATGTAAAAGCTCAGTATCAAGTGACAACTCGCTTAAATCCTCTGAGAACAGCACCATAGCAAAAGTACAACTATACACCCTGTCTTCTGAAGCATGGACCTTCTTTAGATCACTAAAAGCCTGTCTGTTGAAATATGCTCTGTCATTTTTCTCCTTCAGTACTCTTTCCTGCCGAACAGTCCTATTTTTTCTGTCTGCCACTGTATCTCTTTTCTCGCTTTTTATAACCTTTGTAGCACTCTTCTCATACCTTGCTGCAGCATGTACCCCCACCTCTATATCAACAGGTTCATATATTACTGAAAAAAGCATGTTTGAAGAGACATTGGTTATATCTGAAACAAAAGAAGCACTTATATCCGAAGGAATCGCATTTATATAAAACGCCCTGAAATAATGTCTGTACTCTGTATTGTCATTGAGGATTCCATAATCTATGAACTCTCTCTTTGTCACAATATTCTTTGGGCATACCAAATCTTTTGTCGTAAGTTTCATATATTTCAGGTTTGAAAGATCAATCCCCTCACCATCTGACAACCTGATAATATCTCCAAATCCGGAAACCTGCGGATTATAGATATCATGCATAACCCGAAGTCTTTCTACCAGTGACACCCCACTTACTTCTATTCCATAAATACTCTTAAATGAATCCCTTACCGTAATATCCAGTTCTTCAAAGCATTTTGCTGCATCCTCCGGAGTATCAGCCTTTATCGATGCTATAAAATACAAATCCTTATGAACATTGTTATGCCCTATGGAAAAATTATCAGAAAGGACTTTGTCATACTCTCCTGCAGCATCTTCCAAAGGGGTCCCTTCAAACTTATCCCCCAGTAAAAGTTTAGACAGATAATCCTCTTGATCCACTAACCTGTTATGTATCAGAAACTGAAACGACATTGAAAAAGGAAATCCATTAAAGAAATCATTCATCCTGCCCCTTGCAATATCACTGTCATAATTCTTGATATTTTCAGTATTTATCTCGCCCACAAGGTACATTCTTGTGTATCTGCCATCCGCAAAAATCATACCCATATCTTCATAGCAATGCTCATACGGAATCTTTTTTTCCATATATTTTGGCATAGCTATTTTCTTACCCTTCAATCTACTTACCAAACTTCAACCTCCCTGCATACCGTACTTTAATACAACCTTAAGTAAAATCAGCCCCAAGGCTATCGCCTGTATCGCAGCTATAACTGCCCTTACTATCTCCATTATCATAACTATTAACCCCTTCTTTCTTCATAACCTGTTTCTCAAGCTTTTCCTTACGCCTAAGCTGCCTCTGCTCCTCCTTCTCCTTAAGCCTTATAGCAGCATTTTTCGCATCAAAAATCCTTTTATCCTGAACGCTGTCAACTTTGCCCTGGCTCTCCATGTACGCTTCATCAGAAAAAGGCTCTAAGCTTTCCATTTGCTTACTCTGGCTCTCTTTCATCATACGGACCTTTTCCCGGAAACTCTCCTTCTCCATACGTCTCTGCTTTATGGAACTAAGAATCATGTCAAATTCATCAACATCACTCTCCTTATAGTCTGCTTTAAGGAAAAGATTCTCACTGGCTTCCTTGTTACAATCCACTTTTTCTGCCTCTATGCCTGTATTTGCAGTTTCTTTACCTGCATCTACTTTTTCTTTAGATACGTCTATAGTTTCTTTCCCTTCAATTACTGCCTCTTTACCAGCATCTACTGCCACTGCCACACTTTTATTCCCGTCTGTAGCTCCTTTCTCCACCTTCGAAGCCTCTTCAGCAAGCACCTCCACTTCAGAAATATGCGCCTTTATATCTTTACATTCTCTTTTTTCTTTTATTGTTGTTTCTATTTGCGCCTTTGCCCGTTTTTCTCTCTTTCTATCAGGCTCTGTTCCAACTCTGTGGAGGCTTTTAGGAAGCAATAAATTTATCATCTTCCTTATCGTTCCACCCTTAAGCATCCAAAATTTGCTCCCTGCTTTAGGCACTTCTGAACTCTTTTCATCCATTTTTTTACCGAATTTAGCCTCTTTCCATTCCTCAAAGCTTATATCTAACCTTTTATCTATGAAGTTCGCCACAACTAAAAACTTCAAATACTGCTCGATAAGATCCATATCACCCACAGGCTTCCCCATAAGCTCTGACCTTTTCGCTGCCTTTGCATACTCCTCATTCTTTGCTTTGATCTTTCGATATGTAAAATACTCCGTCACCTTGTAATAGATTTCCGGAATGATGACCATTACAGCAAAAACAATAACCATGAACACATCAAAAGACGCATCATTAAGTGGCTCTGGCCAAAACTTCATATATTTTTGAAAAAAAACAGTATCTGAAAGAATCCTTGTTAATCTCTCAAAAAAATTCATCTGTTCTTTATCAGATAGTAAACGTCAATGTTACGTTAATCCTTGCAGGATCATTATGTATAAGGACCTTTACCTCTCCGACATCCTTTCTCATCGTCGCTAAAATCTCATATAAAGTATTCTCATCTGCCCTGATGTTCGACTCAGTTAACCCGGAATACGTTACATCCATCTTTGTATTAGCAGGCAGATAAGTATAAGCCTTACTCTCTCGCAGCTTCTCAATAATTACTGCTGGCTCTTTGTATTCATCAATAAAATCTTGAACAAGGCGCCCCTCATCAGCAGATGTACTCTTTATCTCAACAAATCTATTTCTATCTGCTGTCAGGACTCCATGCCACTTCTTCCTCTTCTTCTTTGTCAAAAATGCAAATATCAGCATCCACAGATACTTAAGTGAACCGCTGGCTGCAAGTCCAACAGCCAGAAGCGCAGTTGTAAATCCTATCCTCATGGTCCTAATAGCCCGCTCTTTTTTATCATCCCTATTTTTCTTTTGCTCATCCGGATCACCCTTGTCTTCTAAAGCATCTCCTTGCTCTAATTTGACATCATCCTCCAGTGGCTCAGCCTTCACAGCTTCACGCTCTATTTCTCTAAAATCACCAGCCTCTGTCTCACTGCCGCTATAATCTTCTTCTCCATTTTCATCCGTCACTCCTGTTCTATTGGTCTTACCATTATTATTCTTATTTACAGCCCTCTTCTTTTTAGTTTCTTCGTTACTATCTTCATTATTCCCACGATCATCATCATTTTTTACATCTCCGCTATTATCAGATTCATTGTCGCCAGAAGTATTCGAATCCTCCTGCCCATGATCCTCTGACTTTTTCTGATCATTATCCTTTTTTCTGTCATCAGAACCCTTCTTATCGCCATCCTCTTTCTTATTGTCCGAATCACCATTGTTGCCATTATCGGATTCATCTGTTTTTTTGCCATCATCAGACTCATCCCCTTTGTTTTCATCATCATTTTTGTTTTCATCGGACTCACCATTATTGTTCTCATCGTCAGACGTCTTATTCTCTTCCATTCCGGAAGCATCAACATACACCGGCACACTTCCCTGTCCGTCTCCCAAAAAGACCTGTGCCTTATCATCTATCGTCTTCGCCTGTGCACGAATACGTCCCATGCTCTCTATCTCACCAAAAATATCTTGTATAAGCTTTTTATCGCTTACATCACCCTTAAGTCCACCTGAAAACATCATCGTCTCAGTACATGACTCTTCCCCTGCAACACGCACCATCTTTGGCAATCCACCTTCTGGACAAAATACCAGCGTAGATGCCATAAGCCCTGATGCAACTCTTGTCATAAACTCCTTTATCATCATCTCTTCCACCTCTTCATATACTTATCTGCATATGAAATACACAAAATGCGCACCTTTTAAAAAAGCTTACAAAAAACTCGGGCATAACGCCCGAGCTAAAACAACTACTATCACTTTTTAACCTTAATTTTCACCGTCTTCTGATACCTGCTGCCCTTTGAATCCTCGATCATGAAAGTATACTTCCCGTTCTTCTTAACCTTATAAGTATACTTTCCACTGCTCTTCAATTTGAGAAGCTTTGCCTTCTTGCTACCATTTACCCATACCTTTACACTTGAAGCATACTCTTTCCATACACGTCTATTGTGCAAAGAATTTACGCCCACTTTCTTATTTATGCACTGCATGCCTCTTCCATAACTTCCAAGTACATCCCCTATTGAAACAGTTGTAATCCCCTTCTTGGATTTCTTATTAATCTTCATGACCTTGGACACAGGAATTGCATACCCCTGAATACAAACGTCACCATCAAAATCATCATAATTTGTATGCTCGGTATAAACATCAGCATAATATCTTCCCTTTTTCAGAAAACCATAATCCTCATTTTTATAGCGCCAGTAACCAAAATCAAACTCCAAAGCCTTGTTACTATGGCCGTAATCACTATAAATAGCAACATCGCTGCCAACACCATCGTGATTATTTCTCGCATAATTACCTGTAAAATAAACCCAGGAGTCCTCCTTCAGCTCAAATGTAAAGTTGCCCCTTTCACTTTTAGCATACTCCCCCGTGCTATCACTAAGCTTAACACTCTGCTTAAAAACAGCTCCCTGCGCTCTACCCTCATCAGTCGATGAAACTACAGGCAAATTGACCTCTTCCGCTGCCATGGCATGCACAGCCCCTCCGGGCACCTTCATAAACATAGCGCAGCCCATTCCCAGAACTGCCGCCATAACAGCCTTTTCAATTCCTCTTAAAACAATTCTCTTATTCTTCATAATGTGTATCCTTTCCATAGAATTAAAAGCTACTCACCCCTTCTCTCCATCAACTTCCTTCTCTTATCCGCCTTCTCAAACTCCGTAATTTCCTTCATGTTTGAAGTAAGAACCTTATATATAGGATTTGGCGTAACTCCATCCTTTTGGAATTTCGGAAAACTCGATGCAAACGGCACACAGTTAGATCCCGTATATATAAGCCCCTGTCCTGTAGGTGCTGAACTTATAACATCAATCTGACTCTCAGATAAATTCAAAAGTTCAGAAAGCCTCTCCCTGTCATTAGGTGCCTGATTAAGCATCATTACGAAATTACAGTTAGACAGCATCTTTCTTGCCGTATCAGACTCCAAAAGGTCCTCCACGTTCTGTGTCAGCCCTGTCGGTACGCCGCCATACTTTCTTGCCCGCTTATACAGCATATTTAAAAACGCTGCACTTCTCTCATCAGCAAAAAGCAGATAGATTTCATCCACCCAAAACCAAGTATTCTTACCTTTTCGCCTGTTCTCCATTAAGCGGTTCAAAATACTATCCAGAATAATCAGCATCGCAATCGGCTTTAGCTTATCCCCGATATCCTTGATGTTATAAACAATAAATCTGTTTTTCAGATCAACATTTGACCTGAACCCGAAAGTATTAAGCGACCCCTTTCCTGTATACAATTTAAGCGCCATGGAAAGCTCCTTAGCCTCCATCTCAGGCCTTTTCTCCAGTGCCAACTGCAAATCTGATAAAGTCGGCATCTTATCATCAGGAATACCAAGAAGCCTTCCGTCCTCACTTAAAAACGGCTCATAAAGCTCATGCACGCACTCATCAATGATCGTCTCCTGAACAGAATTAATTCCAAACGGAGACTTTATGATGACCTCCATCAGCTTAAGGATAAAATCCGCCTTAGCCAAAATCGGATTAGTCTCCTCACTGTCATCCTCATTAGTCCACTGATAAGATGAACTGATCTCCATAGGATTAATATGCCACCTTCCACCCGGCTCAATCTTTATCGTCTCACCGCCAACAAGCTTAGAAAGTGCCAAATATTCCGCCTCTGGATCGATAACTATTAAATCCGAGTTACTACCAAGAAGAACATTTAACATCTCAGCCTTTGCCATAAAGCTCTTGCCGGATCCAGGAGTTCCCAAGATAAAGCCATTAAAATTCTGCGTAAGCAGCCTGTTATACAAAATGAGGGACCTTGTATGTAGATTCTGGGAATAATTGATACCGTCCGGATCACACAGCTCCAGATTTGAAAACGGCATAGAAACTGTCGCAATTGAAGTAGACTTAAGCGTTCTACGTCTATGATACGGAATCTCCACATTTAATAGTGGAAGCGTAGTATTAAATCCCTCTTCCTGCATCCCAGTCATGATTTCGCAGCCAACCACATCACCCTGACAGTTTGCTACGATTTCTTCCGTGTACTCAGAAAGCTTTTCCATTGAATCCGCATAAAATAGCAGCGTATAAGTAGTCTTGAAAAGCTTTTCATCCTCATTGATCATATCCGATCTGAGTTCACGCGCCTTATCAACCTGCTCCATTATTCCTATTGGAACAAATTCCTCAGAAAGATTATCCTTTACAAGCCTCTTTAATGAATCCTGCTTGGCAGTCTGCGCAAGAGACAAATTCTTAGTTACAAGAGCAGCCGCTTCCTTACTCTGCATTGGCCTTATATTCACTGTAATAAGCATGTTAAACGAAGCATCTGATAGCTTAATCAAAAACTCATCCGACATCATGTTGGGCAAATTTGAGATCTTCATAACTCTTACGTACTTCTTCCCAATACGCATATATTTATCAAAGAACTGCATAGATGAAGGTGCAATAATATCCTTTACACCTATCCCCATCCCTCGCATGTTTTCAAAGTCAAAATAGCTCTCCAGATCAAATCCCCTGCCATTTGCACTGAGTCCTGCTTTTACAGGCTTGCCCCCCGGTACAATGCTGCTACCATATACAGAACTATTCTCCCTAATGGATCTCCTACTAAGGGGAAAACCTCCCTGATCATCGGGATTATAAATATCGTAGAGAATAGATAGCCGCCTCTCTATAGGCATCTTTACTGCATCCGATTGATTTCTCCTCATGCCGGAAGAAAGCTCCCTATCCAGTCTCGCAAATGATGCTTCCGCCTTCTTTAAATCCGGTGCATGAATCCCAAAAGTAACATACTTTTTCTTCTCAATCCCATTTTTCCCCTCCTGGATTCTATCCAAAGTAATCAGATTGAGCTCACGCCTTAGATAATCAAGCCTGTCTCCGACTTCCTTCTTCAGCACCCTCTCCTTAAACTCCTGCAAGTTAATATTCTTATTATGTATAGTAATCCCCATCTCACAATTAGTACCTACAGAATTAAGCAGCGCTCTCCACTTCTTTAGCATTGCTTCCTGTACATCCACAGTCTCCGTCTGATAGTTATTCTCTACAATATCGTATCCCCTTGTAAAAAAGCCCGGATACGTCTCTATCAGATTTTCCTTCTCATGCACAGAAAAAATTGGCACACTATCCTGCGTTGTCGTCTTACAGATCTTCATAGGCGCTGCCATCGGATCCGACTTCAAAAATGCATTTACAATTTTCGCCCCATACTTCTTTTTATCCATATATCACCCTGATAGTTTTTTACTCTTACCTGATTTTAGCTGTCCTGATATGAGCAACTCGCTCTTAAGGCCTTCCCCATACCAATTACTTCAGCTCAGCCAGCTTATACGTATACACAATCAATCCGTCATAAACACCGGGCTCATCAACACTGAGGCCAACATTCACATAAGAATTTGTATACTCATCGTAATCAGCACTAAGTCTTGCATCACCCCTCTTAAGAGCACCATTTTCATGTGAAGATCTGAATCTAACATACTGCTGACCCACTGTTCCGATCAGTGTTTTTGACGTATTCTTTCTGTTTTTATAAGTTATTGCTATACCAAAATCATCCCCAACACTGCCATTTGCTGCTATATATCCACTCTCAACCTTATCAACACAATCAGCTATTCCGTCTTTAGTCTCCTGCGTATAATCCTCTCCATTCTTCTCTCCTGAAGAAGGTACTACTACAATACAGGAATCAGAGGCAATATTGCCCTTAACTCCAACCTCTCCGGTAGCCTCAAAGTATCCGTCACCATCATTATCTTTAAGCTCCAGAGCAGCCGGAAGCTTTACCGTATAACCACTTGCAACTGTAGCAGAAACCTCAATATCAGCTGATCCATCACCTGTAAATACCTGATCTGCCGCCATAGCACTCAAAGGTGCCCAAAAAAGTGATGCACTAAGAACCACTCCGCTTACACAAGTCCATACTGCCTTTTTACCGCTCTTAACACCTGAAACCATCTTTGACATAACATTATTCTTCATCTTTTTTCTCCATTTCTTATCTAAATTTTTATTATCAATTTCTTTCCCAATCGGAATTACTTCACTGTAACCACAACCTCATTATTTGCCTGTGTCAGCGGCACATACCCTGACTCAGCTTCTTCCCATGAAAAGAAAGGCGCCTGATTAAACAAAAGAGTATGCTCACCCTTCGCAAGACACTCCCCGGGAACCCACTCAACATGCTCACCTGCGGGAATAAGATCCGTCACCTCATAAACCTCTCCTGTCTCCTTATCAGAAATCTGATATCTCATGAAAATATCCTCATTTTCCTTATCATTTTCCAGATAAATAGTCGTATTCTCCGTTATATCGCAGTCCTCGATTCCTGAAAAATACACCTGCCTGTCAGCTAGAACATCTGCCAAAGAATTCTCCTCAACTTTTTCAATAGAAGCTCTTGTATCCAGAGACAATCTATCGTACGCTTCCATCTGCTCTTCAACACTCTTCTTAGATAAATTCCCGGCAATCATCAGAACTGCATTACAGATAAGCCCTATAATCACCATCACAATTATCACCTTCTTATCAATCCTCTTACCGTTTTTACTATTGTTTTCCATAAACAACCGCCTTTCAAAATAACATCTTTAAAACTGTACAAAAATGAAATACACAGCTTTTCCGCTTTTTCAAAAAAATAGTCAAATTTCTAATTCAAACATAAATTTCCATGTACATTTTCCCCTTATCCGACCATTCCGTTCTTCGTCTGTAAAGGGACTTTCGCGGCATAAATCCTCGCACAAATAGACGTGCTGCGGTTTATTCCACGGTTCCCTTTACAGCCTCGCTTTCCTGCGTGCGTAGCCTTTGCCGATAACGGGGAACTGGATATAATTCTTTAAATCTTCCGTTATCGAACTTTTAATCATACGCAGGAAAGACACTCCATTACAGCTACTTGCCCTCTAGTAGATTGTAATTTAAATAAATAGACCAATATGCTATACTGATAATATAAAACCTTTGGAGGTGATTTCAGTATGGCAAAAGCGCAACCACTTATTCTTCCTGATGATGATCGTGAGTACTTTGAATCTATAGTTCGCACCAGAACCATGCAGGCCCAAATCGTATCAAGAGCAAGAATTCTTCTTCTAAAGGCTGATGGCGAATCTGTAGATGCGATAGCTGAAAAGGTTGGGCTCAATCGTAACAGCGTATTACTCTGCCTTAAAAAGTACAAAAATGGTGGTGCGGAAAATGCTATTTTTGATACTCCTGGTCGCGGCCGAAATGCTGAAATCACTGATGAT
>NZ_AUJI01000043.1 GCF_000424145.1 Butyrivibrio sp. AC2005
ATATACATCAGAGGACTGGCATAGTACCCACCATCATGCCAGAAGCCTCAAAAATATTTGCGGGAAAATCTTCCGGTTGGAAATCAGTCTATTCGCGAACAAATTTAATAATTGGGCTAACTGAAAAATAGGTGGTAGGTCAATAGAGTATAAATTATTCAATCTGACGTAAGGCTTTACGAAAAATGATAAAAGGTTTTCAGTTTTAGTAGACCAATTGTTTGTTATTTTAAGAAATAGATTGAACTAACCTCAAGGAAATTATTTATAGAAATTTATTTTCCAGAAAAGTATGCTGATTTATAGCCCTAAATCAAAGAAAACTGATGGGTTGACGTAAGGGAAACGATATTACGTAAATAATTATAGGTAGTGTATCAGTCAAGATAAGGATTATCAGGAAATATGGACTAAAAATAGTAAAATATGAGCATAAATCCGAAAACAAGATATAAGGAGCATGCATAGAAAGAGAAGTTATAAGGGTTGATCATTATGTGTATAACAATTAGTAGTAAGCAGGGTTGAAAACATAAAGCAAATCCACCAAATCATTGACAAACAGTGCATTAAAGCTATATCATGATACAAACTATGCGAATTAGAAAACACATACAAATAAGTAATAAGATTAGGAGAATTAATCATGGCACAGGATGGAAAGAAACTTGTATCAGAGATAACCTCAATGGATGAGGATTTCACACAATGGTACACTGACGTAGTCACAAAGGCAGGACTTATCAGTTACTCAAATATCAAGGGCTTTATGGTTATTAAGCCGGCAGGATATGCTATATGGGAGCTTATTCAGAAGCATCTTGATGAGAGATTTAAGAAGACTGGTGTTACAAATGCTTATCTGCCAATGCTGATACCGGAGTCTCTTCTTCAGAAGGAGAAGGATCACGTCGAAGGTTTCGCACCGGAGGTGGCATGGGTTACTCATGGTGGAATCGAACCTCTCACAGAGAGATATTGTGTACGTCCTACATCGGAGACTCTTTTCTGCGATTACTATAAGGGAGAGATTCATTCATACAAGGATCTGCCTCAGGTACTTAATCAGTGGTGCAGCGTTGTTCGTTGGGAGAAGGAGACAAGACCTTTTCTTCGTTCAAGAGAATTTCTCTGGCAGGAAGGCCATACAGCACATGCCACATTTGAAGAGGCTGAGGAGAGAACTCAGCAGATGCTGAATGTTTATGCAGATTTCCTTGCTGAGGATATGGCTATTCCGGTTATCAAGGGTCAGAAGACTGAGAAGGAGAAGTTTGCAGGAGCAGATGCTACATACACAGTAGAGGCTCTTATGCATGACGGACGTGCTCTTCAGTCTGCAACAAGCCATAACTTTGGTGATGGCTTTGCCAAGGCTTTTGAGATTCAGTATGCCGGAAAAGACAACAAGCTTCACCATGTATTCCAGACTTCATGGGGCGCAACAACAAGACTTATCGGTGCAATGATCATGGTACACGGTGATAATTCAGGTCTTGTGCTTCCGCCCAGAATTGCACCTGTTCAGGTTATGATAGTTCCTATTCAGCAGAAGAAGGAAGGCGTGCTTGAGACAGCAGGTAAGATGCTTGAGGCACTTAAGGACTTCAGAGCTAAGATTGATGATTCAGACAGAAGTCCCGGATATAAGTTTGCTGATCAGGAGATGAGAGGTATCCCGCTTCGTATTGAGATTGGACCTAAGGACATTGAAGCAGGTAAGTGTGTTCTTGTCAGAAGAGATACAAGAGAGAAGATAGAATGTGCTATTGATGAAGTAGCAGCTAAGGTAGGAGAGCTTCTTCCTCAGATACAGAATGACATGTACGAGAGAGCTAAGAATCACCTTGAGACACATACTTTTGCTGCAACCACAAAGGAAGAGTTCGAGGAAGCATTCAAGGAGACCAAGGGCTTTGTAAAGGCTATGTGGTGTGGAGACAGAGCATGTGAGGACAAGATCAAGGAAGATTATTCCGTAACAAGCAGATGCATTCCTTTTGAGCAGGAGAATCTGTCAGGAACATGCGTATGCTGTGGTAAGCCTGCAACCAAGATGGTTTACTGGGGCAGAGCATATTAATCCATTTTGGCAATATGCAATACCAAGACGAAAGATAGAAGAAAGAGTTGGATAGAAAAACAATCAAAATTGATATACCTGCACCTGCAGCCGAGATTCTGGATAAACTCCACGATGCCGGTTATGAGGCCTATGTGGTCGGAGGATGCGTAAGAGACAGTATACTGGGTAGAGAGCCCGGTGACTGGGACATTACCACCAGCGCCAGGCCCGAGCAGGTAAAAAATATATTCGGAAGAACCGTAGATACCGGAATACAGCATGGAACTGTTACTGTCATGATGGGCAAGGAAGGGTTTGAAGTTACCACCTATCGTATAGACGGTGAATATGAGGATGGAAGACATCCGAAGGATGTAACTTTCACGGCAAGTCTTATTGAGGACTTAAAGAGAAGGGACTTCACAATAAATGCCATGGCTTATAGTGATGAGGATGGTCTTATTGATGAGTTTGACGGTCTTACGGATATTGATAAAAAAATAATAAGATGTGTGGGAGAGCCAAGAGAACGTTTTACAGAGGATGCCCTCAGAATGATGAGGGCTATAAGATTTGCAGCTCAGCTTGGCTACTCCATAGAGGAAGATACCAGAAAGGCAATAACAGAGCTTGCACCTACACTTAAGAGAATAAGCTCAGAGAGAGTGCAGGTCGAGCTTGTTAAGCTTCTCATATCGGATAATCCGGGAAAAGTAAAGGAACTGTACCAAACAGGGATTACCGCTGTTTTTATGCCTGAGTTTGATAAGTGCTTTGTTACACCTCAGAATAATCCGCATCACTGTTACAATGTCGGTGAACACATTATCAAATCTGTAGAGGCCGTAAAAAACGATAAGGTTTTAAGAATTACAATGCTTTTTCATGATATTGAAAAGCCTTCCTGCAGAACTACTGACGATGAAGGAATAGATCATTTCCGCGGTCATGCTGTAAAGAGTGCTGATACAGCGGTTATGATCTTAAGAAGGCTTAAGTTCGACAGAGATACCATGGATAAAGTCGAATTGCTTATAAAAAACCATGACTGGCGTTTTCCTGCAGAGAAAAAGAATGTCAGAAGGGCCATGAATAAAATAGGGGATGAGCTGTTCCCATATTTTATAGAGGTAAAAAAGGCAGATACTGCAGCACAGAGTAGTTATCTTCAGGATGAGAAGTACGAATGGATAGACAGACTAAATGTGCTTTACGATGAGATAAAGAGAGACGGAGAGTGCTTTTCTTTAAAAAATCTTGCTGTCAATGGTAAAGACCTTATTGATAAGGGTATTAAACCCGGCAGGGAGCTGGGTGACATACTTTCAGCGATGCTTTCGGATGTGATTGATGATCCGTCTCACAATACGAAGGAATATCTGCTGGACGAAACTAATTTTACCGGGTTTGCTATGAAAGGGAATGAATAGAGCTTGGGGATATTTCCAAATATATATTTGGAAAAGGGGGAAGACTTATGAAAAATAAATTTCAGAGATTCTTCATACTGCTGCTTGCGGTAGTTTTTCTCATGCAACAACCACTGTGTGTATCCGCTGTGGAATCTGATGTGAGCGATGATACCAAGGTTAGAGTTTCACTTCTTGGCAAATATGATTCGGCTGATACTGCAGCGGTTAAGCAGATTAATACATATTCCAAGACAATTCAGTTCAGAAATCACGATATAGGTAAGAACTATACATTAAGCTATGACAATACTTCAATGATATATGATATTCATGGGAATCCCATGTCTGCTTCACTTCTTGAAGTTGGTCAGATTGTTGATATAACCTTTTTAAAAGGAGTAAAGCACCTTAATTCACTGGTTGTTTCAGATGAGGCGTGGGTTGAGGCAGAGGTCAATAATTTTGATCTTGTCAGTGATGATGAAACAGCAAAGATTAATGGCACTGTTTTTCATATAACACCTAAAACACTTATTATCTCGGATGGGCAGGCGGTTAATCCGGAGGATATTCTTTCGACGGATACAATACGCGTAAGCGGAATAGATAAAGAGATTTACAGCATAGTGGTAACAAGAGGACACGGATATGTAAGCCTCTCGTCTGATACGGTAAATGACAGAAGCCTTGTAGGAGCCTGGATTGAACTTGATAAAGAGGTAATCCGTAAGATAACTCCCAATATGCTTATCAGTGCTCCTGAGGGTAGTTATAATGTCAGCATCTTAGGTAATGGTGCTAAATTTCAGTCTGAGATAGTTGTAAATCGCAATGAAGAGACTGTTATAGATACAAGCGTTGCTGAGGTTGAAAAGATTAAGGAGGGAAATGTTACTTTTATAGTGACACCTTCTGAAGCAAGAGTATTTGTGGATGGCGAAGAGGTTTTGACGGAGGTTCCCCGAAGCTATACATATGGCAAGCATAAGCTCCATGTAATGGCTGAAGGATATGAACCACAGGATCATACCCTTAAGGTTGCTGAACCCGATGCCACACTTTTTATAGATCTTGAACCAAAGGAAAATACTGATAAGGCATCAGAGGAGGCATCTGATAAAGCTTCATCAGATGATGAATCATCAAGTGATTCTTCAAGCACTTATGATGATGGCAGTAGATATATTGTGACTGATGGAAATGCCGCAGACACAGCGTCAACTAAGGAAAAACAAAAGAAGACGAATTCTTCCAATACCAAGTCTTCTTCAAGCTCATCAAGTGCAAGCTCGGGAGAAGTTGATTCTGATGCTGCAGCTACGGAGGCGTCTTCGGAGGATGATTCAGGAGAAGATAGTTCTGATGGAAATAAGGCATCAGATGCTGCATCAACAGGGGATAGTTCCAATTCGGATTCATCTGATTCAGGATCTTCTCAAGAGGACAGTAACGAAATTGCCGGATATAAAGTTACATTTGATACTCCTATAGGAGCTGAGGCATATCTTGACGGCAATTATGTTGGAATTTTGCCGGTAACGTTTGTGAAAACAGCAGGCAAGCATATGGTTACTCTTCAGAAGGATGGCTATCAGACGAAGAGCTACACTATACAGGTTGATAAGGAAAAGACAAATGTGACTTATTCATTTCCTGATCTCGTTCCTGTAAGCCATGAAGACAATACCTCGGATAATGATGATAACAGCGGAAATAGCAATAGTGGAAGCAGCGGAAGTGATGCTGCTGACGAAAATAAGACTTCTGGCGATGAGGATACATCAGGTGAACCGGAGGTCAGTGGAGGACAACCATGAGACTTGATAAATATTTAAAAGTAACAAGACTTATAAAGCGAAGAACAGTAGCAAATGACGCATGTGATGCCGGAAGAGTCATGATAAATGACAGGGTGGCAAAAGCCGGCACAGATGTCAAAGCAGGAGATATAATATCCATAAGCTTTGGAAATAAGGATGTTAAGGTAGAAGTTCTGGATGTCAAAGAAACAATCCATAAAGAGGATGTATCATCGCTTTATCGATATATTTGATATGTGGTATTTGACAGCACATTTTATGAGTACTAAAATAGATTTGAAGAGTTATGTTTCCGAAATAACGTTTGTAACAGGATGTTTTCGGATGGGGAGAGATAATGGCAACAAGAGCAAAGTATAAAAGAGGCAGTGTTCAAAATACATATGGAATGATTATGGCTACTGTTGCTGTGGCTCTGCTTCTTGTGGTTGTTTTGGTAAGAAGCTTTAGTCTGGTTCAAAAGAGAGACCAGTATCAGAGCAGAATTGAAACATTACAGGCGCAGATAGATAAAGAAACAGAGCGTAGTGAAGAGATAGCAGAATTCGAGACATATACAACTACCAGAAAGTATATTGAACAGGTTGCAAAAGAAAAACTGGGTCTGGTATATCCCGGAGAGATAATTTTCAAGGATAAAAGCTCAGGAAAATAAAAAGGTGATAAGAGCTCCGGAAGTACATACTCCGGAGCTTTTTAGATTTAGAAAACATGAATAATCTGACTGAGGAATTAAAAAAATACATAAAGAGCGAGAGGCTGATTTCAAGTGGAGAGATAGTACTTGCGGGAGTGTCGGGTGGAGCGGATTCTGTCTGTCTTTTTCATACTCTCTGCGAGCTTAGGGAGGAGCTTTCTTTTAGTCTGTATGTAGTTCATATTAATCACATGATAAGAAAAGCGGCAGACAGTGAAGCGGTTTTTGTTGAGAGACTATGTGAAAAATGGGATGTTCCTTTTTACAGAAGAGATATAAATATACCTGAAATTGTGGAAAAATCTCCCTCCTCAGAGGAAGAAGCAGGAAGAAATGAAAGGTATAAAGCTTTCTGTGATATAGCCGGTGAGATAGAAAGGAAGACAGGCAAGCCTGTAAAAATCGCTACGGCACATAACAGGAATGATCAGGCTGAGACAGTTCTTCACAATCTTTTCAGAGGAAGCAGGATAAAAGGATTGTCAGGAATCAGAGCAAAAGGCACGAGGGAAGGCTTTGAGCTGATAAGACCTCTTTTGATGACAGGAAGGGATGAGATAGAAAAATACCTGTCGGAAAAAGGATATGAATACTGTAATGACAGTAGCAATTTTACGGATGACTACACCAGAAACCGTATAAGACATAATATTATTCCTGTGGCCAATGAACAGATAAATCCAAGGGCAGATCTGCACGTGGCGGAAACAGCCGAATATCTTGCAAAAATAGATGAATATCTTGAGGGACAGGCTAATCTGGTAAAAAACTGGCTTATCGAGAACTCCAGGGAAGAAGTGATAATGGACTGCATAGTCCTTGCCGGGGTACCGGATATTATCAGGGAGAGACTTATAATTAAGGGAATCCATCTTCTTTATCCGCATGTTAAGGATATTCAGGCAGTACATATTAAGGAGCTGTCAGCGATTGTGATGAGTACTGACGGAAGTGCAATGCTGGATTTGCCATATGGAATAAAGGCAGTAAGAAATTATGACAAGCTGCACTTTTATTTTGAAACCGATGACAAAAATGCGGAAAATGATAGCATAGTGCTTGACCTAAGCAAAATAGAGGATGGCGATACCATTGAGAGGGAAATTCCTAATCTGGGAATGGTAAATATCAGGGTTTTTCCTTA
The DNA here is from genome assembly GCF_000424145.1 of Butyrivibrio sp. AC2005. GTDB lineage: Bacteria > Bacillota > Clostridia > Lachnospirales > Lachnospiraceae > Butyrivibrio. Next base: position 7,139 of record NZ_AUJI01000043.1, read on the forward strand.
TAAAAGCTCATTCAAAATACCTACAACCGAATATACGAAATGGTTTAATTATGATAAAATAAGTAATAGTTTGCAGTTCCGTACGAGAAGAACAGGAGATATAATCTCGCTCGGAAATGGAAATAAGAAACTGAAAAAATTCATGATAGATGAAAAAATCCCGATTAATAAGAGAGATGAGCTCTATATACTGGCGGACGGGGGTAATGTTCTCTGGATTCCCGGATACCGAATGGGCGATTTCTATAAACTGGATGATGATTCAGACAGAGTTTTGGAAGTAACAGTTATTAAATGATTAAGAAAGACGGAGTGCATGACACTTCCGGAAGAGAGGTAATTATGGCAGAATCAGTTAGAGTATTACTTTCTGAGGAAGAAGTAGACAAGAGAATACAGGCAATAGGCGAGCAGATTAGCAAAGACTATGCCGGCAAGACAGTACATCTTATATGTGTACTTAAGGGTGGCACATTTTTCATGTGTGAGCTTGCAAAGAGAATTACAGTCCCTGTAACTATGGACTTTATGTCTGCTTCAAGCTATGGTTCATCAACCAAGTCCAGCGGAGTAGTTAAGATCGTTAAGGATCTTGATGAGCCTATTGCCGGTAAGGATGTACTGGTTGTTGAGGATATTGTGGATTCAGGAAGAACTCTCAGCTATCTTCTTAAGATGCTTGGTGACAGAGGACCTTCAAGCATTAAGCTCTGCACTCTTCTTGACAAACCTGAGAGAAGAGTTATGGACGTACACGTAGACTACACAGGCTTTGAGATTCCGGATGAGTTTGTTGTGGGCTATGGTCTGGATTATGATCAAAGATATCGAAACCTTCCTTACATTGGGGTAGTAGAGTTCGATTAAAGGGGATAAACAGTGAATAAAAACAGGGGATTTAATTTTTACTTTGGGCTTATTGTGGTCCTTTTATTAGCCTTGGCTTTTCTTGAGTATGGAAAAGGCAGAATCCAGTCTTCGGATACGGCTTATACTATAGGACAGTTGAAAAATGCTCTTGAAAAGGGGAAAGTGGTAGGTGCGGTTATTATACCTAATCAGGAGACGCCTACAGGTGTTGTTCAGATTACACTTACCGATGGTCAGGAAAAAGTGCTCTATGCAACCGATGTTTCGGATGTAGAGGATTTACTGATAGAAAAAGGCATCGATCCTGTGGTCAGAGATGTGCCGGGAGAGAATCTTTTAATCAGCAGCATCATACCTATATTGGTTGGTTTGTTTGTAATCACATTTCTGTTTGTGATGATGAATAATGCTCAGGGGCAATCGTCCGGTAATAACCGAATGATGAATTTCGGAAAGAGCAGAGCTCGTCTTTCGACAGGAGATGATAACAAGATAAAGCTTTCCGATGTGGCAGGTCTTGTTGAAGAGAAAGAGCAGCTGACAGAGATTATAGAATTTTTGAAAGATGCCGGAAAATTTACCAGAGTAGGAGCAAGAATTCCTAAAGGTGTTCTGCTTGAGGGTGCACCCGGAACAGGTAAAACTCTTCTTGCAAGAGCTGTAGCGGGAGAGGCAGGAGTTCCCTTCTTTAGTATTTCGGGTTCTGATTTCGTTGAGATGTTTGTCGGAGTCGGAGCTTCAAGAGTGCGTGATCTGTTTGCTGATGCAAAGAAGAATTCACCCTGTATTATTTTTATCGATGAGATAGATGCAGTTGCAAGACGCCGTGGAACAGGTATGGGCGGCGGACATGATGAACGTGAACAGACACTGAACCAGCTTCTTGTTGAGATGGACGGTTTCGGTGTAAATGAGGGAATCATTGTCATGGCTGCAACAAACCGTGTAGACATACTTGATCCCGCTATTCTTCGTCCGGGACGTTTTGACAGAAAGATTACTGTTGCCCGTCCTGATGTTAAGGGAAGAGAAGAAATCCTGAAGGTTCATGCAAGAAATAAGCCACTTGGTGAGGATGTTGTTCTTAAGGATATTGCCCAGACTACAGCAGGCTTTACAGGAGCCGATCTGGAGAATCTTCTCAATGAGGCAGCTATTAATGCTGCAATGGATAATCGTACATATATCAAACAGCATGATATTCAGAAAGCTTTTGTACAGGTTGGTATCGGTACAGAGAAACACAGCCATATCATTTCCGATAAGGAAAAGAAGATCACTGCATATCATGAGTCAGGGCATGCAATCCTTTATCATGTTCTTCCGGATGTAGGACCTGTTTATACTGTTTCTGTTATACCTACAGGTATGGGTGCTGCAGGATATACAATGCCTCTTCCCGAAAAGGATGAGATGTTCCTTACAAAGGGTAAGATGCTTCAGGAGATAATGGTAGTTCTTGGTGGAAGAATTGCCGAAGAAATCATCTTTGGTGATATTACAACAGGAGCTTCGAGTGATATTCAGAAGGCAACAAGTGAAGCGAGAAAGATGGTTACCGTATACGGCATGTCAAAGAAGATCGGTATCATCAATTACAACGAGCAGGAAGAGGACGTATTCATCGGCTATGACATTCAGCACAACAAGAGGAATTCTGAACTGATGGCAGGTGAAATTGATAAGCAGGTCAAGGATATAATTGATCTGTGCTATGCAAAGGCCAAGGAGATATTAAGATCATATGAGGATATTCTTCATTCCAGTTCTCAGCTTTTGATAGAAAAAGAAAAAATAGGACGTGAGGAGTTCGAGGAACTTTTTGCCTCACACCCTGCTGTTTCACTTGGGGAAGACATAGCAGCACTTGCCGAAAAAATTTAAGGCTTGTGCAAAATACACAAAAATGTATATGAGGTTTTAGTTATTTTGTGAAACGTGAGTATTTACCCGTAATCGTTTACGTGCTACTATAATCGCGTAACCCCCAATACATTAAAGTTTTTTGCTATACCCATAAGAAAGAAATACCTTCTCTAAAAAAGACAGCAACCCTAAGCTGTCTTTTTTTCATATCAAGGAGATTTTTATGATTAGACGGGACAGACTGTTCCATGACATGACGCTGGACTTTCTACAGCCGCCGCATCCAAAGGCAGGCAGTTTTGTGTTTTTGTATTTTCGCTGTGGACAGAATGATGCAAAGAAGATAACACTTGTATCCAGAAATGGTGTTCAACTGGCAGAGAATGATATGAAAAAACACCATTCAGAGGATGGGTTTGACTTTTATCTTTTCGAAGGAAAAATACCGGTTAACAGCGATACTATCTATTATTATTTCAAAATTGAAGGGGACGGAGAGACTCTGTATTACGATTGTAAAGGTGTGAGTCTGTCAGTTCCGGATAAGTATAAATTCAGATTGATTCCCGGGTATGAAACACCTGACTGGGCAAAAGGTGCCGTTATGTATCAGATCTTTGTGGACAGATTCAGAAACGGTGATCCTTCCAATGATGTTTTGACAGATGAATACAGTTATGTCGGAAGTCACAGTGTGCAGGTGACTAACTGGAAAAAATATCCGGATCCGGATGGAAATATAAGAGAATTCTACGGAGGCGATCTTCAGGGAGTTCTAGATAAGCTTGATTATCTTAAGGAGTTGGGAATAGAGGTAATATATTTCAATCCAATATTTGTATCTCCTTCATCTCATAAATATGATACGCAGGATTATGATCATATTGACCCTCATTTTGGTGTAATTATTTCGGACAACGGAGAATTGTTGGAAGAAGGCTCTGAGAACAGATATGCTACCAGATATATTGACAGAGTAACTAACAGGAAAAATTTAGAGGCGTCCGATGCTCTTTTTGCAAAGCTTGTTCATGAGGCTCATAAGCGTGGAATAAAAGTCATACTAGACGGAGTATTCAACCACTGCGGATCCTTTAATAAATGGATGGATAAGGAGCGTATATATGAGAATGCACCGGGATATGACCCCGGAGCCTATGTCTCAAAGGATAGCCCCTATCATGATTACTTTGGATTTAGCGGCGGAGAATGGCCGTACAACGGTAATTATGAAGGCTGGTGGGGATATGATACACTTCCCAAAATGAATTATGAAGGAAGTAAGAAGCTTGAGAATTATATTCTCGGAGTCGGAAAAAAATGGGTCTCTGCTCCATACTACGCAGATGGCTGGAGACTTGACGTGGCAGCTGATCTTGGCCATTCTTCGGAATATAATCACGAATTCTGGAAGAAATTCAGAAATGCTGTAAAGGAAGCTAATCCCGAAGCGCTCATTTTAGCCGAGCATTATGGAAGTGCTCATGAATGGCTAAAGGGCGGTGAATGGGACAGCGTAATGAATTATGATGCTTTCATGGAGCCTCTTACGTATTTTCTTACAGGAATGGAAAAACACAGTGATGAGTTCCATGAAGAGAAAATTGGTGATGTAAATCTGTTTTGGGAGACTATGCTCTGCGCAGGGGCTGACAACTTTGTACAGGAATCAGCTCTTGTTGCCATGAATGAGCTCTCTAATCATGATCATTCGAGATTTTTATCAAGGACAAATCATGTTGTAGGAAGGTGTGGAACCAAAGGCTTCAGGGCAGCTGAAGAGGGAGTGAACAAGGCTGTGATGAGACAGGCTGTTACTGTTCAGATGACATGGCCGGGAGCACCTACAGTTTATTATGGCGACGAAGCGGGCGTGTGTGGCTTTACAGATCCTGATAACAGAAGAACATATCCATGGGGAACTGAGGATCAGGAAATGCTGGAGTTCCATAAGGAAATTATCCACATTCATAAGACAAGCATGGAGCTTAAGACAGGGTCTATTGTCAGGCTCGATGCAGACGATGGTGTGCTTGCGTACGGAAGGTTCAACAGAACGAGTGCCACTATTGTTGTAATAAATACAAATGAATATCTGACTGTTACGGAAATCAGTCTTGCACCGCTTGGAATACCTGAGGAAGCCAGACTGATCAGAGTACTTGAGAGCAATAATAAAGGCTTTACTACAGATCCCTTAAGCTACAACGTAAAAAACGGTAGGCTTGTCAGGGCATATGGCAGTGACTCTGCTGTTGTATTGCAATACAACAGAATAACAGCTGTGAACGAGGAAGCATTCTGGTCTACCAACTTCTTCCGTATGTAAAATAAATTAAAAATATTGAGGTTGATAATAATGAAATCTTCATCTGCCGGATCTAAGCGAAGAACATTTATATGCTTTACTGTTATCTACATTTTGATCTCCGTCTTTGTATGGGGATGGTTCTTTAAGAGTGGGAAATCGCTTATTAACAGTTCTGATGCTTTTAAGCAGCATATTAATGCACTGGCAAAATATGGTCGTTTTTTACGGGGTATTTTTTACAGACTGTTCACCGAGCATAAGCTTTCCCTGCAGAGCTATGATTTCGGAATAGGATATGGTGCGGATTTTCTCACGTCCATGCAGTATTATGCAGTGGGAGATCCGCTAAATCTTCCTGTAGGATTGTTACCATCAAAATATGTATATTATTATTTTCAGTTTCTGATATTCATTCGTCCATATCTGGCAGGAGTATCCTTCCTTGCACTTGCAGGAAGAGAGGAGAGATTTTCTGTTATTTCCCGTCTGACGGGAGCAATATCCTATGCATTTTGCGGAATAGTTTTATTTATAGGTATGTGGAATCCACAGTTTGTGCAGCCTATGATATGTTTACCGCTTCTTATCATCGGAGTTCAGAAATATATTCACGAAAAAAAATCCCTGACATTTATTATGGCAGTAGCTTTTTCAGCAGTTAGTAATTTCTATTTCTTCTACATGCTGGTTATTATGATTGTGGCATACACCATCATTTATCTGCTGACAAATAAGATATTCAAAGATACTAAAGAAGGAATCATCTGTATAGGAAGGCTCTTTGGCCTTGGAGTGATTGGAACCCTTTTAGCTATGCCGATTCTTCTTCCTGTTATACTGGCATTTTTATCAAATCCCAGAGCAGGTCTTGGATCTCATGCGGTACCGGTTGTTTATTCACTGGATTACTATAAGGAACTGCTTGTCAGTCTGATTTCATATAAATACTTCCCAAGATATGATACGGTAATAAGTCTTACCTTTATTGCACTTCCGGCTCTTGCACTTCTTTTCCTTAAATCGGATGAGGAAAGAAAAAATGAGGTGGTAAGGTATAGGATAATTGCCGTTGTTATGACTGCGATGCTGATCATACCTGCTGCAGGATATGTGATGACAGGATTTTCCTACACAATAAACAGGTGGAGCTTTGCATATTGCCTGCTGCTTTCGTATCTAATTACATATTTTACGCAGGAGAGCGTCCTTTTAGATTTAAAGAATATCTTTACAGCAGCGATTATAAGTGCAGTATATGTTGCTGTTCTTATGCTTTTTGGAGAAAAGGCAATAGGGATTACCCCTCAGCTTATTCTGCTTGCAGTAATGTTTGTTATCCTTTTTGCTGTAAAGCTTCCTGAGATTGTAAGGAGAAGTAGTTTATTGATTCTGGTACTTCTGGGCATAGTTTTTAACGGATATACAGCCAATGCCCCGGAAGCAGGAAATCTTCCAAGCGGATATGTCGATAGCATGTCGCCGGAAGAATATGATGAGCTTGTTATGAGTACAGAGCTTAGAGCGTTATCTGAAACTGTGCCGGAGGGATACGATAATTATTACAGTTATTCAGGCAGAAGTCTTACATGGAACGCTTCTTTGCCCTATGGAATTCCATCAACCCAGTTTTACTGGAGTCTTGCAAACGGAGCAGTTTCAGATTATATGGAATCTCTTGCCATAAATGAGATGTCAAATTTCTCATTTTTCGGACTTGATGATCGTGCTATACCGATGCAGCTTGCAGGAGTTAAGTACTATACGCTTAGATATAATAACGAGGAGGAGCAAAGATATATCCCCTATGGCTATGCTCCTTTTTCAGAGTGGTATAATTTTGGAATTTATGCTAATGGCAATGCCCCTGCCCTTGGATATACGTACAGACAGACTATGACAAGGGAGGCTTATGATACACTTGACCCTGCAAAGAGGCAGCAGGCCATGCTTTTTGGAGCTGTCAGGGAAAAGGTAAACAAAGATGCTTCCTGTGAAATCTCTGAGCTGGATACAACCGATGAAGGCATATTTACAGATGTTTCAGTTCCGTATGAGATAACAGACAAGCATGGGGTAAAGCTTAAGGATAATGTTTTTGTAGTAAAAAAGGATAATGCAGAGTGCACCATTTCCTTTGAAGGACTTCCCGGTTCTGAGACATACCTGTATTTTGAAAATTTAAACTGTGATATAAAGGATGATGCTGCAAATATTACGGTGAGCACAAGCACACCTGAAAACAGGGCTGTTACAAAGACTATCGCCTATAAGACCCCGTACAGCCAGTTTTACAGCGGATGGCATAACTACCTTGTAAACCTGTGCTATAGCGATGAAGCAAGAAGCAGTATTACCATCACTTTTCCTCAAAAGGGAAGATACAGCTTTGACACGCTTGCGGTTATCTGTCAGCCTATGCAGAGTTATGCGGAAAAAGCTCCTGTATTTGCGGCAGAAACTATAGCGGATAATGAACTTCACAGAAATCCCAGGTCACTTATGACAAACGAGATAACCGGAACAATAACTGCCGGGGAAGACTCATATCTTGTGCTGAATATTCCATATGATAAGGGCTGGACTATCTATGTGGATAACGAGAAGAGAACGCCTGAAAAAGCAAATATAATGTTCCTTGGGACACCTATAGGAGAGGGGACGCACAATATAGTACTTAAGTATCATACACCGGGACTTACTTTGGGACTCGTGCTTTTTGTTCTGGGTATCGCCTCTCTTGTAATAATATGTAAGATGGAGAGAAAACGAAGTGAGCGCTAAGAAGAGCTTGGATAAAAAAACAATTTATTTTGCGACTGTATATATTATAGCTATATTATCGAGACTGATATTTCTTAAGAGTTCTCCTGCAGGATTGCATGTAGATGAGGCAGGAATGGCCTATGATGCATATTGTCTTGCAAATTACGGAGTCGACAGGAATTTATTATCCTTCCCTGTTTACCTGATAAACTATGGTGGAGGACAGAGTGCGCTATATGCTTATATGGCTGCTGTCTTTGTGAAATTCATGGGACTCGGCGTCCTGGCAATAAGACTTCCCGGAGTTATATCATCTATCATAACTTTGTTTGCAGGGGAGAAGATAGTACAGAGAATATGTGGCGAGGATTCTGCGGCTGCATATATTTATCCTCTTCTTTTCACGGGGTGTCCGGTATTTGTCATGAGTGCGAGGTTTGGTCTTGACTGTAACCTCATGCTTGGAATGACTACACTGTTCTTATTTTTGCTTCTTCGGGCAGTAGATTCAGGTAAGAAGGCAGACTATGCTCTTGGGGGACTGATGGCAGGAGTTTCGCTTTATACATATGCTATCTGCTATGCGATAATGCCACTCTTTTTACTTGTATTCTTTATTGTGCTTCTCATTAAGAGGAAGCTGAACGCACTAAGAGTTGTTTGTTTTGCTGTTCCGCTCGCTATTCTTGCACTTCCGCTTTTAGTGACACAGTATGTAAATATTACAGGAAGTGAATCCATAGTATTTGGCATCATTACAATGCCTGCGCTTACCTTCTACCGAGGAGGGGAAATAGGTGTGCCCTCGATTCAGGGGCTTCTAAATGCATTGAAAAGCATTTTCCTTTTTGACAGTCTTAACTACAACAGCATGCCTTCCTTTGGAACCATGTATTACATTTTGATACCGTTTATTGCAGCCGGATTTGTACGGACGCTGATATGTTCATTTAAAGGCTTTGGGAAAAAGGAGTTTGCACCGGAGGCAGTTCCTGCCCTGTGGTTCCTTGCAGAGCTCCTTATCGGGTCAATGCTTGGAGGAGATGGACCAAATGTAAATAAGATGAACGGAATCTTCTTTACTGTGGCATTTTTCGGAGCCTTTGGAGCAGACCTTTTCATAGGATTATTTGCAAAGAATAAGAAATTATATCTTGCGGTATCTGCAGTACTGGGATGTGTATTTATAGCATTTTCAGCGGCGTTTTTTACAAAATACCTGGGAACATATTCGGATGATCTTTATCTTTTCCAGAAGCCTATTGATGAACCTATAAGGGTGCTGGAAGAGGAAGAAGCATTTGCTGATAAGCAGGTGGTAGTAATTCATGACAATCAGCCCTACATTCCGCCCTATATCTATTACTTGCTTGGGACTAAGCTCTCACCTTATGAATTCAACATGGGAGATACATCCTTTTATGCCAGGTATTTATTCTATACACCTGAGGAACTGAGTCCTGATTACGTGTATCTGGTATTTGCGGGAAATCCTGAGGCGATCGGGAGACTGCAGGAAATAGGATGTAATCAGGTAATTGAACTGGACGGAGCTTCTCTTGTATATAGCGGGGAGCCAGTGGATTATGAAGCACTGGAAAAAGCTGAAGAAAAAAAGGAGGGGATTCCCTTTGGCCATGATCTTCCTTTTCATTTGAGGAGAATAGCCGGAATTGCAGAGGGGCTTAAGGCAGGTGAATTTCCTGTAAAGATGCAGCACTTCTGGTTCAACAATTATGGCTATCCGGTAGGTGTGATGTACGGTGATGCACTTTTATATATACCGGCGATTCTTCATATTTGCGGTATGCCTCTTTGGCTTGCATATAAGTGCTATCTGATACTTATTCAAATATTAACAGCTCTTACGGCCTATTTTTGTTTTAAATATCTTTCGGAAAACAGAATTACCGGAATAATCTGTATGATCCTGTATTTCTTCTCATTTTGGAGACTTACGGATATGCTTTCAAGAGAAGCAGTAGGTGAGTATAGTGCCTTTGCATTTCTTCCGCTGATTGTACTTGGGCTTGCAAGAATACACAGAGGTGATAATGAAAAGCGTGGTGCGATAGAGCTTGCAGCCGGAATGACAGGACTATTCATGACACATCTTCTTAGTGTGGTAATGGCCGTTCTCTTCGTGGTAATCTTCGTGATTGCAGATGCAAGAAATATGCTTACAAAGGGTAAGTGGAAGACACTTATGGCAGCAGCAGGAGGGGCGCTCCTTCTTAACCTGGGGCAGCTTGTTCCGCTCATTGATTATTATAAAAATGCACCTATGCTGATAAATTCAGGAGAGAGTACTCCGATACAAACCTTTGGAATTACCTGGAGACAGTTGTTTGGAGCCTTTTATGATGTGCTGGCACCCATTAAGGAACTTGGTGCTGAGCCCGTGGAGGAGCTTCCGCAGTCACCGGGACTTTCGCTTATTGCTATTGTGGTAGTAGGAATTGTGCTTCTGATTTCCAGAGGAAAAGAGATTGGAAAGCATGTGACGGAAATAATAATACTGGTGCTTAGCGTTTTTGCACTCATTTTAAGTACCTGCTATTTTCCCTATGATTTTCTGTTTGAAAAGGCCAGGTTCGTATTCAAGCTTCTCGGAAGCATACAGTACCCGGCAAGATATCTCACTGCAGCCACTGTTTTGATATGTACATTTTTTGCACTGCTTCAGAGAAAGAAGCCTGCTTATTTACTGGGTGTAATACTTGTAGTCTTAAGTCTTTGGCAGAGCGGATCATATGTGAATGCTTTTCTTGAGAAACAGACAAACATAGTATCAGTTAAGACAGTGGATGAGCTTACCTCCTTTGACGATGACAGGCAGTATATGCTCGTTGGAACAGATACGGAAAGATTGCAGTACGCATCGGTTCTTCCATCTGCAGAAGAGATAACGTATTCTGATGAAATGAGAAATGGCGGAGAATATTCGCTTAGACTTAGCAACAATACAGGAGAAGAGGGCTATGCTGATCTGCCGATCCTTTCTTATCCGTATTATTACGGAACGGATGGAGAAACGAGTTATAAGATGTCCTCAGGAGATAATAATAAGCTTAGAGTGACTCTGCCGGCAGGAACCGACTCTGTAATAAGAATCAGGTTCCGTGAGCCTCTTTACTGGAGAGTGGCAGAGATTGTATCATTAGTTTTTGCTTTAGGCGTGATAATAAGACTTATTGTAAAAAAATCAAAAGCTTGAGTAGATGAACGAAGCGGCATTGTAGCCGGGACCCCATACACCGCAGATTAAGATAAACAAAACTGCAAGGATGTATGTGATCCAGCGGAGGCACAGTGCACGCTTCGTTATTTTTTTCCGTACAGATATGCCCTTATAATTCAGGATGTCAACGATTGTAAGGACTATCAGTGCGGGTATCAGGAGTCTGACATCAGCTTCCGGAAGTCCCAGATTAAAGAGGGTTTTGTCAAATAAAACCCAGGGAGTTATAGTCCACATGTTTTTCAGCATATACATGGAGACCTTAAAGTCAGGTGCCTTAAAGAATATCCAGCCTATATTTACAAGCAGGAAGGTTATTATTATTCTTATCAGCTTAAGGGAAAAGCTGTTTGAATCTGCATTAAGTGCATGCAGGAGCTTTTCACGTGCCGGTTTTAATAAAATACCTGCTACCTGATAAAGTCCGTGGAGAAATCCCCAAAAAACAAAGGTCCAGGCGGCACCGTGCCACAAACCGCTTATGGCAAAGACGATGCAGATATTGATCAGTTTTCTTACATATCCCTTTCTGTTTCCTCCAAGTGGAATATATAAGTAATCTCTCAGCCAGGATGATAGGGAGATATGCCATCTTCTCCAGAATTCAGCGACTGATTCCGAAAGATATGGCTGCTCAAAGTTTTTCATTATATCAATTCCCATAATTTTGGCTGAGCCTATAGCGATATTGGAATAGCCTGCAAAATCAAGGTATATCTCAAGAGAATAAAAAACAGTTGCTAAAAACAGGACAGTACCGGGGTAATCCTTATAGGAGGAGTAAACCGTATTCACAAGTACCGCGAGTCTGTCAGCGATGATAATCTTCTGGAAATATCCCCACATCATTAGCAGAAGGCCATCCCTCATGTTGTCATGAGAAAAATCAGCGAGATTCTTGAACTGAGGGAGCATATTGCCTGCTCTCTCTATGGGACCCGATGTAATCTGAGGGAAAAAGGAAATGAACAGGGAAAGCCTGAAAAAGTTTTTCTCGGGTGCAATTGTTCCTCTGTAGCAGTCGATGATATAGCCGATTGCCTGGAAGGTATAGAAGGATATTCCCACAGGAAGGATTATTTCAGCGATTTCGCCCAAACCTTCAAGTCCCAAGGCGGACTGAATGCTTTTTACTATCTCAAGTAAAAAACCTGTGTACTTAAAATAGCCAAGATTAAGAACAAGGAGAACTATTCCTGTAATAAGGGCTCCCTTTCTTTTTCCTTCGGATGTAGTTTTTGCAGATGATCCGGAAAGTAATCCGGAAATATAAGAGATTACAGTTACGGCTAACAGCATCAAAAGAAGATTGCCGCTCAGCTTGTAATAAAAGCCCCAGCTTGCGATAAGGAGCCAGAGGTACCTGAATTTTTTGGGAACAATAAAATATATTGAAATTGTTATCAGTAAAAACAGCAAAAAGCTTAATGAAACGAACTGCATGTCAGCCTCCGAAATAATTAGTTTTCATCATAGTCATAAGTGAAGTGATCACAGGTGTAGTACTGGTGGGATGAAAGATTTCCTCCTGAGAAGCCAAGTAGCTGCACATCGGCGTAAGCATGGTCATCTGAGTAGAGGAAATTGTTCTCGGTATCACCATTTAAGGCAAGAACTCTGTAAATAGCACTTGCAGGTGTATAGGTAAGAGAGCCTTCTGCTGTTTCTATATAAACGTCCTCGCCATCTCCTGCAAATTCAGAGATATTTCCATGGTCTGACACCAGCAGATAGGAGCACTTTTCAGAGACAGCCATGTCAAGGGCTTCGCCTGCTCCAAGGGATCGTAACTGTCTTATAAGAGTCGGATCTGCATAGACAGCAGAGTCGCCTCGAATCGAAACTACAAAGGTTTTTTCAGAGCCTGATAGGGAATACATCATCAGCTGTGTGTATAAATCCTCATTTCCTTCAGTCATGGATGCAAGCTCTGAATGGTATTCATCAAGGCATTTATTCCACTCTTCATAGGAAGGATCTTCCCTGTGATCGGGAAGGGGACAGGTCTGGGATAAATAGCTGCCAAGATAGGATGTAACCTTTTGGCATCCTAATACATTTAAATGTCCCGGATCTGCCATATCAGCGTTTATATCAATAATTCCGGGAACCTCCAGCATGTTTAATGAGGGAAAACCATATTCCGCGGCGATCTGATCGGCTGTGTGGGCAGCAGCCTGATTCTCTGCCATAGCAAGAAACGGGACAGTGACAACAACAGCCTGTATGCCGCGATCCCTGCAGGTGTTAAGAATCATTCTGAGGTAGTGGGTTCCCACTGTTTCCTGTTCGAGGGTTCCTGCCTGGTAATCCACGTATTCATACTCTGCAGAGTGGATTTCATAGTCCATAACAGCACCCATCATGCGGTTTATGTCAGCGTCCTTTGTGAAGCGATTAAAATCAGCAGAATCAAGTTCCTTCCATCTGTCGTGATAAACGATGAAATCAAACCAATAGGCATATTTCTTATCCTGATTTTCAAACATATCATTTATGGCATGATATTTCATTCTGCTAAGAGGAAATCTGTCTATATTAAGATGAAGCTCGTCACTGCTGACATTGGCATTTGGATCATCGATGTATCTGACATCGTTTTCAAGCATGTAGGAATCGATGATAACAAGCTTTGGGGTGCAGTGATCAAGTGCAAGCATGAGCTGCCAGTAGCTTGAAAGAAGTACGCTTCCATAGCCACCAAGATTGTAAGAGGTATAGCCATATTCTTCGTATAACTGAAGTGGGTTGATACCATTTATTACGTGAGAGGATCCTAAAATAAGGGCATCTATGTGATTCTTCTTCGCCTCCTTGAAAAACATTTCATTTTTATTGAAACTGGATTTTCGCTCAACGAGCAGAGATGCGGCAATGATACAGCAAAGCAGTAAGATAAGAAAAAGAATATCTCTAACTGCGATGAAAAGCTTTTTACGCACTTTTTCTTCCTCCGGGTATAAGTGATTTTGCCCGTCTTTGGCTGATAATAATATAAAACAGGCATTCTAGGCTATATTCTACCATAAATCAAGCGATAAAAAGCAGTTTTCATAGCAAATAAGGATTGTGCTAAGCTAACTAATTGAGATATAATATTCCTAGTGTTTTGTTAACAATATTTACGAAAGGTGGTAAAAATTATGCCATTAGTTACAACGACTGATATGTTCAAAAAAGCATACGATGGTGGATATGCTGTTGGTGCATTCAATATCAACAACATGGAGTTCATTCAGGCTATCACAGAGGCTTGTGACGAGCTCAAGTCCCCCGTTATTCTTCAGTGCTCACAGGGCGCTATCAAGTATGCACAGTTTCCTTACCTTGTAAACATGGTTAAGGCAGCTACAGAAGCTACATCTATTCCGATCGCTCTTCACCTTGATCATGGTGCAAGCTTTGAAATTTGTAAGGAGTGTATCGACAACGGATTCACATCTGTTATGATCGATGCTTCTTCCAAGCCTTATGAAGAGAACATCGAGCTCTCCAAGAAGGTTGCTGATTACGCTCACTCAAAGGGTGCAGTTGTAGAGGCTGAGCTTGGTACTCTTTCAGGTGTTGAGGATGATGTAAACGTTGCTGATGACGCAGCTCAGTACACAAATCCCGATCAGGTTGAGGACTTCATGAAGCGTACAGGCGTTGATTCACTGGCTATCGCTATTGGAACAAGCCATGGTGCATTCAAGTTTAAGCCTGGCCAGGATCCTAAGCTTCGTCTTGACATCCTTGAGGAAGTAGTTAGAAGACTTCCCGGATTCCCGATCGTTCTTCACGGATCTTCAGCAGTTCCTCAGAAGTTCGTAGGAATCATCAATGAGAACGGCGGCGCTATGAAGGATGCTATCGGTATTCCGGATGAGCAGCTTAGAGCAGCAGCTAAGAGTGCAGTCTGCAAGATCAACATCGACTCTGATCTTCGTCTTGGTATGACAGCAGGTATCCGTCAGCACTTCGCTGAGCATCCTGAGCACTTTGATCCTCGTCAGTATCTTGGTGATGGACGTGCTTACGTTAAGGAAATCGTTCACGACAAGGTTATCAACGTTCTTGGTTCTGACGGAAAGGCTTGATAAAAGCGATTATATAGAATTTGGAGCTGCCATGGGACTTCCTGTGGCAGCTTTTTTATTTATAGAGACTTGATATTTTACTGTTTCTTAATACTATTTTTCCAATATATCGTGTAGAATTAGTGTATCATCCTATGCTTTCACCTTAGGGAGAAGTATAGGGCGAGGGGAAAGGAAGGACATAACAAATGCACAACCAGCTTACAAAAAAAGATATTGAGGACATGGAAGCGGAAATTGAACATCGCAAGGCCGTTGTCAGAAAGGAGCTTCTTGAGGATGTTAAGGAAGCGAGAGCTCAGGGAGATTTAAGTGAGAACTTTGAATACTACGCTGCAAAGAAGGCTAAAAATCAGAATGAGAGCAGAATAAGATTCCTTGAGAGAATGATTAAAACTGCAGAGATAGTGGATGACTCCAGCGCAGAGGATGAGGTGGGAATGAATAAAACGGTCACTGTGAGAATGGAGGATGATGGTTCGGAGGCCACTTACAAAATAGTAACTACCATGAGGGGTAACGCTCTGAAAGGACTTATAAGCATAGAATCTCCTCTTGGAAAACAGCTTATGGGACATAAAGCAGGAGATAAACTTACTATTGAAGTAAACAGCGACTACAGTTATGACATAACTATTTTGAAAATTGAGAACACTGAGCTTACAGAGGATGATAAACTAAGAGACTTTTAAGGAGGATTTATTATGGGACTTCATGTATTCCAACCCGTTGACCTGGATGAGATATTGGAAGGTGCTTTCCGTTTTGGTGGTGATTCATGGGCACTTCTGACAGCCGGAAATGAAGAAAAAGCTAATACCATGACTGTGTCCTGGGGTGGAATAACACATGTCTGGGATAAGACATGTGCCATTGTGTATGTGCGTGAAAGCAGATACACAAAGGAATTTATTGATGCCCAGAAGAAATTTTCCTTATCATTCTTACACCATGACCAGTATAAGGGTGTAAAAAAGTATCTTGGATCTGTATCAGGCAGAGATGAGGATAAGATAAAAAATGCAAAGCTGAATCTCAATTTTGACGATGGAATTCCGTTTATAGACGAAGCAGATAATATAATTCTTTGCAAGGTCCTTTATAAACAGCTCATGAAGGAGGAGAACTTCGTCAATGGAAGACTGATAGCAGACTATTATGCAAAAGGAGATTATCACTATTATTATATAGCTGAGATCAAAAAGGTAATGATTCGATGAAACCGGCAAATATTGTGTCTTTTGAAGAGATAGGGAAATTCATTTTCCTTGACGAGAAGCCTGTGAAGGCTGATCTTATACTTATACCCGGAGCTCCGATGAAGGAGCTTGCGGAGCATGGTGCATATTTATGGAAGGAAGGATATGCACCAAAGATTCTTGTATCCGGCAAATATTATATGAATTACGAATCTCTTGAGGATGAGTTTAACAGATTTTCTGCGAGCAGTGGGGATAGCCTTGGTTGTGCTACAGAGGCTGAATATCTTACCAGGCTTATGGTTATGCAGGGAGTCGATGATAATGTGATCATTCAGGAGACAGAATCTACAAATACTTTTGAGAATGCAAAGTTTTCGAGGAAAATAATCGAAGACGAATTAAAAAATGTGAAACATATAATATTGTGCTGTCAGGCTTTTCATGCCAGACGTGCACTCATGACATTCCAGTCGGAGCTTAAGGATACTAAGATAACGGTTTGTCCTGTAGTTACAAGAGGAATCAGTATTGATACCTGGATGGACAATCTGAAAAGCTATAATCTGGTGCTTTCTGAGCTTAGAAAATGCGGCGAATATTTTATGGGAGATAGAATGTACGAGCTTAGATAGTATTTCACAAACGCAGTTTTCATGAGGGGTTAATATGCGTGGTGAGAAAATGAAGTCAAAGTGGACAATGCCTGTAACCATTGCTCTGCTTTTTGTTGTCCTGATTTTTGCGGTAAACACCATTCAGGGCAGATTTATATATAGCGATCGGGCAGTTCAGCTGACAACTTATTTTTCTCAGCTGGAGTCTGTGATTTCGACCAGATTTACGAGGTATTACAAGCTGCTTCGAAGCTGGTCGTATCATCTTGAACATGAAAAATCTTCCGGAATATACGATCTGAAAAATTATATTTCCACTGAAAAAAGAATATGGGATGTTGAACAAGCGTATCTGATTGATGAAAGCGGAGCTTTTCTTGAGATTGAGGGAAATACGGGAAAGCTCGAGGTGGGCGAAGAATTTACAGAAAAGCTTAAAAAAGTAGGTACAAGGCAGGTTACACACATGATGAGATCCGGTGGTAACAGGCTTGATATTTTTGTGCTCAGTGTAAAACCAGGTAAATATAAGGATTTCCATTATTGCGCAATAGGACTTGGGATTGATTCCATGCAGATGAAGAATAGAATTACCATACGAAGAAGTGATATGGAGGGATCTCAGAACTATCTGGTTGATGAAAAAGGGAATCTGATTATTTCATCAGTAAAGATATCTGAAGAAAAAGAAAATATTGTTGAGTATATAAAAGAAAATGGTGAGGTACTGTACGATTCGCTTGGCGAAACCTTTGAGATAGAAATTGCGGAGAGAATGACCGGAGTAATCGTGATGACTATCGAGGGGACGGATTACTATATTACATTCATGCCATGTGAAATGCAGGACAGTATGCTGGTGTGCCTTACACCTGCAAGCGGAGTTGATAAGAGCATAGCGCATGTTAAGAACATAAATACCATACTTCTCATTGTGGCATTTTCAATCATCATGGTAATAGTCATCATGATTTTGAGATACAGCTCAATGCAGGCAATGCTGGAGGTTGCTAATTCGGCGAATGAGACCAAGACAAGATTCCTTGCAAATATGTCACATGATTTCCGGACACCAATGAATGCCATGGCAGGTTATATCACTCTTATGAAGGAAAATGCCGATAACCCGGATAAGGTTATAGAATATGGCGAAAAAGCTGAGTATGCTCACAGAAACATGCTGGATATGATAAATTGTATCCTTGACCTTAGCAAGATGGAGGAAGGTGGGGAGGAAATAAAAAATGAAAGGTTTTCATTGGATGATCTGTTAAGGAAGGTGAGTGATGAAATAACACCTTTAGCAGAAGATAAGCATCAGAAATTTGTTATAAATAAAAATGATGTAACAGAGGATGCCCTGCTTGGAGATTCTCAGAGAATAGAGACAATACTTAAAAATCTGTTGCAGAATGCAGTTTCTTTTTCGGATGAAAAAGGTGAGATATCATTGAATGTATATACTGAAAGTAAAGAGCCGGAGAATAGAGTACAGCTACGGTTTGAAGTCCGGGACAATGGCATAGGGATAAGTGAAGCCTTCATGGATCAGATATATGAACCTTTTAAGAGGGAACAAAGAAAAGCTTCAAGCAAAGAGCAGGGTACAGGACTGGGACTAACGGTTGTCAAAAAAACAATAGATATGCTTGGAGGAACCATAGAGGTAAAAAGTGATGTGAATGTCGGTACGTTGTTTACCGTACGCCTCGGTTTTGATATAGCGGAAAAGACAGAGCTTGAAGAGATGGAGGAACTGGAGGAAGTCCTTGAGTCAGGAAATCCGGAAAAAGAAAAACCGAAGGAAGAGAATGCTTTTCAGGGAATGCGTTTTCTTGCAGCTGAGGACAACGAACTTAATGCTGAGATACTTGTAGAAATATTAAAACTTAAGGGGGCAGAGCTTGTCGAGGTAGCAGAGGACGGGGAAAAGGCTATAGCAGAATTCAAAGAAAAACCAAAGGGCTATTATGACATGATACTTATGGATATTCAGATGCCGAAGATGAACGGCTATGAAGCGGCCAGAACCATAAGGAAGCTCGCGGAAGATGGCAGGGAGGATGCAAAAAACATACCAATTATTGCGATGAGCGCAAATGCATTCAGAGATGATATAGAAAAGACAAGTGAATCCGGTATGGATGCACATTTGCCTAAGCCTATAGATATAAAACTGTTTGAGAGCACCGTAAGGGCGCTTAAATCCAGGGGGCAAGAATAGTTATGAGAGAAAATAATGAGTGTTCTTTGGACAATCAGGTTCGCTGCAAGGAATGGTTTTTTGACTATGTGGTTAATCAGAAACAGATGGTTGCAGCCATATTCTCAGCAAAAGACTTTAAGGTTGAGTTTTTGACGGAAAATGCTGAGGAAATTCTTGGAGTGTCAAGAGAGAGTATCCTGGAAGATGTCAGAAATCTGATACAGCTGGGAGTCACTGTGGAAGATATTAATCCACAAAAGGAAGATATGGTCAAAAAGCTGCCAGTAGGTGGAAAGATGGAAGCCGAAACTCTTGAAGTAAAGAATCCTAAAACAGGTGAATCCAGGTTTTTCAGGGGAAGCATAAGTCATACCGATATGGATCAGAGTGACAGATTTTTGCTTGTGTGGGGGGACATTACAGAAGAAGTAAGACAGAGAAGGCAGATGCAGGAGATGATAGAGGTTGCAAATGCAGCAAATGCAGCTAAAACCAATTTTTTGGCAAATATGTCCCATGATTTCCGTACTCCTATGAATGCAATAACAAACTTCAATCTCCTTATAGCCAAGAACTCGGATAATCCGCAGAAGGTAAGGGACTATACCCATAAGATCGGACTTGCATGTCAAAATCTACTCTCTCTTCTCAATGATGTACTGGACATGAGTAAAATAGAGAGCGGAAAGGCAGAAATTAATCATGAGGAGTTTGCGCTTGGACTTTTGCTGGAAGAGGTTAATTCCGTTGTCGCTTTTCAGGCAAAGGCGAAGCAGATTGATTATCAGGTACATTCCGGCGGAATGCAGCAGGATATGTTTGTTGGTGATAAAAAGAGAATAAATGAGGTTCTTGTAAATATTCTGGGAAATGCAGTTAAATATACGCCTAACGGAGGTAAAGTAGACTTTACAGTAGACGAGGTTAGAAAAGATAGCGGGGATTTCTGGGATGTTCGTTTTACTGTGAAGGATAACGGAATAGGAATGAGCAGGGAATTCCAGCAAAGAATGTTTGATGCCTTTTCAAGGGAAGAGAGAGCTGAAACCGCCGGGATTCAGGGAACAGGACTCGGAATGGCAATTGCTAAAAATCTTGTGCAAATGATGGGCGGAACTATATCAGTGGAATCTGAGGAAGGAAAGGGCTCGACATTTTATGTAACAATAAGACTCCAGGGGATAAAGCAGGACCAGGGAGATTTCTGGCAGAATCATGGAATTCACAGAATGCTTATAATCGATGATGATATGGCGGAATGTGAAAAGATTCAAACAGCTGTGAAAGATACTAATGTTGAGGTATTTTTCTGCACAAGCGGTTACAGGGCAATAAGACTGATTGAGGCAGGAGATGCCGATAACAGAGGGTTCGAGGTCATAATTCTCGGAATGCAGATAAGGAGCATAAGCTGTTTTGAACTTGCACGATTTATCAAGAATAAATCCCTTATGCCTAAACCGATTATTATTTTGCTGACAGATGACTGGGAAGAAATTGCGGAGGAAGCAAGAGATGCGGGAATATATGATTTTCTGCAGACACCTTTTTTCCTGTCTACGTTCCAGCAGCTAATGGAAGATATATTAAACAGAACCAGTATAAATAGTGATAAAAATAAAAAAATACTTGAGGGTATGCGTTTCCTTGCGGCTGAGGATAACGATATCAATGCGGATATACTTTGTGAGCTTATGAGTATGGAGGGGGCAAAGGTAGAGAGGGCAACTAACGGCCAGGAGGTTGTCGAAATGTTTGAAAGGGCAGAACCGGGTTACTATGATATGATCCTGCTGGATATTCATATGCCGGTAATGAATGGATATCAGGCAGCAGCTGCAATAAGAAAACTGGATAAAGAAGAAGCGAAAACAATACCGATAATTGCCATGACTGCAAATGCTTATGCGGATGATGTGCATAAGGCCATTGAATCCGGAATGAACGCTCATCTCTCGAAACCGATAGACATGAAGGCTGTGGAGACAACAATTATATCCTTAAAGACAAATATGCAGTCGACATAAATTAGTATAGATGATAAAATTACACTATTGTGATCGTAATAAATTAAGATAGTGGAGTAGAATGTAAAAAAATGAAAAAAGCAGTAATCATTGGTGCAGGTCCGGCGGGACTTACAGCAGCATACGAGTTATTGGACAGATCTGAAGATATCGAAGTTGTTGTCCTTGAGGAGACAGAGAAATTCGGTGGTATTTCCAGAACTGTTGAATATCACGGCAATAGAATGGACATGGGTGGACACAGATTCTTCTCCAAGGTACCCGAAGTAAACGAGTGGTGGGATAAGATGCTGCCCAGACAGGGAAAGCCGTCATATGATGACATAGTACTGAAGCGTTCTTCATCCCTGGCAAGTGATGGTCCTGATCCTGAGATGGTGGACAGAGTAATGCTCAGGAGAAATCGTATCTCACGAATTTTCTTTAACGGTAAGTTTTTTGATTATCCGATAACACTTAAGGTTGAGACCTTTACAAATATGGGACTCGGAACAACAATCGTAGCCGGATTCTCATATATAAAGGCAATGATCTTTAAGCGTAAGGAAAATTCACTTGAAGATTTTTATGTAAATCGTTTTGGTAAGAAGCTTTATTCCATGTTCTTTGAACACTATACTGCTAATCTTTGGGGAAGACATCCCTCAGAGATAGATCCCAGCTGGGGAGCTCAGAGAGTTAAGGGCGTTTCGATCATGGCAGTGCTTGCCAATGCTTTTAAGAAAAAGAGTGGCAAGACAGGTGGAAAGGTTGAAACATCTCTTATTGAAGAGTTCAGCTATCCCAAGCTTGGTCCCGGACAGCTTTGGGATGTAACAGCTTCCGAGATTGAGAAGAAAGGTGGCACGATTATCACAGGTGCCAGGGTTGTTAAGATCAACAAGGCTGGTGATCATCTTACAGGCGTTACCTATGAGAAGGATGGTAAGAGTGTTACTCTCGAGGGTGACTATATTATCAGCTCAATGCCGATAAAGGATCTTGTTGCAGGAATGAATGATGTTCCCGCAGATCCTGCAAGAATTGCAGCAGGTCTTCCTTACAGAGATTACATGACACTTGGTGTTCTTATTCCTCATCTTAATCTTGAGAATAAGACTAAGGTTAAGACTATTGGTAATATTGTTCCGGATAACTGGGTTTATGTACATGACCGCAATGTATCAATGGGACGTTTCCAGATTTATAATAACTGGTCTCCTTACCTTGTTAAGGATATCGACCACACTGTATGGATGGGCCTTGAGTACTTCTGTAACGAGGGTGATTCCATGTGGAGTATGTCCGATGATGAGTTTGCCAAGATGGCAATCAAGGAGATGGTAAAGATCAACCTTATTGATGAGGAGAAGGAAGTGCTTGATTATCACGTAGAGCGTGTTAAGAAGGCATACCCTGCTTACTTTGATACATATGATGAGATGGACAAGCTGGTTGATTATCTTAACAGCATAGACAATCTTTTCTGTGTTGGAAGAAATGGTCAGCACAGATATAATAACATTGATCACTCAATGTGTACTTCTTTTGAAACAGTTAAAAACATCCTTAGCGGTACACGTGACAGAAGCAATATCTGGAGCGTTAATACTGAGAAGGAATATCATGAATCCACAGAGGAGAAGAGTCCTGAGGATGAAGAGATAGAGATAGACTGATTTTTATAAGGGCGCCAATTTTTGTATTGGCGCCCTTTTTAAAAAATAAAAAACCATGAGGGTATAGGAGGTATAACATGATCAACTACAAAAAGATTACAGAGGATACATATTGGATTGGAGGAAGCGACAGAAGACTTTCCAGATTTGAGAATATTTTCCCAATCGAGAATGGAGTTTCTTATAACAGTTATGCAATTATCGATGAGAAAACAGCTATCTTTGATACAGCAGATATCTCTATATCCGATCAGTATCTTGAGAATCTGAAAGGAGTACTTGGGGAAAAGAAGCCGGATTATCTTGTGATAAACCACATGGAGCCGGACCATTGTTCTCAGATTGCGACCGTAGTTGCTATGTATCCGGAAATAACACTTGTAGGAAATGCCAAGACCTTTACTTTTCTTTCACAGTTTTTCCCGGAGCTCAATGAACAGAGAAAGATTACGGTAGCAGAAGGTGATACCTTAGAGCTTGGAAAGCATACTCTCAGCTTTGTAATGGCACCTATGGTACACTGGCCGGAAGCTATGTTTACATTTGATACAGCTACAGGCGCATTATTCAGCGCAGATGCATTTGGTACTTTCGGGGCTATTGATGCAGGTATCTTTGCTGATGAATATGATTTTGAGAAAAAATTTCTTGATGATGCAAGAAGATATTATGCTAATATAGTTGGCAAGTATGGCATGCAGGTTCAGGCAGTGCTTAAGAAGGCAGCAGGTCTTGATATCAGGATGATCTGCCCTCTCCATGGTCCTGTATGGAGAGAAAACATCGCATGGTTTATCGATAAATATCAGAAGTGGAGTACATATACTCCCGAGGATGAAGATATTCTGGTCATTTACGGAAGCCTGTACGGTCACACAGAGAGCGCTGCACAGAAGGCAGCAGCTATGATCCGTGAAAAGAGCGGAAAATCCGTAAGCGTATACGATGTATCTCAGACACATGTGTCAGTTCTTACATCAGAGGTATGGCGCTGCGGTAAAATTGTGCTGTTTTGTCCCACATATAACAATGGAATATACACGCCAATGGAGAATTTCCTATCTGATTGCATAGCACTTACGGTTCAGAACAGGACTTTTGCGCTTGCACAGAACGGAACCTGGGCACCTGCTTCCGGAAAGCTTATGACTGAGAAGCTTCAGTGCCTTAAAAACGTGAAAATTGTGGAGCCAATGCTCACAATTAAGAGTGCACTTCATGAGACAGATGAGCAGGAGCTTGAAGCTTTTGTAAATGCTGTCGTTGAAGCATAAATAATAATAATTTTAAAGTCCTTCACGTATACAGCCTATAAGGGGCTGATATAAGGAGGCAAGGAGGAGTAATGAAAGAATTTTTGAAAAGAAAGAATATCGTAATCTCCGGCAAGAGATATGGTATCGAAGCACTGTCCGCAATGGCGCAGGGATTGTTTGCGTCGCTCCTGATAGGAACGATTCTGAACACAATCGGTACTCAGTTGGGGCTCGCATGGCTTTCAGAGATTGGAAAGTATGCTTCATCAATGAGCGGAGCAGCCATGGCAGTAGCAATAGGCTACGCACTTCAGGCACCACCACTTGTATTGTTTTCGCTTGCCACAGTCGGATATGCAGCTAATGCCCTTGGAAGTACAACTCTTTCAGGCGGAGCAGGGGCAGGCGGACCGCTTGCAGTTCTTTTCATAGCTATAATAGCTGCTGAGTGCGGAAAAGCTGTATCAAAGGAGACCAAGGTAGATATTCTTGTGACTCCTATTGTTACAATTCTGGTGGGAGTAGGACTTGCCAGTCTTATAGCTCCGGCTATCGGTACAGCGGCTTCTTCAGTAGGAGGAGTAGTAATGTGGGCAACCGAACAGCAGCCATTCCTCATGGGAATTATTGTTTCTGTTGTGGTTGGTATTGCACTTACCCTTCCGATTTCATCAGCTGCAATATGTGCAGCTCTTGGGCTTACAGGTCTTGCAGGCGGAGCTGCGGTAGCAGGATGCTGTGCTCAGATGGTTGGTTTTGCATTTATGTCCTTCAAGGAGAATAAGTGGGGAGGTCTTATTTCACAGGGAATCGGAACTTCCATGCTTCAGATGGGAAATATTGTTAAGAACCCTAAAATCTGGATTGCACCTATACTTACAAGTGCTATTACCGGTCCTGTTGCAACCTGTATTTTTAAGCTTCAGATGAATGATCCTGCAAGTGCAGTTGCGTCGGGTATGGGAACCTGCGGACTTGTAGGTCAGATAGGTGTCTACGCAGGATGGGTTAATGATGTTGCTACGGGTGCCAAGGCAGGAATTACAGCATTTGACTGGATAGGACTTGTGCTTATATGCTTTATTCTTCCCGCGGTACTTACAACTGTATTTGGAGCAGTTTTCCGTAAAATGGGATGGATAAAGGAAGGCGATCTCAAGCTTTCATAATAATGTAATGACAGATATACGCATCATTTTGATAAAAATAGCATGTTTTTTGTATAAAAGGTTATACCATGAGTATTAGAATTAGTGACTGCAGTAATTGAGCATTGCAACCAGCTAAGGAGGACAAAAAATATGAAGCAGTTTCCGGGATTTTCACACGGAATAAATCTTGGTGGATGGTTGTCACAATGTGACCATACCAAGGAACGCTATGATAATTTTATTAAAGAGAGCGATATAGAAAAGATTAAATCATGGGGGCTCGATCATATACGAATCCCCATCGATTATGATCTTGTTGAAGATACAGATGGTACATATAAGGAAGAGGGTTTTGCATACATACAGAAGGCTCTTGACTGGACTGAAAAGTATGGCCTTAATACCGTTCTTGATCTTCATAAAACTTTCGGTTACAGCTTTGACAGCGGTGAGCAGGAAGCGGGATTCTTTGAGAATGAGAAATACCAGGAACGTTTTTACAAACTGTGGGAGCAGTTCGCTAAGCGTTTTGGAAAATATGAGAACAGGGTCGCTTTTGAGATCCTGAATGAAGTTACAAAGAAGGAGTACTGTGACGCCTGGAATCGTATTTCTACTGAGTGCATAAAGCGAATCAGAGCCTATGCACCGACAATTAAGATTCTTCTCGGAGGCTATTATAACAACAGTATTGTTGCTTTAAAGGATCTGTGTGCTCCTTATGATGAAAATGTAGTTTACAACTTCCATTGCTATGAGCCCCTTATTTTTACACATCAGGGTGCAGCATGGATTGAGACTATGGATACAGAATTCCGCATGGCATTCGACTCCACTTATCGTCAGTATGATGAGAATGCATTTGCACAGCTTGGTAACAGACCTGAGGAATTAAAGGTAGATAATCCGGATAAGAAGCTTGGAATCGAGTATTTCGAGCAGTATATGGAGGAAGCTGTAAGGGTAGCAGAGGAGAGAAACGTAGCTCTTTACTGCGGAGAATATGGTGTTATTGAAAAGGCCACTCCTGAGGATGCCCTCAAATGGTATACAGCCATCGGAACCTGCTTCAACAAGTACAATATCGGTCGTGCTTCCTGGAGCTACAAGGAAATGGATTTTGGCCTTGTGGATTCACGCATGGATGGCGTAAGAGATGAAATACTTAAAATGATGTAATAAAAAAGGAGCGCAACATTCGGGATGTTGCGCTCCTTTTAAAATTAGTCGGAATGACAGGATTTGAACCTGCGGCCTCTGCGTCCCGAACGCAGCGCTCTACCAAACTGAGCCACATTCCGATATATGTAAAGCAAAAGTCGCAAGAAGACTTTTGCAGCACACATGATGATACAATAAATATAAGGCTTTTGTCAATAGCTTTACATATTTACAGATAGTTTTTTATTTCTTTATAAAGTCCCTTTCTGAAAATAAACAGTGCGATAGCTGTTGTTATAACGTCTGCTATGGCCTGTGACATGATTACTCCCTCCATTTTCAGAAGGGATGAGAGCATGATGATAACGGGCAGGTAAACGATTCCCTGGCGGCAGGCAGAGAGTAAAAATGCGCTGACACCTTTTCCGGTGGACTGGAAGGTGCATATGAAAATGAGGCAGATGCCCATTAGCGGCATTCCTAAAAGCTGGAAGCGAAGCATATGTACACCGAGGTTAACAAGGCTTTCATCCTTAAGGAATCCGGATACGATGGGATTTGCCAGGACAGAAAGTACAGCTAATAGAAAGGCAGCCGTTCCGGCGGTTACGGTTATGCCAAAACGCATGGTGCTTTTAAGTCTTTTCATATTGTGGGCACCATAGTTGTAGCCGATAAGTGGCTGACCGCCAAAAGAGAGGCCTACAATTACAAGAACAGCAATATTTACTATTTTCAAAACAATTCCCATTACTGCGATATTGTCGTTACCATAGGGCTGCAGATAGCGGTTGGTGACTGTTATTCCGATGGTCTGCATAAGGTTGGTGATGCTGGAGGGAAGACCAATAAGCAGTATCTCGTTGAGGGAGGACATGTTCATGTTGAAATTGGAAGGAGCAAGAGAAAATACCTTGCTTTTTTTGGCAATAAAATACACAAAGAAGCCGCAGGTTGTGATATAGCCTATTATGGTTGCCATGGCAGCACCGGCAGCACCAAAGCCCAGGGTGAAGATAAAAATAGGGTCCAGAATAATGTTTACGATTGTTCCGATAACAGAACCAATCATGGATGTGAGTGCAGCGCCCTCTGTTCTTAACAGGTTGGAGGGAACCAGTGAAAAAATTATAAAGGTAGATCCCAGAATGAGCCAGGTGTAATACTGTGAAGCGTAGTTGTAGGTCTGTTCAGTAGCACCCAGAACATAAAGGATGTTCTTTTTGAAAACAAGCATCAGGACAGAGAATACTATGCCAACAAAGATTGCGCTGTAAAAGCATAAAGTACTCTTTTTGGATGAATCCTCAATTTCTCCTGCGCCGAGAAGCCTTGAGATTACAGAGCTTCCGCCTATTCCGAATATATCTCCTATAGCAAGGAGAAGTGTGAATAAGGGTGCACACAATGAAATACCTGCGATTAAGTCTGTATTTCCGGTGAGTGCAATGAAATATGTATCCACAAGATTGTAGATAAGAGTTACGATCATTCCCATTACAACAGGAAGAGCCATTTTCATGTATGCCTTGGGAATTGGTGCTTTTTCAAATAATTCGTTTTCCATGTTTACCTCGTGTATAAAATGTTATTTTTTCTCAAATAAAAAACCACAACCTGAAAGCAGGATTGTGGATGTCCGAACCGTGGCTGTTATATAACTGCCCTACTATAATCATTCAACTTTAAAAGAAGATATCACTAAAAAAGAAGATTGTCAAAAGTCTGGTTAATGGATATGCCCATAATTAATCAAATTGTGAAGTATATGCTATTATGTTAGGTACAGATATATTTATTTAAACAGTAACTTAAGAGGCATAGCTGTTTTTGAAAGGAATTATGTATGAGTGAATATGCAAGGATAATACTCAAAAAAGGCGAGGGCAGAATCATAAAGGCAGGCGGAGCCTGGGTTTTTGATAATGAAATAAACAGAGTGGAAGGCAGTTTTGAAAATGGTGATATTGTAGAGGTTCATGATCATGATGATTATTTCATGGGATATGGGTTTATAAATACCAACTCCAAGATTCGCATAAGGATGATGTCCAGAAGAAAAGAGCATCCTGTAAATGATGAATTATTGGAGACAAGAATCCGCAACGCATGGGAGTACAGAAAGGCAGTAATGTGCCCTGAGCAATCAGGGTATGAGACAATCTCCTGCAGACTTATTTTCGGTGAGGCGGATTTTCTTCCGGGAATTACGATCGATAAGTTTTCGGATATTCTTGTAATAGAATCACTTGCTCTGGGTACGGATCGCATGAAGGACAGAATACTTGATATATGTAAAAAGGTTCTTGCCGAGGATGGGGTAAAGATTCGCGGGATATATGAAAGAAGCGATGCCAAGGTGCGTGAGCAGGAAGGCCTTCAGAGAATAAAGGGATTTATCGGAGAGCCTTTTGACACAAAGGTTTTGATTGAGGAAAACGGGGTTAAGTATTATGTAGATGTTGAAAATGGACAGAAAACAGGATTTTTCCTGGATCAGAAGAATAACAGGAAAGCGATTGCTTCTCTGTGTAAGGGCAAGAAGGTACTGGACTGCTTTACTCATACAGGATCATTTGGTCTAAACTGTGCTAAGGCAGGAGCTAAGTCTGTGCTTGCGGTAGATGCTTCTGATGTAGGCTGCTTACAGGCTGAAGAGAATGCGAAGCTGAACGGCCTTGAGGATATCATTAAATTCAAATGTGCGGATGTGTTTGATCTTCTGCCTGACCTTGAAAAGCAGGGAGAGAATTATGATGTTGTAATATTGGATCCTCCTGCATTTACAAAATCGAGAGCATCAATTAAGAAAGCAGTTACCGGCTATAGAGAAATAAATATACGTGGAATGAAGCTTGTTAAAAACGGAGGTTTTCTTGCAACCTGCTCGTGCTCACATTTCATGGATGAGGAGCTTTTTGCAAAGACAATAAGGGAAGCTGCACGCAGT
The DNA here is from genome assembly GCF_000424145.1 of Butyrivibrio sp. AC2005. GTDB lineage: Bacteria > Bacillota > Clostridia > Lachnospirales > Lachnospiraceae > Butyrivibrio. Next base: position 36,494 of record NZ_AUJI01000043.1, read on the forward strand.
GCCCACAAGCAGTTAAGACAGGTAGAGTTCAGGCAGCAGGCTGCTGATCACCCTATTCTGTGGTCAAATGATGCTTCTTATTATCTGAAATTCTATATTTTCCAGGTTACGGAAGAAATGTAGATCTGAAAAATTGTATTCGTTACACAAAATGCCTCTCCGATAGCCGGAGAGGCATTTCTAAATAAGTCAAATGAAATATGTTTATCAGAATGTAACAACTTTGGGTGCTTCTGTAAATGATGAGAAGGTAGCTGTGGCATTCTTGAAATAGAGAACCTCAGTATTGTCATCCTCTGCTGAATACATGCCCTGAAGTGAGGGATACGCATCAAGCATGTGCTTTTTAGCTTCTACTCTGTCATCGCGAACCAGTTCTCCAGCAACGCGAACCCATTTGCCTTCAGCGAAGCCACAAACTTCAACCTTGGGATTTTTCTGAATCTGCTTGGAGACATCCTTTACTTTTCCTGTCTGAATATAGAGCTTATCCTCGAAAATGTCTACGGTTCCAAAGGGACGTACTCTAGGCTGATCTCCATCAACTGTTGCCAGATAGTAAGTGCCACATTTTTTCAAAAATTCGTATACTTCCTTCATGATATGCCTCCTTAAATAAATTGTATAAAAGATATTATAAAGATAAAATTAAGTAAAAACAAGCTATCATATCAGAATAGAGATACTGTATAATCAATATATGATACAGGATATTTCACCGAAGGTTTTTAATAATGTTTATAAGAAAGAGCTTCCGAATCCCCGCGATTATGTGTTTTCGTTTCGGGGAAGGGAAGTTTTGTGCGTTTTAGGGGAAGATGGAGCCGTAAGGTGCCCGAGAGTAGAAGAAATCGGAATTGATAAGCATGAGCTGATCTATCTTTTCTCAATTGATGAGGATAAATTCTTTTTACCTAAAAAAGAATATGGATTCTATATTTCAGAGATATCAGATGATAAAAGTGCATGTCATCAGTTTCATTATGAGGATATCAGGGTACTTAGAAGTGCCAGGCCGGGAGATTTGTGCTTTGCCGGAATGACAGCCTATCACCTTTATGTGTGGTACAGGGATAATAAGTATTGCGGAAGATGCGGAAGAGAAACTATTATCCATGATGCGGAGAGAGCGCTAAAGTGTCCGGACTGTGGGAATATAATCTATCCAAAGATATGTCCTGCAGTCATAGTTGGCGTAACTGATGGGACAAGAATAATGATGACCAGGTACGCAGGAAGACCTTATAAAGGAAATGCGCTTATAGCGGGATTTTGTGAGATAGGAGAAACTGCGGAGGATACTGTAAGACGCGAAGTCTATGAAGAAGTAGGAGTTAAGGTTAAGAATATCAGATACTTTGCAAGTCAGCCCTGGGGCTTTGATTCAAATCTTCTTCTTGGATATTTTTGCGAGCTTGATGGCGATGCGGATATAAACATGGATGAAAATGAGCTTGCAAGAGCTGAATGGGTTGAGAGAAATGATATAGGAGAGGAAGCGAAAAATCTGAGTCTTACGGCAACTATGATGATGCATTTTAAGGAACATCCGGAGCTGTTTAATTTAAAAATTCAATAAGGAACATCACTAATCCATTTTTTATTCAGAGAGGGGAAATAGCATGGAAGAACAGATGCGAAAAATCGGACGTCAAATGGCAATCAGAATGGGCATACTTATGAGCTTTTGCCTTTCTCTGGTGGGAATCCTTTCATCGGGGCACTTTACGGTACCGGGATTTATTATCAGCTTTATACTCAGCACGATAATAAGTCTTATAATAGGATTTATTATTCCCATAGGTAAGGTAACTGCGATACTGTGTGCCAGGATGAGACTTCAGAGGGGGGCTTTTGGAACCAGAGTATTTGAGAGCCTTGTTTCAAACACAATCTATACTCCTGTTATGACACTTGTTATGGTTGCTTTTGCTTATAATATGGCGATGAGGCAAAGTGACGGAATGGCGCAGATACCTTTTGCGCCCATGTTTCTGAAATCGCTGTTTATTTGCTATGTTGTGGGATTTTTCCTGATATTTATTTTTCAACCGCTACTTCTTAAACAGCTTATGAAAAAGAACGGACCGGAGAGACCGGAATGATAAAAAAGTGCCTTCCTTTAGATAATGAGGAAGGCACTTTCAGATTAATTCTATTTAGAAGCCCAGAGAATCGTTAACAAGGATTACATGAATTCTTCCTTCGTGCCTTGAAAATCTGGTCATGAGGAACTGACAGCAGATGGTATCAGGCGATTTGCAATCCATGCAGCTACCGGTTTTAGCACAGGGTGTTGAGAGACCAAAGCGCTGGGCATTTATGGGAGCAGCTACATTTCTTGCTCTTTTCATGGCGCTGTCCACATCAGGACATACCTTGTTCATTCCGACAATAAAAATAACCTTCCTGGGGCCCTGAGCGATAGCGGATACTCTGTTGGAGTTACCGTCAATGTTGATAAGAATGCCATCTTCAGTCATGGCGTTGGCGCTTGATAAGAATACATCCGCATCGTAGGTTGCAAGCATAGCAGCACGTTTATCCTCTGCAGCGTCTCTGTCTATAAAATTGTAGTCGGATGTCTTAAGCGCATCTACAAGGCCGATTTCGTGAGCACTCATGGCGCCACCCATGGCTATGCTGCTTCCCTTTGGGATAAGCTCCAGAGCAATTTTAAGAGCTTCATCTTTGGAGCCCGCATAGTAGCCACTCATGTTTCTGGATTTTAGCCCGTCAATTATTTTTTTTGAAAGCAGACCATTTCTCTTGGTTATCATTTCGTTCATGTGATTCTCCTCCCTGAATTATTTGTGTACAATTAAATACTATTATAAATCATTATCTTTTACAGAGACAAACAGAATTATTGTGAGAAAGGCGGATAGATATGGACTTAGCGTATGGTATACTCTTCCTATAAATTATTCAGGAGAAGAGATAATGGTACATATAACAAATGTGACCGGTATTGAATCACCGGAGCTTTCAATATATAACGAGCAGTCAGAGGTTCAGCTCTATAGGATAAATGAGCCTGAGCCGGGGATTTTCATAGCAGAGAGTCCAAAGGTAATAGAAAGGGCTCTAGGTGCAGGGTATGAACCAATATCGTTATTGTTGGAAGACCGACAGATGAAGGGTGAAGCAACCGGTCTTTTGGAAAAGATGGATGAGCTTTCTTTTGATGTCCCTGTATATGTTGCAGATGATGCGATTCTTACTTCAATTACGGGATTTCACCTTACAAGAGGTGTTTTATGTGCCATGAAAAGAAGAGTACTTCCTTCCGTAGGGGAGGTTTGTGAAGGGGCAAAAAGAGTGGCTGTCCTTGAAAATGTGACAAACCCCACTAACGCGGGAGCAATTGTAAGAAGCGCAGCTGCACTTGGGATTGATGCCATATTGTTTTCACATGGGTGCACGGATCCTCTTTACAGGCGCGCAATAAGAGTCAGCATGGGTAATATATTTCTGTTGCCGTGGACGTTTCTGCCTGAAGAAGGCAGTATTGAGCTTATAAAAAGTCTTGGATTTTCTACAGTTGCCATGGCTCTTAGGGATGATTCCCGCTCAGTTGATGACAGAGAAATCGTATCAAAGGACAAGCTAGCAATATATCTTGGCGCAGAGGGGGACGGACTTCTTCAGGAAACCATTGATGCCTGTGATTTCTGCGTTAAAATACCCATGTCACATGAAGTGGACTCCCTGAATGTGGCTGCTGCAAGCGCAGTGGCATTCTGGGCAATGGGAATGCACTAATCGCTAAAAATATTTGTTGACCTTTTTATTTATGGTGTTCAGCACATGTTTCTTATCAAGACTCCACAGAGGCTCTATCAAAAGAGCTCTTGGACCGTCACCTGTCATACGGTGGATTACAGTTTTATCCGGCAGAAGCTTTAAGCTTTCTTCCAATAGATCTGTATGTTCATCAAGGGTAAGGATGTGGAAGGGAGTTTTCTTATATTCTTCATACATCTGAGTGTCTCTGAGAATTTGAAGATTTTGAAGCTTTATTCCATCAAGTGGGGGATTTAAAGCTGATAAATAGCGGACAGTATCCAGCATATCTTCTTTTGTTTCTCCGGGAAGACCAAAAATAACATGTACTATCACTTCTATATCGAGTTCTTTTAGATTTTGATACGCTTCTTCAAAGACCTCTAATTTGTATCCCCTGTGAAAATGTTCTGCACTTTCTTCCTTTATTGTCTGAAGCCCCAGCTCAATCCATACAGGTTTTATCTGCCGTAAGTCTTTTAGCATTTCAAGTACTTCCGGGCCAAGGCAGTCAGGACGTGTTCCTATAGAGAGAATTTCAATATCATCTCTTTTGATGGTATCCATATATAGTTCTTTTAATCCGGAAATATCTCCATATGTATTGGTATAGGACTGAAAATATGCAATGAATTTTCCGGCGTCAGTCTTGTTTCGGATTCTCTTTTTTGCAACCTCAATCTGCTGCGAGATGGGTGCGACTTTAGCAGCAAATTCTCCGGAACCGCCTTCGGAACAAAATGTACATCCGCCCGTGAGTCTTGTGCCGTCAGACAGAATTATACTGCCATCCCTGTTTGGGCAGGTACAGCCAGAAGAAAGTGATAATCTGTACACTTTTTCGCCATATATGGATTTTAAATATTCGGAAAGTCTGATTGCCATTTTATGCACCTTTTTCATGTTTTTCTGAGGGTTGTAATAAATATGGTGACTTGTAATAGTTAATTCCACTTTGTAAGAGTAAATTCCACCTTGTAGGAGTAAATTCCACGGGGTGGAGTTTTCTTTTTACAAAAATGATGGATTTTATCCACATTTACGGCTATAATAGCACAAAAGTCGGAAAAATGCGTATGACAATCAGAAGTCGAGTTCACATTGTCCTGTTAAGAGTTAGTGAATTCCACCCCTAAGAGAGTAGGTATGAAAGTCATCCAACTACGCAGAACTCCGGCTTTTTTATTATGAAATGGAAGTTTCTGCTCCGCAGA
>NZ_AUJI01000044.1 GCF_000424145.1 Butyrivibrio sp. AC2005
TGTGCATACTTCAAGGAAAACAAAAGCTTTCTTGGAAACAATGCAAGGCAGATTTTTATTTGTATTCACTCCAAAGCATGGGTCATGGCTTAACATGATAGAAGGTTTCTTTGGCAAAATGACACGCCAGATGCTACGTGGAATAAGGGTAGGCACTAAACAAGAACTTGTTGATCGCATTTATCTATACTTTGAGGAGATAAATCAATCTCCGGTGGTGCATCATTGGAAATACAAAATGGATGAAATCGATGCAGCAGAGGATATAGCAAAAACGGTCTAGTTAATTTTTGCACGGACTACTATTGCCTGCTTGTTTTTTTCTAATTCACTTAGGCTCATATAATCCTCCCTCAACTTTTCTTTCAAACAGCCAGATTATTTGCTAAAAAGCTTGCAAAAATAACGTTAGCAATATCTAACTATTTATGTTAGAATATGCTAACCAATAGTTCAATAATGTTGATTGATAATATTTATCAAATAAATTTTTAAGAATACGAAAGGAATCAAACAAAATGTCAAATATAATTGCAGCGGTAGTAATCCTGGCTATCATAGGCTTTGCTCTCAGAGGCTCAATAAAACATTTCAAGGGAGAAGGAGGATGCTGCGGCGGTGGAAGCTCTGTCGTAAAGGAACCCGATAAAAAGCTGGAAAATCCTGTTATTGGCAAAGTGACCCTAAAAGTGGAAGGAATGCACTGTGAAAATTGCAGAAACAGAGTAAAACGCGTCATCAACAGTATTGACGGCGCGTCTTGCAAAGTAAATTTGAAAAAAGGTATTGTAGATATCGAATTTGACAGAAATATTGATACTGATGTTTTTGTAAATGCTATCGAAAACCTGGATTTTAAGGTTGTCTTATGACCTTTCCATTTGAAATTCTTATAATCCCCCGCCTTTGCGATAAGGTCAGCTGCAAGTCCCGTAATGATTATCAGCGGTGCGCCGAGAAATCCCATTCCTGTCACAAACATAATGATTGCTATAAGAACTAACATGATGGTGATCATTCCAAACTTCTCGATTTTACTGTAAAAAAGCATCATGGGAATTGCGCCTGCAAGCGGAAGCAGCACTACGTAAGATGCAACGATGTATGGGTGAATGTATCCAAGCATTCCACATGCAAACTCAACCACAAACCATATTGCTGTAAAAATTCCAACTGTAATAAAATCTTTTGCTGTTAATTTCTTTGTTTCCTTTTTTTCCTCCAATAAACTTTATTCTAAGTAACCCCCTCATCCGGCACTTCGTGCCACCTTCCCCCAGAGGGGGAAGGCATGATTTTCTAAAAAATCACGCTATCTTCCAGCTAACAGCCTGTTTTCTTCCACTGACAAAGTTCTTATAAATTCCATCCTGCTCCATCAGCTCATCATGCTTACCCTGCTGAACAATTTTGCCTTTATCAATTACAACTATCTGGTCAGCATGTCTTACTGTCTTAAGCCTGTGGGCTATCATGATAATGGTCTTTTCCTTAGTCAGGTTCTCAATGGCCTGCGTGATTTCTTTTTCATTTTCGGGATCAACATTGGCTGTAGCCTCATCAAGGATGATAATCGGTGCATCCTTCATGATTGCGCGGGCGATTGCAATTCTTTGCTTTTCGCCACCTGAAAGAGTTGCACCGCCTTCTCCAACAACTGTCTCGTATCCATCAGGAAGTCCCATGATAAAATCATGACAACAGGCCTTTTTAGCAGCTGCTATGACATCATCCATCGATGCTTCAGGTCGTCCAAAGCGGATGTTGTTAGCAATAGTATCTTCAAATAAGTAAACCCTCTGAAATACAAAGCTGAAATTCTCCATTAGGGAATCAAAACTGTAGTCCCTTACATCTCTTCCACCAAGTGTTACTTTTCCTGACTTTACATCCCAGAATCTGGCAATAAGAGATGTGATTGTTGTCTTTCCGCCGCCTGAGGGACCAACAATCGCGGTAGTAGTATTCTCTTTTATATCAAGCGTCACATCGTCAATGATTGTCCGGTTTTCATAGGCAAAGCTGACATGCTCAAGATGAATATCTTTATTTGCTGGGCGAATATCCTCGCCATTTATATCCATTTGTTCTATCTCAAGTATTTCGTTTACAAGGTCTACTCCTCTGCCAATGATTTTCAAAAGTGCTGTATATATTCCTGCCATATCCAGAGCTTCAAATACCATAAATGAGCACAGAAGCATGGTTATTGTATAAGTAAGCTCCATGGTGCCTGTAAGATAAAAGTAGACAGACGCTCCCGCTATTACGACGCCGATAAGCTTACATATAAGCATCTGGACGCCGACTGCCGGTATTGCTGCAACTTCTGCGCCTATATCAGCTTTTGTCTTCCTTTCAATAGCCTTGGATAATCTGGTACTGTTCTGGGAAATGATGTTGTAATTTCGTATCTCGGCTATGCCCTGGATAAACTCCAAAACCACGCCAACCATGTCCTTATCCGATTCAAGCTTCTCGCCAGCAACCTTTTCAACACTATAGTTTGTGTACTTGTTGAACAGGAAGAAAATAAATATTCCGATTACTGAAATAATGCCTATTCTCACATCAAATATGAACATTCCTATTCCGATTACAATAGTTGTAATGCTTCCCTGAAGAACCATCATAATCGCGCGGGTTGCGATATCCCCGGTCTGCTCAAGTGTATTGGTTGTTACGGAAGTGATATGTCCAAGGCTGGTATCGTTAAAATAACCCATAGGAAGGTATCTTAAATGCTGACCTATTTCTATTCTTTTGGCGCAACAGGTATTGTAACCGGCCTCTGTCTGAAGCATTTGGGAAAATCTGTTTACTACCATTTTTCCGATGGTACTGACAAGCATAAATCCCATGACAGTAATAAATGTATTAGCATCAATGCTTCTGTTTACAACTGCGCTTATTGCGAAGAAAGCAGCAGGAATCTTCATTGCTCCGAACATAGCATCAAGAACACCCAGTGCGACTGATTTATAGAACTTGGTTCTATCCTCCTTGCTACAGAAATCAAAGAACTTGCGAAGCATATCAAGCATTTGCAGCCTCCTTTCCGACATCAGAGTCGTCCCCGTTTTCCGTTAAATCATTATCCTTTGCCATTGTATGTGCTTCCCACATCTTTCTATAGAGAATTGAGCTTCCAAGCAGCTCTGTGTGGATACCTGATGCCTCAATATTTCCATCATTTATTACGAAAATCTTATCCGCATCTTTTATAGTTGAAAGCCTGTGGGCAATAACAATCAGGGTCTTTCCCTGCACGAGTTTTGCCACACTTTCCTGAACAAGTGCTTCATTTTCAGTATCTGTATAAGCTGTTGCTTCATCAAGAATAACTACAGGCGCATTTTTCAGCATCGCTCTTGCTATGCATATTCGCTGTCTCTCACCTCCTGACAGATGTCCGCCGGCTCCGCCAACAACTGTGTCATAGCCATTCTCAAGGCCAAGGATGAAGTTGTGACATCCTGATGCTTTTGCTGCATTTATGACTTCTTCATCTGTGGCGCCTTTTTTACCCAGTCTGATGTTTTCCATTATGGTCATGTCAAAGAGATAGTTATCCTGCGCAACATAGGCAATCTGACCTGTATAGTAATCAAGGGGCAGCTCCCTGATATCTACGCCTCCGTATGTGATACTTCCCTCATCAACGTCCCAAAGAGAATCGATAAGTCTTGCAATTGTACTCTTTCCTGAGCCGGAGGGGCCTACAAAAGCATTGACCTCACCCTGCTTTATCTCCATGTCAATTCCGTGAAGAATTTCCTTGTCTTTATATGAAAACTTCACACCCTTAAGCTCAATATCAGAGCCTACAGGCTTCTTTGAAAGCGTAGCAGGTCTTACCATGTCCTTCCTCTCGATAATCTCTGTAACTTCGCCAAAGATAGTCTTCATCTTCATGATGTCATCCATATATGAAAAGGCTATAACAAGCGGTGAAATCAGTCCTGCTGATAAGATTACGCAGGTAATGAAATTTTCGGGAGTAAGGCTTCCGCCTTTAACAAGAATAAGTCCCACCGGCAGAACTCCAAGAAATGTAGCAGGCATAAACGAAATGCTTCCGGCCTGCCACCAGATACATTTCCGCATCCATTTTATGAAGCAGTCAGCGCCTTCTTTAGCTGCGACCACGAATTTCTCGTATGAGCTTCCGGTTTTCCCAAAGGCTTTTATGACCTCTATACCATTTATATACTCAACTGCTGTATCGTTCAGATACTTGGTCTTTTGCACTGTAACTTCAAATTCACCCTGGCTCTTTGCCATCATGACAGCTGCAAATCCCACACCGATAATTGCCGGAATAAGATTGGATAGCCCAACTCTCCAGTCAAGGGTTAAAAGATATATGAACATAACTATTGGTAATAGGATATTTGAAGTGAACTCCGGAACAATATGAGCAAGTGTGGTCTCCATTGAGTCTACACGCTCAACAATGATGTTTTTATAGCTTCCACTGTTATCATCGAGAACTGATCCAAGCGGAATTGTAGATAGCTTTTTGCAAAGCTGTTTTCTGATGCCACCAAGCACGTTGAAGGTGGCCACATGAGAAAGCGTTGTCGATACCGAATGAAGTGTTACTCTTAGTATCCAACATACTCCCATTAAAATGACTGCCTTCAGATAATAGTTAAAATCCCTATTACCTGCCAAAAGCTCCCGCACCATATCTGCAATAATGAGATATGGAACAAAGGACGCTGCCACTCCAAGAATAGCAAGTATCACGCTACCCAGGTAAAAACTCTTTTTCCTCCCGGCAAACTCTAAAACCCAGGAGAATGTACTTCTTTTTTTCATAAGTTCCTCCTTCTTTGATGTGTTTTTATGTGTTTTAAAAACCAAGAAATTTTCTCCATCCTTCTTTGAAAAAGGATGTTAAGGTTTCGGCATGGTGAATTGCCTCATCATAAGAAAAATCATGGTCAACCATCTCAAGCATTGCTGTATACTGTGCGCTCAAAAGCAGATGCATCTCTTTCTCATCCACTTGGTTGATATGCATTCCGCTATTTTGAAGTTCCTTCATAAATGAAAGTGTCGCCACCTGAATCTTCGTAACTACTTCATGCAGATAATTCTCGTATTTAGTCCCTTTGCTTCTGAAAAAAAGCAGTTTTTGTGTATCGAAATCTTTGTAGATCATATCCACGATAAACTTTGACTGTTCAGTGTCTTGCCACATGGCATCAAGTCCATGCTCTCGTGCGGTACCGGTCTGCCTTACCTCTTCGGTTTGGCACATCGCATCCCAGGCGCTTACTGCAGGTTCTACAATCGCATCAAAGATCTCTTCCTTATTGGCATAATGACGATATAGAGCCGTTGCTGTTATTCCCACTTTAGCTGCAATTTTCCTCATGGAGGCTTCCTGAAAGCCCTTTTCCATGAATTCTGCTTTTGCAATGGTTATTATTTCTGATTTTGTATTCATATTTTCCTTATGATGTTAACGCTGTTAACTTGTTAGTTACAGCTAACATTGTATGAGCTATGCATGCGTCAGTCAACGGTTTTCCTGGATTTTTGAGTGATAAAATTTCTCAAAAATAGAGAGTGCTCTAGCGAGCACTCTCTATGTAGTCATATCCATAAATTCATCTATTGCTTTAAGCACAGGCTCCGCATATTCTTTCCCACCAAATAGCCACTGCTCGTGCTGCATGTCAAATTCCCTGATATCAGGATCGTGGAAATATTTTCTATAGCGTTTTAGGTACTTCTCTCCCATCTTATTTGCATAGATAAAATGTGCTTTTGTGTGTTCTACATATATATCATCTTCAAGGTGTGTCAAAAGGTCTGTGTAATACTCGTTCTTAATGGACTGCGGATTGAACTTGGAAAAGCAGTCCATAAATTTCTCAGCATTCTCATCATCCATTTCAAAGATTTTTTTGAGCTTTTCCTTTGATTTATTTCTTTTTTTCTCACTACCTGTAAAGCTTGTAAGCAGCGGCACAACTAGCATAGACTGGAGCTTTGCAGATACCGGCCCGCTCTGATCAAGGTCCGGACTGCCAAAGATTGCATGGTCTATGTGCACGTTCTTTCTCATAACAAGCTGACCAACAAAACTTGAGCCAAGAGAAGAACCGATAGCCCCATCAATCCTTCCGGAATGGTGCTCCGTTATATACTTCTCAATTTTCTCAGTTACTGTAATCATGTCCGGAAATATCTCATCGCTTCCGTCGAATCCATCGTAGTTCACACATATTAAGTGATATTTCTCGGAGAGATCCGGTATGACTGTTCCAAAATTTGTCTGCCAGTCGCAGCATGTCCCAGGCAGTAACATAAGTGTCTTCCCGGACATATTCCCCATTTCTTCAAATTGCATTTTTCATACTCTCCCAATTTTTATTTTCTGCACTGAAATACCGCAATACTCTCCACATTTGAAACATTGACCTCGCTGTACATTCCCTTAAGTCCGGAAATGTTTTCCACACCGGCATTGAAAGAACACCGGTGCCCACCGGAACCTCAAGCAGTTTCCCTGAAAAGTCAGCAGGGATCATCTCAAAAGCTCTTGCCTGGTATTCCAGCGCATCCTCTCTGTCCATGTTCCACACAAGCTTTGTAACTAACCTGCCCATAAAGGTACTGCAGGTCATCATCCCATCATAAAAGCTATGTGCTTTTCCAAGACTCTTATACGCACTTTTTATCTCGGATTTTCTATCTGACATGTCTTCCTCCTCCAAATTTACATCAGATATCCGTTTGTATCCTTCTAAAGGTCTGTCCGAATGCTTTGGAAACCAAGGATGAGTACTGCACCAATAATACGAAAAATGAGGATCCATGGCTCATACAAAATTCCTGTCTTGAAGGCATAGCTAAACAAGATAATTCCTGTAATATTGACCACGGCAATTCCATAGATTATATATGGTCCAACTCCAAATAATGGGAGTTTCTGCCCTTCCTTCATGTAGTTCTTTAGCATTTTCTTATCACCTTGTCATGCTTTACCACTTAAATACTGCAAGTCTGTTGTTGATGTTCTTGCCAACGATAGCAAAGAGCTTTCCGCGTATTGAGTACTTCTTCATTTCCTCATTATAACTCGTCTCAGACACAAGGCTCATCCTTGGTTCAAGGTCAAGATATTCGCGTCCTGACTTTGTTCCCCACCCGAAAGTTGCATTGGTATGCTTCACAGCATCGTGATGGCTACCATTCTTTTCAAGGAACGGTGAATGAAGCTCTGCAAGGAGGTATCCGTGTTCAAAGCTGTCGCAGAGCATATTGATGCATGTCTTCACCTGATCCTTGGAGAAATACTCTAGAACACCTTCCATCACAACGATGGTCATATCATGCTTAGGAAGTCGCCTTGTCCATTCTCCGTCAAGTGCACTGCCATCAAGCATTGTGCATCTGTCCCTGTCAGAGTACACCTTACGCCTCTTCTCTATCTGATCCGGAAGATCCACATCAAACCATGTGATCCTGCCATTGTCCACCTGGGAAAACTTGTCATCAAAACCGCATCCAAGATTAATGCAGAGTGCATCCGGATACTGAGCGATAAGCCGTTTCAACTCATTTCTGTAAAGTATTGTCCTGGCAACTACGCCCTCATGAGATAAAAAGGGATCGTATTTACTAACATCAACACCAAGCGTATCAATGATCTCCTTTGCCTTAAGATCAATTATCCTGGCATTAGATCTTGCTGTCTCACTTGCCTTTATTGCAAGCGGAATAAGCGCTGTTTCCTGTACATCACCAAAAGTCAGTTCCATAGTTAAATCCTCCTCTCATAATGTTAGCCATTGCTAACCCTAAATCATAACACTCTCTTTTTCTACTGTCTATAGCACGTGTTCCCCTTTATTTCTTCAGCCTCAAGTAAAAATCACACTTATCAGCGCCTCTGCCCAAAGTCCCTGTCCTGATGAATTCAAGTCCCGGAAGATTACCATATACTCTGTCATCATTTCCGCAGAATATCTTTGTGAGCTCAGGACATCCCAGCTCCGTAAAATATCTCCTGTATGGGCATTCCGTTACATCCATCCTGTACTCGCCCTTTTTATTGGGATAAAAAACATTTTGAAAACCGCAGGAAGGTCCAAATATCTTTTTGGTCAAGGGATCCCACATTTTTACGAATAGGCCCCTCATTACCGGAACTCTCATTAGTCTTGCCAGTTTAGTCTGAATACCAGCGCAGCCAGTAATAGCGGCGTCCTCGATTACCTTATAAGCTGCATCCGCGCCTATTACTGGCTTTATTGTCAAATAGATGGCTGAGGAAGGAAAGATTCTGCTATCGGTATGGGTATGCACTCCCTTGGGCAATGACTCGTACTTTTCAAGAAACTCCGAAAGCTTAATAGTGGCATCCGTCCAGAGCTTATCACTTTGGTCCATGGTGAAAACTTTATCCATCTCCGCCTTTATGAAGCCTTTCTTTTGCATTATCTCCTCTGCTCTACCTGACATCTTCCATTTCCTCTCTCAATTAAAATGCCTTATCACTGATTCATTCTTATTCATACTTCATGATAACACTTATTGTTAGTTATTGCTAACTTTTCTCAAAAAGCCCCAATGCTATGACAGCCTGTAAATTTCATCACAGCAACAATCAATAAACTCTTCATCGTGGCTTACTACAATGACTATCTTTCCTTTATCTCTCAGCTTTTTTAAAAAATCCGCACATAATAGCATATTTTTATAGTCAAGGCCGCTTGTAGGCTCATCGAAAAGAAGAATCTCCTTATCCATCATAAGGCTTACAGCTATGGCAATCCTGCCATCCGTAACAGGATAAAAGCCTGCCAGAAGCTGCGCTATTGTGGATTTTCCACTACCTGATGGCCCAACCAGTGCTGTAACTGTTCCGGGTGGTATTTCCAGATTTATATCATGTAAAACCTGTCCATCCTCTTTTTTATATGTAAAATTAACATGTTCAAACGAAATTCCTGTCTGCTTTATGTCATTTGCAATACTATTTATATGCTTCTCTTTGTATGCCGAACCAGCATTCAGTAATTCAGCTATGGCAGATACTCCCTCAAGCTCCTTTTGCCTTTTTAATATCTCTATCTTTTCTTCGGCAGTCATATAGTCCTTGTATTCATGAACCAATATCACTTGAGGATCTTTATCAGCTACTTCCTTACGCGCGAGTGCGCATCCATAGCGGAGCGTTTTTTATATATTAGGAAATCCGGAGGAATTTCCTAATATACTAAAAATCCGGATGCTAACCACCAATAATGATAGCATCCGGTCTTATCTTATTAGAAAATTGTAAATTTGAAATCACATAGATCATCACCACGACCTATCGTTTTCTTGCGCCCCCACTTAAGGTTATCTGAGATGTTTCCAAATGAAACATCATCTGAATCGCAAAATACGGTTACAATTTCAGAATTTCTTCATTGCTTCATACACTGCAATTGCAGGCAAAATATACTCAAAGCATTCCTCTTTCAGAACCGGATTATCATCTTTATGTTCTTCCTTAAGTTCAGCAAGTCTGATTTCAACACTTTTTATAAACCTGGCTTTTTCCGGGAAGTTATCTTCCAGAATTAACTTCAACTCGGAAAAATGCGGATTTTTGTACAGTTCTTCCATTATTTTTTTACATGGAATGCATCCATTCCCGGATAAACAGCGCTGTCGCCAAGCTGCTCTTCGATTCTGAGAAGCTGATTATACTTTGCCACACGCTCAGAACGACTTGGTGCGCCTGTCTTAATCTGGCAGGTATTAAGGGCAACAGCCAGATCTGCAATAGTAGTATCTGCTGTCTCTCCTGAGCGGTGCGAAGAAATTGCAGTATATCCTGCGTTGTGTGCCATCTTGATAGCTTCAAGCGTTTCGGATACGGAACCAATCTGGTTGAGCTTGATAAGAATTGAGTTACCGGCTCCAAGAGAAATTCCCTTACTAAGGCGCTCTGTATTTGTAACAAAAAGGTCATCACCCACAAGCTGTACCTTGTTACCGATCTTTGCTGTCATTCTCTGCCAGCCTTCCCAATCCTCTTCATCAAGTCCGTCCTCGATTGAAATGATGGGATATTTATCTACAAGGCTCTCCCAATGAGCAATCAGCTCATCTGAAGTAAATTCTTTTCCGGACTTGGGTTGCTTGTAGAAGCCCTTTCCTTTTTCGCTCTTCCACTCAGAGGCAGCTGCATCCATTGCAATCATGAAGTCTTTACCGGGTTCGAAGCCTGCCGCTTTAATTGCCTCAAGTATTTTCTCAATAGCTTCCTCGTCACTCTTTAGCTGGTTAGGTGCAAAGCCTCCCTCATCGCCTACCGCAGTCACATCGCCCATATCCTTGATGAGCTTCTTGAGGTTATGGAATACCTCTGCACACCAACGAAGAGCCTCTTTGAAGGAAGGTGCTCCAACAGGCATGATCATGAATTCCTGTGTATCTACGGCACTGTCTGCATGTGCGCCGCCATTAAGGATATTCATCATTGGAACAGGAAGTCTGTTACCGGATACACCGCCCAGGAATCTGTATAACGGAATGCCAAGTGCCAGAGAAGCTGCCCTTGCAGTAGCTATAGAAACAGCAAGAATCGCATTTGCGCCAAGCTTTGATTTATCTTTCGTGCCATCTGCTTTTATCATTGCTGCGTCTACCGCATAAGTATCTGAAGCATCCAGTCCAACAATGGCATCGTTTATTACAGTATTGATATTCTCTACTGCCTTTGTAACACCCTTACCCAGATATCTTGATTTGTCACCATCACGAAGCTCCAGTGCCTCAAACTCTCCGGTTGATGCTCCACTGGGTGCTGTTCCTGTTGCTACAGTACCATCTGCAAGAGTAACCTCCGCCTCAACAGTAGGATTTCCTCTCGAATCCAGAATCTCTCTTCCTATAACCTTCTCAATTGTTGTAAAGTTGCCCCTTTACTCCACGTTTTTAAGCGCTTCGTTCATTGGAATGCGCCCTATTTTCCTATATTCCAATACAGCAACAATCACATAGGTTAGTATTCCCAGCAGGAACATCTTCACATAAGCTGACGGATCAAGCCATATAATCATCCAACCACTCATCATCTTTTTTAGCATAACCCTGAATATTCCCACCATTACATAGGACAAAATCGGGTATGAAATCAATAACGAAAATACTACCACAGTGGCTGTAGGTATTATGTACAGAGCAGCAACTTCTTTTCTTGAATATCCCAGAATCTTTGCCATGGAGATTGACTGCACATTCCTCTCTATGATCAGCTTCGACAAAAGATATATGAGCACAATGAACATGATTACGGAAAAAGCATCTACCATATACATGATGCTCCCCATTGAAATCATAAGCTGTCTCGATACTCTGGTAAGCGACTCTTCGTCAACAGTTGTACCAATATACTTACTATCAATATCCGTTATCTCCGTTTCTGAAAAGAATCCGGAAAAGAACTCCTCATCCATCCCCATCACATCATTTAAATGCTTCTGGCTCATAAATACTGCGATTCCACCATCATAATCATAGGTTCCCGTAACCTTGAAACCATAATATTTATCTTCGTAAGGTTCCTTAAGAGTTATTACATCACCCTTTTTCAGCCCGAATTTATCTGCATATAGCGAAGACACCAAAACAGTTTTGTCATCAAAATCGGCATGAATATATTTGCTGTCTTTTTTTACTCCGTATAAGGTTATATCCTCAATCCTGGTTCCATCCTGTCCTATGGACTTAAGGCTGCACGCTGAAAATTTCTCCGCCGTTCTGTTATTTGTGTTTATCTTGTGCTTTAAGGTAGTATATGTAAATGCTGCTGAAAGCTCATCCTTCGTATCTATAGCTCCGGCTGGAATCTGTAGCAGATATATATGCTTCGCAAGCATGGTCTCTGTTACTATCCCCTGATAATGCACAAGAAGCGGGGGAAGCATCATTCCGAAAAATAGAAGCATGTTTGCAAACAATAGTCCGATAAACAGGATGATATAGCTGCTCTTATTCTGAATCAGTATTCGGATTCGGAAACGGTCAAAAAATCTTATGTGTTTATTTAAAGCAACGGCTGATTTTTGCTTTTTCCCGGACAAATCACGCTTTATCAGCTTAAGTGGACTTAGTGCCAGCTTTTTTTTCAGAATAAAATAGGTTATTACAAGCATTATGACCATAGGAATTATGGTTGTTTTTATAAAAGCTTCAGCACTCCATACCGTGACATAAGTCGGGAGTGAGTAGCTTCCATAGTACATTTCCACACAAATATCCTTGAAAAAGGTATATCCCATGATATTGCCGAAAATAGCTGCAATAATGGTAACAATAAGCGGCATGGCCATATAGTGCCTTATAAGCTCATTTATCGTATATCCTGATGCCCGAAGAGTGCCTATAACAGTGGCTTCTTTATGTATGGTGTTGTTTATCGTCACTCCGAAAACAAAAGCCACAATGATGATAATGATATACAGGAGGACCTCTACCATGGCCTTGTCACTCCCAAGATCTTCACCGGTAAAAGTAATAGATTGGTTTAAATATCCGGGAATGAAATTCTCAAGTGTAACCTTCCTTGCAATGGATTCCATAAGTTCATCGGATACTTCCTTCTCAGCTTCTTCGCCGACAGGCTTCTTATCATATAGCCACGCATAATTATAGTGGAGCTCGTTTTCATCATACTCATCAAACTGTTCTCTCGCTACAACCGCAACTCCAAACGCAGATGAGTCGAACATCATATCATTATTGCTGTAAAAAAGCGCGCTGTAGTCAGATAATGCCACAAGTCCGACTATCTTATATTCTTTTTCACCGGAAACAAGTGTATTTCCTACACTCAGGTTATTATTGTCTGCATACATTCTGTCTATGGCTATTTCCAAAGACTTTTGCGGAAGACTCCCTTCCATTACGCAGACCTTGTCAATCTCCTCTCTGTTGGCAAATATCCTTAGCTTCGTGTTGTTATCGAATTCTTTCTCCACATAGAAATTCTCGAATACTCTTACTCCTTTTTTCTCTATTGACTCCTTCTTACCGGGCGTAAGTTTATCTTCAGTCCTAAAGTTCCCATCCTCTATATTGTATTTTTCAAAGCTCTCATTATAAGCCTTGATCATGCTCTCTCCGGCAACCAAAAAGCCTGATACAAAGCCTATGGAAAGTACAAGCAAAATAAAAATAACTATGTATTTTCCCATATCACCTGTCAGTTCCTTCAGGAGCCTCTTATTTAACGGATTTCTCATATCCTGCTCCTTTACCAGTCAAGTTCTGCAGCTGTTTGCTTTACTTCATTTCTATAACTCTTTCTGATCACTCCATCCCTTAGCTTTACAACAAAATCGGCCATATTCTTTATGGCGTCGTTATGAGTGACCATGATTACTGTATTGCCATATTTCTGATTGACCTCCTCTATAAGAGCGAGTATTTCCTTTGAAGTATTGTAATCCAGCGCTCCTGTCGGTTCATCACATAACAAAATGTCAGGATTTTTTACTATGGCTCTGCCTATAGCGCATCTCTGCTGCTGTCCACCCGATAGCTGGCTTGGCAGTTTGTTCTGATGTTCCTTAAGCCCCAAAACTTCTATAATTTCATCAATATTAAGAGGTTTCCTGGACAGATACGCTCCGACCTCAATATTTTCTCTGACTGTAAGATTCGGAATGAGATTATACATCTGAAAAATATATCCCAGATGCTCCCTTCTGTAGGCAGTAAGCGCCTTTTCATCCATATCTGACATGCTTTTTTCTCTGATTATTATTTTGCCTGAATCGGCATTATCGATTCCCCCTATTATGTTAAGGAGGGTAGACTTTCCTGAACCTGACGGTCCAAGGAGAACAACAAATTCGCCTTTCTCTATTCCAAGACTAATATCCTTTAAGACCTCTATACGGCTACCACCCTCACCGTACGACTTTTTGATATTCTGTAATTCCAACTGCATTTTTTCAACTCCCCTTTATGATCAAGCCCCGGCTTTATGTGAGCTTAATCATATCAATTCTCTCAACTACGCCTATGTCTTCCAGCGCTTTTATCATACGATATACGGTAGCGGTACCTATGGATTTATCCCTGTTTCTGACAATACAGCATATATCCTTGCATGAAGCCCCATCATTCTCCGCAATAACATTCGCTACTACCATTCTTTGCTTGGTTATCCTCATACCGCTATCTCTTAATGCAGTAATTATCTGTTCATTACTCATAGTTTTGTCTCCGCCCATAGTAGTGTATTATTGTGCTTTGCATGAATTGTTAGCATTCGCTAACCCATATCTAAAAAATAAAAGCCCTCAATTAATGGGTTTTTTAGCACTCAAATATAAGCCCTATGCCATATACGTTAGCGCAGCGCAACGAATATTAGCAATTGCTAACATTTATACATAGGATATTCTTATTAAGAATAATTGTCAATATCTCTGACCATTTTGGGGAAACTTTTTATCAACGATTTCTTTGCTCTTTGTTTATATACATTTCCTGATCTGCTTTATTCAAGACAACTGCCGCTATATCCCCATTTTCTCTTTCACCTATTCCATATGCGAAATTTATGGGAAAATCCCCATATTTGACATAACACCGCCCTTCATCAAGAAGCTTCTGAGCTATTTTCGCTAATTCTTTTCCTGAATCCCTGGAAATAATACAAAACTCGTCCCCACCTATTCTGTAAAGCTTTCCATAGCCTTCAAAAGCCTCAGCCAGAGTCCGTGCCGTCGCATATATATATTTGTCTCCCATTTCATGTCCCATGGTATCGTTATAATGCTTCAATTCATTCATATCTATCATCATAATAGATTTATAGTTATCCTTTATATGAGCGATATATTTTTCATAAGCATTTCTGTTGGGAAGTCCCGTTATTACGTCCTTTTTGTTGTATAATTCAGCAACAGCCAGATACATAAGCAGATATGAAATGCCATACGCTACCCATAGTGTCTTTAGATCATAGTTTACCCATGATGCAATAAGTCCGATAAACATCGTAAGACCTACAAATGCGCCCAGGAAAATGTCTTCATAATCAGAGGACATCGCCATTACCATGTCTACCAGCATAATAATGAATGCTACAAAGCATAAAATGTGCATTATAATAGCCAGAGGTTCAAAATACATTACTTTGTCCTCATGTCTGAAAAGTATGGGAATAAAAATATTGACAATATCTATTACTGCAATAATCAGAATGACTAAAAGGCCGATATAATGCCTTACTCTCTTTCTCCTGTGGGTATATATGGTAAAAAATGTGCTTAGCCCAAGAGGAATCATAAGATAAACAATGCAAGTTATAAAATTGAGTATAAAATCTGTGTGTGAGGAATCAGGCCATTTATAGACAACAACATACCAAGACATGTCAAAGACATACAAAATGGCCAGTGCAGCGCCGGAAAAGAGCATGCCAAGCTTAACATCCCTTTTCATATGGACGTTATAATGAGCCAGAACAGCAACATAAATAACAATTGCTATTCCTATAATATCAGAAAATTCCACCCATTCCATGCCATGCCCTCATAAAACAGCAATCAGTTATTGGTCAGATCTGCTTTCACTAAGGTTATTTCTAAGATTCTCTATATCCTCATCGCTAAGGCCAATCTCCTTAAAAAACTCTTCCGCCTCTTTAGAAAGGTCAGCCGTCTTAAGATCATCTACGTTAAACATAGTCTGCAGAATAGCTACAATGTTTTTTTGTGCAATATCATCGTATCTCTTGTCTCCGGGTTTTATTCCGTAATAATTGTAATAGGTGACCATGTAATCGCTTACAATTTCATCATAGGTTGCTCCCATAAAGCATTCAAGAAGTGCAGAAGCTACTCCTGCGCGATTCTTTCCCTCTTTACAGTGAACGGCATAAGGACCTTTATTATTTGCAAAAAATACAAGCCCTTCAGCCATCTTCTTTCTGAATTCATCTGTATTAAAGGCAAGTCCCATATCAAGAGCTACAAAATTCGTCGTTGAATAATAGGTTTTAGCATATCCTTTAAATGATTTAGCCTTTTTCATGCTGTCAGCAAGATTCATTATTGTCACAACGCCCGCCTTCTCAATGGCCGCATCTGCATAGGTGCTGCGCTTATGCTTTGGATTTATAGGTGATGATGTTCTGTATAGAATATTTTTGCCCATTCCGGTTGTAGCAATCACCCTGAAGTTGGCAAACTCTTCATCACTAAGCTGAGGATAGTCAGAACGCTCATCTGTATATTTGAGCGCATCAGCAATCTCCTCCTGATACTCCTTATAATATCCCTGCTTTTCCTTAAGGGTTATGGTAAATTCAACCGGTCCTTCTATTCCCTTTTTATATGTCCATTCAAAAGAACCGTCGTCATGGGATGTTATGTCCGCTATATAGGTTGATGCAAAATCATCCATATTGATTGCCAGTTCCGCTGCATCTTTCTTAATGTGAAGCAATAATTCTCCCTGAGCAACCTCACCAAAATCGCGTACTACGGGCATCTGCAATTTTTGATCAAGAAAACTGACCTCTACCAAATCGCCATATTCTATTCCGGCGTTGTTTAAATCACTCTCTGAGACGATTTTATCTGTCATAAGTGTGAGATTGCCGTACTGTGATATATTCTCAAGATCGGAATATGCAACAAATGCCTTTGCGTCCTCTGCATTAGCGAATAACTGTCCTCTTAGACCGGCACATAATATCAGCGCTGTTACAATAGACAACACTATCCACTTCTTTTTTCCCATAATCTTTTTACCTCAGCTTCTTTACACGTACATAATGACCAATTTTAATGTTATACTTACATACTAATTTTAAGTCACAAGAGAAAACTCATTATAAAATATGTCTTAACAATCCATAAATAATCAGTATTTTCGCACTTTCTATCACAATTTGGGTAACACCCCTATGAAATAAAAAAACAGCCCTATCCCGGATTATTAAACCCGAAACAGAGCTGTATAATTACAGGCTATTAGTCTTTCTTAATATGCTCAGATATTGTCACCGGAAAGCCTGAGGGCGCAAAGAGCATTGTTGCCCTCGAAGAACTGGTATCTGTAACTTTATCTCCGCGAGGATTTACGAACCCATGAGCAATCAGGAAATCATAAGCTTCCTGGAAATTATCAACATTTATGCTCATGGATGTTATATCCTGAGGTATGGTCTCCGAACTGGCTATATTGATTCGATTTCCGTTGGCATCCTTCATAGCATAGTTTGTATTGTCTCCACCCTCGATATCAGTCTTAGTATGCTTCTTCTCAAAACCAAGATCCTCAAAAATCTTCATTACAGCCTCAGGATCCTTTGTTACAATTAACGGGCAAAAACCAGTAATTTTCATTGAATTACCTCCTGTCTGATTATTTTAAAATACACATTAAATAGTGCTCAATTCAACCTTTTAAATTATAAAATGGTATCTACGGCAATACAATTAACAAAGAATAAAGAAAACAGAAAAAATATCTGCTATAACAATCTTCCTTTTTCACCGGATTGAATCCTTTTGACCTTCTTAGAGGTTGTCTTATCAAACTCAGTATCCCGGAGTCTTAGTCTTAATATTCTTTTGGACTGTCCCACGAGACTTCCTACCGCCATACAGGCTGTCCCTGCAGCTGCAAGACCTCCCGCAACCTTTGAACGCTTCATATAATAACTCTTCCTTTCTCAAAAACCTGTTCATCAATTCTCGTGGAAAAACTGAACAGTTAATTTATTGTCATATTCCTATAGTTATTCTTCACTGATCCGTTCCAGGATGCCTTTATACCACCCAGACGCTCTCCCTTCACATAAAAACGGATACGCGAAAACAGCGGGATCCATGCTGCATCATCCTGAATTATCGTCTTTTCCAAATCCCTGTATTCCTTGATTCGTTCATCCTTATTCGTGATAGCACGGGCATCAGTAACCCTTTCCATGATATCCTCTCGCGGATAGCACAGGCTTCGGAAGGTCGTGTTACCCTTGTTGCCAAAAAAGGTATAGATGAAATTATCAGGATCATTATAATCCGCAGTCCAGGTTGCCTCGTAGCATGCAAGCTTTCCACTCTTTCTAAGCGTCATCCACTCGGATTCATCGATAACCTCAACCGTTGCCTTAACCCCGATTTTCTCCCACATTGAGGCAGCTAATTCCATCATCGACTTTTCCCACGAAGATGCAGAAGATTTAACACTTATAGCCATTTCGAAGCCATCTCCGTAGCCGGCTTCGGCAAGAAGCTTTGCCGCCTCATCCGGATCATAGGGAATCTCCGGTAAATCTTCATTGTATCCACTTAGACCATGGGGGAATATTCCCTGTTCAATCACGCCCCTGCCGTCTAAACACATATCCAAAAGCGCCTCTCTGTCTAATGCCAGCTGCAGAGCCTTCCTTACGGATACATCATTTAGCGGTTCTATTGATTCGTTGATAGCTATATACGTGATACCTACAGGATGTGCACGGAACAACCGATCTTTATAAGAATCATTAGCCAGATATTTATCTGCTACACTACCGATTCCGTCCAGATCCAAAACATCCAGTTCACCCTTATCAAATAATTCCGAAATCTCTTCACCATCAGACAAAAATCTCAGATTCAGACCTTCACACTTAGGAGCTCCGTTCCAGCAATCCTTATTGGCTTTAAGAAGCATCCCTTCTCCTTTATTCCATTTCCACAGAACAAAGGATCCTGTTCCGATTGCCCATTCCGGATCAGTTCCAAAACGGTCTCCCGCTTCAGTTGTTGTTTCCTCATCCATAATAGATGCCCCCGGCATTGACAGGCACGGTAAAAATGCGGCAAACGGTTCCTCTAAGGTAATGGAAAAATCAAGATCTCCCAGGACCTTAAACCCTTCAAGCTGATCTGTCTCTCCTGATTCCAATTTACCTGCACCTGCGATTACATCAACAATGTCCTGATTGCAGGAATCAGGATGAGTCAACAGTCTTGTAAATGAATACAACACATCAGAAGCTGTCAGCGGTGATCCGTTGCTGAAGGTTACACCCTCACGAAGATGGAAGGTATAGGTTAAACCATCATCCGATACTTCCCATTCCTTCGCCAGGGAAGGCAAAACAACCGCACTGCCGTGGGCGTTGCTTTCCATTTCCACAAGACGGTCGAAAACATTCTGGGCAATCGTATAGTGTATGGATGTACACTGGAAGTCCACTGTGTCCGGTTCTTCCTCAACAGCTATCAAAAACTTTGACTCGTCCGGCTCAGCACTTGCTGCCTCCTTCGAACTTTTGGCGTCATCGGTCGAAGATGAACACCCCGACATCAAAGCAGTAAAAAGAAAAATAGTTATCAGCAGGCACACGGATTTCTTGATTTTGTGGTTCATCATATTACCCACCTTTCTGTGAAAAACATTAATTCGCGGCTTTTGCCAATATAGCTTCCAGGTCATCCCTCGTCTTACGATAAAACTTAAGGAACTCCGGTGTATCACGTTTAATCATTTCTATATCATTTCCTTTTCCCGCAAATTCAAGCTCTTTAGCTCGTGCAGAAAAATCTTTCATGCCAATAGTCAAAGAAGCTCCCTTCAAAGCGTGAAGAGTGACCGTATAAAGTTCGATGTCCTCTTCTGCCACGCATTTTTCTATTATTTCTGCTTTTTCTTCAGTCGTGTTGACAAAAATTTCAAGCGCTTGCATGTAGATTTCACCGCTTCCGCAATATTCGACGCCCTCCTTCGGATCAAGCCATGTACAGTTGAAAGCCTCCTCCGGAATTCCCTCGTAGGGATTTTCTTCCTCAGCGTCGTTATCGGATGTTAATTCCACAGCATACTCAGGTAAATATTTGAGCAGTATATCATCCATTTCGGAGATATTTACCGGCTTAGAAAGATAGTCGGTAAATCCGGCATCGATCATACGCTCCCGCTCTCCCTGAATAGCGTTTGCAGTCAATGAGATTATTGGCGTAGCAGATGCCTTCTCCGGTTCCTTCTCTTTTATGATCTTCAGTGTCTCTACACCATTCATCTGTGGCATCCTATAATCCAGGAATACCATGTCATAGGAATGTGCACTAAACATCTCGATACATTCCGGTCCGTTGGTCGCTGTATCGATCTGTATCTGCGTCGGTTTCAGGAGCCCTTTGATAACTTCCAGATTCATGATCGTATCATCCACAACAAGGATATGACTGTTTGGAGCGATGAAGGAAAAACTATCACGCCGCGTATGATCCCGAGCGGATACCGTTTCCTCGTCAAGCCGGCCTATCTCTGTCGGATCCGCAATCTCCTGTTCCAGATTAAACGAGAATGTCGATCCCTTATTATAGACGCTCTTAACATCAATGTCGGTTCCCATCATGATAAGAAGCTTCCTTGTTATGGCAAGACCAAGCCCCGTTCCTTCGATGTTATAGGTCCTTTTAGTATCCAGCCTGTCAAACTTCTCAAAAAGCTTATGCATCTCCTCGTCTTTAATACCGATGCCGGTGTCTGAAACCGCAACATATATTTTCGCATTCTTTTCATCTTTATTCTTAAGAGATACAGTAAAGGTAACCGTACCTTTTTCTGTATACTTTATGGCATTGGTAAGCAGATTGGTTATTACCTGCTTTAGACGAAGCACATCCCCGATAAGCTCTGTGGGAAGATGCGGATCGATATCGAGTCGCATGCTCAGTCCTTTATCAGCTGCACGGAGCTGTAGCATAGTATAAAGATCTCCAATAAGGTTCCTCACGGCATACGATGCAGGTATGAGTTCCATTTTTCCTGCCTCAATCTTGGAGAAATCCAGAATATCATTGATAATACCCAGAAGATTGTTACCCGCTATACGGATATTATCACTATATCTGAGAATATTCTCATCCTCGGTTTCCCTGCAGATGAGCTCATTCATTCCAAGCACTGTCGTAATAGGTGTCCTAATCTCATGACTCATATTGGATAGGAATGAAGTCTTGGCCTTATTTGCCTGTTCTGATTCAGCCAGGGCATGGATCTCATTCTGAAGGTTACTTACCAGATTTGAAAAGGTTTGTGTCAGTACACCAACCTCATCATTTCCTTTGTAACTAAGTTCAATATTATAATCCCCTTTGTCCACCTGTCTGGTGGCTTTTGTCAATTCCTCAAGAGGTTTCGTCAGTTGCAAAGTAAACCTGCTCATAATGACACCAAGAATGATCAATGAAAGAATGGATACTATCACTATATGTACTACCATTGACTTCCATATTCTGTTGACCTCAGATAATGGTACCGATACATTAAGACGCATCCCATTCTCTAGCGGAAGCCCCACTCCAAGCTTTTCTACTCCATCAATTTTGTATTGAAAATGACTTTCATCAGTTATAAGCTCCGGGGGAACATCCGGCACACTCATATCCGTCAGTATGGTCGCATCAATATAAGGATGATATATCAGATTACCATCCATATCCGAGATAAAGGCGTAACCGTTATCATACAATGTAATATGCTTAACTTCCGCTGACATAAGTGAGTAGTCAATCTCAGCACCTATTACCCCGATAAACTCGGAATTCCAATAAATCGGGACATTATAGGATATAACACGCACATCAATGCTATCTGTAATGTATGGTGAGAGCCATGCCGGATGCCCGGTAGCCTTCGGAACAGTGAACCACTGAAGTTCACTGGTATCGTTGGTATCATAAAGCGTAATATCCGTCACCTCGTGTTCTGTAAATCCATCCCCGTCAAGGTTGGTATACCAGAACCCCTTGATTTTCTTTGATACCTCAGGATCAATCCGATAATAATACGTCAAAACACCATTTGATTTAGACATGATCTTATCAAATGCGATACGCATACGCTCTATGTGTGCCTTTAACTCATCGGGCTTCGTTACCTCCAGATCCGCATTTGTGAGTTCTTCCAGCTTCGTCACAGAATGTTCCGCACTTTCAAAGTAGGCATTCAGATTCTTCTGTCCGGTCTCGCACAATATATACAGCATTTGATCCGCATCGTTGTTACCAAGTCTGTTGATGTCAAAAACTGCGATTACGCTGACTATGCTAACTGCTATGACAATGGCACACACTGTCAGCAGTGTATATTTTGTTCGTATTGACTTCACGCTGATCAATCCTTTCCGCAATGTATACATTACCAGGAAAAAACATTGGAAGAGCGTCCAAACAACAGCTTCCCTAATATCAATATTATCAATATTAAAAAAAAAATTGTCTTAAATTGTCTTAAATATGTATAAACAATTTAGTCAAAATGAATCCTTTTCCCAAACAAATGATAAAATATCACTATTAAATGATTTCTTAGGAGGGTATAACATGATCAGAAAGTATATGTGGATGCTAATTCTAATAGCAGTCCTTGCCCTTAGCGGCTGCGGAAAATCCGGAAGTAAGAATGATACTGTTCATCTTGCGCTTAGCGCGGATATCGTCACTATGGATTCCCACAAAACAACCAATGACTACATCGTACCCATGAACGTGTTTGACACGCTCTTTTCCTTAAAGAAGAATGATGATGGCTCTACAAGAATAGATAATAGTCTTGTGGAAAAATACGAGCTTTCAGATGATGCACTGACTTATCACTTTACATTAAGAGACGGTGTTGTATTTTCAGATGGTACTCCTCTGACAGCACAGGATGTGAAGTTCACCTTCGAGCGTATTTTAAAGCTTCCTGACAGTGCCCAGACAGATTGCGTCATAATAATTGATGGTGCACAGGATATGCTTGATGGCAAGGCTGATTCCCTTCGCGGCATCACAGTAGAGGATGATAAAAATTTCTCCATAACGCTTACTGCACCTTTTTCAGGCTTCACTTCTCTTTTGGCCACTCCTGCCATGGTTATTTATTCTGAAAAAAACGTCACTGAGGCCGGAGATGATTTTGGCATGGTTCCGGGAAAAACAATAGGCTCCGGACCATACATAATAAAAGAATGGACCAGAGGAAGCGGACTAGTCTTCGAATATAATCCTCGCTACTGGGGTCCTGAGCCGTCAGTAAAAAAGGTTGATATGAAGGTCATGGAGCCTCAGGCCATGGATCTGGCCTTCCAGAAGGGCGATCTGGATATTCTTGATTGTCTCTTCCTTGACTCAGCCATCGTTAATTCCACCTATAAAACAGATACATACAAGGATCGTATCGTTTCTGTAGACCGACTGGGCCAGAATTTCATTTTAATGAATGAAAATATCGAGCCTTTAGGAAATGTTCAGGTAAGAAAAGCAATTCAGCAGGCCATTAACCGTGAATCCATCCTCAATTCTATTTTCGCCGGCGACGGAAAGCTTGAAGATGGTATTTTCCCCACAGGATGCGTTGGTTACAGTAAAAACAATCAGGGCTGGCTTAAGTATGATCCCGATAACGCAAAAAAACTCCTTGCAGATGCAGGATATGCAGATGGCTTTGATCTGGAAATATGCCTTGATTCAACAGCAAACGACTCCATAAAAAACGCTGTTCAGGTAATCTCAGAAAACCTTAAAGCTGTCGGTATAAATGCCAGCATCAGGTCAATTGATCATGCAAGTTACTTAGATCTTAGAAACAGTGGTGAGATGCCTTGTTTTTGGGCATTTTGGCTCCTTGATTACAATGATCCGGACAATATCATTTATACCTTTTTCGGAAGTAAGGATAATGTAAAGCTCCGCTCACTAAACTACAGTGATGACTCTGTAATACAACGCGTTGCTGCTGCAAAAACAATTGGAAAAGAGGCTGACAGATTAGCGGAGTATGAAGCTCTGGAAAAGAAAATCCTTCAGGATGATGCAGCCTGCGTACCTATGTTTTCTACAAAACATCTCTTTGTCATAAGTGACAGAGTGGAAACCTTTATTCCCCATTGGGCAGGCTGGAGTGACATATACTTTGATCAGATCACATTGAAATAAAGGAGGCTTTATTTTGAAGGAACTTCCAAAACGATTATTGGGCATAATCATCGTTATGATTCTGGTTATTGCACTGATATTTGTCATGCTCAGAATCATTCCGGGAGATCCTGCCTCCGTTTTATTAAATGAGCATGTCAGTCAGGCAAATATTGACAGACTGACTAAGTCCATGGGTCTTGATAAGAGTCTTCCGGAACAGTTCTTTGGCTATCTTGGCGGCGTCTTAAGAGGTGATCTGGGGCAAAGCTATTATATGCAGCAACCGGTATCATCCCTGATTTTACAAGCTTTCCCATATACTATAAGGTTGACGCTTTTGTCCATAGTATTTGCATGGACAATGGGAATTGTTTCCGGTATCTTCTCTGCCATGTATAATGACCATTTCCCTGATTATCTGTTCCGAGGGACCGCTCTTTTAGGAATATCTGTCCCGGTATTTATGGTGGCTCTATTCCTGCAGTATTTATTTTATTATCGCCTTTCTCTTCTGCCTCTTGTATATGACGGAAGTATTGTTTCTATGATTCTGCCCGCAATTGCTCTTGGCTGGAACAGTGCAGGAAGTGTTGCCAGGCTCATGCGTTCCAGTCTCATGGATGAACTGGATGCAAACTACATGGACACAGCAAGGGCAAAGGGTCTCATCTACAAAAAAGCTGTTATATTCCATGCGTTTAAAAATGCAATTCTGCCCGTTATCACAATGATGGCACTACAGCTCGCCGAGATGCTGTCCGGAGCAGTTATCACAGAGAGCGTGTTCAGCATTCCGGGGTTGGGAAAGCTAGCTCTTACTGCACTGCAGACAAGAGACATGCCTCTTTTGCAGGGCACAGTCCTGTTCACGGCTTTTCTAATCGCAGTGGGCGGTATTCTGGCCGATTTCATCAATACACTTCTTAATCCGAGGTTAAGGTTAGGATGATTAAATTACTCAGACAAAACAAAACTGCCCTGATATCAGGTGCTGTCATATTGGTTGTCATCATTCTGTCTACACTGGCGCCTCTTTTGTCCAAATATAGTGAGACAAGCCAGGATTTGGCACACAGACTGATGGCACCGGGAAACGGCCATCTCTTTGGGACCGATGAGCTGGGACGGGATGTACTCACCAGGATTCTCTATGGGACACGTGTTTCTCTTTTTATCGCTCTGTTACCAACCGCCCTGGCTGTAGTTGTCGGAACCTTTGCCGGTGTATGCTCTGCTTTGTTCAATGGTGTGATTGACTTTGCCATAATGCGGTTTGCAGATGTAATGCTGTCAATCCCGGGAATGCTTCTTTCAATGGTTGTCTTATACACCTTCGGTGGTTCACTCTCCTCCGTTGTAATCGCGCTGATTCTGATCGAATGGGGTGGAATTGCCCGAGTTGTCAGGACCAGAGCATTGGAGATTTACCAAAAAGAATATATTGAAGCTGCTATCATAACCGGTGCAGGACAAGGCCGCATAATTTTTTTCCATATCATCCCGAATCTTATTCCTACACTTATTGTACTTTTTACTCTTAACATACCCTCTTCAATTCTTGCAGAAAGCACACTAAGCTTTTTAGGTATCGGTATTCAGCCTCCACAGGTATCACTTGGTCTCATGACAGGTTATTCACGTCAGTATCTTTTTCAGATGCCCTGGCTTTCACTTGCTCCTTCAGGCATGGTCATGCTGCTGGTACTTTCTTTTAATTTTTTGGGAGATGCCATAAGAGATATCCTTGATCCGAAAAGGAGGCAGCTATGAGTGATTTTTTACTTAAAATCAGTAATCTTACTGTTTCTGTAACCAGAAACAAACAGGATATTCCTATTGTAAAGGGAATAGATATGGATATTCCGCGTGGTAAGATAGTAGGTCTTGTCGGAGAATCAGGCTGCGGCAAAAGCATGACCGCAAAATCCATTATGGGTATTCTCCCACGCTCTGCTCATATGAATGGAAGCATACTCTGGAATGATCCGGACGGTTCACAGACTGAGATTACAGGATTAAAAGAAAAAGAACTGCGCAAAATGTGCGGCCCCAAGATAGGTATGGTATTCCAGGAGCCCATGACATCCTTAAATCCCATGATGAAAATAGGTGATCAGGTAGCCGAGGTTCTCTTTATACATAAACTTGTGAAAAATCGTTCCGAAGCAAAAGAAAAAGTAATACGAACCCTTGGAGAAGTGGGAATACCGGAACCTGAGCGCCACTACAATTCCTACCCTCACAGGATTTCGGGAGGAATGAGACAGAGAGTCATGATTGCCATGGCTGTGATCTGTGAACCAAGCCTACTTATCGCGGATGAACCGACAACTGCTCTGGATGTAACAATAGAGGCTCAGATTCTGAAACTGATACGTCACATGTGCGAAACCCATAATATGAGCGCTCTTGTGATCACGCACAATATGGGTGTTGTCTCCACGCTTTGTGACAAAGTATATGTAATGTATATGGGACGAATCCTGGAAAGAGCGCCGGTGGATCAGCTGTTTAAAACACCTATACACCCCTACACAAGAGGTCTCCTATCTTCCATTCCAAGGATTCATGCAAATCCCGAATATCTGGCGACTATCCCCGGAAACACCCCGGAATTCGGAAAAGAAACCGTCGGATGCGATTTTTGTCTAAGATGCAGTGATGATCAGCGTCGCTGCTTTTTTGAGAAGCCTAAAGAGGCAGAGATTGAAAAGGATCATTTCGTCAGCTGCTTTAGTGCAAATAACAGGAGTAAATAAACCATGAGTGAACAGGTACTTATATCTGCACGCAACGTTACAAAAAGCTTCCCTTTGCCCAATAAAAAACGTCGAATCGTTGTAAATAACCTAAGTCTTGATATGTTCAAAGGAGAAACGCTTTCTCTTGTCGGAGAATCAGGCTGCGGAAAAAGCACTCTGGCAAGGCTTATTATGCGACTGACCAGCCCGGATCAGGGCGAAATTCTCTATGACGGGGTTAATATTGCCGGCTTATCAGGATCGGCTCTAAAGCCATATCGCCGAAAGATGCAGATGGTCTTTCAGGATCCTGCATCATCTCTTGATCCTCGCATGAAGGTAAGAGACATAATTGCAGAGCCTCTTAAGGTATGGCATATCTGTAATAACAAAAAGGAAATTGAGAGACGCGTTATGGAGCTTCTCGAGATGGTAGAACTAAAAGAAAGCGCCATAGACAGATATCCTCATGAATTCTCCGGCGGTCAGAAGCAGCGTATTGGCATAGCAAGAGCCATAGCAATAAATCCGGAGCTCCTCATATGTGATGAATCCGTATCCGCGCTGGATGTTTCCGTACAGGCTCAGATTCTTAATCTTTTAAAGCGCCTGAAAAGGGATTTGGGACTTTCCTGCCTTTTCATCAGTCATGACCTGTCAGTTGTAAATTTCATCTCCGACAGAGTCTGTGTAATGAATGACGGAAACATCTGCGAAATTGCTGACGCCGAAAGTATCTATGCTAATCCGTCACATGAATATACAAGATATCTCCTCTCCGCTATCCCTCATATAAAGTATGCCGAATGACCACACATTCACTCAAAGAGCGGGACTATTTTGTATGTTCTGCAATCCACAATTCCTCTATTTGTCAGCCTGATTTCCGGAATGCATGCAAGTGAAACAAACGCCATGACCATAAAGGGCGAATGTATATTGCATCCCATTTCCTTCCACGCTACAATAAGAGCGCTAGTCTGCTCAGCTACTTCCTCCACATGAAGGTCGCTCATAAGCCCCGCAATAGGAAGAGGTACATTAGCCAGAACTTTCCCATTCAAAACTGCACACATACCGCCTCCACATTCTATAAGCGTATTAGCAGCCAGCGTCATATCCGAATCATTAACACCTGCAACTATCAGATTATGGGCATCATGTGAAAAAGTCTGCGCCATAGCTCCTTTTTTCAAACCTAGTCCATTAACAAAACCTGTTCCTTTTGTCCCTGTCCCGTGATGTCTCTCAAATACAACAAATTTAACAATATCCTGATCTAAATCTGCATGGACAATGCCATTATCTACAGAAAGATTAACAAACTTTTCCACAGTCCCTATATGTGACTGTGTGACTTCTATTACGCGGGTATTGATCGTGCTATCCGTGGTATGCTCCTCCGGTACCTTCACGATAAAATCTGCATCGGTAAGCTTTTTTCCAACATGTATAGAATTATAAAAAGCCTTCGGGAAATCGGGCTTTTCTAATTCTACTGTCAGCTCCCCATCCTCAGCTACAATATCTCCATCAATAATTGTTCTTGTCACCCGTATATCCCGTAAATCATCGAAGAATACGATATCTGCACATTTTCCCGGAGTGATACTGCCAATCTCATTCTCCATTCTAAAACATGTCGCTGTATTGATAGTGACAAACTGGATAGCTTTAACCGGATCTAATCCTTCTTCAATAGTACGCCTCAATACATGATCTATATGTCCGTCTCTGCTAAGAGTTCGCGGATTAATATCATCTGTTACAAGGCACGCGTAGCGATCATCAATGTTATTATCAAGAATTGCATGTATTAAAACCGGCATATCATGCCATGCGCTGCCATATCTCATCTGGACGTACATTCCACGACGCATTTTTTCAAGCATGTCCTGCGCCTTTGATGTCTCGTGACAACACCTTGCTCCTGCCGCAATATATGCATTTAAATCTGCTCCTGCCCCGGATTCCGGAAAATGGCCTGTTATTATCTGATCTGCTTTCAGTGTCTCAGCAAGTATTGCATGCACCGATTCTTTCCCACTTATTACCCCGGGAAAATTCATCATCTCTCCAAGTCCCATCACCCCGTCCCACGACAACATCTCACTAACGTCCTCGGAATTAATCGACGCTCCTGCATCCTCAAATCCCGGCACTGCGGGAACGCATGATGGGACATTTATTATCGCCTTAAGTGGCGTAAGTTCGGCATCCCTGATCATTGCCTTAACACCGTCCTTACCATACACATTGCCTATTTCATGTGGGTCTGCAAATATCGTTGTCGTCCCATGGGGTATAACTACCCGACTATATTCACCGATAGTTACCAGCGAAGATTCTATATGCATATGACCATCTATAAATCCTGGGGCAATATACTGACCATTTGCATCAATCACCTTTGTATCAGATCCTATACATTCTCCCGCATCACCCACCAGCGCAATTCTTCCCTCTGCTATCGCCACATCCATATGTTCCTGGACTTCAGCGGTGCAGACGTTAACAAGCCTGGCATTCTTTATAACAAGATCTGCCTTCTCTACTCCGGTCGCTACAAGAGCCAGACGACGCGTCACCTCATATAATGGTCTTTTACAAAATGTGTTTGGCATATTTCATTCTCCTGGCGAATAATTACCATACTTATCCTGCTTTTATAAGCACAAACAATATCCCATCTATAATTATATATTATTGATATGAAAATATGATAAAAACCATGTGAAAAAAATGATAAAAACTCAAACTAATGTATCTTTTCGGAGTATGTTATACTTAAAAGATACACTGACTTGTTTTTGAGCATTAACAGAACTCAGCTTTGTGATTATTTTTATAGGTGATTTTTATGGAAAAAGAAATATTTAACCAGGAACAGGAACATTTGACAAAGACCTACGACAAGCTCCTTGATATGAAAAAGGAGCTTGAAGATCAAATCCATGCACTTGATGAAAAAGCATTGGATGATAAAAATGACATAAGAGATAACATCCGTTTCGATTATGCTGATATCGAAACCACTATGGAAACTCTGGCTGAAATTGAAGTATGGAACCGCTATATCGACACTTATAACGTCGAGAGCAATTCCCTGGGTCAGCGTCTTAACAGTGTGAACAAGCTTCTGGAATCTCCGTATTTTGCCAAGATTCAGCTGCAGTTCGACCCTTCTGAGGAGCCTGAAAGTTATTATATCGGACGAGCTGCCATCTCAGAAAACCGCTATGACCAGATGGTAGTCGACTGGAGATCTCCAATCGCCGAAGTTTACTACAATCAGGAGACCGGTCATACACACTACACAGTCGAGGACAGAGAGATTCCGGTGGATCTACAGCTGCGTCGCCAGTTTGATTTGCAGAAAAATAAGCTCATAGCATATTTTGATACACAGATAGCCATTGAAGATCCGCTTTTGCTGCAGTCCCTGTCCCAGACACACTCTGACAAAATGCAGGCGATAACCGCCACTATTCAGAAGGAACAAAATACGGTTATCCGTTACCCTGATGTGCCTGTTTTGCTTGTAAACGGTATTGCCGGTAGTGGAAAAACCTCTGTCTTGCTGCAGAGAATCGCATATCTTTTTTATCAGAAGAGAACTTCCCTTCGTCCGGATCAGGTGTGCCTTATGACACTGAATCCGGTTTTCCGCGAGTATATAGACAATGTTCTTCCTGATATGGGTGAAACCAATCCTCTTACTCTAACCTGGGGCGAGTTTTTGGATATGTGTGATGTACCGTTTACCGATAATGAATATGACTACACAGAGGCT
Organism: Butyrivibrio sp. AC2005; assembly: GCF_000424145.1. Classification (GTDB taxonomy): domain Bacteria; phylum Bacillota; class Clostridia; order Lachnospirales; family Lachnospiraceae; genus Butyrivibrio. The sequence goes on from NZ_AUJI01000044.1 coordinate 30,477, forward strand.
GAAAATCTCCAGAAAATACATGATGTTCTTCCATCATTGACTCCTGAAGTCAACTTTTTTAATGATATTTCTCAAAAGGGAAACCTTGTCATTTCCAGAAAAGAAGTGCTTTCTACCGTGAATAAATTCAGGAAATTCCCTATGGGAATAAGACTGATCCAGACTGTATCCGATGAACTTGAACAGAGAGCAAAAAATGCCCTCCGCAACATGGATCACGATGAGGATAATGCTTCCGGCGGCACTTCCAAGTCCGATGCTGCAGAAAATAACCGCCTCGAGAATGACTTTGGCGGTGCCCTCAGCAATATCCGACACTGCGGATGGGTTAATCCCCTTCGTGTTGCGCAGAAAATCCTTGGCAAAAAGCGCATAACACCCGCCGAGTGGCTCTTCACAAAGATGGAGCTTACCGGTGAATGTGATCGCAACATGCGCTATGTTATGGTGGACGAAATCCAGGATTACACCAAGGCTCAGATGATGGTATTTAGCAAGTATTTCCCCAATGCCAGGTTTATGCTCCTGGGTGATGAATTCCAGGCCATTCGTGAAGGCACAATATCCTTTGCAGAGATTAAAGAGATGGCCAAGACTGATAAAAAGAGGTTTGTTACTCTCTCACTCATGACAAGCTACCGCAGCTCACCGGAAATTACAGATGTATTTGCGTCTATTCTGCCGAAAGAAAAGAAAATGCAGGTATCCTCTGTCAAGCGCCCCGGCGAACCTGTATACATGAAAGCCTGCAGTTCCGATGAGGAATATACCGATGAGCTAAAGAGGCTGATAAAGGAATTTGAACAGAAGGATGGTCTTACTGCCATAATCTGCAGAAATCAGATAAACCTGGAACGCATAGCCGCTTCTCTCGGGGATGCTGCGCCTGCGATAATAACAGGACATGATGCGCTTCCAAAGAGCGGCGCATTCCTGCTTGAGCTTGCGCTGGCTAAGGGCCTTGAGTTTGACAACGTAATCCTTGCAGACGCTGATGCAAAAACTTATCCTGATGATGAGCTTGGAAAACACTGCCTGTATACTGCAATATCGCGTGCCACAAGGCATCTGGCAATATTGGCCGATGGAGCTGCCTTGCCGGCTTCCATATCATGCTAATTTGTATATTTGCTAATAGAGTGTCATTCCGGCTTTGTGACCTCCGACCTGCCCATTACGGGCTATGGTATTTGCAGCCTCATACAAATCCATTCCTTTAATAATGGCATTTTTCCCGTAGCGGGACTTGATTTCATTTACTGATTGCAGTATTTTTCGGTCTTTTTCCATAATAACGGGATCAATGAAAAAGCTGTACTGTTCAAAACATTCATCAACCACGGAATTGGCACTTATAATAACCCTGCGTATAGGCACATTGCGTCTGGTACTTCTGTAGTACAGCTGGACATATGCATCCATTAAAATACGGCAGGAATTGGTCGTCACCTGAAGATTAGTACTTGCTCCGGTTGCAGGAAAAGACTCAGCACTATAGCCTATATAGAGAGAAATGTTGCTGCTGACCACGTGCGCTGCGACCATATTAAGTGACAGCTCGTCTGACATTTCCTTTACAATAATAAGCGCCTCTTCAAAGTTATAATCACGCATAAGCACCTGCCCGCAGGAAAGGGATTGCGATCTGGATTTATAATTCTTAATATCCTGCATTGTGCAGGGTTCCCTCCCCCATGAATGATCTATCATGTACTCTGCAATAACTCCAAATTGCTTATACAATAATTTTTCAGGAAAATGTGCTATATCACTCTGATTACATATACCAAGTGAATTAAGCCGCCGCTGGGTACCGGGACCGATTCGCCAGAAATCCGTAAGTGGTCTGTGTAGCCATAGCTTCTGCTGAAAGGACTCTTCTGTCAGTTCAGCTATGAAATCCGGAGAATGCTTAGCAAGAATATCCAGGGCCACCTTGGCAAGATACAGATTTGTACCAATGCCACAGGTAGCCCTTAGTCCCAGCTTATCCCTTATATCATTCATAATCCTGAGCGCCAGGTCATGACCCGATAATCCATATAACCCCAAATAATTACTAACATCAAGAAAAGACTCATCTATTGAGTAGACGTGTATGTCCTCTTTTGCAACGTAACTAAGATATATCTCGTAAATATCGGCAGATATGTCTATATACCGCTTCATACGTGGCGGTGCCACTATGTAATTAAGATGTTTTGGAATCTCATATATCCTGCATCGGTTCTTAATTCCAAGCGCCTTCATGGCTGGTGTGATGGCAAGGCATATTGTTCCCTTACTTCGCTCCTTATCAGCAACTGCAAGCAGGGCAGTCATGGGATCCAGCCCCCGGTCAGCGCATTCCACACTGGCATAAAAGCTTTTCAGGTCAATTATGAAATAGCAGCGCTGAATTGGTCTGATTATATGTGGTTTTATCTTATAATTGTTCTCCATAAGCATATCTCAATAGCAATATTCGAATGTATGTTCCGAACTATTGTTCATTAATAATATACTTACAGACCAAATGTTTCAATCGAACAAATTCTTAAATTTTTGCTAAATGCTTAATTACTATACTTTTCTATTTCTTTGCGTCGCTCTAAAGCGTCCGGATTATCACTTGTCGCATCAAAGCCATCAAGGAAGTACTCCTCCGGCATATATTTTTTATAATCCAGATCCATAAAATAATTACAGAAAAGCTGCTCAGCATAGATTATTCTGCTCTCCCCGTCGGTAAGGGCATATACAAAGCCATTATAGGAATCCGCATTTATAGCCAGTAGTTCATATGTTGTCTCTTCCTTAACGCTGTAATATCCCACATATTCCGTTGATTCATAGTCCTTAAGGCGTTGTACCTCTTTAGCATAGGTATCAGCATCATAATCGACAACAAGATACCCTAAATACTGGGCATCCCAGGGATTGTAATAAACCATCTTATAATCAGCCACATTCATTTCAGGTGTTATTCTATCTGGCCAGATGTGTTCATCCATTCCGAGCTTATTCCATTTATTTTCCTCATCATTGTATTCCCCATTATTACGAGAAAAGGACATATACTCATTGTAATGAGTCACATCGTCGTATACCTCCGGTTTTTCCAGGGCAGAGCCCACAAGCAGTATTCCTACTAATCCCACCATCATCAGTGGTCTTAACGCACCAATTATCAGTACAATTATGGTAATAATTTTTATCCCTTTCAAAAAACGCTTATGCTTGATTATCCTTTCCAGTAATCCGGTGACAAATAGGGTAATGATCGCCATAATAACAAGCGCTATGATTGAAAAGAATACAGCTCCTTTCTTTATTTCCTCCGGTTCAGTATTAAAGGTTTGCAGAAAAATTGATAACATCATTATCAAAACGCCAACAAAACTTATTATCTGTATTACTCTCAGTAGTTTACTTTTTTCAGTATTGGCATATTCAGCCATTTTTTCAGCTACTTCCCTTACTTCTGTGTCCATCATCTCGCTTTTCCTTTCCCCTTCGATGATCTCCCTGACATCCACTCCAAAGAAGTCGGCTATCTCCACTAATAAGGAAATATCAGGGAGATTGCTGCCGGTCTCCCATCTGGATATGGATCTTGAGCTTACGTTAAAAACTTTTGCAAGCTGTTCCTGGGTCATCTGTTTTTCATGTCTTAATTCTTTTAAAAGTTTTCCTGTCTTAAGTTGATCCAATTGCTATTTTCCTCCTCTGATAGCTCCAAGTATAAAAAACACCGCCAGTAAATACCACGACACAAAGCGAGAAATGCCGTTTTTTCCTTACCGGACATGTGTGTCTTGTCTGAATTTGGCCCATATCTTCTATGCCTGCTCCTATTCTGTTGCTGATGCAAATGTAAAACGAACGGTATAGAGATATGTTCCAATCAATATAATATCTGCCAGTATCCAGGCACCAACCTCTCCATAATAGATTCCTCTGCACCCGATTATTCCGGTTAATATCCGTGCACAGGTCACTCTCATAACAAGCTGTCCAAAGCTCGAAATCATTGGAACCAGTGTATTGCCTGTACCCAGCAAAGCAGCTCTTACAATATACAAAACATATAACAGGGGATAAAAAAGACCTAAAACAAACAAATAATCCCTTCCATACCTAAATACGTCTGCAGTGACAGAATCTGCATCAACGAACAGCTTCATGGCACTAACACCAAAGAAAATCATGATAAAGGAACACATGATAGCAGTTGTTATTCCTATCAATAGGCTTGCTCTTACGCCTGCATGAATCCGGTCAAATTTTTTTGCCCCGTAATTCTGTGACACATACGCCACAACTGCCAAACCATATGAGGAAGCTGCTATTTCCAGTAAGGCATATATTTTTCCGGCTATAGTGTATCCCGTCAGGAAGCTAATATCATATTGGTTTACACTGCTGATAACGATAAGTCCCCCTATGGCTGTGATCACGCTCTGAAGCGCCATGGGCGTTCCCGTAACCAGTAACTCCCTATAGACACGTATACTACCCTTGTTATACGCAGAATCCGCATTCTCTGTTTTATCTTTCCTGTTTTTTAGTACATGATACCCACAGATAACCATTACAAGGGCTTCTGACATAATTGTGCCAAGCGCTGCTCCTGCTATTCCAAGGTCAAAAACACAGATAAAAAGAAGATCCAGCACTATGTTACAAAGCGAGGAAATGGTCATGGCCACCAGCGGAATCCTGCTGTTTCCCCGACTCCTTAAGGTCGCTGCAAAAAACTGATAGAACACAAGGAATGGTATTCCTCCAAAAATAATGTTCACATAGGTCTGCGCATAATCAAACGCCTCTTCCTTAGTAGAAATAAGGCTCAACAATACTCCGGAAAATGATAGCAGGAGCACGACAAAAAGCACGGAGATTACAATACAGATCACCCGTGCTTTTTTATAATAATAGTCGAAGGCCTGCTCATTTTTCTCTCCGTACTTATTCCCAAGAAGTACCGAAAAGCCCTGAATCAGACCGATTAAAAATCCATTAACAAGGAAAATAAGCCAGTCCGTACCGCCAATTGCGGCAAGTCCCAGCGCTCCTACTCTTTTTCCTATAATAATACTATCCACAATAGTATATAGCTGTTGAAATACATTTCCGATTATCATGGAAACAGAAAACGAAAGAATTAGTCCAAAAGGATTCCCAACTGTTAAATCCCTGTCTTTTTTCATATAGCTCCCCAAGCCATCCCTTCAATAAAAAGTCCCCTCGATGCACTATTATACACTATTCACGACCCTCTTACACCCTCAACAACCAGCCTGTAAAATTTCTCTAAACGTGTATTGTGAAAAATAAACAATCACAACACGGAATAATTATGCCAATGCACAATAGAATTATGAGAGATTAGGCAGTATTATTTTGTCATAATACAAGATAACTTTCGTTTTTTGAAGAAAAGGAAGTAATGCCTATGAAAAAGAGATTTATAGCAATTGCAATGGCATTTGCAGCAACAGCAATGCTCTGCACTTCTATCCCTGCATTTGCAGCAACAACAACTGCTCCACCTAAAAAAATTACATTACCAATAGATAAGGATACTGCCCTGGAGATTGCACTAGAGGATTCCGGATACACCATAGAGGAAGCAGAGGACGTAGAGATTGAGAAAGGCCATGAAGATGGCAAGGAAGTCTATGAAGTAGAATTCTATGTCGGTGTAAGCAAATACGAATACGACATTGAAATCTCTACGGGAGAGATAATTGAATACAACATTGACGACTAATTTAAAAAGTGAATAAATTATTTTTATTATCAGCAAAAAATAATGTATGGAATTGGGTCCCCTTGATCAGCAGATGATCAAGGGGATTTATAATTGGTACCCACAGAAAACCTCTTCCGACAAAATCAGTAAATGTAAATCTATCTTCTGCACCACTACTATTTCTGCTATAATCATCTTTTGTAACAGTTCTGGCATCAGAATGTTCTGAGTAGGATAAAATCATAAATTTACAGATAATAGAGGTGGACAACATGGAAAGAAAAAGAATATTATGCTTCGGTGATTCCCTTACCTGGGGCTATGATCCTGAAAAGAGGACCCGAATAGATGAAAACAGACGTTGGACAGGCGTGCTTCAGGCGCTTCTTGGTGATTCCTACAAAGTTATAGAAGAAGGTCACAATGGTCGTACCATAGCAACTGACGATCCTGCTGAAGGCGAGAAAAATGGTCTTAAATATGTCATTCCCTGCATAGAAAGCCAGTCACCTGTTAATGTTATGATAATCATGCTTGGAACTAATGACCTTAAGAGGAAGTTTTCCTACTGCTCCATGGATATCGCCGGCGAGATGCAGATATTTCTTGAAAAGGTCCAGGCTCACAACCGTTTTAGAATGAATGATAAAATGCAGATTTTACTGGTCTCTCCTCCACTTGTGGGAACTACCGGAAAAGGCTCCTGGCTTGAGGACTGTTTTGATTTCCTGAACGCTGCCAGAGTATCTTCAGAACTTGCCATATGGTACAAACAGCTCGCTGAAATGTACAACTGCGCATTCCTTGATGCTTCCAAAATAGTTTCTCCCAGTCCCGCTGACGGCGTGCACATCGACGCAGATGCCCATGGCAAGCTTGGCAAAGCCATTTATGATAAGCTCCACAGCAGCGGCTTATTAGGAAATGACTAATTTTAGCAGGCTGTTTTCAAAAAATATACCCCAGAGCAGTTTCAACTATACTCTGGGGTACAACACAATCCTATTCATGCATCCGGTAGTTCCTTCATCTGGGCAATAATCTCATAATCATCAGTAACATTCACAACTGCATATGTTGATTTTTCCGCACTACTTCTCGGATTCCCGATGCTTCCCGGATTAACAAATGTGATGCCGGATTCAGTATCTTTTACTATCTCTGCAAAATGGCTATGCCCAAAAAACACAATATCAGCATGCTTATTTGTAGCTGCCTGTTTTATATTCAGAAGATCTTCATCATATTTGGCATTATATCGATCACCGTGAGTAACCCACACATTGAAAAAACCGGCTTTGAACTCTTCCTCTATTGGCAAATCAGAACCATCACAATTACCCCTGACTGCCTTTACTTCATAATCTGCCCCCTCTGTAACAGTTTCCAAAGAACCTTCGATATCACCACAATGAACCAAAATATCGAAAGGTTTCTCTATTTCAATTGCTTTTCTAATGTTCTCATTATTGCCATGTGAATCAGAAATAACTAAAATTTTTAAATCACTCATAAAATGTAGTCCTTCCTATATATTCTGAGAAACGCTGGAGTACTTACCTGTTTCTGTGTCATACTTTTCCTGTAATTCCATAACTCTGTCCAGCACAGCATAGCTGTCATGACCATGGATATAATCCCCAAGGAGAATAAGCTGTGTATCTTTATCATCCAGGTCTATATATGACAACGCTTTGTTGAATTCCTCGGTGTGTCCGTGGATATCGCTAATAGCATATATCTTCATCTTTTTCTATTCCCCTATATCTTGCACGACATATATACTGTTTGAATATTAATTTATTATATTTCCAGCCACTTCTCCGGACAATCAACCCACAGTTTAGTACCCACAAACTATGCTTTCTACTGTGTTACTTTCATCAAAACATATTAAACAGCGACAATTGTCCATCAATCCAACTCTTCTGCTCAACAGTATGGATTTCATCCTCCGGTCTGATATTGCCGATAAGAAGCGGGGACTCAGGATCATGATTTCTATTATTTTTCATAACCGTCTCCGCATCATAGTTAGCGTAGCAATAGCGGCACATGTGAAGGCAGGTGTTGTACATTCCGATATCGTTACCGAGAAAGCAGGCGCAGGTATTTCTGGCATTTTTCACTTTGGGAAATACCATCGTGTTATGGACTGCCTTCTCATAGATAGGTTGAGTCATGCAGCCACTACAGTCGGCACCAAATACCGCAAGCTCATTCCCTTCGCTACAGGGACGAAGTATCATCCCATGCTCCTTTGCTATCCTCGCCATATGCTCTCCAAGGTACATTCGATCAGCTTTTTCGAGAGCTTTTGCTTCAGGAAAATTCCGCTTTACCTTCTGATATATATCGATGAAGCTGATTACACAGTTTTTCGTGTAGCCCTCAAGCGCAGACGCTATCTCCGAGAACTTCTCAATGTGATACTCCCTCGTGTATTTTTCATCCAGGAAAATAGGGTCATATCTCCATCCCATTGAGTCTATGCCTGCGAATTCAGATAGTCTCTTAAAGGTCTCTATAACCTCCGGTATCTCCGGCACATTTGGTTCAACATCTTTTCCATAACCGGTAATAGTCACATACCAATACATTCCGTAGGGTTTCAAAAGATCCAGATATTTCAGCATTGGTGCGGGATTCTTTGTGCAAAAGCTTATAAGATCCACTACAGACGGGTGTAATATGAATTTAGTAACATATGTCATGTTATAAGGATTTCGCACGTAAACAAAGCCTTCCTTAAGCCGGTTTGCAAACCAATCTGCATAAAAAGCGGGAATATCCGTGCGCGAACCTGTTTGAATAATCATAATTGTGTCTTCCTATTGAAATTACGTATTTTTCTAATTTTCTCACACAAAAATGATAACCGCTAGCGGTTTTTGTAATGCGCAAAAGACTATTATTTTATACAATGGAAATGATAATGAACTTTTAATTCCTTTATTAAGGAGGCTCTTATGTATAATCCCGACGAAGAACGATATAACAAAATGCTTTATAAGCGCTGCGGAAATTCCGGCCTTAAACTGCCGATGGTTTCCCTTGGCCTCTGGCATAACTTCGGTGATACCGGTAATTATGAAAACATGGAAAATATGTGCTTTACTGCCTTTGATAATGGCATTACACACTTTGATCTTGCAAATAATTACGGACCTGCTCCAGGTAGCGCAGAGATTAACTTCGGAAAAATTTTAAAAGAAAATTTCTCCGCATACAGAGATGAACTTATTATCTCCACAAAAGCCGGTTATACCATGTGGCCAGGCCCTTATGGTGATTGGGGCAGCCGAAAATACCTTATTGCAAGCCTTGACCAATCACTTCAGCGAATGAAGCTGGACTATGTAGATATTTTTTATCACCACAGAATGGATCCTGAAACACCACTTGAAGAAACAATGGGAGCACTTGCTCAGATAGTTCACTCAGGAAAAGCTCTTTATGTAGGGCTTTCTAACTATGATGGACCTACACTGGAAAAGGCGACAACTATTCTAAGTGATCTTAGGGTTCCATTTATAATCAACCAGAACCGCTACAGCATCTTTGACAGAACAATAGAGAAGAATGGTCTTAACCAGAAAGCAACCGAGCTAAAAAAGGGTATTATATGCTTTTCGCCGCTTGCTCAGGGGATGCTCACCGATAAATATCTTGAAGGAATACCTGAGGACAGCAGAATACGCACAGATGGCAGATTTTTGAAGGAAACCACCGTTAATGAAAAGCTTGATAAGGTAGTCGCTCTTAATAAGCTTGCAAAAAAACGTGGTCAAACTCTTGCTGAAATGGCTCTTGCCTGGGTTCTTAAAGACGATAATATCACTTCTGTGCTAATTGGTGCATCTAAACCCTCACAGATCCTGGAAAATATAAAAGCTTTGGAGAATACTTCATTTACAGAGGAAGAACTAATACAAATAGATAATATTAGCCTCTAAAAAAATTGAAAAATTAATAAAAAAAGATGCCTAGACTCGGAATCGAACCAAGGACACGAGGATTTTCAGTCCTCTGCTCTACCAACTGAGCTATCTAGGCATACTTGAGTAGCGGGGACAGGATTTGAACCTGTGACCTTCGGGTTATGAGCCCGACGAGCTTCCAGACTGCTCCACCCCGCGATATTTAATTGAATGGATGGCGGTGGATTCGAACCACCGAAGCAATTTGCAGCAGATTTACAGTCTGTCCCCTTTGGCCACTCGGGAAGCCATCCATATAATAAAGAGCCGATGAGCGGACTCGAACCGTTAACCTGCTGATTACAAATCAGCTGCTCTGCCAATTGAGCCACATCGGCTTATTTCTGAAGATATAATCCTCAGAAAAAGTGGGGCCTATAGGGCTCGAACCTATGACCCTCTGCTTGTAAGGCAGATGCTCTCCCAGCTGAGCTAAGACCCCAGATTTAAACAAATATTTGATTGTTGAACGACCCGAAGGGGGTTCGAACCCCTGACCTCCGCCGTGACAGGGCGGCGCTCTAACCAGCTGAGCCACCGGGCCAGATCCTCGTCTGTACCTTCAAAACCGAACACTAAAGATTTTAATACATCATTCTCAGAAAGTCAACACTTTTTTATTGTTCTATATCCATTTTTTTGGACAAGCCCTCAACCTATTAGTACACATCAGCTGAACATGTTACCATGCTTACACCTTGTGCCTATCTACCTCATAGTCTCTAAGGGGTCTTACTGCCGAAGCAGGGATATCTCATCTTGAGGGGGGCTTCACGCTTAGATGCCTTCAGCGTTTATCCCTTCCGGACTTGGCTACCCAGCCTTATGCATCTGGCGATGCAGCTGATACACCAGCGGTCCGTCCATCCCGGTCCTCTCGTACTAAGGACAGCTCCTCTCAGATATCCTACGCCCGCGCCGGATAGGGACCGAACTGTCTCACGACGTTCTGAACCCAGCTCGCGTACCG
>NZ_AUJI01000045.1 GCF_000424145.1 Butyrivibrio sp. AC2005
GCTGATCTATCCTTTGGTCGTAACGAGGACAGCGTCTGTGGCAGAACGGACAATCATCCTGATGCCATTTATCCGTCCGCGCATGGATTCTGAGGTGGGTAACACCATCCCGATCAAGATAGAAGTTTGCATCTTCTACGACAGCATGATTGACATTGAGCAATTTTTTACATAATGTATTAGCAGAAACCATCTGTGGGTACCTCTGGTATCTCTGTAGTATAGTTTGGACGCTAATACATTACAGAAACACAGATGGTTTTTCAATTGCAAATATACATCAGAGGACTGGCATAGTACCCACCATCATGCCAGAAGCCTCTAATAATCAAAGCTTTGCAAGATGCAGGCTACGACGTTGAAATTGATAACAGAATGCTAATAGTAGATGATTACGACACCAATAATGGAGTCGCTGTAAAAATCGAAGCTTTGCCGTAAATACATCCTATGGACAACAGATATAACCATTGCAACAGACGCAAGTACAGTCTAAAAGTGCATATAGTTCTCGTCACTAAGTACCGCAAACAGATACTTAAAGGCTCTATTGCTGACGATGCTAAACAGCAAATATATGATATCTGTAATTCTAAAGGTTACGGCATTATAGCTATGGAAACCGACAAAGACCATATACATTTCCTGATTACATTTTTATGTTAATCTAACAAATTTTAAAAAAACTTAACGCGACTTTTGAGCCCCTGACGAGGACAAAAAGTCGCGTTTACTATTTCAATTATTATATAGAAAAATCTTATTGATATGCATATTTAAGCCATTTTCTTGCATATCACCGTAATCAAAATTGGTCTCGATAACTATCTGTGCAGATAGTTAAAATTATATGCATAGATATTTAAGAACTACCATCTATGATCTGGTCAAAAACAATCCTCTTCTTGGCATACCACTACTATATACTTTTTCACCGATGAAAAATAGCTGAATATTGCTATATTTTCACAAAAAAGGAGCCTCAAATTGTATGAAGCCCCTTCTGAAATCATTAATTCAGCTGTAATACCTTTTTATCATATTCTTCTATTTGTTTGATCAGTTCCTCCGGTACGTCCTTATCTTGATTAATCAGAATCATGGCCTCAATCCTATATGGATTCTCATACTCGGGATCAATATCTCCTCTTACGATAGTAGTCTTAACCCCTATTCTCTCCAACATATTATATTTTTTCTGGCGTTTCTTCAGTTCTTCTTTAGTAGGCTTTACATCAGAACCCGGAGCTATAAAGGGCTTTGGCAATGTATTCAATTCTTTCTTCATAGCTTTTTCCTACCTTTCTTATAAATGAGACCATAATCACCACTATTTTTAAGAATGGTTTTCATAGCCAACTGTACTCTATCTTTTTTATCGGCATTTTCCCTCACCAACTTGAAGTACTCCGCCATTGCAGATCCAGAATCAAAACCAGTATCCTTAATCAACACATACACTGTACCATCATTTCCTACAATCGTCATCATATACAGTGACACATTGAAACAAAATGTTACAAAATCAGTCCCAGAAAACGTGCCAGCGCTCGGGTGGTTATGCAAAAGCAATAATGAATTCTTGCTACTTGTCTGTAATGCCTCCTTAGCTTCAGGATTATCAGCAATATCAGCGTTACCTGCTTCTTTTCCTTCAACAACCCAATAATTCCACAATCACTTTATGCACTGACTCTTACCAGCTCCTGCCAGGCCTTTACCAATTTACGTTATTCAGATAATTATACTCCAAAGTGTAACCCCGCAGAGATTTTCAGATCATAGCCTTCTGATATCTATCTTTTCGTATTTTTTATACCCCTCATGAATAAGTTCTGTAACGAGCTTTTCATCTTCTGTCTTTGTAAAGCGGTACAGGTTGTACTTTCCTTCTTCGAACTGATAATCCTCCCCATTGTCCTGAAAATGATCGTAAGAAGCATCTCCCGGTGTAGTAACAAGTATCAGCCTGTCATATGTCTTTTCACCCACGTACTGCACCACCTCGTATGTAGGGATAATGCTGCCCTCTCGGATAAATATCGGGCACACATCCAGTGGAGCATCCTTTACAATGTACTGCATTCCTTCGTAAGCCTGCCCTGTGAAGTAGTCATACCAGGTTCCCCTTGGCAGATATACCAGCTTCTTGGTTGCTCCCTGTTCTACCACAGGGGAAACAAGTACATTCTCACCCACAAGGAACTCGTCATTCAGATTATATGTGTTTACATCATCCTCATAATGAAGTACAAGAGGCCTCATTACCGGAAGTCCTGTTTCAAGTCCCTGGTAGAACAGATCATAGATATATGGAAGGAACGTGTATCTGAGTTCCACATGTTTGCGATAGATATCCATTACCTGCTCATCGAACTTCCAGGGCTCCTGTGCCTTGGATCCCTTGGCAGAATGATTTCTGAAAAACGGTGAAAATACTGCCGCTTCAATCCATCTGCAAAGGAGTTCCTTATTCGTATCAGCTCCAAAACCGCCGATATCTGTTCCCGCCAGCGAAAATCCGCTCATTCCCAGATTACAAAGCTGAGGGATCAACATTCTTAAATGTGCCCATATGCTCTGATTATCGCCGGTCCAGACTGCACAGTACTTCTGGGATCCACTGTAGCAGGCTCTTGTGATAACAAGGGGTCTTTTACCTGTAAGTTTTTTCATCCCCTCATAAGTGGCAATGCCCTCAAAGTGCCCATAGACATTATGAAATTCCCTGTGGTCTGTTATTCTGCCATTGATCTCAAAAACCGTATCCTCCGGCAGTGGTCCTTCAAAACTGGCAGGTTCATTCATGTCATTCCAAATGGCCTTTACTCCCATATCTGTCAGGATCTTATGACTGTCAGCCCACCATCTCCTGACTTCCTCCCTGCCAAAATCAGGGAAAGTGGCATCCCCCGGCCATACCTTATTTACGTATATGCTCCCATCAGGATTGGTGGCAAAATATCCCTTAGATACTCCTTCATCATACATAAAATAGCCATCTTCCTTTTTGGTCGCAGGATCTATAATGACAACAGCCTTAAATCCATCCTTCTCCAATTCGGAAATGAGATCTCCTGGTTTTCCGTATTTTTCATCATCCCACGTGAAAACCCTGTATCCGTCCATGTAGTCTATATCATACTGCACTGATTCACAGGGAATCCGGTTATCTCTCATTCCTTTGGCAACTGCCCTGATATCGTCTGCACTTTCATAGCCCCATCTGCACTGATGATACCCAAGAGTCCACAGCTGAGGCAACCCGGTTCTTCCTGTCAGATATGTATACTCACGGATAATATCTGTCATTTTTTTGCCATACAGAAAATAGTAATTGAGGTTGCCATCATCAGCGCCATAGTAGAAATAGTTACTGTTCTCTTTTCCGAAGTCCATATAGCTGTGGAATGTATTGTCGAAAAAGAGTCCGTATACAGCATCGCAGGTTTTTCCTATCATAAATGGTATCGATTTGTAAATCGCCGGCATGTTTTCGTTATGGATCTGGGGAATGTCTGAGTTCCAGTTTTCAAAAGCATAATCTCTCTTGTTGAGATACCCTGTCTTATCTCCCAGACCATAGAAGCAGTCCCCTTCTCCGATTTCTTTGATGATCTGCACTTTATAGTTATGAGCTTCAAGGTTTGAGACATCATGTCCTTCGGCTGCAAGCTCCTTTTTTGACTTATCGCTCAGTGTCCTTTGGATAATGCGCTCTCCTCTGTAATCGCTTAAGATCTTCTTTCCTTCAGCATCCAGGATCTCTGTGAAAAAGTCATCTGAAATCTTTACCTTCATGTTCTGATTTTCAATGCATATTACATTATCAATGTCATAGACTTTATAATTACATGGCTTTTCTTTACTGCCTTCTATGGCAACCGATGCATAGTTTTCCATCCAGCAGGGTATCTCAAATCTGACGATCTCATCCGTAACAAGATAAACATTGGCTTTCCCGTTCTCATAATCGACAGATATCCTGTTTCCCTCATTTACATATTTTTTTATCTTTCCAAGCTTCATAATTTAACTCCCGAAATCACTTATTCTTTTACTGCTCCCATGACCATACCGCCGATCAGATATCTCTGAAGGAACGGATAGATCATAAGCAGCGGCATTACTGCCACTACTATCTTTGCCGCATTTAAGTTTCTGTTGGACAACTCCGAAACATTCTGAAGGGTCGAAGAATTAGCTGCCCCATTTACAAGCTCCTGCAAATTGATGCTGAGCGACTGTATATACGTCATTATCGGATATTTTTCCACCTTCTGTATATATATTAGTCCCCCGAAAAAATCATTCCAGCTTCCAACAATGCTAAAAAGAGCGATGGTGGCAATAGATGGCTTTGAACATGGCACTACCACTTTTAAAAGAACCTGAAGAGGTGATGCGCCATCTATATATGCTGCTTCTTCCAGTGCCGCAGGTAATCCTCTGAAGAAATTCATCATCAGTATGACGGAGAATATCGGCACAGCTCCCGGTAATATCAGTGCCCAGATCGTATTCAGCAGATGCAGATTCTTGACAACAATATATGTCGGGATCATCCCTCCATTAAAAAGCATGGCAAAGATCAGAAGGTTCATGTATATATCTCTGAATCTAAATTCATCCTTTGTTCTTGTCATGGCATATGCCATCGGGATCACAAGGAGCAGGTTGATGATAAGCGCTATTAAAACTCTGGCGACAGATATTGCAAATGATCTCCAGAACTGACCATCCTCCAGGATCCTTTCATAAGCCATAAGCGTAAAATCCACAGGAACAAGTCCCACTCTGTTCGCTGTTACCGCTGCACTGCCTGAAAATGATATGGCTACAATGTTGATTAGTGGCATAAGGCATAACAGCCCCAGAATTATCACCAGCAGATAAATGACTGAAAGTCTTACCCTGGAACCTAAACTTTTATTATCTATCATATCCAGCCTCCCTTATCCTCAGTAGATTCTTTGTCCGGTAAGACTGTGTGTAAGTTTGTTAGCACTCACCATCAGCACCATTCCGATCACGGACCGTAAAAGACCCACTGCTGTTCCAAAACTGTACTGTCTGCCCACAAGTCCGATCCTGTAGACATATGTATCAAGAACATCTCCCGACTCATAAACCATCGGAGAATACAGGTTGTAGATCTGATCAAATCCGGCACTTAGGATCGTCGTCAGATTCATGGCTGTCATGAGCATTATTATAGGAAGCATCCCCGGTAATGTCACATGCAGTATTCTCCTCCACCAGCCTGCACCATCGATGGCAGCGGCTTCATGAAGACCTGCGTCAATACCGGTTATGGCAGCAAGATAGACAACTGAATTATATCCAAATTCTTTCCATACATCTGTACCAATGATGAACTTTCTGAAAACGTTGTTATCCCCAAGAAAGTTAATTCTCTCAAGACCAAATCCTGTGAGTATGCTGTTCACCAGGCCGTTTAAGTTGAACAGATTAACTGCAACCGCCGCCAGTACGACCCAGGAAAGGAAATGGGGCAGATAAACAATCGTCTGGATAGAGCTCTTTAGAAATTTCTGTCTTATCTCATTTAAAAGAATTGCAAAAGCAATTGCAAGAAGCATTCCAATTATGATCTTTCCTAGGGAGATCACTATTGTATTTCTTATTACCCTTCCTATATCAGGAAGATTGAACATGTACACAAAGTGATGCAGTCCCACAAACTCAGAGCCGGTCAGTCCTTTTGCAGGCACAAAATTCTGAAAAGCCATTATAAGTCCAAGCATGGGAATATAGTTAAAAACAAGGAGAAACAACATTCCCGGAATTACAAAGAAATGATAGTACTTTTTTCTCATCCCATATATCCTCTTAAATAAACCGGCAGCCATTTTTGAAACTGACTACCGGAAAAGAATTAGTTATTGGTTACCTGTTCTGTTATCTCTGAGGCGATGGTATCTCCTCCCTGTGCCTTCCAATCCTTAACGAAAGTATCGAATCCTTCATCAATATCTACAGCACCGGTCACAATCTTAATAAAACTCTCCTCTTCAAGTGTCTGAAGATTAGCCCAGTTTGTCTCCATTGTGTTTGTTGTCTCAGGATAGATCGGAGTTACCCAGTTGTATAGTCCCTTATCAGTCAGGTAGCTGAGGAGATCGACTCCTTTTGTTCTTGAGTGGATCTTACACCAGCCTGTAACATCACCGGTTCCATTGTTATATGCGGTTATGGCATCGTAATTGGACTTCTCCTCGACAGTGGGAATCTCCTCTTTTGTTCCGGTTCCATTAAGGGCAGCTTTTAGTTTTGAATACTCATCAAGCAGATATGTGTTGGACTTCACCTCAATATTGAAGGGTCTTGCGGTACCGTCCACACCGGTGTTCAAATAGTCATTAACTTCAGGATACTTCTCAAGCAGCTCATCACTATTTACCATATCATCATAAAACAGATTAAGTATCATTATTGCCAGCTCAGGGTGCTTACACTTCTTGCTCACTACAACAAACTCACCTGTGGAATTTGAGTGCGTGCAGTTGACTTTCCCTTCACTGTTTACAACTGCATAGGGCGTAAATACTGCATTGTTGTTCAAGGTATACACGTTGTTCAAAAGCCAGTCAGCGATGTGCCATGAACCAAATACCACACCTGTTTGTCCGTTTGTAAGAAGAGAGGTGATGTCATCCCAGGTTCTTGTCCCGAGCTGTTCGTCTACTATTCCCTCCTCAAATAAACCTCTTACAATTGATAATGCCTCCTTCATCTGCTCTGTTGTTGATCCGTAAATGAGCTGACCGCTTTCATCTGTATACCAGTGTCTTGGGTATGCTCCGACCGAGTACGCAATTGCGTTGATGGAATTAGTACCGTCTGATCCCTGGCTGGTAAGAGAAATATCAAATGCCATACCTACCGGATTTTCTGCATTTTCAGGATTGGCTGTCATAAAAGCTTTTGCTATCTCCCTGACTTCGTCAACAGTAAGGCATCTGTCGCCGTCACCATCAACTTCAAGTCCAAGGCCATCGACCCAGTCCTGTCTGATCCAGCACATACTTGTTCCTGGATCAGAAGCTGTAGCCGGAATTGCCATCATCATACCGTCAAAAGTCACATTCTCAAGAGCTCTCCCCTCAAATGAATCATACAGCTCCTTGACATAATCACTTGCATATTCATCATAGTACTTTGTCAGATCCATTATCAGATCGTTCTCATACAGTTCCTTGACTTCATCTTTGCTGGCAACTTTCATCATGTCGGGAATCTCTCCTGCGGAGAGTGCCAAAGAAACCTGCCTGTTATAATCGTCTCCGGATTCTGCCTCAAAGGCATCTGTGATATCGATATTAAGTTCCTCTTCTGCCATTCTTATGTAGGCGTTATCTTCGTAGTTGTCACCCTCAGGGAACTTGGGATTGGCCGTAGTCTGGCGTCCCAGAGCTATGCTTACCTTCTCCCTTTCATCGGGATCACTTACTGACTGGCTGTCGGTATCAGTGGCAGCTCCTCCGCATGCAACCAGTGAAAATGCAACTGAACATGCAAGACCTGTTGATAATACACTTCTTAATATTTTTTTCCTCATTTTTGTCCTCCCAATTTGGACGGCGCCGTGTTGATAATTGGAATTTTAGCAATGACATATGCTCATGTAAATAAAACAATTTTCCGTTTCATGACACAAATTTAATATCATCTGCCGGCGGACATTGAAAAAGAAATTCCACTGGGATAAACTGAAGCTGTCAGAGAAACAGTTGTCGGTAAAGAGGGAATTTATGTATCAATTACTAATTGCAGATGATGAACTGGATGAACGGATGCTGGTAAAGTATCTTTTAAAAGAGTACGAAGACGACATAAACATCACTGAAGCTGCCAATGGTAAAATGGCCGTATCTCTTTTGCAGAAACAGCATTTTGATATTCTTATCAGCGACATAGAGATGCCTTTTATTAATGGCATCGATCTTGCCACAAAAGCCAAGGAGCTGTATCCGGACATTGAGATCATGTTTTTCAGCGGCTTTGATGATTTTAATTATGTCAGGAATGCTCTCTCACTTCATGCAGTCAATTACATTTTAAAGCCAATCAATCAGACGGAGTTCCACGAATCACTGTCGGAGATTCTAAAGAGACTTGATAGCAAAACAATAGAGTTTACCAAATCAGAGAAATATATTGAGGACCATTTTCATGACACCACCGATTTCTGCCCAGAAGACTCCGCCGCAGATACCACTCCCACTTTAGAGGACAGCAATCTGCTTGGTGAAATAAAGACCGCCATAAGAGAAAGCGATACTGAAGCCCTCAGAAATACGGTGATGCATTTCATTGACAAATATTCAAAGCTGGGAAACGTTTCCCATATGTATATCCGTTATATGTGTACATCGGTCCTTCAGGCTCTTTTGTCCTGCCAGTCAGATGGGAAAGACCGCTTTGACTCTGTTGTCAGGCAGGTGTACTACTATAAGCATTTCAGCGACATAAGCAGTCTTATTGAAGAATATCTTGATGCCGCATGTGAAAGCCTGGAAAAAGAACTCCCCAACCAAAGTTATGCCGTCACTCAGACCATAAAGTTTATAGAACAGCATTATAACGAGGATATCTCATTAACTACTCTGGCAGACCTGGTCTTCCTAAGTCCCAACTACTTAAGCAATATATTTGCCAAGGAGACCGGATCAACCATCAATAAGTATATTCGCTCTGTAAGGCTTAAAAAAGCTGCAACTCTGGTTAAAAACACCAATATGAAGATCTCTGACATCGCAGCAAAAGTCGGATTTTCAAACACATCATATTTCTGTAAAAAGTTTCAGGAAGCATACGCCGCAACTCCGGATGCGTACAGACAGGTAAACAGTTCATATGAAAACACTCAAGAATAAGGTCATAATCCTCTGCATCACAGTCAGCATCATCCCAGTTATATTTCTGGGAGTATTTTCATATCTGCGGATCAAGCAGCTATTACTGGACAGAGAAGAAACCGCCATTAAGGAGACTCTTAATTCCGAGATCACCCATCTTGATACAAAGTTATCATCCTATGTTTCCGCTCTGAATACAATAGTGTGGAGTGGAAACATAAAAGATGCTCTGACAAAGGACTATCACTCAAACTATGAGATGTATCTGGAGTACAGGGATACTATAGATCCGCTCTTTTTACAGATACGCTCTATGGACCAGTCTGTGAGAAGTATCACCATCTACACACAGCACAGCATAAATCCCCATGGTTCTATGCTGAGGCCTCTTTCGGAGGCCGAAGGCCTTCCTTTTTATGAACAGTCAAGCGCCTCCGGTCAGCCCATATTCACGGTTTCATCTGACAAAAAGAGTCTTTATCTGACCGGCAAAATAGACATGCCCTCCAATGAGATCAGTATTGTCTGCATGACAATAGACATGGAGGCTTTTCTTTTCTCATCCAGGTCTCTGTTTGATACTGACTACATTTTCTATTTCATGAAAGATGATAATGATGTGATATTCAGATACTCACTCCCCGAAAACGCAGCAGCTGACATCCCTTCAGACAGATTTGTACATGAAGCCGAAGACCTTAGTATACCGGGCTATCACTGTGAGATATACAGACCTGTGGAGGAAATATACAAGGCCGTAACACCAATCACGCTGATGGTTCTCATCGTCATCGCCATCTGTCTTATCTTCATACTGGTGATCAGTTCCTGGCTGTCAAGGATCCTGTTAAAGCCACTAAATGATCTTACATCCAATATGAAAGCTATCGAAAACGGAAATTACGATATAGTGATGACCACAGACAGCAGGGATGAAGTCGGCACTCTTGTGAACACCTTCAATCATCTGACATCACACCTCAACCACCTGATCAATGAAGTACTGCGCTCCCAGATCGAACAGCACAAAAAAGATCTGCAGATCCTTCAATTGCAGATCAATCCTCATTTTCTGTATAACAGCCTGTCTCTGATAAACAGCAAGGCGATAATTGCCGGACAGACAGATATAAGCAATATGTCACAGTATCTGTCTTCTTTTTATCGTACCATGCTAAATAAAGGTCGCAGTATAACCACAGTAGGAAAAGAGCTTGAAAACGTTAAAGCATACATCAAAATACAGCAGATGATGCACACAGACTCATTTGAAGCGGAATTTGACATAGATGAATCACTTCTTTACTGTGAAATTCCTAATATGATACTTCAACCCCTGGCTGAAAATGCCATCATACACGGATTGGATCAGAAACAAACTCCCGGAAAAGGAGTCATAACCATCTCCTGCTACTCTGAAGATAAATACCTGATCTTCAGGGTGCTTGACAACGGCTGTGGCATGAGCAAAGAAAAGTGCAGGACTGTTGTCACTTCTGACAGCAATGGCTATGGTGTAAAAAACGTCCAGCAGCGAATACAGCTGTTTTATGGCGAAGAATATGGTCTTAAATACGAAAGCATCGAAGGTCGCGGCACCTCAATAACTGTAAAGCTCCCTCTTTAATTAACTCATTGATATTTTAGATTTTTTAAAGAATTATATAATGTTTCGTTACTAAAACATATCATCAACTGTGATCAGGATCAGATTTGTCTTATCAAACCAATCTGTCAAGTGGTACAATATACCGGAATCTTACATCTCTACCTCAAAAGGTGATTCAACATCAAAAATATCACTGTAGAAACCAAACCAGCTAAGCCCCTCCACAAGGCACTTCACATTGTAGCTTTCTTCCTCGTCAAAAACGAATTCTTCGCCTGAAGCCTTCTTTACCTCAAAGACATCAATGATATTTTCCATCAATACTGCATTGACCATCATTTCCAGATGCTCAAGTTCTTCATTGGTTATGGTACACTCAGTCCGGTATCCATTAATGACCGTCTGCATATATTTTTCCATATATGCCCTTCTTTCATTCACGTCATTATTCCAGGCAATCCACCCAAGACCATGAGACCATAAATTGGCAATATCATATAAATACCAGCAAGTACGGCAGTTATCAAAATCAAATACATTGATTTTCCCTGTATCATACTCAATGTTATAGTTTCCATCGCTATAGTCAAAGTGAACCATTCCATAGTTTTCAGAGCTCCGCGGAAGTTTTCGCAGTTCCTCCAAAATTTTATGCAGCCTGTCTTTTACCCGACGCCCCATCTTCATATGTAAACAACAGAAATCATCCGGGATAAGGCTCTCGAAATAGTTTTCATTGTACTTCTCGAAGAAATCAAAACGCTTATGAATCGGGCTATAGTTCTTTGAAAGAGCATGTATTTTCCCTAAAACCTTGCCGGTAAGATAGAAGTACTCGTTTATCGAGACTCCATCAATATACTTGTAACCATGATCGGCTATCTGATCACCTTTTGCAATCTCGAACATGGTTACTACCTTCTCATCGATAATTTCAATACGGTTACCTTTCCCTGAGGGGATGGATTCTGCCACGCTGGCTCCACCTTCAGAAAGATAATGTACATACTCGATTTCCGCCTCATAATCCTCAATGCTTCTATCTGAAAGAGAAGACACTCTGAGAACCGAATCATTTCCAATCATAAATACCAAATTCCTGCCGCCCTCATGCCCGTGGACTTCCTTGGCTGAGGCAGTATCGAATCCGTAAAGCTGTGCCGCTTTGATTAAAAGATCTTTTTTCGTCATATGACTTTTTTAATCCTTTTCTTTTTGGTCGATTATCCTACTGGAATATATACTTGCAAACAGACTACAATTTTTCTACTTTAATCACATGAGAACTGATCTGTGGCCTTATCGATACTCCATTCCATCTGTAGTCATGCAACTCAATATCATCCGGCGTAACGGATAAGTATTCACCGTCCATACCACTTATTTTTATCTCGTTGGAGTCAATTTCTATGTACGCACTCATTGCCTGTTTATACTGGAGCATACCTTGCAAATAAGAATACTTTTCCTGCAATTCTTTTTTGCTTGCTATCTGACCGCCCAACCACGCATAATTTGCTAAATTAACTGTCATATATGGTATTCCATCTTTGCAAGAAAAGTCATCGCCATGATCATGACCATTTAGACAAAAAAGCACCTTACCTGCCACAAGATTTTTGCGAATTTCTTCGCGGTTATAGATTCCTCTTGTAGGAAAATCATTTACAAGACTATGATGTGAGAAGATAATACACTTCATATCATCATTCAGTTCTTCCTGTAACCAGTGAAGTTCTTCTGTTGGAATAATTGGGTACACTGCGTGCTCGTTTTTAAAATTCCTTTTATAGAAAATTTCTTCTTTCCCATCATTTTGTAAATAACATGAATTCAAAAAAATCAATTTGTATCCCTTACAAACCACTGAATAATAAGGCTTATCTATAGAATAAAAATTTAAAATCTCATCGAGTTTACACTTGTCTGTTTCATGATTTCCTATAGCATTATAAAAAGGTATACCCAACGACTTAAATTGCTTCAGCACTTTAAGATTTTCATCTACAGGATTACACAGATCTCCCAATGAAACGATGAAGTCCAGATCTCGTTTACGCGCGTTTGCCAGGATTTCCTCTATCCGATTATCTCCATCGGCCACTTCAGCATAATGTAAATCAGTAAAAACAAGAAATCTTAACATATAAACATTCTCCAAGTCATTTATACTGAAACATAATCCAATCAACAAACTTGAAGTTGCTAATTCCTCAAAAATCAGTTTTATGATCTTTAACCACTAATTTATGCCCCAGTACTACTTCTTCACTTGTTACGAAATAATCTTCAAATATAACGTTCTCTTTCCCTAGGGAAAAGAGTTTTATCCTGTAATTTAGATAAATCAAAAACAATACAAACTACTATAATCTCTTTTTTCATCGTCAAAATATATTGTAGTAAATCCCATTTCAGAAGGTATCTTCAAATTTGACGCTGTATTATCAATAAATATGCACTCTTCTGCCTTAAGACCGGACTGTTTTAAGGCTTCTTCAAATATTTTTCTCTCAGATTTTCTACTATGAACATCTGCCGAAATTATTATCACATTAAACAATTCCTTAAGTTCGGTGTTGCTTACAATGGTTTTTATTCTATCAGCTTTATTGTCGGTTATCATTCCAATTAGGTAATGGTCATGCCTATCCTTTATATACTGAAGCATCTTCTTGTCGATAGTAATATTCATAAATGCGCTTTCCAACACTTGATAATCCAACGAATAACCTATATCTTCACAAAACTGCTTCCATATGTCTTTATGCGTAATACTTCCATATAGCAAGTCATGATTATGCTTGCAATAAGCATTATTTACCATTTCATATGGAATATTGGTTACTTTAGAAATATAAGATATTATCGTTGGAGATCCTTGCTTCTCCATTGTGATAACACCATCAAAATCGAAGAATAGTCCTTTTATCATTTGTTGTTTATCCATATCCAATCTTTCACCATTGTATTTGATAGATGTCACCTGTCCCACAGACAAAGGCCACAAATCGGTCTGAGTGCACTATTTCCATAGGCATACTATAACTGCGAAACGGTTCTTCCAAGCTCTTGTGCATTTTGGGAATGTCTTGGGCCGCAATGAGTTCTCCAGTCATTTTATCTATCTGTACAAATTCATAATCACCGTTATCGGACTTTAGGAATCCAGCCATAGATTTGGAATCAATATCGGTAATTTCCCATATTTCGGTTTCTTTATCCCACAGCTTCTTACCGTCACTGATCCGCAAAGCAGTAATATGTTTGTTGTTAATATTTTCGCAACTATAGATGATTCCCTTATCGGCATCAATCACTTGAGAGGGTTCCGAACCGGCCTTCTTTTTCTTTTGCCATAATGGTTCACCTGTATTCTTATCAAAGCAAATCACATACTGCGAATATGAAGAGCCCACGATTCTGTCACCAACTATTCCCGCAGGCACGCCCACGCTCCAAGTTCCGGGGTACTTATAATTAAGCGTCTCCGTTAAATCGTCGTTGCTGATTCTGAGAATCTTGGAATTCGACGTGGCAACATACAGCTTTCCGTCATCTTCCAGAACCGGTCCCACAAGCCACTTGACCCTATATTTCTTCCTTTTTATTATTTTGCCCTTAATAAGGTCAATCTTGATTATCTCATTAGCACTTGTAACGAAAAGATTGTTTCCCACAACAGATAGGTCTGGTTTATCTGTCAAAACTTTCATTTCTGATTGTTCAGTGCCGGTCTCAAGATCAAGCGACAAAATCATCCGCTCGGTTGCAAATATAATTCTATTCTGCCACACAATTCCACCGTACAGCTGCTGGACGCACCTGCTCGTAAAAGCATCATTAACAAAATACTCCCAGACAACATCGCCTTCGACTACGTCCTCGCACCTGATGAATGCGGAATCATTATTCAAAACAAAATATATTAGTCTGTCACCGACAAAAACAGGGCAGAAATAATTGTAAGTTCTCGCGCCCGTCTCTATCTTTCTATACAGTTTCAAAGCTAACCTCCAGCCTATGTATTAATTGTTCACACTTTTGTTTCCATATTCCCTTCAATCCCTATTATACATAAACCAAAAGATGTAGCGAAAAACATTTGTTTTATGAAACACATTAAAGGCAATAAAATAGCCACTTCTGCAGTATTTAATTACAGAATTGGCTATAACCACATTTAATTCCGGTTTTATGTTCCAACGTTCATCCCGACAAATTCTTTAGGTTAGAATCGCTGTAAGGTCAAACGAAAAAGCAGCTTGAATTACTTTCTACTGCCTTTTTGATAAAAAGAAAATCACTGCACACAGCCTAGGCAGGCCATCGCGCAGCGATTTTGTTCAACTTGAATTTAAATATATCAATTAGCTTATACAACCATTATTCAATGTGTATTATATCTTTCATTAAATCGCCAGCTTTAATAAGTGGATGATGATATCGTTTGCGCTTTTCTGGCAACCTTAAGATCTTGGATATGAAAGTACCAAGCTCCTGATAAGCCTTTGGTGTCTTGAACTGAATAGCTTTAGTCGGGCAATATGCAACGCAAGCATTACATCCATGACAATGATGATTCCATACCGGGCGTCTTTCTGACATTGTTATGTTTTGATTTGGACAAACCTTTTCACAAGTGCTGCATCCTATGCATCTATCATCTGTATAAAACCCTTTATCATACTCATGTTCTATTGCAATATATGGTCCCATGGTATTTTGATAACGTCTTCTTGTTAGTGCCGACATATGCGGATATGGCACGTTCTTTCTTGCGACAATTTCACTACAAATCTTTTTTGTTTGTCGTTCCATATATGGTAGCATGAGTTTTTCTGGAGGGAATGGAGGATAGGCAGTACACTGGCTTGCTACACAGCGTAAAGCTCGTCCGTAGGAAAGATGCGCATTCTTCTTTGAAAGAATATCTTCGACTGTTTCAAAACAACGACCATGAACAGCAATATAGGTTGCAACCATAAATATATATGCGTTTGGATTTATATCAATATTTTCGATAAAGGATTTAAAGGTACCAGGAACATCCCATTCATATACAGGACACACAAATCCTATAACATCAGCGTCATTGGCTGAGACCTTTTGTGAATCATTTCTTACGCTGTATAAAACAGCTCCATCAAGTGACTCTGCAATCGTGATGGCTGCCCTTAAACTATTTCCTGTTCCGCTGTAATAGTATATTACTTTTTTCATCCCACTCATCCATAAACTCCGATTTGCTTAATACAAAGATTCTAACCGTTTCAACAATAAAAATAAAGTCCACTGATATGAGCTTCATTCTTCACTTCCATTTATCTGTGAATGGTAACACTCTTTCCAAAAATCCTTTAATCTATCCATTATTTCTTTTTTGCTATAGCCGTAATATGCTCCCCTTGTGAGAAGATTCTACTTAACTGTAAGCTTCCCATCAAGAACTGAATTCTGAAAAACGATTCCGATTTCTTTTCTGATGGAAGCATCTTCTCTTCCAAGCTCGTGTCCCATAACAAGGACTTCACCTGATGACTTTGGAAGTATTGTGCTCAGCATATTTATTGTCGTTGATTTACCGGCACCGTTTTCTCCAAGGAAGGCAAACAGCTCACCCTGCTTTACGAAAAAAGAGATATTATTTACGGCAGTCATTTCACCATATTTTTTCTGCAGTCTACTAACTTCTATTACGTTTTGCATTTTGAACTCCTTTCATCGAAACCTTTCTTACGAGATAGATACTACCTCATTTCCCCCACAAAAAAAGCACAACTCAGGTGAGTTGCACTTTTCGTAAGGTGATATACATTTTTTAGTTTCAGGACAAATCCAGACGCCCCGAAATATAGTATTTGTAATGCTTTTTCTTGCAATATTCTCTTATTTTATTGCTCAATTTTTTATCCTTGGTGTATTCCAGCAGATAGCATTTTTTATGGGCACGTTTTACAGTCTTTAAGTATTTTTTGAAATATTTTGTTTCATCGGAGTCGTTTTTCCCAAACTTATCCTTATCATAATCAATTATTTTTGAAAAAACCGTCTCCTGATTTACACCATCAAGAATCCCGTTAAGGTTGCCATTTTTCTCGTAATATTCTGTGATGAAGGTATCTCCTCCATTGATTATGACTTTTCCCTTTTTGCTAAGGCCTTTGAGAATATTTTCCACACCGGCATATATGTTTTCAGTATGATACAGATAATAAACATCGATATTATCTACAAAAAAACCATCTACTCCGGTTTCATCTATCTCCGTAGAAAGCTCATTCAGGATAAAATTCTGCCATTTCTCCGTTGAAACATCGACCCATTTTTCATCAGGCCAATTATCATACACACCAAGTGTTATATCTTCGAATCTGCTGTAATAATCCCGATAATTCTCTATAGCTCCTACATTGATATAGCTGTAGACTTTATGTCCCTTTTTCTTTAGCTTCTTAATATCTTTTGATGAAAAGCCATTCTGAGCATCGAGGACAATTGTCTTATAATCCCCAAACTTTTTCATGGCACTCTTTCCGGCATTTACCGATAGAAAAACGCCGTAATCGTAAGCAAATTTATTCCCGGCACAAACATTCATGCTAAACACTCCCATAAAAAAGCATACGCACAATGTCAGCACCAGAACCCTTCGGCTTAAGTTTCTTTTAGCCACACTTATTAAATTCCCCATGATAAACCTTTTCATTCTCCTCACATATATTATTATTTGCCCGTAATTATTTTACAAAGCATAATCTGAAATGTACATAAGCTATTCATTAAAACTCTGAAATGAAGCAGATCCTTGTTGTTGCGTTACAGTTCAGACCCTTAGAATTATTCATATGCGCAAGTGATAATATCACCTATAAGCTGGAATTAAATGTTTTAGCAAAAAGACATAACCCGTCTTCTATTCCCTTAAAATCTAACCCTGCACGTATTGCAATCTTCTTAGTAATATCCTGTTCAGGGTCACATTCTATTACTGCGCTCTTGCCAAGTTCCTTTGTTCTTTCTAATAGCTCACTTGTTAGCGCCGTCGCATATCCCTTGCCCCAGTGCTTTTTCTTGAGAAGCCATCCTATCTCCATGCTATTCGTATCATATTCATGGAAAATCACATATCCAACAAACTCACCTGCATCATTCTCTGCAGCAAAGACACTTGGCGGGTCGCACAAGCCATAGTCCTTAATGAACTGCTCCGTTTGATCCATTGAATATGGTGGCTCGATGTATTTCATCACATCAGGATCAGAAAGCACTTCGTAAAGATCCTGAGCATCGGATTTAATCATCTTTCTGATTATCATAAACTGCTCCCATTTATATTCATGCTTCACTTCTAGCCATGTATGTACTCAACCTCATCAAGTTTACCTGTAATATGATTCCTATTTCCGGTAGGTACAAATCCATTCCGCAAATACAAGCGCTCTGCTCCGTGGTTGTTCTCTAAAATCCAAAGAACCGGAGTATGGCCGTTAGCCTGAATCTTAGAAACAGCATATTCAAGAAGCTTGGTTCCATATCCTTTATTCTGGAATTCCGGCAGAACATATAAGTCTTCGATAAGTCCTCCATCAATTGATACCACTGCCACGGGATCCTTGTCATATAGGATAAAGAATTCGCTACCTTTATCGCGCTTACCTGCTATATAATTCCGCTGATTCTCGATGGAATGCTGCTCAATAAAATCTGCGGAGCAAAATGAACGGTGGGATTCCTTCCAGGATATAGAATGGATTCTGGCCGCGTCCAGTATGTTCTTATCAGTCACAGGGACAATGGAATAATTCGCCAAAACTCACTCCCCTATAATCAACTTATAGTAGTGTGCATCAAAATATGTTTCTTCACCCCATTTTCTAAAGCGTGACTTTCTATCTTCTGAAAAGCCAAGTTTCTTAAGGAGCGCGACAGATGCGGCGTTCATATCTGCGACTTTTGCAACGTGTAAATTCCTCCGTGAATTATTTATCTTTTTCCACCAGCTCATAAATATCCTTGGACGCTTTTTCTTCAAAGTATGCTCTCAGTCGAATATTTGAGTCCCACTTTGCCTGGGGGAAGTTTCCATAACGTCTTTTGACATCATTCATGCGATCCTCGATGTTCATTACGCCTTCGCTGCCTGCCAACGCATCACAGAGCTGGATCAGCCTGTCGTAATCATCAGGTGTGATCTTACTTAGCTCTGTCCGGATCAGCTCGTACTCTTCGTCTGAAGTGTCGACATTTCCAATATACTCATCAAGTCTCATATTGTTAAAAGAGTGTGTAAGGCATTCTCGTACTCACTTATAATCACAAGATTCTCCGCCATGCGCTCTTTAAGCATGGCTCTTGCAGTCTCCTGGTCAATCATTAAATCCTTGTTTTCCTACCTTCCGCAGCACTTCTTATATTTCTTCCCAGAGCCACATGGACATGGGTCATTAGGATAAACTTTTTTCTGAATAATCCTCTGCTCACCGTATGGTCCATAAGGCATATCAATTACCGGCAAAACATCTGCATTGCTATCAAGATCTAAGTTAAAGCCCATCCTCTCCATCTCCGGAGCCGCCTTTGCAAGCATCTGTGCTGCATGACTGCTTCCAGGCACGATTGTAGGCATCTGCCCGGGCTTAAGCTCTTTTGGCAAAAGCTCAATTGGCTTAAAACCTCTGTTATAGAGCATTCTGGTATTATTGGAAGCCTCATTATACAGCTGCATAAGCTTCTGAACCTGGTCCTGTCCCTTAAGCCGCAGATTGTCAAAGAACCACTGCATCGTATCAGTCAGATCGTCACTCTCAGATACCTCATTCCACAGGTCTGCAACCAACATTTCCGCGTCGTCATCATCCATATCAAGATCATTGATAAGAAATTTCTGCAGGTTCTGATATGACTTTTCCGAAACAAGCGCCATGGTATCGAAAAACTCGATAATCTCAGCCTCTGTCGGGATATAATAATCCTTGCCTGCCTGGTTCATCTTGAGCTCTTTAAGCGCTTCCTTATTATCAAGATACACTTCATCAACAAAAAACTCCGCTACTCTATAAACATACTGCAGATCTTTAGGGAATTTTTCATATATATACGTAAGCTCCTGCTCGGAGAATTTCATCCCCTTCTTCGTATTAGCCAGCTTAAGTACAACGTCGATTGGTGCATAACCATACATAAACTGCAGCCAGTCCAGGCATTTCCATATCCAGGAGGCTCTAGCCCTGTATTCCTCGAATTCTTTCGTCTTTACTTTTTTATACGCCGCGCCAACATCACCTGGGACAAAAATAGTACCGACATCGTTAAACGCATAATCTGCCTCAGATAAAAGTGCTGCTCTCTCGCTGTCTTCTTCAGAATACGGACATCCTTTATTGATAGCCTTTTCAAAAAGCGCCATAGTAGCATCATCAAATATGGAAAGTCTGTAAAACATAACCTCCGGATCCAGCATTGCATCCACAATAACATCAATAAGCTCATCCTTCTTAAGCTTGGATGTACCCTTGATACCCATCTGAGAAGCAATGGCCCCCAGAGAATCCTTCTTGTAACGTTCGATTTTTTCCCTTAATGTCCTGTTGTCTGCTGATTTGCTCAAAAGAGATCCCCCTTATCATACGGATTTATAATGAATGTCTCTAGTTTATACTTATCAATTCATTATAATAAATTATACTGTGTGGGTCCCTGATTTCCAATTATCACATTTTCTGCAAGTATATCTCTTAAATCCGCAGGCGCTGTTCCTGCATCCGAAGTAATTCCATTCAGAATCCATCCTTTTTTCCAGCATTCCGCCGCACCAAGGACAAGTAAAGAATTCTTGCTTTAGTTGTGCTTGATACATTTTCTCAAGCTCTATGACAAACTCAGATTCATTTCCCTGTACAACTACGAGAAATGGGAGCGAGAAAAGTTCGCAGATAATAAGGCATTGTCGCTGAAATCGGATACCAAGCCCTACTATAAGCCGGATAATCACATATATCAGATACAGCCGCCCTGTGGCGGCTTATTGAAGTGGAAAATACAACTAATCTTTCAGTTGATTATTTTAAAACTACATACACTCCCGCAAGAAGTATCATTAACACTCCAACCACTGTAAAGCATGCAGATATTCCAAGCCCTGAAACGTAGGCTGATGCAAAGAGAAATAAGACTTCCACGAGACTTACTCCCATGTTGTAAGCTGATAAAACTTCCGCCCGCCTATCTCCAAGATGATTTTTATCAACGACTTTATTTTCAATTCCATCAAATATATATGCAGGAACTGAAACTACAAGCGGAAGAAACAGCATGATTACTTTATAAATACTTAACCATTTCATTATCAAAAAAGATGTACACAGAACCTACCGTTCCATGTACGCCTTATACCCGTCATAAAACATATTTTTTATCCCTGATATTTCTCCAGCATGCACTTACCGGATACCATTCACAATCTCCGCAGATAGCTTTAAGCCTCTCATCTTCTTTTCCAGCCCCCAGCTGTTCATCAAGTTTGGTGATAAGCTCCTGATATGAGTAAACTCCTTCTTTAAGTTCAAATGCGTCTATTACACCTTTATCAAAACGCTGAACCTTTTCATCTGTTTTACATACACCCTCTGACACTTTGGATGGACAGTCACTACATAAGCAGTCCGTTGTAAAAATGATTTCCACCTTCTCATCCGGATTATTACGAAGGCGTTTTGTAACTATATCCATATTGGAGACAAATCCTTCCGAATATCCTTTTCAGCTATACCCTTGCGTGCACAATAGGTGATGCGGTCTTAGTTTAATTATTCCGTCCACTATTATTCTTCATCCTCCAAGTATTCTATTTTTTTCTCAACTATATCCCTAGAAAAAACTGCACCATAAAAGGACCGGTACATCTCCCACAGCTTTTCCCTTGATCTTATACTGCTGTTTTCTAACACAAGTATTATGAATGGAACTCCAAAGCACCTTACTCTTAGCCCAGTATCAATGCAACCGTTTCTTTCATAAAACCCTATGCGCCTTGCCTGAAGCTCCTTAAGGTCACGTTCTTTAGTATAAGCAGGATCTTCTACCTCTAAGATAATAAGCCCTGCTCCCGACATATATTCCCGAAGCAGTTTAATGATTTCACTGCCGAGCCCTTTATTTCTGTACTTAGGGAAAACTGCAAGATAGTCCACAAGAAAGCTCATTCCCTGCTTTACAAGGAACGTGTCCCGATTATCTCAGAATCATAAAATAATCCCAGGCACTCATATACTCCATCTTCAACAGCTTTTAGGATTACCGGAAGCTTTTTAAGCTCATCCTTGATAAAATCGTGGACCAGCCGTTCCTGATATATGGTTGTTATTTCAGCGCTTCGAAGCTTCTTTAGTTTCATCTGATCATATCCTCTGAATATGCAAGGTGCTTTATCTGCTCATAATCCGAAGGGCAGACATCACTTATCTCTTTATCACCAACCAGCCTGAATCCATCATAAGTAAACTTAGGAGTTGTGGCACAGGACATGAAACAATAACTGCTTTTATCAAGGTTTTCTGCAGCAAAAATGGCTCCTTTAGGTATTACTGCCATACCCTGCTGATCTTCCCCAGGTCCAATTACAACCTCCGACACGATTCCATTTATTATCATGGTAATCTTCAGCCCGCAGCCCTCATGATGGTACCAGATCTCATCACAGTCAATCTGATGAAAATGAGAAATATCATCTCCTTCAAGCAGAAAATAGATACTTCCCATAAGCGACCGGTCTTCATGCGAAAAAGGTGCTGTGTAAACCTCTGCAAAACATCCGCCTTCAGGATGCTTTTCCAAATGGTACTTTTGTTTTAAATACTCTGCTCTTTCCATCTCTCTCCTTATGATTATCCATCTTATCTTTTACATACTGAGCTGTACTAACAAATCCTTATATCTCTGGGAGTTGGTCCTTATATCTTCCTTTGAAACACCATAATAAAGATACGCGTCTTTCATAATCTTATTACTCTTTCGAATAAAGGACTTACTGCCACTTGCTCCATCGCCTATGTAACCGGTATTTGCGTATACTCAATTGAAATTTCCCCAACAAACATATTTTATCATAGAAAACCGTCAACGGCGGCAGAGGGTATGGTACACAGTGCACGGTCTCCAATGCTAAAAGGTGTGATATGTAGTTTTATATCCATTTTGGTAAATTAATTTTCTATAATATCGCATATAACTTGTTTTTCGGGCTGCTACTCTCCCTGAATTTAAGGATACACTCATCAAAACAGATTCCGCACCTGATCTGGTTCCAGTCAGCGTCATATATGGTCCAAACGGAGGCGGTAAGTCCAACCTGCTCCAGGCTCTATCATGTGTGATTTCCACCATAGTAAAGCCTGTACATGAGTTAGAAAAAAACCGTCAACCGCTCATCCTTCAGCAGAGGGTTGATGCCATCCCATTCTTATTTGACGATGTGTCAGCTAATGAACCGACAGAGTTCAAGCTATTTTTCTTAACAGGAAGCAACCTATACTGCTACTATATTGCCCTAAAGGATGATGAAGTAGTTTCTGAGTCACTGACTCGTAAAGCTGTCACTGCCAAGAAAACTGCCGAGCTTTTTGACCGCGAAATGAATGATATTACCCTCGGATACAGTATCAACAAAAAAAGCATCAACAAAAATGTAAATCCGAAGATGCCCTATCTTTCATTCCTTGCCATCAACTACGATATCCCTGAAATCAGCGAAGTAATGACCTGGTTTGAAAGTTGCATCATCAGAAGCTACGCAAATCCGATGATTGAACACCAAATCATGCTGGAAAAGTATACAGAAAATAAGAGCCTGTTCATCAGTGCTCTGAACGATATGGATATTGACATTACAGATTACCGCTATGATGAAGACAGTAAACAGCTTTACATGAAGCGCAAGCTTGGAAAAAAGGAATATGAGCTGTCATTCACAGAAGAATCAGATGGAACAAAGAAGCTTATCTCCGCTCTGCCAGTTATCCTACTAGCTCTACGTGAAGGAAGACTTGTCATCATTGACGAGCTTGATGCCAAACTCCACCCGAAGCTTCTGCGTTATGTGATCCTTCTTTTTAAAAATAAAGAGATAAACCGTCACGGTGCACAGCTGCTTTTCACTTCCCATGATATGTCTACTATGAAAAACTCCATCTTCCGCCGTGATGAAATCTGGTTTGCAGCAGAAAATGAAGCACACGAAAGTGATGTATATTCTTTACATGAAATGAGAAGCGAGGACGGAACAATAATCAAGAATACAGCCTCCTATGACAAGCAATATCTTGAAGGCCGCTACGGCGCAGATCCCTATCTTCAGAACATGCTGGGAGGTGCGTTCAAATGAGTCTGAAACCAGCAAAGGCTTCTTGATGACTAGCAGATTCTTGATAAAACTCTTTCATATCATCGCATGGGAATACATCACATGATGCACAAGAGTCTATTCTTTTTTCTCTGCAGCATTTGACGGGCATGCATTCATCTCCAGCTTTCCATTCTGTGAGCCGGCAAGAAGGGCACTTTCCTTCTGAGAAATCCGGACATTTCGAACAATTTACACCACAATATGCCAATTGCTCACGTAGCTGCTTTACAATTTCAGCCTGTTCCGCCGCAGACAACTCTGAAAGGTATATGCAGTACTCATTTGGATATCCCCCGACAAACTTCATATGCTCCATGCTTATCTGTTTAGGATCTGTAATCCATAGTACCTGTTCTCCCCAGAAATCTTCTATATATTTCAGTCGCTCTCCATTATAGATAATGTCCATGATACTCCTCTATTCTATCTATATCCGCCGGCATAGTAGCTTTTTCAATGAAAGATAATATATCAATCGTAAGGCGCAGTTTTCCTACAGCGCTGGCATATGGGCATTAAAATATGTCACATTGTAAATCTGTCGTTTAATTCCCTGAAATTCTTAGCATTACATTTGTATAATCTCTTGAACACTTTGTAGTTTCGTTCATAAACTTCTTTATTCTCCGGGTTGGGG
This sequence comes from Butyrivibrio sp. AC2005, assembly GCF_000424145.1. Classification (GTDB taxonomy): domain Bacteria; phylum Bacillota; class Clostridia; order Lachnospirales; family Lachnospiraceae; genus Butyrivibrio. The sequence continues at coordinate 24,531 of NZ_AUJI01000045.1, forward strand.
ACATAGATCGCTTTTACTTTTACAAGCCTTTTTGAAAGTTCAAGTACATCCTCGCCTTTTATTCCTGCTGCAACAACGAGGGCTGTTCCGATGGCTCCAACCTCCTGAGAATTATTAATTGTCTCAATTGTCCGGCCGGTAATGTCCGCAAGCATCTGGCTGGTAACAGAAGACAGAGCACCACCTCCCACAAATCTGATTGTATCGGAGGTTTTTACCTTTTTAGCCTGACATTCCAAGAGCCATCTGAGGTGATAACAGATACCCTCAAGAACGGCGCGGATCATGTCCCGCTTGCCGTTTTCAACTCTTATATTAAAAAATATTCCGCCCGCCTTGGAATCCTCAAAGGGACAGCGGTTCCCGTGGAGCCAGGGTGTAAAGATCACACCATTCGCACCGGGAGGAACCTTACTCACCTCATCAGAGAGGTAATCATACAGACTTATATACTTGTGCTCTACATCATCAGTTATCTTTGCATCATTTAAATATATACCCACTTCATCCAGCGCAAGATGATTCATCACCCATTCAAAGCATTTCCCTGCTGTTTCAAGTTCTGCATAATAATTGAAGTATCCGCGCTTAGCTGATAAAACTCCGGTTATCATGGCATCTATATCAACAGTCTGATAATCCAGATAAGTCGATACCCAGCCTGATGTTCCGACATATATATGCGTATCTCCTGGTCTCGTACACCCGGCACCGATATTGACGAAGGTTGTATCGCCACCACCTCCAAAAACCGGTATTCCTTTTACAAGCCCTAGCTCTTTTGCAGCTTTTTCAGTCAGTCCGCCAACCTTATCTGTAGATTCAATTATTTCAGGCATATGATCCGGGTTCACCTTATACATTTTTAGTAAGCCCTTATTCCAGCCTTCCTTTCCTTTTCTGGTATCATAGAGGAAGGTTGCAAAAGCTGTATCTGCAGTTCTTAGTATCCTGCCTGTGCAACGTGAAGTAAGATAATCACTGATATCAAGCCATTTATATACTTTACTGAAAACCTCAGGTTCGTTATTTTCCACCCATTTATACTTCCAAACAGGATCCTTGGCACTTGTTGAACCTGCATAATTAACAATCAGATTCCGTACAAGCTTATACAGACTACAGCCTGAGACCTTGATTATGCCACTTCCCATGCATTCCTTATACTCTCTGACTCCCTTTTGATCCAGGTAATTCATCGGGCGCCTTAAGGCATTTCCGTTCTCATCCACAAGTACCGTTCCCTGCATTTGCGAGCAGAATGCCATTCCCTCTATCTCTTCCGGCTTAACGTCAGATTCCTTGAACAGATTTCGTGTAGTGGAACATAAAGCTGCCCACCATTCTTCAGTATCCTGCTCTGCACCGCCATCGTCAGAAATATAAAGACCATATTCGGCAACATCACTAGCTATAAGACTTATTTCCGAACCAATATTAAACAGGCAGGTTTTTACATTGCTTGTTCCAAAATCATAAATTATGATATACACTTACTCATCCTCTTTAAGGTGTATGCTCCACCCCGTGTCAATCTTCTTTTTAACTTTACCCATAGTCTCCTTATCCAGATCAGGCCAGTCAATTACTGTAGTCGCCTTATTTGTCACAAGGTATGCTTTTTCCGCGCATAAGGCAATTGGTGTATCAGCAAGAGAATCCGAATAAAAATTGTCGATTACAGGAAAACCGTGGTCGATAATGTACTTCGCCTTTTCCTTTGCATACATCAGATTATTCAGGAAAATACCGTACTCACGATCATATTCCGTAGCCATGTAATTTACACCGAGCCTCTTTGCAATAGGTCCTATAATGCAGTCCGGGGACGCACTGATAATCAGGTCATCCGGCTTTTTCTGCGCCAGATACCACGCTGAAATCTTCTTCTCATATTTGTCCCAGTATTTCTCAATCTGCTCATCAAAATCATCTATCATGGTCAGATAACTGAACATCTTTCTCTGAAGCTGAAAATTAGGGATCTTACCTTGCTCATGCTGAATCAGACATTTAATAAGTCCGGGAAAAAAAGTAAACCACAGCTTGGGATGCCTTTTCATGCACCAGAGAGCAAAACCTATAGAACAGTCCGAATAGAAAATAGTTCCATCAAAATCATATACATTCATGTTCTTTTCCCTTCTCTCACTGACTGCTGTGGCCAAAGCGAATCATGTTCCTGTTATATCCCGTAGTTACAAGGTATGCTTTTTCTTCCTTATGCGCCTGCATAAGTCCGCTGAGTATAAATCCGCTGATACCCTTGATCTGCAAGTTTGGATCCGTAAGATCAAATAGTTCACCGGAATCACGTTCTATTATCAGGACAGAATCCTTTTCAAAGAAAAGTGACAGTTCGATCAAAACCGGCTTCTTAGACTTTTTATTTCTTTCAAGAATGGTTAAGCCTATCTCCTCTACGAAAAGAGCAGCCCGATTGGCTTCGGTATTTACATAATGCTGTGAAAGCAGGCTCTCTCCAACACTTTCAGAAAGCGCCGCTGCATTTTCCGCCGTCAGGACACCCTCCATAACCACAATGTTCGTGTCCATGTCCTTAAGTAAAAATGGGAAATTATCCTTACCGAACCGGCGATATACAAAGAACATCGCACATGCAAGGGTAAGTAATGGAGCAATGGCAAAACCTGCCCACATTCCCTTTATCCCAAATAACTTCGCACCGGCTATAGGAAGGCAAATATATAACAGACCATTCTGAATACATGCGAAGCATGTTGCCATGCCGATACGGTCTATAAGCATATAGTAAGAGGTTGTAAGAGATACTGCGCTGCAGAAGGTAAATCCAAGAGACACAATTCTGACAGCCATTATCGAAGGTGAAAGAGCTTCGCCACCTGCGATTCCAAAGAGGCCGCAGAACTGCTTCGCAAAAATCCATATCAGAGTCGTCGCTACCACTCCTTCTAAGAGTGCAGCTTTTATTCCGGCAGTCATCGCTCTCTTTATAAGCTTATGGTTCTTTTCTCCAAAATAGGTTCCAATAAGAGGCTGCAAGGCCATACCAACACCGTCCATGACAACGCTGAACTCAATCAGACTGACTACTACTGCAAGGGTAATAAGCCCGGTATCGCCATAATTTCTTGATACAAAGCCTATCATCACATAATCCATAAGCGCCCAGCATAAATACACTGAGGAATCTACAATGCTATAACGGGATGTTAAGAAGAAGTCCTTAATTGAAAGATGCCACACAAAATGAAGGGTATTTACTTTCCTGAAATAATGCCACAGACAGACAAGGATACCAAGCCCGTTTCCGATTACGGACCCAAGAATAATACCCGTCATTCCAAAGAACATAGTCAGAACAATGGATAGAACTATATTTCCACCAATCTGGAACACATAGCAGATATTATTGCAGAGCTCATCTCCGTCACTGTAAACCATCTGCTCCAGATAAAAGATAACGATAGTAAGAAATGCATTGATTGGAACAAGCCGATAATACCTTAGCGCATTATCAAGAATGTCTCCTGTTATATTATTCGCCCCAAAGTAGATATCCCGGATAAAGAAGATGACCAGCGCTGATATCAGGCCAATTGAAATACTTATAATAAGTCCCTGACCGTAGATTTCATCGGCACGCTTTTTTCTCATCGCTCCCACTTCTCTTGCGAAGACAATTCCGACACCTGTTGAGACAAGGTCTCCGAAGAAGGTCACAATACCGGTTACAGGAGTAATAGCATTAATAGCTGCAACTCCTGATTCTCCAATAAAATATCCCGCAATGATACTGTCACAAAGGAGCATAATGTACATGACTGCTTTAGTGAATGTACCTGATATAAACATAGACCTGAATTTACGTTCACAAAATCCATTTTTCATCACTTAGTACCTCACTTTAGAGACATTGGAACCGTCCCCTTGTCTCATCAAAATAAAACATCCTTAAAGAGATTTGTGGTTTTTTCTTTTCCAATGCTCTTTACAAACACATCGGTTGATGGTCCGCCGTGCCAAAGAAGTCCATCCACATATGCTGCGGACTTGGCACTTTTTGCTTCTAAATCTGTAACAGGTTCAGCATACACAGAAAGAAATGCCTGCAGATAATCAAGGCTTATTGCATCAAACATCTCGGAATCTTTTTTCTTCCCCTTAAAGCCAATGCTCTCCGGTAATTTAATGCTGTCGTACCAGCGACCTTCTGTTTCATATTTTGTAAAAGCATTTTTGTTCTCTACAATATTCTGAAGACTCTTAAGATTGCACTTTTCCAAACATGTATCATACAACTCTATGATAAGTGTCTCTTTACCCATGGCCTTTATTCTGTCGTAGGAAAACAGTGGAAGGTCAATATCCTTTGGCACAATTATCAAAGTATCCATTTTCATAAGTCCAAGGAACCCCTTGGCCGCCATTGTTGATACATGCCCTAGTCCTGCTGCTTCATAAGCCTTTATGTCAAATATCATGCCGCTTACCTTTAATCCGTCATATTCGGAAGTGTCTATTGGAGCAAGCTTGTATTTTTCATTTATCAGCTCTAATAAATCGTCGAGTAAATTCATATCTTCCCCTTTTTAGTCAAGATGCATCAGTGTATAATCAAACAATTTTTCTCTTTTTATAAGTCGAACAAAGAGATACATTAGCGTAAATGCCATGGTCGGTCCCAGTGTCATACCGACCACTATTCCCACCTCCGAGGTCTGTCCGAGAAGCATGCCAAAGGCTATGGGAAAAATGGCTATGCCTAAGCCTAAGATAGTAATCGTTCTTGGCAGGCGCTCCGTGTACTGATAAAAAATAGCAGTGATTCGGGTAAGGCAAATGAAAATAGCAGTCGGTGCAAATATCTTCAGCATCAGAGATGTCAAGGCTGCAGTCTCTGCATTGTCTATATCAAAAGCCTCGGGCAGTAAAGATGATGCCAGAAATATAAGCCCCATAAGCAATGCTCCCTCTATAAGTGCCGCACGAAGCGTTTTCTTTATAGAGAGATCCATACACCTGCTGCTGTTTTTACCTATACTGTCATTTACCGATACAAGTTCAAATTCACTTATGCCCTCGCTCAGGTAAAAAGTAAACTCGAAAATATTTATAACTACTGAAACACCGGCAACTCCTGCAGCACCATAGTTCTTAAGTGTAAAGGAGTTAATCCCGAATTCCATTATCACCACAAATATAGAAATTGCACTCTCAGGAAATCCAAGCATTGCCACCCGGAGCGCTTCTTTGGGATTTAGATACCATACGAACTTAAGCCCGTGCTTTTTTGAAAACAGGAATGTCAGCTTTACCAATAGCGCGATCAGAAGAGACAAAATTGATGCCAGACCGATGCCCATAAGTCCCATTTGCGATCCAAGCTGTATTGAAAGCAGTACATTTATACCGATTCTGCAAATAATGGCAATATAGAAATGTATAAAGCCTCCGCGGTACAACACATAGGCAAACATGAAGGTATCAAATATATCCACCAGGGGATAAAATCGCATAACCATAAAGTAGCTAAGGGCATTGTCATAAACGGAAGGATCATTTGCCACAAACCTGACCAGCTGCGGTGTAAAGATTACATATATTGAAGCCAGCGCGATCCCGCACAGACCGCATACGATTATTGTCTGGCTAAATAACTCACACATTTTTTTGTGGTCGCCGGCACCATGTGCCCTTACAATAAGCGCGGCCCCTGCCACACTGGCAAGATATGCTATAAACACTTCCAGAATCGTATATGGCGTTATCAGATTTACCGCCGCAAAAACTTCGTCAGTAAACAGATTGCCAACCACAATCTCATCCACGAGCGTCGCTATTATTTCCAGCACGACACCCATAGTCGCTCCGATGAATATCGGAAAAAAGCGTATATCTTTTTGATTATCCATAAATCCCCCACTTTTAGATATTTATTTTCTTAGGCGAATCGTACTACTGTTGCATGACAAAAGCACATCATAGCTATAGCTGTCATCCTCAATATCAGGTTTAAACAATTCGCCGTTATCCTTAATTATTATCTCAGGCTCTCCCATAAATCTCAGGACACACTCACCCAGGACTTTATGTTTTCCCTTCTTTTCTTCTGTCTTCTCAAAAAGACAAAGTGCCAGGTTTTTAACCTTCTCTATCTTGTTTTCTTCTATTCCCTGACCGGCCAGATTATCACTGATCCAGTTGTTTATTCTTTCATATTCCTCCGGAGAATATTCAAAGGAATTCATTTTTACCTTTTCATAGTCCGGATCATCTAATATAAACGGAACGTTTTCTCCGCCCTTAATAATGAATACAAATCCAAAGAAGATAGACACTGCTGAAATCTGAGCCAAAAGCATGCCTACACCCATTGCAACAATCCCGCCTTCCAGACTTAAGGTTACACAGAACAGAATCGGGAAAAGAGCTGTACGGAAAATAACCATCATACATGACCAGAACGGTTTTCCGGTATCACCATAATAATCACCAAGAAAACCTCCCACAGAAGCTGCAATTACCCCTACAGCACAATACCTGATACATTTTATAAGCTCATTTCTAAGCGGAGTATCCTCGATATCATATAGCGTTAGTACTAGACCCGGCATCAAAAGTAAAAGCAGAGCCATTGCAGTACCGATAATAAGACATACCGTCATAGCTTCCTTAAAAAGGATCTTTATACCCTCACTGTTTTTTTCACCGGCATAAGTAGCTATCAGATACTCTGCCGCCTCGGAAGGTCCCTTTATCATCTGATATATTTCCAGCATAGCGCAAAGCACTGTGTTGGCGATAAGGTATCCGCTTCCCCAAAACAGCAAAATAGCTTTTGTAAATGCTGCCGAAACGATAGACATACATAAGCCGGATGTATTGGTTTTAAGTGAATGCTCCGCAAATCTGAAAAGGTCCTTAAATGAAAACCAAAATCGCAGCTTATAGGTATTACTCTTTTTAAGAAAATGGATAGACACAACCAGCAGATAGAATATATAGCTTAGCGCAGTAGCAAGTGCAAGGCCGCCCATTCCCATGGTTTTTGACAAGATAATGGATGCGCCGACATTAACTCCAAATGAGGTAAGATACCCTGCATATGAGAGCATATCGTCTCCTTCTGACGAAACTATCTCATCAAAAAATGTCGCAAGTGCCATAAACGGAGGAACTAAAACATAATACTTATAATAATCTCTTGCATATGCTCCGATTTCCTCTGTAGCTTTGTAATATCCAAAATATAAATCCTGCGAAAAATGGAATACTACAGTTTGTAAAACGCCTATGAGTAATGTTGCCAAAAGCCCCAGTGTAAAAAGCTGTCTGGCCCTCTCATAGTTATGATCTCCCTTTGCTCTGGCACACATATTTGAACATCCGGATGTGAGGAAATTAGAAAGGAAGGTACTTAATGAAACCAGTGGAAAAACAAGTGAAGTCGCTGCCAGTGCATCAGTTCCCAAAGTATGACCGGAAACAACTCCGTCAACCATCGTAAGTGCAACAGCAAAAAGAAAACCTATGGAATATTCAAAAGCTCTGCTCCTATACTCTTTGTTGATGAAATTTTGCTTTAAAAGTGAATGAATAGCATCAGACAGTTTCCCCGTTTCTTTCAATTTCCTTCGTATAGCTATGCACAAGGCCAGTAAAACCGTACCTATCAGTGCTATGGAAATACAGGCTGAAAAGGCATTATTCTTAAGTGCTGTCATCTCTTCAAGGAGCTGCGATCTTGGCCAGTCCTCGACAATAAATCCGAAGAAAAGTACAGCAGCCGGCGGCGTTGCCAGATATGTTACAGCGGTGTTTACAAGTATCTGAATGAAATTAAAAATTATAATTTCCCTGAAACCGAATTTATCCTCATCCTGAACAAGGTTCCTGTATATTACACCAATCAGTGCAATTGACAGTCCCTCAAAAAGACCCACAAAACCAAATTCAAAACTTCCGTAGACAAGAAAATCCGTAAAGACACAGCTGAGCATAGACGTAAAGAATCCCACGACCGGGCCACAGATAACAGATGCCGTAACCACTATGGATTCTCCAAGCCATATAGAGTCATCATGGCACGATATAACAATCAGATAATCAAGTAGAAGTGCCAATAATGATATGAGCACAATCTGTATAACGCGATTAATAAAGACACGTAAATGCTTTTCCATATATTCGTCCTCTAAGTACTACATAGATTATTGTTTTTCATCAGATAAACGATAATCAAACCACGCATAGGAACCGTATTTTCTCATAATCTTATACTATCAGCATGCTTAATCTGTTTGCAACGCAACAACACCGTAACGCCGCATATATAGAGAACTTTAATAATTTGATTATATATAGGTTATATTTTGTTATTAAAATAATCATTATTTCGTGATTAATTAAGACATGGGGACGGAACCGTCCCCATGTCTTTGTCTTATTGATTCATCATAAGTATGTCATAGTATTCATCATATAATCCCAGACAGGCATCCATTCCTGCATTAGTTGAAAGTGCTTTTTCAAGAACGGTCTGCCATGAACCATATTTAGCATAAAGTGAATCTGCCGTAGGTCCTTCCTCATTGCCATATGCTTCCAAATTACTCTTCTTTACGGACGCAAGTTTTTCAGGATCATTATTATAGCTTTCGAGCCTTATCTCGTTACGACGTCTGCTGACTGTACGGGCAATAGTTTCAATGTCTTTTCCTTCACCGAGAAGCTGTTCAATCAGGCGATACAATTGTTCATTATTTTTATGATACTCTTCACGTTCTTTCCTTGCCTGAGCAACTGCTGCAGGATCAGTCCAGTCCAGAGCATTAACATATTCCTTAAGACGTGCGGATTCCGGATTGGGTGAAAAGCCATAAACTGCATCTGGATTTACAATTGCATCCTTAAGAACCTTATAATTTTCTGCAGGATTATGAACATAGCGAAAAGCCGGGTACTTAGTAAGCATAACAATGGCTTCCGCATTGCCTGTCATATCAAGATCAATGTGTTCAGCACGTACAGAAGATGAAATCTTCTTCCACTCACCATTCGAATATCGATACGCATTTAATCTGCTGTCTGCTTTTATCTCAGGTGACCAGAGTGATACATATAGGCTTTTTCCGGCTGTGCCCCCAGGTAGCTTAATCTTAACAACAGCCACAGCTTCCTCAGCCTGTCCGGTTGCATAGCTCATTGCTGACTGCTCATAGTTTCCGGCATAGTCCAGCATTGCAGTCCAGCCTGTAGTCTTGCCATCTACAACGACATCATTTACGCCGCTTGCAACGGGAATGACATGTTTTAACTTCGAAGCAATTACTACCGCATTGTTATTGTATTCCGGATTGGTTTTAGCCTGTAAAGGAATAGTAAACAAATTGAAAAGAAGTACAACACCCATAACTACAGTGCATAAACCACCGCATACCTTTTTAGTCGTCTTTTTTATTCCGAACATTACTATTGTCACCTCCTATTGAAAAACCAACAAATTCACCTGATGTATATCGCATACATCATATTTCCAATTTCACTATCCTTACTACGGAATCATTTTTATACTTATATGGACTGTCCCAATAATACTTCGTGGTTATCATGAACATATCGCCTTTCCCATTGAACCAATAGCCCATAATCATTCCTTGTATATTAGCAAAATATACAGGCTTCAAATCCATATTTAATATATATACTGTTTTAGGAGAAATCACAGCTATATAGTCTTCTCCTTTAGCACCTGTAATCCTGATGCAAGATGATATCTTTTCTTTGAGCTTGAGATGAAGCGTCTCTATTGGAGTAACCTGTTTCTTATTAAGATCTACACAATAACCACCAACAATAATCTGACGTTTTTCCTTTATATAGCAATACCCACCGATAACACGATAAAAATCAAAATCCACCGGGACCAGCTCTGTATCCCGGAGCTTCATATCCGTGTCAAAGAAATCTACCCTGACAAACTTTTTAGGAGACTTTTCATCCCATATAGTCTGTTCTCCTATTCTTAAAAGAAATCCATCTTCAGCATAAAGCTTTAAATGATTTTCGAAGTATTGGATATGTTCATCTGCCAGAGAGTGATGGTTAGGAAAAATCTTATCATTAACGCGCTCTATATGGTTATAATTCCCGGCTTTTTCCACGTACTCAACTCCATGCTCATCATACATAGCTTTACCTTTTGGAGTTTGGATTCTCAGCGAATCACCGACCATATACATATCAAACTCAAGTGGTTTCTTATCTTTCTCCGGAATAAGGATTTTTTCTCTGTATGGCCTGCATGCCTCTTTACCTTTCGCAATCACATCAACAAAGTCTGTCCATCGGTAAACGCAAAATCTCTCGCCCCAGTGCCTATTGTTTTCATAAGCAAAACCGACCTTGTAATCCATATCTGAAATCGCATCCAGATCATAATCAATATCATGATCAGCCTCAAGTCGGGGTTGATCTCCCTGAATCAGCTGATAAGATCTGCAATGTCCCAGATTAATCTCTCCTTCGGAATCCGGCTGCAAAAGAGTAATAATTCCGTTATATACATCGTTGTAGCAATATGGCACACCTTCAACTTCCTGTATTACAGAAGGTTCCTTTTTTATTCCCATACCGGCCTTTTCAGCCTTTTTTTCAAATTCCAATTCTTTAATGGCTGCAGCCCTGTCGGGAATAACTTCCTGCCCATCCAGAGCATCATACATCTGCTTATCTAAATAAAGAGGGAGGCTACATAAAGCGGCAGCCCTGTCAATTGCTTCAGGTGCAAATATTTCCTTAGTAATCAGATATCTGAATGCTTTTGCAGTTTCATCATCAAATTGGAGCGCCTTAACCAGTATGGGAATATTTTTCTTAAAAACAGTATTATTAGACACCTGATAATACGCCTTCTTTACCCCTTCAAGATAAAGGGACATTTCAAAAACATCATCATCAAAATAATTAACACAGATAGCCGGTTCTTTTAGCTGCGCAGACAGATCCTTTGCTATTTTCATCATCGCCTTAAACTTGTAGTCAGGCTTTGCTTCCAAAATAGTATCCCAGCCTTCTGCAATATTAATGACGCAATAATCCTTTTTTAGCGCAAAGTCACTTTTGTTGGGATTATATATATGCGCATTACAGAATGTAGTTCCCATTAAAAAATCCTCCCGATTAGTACTCTCTTTTGCCAAAGTAATTTGTGTTTCATGTAATAATTAGAGTTTAACAGATTTTGTACATTTGGTAAATTTGCACAAATATAATATCCTCCTCTTCCCGATAAAACATATCATTATCAAAAAAAGGAGGTATTTGATAACCACGACAGTAGTCAGTTTGAAATGTCAAGCT
>NZ_AUJI01000046.1 GCF_000424145.1 Butyrivibrio sp. AC2005
TACCCGCATCAGCAGCCAGCTGTAGCAGCTTGTCTGCGGAACCAAGATACTTCTGGTTCACGATTTTAGGCTTACCATCCACGCGCTTGGATTCGCCATAGTAGTAGTAATTCTGCCCCTTGATTTTCTTTTTGATTATGGTTCCCATACAGCCTCCACAAGTTAGGATATACTCTATAGCTGTATTATACCATATATTGGTATATTTGTGGGCATTTATTACATATTTAGTTAGGCTATACACTCAAGGTGCCCTGAAGCCAGGAAATATCTACATTTTACAGATGCAGGGCAGATAACTTGTAAACTTGCGCTAGATAGTGCTATTGTCATCAACTAGCTCGACTTATTTGGTGACAGAAGAACTAACTTCTTATAAAATCCTCAATCAATTCTAAATACATTATAAATTTTTTCATAAAAAGCTATACGTTACACATAAGGTAGCTTGAAAAATGATAAGGTAAAGATGAAACATAAATGTGTTTTATGAGGAAAAATATGAAGAAATATATAGTGAGAATAACATGTTGCATTGTTTTGGGTCTGATAACAATCGCAGGAATAAATGCTAAATATAATGCAAAAGCATTTATATCAGAAATTGCAGACAGGAAGATACCGTCTTTATATATTACTATCGACCCGAAATAATATGAAAAAGTGATAGAGAGCGAGGATCACACTTACAGTGTTGAAGATGCATCAGTGAGGATCGAAGTTCCGGAAGGATATAAAAACCAGTATGGAGAAATAGATACAGATTGTATTGATACAGAATTAGAGCTGGATATATTCAGAGGAAGAGGAGATTCGACCTGGCTTATGGACAAAAGGCCGTTTAAACTCAAGCTCGAAAAAAAGGCTGATCTTTTGGGAATGGGTAAGGCAAAGGTCAATGCAATCGATTATATGTTTGCGGAATGCGGTGCTCTGACACAGCTTGATCTTGAAAGCTTTGATACTAAAAATGTGACGGACAGTTCTAATATGTTCCTCGGATGTCCTTTACTCAAAAAGATAAAAACCGGTAAACAGTGGAATCTATCGTAAAAAGTATTACAGGAGTGTACCATGATTGAAAACTTGCGCAAAGATGTCGATTTCATAATAAAAAAATCCATTCAGGCGGTGCTTCCTGATGAGGCTGTTATAAAAGCCCTAAGAAATTTTTCATGTGAAAAAGGGAAAATTATACTTGTAGCAGCAGGAAAAGCTGCGTGGCAAATGGCAGCTGCAGCAAGCAGTGTTTTACCACATGTTGATGATGGTATTGTAATTACTAAGTATGGGCATATAAAAGGCGATATTGAAGGTATAGAGTGCTATGAGGCCGGACATCCTGTTCCTGATGAAAACAGCTTTGCGGCTACGAAAAAAGCCCTGGAAAAGGTGAGTGACCTTTCTGAAAATGATACGGTTGTTTTTCTGCTATCAGGAGGGGGCAGTGCTTTATTTGAGCTTCCACTTATACCCGGAGAAGAATTACAGGATATCACAAGGCAGCTCCTTTCGTCAGGTGCTGACATAACATCAATAAATACGATTAGAAAACGTCTAAGTCAGGTAAAAGGTGGCAGATTTGCGATCGCATGTGCTCCTGCCAGAGTATTTAGTATAGTGCTAAGTGATATCATAGGTGATCCACTTGACATGATAGCAAGTGGTCCTGCATATCCTGATAATTCTACCTGTGATGAAGCAAATGCAATTGCTTTAAAATATGGTCTTGTTTTATCGGAGGATGCAAGAAAACTTCTTGGAATTGAAACACCCAAAGTACTTAAAAATGTGGAAACACATATAACAGGATCTGTTCGTGAACTATGCAAAGCAGCGGCAGAAAGCTGCAGGGAACTGGGATATGAATCAATAATACTTACAGACGAGCTATGCTGTGAAGCAAGAGAAGCGGGAAGTTTTCTGGCAAGCATAGCAAAAACAAATGCAAGAGTAGGAAAAAAGATAGCTTTTATTGCAGGTGGAGAAACAGTGGTACACCTTACCGGATCCGGAAAGGGTGGACGAAATCAGGAGCTTGCCCTGGCTGCTGCAGAAGGGATAGGAGCGTTAGATGCCAATATCGCCATTTTCTCAGTTGGAAGTGATGGTACTGACGGTCCCACAGATGCAGCAGGTGGATATGTGGATACAGATACCTTAACGGAACTTATGGATAAAGGTATAAATATCGATGTTATTCTTGCAAATAATGATGCATATAACGCTCTTAAGGAGACAGGAGGGTTGATATTTACCGGAGCAACAGGCACAAATGTTAATGATGTTGCTGTTGTTCTGATAAGGGATTAGCGTCTTAATATGCCTTGTCAAACCGGTAACCTAAAGATAAAAAATGAAACATAAAGACAGGTATGATGAGTAATATAATCTAAAAAATTTTTTCTCGATGCAACTTTTTTCTATCTTTGTCTGTATATAAGACAGAACATCAAAAAATGTTTTTATATACGGAGGGAAAAAAGGTATGAGGAAAAATATATTCAAAAAACAAATTGCAACATTATTATCTTTAGTTCTGGCGTTAAGCTTTTTTACTGCTTCCGGCTCAGGTATCTTAGTTAAAGCTAAGTCAACCGCATCAAAGGAATATAGCGCAGAGTGTGTAGATAATAATGTTAAGGTTCTTTTTATAGGAGATTCCAGAACCGTAGATATGTTCAGTGCCACAAGAAGTGAGATAAGCGGTGAGGTTTATAATAATATCACAGTATATGCCAAAGATGGTGCTACCTACGGATATATGAAGGATACTTTGAAGAAAGTAAATCTTAAGGATTACGATGTTGTAGTATCCTGGATGGGTGCAAATGAGCATGGTCATTTTAAGAAATATGCTTCATATTATAAAAAGCTTAATAAGAAAAAGGGTTTGGAACTTGTTCTGTGCACTATCGGCTATTCAGACAATCGAAAGCTCGGGGATCTTGGTGATTGCCTCTATTACAACGATGGTATTATGCAAAAATATAATAAAGCGCTAAACAGATGGGCAAAAAAGAATCATGTAAAAACTATCGATTTGTATTCATATACCAAGCATCATATCAAGGCAAGGGATAATAACGGCGTTCACTATGTTCCTAATCCGACAGTGGATTTATGGAATTATACAGTAAAGCAGATTATAAAAAAGGTGTGATGCGAAAGCTTCTATAAACCAAAATGTTGTTTAGATAAGGAGGATGAGGATGAGCTATATATTATTGGTAGATGATGATGATGATATGTTGATGCTTGTGAGCAGATGGCTTCAAAAGGCTGCTTATGAAGTTACAGCCGTTAACTCCGGCGCTGCAGCTATTACGGAAATATCCAGGAAAATACCCGATTTAATTCTGCTTGATTATGGTATGCCGGAAATGGATGGACCGGCTACTCTTAAGGCTATACGAGAAATGGAATCCGGCAAAACAATACCTGTCCTTTTCAGGACAGGCAAGGATGATTTATCAGCTTGGGAAAATATGGAGATGCTTAAGCCCTTTGATGTAATATCAAAAGCAGAGGGAAAAGCTCTTTTGCTATCTAAAATTGAGACTATTTTGCAATGAGTTTCTGAATAAAACTTCAGTAAAAAATCTGTGCAGAGCATCCAGAATAGTATCCTTCTGTGAGGTTTTTAGAAGATAGCCATCCGGCTTATATTCGAGTATTTTGAAGACATGATCCCTGTCATTTTTTCCTGTAAGGAAAATGATGGGGATTTTACTTGTGTCGGGATTTTTTCGTATGTTTTTCATGATTTCAGATCCATCCATTTCAGGCATTTCATAATCGAGTATGATGAGATCCGGAGTGGTCGCACGAAGACCGTCAAGCACATCCCGGCCATTTGAAAAGCATGATACAAGGTATGTGGATGAAAGCCAGTGATCAGCAACAGCTAAATAATCGGAATCATCGTCTACCAAAAAGATTGCTTTCTTTCTATGGTATTCGGCTAATAAATAAGCGAAATATTCAACATCATTTACAAGTTTATCAATGTCGATTGGCCTTGGATAGCATCTTGAAACTCGGGATGCACCACTGGAGGACATGGCTATATTTATATCCTGAGGATCACCAACAAGGCACAACAGCTTGGAATCATCCTGGCACATTTCACCAAGAAGATTCATAGTCATTTTGATGTGAGACTGATCATTGGTAACAGGATAATAAACAATAATATCAACCTTGGATTTGTAGGTTATTATCATGTCAGGCTCATCAGGTATGGAAAGGACTTTGAACCTGGAATCCATAAGCTTTTTTTCAAGACTCTTTGGAACAATACCGGGATTAGTTCTTATAAAGAGTATGGATCTGCTGTTATCTTCATCTTCGTCAGAAGCATCAGGAGTCTGCTGATTTTCGGATTCTGTAATCGGGGAACGTTTAATAACGTCATCATCTTCTATATTGGAGAGCAGACTGATAAATGACCTGTACTTTGAGAGAAGAGCAGGGGTATTTTTTCTGATGGTTCTGTAATTCTGATTTTCTGCGGCTTCTTCGAGTGCAGCTGCTTCTTCACACAAAGATCTGGTGCCGATAAGTCTTGCCATACTTTTTAGTGAATGGACGCTGAGCTTATACATAGTCCAGTCTTCATTTACAAATTGTTTTTCTATCTCACTTGCCTTAGTTGCTATGGAGGAATAGAAAATGTAAAGGGCATCTATGTAATCTTCTGCTGTTTCACAGTTGGATATACCGGCTATAAGGTCAATGTGCGGAACAGTTTTTAACCATACAGGAAGTTTATCCAGCTCGTCACGTACGGTTTCTGTGGGAACGGCTGAATTGTCTATATTTTCAATAAGAAAATTAACCGATATCTCTTTTTCTTTTTGAGCAATAGTATCCTCTTCCGGAAGATATGTCATCAGGACATAGGATAACTGCTTGGGATCGATAGGTTTTATCAGAACATCCGTAAAACCGGCAGCCTTGTAGAGATTGATATTTTTACGTCCCTCCTCAGAGGTGTGACATATGATTGGAACATCTACCCCTTTTTTTGAAAAGATTTCTTTTAAAGCCAAAAGAGTGTCTACACCGTCCATTTCAGGCATACGATGATCCAGAAGAATCAGGTCATAGTCCCTTTCCTTACACATTTCAAGGCATTCCTGACCACTTTCAACCTGATCCGACATTACACCATTTGATGCCAGCAACGAAGAAAGAATCATTCTGTTTATGTGCATATCATCTACAATCAATACTCTGGATGCTTTGCTTTCCATAAGAAATCCTCTCAGTATTCTGATTCATTAACAATGAATATTGCCGATGTATCGTCACTATAACTGTATCATTTTTCGTAATGTAATTGTCTTAAAAAAGTATAAAGTTATTGCGGAGGTTTTGCTTAATGAATGACAATGGTAAAATAATGGAAGAGGGGTACCATTCCTTATGGAATCAGGTGACTCAGGAAGGATTGTTTGAGGTGAAATGAATATGAAAAACAGCAATATCATACTGATTGGAATGCCCACATCTGGTAAAAGTACGATGGGAGTAATACTGGCAAAGATACTTGGATATAACTTTGTAGATGCAGACCTTGTAATCCAGAAGCGTGAAGGAAGAATTCTTTCAGAAATAATTGAGGAAGATGGAATTGAGAAGTTCATTGATATAGAGAATAGAATCAATTCTGAGATAAATGAAGAGAAAAGTGTTATTGCTACAGGTGGGAGCGTTGTTTACGGCAGAGAAGCCATGGAACATTACAAGAATATAGGTACGGTAATTTATCTTAAGCTCGACATGGAAGAACTTATGAACCGTCTGCATGATGCAAAACAGCGAGGTGTTGTCATGAGGGAAGGGCAGACACTCTTGTCACTTTATAATGAGAGAACCGTTTTATATGAAAAATACGCAGACATTACAATCGATGAAAAGAATCATAACCTGGAAGAAGTAGTTGAGCTTACTTTGAAAGCATTAGAGGAAAAAATGCATGATTAAGATACTTTTCTCCATGGTATTTGCCAAAATTGGAAGATAGGACATTAACTTTTGCTCTATATGATGTGTAACAGATGCCCGGAGATGGTGTATATTTTATTTACAGACATAACAAGTAGTTGTTGGTGTAGCTTTTGCTAAAGGCTTAAAGCCGGAGAGGAGATCAATATGAACATAACACTTGAAGCAATTGAGAAGGTAATGGAACTTACAGGAGTTGAGTATAAGACAGCTAAAGAAGCTCTTGAAAAGACTGATGGAAATGTTGATGAAGCTGTAAAGATCATCAGTCCCGGATCAAAGGATATCGGAGAGGATATTAAGAACCTCATTGACCAGCTTAAAAAGACTGTAGAAAAAGGTAATGTGGATCGTATCCAGATCAAGAAAGGCGATGAAATCGTCTTCAGTGTTCCTGTAAATGTGGGAATAGTCGGAGGAATACTTGGCGTAGCAGCTGCTCCGTGGGCACTGATCGCAGGTGCTGTAGCAGCATTTGGACTTGGATGTAGGCTTGAAGTAGTAAAGAAAGACGGAACAACTGACGAAGTAAAATGATAAACGGCGGGAACAATTAAACAAATCAGTGTAAAGCGGTTACAAATCAGTGTATTTGTGACCGCTTATTTTTTTGTGTATGATATAGGTAGAATTTTGGATTTAAATCAATTGCAATGTTCATAGCCGGACAGGGCGTGTGAAAAATGGAAATAAATTTTAGGGAGCGTTTTAAAACATAATGAACATTTTAAATATAGAAAATGTATCTAAAACATATATGGGCAAGAGTGTTCTTGCCCATATTTCTGTGGGCATAGATGATGCAGATAAAATAGGAATAGTAGGCACTAACGGAACCGGAAAATCGACGTTTCTTTCCATTGTAGCGGGAGTGGTAACACCTGATAGCGGAAACGTAGTATATAATAACGGACTAAGGATTTCATATCTTCCGCAAAATCCTGAATTTGACATGAATAAAACCCTGTTGGAGAACATAACAGATAAGATATATGCTGGTGGAGATCACTGGGACAAAATGGGTGAGATAAAGGCAACACTTTCAAAATTTGGGATTGATGATCCGGAATGCAATCCTTCGGTTCTGTCAGGCGGACAAAAGAAAAGAGCAGCGCTTGTTTCAGCGATAATGTCGCCGTCAGATCTTCTGATACTGGATGAACCTACAAACCATCTGGATTCTGAAATGATTGAGTACCTTGAGGATTTTCTTAAGCACTTCAGAGGTGCACTTCTTATGGTAACCCATGACAGATATTTTCTTGATGAAGTCACGAATCAGATTCTGGAGATAGATAAGGGAAGCACATATCGTTATGAGTCCAATTATTCCGGATTTTTGGAGTTAAAGCAACAGCGCTTGGATTATGAACAGGCAGCTGAGAGAAAAGCTGCAACACTGTATAGAAAGGATCTTGCCTGGATGCTGAGAGGGGCGAGGGCGCGTTCTACCAAGCAGAAGGCTCATATTCAGAGATTTGAAGCTCTCAGGGACAGACAGCGCCCGGAGGAAGAGAGGCAGGTAGAATTAAGTTCGCTTCCTACAAGAATGGGGAATAAGACGATCATTCTTGAGAACATTTCCAAGAGCTATGAAGATAAAACACTTTTCAGTGATTTTTCATATACATTCGGAAAACTGGACAGAATAGGCATAATCGGTCCCAATGGCTGCGGAAAATCAACACTTTTGAAATGTATAATTGGCGAAGTGACGCCTGATACAGGTTCCATAGAAATTGGTCAGACCATCAAAATCGGTTATTTTGGTCAGGAAAACGAAGCACTGGATGAAACAAAAAGAGTAATCGACTATATAAAAGACACGGCAGAATTCATCAGGACAGAGGACGGACTTGTGTCAGCTTCTGTCATGTGTGACAGGTTTTTGTTTGATCCTAAGATGCAATATGCACAGATTTCTAAGCTGTCAGGCGGTGAAAAGAGGAGACTGTATCTGTTAAAAGTTCTTATGGAGCAACCCAATGTCATAATCCTGGATGAGCCTACGAACGATCTGGATATTCAGACACTGAGAGTATTAGAGGATTATCTGGATGGGTTTGCAGGAATCATCATTACGGTAAGCCATGACAGATATTTCCTTGACAGGGTTGTGACCAGGATTTTCTCTTTTGAATTGGACGGATACCTGCACCAAAGCGAGGGTGGTTATTCTGATTATTTAATCCATAAAAGGGAGGCAGATGCTGCCATCTCCCAGGATTCAGATAATAAGAATGCTAATGACGATAAGAAATCTGAGGATAAAGGCTTAAAAGGTAAATACCGGGCTCCAAGGGAAAAGACGAAGCTATCTTTTAATGAACAGAAGGAATATGACAATATTGAGTCAGAGATTGAGAAACTGGAAGAGAGAAGTGCCAAATTGGAAGAAGAGATAGCTAAAGCTGCCACAGATTTTCCAAGACTCATGGAGCTTACAAAAGAAAAAGAAGAAACAGATGCAGAAATCGATAGAAAAATGAACAGATATGTTGAATTGCAGGAGCTTGTAGACAGCTTCAGTAAATGAAGCTTTGATGTTACAATAATGCTTAGAAATAAACATAAATGCATAATGGAGGCACTTTAATGGCTGATACTACAATGGATGAATTTATAAAAAACATGTTTCAGGCACAAAAGGATGAGAAGCTTGAAAGATACAGACATCTTAATAAGTATGTAAAGAAAGGACAGACTCTTTTCACAGGATCATCACTCATGGAGCAGTTTCCGATAAATGAGATTGCAATGACCCATGGTGTAAATAAGGTTATATACAATAGGGGAATTGGTGGTTATACCATTCCGGAGATGCTTAAAGCTATGGATGAGCAGATATTTGACCTTGAGCCTGAGAAGATTTTTATAAATATAGGAACCAATGATATAAGCCGTGAGGAAGAGACAATAGAAACCCTGACAGCTGATTATAGAGCGGTTCTTATGCAGATAAAGGAGAAACTGCCGGCTGCAAAAGTCTATCTTATGGCATATTATCCGGTTAATGTTAAGGTTGCGGCAAAGCAACCCTGGCCGGATGCTGATAAGGCAGCAAAACTCCGACTTGAGCGACTCGATAAGGCAAATGCTGCTGTAAGGGAACTTGCAGCCGAATTTGATTATTCATATATCGATGTTAATGAGGGTCTCACTGACGAGAACGGACAGACAAAAGAGGCGTTTTCAATAGACGGAATACATATGTGGTCTGATGCATATGAAGTAATTTTTGAGAATATGAAAAAATATATTCTGGAGTGAAGGAAAACCCAAACAGCTGGGAATGGGCAGATGATATACTACAGAATTGAAAATGTGATATTATTGTGTATATATAATCCGATGAATGGCGCTATAGAGGTAAGATATACGTGAAAACATTTAATACAACTGCTATTTGCATTCCCCAAAAGCATTATATGGTTGATCTTTCTGAAAGGGTTGGAGAGATAAAGAAGCTGGTTGATGATGGTAAATATTTTACTGTCAATAGGGCGAGGCAGTATGGGAAAACAACTACACTTACTGCGTTAAGAAGTGCGCTATCCAAGGAGTATGATGTTGTTTTTATTGACTTTCAAAGTATAGGAGAGTCTGGATTTTCTACAGAAGAAAAATTTGTTCAAGAGTTTTGCAGACTTTTATGGAATCGGAAAGAACTTGATGCTGTAGATATGGATTGCATCATAGATATATTGAAAAAATGGAAAGATAGTGATGAACCCAAAGCAAGGCTTGGAGAACTATTTGACACATTGATGCAGTGGTGTAAAAAATCAGAGAGATATATAGTTCTTATAATAGATGAGGTAGATACTGCAACAAGCAATCAGGTTTTTCTTGATTTTTTGGCACAGCTTAGGGATAAATATATAAGTCGAGATAGAGATGGTATAAGAACCTTCCAATCAGTTATCCTTGCCGGAGTTACTGATGTTAAACACCTTAAGAGCAAAATCCGTGACGAATCAGATTCAAAAGAAAACAGTCCATGGAACATAGCATCAGACTTTACCATTGATATGAGCCTTTCAGCAGATGGTATAAAAGGCATGCTGGATGAGTATGAGGCAGATCATCACACAGGAATGAACACCGAAGAGATGGCGGAACTTATAAGAGATTATACTACAGGATATCCGTTTCTTGTCAGTCGTATCTGTGAACTGTTGGATACAGAGGTGGGGAAAAAAATAGAAAATGCGCACGATAGATGGACCAGAGATGGCATAGATGAGGCTGTAAAGTTGATACTTTCTGAGGACAACACTCTATTTCAGTCATTAACGGGAAAGCTTAACAACCTCCCTGAACTAAAGGCCTCCCTTAGAAGTATTCTCATGGAAGGAACCAAGCTTACATGGAACCCTGACCAGAGGGACATTGTTCTTATGCAGATGTATGGGTTTGTTAGAAATGACAATAATAGCGTAAGGATAGATAACAGGATATTTGAAACAAGGCTTTATAATCTTTTCCTTTCTGAAGAAGAAATGAAGAGTAGTGTGTTTTTCAGAGAGGGTGACCTTGCCAAAAATATCTTTGTAGAAAATGGCAAGCTAAATGTGCGCCTTATCTTAGAACATTTCATACAGACATATCAACAGATATACGGCCCACTTGGAGAAAAATTTAAGGAGAAAGATGGCAGAGAACAGTTCCTTCTTTACCTAAAACCTATCATTAATGGTACCGGGAACTATTATATTGAGGCTCAAACGAGAGATCAGAAAAGAACAGATATCATAATCGATTACCTGGGACAACAATACATAATTGAATTGAAAATCTGGCATGGTGAGAGATACAACGAAAGCGGAGAAAAGCAGATAAGTGAGTATCTTGACTACTTTGGCCTGAATACCGGATATATGCTTAGCTTCAATTTTAATAAGAATAAAGAAATAGGTGTGCAGCAAGTCCATGTTGGTGACAAACTTCTTTATGAGGCAACGGTTTGATATCAGGTTATATATGGGCAATTTAGGATAAGCAGATAAGTGTGATATTATATTGGTTAGAGGCAAAGATGTTTTCAGAGATGATGGTGTCTTTGCCTTTTTTCTATGAAGTAATAGTTGTAGGAAAGGGGAAGATGGGGAAAATCGCGAGGAGATAGAGCTTAAGTACCTTTACGAGATTGCCAATGCACTTCCCGAATTTTTGGAAGAGAAGGGCTTTACCGCAGAAATCTATGGAATACCGGGAAAAGAGCCTTCAAATATGATCTCAGAAGCCCTAAGGCCATATGAACATCTTTCAAGGTTTCAAAATGACATTATAGATTAAGAGAATTAAAGGAATTATAAAGATGATAGACGGATATGTAAAAGTTGCAGCCATTACGCCAAAGGTAAAGGTTGCAGATGTGGAATTTAACTGTAATGAGATATGCAGATGCATAGATGATGCTGTAGATAAACAAGTAAAATTAATGGTATTTCCTGAACTGTGTATAACAGGATACACCTGCCAGGATCTGTTCTTCCAGGATAGATTACTGGAGGCAGCAAAGGAAGCTCTTCTCAAAATAGTTAAACATACTCATGGCGTTGATGCACTTGTTTTTGTCGGATTACCCATGGCAGTTGATGGGAAATTATACAATGTTGCAGTTTCTTTGTGCGGCGGTGAAATATTAGGAATTGTGCCAAAGACATATCTGCCTAATTATAACGAGTTCTACGAAGCAAGGCATTTCCATTCAGGGAAAGAACTTGATGCGGTTATTAAAATCGATGGGAAGGACGTACGAATAAGCAGAAACATTATGTTCATTTGCAATGAAATGCCGTCACTAAGGATTGCCGCAGAGCTTTGTGAGGACCTATGGGTGCCTGATCCACCAAGTACTTATCATTGTATGGCAGGGGCTACCGTGATAGCTAATCTTTCTGCTTCCAATGAGATAATAGGTAAGAGCGGATATCGCAGAAATCTGGTAAGTGCTCAGTCTGCAAGGCTGGTCTGTGCGTATCTGTATGCGTCTGCAGGACCCGGAGAATCCACTCAGGATGTTGTGTATTCCGGACATAATATAATAGCAGAAAACGGAAGGGTTTTGAGTGAATCGGAGCGTTTCTCTGAAAACATGACTATATCCGAGATTGACCTGGAATATCTTGAGGCTGAAAGAAGACGAATGACAACATATGAATCGGATTCTTTTTCAAAATATGTACGCGTAGGATTCTCACTTAATAAGGCTGAGACAGCGCTTACCAGGTATATCGATCCCAAACCATTTATACCTTCAGAAACCGTGGAACGTGATTCAAGATGTAATGAAATCCTTACCATACAGGCTATGGGACTCAGAAAAAGATTGGAACACATATGTTGCAAGACAGCGGTTATTGGTATATCAGGAGGCCTGGATTCAACATTGGCTCTTTTGGTTGTTGCAAAAGCTTTTGATTATCTGAAGCTTGATCGTGATGGAATCATAGCTGTGACAATGCCCGGATTTGGAACTACAGACAGGACCTATGAAAATGCAGTAAAGCTTATAAAGGAAATCGGCGCATCATTCAGGGAAGTGAATATAAGTAAGGCTGTAAAGCAGCATTTTTCAGACATTTGTCAGGATGAAAATGTTCATGACGTCACGTATGAAAATAGCCAGGCCCGGGAAAGAACTCAGATACTGATGGACATCGCGAATAAGGAAAATGGAATAGTAATAGGTACAGGGGATTTATCAGAGCTTGCACTGGGATGGGCTACATACAATGGCGATCACATGTCTATGTATGCAGTAAATTCTTCTGTACCAAAGACTCTAGTCCGATATCTTGTACAGTATTATGCAGATACATCTGATAGTCCCAAACTGAAAGCTACGTTATATGATATTTTGGACACTCCTGTTTCGCCGGAATTGTTGCCTCCTGATGGAGATGAGATAGCTCAGAAGACTGAAGACTTAGTCGGACCATATGAGCTGCATGACTTTTTCCTTTATCACATGCTCAGGCTCTCACAAAGCCCGGCAAAGATATATAGGCTGGCAAAGTATGCGTTCGCCGGTGAGTATTCGGATGATGTAATTCTTAATTGGGAAAAGACTTTTTACAGGCGATTTTTCTCACAGCAGTTTAAGCGCAGTTGCCTGCCAGATGGTCCGAAAGTAGGATCTGTTGCGGTTTCACCGAGAGGAGATCTGAGGATGCCATCTGATGCGTGTGCGAATATCTGGCTGAAGGAATTAGAAAAAATTTTGAAAATAGCACTTGCCAAAATTGATGCAGTATGTATAATGATTTACAAACAAAGGCGTTTTGATTCACTTAGTGTTTCAAAGCGCTTTTTCCTTTTTCATTAAATCCTATATAAGTGCAATGAGACAATGGCGTTTCGGTTTGATACCGGAACGCCGTTTTTCATTAAGGAAGGGAGTGTTGAGAGCTGATACATGGAAAAACGTTGGTACACTTTCCGCATATAGGTATGCGGATTATAAAATCAGCACTTGGGGTGCTTATCTGTTTTGCGATTTATTTCATAAGGGGTAAGCAGGGGACGCCGTTTTATTCGGCACTGGCTGTATTATGGTGTATACAAAATCAGACTAAAAACACGGTGGGTAATGCACTGCAGCGAACTGTAGGAACCGGTATAGGTGCAGCCTATGGACTTGCCTATATTCTTCTAAAACAGAAAATTCCTACACTTGGTGACAGCTTCCTTCATTACTGCATCATTTCGCTGGCGCTGATACCCATAATCTATACGACTGTTGTTATAAAGCAGAAGAAAGCATCATATTTTTCATGTGTTGTTTTTCTGAGTATAGTTGTAAACCACTTTATGGATGAAAACCCATTCATATTCGTGATAAACAGATCGCTGGATACTTTAATAGGAATCATTCTGGGACTGGCCCTGAATTACAGGTATATGAAAAAGATGGAAGAGTTGGAAAACATCAAAGAGGAAGAGGAATCAGCCTATGAACAATGTTAATCTGCTAAAGCATACAGATGATGTCAACGCTCTGTTGGCCAGGTATGGAGTGAAATTCGGAATCTATAAAAACAATGAGTTTAAGGAGCAGCTGTTTCCTTTTGATGCCATACCAAGGATTATTGAGCATGACGAATTTGAATACCTTGAAAAAGGGCTAAAACAGCGAGTTACAGCGCTGAATCTTTTTCTTAAGGACATATACAGTGAAAAGAAGATAGTCAGAGACGGTGTAGTGCCGGAGGATTTTATCTTTGCGTCCAGCGGTTATATGGTGGAGTGCGAGGGAGTAAGCCCCGTAAAGGGAATCTATTCTCATATATCCGGAATTGACCTTGTAAAGGGAAAGGACGGACAGTGGTATATATTGGAGGACAACCTGCGTGTTCCGTCAGGTGCCTCATATCCCATGATAGCAAGAGAACTTTGCAGGCGGAGCTCACCGGGAACATTCAATGATGTAAGGCTGGAGGATAACAGAAATTATGCAAAGCTTCTGAGAAGAACCATGGATAACGTCAATGTGGGAGGACACACGGTTATCCTTACACCGGGAAGATACAATGCAGCATATTTTGAGCATTCATACCTGGCAGAGCAGACAGGAGCACATCTTGCCAATGGTTCGGAACTCATAGTGGAAAATGACAAGCTGTACTTTATCACAGCAGATGGAAAGCATGAAAGAGTCGGGGCTGTTTACAGAAGAATCTCAGATGAATACCTTGATCCCATGACCTTCAACCCCGAATCGGTTATAGGTATTCCGCATATATATGATGTCTTCAGAAAAGGTAATGTTGCTCTGATAAACGCACCCGGCAACGGAATAGCTGATGATAAGGGAATTTACTATTTTGTTCCGAAAATGATCAGTTATTACCTGGGAGAAGAGCCAATTCTTAATAATGCACCGACATATCTGCCCTTCTATGAGGATGATATGAAATATGTGCTTGATAAGTTTGACAACCTGGTACTAAAAGATGTGGCTGAAGCAGGCGGTTATGGAGTAGTATTTGGCAACTCAATGTCAAAGGAGCAGAAGGAGAGTTTCATAAATCTTCTTAAGGCAGAGCCAAGAAGATTTATAGCACAGGAAGTCATCGACTTTCAGGATCTGGATATTCTTGAAGGTGATGATATGGTTCCAAGAAAAGCAGACCTCAGGGCATTTGTGCTGATGGCTGATGAACCACTTGTATGGAAGAGTGGGCTTACGCGTTTTTCAAGGAATCCCGATTCATTCATAGTTAATTCTTCGCAGGGAGGAGGTTTTAAGGATACATGGGTATTATCTCAGTAGAACAGACAAACAGACTATACTGGCTGGGAAGATACGCTGAGCGCGTGTACACACTGGTGCGGTGCTATTTCAAGAGCTATGACACCATGATTGATGAGATCCGCGACAGTTATCATGACTTTTGCCAGATGATTGACATACCGGATATTTACAAGGATAAGCAGGACTTCATGAAATCTTATCCCTTTGATGAAAGCAATCCGGATTCAATAATCAGTAATCTTATCAGGGCTTATGATAATGCCATCGTGTTGAGGGAGAGTATCGGTTCTGAATCGCTTTCTTATATCCAGCTGGCAATCTATGAGATGAACAAGGCAAAACTAAGCGATGCTCCGCTTATAGAACTGCAGCTGGTGATAGATGACATCCTTGCATTCTGGGGAATGATAGATGATAAGCTGGACGATGATCATATAAGAAACATAATCAAGTCAGGTAAAAGGATTGAAAGATTTGATCTTTACGCAAGGCTTGGTCTTGGAAGAGACAAGCTTATCAGAGAGGCAAACCGCATGATTCCCAGGATTGAGAAGAGTGGTATGGACGTGAAAAAGGACAAGCTTGAGGAAATCCGCAAGGCTGTTGAAGCACAGGAAGTAGACTATTATGGCGTGATAAAGATGCTGGAAGCGTTGATTGCATAAAGGCTAAGGATGTGATTTCATGAAAAAACTACATTTTGATTATTGCATGGAAATCCGTTATTCCGATGATGTTTCGTGGTGCTGTTACACAATAAAGTGCATCCCGAAGGATAATGACAGGCAGAAAATATCGAACATAAAAATCGATATGATACCTGAGACAAAAGCAGAATGGGCCATGGATTCCCATGGAAACAGATATATATTTGGCAGCAATGAGATACCGCATTCTTACTTCAAGTACCATATTACAGGCGACGCAGAGTGCGGATGTGCGAGCTATGAATCTGTGACAACTGAAACGGAAGAGATGATATACAGGCATAGTCATGGACTTACTGTTCCCGGAGAAAAGCTGAGGGAGTATATGCAATCCATAAGGGCTGCTACGTCTTCTTTTGATGAGATGAAACCTTTGGAGAAGGCAAAACAGATAATGGAAAAAATCCACGGATACCTTGTTTATGAAAAGGGATGTACCGGGGTTGATACAGGGGCAGAGGAAGCTTTTTCCATTGGTCATGGAGTATGTCAGGATTATTCTCATATCATGATCTCGCTACTTAATCTGTCCGGATGTGCAGCCAGATATGTAACCGGGCTCATCATAGGAGAAGGAGAGTCCCACGCATGGGTTGAAGTTGCAGATGATGGAAAATGGTATGGTTTTGATCCGACTAATAATATTCTTGTGCAGGATTCACACATAAAGATTGGCTGTGGCAGGGATGCTACCGAGTGCCAGATCAATCGTGGAATTATGCATGGCGGCGGTCAGCAGTCTCAGGATATTTATGTGAATGTTTCTGAGATAAGTCACGCACAGAGCATTATAAGCAGAGGAGCGTTGTTCTGATGATAAAGACAGTAGCAGAGATAGCACTACCTGTTGATGAGGTATTAAGGATAAAGAAAAGGCGCATAATTCCCGATGGTTCCGGAAATAATAAAAAGCGAATCAGTATAGTTACCGGTATACACGGAGATGAGCTTGAAGGCCAGTATGTATGCTTTGAACTGGCGAGGCGTATAGAAGAAAACAAGGAGTGTCTAAAGGGCATAGTTGATATCTATCCTGCAATGAATCCGTTGGGAATAGACTCCATAACCCGCGGGATTCCGGCTTTTGACCTTGATATGAACAGGATATTTCCCGGGAATGCCGAAGGTAATATGACAGAATTACTTGCTGCAAATATTTTAAAGGATGTATCCGGTTCAGATATGGTCCTGGATATTCATGCAAGCAATATTTACCTGACGGAGATTCCGCAGATAAGGATAAACCGGCTAAATAAAGACGAACTTATTCCGCTTGCAGAGAGTTGTAATGTTGATTTTATCTGGGTACATGAATCCAGTACAGTACTTGAGTCCACGTTTGCGTATAGCCTAAACAGTACAGGAACACCGTGCCTTGTTGTCGAGATGGGTGTTGGAATGCGGATAACAAAAACCTATGGGGATCAGCTTGTGGATGGAATTTTCAATCTAATGCATTCCATGGGGATATGGACCGGAGAGACGAAGACACCAAGAAAACCTATTGTTTCTGAAAATGCTGAAGATGTCTGTTTTATCAATGCTGCAGCCGGGGGACTGTTTATTCCTGATGTGACGCATTGGGAGACGCTGGAAAAAGGAGACAGAATAGGAAGAATAATCGATCCGCTTTCAGGGAAGATTTTACAGAATATTGAAAGTCCCGTGGATGGAATACTGTTTACAATAAGGGAATACCCGATTGTTGATGAAGGATCACTCATCGGCAGACTACTGAAGAAGGAAGTCATGGCTGTATGAAAAAGAAGACAATATACGAGATTAAAGGGCTGTACAGAGACAGCTTCAGAATAACAGGCTTTGAATTTGGAAAGGGCAAAAAGTCACTCTGCATTGTAGGAAGCATGAGGGGTAATGAAGTCCAGCAATTATACTGCTGCTCCCAGCTTGTTAAGAAATTCAGGCAGCTTGAGGAAGAAGGGCGCATCACTCCAAATGTCAAAATACTGATCATACCGTGCTGCAACCCATATTCCATGAATACCCAGAAGAGATTCTGGACTATTGATAATACTGACATAAACAGGATGTTCCCCGGTTATGACCTCGGGGAGACTACTCAGAGAATTGCCGATGGCATCTTTTCCGGAATAAAAGATTATAAGTACGGCATACAGTTTACATCATTTTACATGCCCGGAGAATTTATGCCTCACGTAAGGATGATGGATGAGGGGTATTCGGATGTCTCCACAGCAATGAAATTCGGACTTCCTTATGTGGTAAAAAGAACAGTCAGGCCATATGACACTGCAACCCTGAACTATAATTGGCAGGTTTGGAATACGAAGGCCTACAGCCTTTATACATCTACAACAAGCAGGATTGATAAAAAGAGTGCCGGTCAGGCAGTGCTCTCGATACTTCGTTTTTGTAAAGAACTGGGATTTGTGAAGTACCATGAGCATGGTGATCATCCCTCAATAATAATAAGTGATAAGGAGCTTATCAGTGTCCGCACGGCTAAGTCAGGCATGTTTGAACCGCTTGTAAAAGTTGGTGAACATATTGACGAGGGAACGCCACTTGCCGAAATCATCAATCCGTACGACGGGACTGTGATGGAAACACTGTATTCTCCTACCAGAGGCACACTGTTTTTTATGCATTCAGATCCGATTATTTATGCAGAAACAGCGGTAATTAAAATTGTGCCATGGCAAAATCGTTGATGTTTTCAGTTTGTTTACCGATTTATCATAAGCAGATAAACCCTGAAACCATATTGCCTAAATTTAGTTTTTGATATACCATAATATGGTTGAATTCTTGCACCAGTGTGCTGAAGGAGGTACTCAGCACACTGGTGCTTTTTTTCTGCGTATAGCAAAAAATAAAATAATTAGGGAGTTGTGTTGTGAAAGAGAGAGAATCAATTGGGAGCAGACTGGGATTTATTCTGCTTTCTGCAGGATGTGCAATAGGAATCGGTAACGTATGGCGATTTCCGTATATGGTAGGTGAAAATGGGGGAGGCTTCTTTGTACTTATTTATGTACTTTTTCTTCTAATTCTGGGGGTTCCGATCCTTACTATGGAGTATGCAATCGGAAGGTCGAGCCGATTAAGTGTCCTTTCAGCGTTTAAAAAGCTGGAGCCAAAAGGCAGTAAGTGGCATATCTACGGATATTTTGCAATTGCAGGTAACTATATACTATTAATGTTTTACTCTGTGGTTTCCGGATGGATACTAAGGTATTTTGTTCTGGCTGTTAAGGGCGAATTCATGGGGAAAAGCCCGAAGAACATCGCGGAGATATATGGCGAAATGATGAGCAGCCCAAAAACACTTATCCTTTTCATGGGAATTACAATGCTGATAACAGTTGCAGTTACATCCATGGGACTTCAGAAGGGCGTTGAGAGAATAACCAAGATAATGATGATCATGCTTATTCTGATTATGATCGGTCTTGGGATAAGGTCACTTACTCTGCCAAATTCAGTAGAGGGCGTTAAGTTTTACCTCATGCCAAACATGGATAATGTCAGAAAAGTCGGTGTTGGTAATGTACTTTACGGTGCGCTTAATCAGAGCTTCTTTACCCTGAGTCTCGGAATCGGCGGTATGGAGATTTTCGGAAGCTATATCAAAAAAGAGAGAAGCCTTGTTGGAGAAGCGATTCTGGTGGCAGGGCTTGATACCTTTGTTGCCATAGTTGCAGGTCTTATAACAATTCCTGCATGTTTTGCCTTCAACGTAGCTCCTGACAATGGGCCAAGCCTTATATTCCTTACTCTGCCTAACGTATTTTCAGCGATGAAGGGCGGCAGGATTATCGGAAGTCTTTTCTTCCTTTTCATGTATTTTGCAGCTCTGTCCACAATGATCGGAGTATTTGAAAATGATGTAAGCTTTTCAATAGACCTCTTTGGACTGGATAGAAAAAAGGCTGCGCTTTTTGCAGGTATTATGATCACAGTGGGGTCAATTCCGTGCGCACTTGGATTTAATGTATGGAGCGCTTTTCAGCCGCTTAAAGCCGGCAATGTGATCATGGACCTTGAGGACTTTATAGTAAGTAATCTTCTCCTTCCCATAGGATCACTTATCTGCTGTCTGTTCTGTACCTGTAAGTATGGATGGGGATTCGATAACTATATCGAAGAGGTTAACAGTGGCGTTGGAATTAAGATGAGCCTTGGTCTCAAATGGTATTTTAAGATAGTACTTCCGGCGATACTGATATTCCTCGCAGTGTATGGTCTTTGGAGCTATTTTGCTTAAGAAATATCATTAATTGTGATTAAGGTATGATATAATTGATCCTCAGGGGAATTTTATTATTTTGGAGGAAAAACGTATGACAAAAAGAAATGTTGGATGGGTGCTGGTTATCATTGGCTTATTCATGCTGTTCAAAATGGTGCGTGTATCATCATTTGGATTCTATCGAATCGGCAGAGTAAGCACATCTGCAATAGTTCTGGTACTTCTTATTATTTCAGCAATAGCAGTTGTAGTAAATAAAAACAGATTTACATGGGGATGCTTTGTAATGTCGCTTTGTCTGCTTGTTGTAGCACTTGTTCTTGGAACAGAGCTTTACTTTGCATACTCATCACTTACAGATATCCTTCTTGTATTTGTTCCGATAGTGTTTGGTGCAGGACTCATCATCAAGAGTGCATTTGAGAAACATAATGCAAAATGTATTTAACGAGGAGAATCTGTGATGGAATATAGATTATCGGAAATAGAAAATAAGCGTATATGGGGAAGATGCTCTTCTACAGATGACGGAATTGCACTGTTCTGGACCGGAAGCGGAATAGAAGTAAATGTCAGTGCCGGATATCTGTATGCGGATATAGAGTCTACTTTTGGGACGCTTGAATTGTGGATAGATGTTTTTGTTGATGATGCGCGTATAATGCATTTTCCTCTTTTGGAGGGCAGACACAGATATCAGTTAATGAGAGGCTTTGATAAGTCCCATGAGACCAATGTCAGGATTGCGAGAAGCACACAGTCCATGATGGAGGAGTGTGCTTCTGTAATAAAAGTATTCTCATTCGATACGGATGGGGAATTCCTTCCTGTGAAGAAGAGAAAGTACAGCCTTGAATTTGTGGGGGACAGTATTACATCAGGTGAGGGAGCGTATGCTCTTTCACGTGAAGAATGGATACCCACAGTGTTTGACAGCGTTAACAGCTATGCATATATGACTGCAAAAATGCTTGATGCGGATTACAGTATTTTAAGTCAGAGCGGTCAGGGATTGTTTGCTTCCTGGGATGGCAGTACCGAATGCTCACTTCCGAAGGTATATCCTTATGTATGCGCTGCGCAGATATCTGAGGATGCCAAAAAGCTGGGGTGCATGGATAGCTGGGATTTTACCGGTAATAAAAAAGATGCCGTCATCATTAACCTCGGAACGAATGACAGCAGTGCGATGAAACTGGACAAATGGAGTGAGGATGAATTTCTGCAGAAGTTTAAAACCTGCGGAATCGATTTTCTTAAATCTGTAAGGGAAAGTAATCCCGATTCAGTAATCATCTGGGCATATGGAATGCTTGGAAATGAGATGGAAGAGCATATCCGTGACATCATTGGAACATATAATACGGAAAATGGTGATAACGTTACATATCTGAGACTCCCGGATTGCACAGGAATACATGTAGGTGCAAGACTTCATCCGGATCCGGAAGGGCACCGTATAGCGGCAGAAGCACTTGCGGATTGTATTGGAAAGATAATGGAATATGAGTAAAAAGGATGTTTGCCTCAGGCATATTTCAGAAGTTTTTTTATATGAATACTACTGTCTTGGTGATGATGAATATGAGATATCCGTCGACGATACTTTGACACCACATAAGGAGAAGGCAAAAGAGCTTCTGCTTGCAGGTAATTATTCTGATTCTCAGCAGGAATGGCTCAGTGCACACTTCGAGAATCCTGTGGATATGGAAGCGATTCTTGGAATTATACTTTGCTGTAAACAACTCGGGGATATAGAGGGTGAGTATTCATATACAATCGAATCATATAATTATTGCTGTACCAGAGCAGAGCTTGCGGCATATTATAGAAATCTTGGCTGGTATTATCTGGAAAAATATAAACCGGAGGTTTCTGCAGCATGTTATCTATATAGCAAATACTTCGAGGAATCCCAGCAGGCGGATGCAGAACTTGAATTTCTAAAAAAAGCTATTGGTAAGAATATTGTGGAAAAAGACATAAATAAAATCCAGAAGATTCTTAAGGATAATGAAATTCCTACTGAAGCAAGTCCGGTAACACTTGCCCTGTTGTATAAAGCAGCAGAAGAAGCGGCAGATTGTGGCGACAATGATCAGGCACTTGATTGTTATAGAATGGTTTATGATCTTACTGCAGATGAAGAGATTGGAAAAATAATTTTGAAGTTATTCGATCCTAAAACAATGATTAACCACGGGAATGGGGTGTGATCCATCAATTGGTGGCAGCTGAATGGCTATGCAATAAATGAAAAGAGACTAAAAGCCCTTGAAAAAACTGTTTGGCCAGAGAAAAAACACTGCTGTAGTGGATGAGTTAAAAAATATCATCCCTAAAACCTATGTTATCGGAGACTGTTCCAATGTCGGCGGGACGCTCTGGCAATCAGTCAGATCCGGTTTCGAAATGGCATTTGAAATATGATATTTTAGGGATTTAATATTTAGTTTTTAACATTTTTAGCAGAGATTTTCTGTCAACCTTATACTGATTGATAATCCTGTTTGTGTACTCTATAAATGAATGGCACATTAATGGGTGTGTAAATTCGATGGTGATAAAAGGGTGGCAGGTATGGGTAATTTGTACAGCTTTATCACATATTAAAAGTTCCATGTTTGCAAATGCCGTGGCCGGAAGAGGTATCAGTTTATAGTTTGGATTAGCTTCAGTTATGGCTTCAAGGTGTCTGATATGGGCCAAGTACTGATCCTTAGTATAATGCAGAGATGACTCATTTTGAAACGCCTGCACAGAGACAGGAGAGCTATTAAATGAATCACTTTCGATAAGATGGATACATTCGCAACAGGTGTTTGTTTCAATTATTTCTTCAAACCTCTCTTTACGCTCTTTCCATTCTGATGAAAGAGAAAGACTTTCAAATTCATCAACTAACTCCTTGGGCATAGTTGCGATGGAAAGTGTGGGTCTGATAGAGATGACATTACCTGAGATGGATGGCAGTTTTATGCGGTCCTGTTTTCCAACTTTTTTCATAAGAGGCTTGCACTGTTTCATCAACGATTGAAACGTTTCAAGGCATTCATCAAGGTCTTCCTGAGCAGTCAGAAAATGGTAGTGGCCTGCAGATTCCTGCCCGATAACGTGACTTGCTCTTATGCATGCCTGTCCGGGATTTAGAAACAACGTGAATGAAAAACGGCTGTTTCCGGGTTCTGTATGATAATAAGATTCAATCATGCCAGTCATATAGAGAGGCAGCCAGGAAATGATGGCAGCATTCATCTCATCAATATTTCGCTCAATATTATGGATGATGCGGATTTTTGTACCATTTTTGACACATGCAAACATAAGTGAAGCCCATTTTAATCGGAAATCCGGATCCTCGATCATCCATTCCATATCCTGATCCGAATATAAAAGTAATTCTTTGGGCGCATTTTTAGCAGCATTCCCCAGAAAGCGCAAAACTGCAGCACGCAGCCCTTCATAGCCATCGTAAAGGCTCCTGGTATCATTTAAGATTTTTTCCGTTGCAGCTTCATCAATATCCGGAAGTTTCATTCTATTATCAACTGAAAAAGAATCAAAACTTTCAGAAAGCCGTTCTGCAGCCAATGATTCATTACTATACAGGTTGTCAAAATCACAGAGCCATTGATGGAAAATCTCTTCATTAAGATCTTTTATAGATATATTCATGAGTGCAGCAAGCAAATCGATTTTCTGCATACTGAAGAGGCGCTCCCAAAGAACCATGGAGAGTCTTCTGGCAATAACAGGATTGGAACTGGGAGTGCGTACACCCGTGCGGAAGCGGCTGATCAGAGACGCATCCACATTAACGAGATGACTGAACTGAATATTTGAATAATCTGCCAGTTTCATTGCAGAATCCAGACGTAGTCCAAAACTGAGAGGGTTGGTTTTATGCTTTTCGGTACGGCGTGTTTTTTTGATGTTGGTCGTAGAAGGCAATGCCTGTCCTTCGTATAACCAATTGATCATAGCTTCTTTTATGGAATCCGGTTGGGCGTCAGAAGATACGCTGATGAGTTTTTTTAGATCTTCGAGTTTATCGATACCTTCCATGTACAGATAGATGCCACTGGTAATTTTATTTATTGTAGGTGATGCCTTCGGCGGGATTCTTTTGCCGCCACAAAGCCTGCTAAGCGACGATGCATCCAAACCTGAGAAATCAGCAATCTGTTTGTTGCTCGCTCCTGTTATAACCATCATCTGTTTTAAACGTTCGGAAAACATATTAAAATACAATCCCCCAAGTTTTTGTTAAATTCACTTATACATAAATATTATAACAAAAAAACAAATAAACTTGCCAAAATAATTTGTCATTGAAAAGACTGATTGGCAAGTTTTTTGATTTGTTGTTTGTGAAATAATAAAAGAGTGATTATTTGCTTTTAATAAGAATATTTTGAGAATTTGTTACTTGTAATATTTGAATTGTCAGATATAAGATGTCAGTTTTTCATAGGAGATACGCACATGTTTTGTACGAATTGTGGAAAACAGATTAAAGAGGGAGCCTCGATTTGTCCTCATTGTGGAAAATCCGTTTCCCAAATGGTACGTGCTGTTGCACCTGATGACAGTACAGATTCGGAACAGATAAGCCCGTCTAAGGTCATTAAACAGACCTTGGGTTTTTATGCGAAATTATTAGCTCTCGTGGTGGGAGCAGCTCTTACCATATGCTTTGTTATAGGTGTGATTGTATGGTTTGTGGAGTATAAGGATAGACCTAAACCTTACAATGGTGCCAAAGTCAAAACACAGACTATATGGGAAGAAAGCGGACTTAGCGTTAAAGCTACTAAACTCACAAACGACAGAGTTTTGCGTGATGCGCTGATATTCGAAGTGAAAAACAATTCCGGAAGGAACCTTACAATTCAGTGCATTTCTTTTGCGGTAAATGGTATATCTGTTCCTGCAAATCTGGATGATACGATAGCGAATGGAGAAAAAAAGGATATAAGGCTCGAAATGGATCTCGGAAGTTCATATATGAAAAAGCTTGGCGTTGAGACTCCGGGAGTATTCACAATCGAACTTTCGGCACTTGAAGCTTCATCAGGGGAGGAAGTGTTCCGTTCGGGCTTTTTGACAGTTAATACAACCAAAGCATCCCTGGAGCAGCATCCCTCGCTGAACGGATACTACAATCGGCACTATGGTTTGTATGATCAAAATGGTGTAAGAGTGCAGAGTTTTGGCTATCTTCTGGATCCGATAGGACCGGGCTTTGGAATAGAGAATAGTTCTGAGCGTTCTGTTAAGGTGACGATTCGGATAAAGACAATAAGCGGTCAGGAGATCAGAGAGGACGATCACTACTATATCGGAAGCTCTGTTATTCAGCCGGGAACCATAGGCGCTCTATATACACCTGCATATTTTGAAGAACTGCAGCGTATGGATGTTGAAACACCCATTTTCCCTGTGACTAAATTTTCCGGTCTGTGCACAGTTATGGATGCACATGACGATTCCGTAATTTGGGAAGAACCGTTTACTTATACTGAAAAGGGCTGATGCAGAATCATATTTATGCATCTGATGAAGACTTTGAATTTGTTCTTAATTATATTACAGAGCGTATTCCGGAAAGGGCATGAATGTGCTCATATGAGAAGGTTTTTTTAAAACATACTGTAAAAAGGAGGGCGTATTCATGATAAAGAGATTATGTAGTATTTTTATTTGCCTGACATTGACGTTTAACATGATTTCAGGATGTGGAAACACTCAGCCTGAATCACCAAAAGACAATAATGCTGTAACGGAATCAAATAATGATAAAAACGATAATCAATCCTTACTGACAGATGATGATGAAACAAGTGACTCTGACAATGCTGAAAAAACCGACCCAATTGCAAATACAGAAGAGGCTTCGGATAATCTGGATATTGTCAGTATAACAGAGGTGGAGATACCTAAGCTTACGGCAGACCAGATCCTTACAATGAATGCGACAACCCTGGCTGTAGCTTGTCATGCCAATGCACTCATATGGACGGAAAAGCTGTCCCGAGCAGCTGCAGATGAAAGTCTCAGCGATGATGAAAAGCTGGCTGTTCTTGATAGCTGCATTGAAGCATGGAGAATTACAGATGTGGTTGCAAGTAAAGCAGAAGGTATGGCAGAGCTTCTTGAACAGGCAGAGGAGCTTCCTGAGTATCAGGGAACTCAGGCCATGATCATCAAGGAAGATAAAGACGGAAATTTATATGCAGCGGTAAAAGACAGCGTTGTCAATGACATAAAAGATATGCTTTTCATAAAGGTTTATGCAGCAGAGAATGACAGTAAACTCGATGCCAAAGCCTGGGCAACAATGATCACAAAAGCCTATGATGAGGGAAAGAACGGACAGAAGCTTAAAAATATTGCAAATATGATGGGCCTTAATGGAGCTGATAAGGAGGACTGCAAAAAGGCATATAAGGCTCTTCAGACAGCACAGGGAATCATGAAAGGAATATATGAGGGTGAACAGGCTGAAAAGGAGGCTGCCACCTGGGATAACATTGTAAAGACGGCAAAGGTCCTTCAGACAGCAGGCAAGGTAGCGGCCGTTGTTGCAACAGTTGCCACAGCAGGTAGTTCAGTTGGCCTTTTGGAGGTTGGTGGAGCTGCTTTTGATGGGGTGGATGCACTTTTGGATGTTGCCGACACGGGTGCAATGCTGATACTAGGGGAAAATAACAGCATCAGTTTGAAAGCGCAGGAAATGCAAAATAAGTATGGTGTGATAGGATCGATACTTGGTGGCGCAAATATGGCAAAGTCCCTTGTGGGATTCAAATTCAATGATATGTTAAAAATGGTCAGGGAAGGAGCAACAGATCAGAAAAAATGGGAAACATATTCCAATCTGAGCTATCTTGGAAAAAGCGCATATGAGCTTGTTGCACAAAAAAAGCTTCTGGGCGGAGCAGT
The DNA here is from genome assembly GCF_000424145.1 of Butyrivibrio sp. AC2005. Taxonomy (GTDB): domain Bacteria; phylum Bacillota; class Clostridia; order Lachnospirales; family Lachnospiraceae; genus Butyrivibrio. The sequence goes on from NZ_AUJI01000046.1 coordinate 27,164, forward strand.
AACTGTTGATGAAAAGGGAAATGTAAGGATAGGTATAGCGGATATATACGGAAGTCCAAAAACAGATAGGGAGAAGGAGGAAGCCTTTAATAGACTGAAAAATGTAGGCTTTACCGAAGACACGATAAAGAAAATAATGCCACAACTGTTTTCTTCTTCAGATGAATCAGGTCAGATTTCTGAGGGTGATGAAGGCGGTCTTCTTAAAGAGCTTAATGAACTAACTGATGACGAACTTGATAAAATCGAGGTCTCCACAGATGTGGTCAGCGAAGAAAACAATCCGGAAAAAGTTGTTGGTGAGATGGAAAAAGAACTGAATGATATCATGAAGAATTCATATGATATTGTTCCCAGTGGTAGTACAGAAAGACTTGCTGGTAAATATGAAGGAAAATATGTTAAAACATTGTTTGCTGTAAATGGTGACCAAACCACTGAAGAAGATACATCACTATATGTCAAAATATATGAGGGCGGAGTGCCTGTAATAAATTATATACCTGGAGGATACAACAGAGATACCATCGAATGGGATTCGGAAAATCTTTCAGCTACTGCCATTGATGACAGATCCGTTCCAATGTATTATTCATGGTACTTTGAAATAAGCGGGGATCAGATTAAGTTATTCATAGATGCTTATCAGCCCAACCCGGTAAATCCGGAAGTTGTTCCAAATCTGGAGGAAAGACACTTTGAAATGATAAAAGTTGAGTGAATTCCTTTTTAATTATTCGCGTTGAAATATGCTATAGATATGTTATGATTTTATTAAAGGTACTGCCGATAGCGGTCAGTCCCATTAATAGTTATTGATCAAAAATGACCGTCAACTATCCCGAGCTGTGCGGTCATTTTTGATGTTTATCTTTAAGTAGTGTAACCGTTGAGTATTTGACTGCTATTTTATTGACATATTCCGATAATTATTTTTTATCGATCCGTTCCAGGAGGCTTTTAGGCCATTTGCCCGTTCCCCTTGCACATAATAGCGGAGGCGCGAAAATAGCGGTATCCATGCGGCATCATCCTGGATGATCGTTTGCTCTAAGTCCCTGTATTCCTTGATACGTTCATCCTTATTTATTATGCCGCGGGCATCACGAACCCGTTTCATAATATCCTCGCGTGGGTAGCACAGGCTCCGGAAGGTCGTATTTTCCTTACTTCCGAAAAATGTATAGATAAAATTATCCGGATCGTTATAATCCGCTATCCAGGTCGCTTCGTAGCAGGCAAGCTTTCCGCTCTTTCGCAGTTTCATCCATTCGGCTTCATCGATAATCTCGACGGTTGCTTTAACACCAATCTTTGACCACATAGCTGCGACATCTTGCATCATAGCCTTTTCCCATGGGTAAGCGGTATTTTTGACGCTGATTGTCATTTCAAAACCATCTTTGTAGCCTGCTTCTGCCAAGAGCTTTTCTGCTGAATCCGGATCATAGGATATTTCAGGAAGATCCTCATTATATCCATTAAGACCATGCGGGAATATACCCTGTTCAAGTATAGCTCTGCCTTTTAAGCTGATATCCATTAGTTCTTCTCTGTCCAGTGCCAGTTGAAGTGCTTTTCTCACGGATACATCGTTTAAAGGTTCTACAGATTCATTGAGTACAATGTAGGTAATACCTACAGGATGCGCGCGTAGTAATCTACTCTTATATGAATCATCATTCAGGTATTTATCTGCATCGTCACCAATTTTGTCCAAATCAAGAACATCCAGTTCTCCTTTTTCAAATAATGCTTCCATTTCTTTTTCATCTAATAGGAATCTAAGATCCAGCCCCTCACATTTTGGTGCCCCGTTCCAACAATTTTTGTTTGCTTTCAGCAGCATTCCTTCTCCCTTAGACCATTTCCACAGAATAAAAGAGCCGGTTCCGATAGTCCATTCAGGATCCGCTCCGAAACGATCGCCAGCCTCGGTGGTCGTTTCCTCATCCATAATGGATGCTCCGGGCATGGAGAGGCACGGTAAAAAAGCTGCAAACGGTTCCGACAAAGTAATGGAAAAATCAAGATCTCCCAGGATCTTAAATCCTTCCAGTTGATCTGTTTCTCCGGATTGCAGCTTGTCAGCACCTGCGATTATGTCGACAATATCCTGGTTACAGGAATCGGGGTGGGTTAGCAGCCTTGAAAAAGTATACAGCACATCAGAAGCTGTCAGAGGTGATCCGTTGCTGAAGGTCACGCCTTCGCGTAAATGAAAAGTATAGGTCATGCCGTCATCGGACACTTCCCATGATTTCGCCAAAGAGGGCAGGACCACAGCACTGCCGTGGGAATTGTTTACCATTTCAACAAGACGGTCAAAGACATTCTGGGCAACCGTATAGTGAATTGACGTACACTGGAAATCCACAGTGTCCGGTTCTTCTTCAACAGCAACTATGAAACGGGATACATCTGGCTCCTCGTTTGGTATTGGGTCTGATTTTGTGGATTGATTGGATGAGTCCATACATCCCGATAATGATGTTGATAATAGAACAATCGCTGTCAGCAGATACATGGATTTTTTTGCGTTTTTCAGGTTTATCATTTTCCACACCTTTCTGTAAGCGATTACATTTCTATACTTTGAGAAAAATGAGTAATGGTTTTTAACTATCAATGTTGTACACACTATATCAATTTTAGTATAGCAAATAGCCGTAATAACAATAAAAAAATTTATTAAAAGATGTATGAAATAACTCTAAAGATAGCGCAAATTTATAGTCTCATACTGGAGGTTATATAAGCAAATACCAAAAGTACAAAAATGGCATATATAGAAATTTTATACACTTTTCATAGCAGTTTACTTGGAATAAATCAAATAAATAGGATAAAATGCAAATAAGACAAATTTGATGATTGATTCTGAAAGCCGTAATATAAAAGCCTTTTTTGTATAGGGACACTTCATGTTAAAGGAGGGAAAGAATATGACGAATGCTAGGACGTTGAGGAAATTATTAACCGGTATGCTTGCCGCTGCCATGACGCTTTCTTTAACCGTAGCAGGTGGAAGTGTTTCAGAGAAATCACTGAAACCAATGGAAGTAAAGGCAGCGAGTGGTCATTGGGAGTTAACAAATCAAACATCGCTGGGACCATATAGTGATTATAAAAGCAGCATGGGTAATGGCTGGAATCTTCAAAATAACGGATTTCAAGCGACTGATGATAGTTGGTCGTGTAGAGTTAATATTACATCTGCCTATGATGGCAGTGTTACAGATTTAGACTTAAAGTTTGATGCACCATCGAAAACCTATAATGCAGGGGAAGAAATTAGCATTGGATACGAGTATACCATTCGTGATGCATCAGCCAATGAGGTACCGGAGGTGGATGCAGGCTTTTCGTCAGATGAAAGAGTTATGACTCTTGAGTATAGTGGCTCTATCGATGATGTAAGCGAATTTTACTTTAGTGATGAAGAGGTTACAGGAAAAAATAATGGCCATACGGACTATATTTGGGACAAGGGCGGTGTAAATCCGAATTTTTGGTCAAAATCAACAATTTATTCTAATCTTGAAGAAGGTAAAGAGAACGGCGAAAAGATTTATCTTACATTAGGTGCAGAGTTTGGTAGAAGTGAAGTTTATATGCGTGCCGTTTATGAGTACACATGGACGTATAAATCCGGTAGTTCATCCTCTGATGTAGGGAAGGTAAAGAATGTAAAACTCGCGAATGTATATGCTACATCAAGTACCATTGAAGAAAGTGTTTCAGTCCCTGAGGAGGGTAGCGTTACCGAAGAAACAGAAGACCTCTCGGAACTTATGAACAAGGATCCTGAGAGTATGACCAGGGAAGAGCTTATAAAAGCTACAAAAGCAGCTTTGAATTCATCCACACCGGATGAAGGTGGTTATGTATTTGAGGAAAAGGATGATGGCATCGTTATTACTATGTGGTATAACGGCCTTGATGAGTTGCTTAAGCTTATTGAATCTGATCCAACATATAAAGATTCATGGAGTTATATGACTGACAGTATGTGCGAAGCCTGTGACTTATACTATCAGGTTTACAAGCTTCATGATATGGATGTTTACATTTATCTTGTAAATGAGTTGGATCATGATCAGCTTATAATCGCGTCCCGTAACGGAGAACTTATCTATGATATAGTTAATAATGTTGATAAGAGAGCGGAGTACAGTAACTGACAAGCTTGTAGAGTTTTACTGTAAATAGGAACGTAGAGCGTCTGTGAAATTTGACAATAGTTCAGTTTCACAGACGTTTTTTATAAATTGGCGCGCAATTAGTTCAATTTGAATATTATATTGCTAAAGAAGTCTGAACTGAATGTGGTTTAGGCTTCTTTTTTTGTTTATTTATAATACGCGTGATTATTGACATATGTCAATATCACTGATAACATATATTCTGACATATGTCAGAAAGGACGAACTATGCCTAAAATTACGAAATGCAGAAAAATAGCAGGTCTTCCCGGACAGTTTGGTTTTTGTCCGTCAGAGAACATTGAAGGAGACGCTATACAGCTAACCTTTGATGAGTTTGAAACAATGCGCTTGTTGGATAGGGAAGGAATGACCCAGGAACAGTGCGCCAGAGAAATGGGAGTTGCCAGGACAACTGTAACAGCAATGTATGAGAGTGCACGAAAAAAGATTGCTGAGATGCTGGTAGAAGGGCGGAGCCTTACAATTTCGGGCGGCAATGTCAAATTTAATATTATGCAGAGCGAGAACTTTAAGAACATAAGAGAAAAAGGAGAAAACGGCATGAGAATAGCAGTAACATATGATAATGGAGAGATTTTCCAGCATTTTGGTCATACAGAGAAGTTCAAGGTTTATGACGTGGAAGATGGAAAGATTGTAAATGAAGAGATTGTAGATACAAACGGCCAGGGACATGGTGCTCTTGCCGGTTTCCTTATGGGAGGTAAGGTTGATACACTTATCTGCGGAGGAATTGGCGGTGGAGCCCAGGCAGCACTTGGTGAAGCCGGAATTAAACTGTATGGTGGAGTATCAGGAAACGCAGACGAAGCAGTAAAGGCATTCCTTGACGGGACACTGGATTATAATCCGGAAGTTAAGTGTAATCATCATGGGGAAGAACATACATGTGGTGATCATCATGATGAGGACCATCACTGCGGAGGTCATTGTGGTCATTGAACTTTTTTGCACATTTTTCAGAATCGGACTATTTACTTTTGGTGGTGGCTATGCCATGATCTCGCTGATACAGGATATCTGCGTGGAAAAGAAAAAGTGGATCAGCCATGATGAGATGATGGATATTACAGTCATAGCTGAATCAACACCTGGTCCGATAGCGATAAACTGTGCTACTTACGTGGGATATAAAAAGCGTGGGTTAGTTGGAGCAGTCGCAGCCACAGTAGGAGTAATCATTCCGTCATTTATTATCATCTATCTGATTTCGATGTTTCTTGACAGTTTTCTTGAAATAGCATGGATAGCCAGCGCATTTAAAGGAATAAAGATAGCAGTAGGTATACTGATATTGGACGCAGCTCTTAAGATGATAAGGAAAATGGCAAAGAAACCATTCCAGCTGCTTGTATTAATAACGGTTTTTCTTATTATGATGGCAGTAAATCTTTTTTCCATAAAGATATCATCAATATCTTTAATGATTGCAGCAGGTCTATGCAGTCTTATAATATTTTGCGTCAGGATTAAAATAAAAGGGGAGGGACGAATTATATGATATATATTGATCTCTTCCTTGGATTTTTAAAAGTTGGACTTTTTTCTTTTGGTGGAGCTTATGCAGCAATACCACTTATAAGGGATGTGGTATTACATTATGGATGGCTTGATGATGAAAAACTCGCTTATATGATTGCGGTAAGCGAAAGCACCCCCGGACCGATTATGGTAAACATGGCTACATATGTAGGTAGCATGACAGCAGGGATCCCCGGTGCTTTGATAGCAACATTTTCAGTTGTCCTTCCTGCGTTTGTAATTATTGTACTTTTAATGATTCTACTCAAGGGACTGTTAAAAAATCCTTATGCAGAAGCTGTGCTTAGGGGATTAAAACCATGTATCATGGGTATAATCCTGTCTATGGGTATCAGTATGATCTTGCAAAACACTGTCATTAAGGGAACAAGACTTGCTCCTGATTTAAAAGCAGTAGTAGTGTGCTCTGTTCTGGCTGCTGTTTACTTTGGTTCCAGAAAAATAACGAAATCAGGGATATCTCCCATTGTACTGATTTGCATTGCTGCAGTGATGGGAGTGGTCGTGTATTAAATTTATGAGTTCCTTATGCTCTGTTGTATAAAGCAGCAGAAGAGGCGGATGATTCTGACGACCATGTTGAAAGATTTATGGAAAGAGCGTCAGTAAATGTGCTATTTTAAAGCAGGGAGGAATCGCAATCATCACATTGATTGCATGCTTTTTTAAGAATAGGTATGCTTATCGTTATTCATTTTACTAAAATGTTTATGCCACCGGTAGGATTTCCTCACATATTGCACGGATCTCTTCACTGAAAACAGTATCTTTTGGCCAGATGAAGGTAAAATCATGTTTTACCCTAAAGTCGTCAAGGGGGATTGTTTTCAGATATCCGGACTGCAGTCCGGATGCAACCGCTGCTTTATATAAAAAGGTGATGCCACAGTCTTTTTCAATAAGGCTTATTATGGCATGCATGTTCTCCACCTGGATAAAATTCCTAAAATCACTTGTGGAGTAATTGTTCAGGGCAAGAGCTCTTTCTAATATATTGCGCGTTCCTGAACCGGGTTCTCTTATAAGAATTCGCTCGGGAAAGAGATCTTTTATCACGCGCGGCTTCTGAGTGAAAGAATGCTTTGCCGAACAGACAGGAACGAACTCTTCTTTGCTAAAAAGCAGCGTTTCATAATCATTTTCAGGAAAATATCCTTCTACAAGTGCAAAATCTATAACACCCTCGGAGAGTTTTTTAAGAAGCTCTGATGTGTTGCCAAATGTAATCTTAAGATTAGTATCCGGGTGATTTTTTATGTAATCACTGATCGGATCAGCAATTATGTATTCTCCTATGGTCATGGTGACACCAAAAGAGATGTCTTTTAAGCCATGGCTATTCTGTGAAAGTATTTCTTTGAGACTTTCATCATCATTTTTTATCTGATTCATTTTTTTATACAGGAGTTTTCCGTTGTCAGTTAGAAAAAGTTTTTTTCCATCCTGAGTAAACAGCTTTGTCCCGTATTCATTTTCAAGATGATGTATGTGCTGAGAAACAGCGGGCTGAGTAATATTCAGCTCCTTAGCCGCCTTGGTGAAATTGAGGTGCCTGCAAACACAGAGAAAAGTATCTATCCTGAAATCCAGCATAATCAGTCCTCCATAACGATAAAAAATATTTATGGATACATAATAATATATAATTTTATCTTTTTCAAAAGACAGAATAGAATAAGACCTGCGAAAGAACAGATTAAAAAGAGAGAGAGGTCTTGAGATGGATTTTTTGAAAAAGAATTACATGGGAGTAATAGTATGCTTCACTATTGCAGTTCCTTCATGGCTCCTGGGAAAGCGCTTCCCTGTCGTTGGCGGAGCGGTGATTGCAATCATTCTGGGCATGATAATAGCCCTGTTCTGGAATGACAAGGGGAAGGCGGCTGATGGAATAAAGTTTACATCAAAGATAATTCTGCAGGCGGCTGTTGTCCTCCTTGGATTTGGTATGAATCTTTCGGTCGTTCTTCAGACCGGAAAACAGTCACTTCCTATAATTATCTGCACGATTTCAACATCGCTTATCCTATCATGGATTCTTCATAAGGTTATGAATATCAAAGGAAACACAGCTACTCTTATCG
>NZ_AUJI01000047.1:0-14616 GCF_000424145.1 Butyrivibrio sp. AC2005
ATATGACGGGGCGTTGCCTGGCCTTTTCTGATTCTTTCATATGTTGCATAAAGATCAGAAAGGTCCATCTCCTCCACGAATGCGCTTACCAGGCGTACCGGATCGTCATCTGCTACTGATAGGTCTATGTCGAGCGGAAGTTTTATTTGATGATTTAAGGAAGAAAGGCTATAATTTCCTTGTAAGATTTTATTTAGTAGCATAAATATATTTTACAGCAAAGACCAGGCTTTTCGAAGCCTGGTCTTTGTGTTAATCAAGACTTTTAGCACTAAAAAGGGGCCTCGCACTAATTCTTAGTGCGACAGCCCCATCCTTATCATCCCTTTGACAGCGGATCCAGTCCGTAATCAAAGAGCGCTACATCTATTTTCATAACGCTGTAGTCCTTATGAACAATGAAATACTTGACCACAACATCTGTCTGTGAGATTGGTGATAACGCATATCCCGCGAGTCTTAAGAAATCCACCGTCTCATCCAGGTTTAATCTTAGCCCCACAGCCAGAGAAAGAACCTTCTCCTTGGAAGGCTTAACCTGACCTTTCAGGAGCTTTGAAAAATACTGCTTGGAAATATTGGCAGCCGTATAAATCTCGGAATTCTTCAGCCCCTTCTTGTTAATCAGCTGCTGCAGATGCTTCTCAAAGGTATCCGTATACATCTCCTTAAGTGCATCATCAAGGGACTGAGACTCTTTAGCAGCACCAAACATCATCTCAGCATGGCACTCATCATACGCAGCCGCCATGGGAGCTGATTCTTTAGCTTTGTACTTCCTGCCAATAGGAATAACATCTATAGCATCGGTTTCTTCTTCATCTTCCCAGTCCGCGAAATATCCATCATCCTCATCACATACCTCGGAAGCATCAGCCTTGCTCTCTTCCTTATCAGAAAAAGCTGATATCCTCTGCAGATATACCATCTGGTCTTCCGGAATACCATCGTGACTATATTCATCCTCCAGAGCTCCACTCACATACTCATTATCAATAAAGCTCTTAACATCATCAAAGAGTTTACCGGACACATGATAAGCATACTCCCTGAAAACAACCAGCGTTATCTCCATCTCATGATCTTTGAGAAAGGCGGTGAACGCATCGATTGCTATCTGAATTCCCAGCTCTTTAGGAAATCCATAAGTCCCAGTCGCAAGAAGTGGAAAAGCTATAGACTTACATCCATTCTCAGCTGCCAGTTCCAGTGACTTATCATAACACTGTCTAAGAAGCCGCTCTTCGCCGTAATCTCCGCCTTCCCAACAAGGACCACTAACATGAATAATATACTTCGCATCAAGGCCAAAGGCCGGTGTAATACCCACTTCTCCTGGTTCAAGAACGCCTATCTCCCTGCGAGCGGCATAAAGCTTTTCCTCACCAGCAGCTTTATAAATGGCAGCATCGATACCATCACCTATGGCAACTTCAAGATTTGCCGTATTAACAATAGCATCTGCCTTAACTTTTGTTATGTCATTTCTAATAATCGAAAACGGCATCGTTCTATCCTCTCAATCTCACTCACATCAACCTATCATTACGGAAATTCCTGCTCATAAGGAATACTTGGAAAATCCTTGGTCAGTTCATTTTTAAATAGCATCATGTGTAATATCAACGATAAAATTACAGTCATCTTAAAGTAGCCATACCAAAACCACCAATTCAAACCAAAGCGATCAAAGACAGCCTTCATAAAAGAATGTATTGCATATACCAAAATCGCCACCTCCAAAATGTCATACTATAAGTTTACATTTTAGATTATACACTCTTATATGTCCTTTTTATCGTACACCACTTCCGTATACGACCAAATCGTCCCTCCTTTTCTTGGCATTCAACATCATAGTTTCTTTGATATAGCCTTCTCTTTTTTCCTGTGGCAGCATATTGTATTGGTAAACAAACAATTTTTCCATTATCTCTCTGCAGCTTTTTGATCCACAATTTCTGATTTTGCTAAGCTCAACTCCTCCGGCAATAGCTTCTGCAAGATCACCTATACGTGAATATCCTGCTCTTTGCAACGAATGATACGATCTTACACTTAAATCCAATGCTTCGATTGGTGTATCACTCATACTCTGATTCATATGCAGATTATAGTAAAACTTACCTCCACGTTTTTCATGAACTCTATAGCCTGCAACAGCTTCAATTATCTCTGTCATAGTCCGCCCCTGATCCTGGCTCATATTTGATTCCTCCATACACGTCCTTGATGATCTTCTGGACCTGACGGACATGGAGCTCTTTAATATCATCTCCGCAGTCCTTGTCGATCATCTTAGCCAAATACTTGAGATCTTTGGGTGAATCAGATACAGCTACCATATGGATATGATTTTCTTTGTGAGTAGTAAAAATCTGGCGCACATATGCTGTCCGCGTAGCTACATAATTCAAAACTCTTTCAAAGGCACCATCTGCAGTAATGATATCGAACAGCATGGTTATCTCATCATCTCTCTTGATATAAGTATTATAACCGCGGATAATTCCTGCCTTTTCGAGCTTATCAACCCTTTTCTTAGCAGCCACACGGGAAATTCCCAGCAAATTACCAATCTCCTGATAACTCATGCGAGCATTACCCTTGATCATATCTAAAATCTTCTTATCTGTTTCATCCATAATCTCTGCTCCTATCAGTGTCGACTCTGATTAAGCTGATTATATTAAGCTCAAAAACAATACGCAACAGAAAAGGTTACGAAACGCAACCACATGGTTTCATTCCGTAACCCATTTCTTACAGTCTTGCCTCTATATCCCTGATTCCTTTACCCATTTCTTCATCATTATGATCCATAATATGACCATAGAACTCGCTAAAAGGCATAACCTTGACATCGTTTACTTCGTAACGGTCAAAATCAAAGCCGCTTTCTGGAACATCAACTCGCAGCATGAAAATTGATGCCAAAAGTCCCGTTCCGTCATCCCAGTCCTTGATATATTCAAAGGCCAGTTCCAGATTGTCAGGTGATACTTTTATCCCAAGCTCTTCTGCCAATTCTCTGACAGCAGCCTCCTTTGGAGTTTCATCAGATCTTACTCCACCACCCGTCATATCCCATTTGCCTGGATAATATCTTGCCCTTAAAGATCTCTGTTGAACAACATACTTGCCTTCGCCTTTCCCCGGAGCAGGACTGTCGCTCGTCTTCATGATGATAAGAACGTGCTTTATATAGTCTCCGGGCTGTTTCTTTTCATGCTTTTCTATGATTTTCCCGGTGGGCCTACCTTCTCTTGTAAAAATCTCAATATATTCCATATATCATTCCAAAATCGTGATCTGAGCATCTGCGTTATAAGTATGAGGCTCCTTAGTAACAGCCTTATGACCTACAGCAATTGCTATCTCAAACTCATAACCTTCTAGTATAGCAAGCTTCTCTGAAAAATACTTGCCCTTCTCACCATGGAGAGCATCATAAATACATCCGATGATCAGATTTCCAAGTCCCATTTCTTCGGATAAAAGTGCAATGTTTTCAACAGCGATACCTGCATCAACCTTGCTCCATTTGTATCCGCTCTCTGCGCTAATGACAATAATAACCGGTGCCTCATAATAGAAATTGTGCTCTGCATGCTCAATATTACGAAGGGCATTCTTCTCATTCTCAATCTCAGCAAGGATCGGATTATCACCCTTAACAACCGTAAAATGCAGCTCCTGCTTATTTGCACCAGTCGGAGCCTGCAGTCCTGCTGTAAGAAGTGCATCAAGCTCTTCCTTTGAAATCTGATCCTGTGTATAGCCACGTGTTGAGCTTCTCTTTGCTATTGTCTCTTTTACTGTACTCATGAACTTCTCCTCCTTAAACCTTTTTTCCTATTGCATTGACCCACATCTCATCTTCCCTACCGGGTCTGTTATCAGTACCAACCTCATTATAAATAATCTCAAATCCTGCATTCTCAAACAACGGAACTATACTTTTCTCATCAAAATCGCTAAATCTGCGATCTCCACGCATCTTAGTGCCATCGCCATATTTGAAAGAAGCATATATAACACCGCCACTCTTAAGGGAAGTATTCAGCTTCTTCATTGTCTCCGGCAGCTGCTCCACCGGCACATGAAGAAGTGATGCGCAGGCCCAGACTCCATCGAACTCATTATGAAAATCGATATCCTCAAACCTCATATCCAGAACTTCCTGCCCCAGATATTCAGAGGCTCTCTTCCTCATTTCCCCTGATGCATCAAAAGCTGTTACAGAAAAGTCTGCATCCAGAAATGCCTTACTGTCTCGTCCACTTCCACAGCCTGCATCCAAAATATGGCCATGCTCAGGAAGGAGTGCGATGAACCTGTCCCTCTCATATGACATATCTGCGTTAACACTTCCAGCAAAGAACGAATCAGCATTCATATCGTAATACTCAACATTCTTATCAACCATAGCCTCAGCAATCTTAGGAAGTAACGCCAGATCTGCAGGAAGCCAGTCCACACTACTAAGATCATTAACCTCAAGCCACTTCGCTGCTTCATGCTCCAAAAGCTGTAGTTTGCCTTCTGCAACAGTTGCCCAATAACAGTTCATATGTAGGTGAAAAGTCTCATAGTCATAATCAATAACATCTATCAGATCATGAACCTCAATCTCCGCACCAAGCTCTTCTCTAATCTCCCTTACGAGTGCTTCTTCAGGCGTTTCCCCTTCTTCAATCTTTCCTCCGGGAAATTCCCAGCCATCCTTATAATCACCATAACCACGCTGGGTTGCGAATATCTTAGTTTTTCTCTTGTAATCATCGCAGATTATTGCTGCGACTACGTTAACAGTTTTCATAATCATCCTACTTCCAGTTTGCTTGTCTTCTTAATGTATTTAGCTGGTATCGGATTATCCAAATGCCATGTTATATTCATAGGCCTGCTGCCGTAATGGCTCACATATTTTGCAGTCCCCAGATACGTGTATGGCGCAGCACCTGCCAAATCCTTCTTAAACACTCTTACAAATAACAGGATCTTACTTCCCTCATGAACATGGTTAATATATCTCTGACCGGTCGGTGAAGTATCTGAAGTTGTACTCTGACTCTGCCAATGGAAAAACTCCTCATTGATAGAATAATCATTGTACATTGTCGTAGGTGAATAATCCTTATCTGCTTTATTAAGCGTTACAAAGAACACGTCCACCATCTTATCTTCAAGACACTTCACACCTTCTCTTACAGTCTGTGGTTTCTTGAAATCCATTGCCACAAGGATCTGATCTCTGGTATATGTACAGTATAATTCAAGCTTCAGCTCCATCAATCTTCTCAACTCGCTTTAAATCATCTGAAGAGCCTGTAAGCTCTGACTGTATCTGTTTATTTATGACCTGTTCATATAATCCTGGTTCCAACATATATATATTCCTCACGTCAGTTTTCTGACATTTACATTAAACACTCATTTTCTTGGGCGTCCAAATTTCGTTATAACCATTTTTCTGTGCCCATGTATAAATCATTTTTATGCGCCTTGCTGAATCCTTGTTACTCTGATCCCTCTCAATCATGATCTCGTTCCGCTCAGATATCTTAGCAAGGAAATCAACCTGCGCAAGCTTATCTCTTTTCTTGTTATTACACTCAGGACAAGCCAGAACAAAGTTCCATATCTGATCATCTTTTATAAACGACCATGGAATAAAATGATCCACCTCTACGCTATGTTTCGTGACAGGCTTACAAAAGAAAATGGACTCGGCGGCTTGGGAAGTGTTTTTGTTTTTCCCTATCGCTTTGTCCATTGTAAATATAACACAGTAATTTTGATAAAAAAACCTATAACCTTCCCACTTTTTCCCGATTTCGTACCAGTTTTTCCCGAAAATTTCCCGAAAGAGAAAACACAGACCTAAAATATGGGGAATAATGCGAACTTATGCATCATCATTTCCAAGTCATTTTTAACTTCTTTTTTGAGGTTGCACAATCGACCAGATAAAGGTTTATAAGCGTCTGATAAGGTATACCGGAATCTGCTGACTGACTTTTAAAGTACTCAAGGGCATCAGCATCAACATTCATTGTTATCTTCTTGTGTAGCTTCTTAGCATAGGGATTCTTAACAGCTTTACTGAAGTCAAATTCCTGTTCCAAAAATTCATCATCGTTAAGTCTTTTCATGATCTTCTGCTCCTTTCATAGCCTTTCTTCTCGTTTGGTGTAGCCTTACGTGAAGATATAATCCTGATTATTGTGTCATTCTCTCTGGTACAGTGAGCAACCAGTAAAACATTTCCCTTCTTACTTAATCCAAGAATACGGAAGCGATCCTCTGTACCGGAGTTTTTCTTATCATATTCCAACAGTGCAAATTCATCATAAAACACCGTCTTGGCTTCTTCAAAAGAAACTCCATGTTTTTCCTGATTAATTATGTTTTTGTTTTCATCCCACTCAAATCGTATTGTATCCATACATATATTATACATATCATAGCCATACTTATCAACCATTTCCACGTTTAAAAATTCGCAACTTTTATATTCCGAGATATCGTTGTCCGACGGCACATTGTGGGAGGCGGTAACGGCTGATTGTTTTCGGCAGTTTCCACTCCCTGACCGTGCGGCATAATCCCTGACCGCAGGGTATTAGCAGGAACACCGCACACTGTCGTAGCTTTATTTCAGGGAATATCCCGGATGCCTTGTACTTGCTTAGTTTAAGTTCCATCACGCATCCCCCTTAAACATAAGCTGATATACTATTTTTAAGCTGCATAAACGCTTCATATGCAGGTGTTGTTCCCTCGAGAAGTCCACTTTGGTATGCATCGCTTCTCTTGATATCATTTCTATTAAGTTTTTCCGTCAGACTCTGTAATTCTATTCCATCCTTATTTCTTGTAATGTAAATACTATCATTTCTATCATATTCATCAAGAAGTTCAGGATAATGCGTAGAGAATATCAGGACCGCACCGTGCTTATTGAGCTTTCCATCCATAAAAAATCTCATAAGCGTAGCTACTATTTCCTTATTAAAATGGTTTTCAATCTCGTCTACGACCATGTATCCGCCTTGCCTTAATACTTCCATTGCTTTTGTAAAGACAATTATTCCCTTAATAGTTCCAGATGAAAGATAATTCTCAAGTTCTCTGGAATTATTGAGCAATATCTCATTCTGATTTTTAAATCTCAAATGAATCAGTTCTTTTCCATTTTGAGCTTCAAACGACAACTGCTCTACAGTTGGATCCAGAAATGCAATCACCGGAACAGGAATTGTTTCAGATGCAGGCAACACATTCACATTTGTAAATGAAAGCATATCTTCTATAAACATCTGATCCTTATTCTTCTTATTTAAAGCAATGATGATACTCACATCATCAGAAAGGAATTCCTCATCATCATGCCTTGTGGCAATCACCATGGAATCATCAAATTCTTGCATTGCTTTTCTTGTTTTGATAAGTTCAACCTGCTTCTTCCACAGTTTCTCATCAGTTATAATATATCTTCCATCCTTACAACTTATTGATGTCGTCAGTTTATATAAGCATTTCTGAGAGTAAAAACATATTGTAATCACTGCATCACACGTCTTTCCCAGAATGTCCTTAACCTCAATATGATTAATGGGCTCATTGTTTACAATACCAAGCGCTAAAAGAATCAGCTTCAAAACAGATGTCTTACCTGATGCATTAATTCCTATAATAGCCTCAGTAGGATTAAGGTAAACATTGCTAAATAAGTTATGCAAAACCATCTTATCGTCTTCAGTTACTCTCTGGGTAGCTGTAAAGCCTATTTCTATCCCGTTTTTTAATAAAGGAAGACCTTCTGCTTTTATGCCTATTATTTTCATAGCCAATCACTCCCGAAATTTATTCTCGTTTTTTACGTTAATAATTTCTTTATAGCTATATTATATTGGTCATCAAGGAAATTATCAACATGAATCTCGTTAATAATTTCAATGAGTTGCATTTTACTTATACCTCTAAACCAGTCCTCTATCGCCTCAATTATGCTGTCCACTTGTTACGTCCTACTTTTTTGCATTAAAAAAGGACCATCCTTTGTTGAATGGTCCTGCACTACATCAATATTAAGTTGTTATAAATCCGACAGCTTTATCCTGTCATATGCACCATTTTTTGCATCTTCAGGATGTGGTTCCAAACCGATTATTGTTATCTCCTGCTGATCTGGTCCATATACCCAGTACATGCGACGCGCCCCGCTCTTTTTATTCTCAAGATATGACTGCCAGACTTTCATACCATATCGTCTGGACAATTCAGTTATTTCATGAGATTTTAAGCTCGGGTACATCGGATCAAGGGATAACTTCTTCAAAGCATTACCCCATTTTTTATAAAGCTCCTCGTCTTTTTTACTGATAGTACCATCTCGGTACTGAGTCTGAAGAGAATTCCATAATTCCTCCATTTCAGGAATTCCCATCCTAATCGCATATCCCATCCAGGCAATTCCCCCTAAAAATCAGACAGATCAATAGCGGGTGAAACATCTCCCATCTTGAAATTCTCTATTGCTCTATCCATATCTTTTAAAGTATTTGCCGAGATGCCATCAGGAACAGTTAGTTCACGCGGTTCAAGCATTATGCAACCATTTTCGTATTCTTTTACATTATAGTATTGATACAATGCACCTCTGAGGGTGATTCTCTTTTTGCTGTCAATGTGTACCGTATAATCTTTGATAGCTTCCATAAGGTCCACCTCCATATATGATAGGTGGGATATCCCACCTATCATTATAATACTACCTGCGCGTCCTTATGTCAATGAGACATGCTTCTTCCGATTCCTCCCCTCCGGCAGATCAAAAAAGGTTTGCAAGAAGAGGAACAAGTGTGGTTCCGATGAGGGCAACTCCACCTCCGGCCATGAGCTGCTTCATGCCCCTCAAGAAACGAAGCCACTTTATCACAATAATTGTTGCCGCCATTATACTTGCAGTTCTGTCCAAGCAAACAGGCACTGACCATAATCTTCATAAACTGACTCCTGTCTCAATTTTTTAAATAATCCATAACCCTGCCATTAAAATCCTTGGCCTGTTCATATACTCCATGACTGTAACCTTCATACATGTACAGCGTACTGTCATTTATCCTGTCATACATTTCAACTGATGCTTCACCTCCAAGAACAAGATCACTATCTGCCCCTATAATCAAAGTTGGGCAGCTTATCTCTGAGAGTCTGTCATAAACATCATGTTCCATACACGATCTGCATAGAATCTTAAACCTCGAATAGTCCTTTGGCTTCATTCTTGCCAAAAGAGAATTCATTTTAATCCCACGTTCAAGATACTTCCCGGTATATGAACGCTTTGCTGTATCAAGCATTATTCCGGCATAATCATCATTATCTGCCATATTTATCCAGGATTCGAGTGCCTCCTTCATCAGTTCATTTGGCCTTGATGCAGTAACTGCAAGGACAAGCTTTTTTACCTTGTCAGGATGTCTTATAGCAAGCTGCTGGGATATCATACCGCCCTGCGACACTCCGAAAACACTGGCAGTTTTAATGCCAATCATGTCCATGATCTTATCTATATCATCAGCCATATCAGCAGTTGAAAATTCATCCGGAAGGTTATTCCTTCTGCTAAACACATAGACCTTAAACTCCTTGGCAAATCCTGAATACACAAAAGCAAATGGCACTGCGATTCCTCTTGCTGTTTTGAATCCGTCTCCTACCCCTGGGAGCATGATAAGGTTCTTATCACCGGTTCCAAAGCTTATATAATCACAGTCTGTTCCATCAAATTTTATATTTTCATTCTTTGCATTGTAGAACATGGCCTTCTTCCTCGTTTGAATCCATATTATTATGCTTCTTCATGTCTAAATTTACCCGGGCTACTATGCTCGACTATTTTGTCTTTTACTATTTTCCACAACTCTAGCTGGATGTGGGATAATTGTTCGTTTAATGCTTTTCTTTGTTCCGGATCCTCACTATTTATGAAAAAATCAGTAAGTCCTCCCCTTCCAGGATATAGCCTTTCATACAAAGTCAGAATACAGTCCTCTTTATCCTCATCCGAATAATCAGCTTCAAGAACAGCTATTCCATCCACCAGTCTACCATTCCTTCCGCCTCTATCCTTAATTTATAAAAATCTCGAAGCCATTACGGTTACTCATACAGAAGCTGTCTCGCTCTACGCTTATTACCGTCTTTTTGTCAAAAATGTTTTCTCCCTTTAGTGCCCTAAGTTTTCATGGTCAAGGAGCAACTGAAGTATCATCTATCCGATATATCATATCGCCTCTATTCCAAATACTCATAATTCCAAAAAGCGGATCATTTTCTCCTTGCCATATCCACCCCTGATATGTTGTATCATAACCACAATAGCCCTCTGTAACAATCTCAAACTCTGCGCCAGGATATAGCTTTTTAAACTCCTCTAACGACATTGCTTTTCCTGAAAATGACTTCTCGCCATCATACCCATATGGAGTGTTAAACGCAAGAATACTACACTCTTCCATATCAGTCTTAGTAAAATCGATTACTCCGGAAAACCATTTTTCTTCGTCGTCTGTATATTGAAATACTCGATCTACCCTAAAAGATAATGTGTCTTTGACAGTCTCAATCTGTATTATCCTGCTATCATGTAAACTAAATGGGATATTGCTTTTTCTATTCCTTATATAGTCCATTTTCTCATTCCCTCGACAGCTACCAGCTCATGTCGCTCTCACCAATAATTGTGTAATTATCGCCCTCGTCTGCGATATCCATTCTATAACCTTCGTTATTCTCTATAAATCCAGAGATTTCCTGCTCCGGATCATCCTCAAGGAACTCCTCGTCTATTCCATATATTATGCAGCCATTATATTCAATTCCATTAACTACTTTCAGAAAAGCAAAGTATTCATCAGGAATAGCCACTTCCAGGCGTTCCTTCGCCTCAGCTTTAAACTCCTTTAGTTCTGAAGCTTTTGCCGGACCATTAGTTCCTTCATCAAACTCTTTTCTTTCCTTCTATTACCGCATCCAGCCACAAGACATAATGCAAGCACAAATAATACTACTCGTCTTTTCATGTTTCCCTCATTACTCACTGTTCAAAACAAGCTATAGACTAAAGTTTAATCACATCTGCTAAGAGAAGCGCCGCCACTGTACTTCTCTGAAAACTCATCCTCGTTCCATGTCTCATAATATTCCAGGATACCCGCATCTTCTTCAGAAGACTGATACGTGTACTGTACTCCGTTATCAGACTCTGCCTTAATCTTGTATCCTCCAGTCTCCAGTTCCTCGAATAGCGAAATACTATCAAAATGATCCGGAACAAAATCATTATTTTCCATATGACCATAAATTATCTCTGCATCACCAAACTGTACATAGTATTCAGGCTGCATATCCCCATCAGTCTCATAGCCTATGGATGCTGTCTGCCAGGTTCCTGATACCACAGGATCACTCACTTTTGATGCCAAAAAAATAGATGTTGGACCGTCAGCTCCACCGATTATCGCTGCATCTTCTTTTTTCGCACCACATCCTACTGTTCCTATTACCATTATCAGCACAAGCGCTGTCACTACTATTTTCTTCATCTTAGTCTCTCTTCTTTTTCCTTAAGATACTTCATTACTGTCTCAAGCCCTTCCATCGGAACACAAAACGTGCCATCCCTGTGTATGCATCCCTCATGGACTTTATCGATATCAAACCACCTGACTTCTTCCACTTCCTCTGTCTGAAGCTTCAGCTTGGAAATATCCACAGGCTTTTCATACACGTAAACAAAAGCAACTTCATTGTCCTTAAACATTTTTCCATGGAATTCCATCTCATACTTAATATGAAACTTCCCGGCAAAAGTAAGATCTCCGGCCAGAGTTTTTATTCCAAGCTCCTCAAACAGTTCTCTCTGTGCAGACTCAAGTGGCTCATCACCAGCCTGGATATGTCCTGCCGATGAAGTATCATACATCCCAGGAAAAGATTCCTTTTCGGCGCTTCTCTTCTGAAGAAGAACCTGATATTTATCCACTTCCTTTCTCACAATCCAAATATGTGCTGTCCTGTGAGGAATACCATTGTCATGTGCATCACTTCTACTTACAGTCTCCCCGGTCGGAAAGCCGTTATCGTCAGTTATATCAAATATCTCCATTTTTCACTGCCTCTTTTCTGTTCCTGATGGCAAAAACAGCTGTACCAACTCCCGCCAGCACAAGCACAAATATTCCATAGACCATCGCTATGAAAGCACCGACAATAGGTGTCTCAAAATCAGAACTAATAAAATAGTAGTAATAATATGTACTTAGTACCATTCCGGCAACGCATGATATCAGCAATAATAACGAAGACAGGAGATACTCCTTCATGCTTTTAGCCATAAAAACATTCATTATGACAAATGCCGCAATAACTATCATCCATATAGGATTAATATCAGCTATTCCGAGCATATCCCTAATCACAAACATTACAAGGGGAATTAGATTTAACCACTTCAAGAACTTCACTTTTTTCCTCCGCCAACAATTATTCTTTAACAAAATATATCTCTACCATTTTACACCATTGCTATCATTACAAAAACTTACTTTTACCTATTTAAGGCATGCATATCCCAGACTGCCTGGAACATGCACACCTATTGTAAATAGCATATTAAAGCTTCAGGTACTTCTTAAGGTTTTTCAGAGCTCCATCAAGCGAAAGGGAAACCATCTGCTGTGATACACCCTCAGCTTTAGCGATTTCTTTTTCAGAAAGGCCATGATAAAAATACAGCTGCGGATTTACTCCACAGCTGCCCTTTTTATTTTTATAGAAATCGCATGTAATACGAAGCTGATACATATTGCGGCGATAGCAATTCCCACACATGTATACAAAACCGGTCTCATGAGCGGCGAATACTCTTCAGGCGCATATATACCATTTACATATTCCTTAAGCAGATAAGCCATGATTGCCATATGCCAGGCGTGTTCCGCATCATTTTCATTTCTGCCTTTTCCTGACAAATGAGTCTGCCTGAATACATTCTTTTCTTTATCTATCTCCAAGGCAAACTCCATTTGCCTTTTCAGTCTGTCATCCATTCCTTATTCCCATTTCTTCCACACATTGGGCTGATATCCCAGTGTAGACTGCTTGCCATTTCTCACTACCGGCGTCTTTATTATCTGCTGATTCTCAAGCAGTTTTTCCAGCTTATCCTCATCGGCAATATACTGGATAAGTGCAACTGCATCTTTATCCTTTGCATCAGGATTTACCATATTCATGATACCGCCATTGGCACTTGCAACAGATGTAAGCTCTCCCTTGCTCATGCCCTTTTCCTTCATATCAATGAACTGATATTTTATGCCACGCTCCTTGAAAAAGCGCTCCGCTTTCTTTGTATCATTACACTTCCTGGTGCCGTAGACCTGTATGTTCATCCATTATTCCTCGTCAAAAAATGTTTCATGGTTGAATATATGAGTTGCCGCGACTCCCGAAGGAATCGCAGCCTGCTTCTCATAATTATTTCTTGAATAATCCACCTGCAAGATCCTTGATATCTCCAAGGTCAAGCTTACCATGCTGTCACCTTCCTATATTTTTATGTCCACTATAGATTATATCCCAGATGCAACCTTCATTATAGTCATACAATAGAAAAAAGCCGCCTATCAAAGGCAGCTGTTGTTTTAGGGAGGATGCTGTCTGGTTCTTCACCAGACAGCGGTTATGAAAAAGTGTTTTATCAATATTAACAAGAGTTTCTGTCCTCTTGATAGCTTTATGATACATTTGAAACCTTAACTCATCTTAAAATTCCTTTGAACATAATGTGAATAATATCCCCGTAACGTTCATATTCTGTTTACATGACTTTTTGTTTTGATTTAGGTTTGAAATGTATAGTAATAACAACAAGAGGAACAAACCTCTTGGCCCCCTCATAAGAATACTTTTCTTCATAGCACAAAGCCGGCAGTCATCACAACTACCGGCTTTCCCTCATTTCACCCAAATGATTATTTTTTATAGCCTCTCAAACAAACTTTACAGCTGTTCCATAGGCCATTATCTCAGCTGCACTCTGCATTACTGAAGATGATGAATATCTTACTCCAACAATCGCATCTGCACCAATAGCCTGCCCTTCCTTGATCATCCTGTCAGTGGCAAGTTCTCTTGCCTTACCCATCATCTCGGTATAACTTCCAAGCTCACCGCCCACCAGAGTTTTAAGTCCGGATCCGATATCCTTAAAAGCATTGACTGTCTGAATAGTACTTCCCTTTACAAGACCAAGCATTTCCAGATTCTTGCCGGATATTGTTTCTGTAGTAACCATTAACATACCTGCCACCTCCTTTAGAACAGCTTCCTTCCAAGCCAGATGCATATACATGCACCAACAGTTGATACAATCAGGCTTCCAATTAAGCCTGTAGCTGTAAATCCGATGAGTTTAAATACAAATCCGCCAACTACACCACCAAGAACTCCAAGAATGATGTTCTTAAATGTTCCGGATTTCTCATTCATGATATTGCTTCCAATGAAACCTGCAATTGCTCCAAGGATAAGTCCACC
>NZ_AUJI01000047.1:14626-35089 GCF_000424145.1 Butyrivibrio sp. AC2005
AATCCGCCAACTACACCACCGAGAACTCCAAGAATGATGTTCTTAAATGTTCCGGATTTCTCATTCATGATATTGCTTCCAATGAAACCTGCAATCGCTCCAAGGATAAGTCCACCAATAATTCCAAACATGTTATTTGCCTCCAATCTTACTTTTCTCAGTTTTCCTGCACTATTACGATACCACCATATATGATAGTTCTTTTTCCATCCAGGTCAAATTTTTCTTTACCGCCTGTCTCGGTATCCTCTATATCAATCTTACCGGTATATGATGTGATCTCGTTTCCATCATAGTCATACACCGTTACGGTTCGGTCAAGGCCTCCGGAATACTCGGAATTTATTGACTTTAACGCTCTCTGCACAGATGCCTTGTTCAGCACAATTAGTCAACTCCTGTCTGATTCATTACCTTTTCAATTGCTTCAAGTGTGATGTCCATAAAATCCTCCTCTTTAAGCTTCCTTGACTACAAAACTTATTGTAATTGCTACTTTGATCTATATTATCAGCGGATAAGGAACAATTCCGTTTCCGGCTGTTTCTGCTTTTCTTTCGCTTTTACTGCTTCCCCCATCAGTCGCTTAATGGCATCCCTGACAGGAAGCACATAGCACACGCCGATAAATGTAAGCCCTATGCTCTCAGCCATGAACATCATATTTGCTTCACTGGCTGCTTCCCATGTAAGGAGCACACCGGCGATAATTGCCAGAGCTCCTGCATATCTCTTTAATCTACTGTTCATTCCGCCCTCCTCATAAACACTCCGGGACAGACCATCCCGGAGCATCTGATCAAAGGTTAAATCCTTTGATTTCACCATTGTCGTCAGAATCAGGCTTGAAACCTACCGGCTCAGCTGATTCATAGACATTTTCTGCCGAGTAACTGTTTTCTTCGATTTTCTTAACGGATACAACATTTTCAGGATTTTCATCCATTATTATCGCTGCAATTATGTATGGCAGGATACCAACGCCTGTAAACAAGACAAGTAACACATATACAAGTCTTATCACTGTCGGATCTATGCCAAAATATTCTGCTATGCCTCCGCACACGCCACAAACCTTTTTATCTGCACTCTTGTACAATTTCTTTCCATTCATAACAACTTCCTCACTTTCTGAGAAGCACCATCTGTTTATATAACGATTGTAAAATTGAAATATCTTCAGATAAATGTTCTTCCTCGCAAAAATGGCATGTCTATTCTTCTTTTACAGAGTTTTTTTCATCCTTATCCTGACCGTATGGTATCACCAGAACCAAAAATTCAGGCCACCCCACACTGATGATGACCAAATTTACACGGAACTCATTTATTTTTTATGAATAAAAATTTCAAATATGCCACCCAAAAAAGTATTTTTAAAACATTTAATTTTCCTCTAAAGTTATCTCTCCCACCCATCGATATATTTCCTGTAAGCGACAAGGAACATTCAAATGGCCAATACGAATGAAACAAAAATAAGATGATTAAATGGAGGTTTCTCTTATGTATATGTACGAACTGTTTCTTTCAAATGACGTAGAAGGCAAAAGCATTCACTTTATCCAGACAAACCACAAGGTTGACAACCTTGAGAAATGGCTTAGAAAGCTTGTAAAAGATAACACTATCACAGAAGATATTGCTAACGCAGTAACCTTCGTTTGGTAATCCATATATAGCACTAACGGAAGATTCCAAAAGGGATCTTCCTTTTTTATGTTCACTTAAGTTTCGGATGCTAATATACATCCATCGGGAGATGAAAATCTTCTGGAAATAGAAACAGAAACTTTTTTCATACAATTCTTCATAACAACACGCCCGGGACAGCGCAGTTCCGGGCAACTCCAAAAACAATGCCGCGGTACTTGTGAACAAATACAAATACCACGGCTTTACATATTCCAATATTACAGCATATTCTCAGGCTTACTCATCCTGCCCGTCCACCCAAAGCTTCTTGCCCAGGTCTTCATGCTCTCCTTTTCTTCTGGATCATCACCGGCAAGTGTCTCGAGCATTTCACAAAAACCACCTATTCCACCGACATCATCAACTAAATAATTATCAAATGTCATATCAAACTCTCTTCTTCCAAAGTATTAAGCAAAGTATTTCCTGAGAAAATACGCCGGGCCACAGCTCCAGGCATGACAATAACTGTTTACAATGGTTCCTCCGTAAGGTGACTCGTCCGGATTTTCGGGATTATACAGCTCCCAAAAGGTGTCTGCACCGTTTTTGATCATTCCGCCCCAGTACTGTCTCATAAGATTGTGAGCATCTTCTTTCCTGCCAAGCTTAATAAGTGCATCTATATAGTTGTGATACATATAAGGAGTAACCATTTTAACAGCACCGTCGCAGCCATTTATTCTTTCCAAAAGCCTGAGTGCAGCACTACCTTCAACGGCATTTCCAAGTATCATCCATATCTGAGATGCAAAGGAGATCTGTCTGTCTTTCCCGCTTACGTACATGCCCATTTTTTCATCATATAAAAAAGTATTGGCTGCATCCTTTACTTTGTTGTAAAGATCAGCATACTCTTCCTCTGAGAGCACATCTCCGACCTGCTCGGCAAGCTCAATTGCTGCCTCCAGCGCGTACAGGAATATCCCCTGCGCACTTGCCTGTTTATTCAGCTCCAGATTCCAGTCCACAAAGCACCAGCCAAGAACGTCAAGGTCCTTTACTACATAGTGTTGGTCAAGGCCCTCTCTGGCAAGACTGATCTGTCTGCGGCATACCTGCCACAGATCCTCCAGCGCCTCCTGGTCACCTGTCTTTCTGTAATAATCCCTGAGAATGACCACAAAAAACAGAGAATAGTCAAACATACAGGTGTCGTCTACTTCAGGCTCAGGCTCCAAAAATACGCAGGCTCCGACTCTTCCATTCTCCTGAGTAAGCGCACCGAACAGGTATAGGCAGGATTTGACCATATCATTCATTCTGTAGGTTTCATAATTGGCCAGAGCCTGTATCCTAAGATCTCCTATCCACAGCCTTCTGTCTCTTTTAGGTCCATCTTCAAACACTGTCTGCATGCAATCTTTGAGAGTTTTTACAGCCACCTTGTCCATCTCTCTGTCCAAGGGATCTGCCGCCTCATAGGGTAAAAGATCCGTATCTCTGGCAGAAGTGACGGCCTTGGCCCAAGCTTCGGAAATCTGAAGGTCAAATCTTGAACTGATATCCATAACCTCAATCCTTACAAATCTGAATGAATATCGTCTGTCAAAGTCCAGCCTTCCGGGGACCACATCCACCTTTACCAGCTCTTCCTGGATCCATGATGCGCTTACCCAGCCACTGTATTTTGATGCATCCTCAAACAGCTCTACTTCTCTTTCGGCAAAGCGTACTCTTAAGAGCACCGGAGCATCTGCATGAGCTCCTATGTTCTTAAAATCAAGAGAAAGATATCCAACCAGATGTCCGCCAAAGTCAAGGATGACCTCATCACCTTTTTTTAGTGACATAGTCCTGAAATCCCGGAGACTTTTTTTCTTTATTCCCTTGCCGTCCCTTGTAATACTTACTGTTTCGGCTACAGCAATCTCTTTTTCATTTAACCTTGGGAAAAGAGCCGTTGCTTTTTTCAATAATCTTAAGTCTTTCATGCTTTCAATAATCTCTTTATCAAATCATTGTTGTTCAGGTAAATAAGGGAAACAACCAGCAATACTGCATTTATAATTGACTGCATCGTTGCATTCACTGAGTTTGAGAATACAGCAAAAGTAGAATTTAAAAGTGACATGCAAACAGCCGCCAGGAGAAAGCCAATCTTCTCGTTTGTGAATCTGCCGATATATCCTGCGATAAACATAGGGAGAAATGCTGTAAACATGATGGCTATACTGCCAAAATTGAGCTGTCCTCCATTTATTGTCGTATTTCTGGCCGCATTAAGTGTTCCCACTATACCCATCAGGCCTCCGCTGATCCCATAACAGATCAGAGTGTTTTTTACCTCATTGATACCTGTAGCCACAGCCACCTTCTGTCCCGACTTAAGTGCGTTGTAGTCATATCCAAAGGCCGTTTTATCAAAAGTAATTATCATAAATGCAAGGACTGCCGCTATTATCAATGCTGCATAGACCCAGGTTCCTGTAAGAGCGGACATTGAAGGATTTTGAACTTCACTCATAACATATTTGCCACCGGTTATTGTGTACATAATTCCCTCATACACTAGCGTTACTCCCAGTGAGACTATGATGGGAGGCAGTCTTAATGTGCAATATGTAAGACCCGATATTAGTCCAAGTATTACTCCTGCAACAAGGGAAATACAAAGCATCAGCGGTGCAGAGCCATTTCCCCCGGAGAGAATCCCATAGGTTATTTTTGCCCCTATGATAGATGACAGACCGGCCATTGATCCCAGGGAGAAATCAAATCTTCCGCTGTTCAGATTTATGGAAAGAGCCATGGTTGTGATCATCACAATAGCTGTATAAACTATGAAATTGTCAAAGCTTTTCATATTTGAAATCACACTCTGTCCATTTAACAGGCAAAGAGTCTGCAAAACCACAAGGGTTACAACCGGCATGGCCATTGCGTTTACGATTCTCTTCGGGGTACTCATAGCTAATCTCCTTATTACTCTGTATTACTTACTCTCTACAAGGCTCTTTACATCTTGATAGGGGACCTGACTTCCGATAATGCTATCAAGTGTCTCTTTGCTGTAGATGGGTGAATCACCGTTGTCATTGACAAAATACTCATCGAAGGTTGCCTTGTCTGTTGCTACCAGATAGCCCTGATTGAGCGATACAGCATTTCCCTCATCATTTCTGATAAGATTTCCGTCAATCGCATTTGAAACCAGCGCAAATACAGGTCCGATAGATGATGAATACTTACCTGCAAGATATTTAAGACTTCCACTCTCCATTGACTGACTGTTCATGGCAGTAAAGGAATCAATATCGGCAAAAGGTATATTTTCCTGTGAAAGTGTCTGTGCAAAGAATGTGGTTGCCATTCCAACTGAAAGGAGTGCCTCGGGAGACTTCTGAATAGCTGCACCAAGCTCATCTGTTGTTGTATCGCCATATCCCTGGAGGTATGCAACAAGTTCAACATCGCCGGAAACCTTTGAAAGATCAATTCCCTGATCCTGGAAAATCTGTCCCACGATCGCTCCCATGTCATTTACTCCGCCGTAGGTACAACCAAGTCCCGTAAGAATACCGGCTGCTCTGAAAACGTGCATAGGATTTGGAATGAAAGCGCCATAGAGAGCCACCTTCTTTACTCCCTGATTTTTAAAATACTCGCCCATAGCTTTTCCTGCCTCAAATTCAGTGGCATTTGAAGGTCCGATCTGGCAAACGAAGTGCTCATAACCTTTGTATTTTTCATACTGCTCGTCATCAAGAACTCCTGAAGCTATTGCATAGTAAAGGCCATACTGCTCGCAGGTCTCAATCTGCTGTGCTCTGTCGCTGCTGGATAAAGAGATAACTGCGTCATATCCCTTTGATGCAAATTTTTCAATAGCGGCCTTCTCGTCTTCAGCGCTTGCCAGCGCATCAGTGTAATCAAAGGTAACATCATAGTTTTCCTGAATATACTTCTCATAGTAATTTCTAAATCCCAGGGCTTCCTCACCGCTGACATCTGCTACAAGCACTCCGATTTTCTTGGCTTTGCCGGAAGGCTGAGTAGTTGTTTCAGCTTCCTGTGCCGGTGCTGCGTTATCAGCACTGCCCTGTGCAGCAGGTGCTGAATTTCCGCATCCTGCCATCACCGTCATGGCCCCGGCCATGATAAGTCCGATCACTTTTGTAAGTTTTTTGTTCATAATATTTTCCTCCTTTATCTTGGTAACAGTGCTGTCCTGTAATTCATGCTGGTTACATAAACCACCGCCAGGAAAAAGACTGCACTGATCACCTGTGTGATGCCGTATGCAGCGCTGCTGTCTATGACTATCTCAAGAATGTCATTCAGCAAAATATATGAGAAGCCACCGATCAGTGCCGCGTAAATCTTACTTCTTGCCCCTCCTGAGATTGGCATTCCTCCGAAAACGATCGCAATAAAGATATTCATTCCTATACTTGATGCTGTTGTAGTAGTAACCGATGGGGTATAGCAAAGTGTCAAAAATGCTCCGAGGCCGATTCCAATTCCCGCCATCACAAAAGCCAGGATCGTATATTTACTTGCCTTTATTCCTGTAAGCTCTGCACAAATTGGATTTCCGCCCACAAATTTCATCCTTCTTCCGGCCTTCGTAAACTGGAATACAAAGAAGCATATGGCAAAAAAGGCTATTAAAAGCATTGCCTTAAAACCTATGTTGTCAAAGGGCTTTACAACTTCGCTGGGAATACTTATTCCGCCAAGAGCTCCTCCATAACTTGTGATGATCTGTGCCGAGAGAGCTGAAAGAACCGACATCATGGCAACAGTTGTCACGAAGGGAGGTATATGAAAAACCGAGGCTAAAACCGAATTCAGCAGTGAAGCTGTGATACCCACTGCGAATATCGCGACGATCATCAAAATAAGGCTCTGAGTCTTGTTATAGGTCATGACCCCCATAGTGGCTGCAAAGAGCGTTGATGCTCCAAGGCTTATATCAAAGGTACCAAGGGTATAAATGAAGATCGCCCCAGTAGCAACCACCGCAAGAACAAGAGCCTCATTAAATACTATTTTCAGGTACATATCCAGCCTGTAACCATTTATGCTTACCACCACCAGAAATGCTGCAAACAAAACCAGTAAAGCGGCAATGGGAAGTAAGGATATGAGTTTTTGTTTTATGTTGGTTTTTCTTTTATCTGTCATCTCTTTTACCTTCCTCAGATCATGTAGCTTATGATGTCTCCCTCGCTGAGGGTACTGCTTCTCTTAAACTCTCTTGTGATCTCTCCGTCCTTCATAATGAGTACTCTGTCACTCATACCTATCAGCTCCGGCAGCTCCTCGCTTATCATAAGTATTGCCTTGCCTTCATTTTTGAGCTTTACCATGAGCTGATACATCGCCTGCTTGACTCCGATATCCACGCCTCTTGTGGGGCAATCCAGGATCAGTATCTCGCTTCCGCAGCCTATCCATTTACCAAAGACAACCTTCTGCTTATTGCCACCCGAAAGCTGACCTACTGCCTGATCCATATCTGAACATTTGATCTTAAGTTCATCCACCTGTTTTTTTACATATTTTTTCTCACCGGATGAAGTAACAAGGTTTATTTTGTTTTTAAAGATATTCATTCCGGCGATAGCAATGTTGTCTTTTATACTGGCATCGAGACAAAGCGATTTCTGATCTCTGTCTTTCGACACATATCCGATCTTTTGCCCCATTGCATTGTGAGGGCTGAGTATCTCTTTTCCACTACCGCAGATAACATACCCCGAATCAAGCTTTAGCGCTCCGAAAAGGGCTTCACCCAGATCATGCATCCCGCTGCTCGCAAGGCCACCGACTCCCACAATCTCTCCGCGGTGGAGCTCCAGAGAAACGTCCTTTAAATTATCTTTGTAGTTCAGGCTTTGAGCGCTGAGTACCACTTCATCAAGAGATGTACACTCCGTATCCGCCCTGTAATAATCACCTTTAAGCTCTCTTCCTATCATGCTGCTGCGGATGGCATCTGCATCAAATTCCTCTTTTTCAAAAGTCCTTATGATGTTTCCATCCCTGAGTACCGTCAACGTGTCACAGACTTCCATGATTTCGTCCAGATCATGAGATATAAAGATCACTGACTTTCCGTCATCCCTCATTTTTCTGATCAGACTGTACATGATCTGCCTTCCATCGTGGGACAGCGCAGTTGATGTCTCATCGATGATCAGAATATCCGGGTTTTTCATGATAACTTTGGCTATTTCAACCAGCTTTCTGTCCTGAAAGTCCAGCCTTCCCATCGCATCTCTTCCGCTGATGCCTGCTATCCCAACGCTTTTAAGAGCCTCATCTGCTTTTCTTTCCAGTTTGTTCTTGTCCACAAGGCCAAATTTGTTTTTAAAGCTCCCAAGTTCGGCAAGGAACATGTTTTCAGCCACCGATATTCCTCCAATGGTTCCGCTTTCCTGAACAACCATTCCAATGCCTTTGTTCAGTGCATCTATCATACTGGCCGGTTCCCATCTGTTTCCCTTAAAAAACATCTCTCCTTCATTTGCTTTCTGCATTCCGGCAGCTATTGAGGAAATAGTGGATTTTCCTGATCCGTTCTCACCGATCAGGCCTCTGATCTCGCCGGGATAAACTTCAAGGTCAACCTCGTTAAGAGCCACGACGCTTCCGAATCGTTTGCTGATATTCTTCATTTCAAGAACTGGTTTATTCATAACTGCCCATTCCTTTCTGTAACGGCGCTCTTTATGATGCAATTATATGTTTAAAAAGCACTGAACATAATTCACAAAATCGCTCAATATTATTGATGTTTTATGATTTAAATGTAATATTTTTTATATAAATCTTTGATTTTTTGACATCTACTTGCCGAGCAGATATAGTAGATTTAATAGGATCCCTCAATATAAGGAGATAAAATGGACGCTAATGCATTAAAGCAGCATATATACGATGTTACAGAGGTGGAAGCATTTTATAGAGAGTACTACCTCGCAGGGAAGAACCCGGATTTGCTTAGAGAATTTCTTAAGAATCTTGACATGGAAATGGTGCTGAGTAAGCACCTTCTGATCAAAGAAAAAAAAGAAACAATCCCCGATGTTTATGAGGATTATTTCTTTTTTGATCTGTCTGACAATGACAGTATTATTGTTCAAAAGCACGAAAGATACAGCCCGGATATTGAGCATAGCCATACCTTTTTTGAAATCTCATATATTTACGATGGCAGATGCACCCAGACTATATCGGGCAATACCATTGAGATGAGAACAGGAGATTTCTGCGTGATCCCACCGGGAATCAGGCATTCTTTTGCGGTATTTGACGACACTATCGCCATAAATATAATGCTGCGCCGTGATACACTTCACACTATGTTCTACTCCTTTCTCAACACCCGTAACATCCTCTCATCCTTCTTTCTGAACAACATTTATGCCAAAAAGGCGAACGATTATATAATGTTCAGGACCGGCCAGGACGCGGTCATTTCCGAGTCCTTCATATGGATGTTAACAGAGAGTCGCAACAAGGAAGAGTACCACTACCAGGCCATAACAAACACCCTACTCCTCGACTTCTATATGATAATTAGACGGTACTCCGAATCTGTTCAGATGCCCCTGTTCGACTCCAGAGTAGATGTCCAGCGCTATGCTCTTATCCAGTATATTCAGGAAAACTACAAAGACGTAACCTTGTCGGATCTGTCAAATAAGTTCCACTATTCCAATGAATATACATCAAGACTGATAAAAGAGCTCACAGGCATGAATTACACAGATATCCTGCGAACTGTCCGAATCGAAAGATCGCAGGATCTTCTTGCCAATTCCACCATGACGGTGCAGACCATAGCAGAAGCTGTTGGGTACGATACCACAGAGCATTATATAAGGCAGTTTAAAAAGCACACAGGCATGACGCCCTCTGCATATCGCAAACAGTCCACATCAAACAGAACCAGGTAAAAGAGCTCTCATACCCCTGTCAGATATCATCCGCGATATCGATATTCTCGCCTGTAATTCCTACCCACGCGCCGTCCTTAATCTTACCATCATGATCAAATGTTATATAATGCTTATCAAATAGAGCATAACAAATGGCGAAAGCACATTTGTACGTGATATACTTTCTTCTACTGCTGCAACTGCCAACCTCTCAATGTCCATACCGTGTCCTCCCATTACCTTTTTATTATATCCCATTATTCCGAAAGAACATGCTTACAGAAAAAAATAGGGCCAGCATAAATGCCAACCCTACCCAAAGATTACAAATTCATTTCCTCGAGATACTGTTTTACATATTCTCGATCTCTAACTTCATACGGAAGAGGTATACCATAGAATTTTGTAAACTTGCATAATCTGCATCCACAGCCAATATGTCCCTTAGAATAAGCTCCATCCACTCTAAACCAATCGAGGCCGTAAACATCGTGACTCAGCCGCTTTTTGCGCGCAATAGCTCTGTTTCTCATATCTCTTCTGTACGCTCTGCTTCTAGACATATTCAGTTTCACCACCTTTGATAAGTATTTACCTCCCCTGCAAGGAGTATCAAAGGTAAGTAACCTCCTCACAGGTTAGGCATGTGGTGAAATACCAATAATTCTCTCATATATTTCCTCTCTGATCATTTTTATATTTCAAGATCACAATTTATATTTCGAATAATATGCCCGAATTCTGAAGCAATGAAAATCATGCACATAAAGGAAGAAGAGGACTT
Organism: Butyrivibrio sp. AC2005; assembly: GCF_000424145.1. GTDB lineage: Bacteria > Bacillota > Clostridia > Lachnospirales > Lachnospiraceae > Butyrivibrio. The sequence goes on from NZ_AUJI01000047.1 coordinate 24,998, forward strand.
TCGTCCTCTCCAGCTGTCATGTTATGAACAAGAATGTCATCAATGTGACACCCAAACAATATACTAAGTCTTACAAGATTATCAGCATTAGGTAAACACTGGCCGCGCTGCCATTTATAAATTGCCTGCTCCGATTCAAGCCCCAGCGCATTTGCCAAATCAAATACCTTGTAGTGGTTCTGTTTACGAAGCTGCTTGATCTTATCACCAGTAGCCTGCATATCCACAAATACTTCAAAAATGTCCATGGTTGCCTCCTCTATTATCAAAAAGAATCTACGACACCATCCCGTTCCAATATAATACCATAAACATTCCCAATAAAAAATATACCTGCGGTTTAGTTTTAGGCTAAACCTCCCTAATCCCACAAATCCCAAAACCACTTTGAAAACAGTTCAAGTGCCTTGCTCTTGCACTCATCTCTATAATCGCTTAGAGCCCTTAATTCATTAAAGTAGCATTCTGATATTTCTTTGTATTCCGGAACATCCCCAAGCATATATATGCGATGTGTTCCTTTTTTCTTTTCCTCAGCTTTTTCTGCCTCAGTCCTGAGTTTTTCTCCAAACATACCATATTTGTCATCAAACTCTTCCTGAGCCTTGTCATATTCCTTTTGGTATTTATTCACTTTGGTACATGTATCCTCATTTGCTTCCTTTAACAAGAATATCATCTCGGAAAGAATCTCGTCCCACTGCTTTATTCCTGCATCATCAGCATCTTCAGACACTGCGGTCCCATACACAGCATGGGATATACTCCCCTGAAAACAAGGATAACTATGCGTAGTCTCCTTCAGTTGTTGAAGCATCCCTGGCATTACATTTAAAAACCAATAATCAATGGACCAGATATCCGAATCGCAATAGCCATACTTTATACTTATTATCTCCTCTCCGTTTCGGTCCGCGCTGGGCGAACGTCCCCCGGACGTTCAGCGCCCTTCCGGAAAGAGAACTGCCTGAACACAGGAATAGCACCATATCTTCCTTCAAGATAGGCTTTACTCAGCTTCTTGTCATATCTTTCCTTAAATCTATCAAGAGAATAAATCTTGCTGGCATTATCAGCATCTCTTTCCACAAACCATATCTCATCCCTGCGGAAAAGACTCTGATCCATTATTGTATCTTCATGTGTTGTAAACACAAGCTGCATTCTCACACCATCATGAGCCTCCATGAAAAGCTTCAGAAAATGCTCTGTAAGCTTTGGATGCAAACTGCGCTCCAACTCGTCAACAACAAATACTGTATCCGGGCGCTCTGTAAGAAGCATATCTATCAGATCAAACAATCTCTTTGTCCCATCTGACTCCTCAGAGAAATTAAAATCAAAAACTGATTTACCATGCCTCAGAACAAGAGTTGAAATCTCCGGCTCTTCTCCCTCTCTAATACGAATATTGAAGAAACCGCCTTCAACTCTCCAAGTCATCTGAATACTCGGAAGATTACTCATCTGCAGCTGAGCTTTCAACTGCGAAAAGATTCCCTGAACAACCTCTGCGGGGATCATCTTGCCCATCTCATCTATGGTAATCTGCCTTGTTTTTATCTCGGTAACACCGGTATCAAAAGTCTGGATCAGTTTACTGATATTATCCAAAGATTCATCATTATAATATGCTTCAGTATTTGAAATACCCATGTTAGGATTGATAACTATTATATTATTCATGATCCAGCTGAAAGCTTCCACAAAGAATGTAAGCCTGGAATTTTCAGGGTATTTCTTTCCGCGGTTCATCTCAGTCAAAAACAGCTGCGCATCCTGACCTGCAAAGTCCTCTGAATAAACGCTGAATCTGCTCTTCTCAGAAGCAGACAGCTTAACAGTTTCCCCAAGAACCGGTGCATTGCTGCCTTCCCTTATAAACAGTTGATGCGCACTTCCATCCTGCATAAGTTCATACAACCATTCCTCAGTAATCTTTCTTTGACTGAGTATTGCAGAAAAACCATAGGCATAAAAAGTATCACCCACAGTAAACTGGATTTCAAATACACTTTCGCGATTTTTATTTTCCTGTCGGTTCCTGCAAAAATCATTTGCTGATCCAACCGGTAGCCCCTCCATTAAAGCGGCTTTAATAAAAGCAAATGCCACAACAAGATTAGATTTACCAGAAGCATTTGCTCCATAAACAATTGCATTTTTCAACAATTGTGTCTGCTTGATCTTCACACGATGGCTCTTATTTCCCTGCATTTTACTGGAAGAAATCATTGATAATTCTTCCTTTTGATCAAACGATTTAAAGTTTTCTACAGACAATTTGACCAGCATAATAAGTGCCTCCTTTCCAGGGTGTTCTTTAATTATAAGCTTTCAATTAAAGAAATTCAATATTCCATTTGCTTATTTAGAGATTTTTTCTCCGTTTAGTCATCTCAAATGAGCAAATCTATCATTTCACACTCACATTTACCTCTCCAGATGATTAAAATCTGGCAACAGCCCTCATCTGAACCAGCATAATCTGCCTGGTCCTCTCATCCATAGCCCCAAATAGCTTAAGAAGCTCAACAGAATCCACATCCAGCTCAGGTGCCTTGACGACTCCACAGATAAGGTATTCAATCATACCTTGTTTCAGACAAAAATAAAATAGCCCTGGAATTTCCAGAGCTATAGATATTATCCTAAAGTCACGAGAATGCGCCGCCCCTATTTTTCAACAAGCTAAGAAACCTATTTAATGTAAATCTGTAAGTATGAAGGATTATTCATGACCTGCTAAATTGCGGATGTCACCGCAAATATCAGCACTGCGACCACCATACTTGTTAATCCTACCAAAGCTTCAAATATTATAAGCTTCATCCGTTCCGAAATGTTCATGTTTACTGCACCGCCTGTAGCATGGAAGAAGGAACCGTGGGGCAGAGAATCTATCACTGTTGCTCCTGCATGAATCATAGCGCCGGCAGACAGAGCATTTACGCCTTCGGCAGTAAGGATCGAAGAGAAGGTCTGGGCTGCAACTGTTGCTCCTGCCGTGGTTGAGGCTGTTGCTCCGGCCATCAGGATACCTGCAATTGGAGCAAGCAGGAAAGCCGGCATATTAAAGATGTTCAGAATATTCACAACATCCTGCTGAAGGGCAGAGGCTTTGATGATTCCTGCAATGGTTCCGGTTCCAAGTAGCAGGATAGAAACACCTGTTACCTTTCCGAGACCGAATTCTGCAAAGGATCCAAACTTTTTGATATTACCTGTGGCAATGGTGCAGACAAGACCGCCGATTGGTAATGCGATCATAGGATCCACCGTAATATTTGCGATAGGCCTAAGCGCTAAAAGGATGATCACCACCAAAGGTCCCAGAATTGCTGTAAGGAATGAAGGCAGCTCCTTGGTTTCACCTTTTTCAAGATCGGATTCTAGCACCTTAAGCCCTTCTTTTTTTGAAAGAAGATTGGCAAGAATCACGGTTACGATTAGTGCGCAGATTGCCGGAATCGCGTTTTTCATCATAAGAGATGTCAGATCTACACCAAAAGATTCTGAGACTGCGATGGTGTTGGGATTAGGAGAAATAATGTTTCCGGCCTTTCCTCCTCCGATCATAGCAAGAAGAAGGGACTGCTTGTTGTAACCGGCCTCCTTACCTATAGCCAGAGCGATAGGCGCTACTGTAATAACTGAGATATCCACAAACACACCAACAGCGCAGATTACCATTGTTGCAACGGCAACGGCGAGGAGGGCTTTTTTTGCGCCAAGCTTTCCGACGATTCCCTGAGCAATCTTTTCCGCCGCACCGGTTTTTATCAGAGCACCGGCAAGGATTCCGGAAGTCATGATGCGCAGCACCGAAGTGATCATACTGCCGGCACCTGTCATCATCGTGCTTACTGTTAACCCAAGATTTCCCGCAGATCCCACAATACCACCGACAAAGGCGCCGAGGATCAGACTGTAAGCGGGATGGAATTTTTTAATTATAAGTATAATGGCAATTGCCATACCAATGATTGCACCGATGGTTGAAAAATCATACATGACTTGTTCCTCCTATATTTATGAGCATAAGCCGCATTACCTGTTCCGCAGCAGCAGCCAGATTGTTTTTGGCATTTGTATTGTCCATGGCTTCATCGAGTGTGGTTACACCTCTTACAATGGGAAAGAATGCGTCGATACCGTTTCGGTTGCACTCCACAGCCTGCTCAGTCACTCCACCTGCAAAGGCGATCACGGGCTTGCCGTATTTTTTTGCTAGCTTTGCCACACCAACAGGTGCCTTACCCATGGCTGTCTGGAAATCCAGCATGCCTTCCCCGGTCACCACAAGATCGGCGTCCTTGATATAATCCTCCAGCCTAGTCTCTTCAAGTACGATATTGATCCCGGACTGTAATTTTGCGTTTGTATAGGTTAAAAAAGCGAATCCAAGACCACCGGCTGCACCGGTGCCGGGATACTTCGGATCTGCCTGGGGATATTTTTCCCTTGAAGCCGCAGCATAATAGCCGAGCCATTTATCCATATCCATGATCATGGAAGGAGTTGCCCCCTTCTGAGGACCATACACCGCACTGCAGCCGTCGGTTCCGCAGAGCGGATTCGTAACATCACAGGCTACCATGAACTCGCAGTCCTTAAGCTCCGGGATTACATAGGTATCGGTGATGGTCTCAAGCTCCTTAAGGCCCTTGGCACCGAAAGGAATCTGCCTTCCGGCCTTATCCAGAAATTCGTAACCCAGTGCCTGCAGCATGCCAACGCCACCGTCATTTGTGGCGCTTCCGCCTATCCCTACGATAAAACGCCTACATCCTTTATTGATCGCATCTTTTATGACTTCCCCGACACCATAGGTTGTCGCATTTAGAGGGTTTAATTCATTTCTTGCCACCAGAGTTATGCCTGCCGCGCCGCTCATTTCCACCACAGCGGTCATGGTATCACGTATAATTCCGTAAGCGCAGCTCACCGGACTTCCCAAAGGACCTGTCACAACAACCTCGTGTCGTTCTCCGTTCATTCCCTCGATCAGTGCTTCCACCGTTCCCTCACCTCCGTCGGCCAGCGGGCGGACCACCACTTCCACAGCGCAGTTTGCCCTTTTAAAGCCCTCGGCTACTGCACAACCGGCTTCGATGGAGGACATGCTTCCTTTAAAAGAATCTATTGCTGTTACAACCTTCATGACGCTTTTCTCCTTTTTTCGATTAACTGTTCCAGTTCTGCTTCGTTATGAATGTATTATAGACAAAAGAATTTCATTATGATATGTTAAACATAATATAAAATATATATTATTTAGCAATCAAAATGTCATCTATGACATTCAATATGATTATAGCATCTGCAATCCGGAGGTTTTACCATGATCACATCAATTTCCAGGAATCTGGCGCAGCAGATTGTCGACAATATCCATGCTGTCTGCGGTTATCATGTCAACTTCATCAATACCAATGGGATGATCTATGCCTCCAGCGACCCGGATCGTCTGAACACATACCATGACATCGGAAGGGAGTCGGCACGAACCGGAGAAACCATTGAAGTGGAATCGGATGAGCAATTCCCGGGAACTCATAAGGGAATCAATATTCCGGTGTTCCACCATATGCGTGTGATCGCAGTGGTCGGTATTTCCGGCGAACCCTCAGAAGTTCGACGTTTTGCCAAGCTGGCTGAACGAATCGCGAGCCTGCTCCTTCATGAACAGGAATTAAATGCTGTCCATCGTACATTAGATGAAAAGAAGCAGTACATGATCCGCTCACTGATCTACAGCGAATTTGAAAACATGGACTATCTTCGGGAATGCTTCAGGGAGTTTAATATTGTTTGGGAACAAACCTACCGAATGGTACAGATCGAAGTAAACAGCCGCTATAATCCCGTGAATATCTCCTTACTTGAGCAGCAGGTGGAGGCTCTGTTCAGCTCAATGAGAAATGGTATTTATGTCTATAACTATCCGAAACTATTTATCGGCTTGGTTGAAGCGGAAGAATTTGATAAAAAGGAGTATATGTTTATTCGTTTCGCCGAAGGGCATGGGGAGATTGTGAAGACAGCAATCGGGAAGGCTGTAGAAGTTTATAAATGTAATGAATCCTATCAAAGCGCAGAGCATGCACTGAAAACGATCAAAGATAAGGAGCTTTACTATGTCAATTTCGATACACTGACATTGGAAATACTCTTTTCCGGTATTTCAAAGCAGCAATTTAGGGAATTCTCTGACAAAGTGCTTTCCACACTTTCAAGGGAAGACAGGAAATTTCTTGAGATCTATTATGAAAAAGAAATGTCGTTGGCCGCCACCGCAGAGGAACTGTTTTTACATAAAAATACCGTACAGCAGCGACTTAACAGGATTAGCCAGAGTAGCGGGCTAAATCCCAGAAAATTTAGGGAGGCGGTGCTCTTTTACCTGGCGCTTCGTGATCAGGGATAAAAAGTCTTATCTTCTATATTGTTATGACAGAAAAAAGGGAAACGGAATATGAGAACACTATTTATTGGGAACAGCCATACCTTTTTATTTACTATAGCAAATATCTTTCCCTTATTCTCTTTTAGATACTTATAAGCTAATACGATAATTGTGATGATAAATATCAGAATACTTTCCATAGCACCACACCTCTCGTTTTGAACTTATCAATCTATATCTCCATAATATCCGGGCATAGTATATCCATCCTCTCCCTCAGGAAGACCTATTACATGGAGTTCATCCGCATCATATACCCAGCCTTTACCAGATCCTGAATATCCAGATGAATATGAGCTGTCTACATCACCATAGTATCCTGGTTTTGTATAACCATTAGACCCTTCTGGAAGTCCAATAACATGTAATTCGTCTGAAGAATAAACCCATCCTTTTCCATTTGTCTGTGATCCTGCAGTATTGTTTCCACCTTCAGATGCAATCACATTCTTGTCTGCTTCCCTTATTACCTCATTTGTAGTTCTATTGATAATTTCTCCATTATCCATTATGAAGAGAACATCTCCATTTTTAGCATATTCAATTCTTCCCTTGAAATCTGTGTAGCATCCATTTGCCTTAGATTCTTCATCAATGCAGAAGATTTTTTCGTAGTAGGCTTTGGGATCTCTTTTATACAATTCCCACAATGATTCTGCTTTTACCTTAATTGGTGCTATTGTCAAAACAGATGAAAGTGCTAACATAAGTGCTAATGTTCTTTTTATCATTTTGGCTCCTTTCTGCTCCATGGTTCTCTACTGAAGCTCATATGGAGTTGTTTGTTTCTATGTTTTGATAATAACACCTTATGTGTGTCATAATCTGTACAGCAAATGCAAATATATGTTCGATTATGATTGGAGGAGGATATAACGTAGGCGTTATAAGACCTTTAATATTTTTGACATAGTCCCGAAGGCATGCCATCCATAAAAAACGATTTATAAGTCTCATACTACCTGAAACTGGACTCGAACCAGTGACCCTCTGCGTATGAAACAGACGCTCTAGCCATCTGAGCTATTCAGGTATAGCGGACATAGAGGGACTTGAACCCACAGCCCTCCGGTTAACAGCCGGATGCTCTGCCGATAGAGCTATATGTCCAAAGCTACGGTAGCAGGACTCGAACCTGCAACGCCCTGAGTCAGAGTCAGGTGCTCTACCATTTGAGCTATACCGCATCAGTGCCGCCTGTGTGGTTTGAACTCACGACCTTCGGTTTAAGAGACCGCTGCTCTTCCAACTGAGCTAAGACGGCAAGTGTTGCCTATGGGGTTTGAACCCATGACCTACGGTTTAAAAGACCGTTGCTCTTCCAACTGAGCTAAGACAACATGGTGGACTCGGACGGTATCGAACCGCCTCTCGGGGATTTTCAGTCCCCTGCTCTACCATTTGAGCTACAAGTCCTTATAGAGACGTAAGTGAGATTCGAACTCACGATCACGGAGTTGCAGTCCGTTGCCTTTCCAGCTTGGCTACTACGTCTTAGCTACGGTACTTGGAATCGAACCAAGATTACTGGAACCAAAATCCTGTGGGCTACCATTACCCCATACCGCATGGTGCAGTCTCACTCGACGGCTATTATGTCATCGATAGAAACCTCAAGATAAACAGAAAGCGCTACTATTCTGTCAATGCTCGGAAGCACTTCACCTCTGATATATCTGTATACAAGGGATGTACTTGTTCCCAGGTATTCTGAAACCTCTGTTACTGTATGACCACTTTCCCTTATCAGATCTCTGATGTGTATTCCTGTTCCTTCAATATCAATTACCGGATAATCCATTTTCCTAATCTCCTTCGAAAAAAAGCATTAAAAAACCACCTAACTCATGCAAGCTAAGTGGTACTGATACTTCTCTGTATTTTCAATGCTCCGGATCATCCGTCATTTTATTGATCCTGGACCACTTTCCACCAACTTGCAATTTGCATAACTAACAAAGCACTTCTGATTTTTGCAGAACTGCATGAACTGTTTGTTATTAAACTGCTTGTTGATAGTTACGTAGTACATTCTTAATAAAACCTCTTAACTTTCTGCAGCCTATTGCTGCTCTCTTGTTTTGTTCTGATTATATTATCGTCTTAGCGGATCAGTTTGTACAGTGTCATCGTATGACACTATAGTGGGCAGGGTGAGACTCGAACTCACGCTGTTTCTGATGTCAGGGTTTTACAGACCCCTGCCTTCGCCACTAGGCTACCTACCCGGAGCGTTTGCGGAAGGGTGCTACTCGTCCGGGGGACGAGTGCTTAGCACCGACCGAAGTGGAACGTAGATCGAACCTTCGGCACGATAAACCGTGCTCTGCCTTAGCAGGTCGCATGGCATCCGGGGGATGCCAGTCCTGCGACGACCGGAGCGGAGCGTAGAAAGCACCATAATCCATCTCGGTCACGCAAACAAAAGTGGGTGGAGCAGGATTTGCACCTGCGGTGTTTCAAATGTGGGAGTTTTACAGACTCTTGCCCTCGCTTCTAGGCATACCCACCCATAGTGATCCCCACCGGACTTGAACCGAGTATCCCAGCCTTGAAAGGGCTGTGTCCTAGCCTTTAGACCAGGGGACCATGTGCGGAGCCATGTTTACTCACAGCTCCATTATTTTTAATATCAAGCGCTGATTTGCACCTGAATACCGGTATCAATAACAATAATGTCATCCATAGGAACGCCAAATACCACAGATAAAATCACTAAGTTATCTACTGTTGGAATCGCTGTTCCGTGCTGCCATTTGTATATGGCCTGCGGAGTCGTAAAGCCAAATAACATCTGTAAATCCTTAACAGACAATCCGGCATCCTGACGTAACTTTGCTATGTTTTTTCCGGTTGCCACCATATCAATGGCAGGTATAGTAACCATGTTGTACTCCTTTCTGCTCATGCGTATTTGAGCTTATTTATCAACTAAGTACACGAGGTGGGACTCGAACCCACATGCTTAAATGCGTCTGATCCTAAGTCAGGTGCGTATACCAATTTCGCCACTCGTGCATAGCAGACCCACCAGGACTTGAACCCGAACCAACAGTTTTGGAGACTGCTGTGCTGCCAATTACACCATGAGTCTTTAGCGCAGAGCCTGGGATTCGAACCCAGATACCTTTTCAGGATTGCGGTTTTCAGGACCGCTGCTGTACCAATTGAGCCAACTCTGTAAAAAAATACCGCTTGCCTCATTAAAGGTAAGCGGTACGCAAAACATGTTTATCTATCTGCTACGATCCTATCGTCTTTGGATCCTTTTCAAAACAACATTTTCTCGCATTTGCCTATCTTTATATGATCGCATGAAATCAAATCCCCACTCAGATTTATACTGGAGTGATGATTCATAACTTTCACTATTCAGGTAATACATGCGATTCATTGTTGTCATGTCTCTTTTTTCCTTTCCGGGAACCTTTTGTTTGCTCCGCTTCTCTCTTTCTATATCGTATAGTAACACCGATATACTTAGCTGTCTATTATACTCGTAGTATAAAAAAGTCTCCTCGCCCATTCGCGGGAGTTTGACACCTAAATCATATCAAAAATAGTTGCAGACCACATCTGGTCTGTATTTTTTTGTCAAATTTTATTCTTTAATATATAGTGAT
>NZ_AUJI01000048.1 GCF_000424145.1 Butyrivibrio sp. AC2005
TGTTCATTGCTGCATAGACTGCTATCTTCATCATATGACGGGGCGTTGCCTGGCCTTTTCTGATTCTTTCATATGTTGCATAAAGATCAGAAAGGTCCATCTCCTCCACGAATGCGCTTACCAGGCGTACCGGATCGTCATCTGCTACTGATAGGTCTATGTCGAGCGGAAGTTTTATTTGATGATTTAAGGAAGAAAGGCTATAATTTCCTTGTAAGATTTTATTTAGTAGCATAAATATATTTTACAGCAAAGACCAGGCTTTTCGAAGCCTGGTCTTTGTGTTAATCAAGACTTTTAGCACTAAAAAGGGGCCTCGCACTAATTCTTAGTGCGACAGCCCCCAAGGAGAAAAAATGGCTTGCGTTCTTTAATTAATTGAAGCCGCATTGGATTTATCTACGGGTGAGAAAGGTACCCACACATACATGTGGTTATCTGTGACATACTCTACATCCTTGATGGTACCTTGCTTTGCGAGGGCGATTGCTGCTTCAATGCAGGCTGCGCCCTGACCGGATGCTGACTGATAAACCGTAAACTGCATTCCACCATCGAGGATGGACTGGCATCCGTCCACAGTGGCATCGATACCTACAACAGGAACCTGTGAGGTATCGATTCCGAGCTCCTGCATTGCCTGAACAACACCGAGAGCCATGGAGTCGTTGTTGCAGATTACACAGTCATAGGGCTGACCGGTTTTTATAAAAGTCTTGAAGCCTTCAGCAGCTTTTTCCGTATCCCAGTAGGCGGTGTCGTTAAATACATAGTTGGCATTGATGCCGTTATCCTTAAAGTATTTCTTAACAGCCTTGGTTCTGTTGATAGCTGCAGGATGTCCGGGCTGTCCCTGGAAGATGACAACGTTTATTGAACCCGGTTTTCCAAGCTTGTTCCATACGTACTCTGCCTGCATCATACCGGCATCAATTTCATAACTTCCAACATAGATGTACTTATCCGGGGAAAGATGATCCTCGCTGGGCTGTGAGTTGGTGAAAATTATGGGAATATCACCTGCTGCAATTTCAAGCTGCAGCGCTGTATCGGTATCTACGGGATTGCAGATAATGGCATTGTATCCCTTGGCAGCAGCTGCGCTAATCTGCTCAACCTGTTCATCAACTGTAGCGCAGGGGGTTCCGAGGTCTACGGTGACACCGGTTTTTTTGCCCGCTTCAACAACGGAGTTCATAACGAGTTCCTTGAAGTCATCAAGGGTAATGGTTGAGAAAAATACCTTGACGCCGGAACCGTTTGTGGTAGAACCGCTACCGCCTGAAGAAGCACCGCCGCATCCTGCGATGGTAAATGCAGTCAGTATAACCACCGCTGCAAGACTAATTATTTTAGTAAAAATATTCTTCTTCACGATAAGACCTCCTCTTAAATCTTAAACTGTTGAACATGGGAAGTAAGAGTGTCAGACGTGTTTGCAAGCTCGTGGGAGTTGTTAGCCACATCTTCACTGTTCCTGGAAATGGTCTTAGCCTGTTCAACCATGTTCTGTGAGGTTGCCAGTATCTCATCAGCGCTGGCTGCCTGTTCCTCGGAAATGGCAGCTACGTTGGTTGCTACGTCATCTACCTTTTCAACGTCTCTGATCATATCCTCTATGCAGGCGTTGGAAGCCTGGATATTTTCATAAATCTGATCAAAGGTATCAACCGCAACATGTATAAGTTCACTGTTTTTCTCGATGCTTTCAGCACTGGCATTGGCCTGTCCGACTGCTTCATCAATAAGTCTGTGAACCTCTTCGATGAGGTTGGAAATATTGGTGGCACTCTCGGAACTGGTCTGGGCCAGTTTTCCTATCTGAGTCGCAACTACCGCAAAGCCCTTACCTGCTTCTCCTGCCCGGGCAGCTTCAATGGAAGCGTTGAGAGAGAGGAGGTTGGTCTCTTCAGCGATTTCAGCGATCATGCTTACGATATTTGTGATTTCTTCTGAAGCTGTTCCTACTTCGTTGATAGCATCAACAAGCTTGCTGTTTGCGGTCTGGATTCCATCCATTGCGTGGGAGAGCTTTTCCATATCTTCGCGGCCCTTCTGGGAAATCTTAACGGTTTCCTTCATGGCCTCATCAGCTTTTTGTGAATTATCACGTGTGTCGGCAACAACGGTTGCAAGTGTTGTTGCATTATTGGCGATGTCGCCTACTGCAACGGCCAGCTGGTCAACGGTGTCGTTCAGCTGCTGCATTGCTTCAGCCTGAGACTGTGATGCATTGAACATGTCCTTTGATACGGAATCGGAGGTTTCGGATTCCTGTTTGAGCTTTTCGGATTCTTCGCTGATGCTGGAGAGCATATGCCTCATGCTCTCGACGAATTCAGCAATCTTACTGCTCATTACACCAATTTCATCATTGCTTTCCTGCTGAACGTTTATAGTGAAGTCGCCTTCGCTCATTGCATGGATGCTCTTTGTAATTCCGGCAAGAGGAGCGATAACTCTGCTTACAACAAAGATGATAAGGAGAATGATAACAATAACGGATACAACGCCGGTGATAATGAGGTAATTACCAAGCTCCTGCACGCTTGCCATGATAACGTCTTCTGCAATGTATGAAACGAGAACCCAGTCAGTTCCCTTGATTTCCTGGAAGGCTACAACATATGCGCCAATATCCTGGGTGGTATAATCGCCATCATTTATAGCCTTGGCTATACTGCTAAGGAGTTTGTTGCTGTTATCTGTGCTAAGTGTTGTGGAAACAAGTGATGTATCTCTGTGAGCAAGGATGGTGTTGTCGTTAGTATCTACAAGGAAGGAACTTGCCTTCTCCATCTTTACACCGGAGTTAACGATGATACTGATTTTTTCAAGAGTAACGTCCGCAGAGATAACCTTTATGGAATCATCACCATAATTAATAATGGCAGCTGCGCTGACAACGTTTTTGCCCTCAGCGTTTTTGTAAGCTGTTCCATACTGCATATTTGCTCTGCTAAGTCCTTGCTTGTACCAGGTTGAGCTTGTGGGATCGGCTTCTTCAAGCTCTGACTTGGTAGGCTTTATAAATTCGCCTTCGGAGGTTGCTATGTGAAGACCCTCCGGGGCGTTGCTGTTGAAATCATAGTAGGAGTCAAGGATTTTCTGGAGCTGCTCCTCGTTAGGATTTAAGCCCTCGATACCTTGCTTGGCTGTTTTGAAAAATTCGAGATTTTCATTCAGCCATGATTCGATGTTGTTCGCCTGGTTGGAAATTGAGGAATTGAGGTTGGAAGTAGCAAGCTCAGTCATGCGCTTTTTGGACAAGGTTGTAGCGATAAGAACGATAGCAGCAATCATGATTACTACTATAGGAACGATGTAGATAAGCAGCCTGTTCCTGATTTTTCCGCTCCGACGGATTTTTAAGGGTTTTTCGCTCATAAAGGCCTCCTTAAATAGGTAAAGGAAACAAAAAACTTATTATTATATCAATTTTAAAGTTAGCACAAATACTAATAAAAATCTGTATGTATATCCTTAAATTTGCATAAAAAATTACGAAAATATGTATCAAAAAGATTTAAGAGCTACGCCGCAGATATGTATATCAGAAATATGCGTTTACGTCTGCGTCGTGGTTTTCTAAAATTATTAAAAAAGCAGATATCTCCTCTCACTTTGTTCGGGGCAGTCGATATCTGCTTTTTATAAAATTTTGAAAACCATCTCCTCGTCCGAGAACTGCATATTTCTGATATACATATCTGCGGCTGAAACTGCATAAATCCTTTTGGGATAAAGGTGAGAAGTCAATTGCATCTTACAGGTTAGGAGATTATACTTATCTATATATCTGCCATTGCGTGGCTATGGGTATAGATCAAGGATAGGTGAAGGGGGTTGAGCATGGAGAACGAAGAGCTTCTTAGAAAAATAGCAGAGAATTCGGAAAAGAGTTTAAAACTTCAGAAATTCAGAACATTATGTGTGGTTATTATAATGTTAGGGCTGGTGTTTACATTTTTCCTGCTGGTGCCAAGGGTGATCAGTACCGTGGATAAGGTCAATAAGGCAGCAGAAGCTGCGCAGGAGACAATCGCCAAAGCTCAGGAGTCCTTTAAAAAGGCTCAGTCCACAATGGATGAGCTCGATGAAATGGCCAATTCACTTACAAGTACCAGTGATGAGATGAACTCACTTATTACTCAAAATAGTGAGAAAATCACAGATTCACTTGAGAAAATGGCAGGTATAGATTTTGATGGATTGAATAATGGAATAAAGGATCTTCAGGATGCGGTTGGTCCTTTGGCAACCTTTATGAAAAAATTCAGATAATTACGGGAGGGTATGAAAAATGGCAAAGAAGACAGCAACAGACAAAATCATGGATCTTGCAAAGAATGTTGGGGAGGCAGCAAAGCCTTATGTGGAAAAGGCTGAACCCATCATTGAGAAGGCTAAGGAAAAGGCTGAGCCTATGCTTGACGAGGTTAAGGAGAAGAGCGGCCCTGTTATTAAGGATGTGATGGAGAAGGCAGAGCCTGTTATCAATGAGGTTAAAAAGAGAACTGCTCCCGCAACCAAGGTGCTTAAGGAGCAGAGTGAAAAGGCTGCTGATGCTGTAAAGGCAGCAACCAAGGATATTTCCGAGAGCAATGCCAAGAAGGCATCAAAAACTGAATTTTTCATTCAGTTCAACGATTATGAGGTAAGGACTGAGGATATCGCGCAGATTATCCGTGAGCAGTATGTTGCTGCAGGTCACAAGATGGCTGATATCAAGGAACTCCAGATATACTTAAAGCCTGAGGAAAACACGGCATATTACGTTGTTAACCACAAGGATACAGGCAAGTATACATATTAATTTGGAGCTATTATGGCAATTGAAAAGCAGACCTTCTTCAACCTGAGACATTACGAATACGGCGAAGCATTCTTTGGCAGCTACAAGGGAATGCGCTATCGCCTTGCGCGGGAACCTCTTGAAAACGTGTTCTTTACACCGGTTGATAAAAGAGACCCTGAAGCGAGACTTATGGCTACAGTGTGGCCTGAGCCCTACAGCTATTTTGATACAGAGGATGAAAAGAAAATATCAGAGAAATTCGAGATAACCGAGGAGGGCTTCGAAGAGGCCATCGCTTGGATTAATGCGCAATTCGAGTCGGGTAATTGGAGTTAACTATGTGGGAGCTGTTGCACTGTTTTTGGTGCACAGCTCCTATTATTTTAGGAAAATCATATTTCGGGGAAAAATTTGCATAAATATAAAAGGAAATGCAAAAAAAACGCAGAATATTATTAAGGTGAGGAGTTTTGTATGAAAATAAGGGAAAGCTTAGAAAACAGAGAAAGACTAAACTTAAGTCCATATGCAACACTCAGCATGAATTCCAGAGGAAGGGAAAATGAAGAGGAACCCTGTGATATTCGCCCCTGTTTTCAGAGAGACAGGGACAGAATCCTGTATTCAAAGTCTTTTCGCAGACTTAAGGATAAGACGCAGGTATTCCTGACACCGGACGGTGACCACTACAGGACGAGAATGACTCATACCCTTGAGGTCGCCCAGAACGCCAGGACCATCGCCAGAGCTCTTAAGCTCAACGAGGATCTTGCGGAGGCTATTGCTTTTGGCCATGATCTAGGACATACTCCTTTCGGACATGCGGGTGAGAGAGCTCTTAATGAGGTCTGTCCCTTCGGTTTCAGACACAACGAGCAGAGCCTTCGAACAGTCGAGATACTTGAGAAGGACGGGCAGGGACTGAATCTTACCTTTGAAGTTAAGGACGGGATAATCAATCACGAGATGGATCTTACACCGCTTACACTTGAGGGCAGAGTAGTCAGGCTCTCTGATAAAATCGCCTACATTCATCACGATATGGATGATGCCATCAGAGGCGGAATCCTTAAGGAATCAGATGTCCCAGAGAGAATCTGCAAAGTTATCGGACACTCAAACGGCGAATGGCTCGACACTTTTATTCATGATATTGTCGAGACCAGCTCCGGACGCAATGACATTATGATGTCGGATGAGGTCTGGGATGCGCTTATGGCACTCAGAACCTTCATGTTTGAGAGTGTCTACACCAATCCTGTTGCAAAAGGACAGGAGGGAAAAGCGGAGAATCTTATAAAAATACTCTACCAGTACTACATGGATCACGACGATCTGTTGCCCGATTACCTCACAAGGATGCGTGATACGCAGCCCAAGGAAAAGCTGGTATGTGATTTTATAAGCTCAATGACAGACCGCTTCGCTATAGCAAAATTTCACCAGTACTTTGTCCCTAAGAGTTGGGAAGTGTTATAAACTGAAGTCTACTCAAATATAAGTGAAGTGCAATATAAACAAAAGCCTTCCCCCTCTGGGGCGCACATCGTCCGGGGGACGATGGCTTTGCGCGGACCGAAGCGGAGCGGAGACAAGGTGGCGCGAAGCGCCGGATGAGGGGTGTTTAATAGTATAACAGGTATGTAACATGAGATATTCAGATGAGATCATCGAGGAGGTCAGATCCCGCAGTGACATCGTTGACATTATAGGCCAGTATGTGAGCCTTAAGCGGTCGGGTGCCAACTACGTGGGACTATGTCCTTTTCATAATGAAAAGTCGCCATCCTTCAGTGTATCGCCCTCAAAGCAGATGTTTTACTGCTTTGGATGCAGGGTTGGAGGTAACGTCTTTTCCTTTTTAATGAAATATGACAACTTAACATTTGGAGAAGCCATGAAAACCCTGGCGGAAAGAGCAGGTGTAAAGCTTCCTGAGGAGGATGAATCGCCTCAGGCCAAAATGATGCGTGACAAGCGTCAGACCATGCTCGAGATAAACAAGGAGGCTGCAAAGTACTATGTTTATCAGCTGAAAACTCCTGCCGGAGAAAAGGGACTTAAATACTTCAGGGACAGGGCTTTATCCGATGAGACGATAAAGAAATTCGGACTTGGATTTGCCAATGTGACAAGTGACGACCTGGTCAAATATCTGCGTAGTAAGGGGTACAAGGATGCGACCATAATCGAGGCAGGCCTTGCATCACACGATGAAAAATTCGGAACACACGACAAATTCTGGAACAGAGTAATGTTCCCCATACTGGATGCGAATTCCAAGGTGATAGGCTTCGGCGGACGAGTAATGGGAGATGGAAAGCCCAAATACCTGAACTCACCGGAGACCATGGTTTTCGACAAGAGTCGCAATCTGTTCGGACTGAATTATGCCAAAAATGCCAGAGCGGGTTACATCATAATCTGCGAGGGCTACATGGATGTTATAGCCATGCACCAGGCAGGCTTCGGAATGGCGGTGGCTTCGCTTGGAACAGCATTTACGCCCCAGCAGGCGAACCTTTTGAAGCGGTATACCGACCTGGTAATCCTCTCCTACGATAGCGACGGAGCCGGAACAAGCGCCGCCCTGAGGGGGATTGAGATACTTAAAGGTGCAGGCTTAAAAGGCAAGGTTTTGAACCTAAAGCCCTATAAGGACCCAGATGAATTCATAAAAAATGAAGGAAGGGAAGCCTTTGAGGAGAGAATCAAAAAGGCCGAAAATCCGTTTTTCTTCGAGATATCAGTAAAGCAGAAGGAATTCGACATGAGCGATCCCGCTGAGAAGACCGAGTTTCACAGGTTTATCGGTAAAAAGCTCTGCGAATTTACGGAAGCGGTTGAGAGGGAAAACTACCTGGAAGCCGTAGCGCAGAGGTACATGATAAGCGCTGATGACCTGCACAAGCTTGTGGCGAGTCTTGCAGCTGAGGGCGGAATAGTAAAAACTAAAGCCGCACCAAAGCCCATAAAGGCAGCCGGAGTCATCAAGGAGGATCCGTCAAGAAAACCGCAGCGACTTTTAATAACGTGGCTTGCAGATGAGCCGAAGGTTTTTTCTACGGTGAAAAAGTGGATAAATCCTGAAGATTTTTCAGATGACATGTACAGAAGCATAGCGGATGAGTTGTGGAAGGGAATGGATGACGGTAGCTTTGATCCTGCAAAGGTCATGAACCATTTTACGGATGAAGAACAGCAAAGAGAAGTCGCAGAACTTTTTAACACTAACCTTGTTAAGGTGGAAACAAAAGATGAACGTGAAAAAGCAATGCGCGATATTCTCTATGATATAAAGAAGTCAGGCTACGAGAAAAAGCTCTCGAATATGGCAAGTGATGCACCTGAGAGGTGGAACTTTACACTTGAAGGTAAGAGAACCTTAGAGGAACTCTCGAGAGCAAAGATAATTCTGGACGCGTAATACAATAGAAAGGAAGAAAATAAAAGTGGCAGAGAAGAAGACAAGCAAGGCAGCAGAGAAGGACACAGAAAAGAAGACAACTGCAAAGGCAACAGAGAAGGAGGCTGCAAAGAAGACAACCGAGAAAAAGGCTCCTGCAAAGAAGGAGACAGCAAAGAAGACAGAAAGCAAGAAATCAAAAATAATAATAACTACAGCTGCCGATAATAATAAGACAGCAGAGAAGAAAGAAACAGCTTCAAAGACAGCTGAGAAAAAGCCTGCAGAAAAGAAAACCACTGAGAAGAAGACGACCGAAAAGACTGCAGCCAAGAAGGAAGAGAAGGCTAAAACAGCTAAGGCTGCCGGCAAGAAGGCTGATACAGCTGCTAAGACACCCGAGTCTTCCGCTGATCTCGATGAGGAGACAAGAGAGAAGTTCCTCCAGAAGATCAGAGATCTTCTTGCTCTTGGAAAGAAAAAACAGAATACACTTGATTACAATGAGATAAGTGATTTCATGAAGGATCTTAACCTTGATGAGGATAACCTTGATAAGGTTCTTGAGCAGCTTGAGAGCGCCGGAATCGATATCATCAGAATGGAAGAAGATGTTGACGTTGATATTCCTGATGATGACGGTGTTGTTCTTGGCGACGAGGATGAGGTTGATATGGAGAATATCGACCTGTCAGTTCCGGATGGAATCAGTATCGAGGATCCGGTACGTATGTACCTTAAGGAGATCGGTAAGGTTCCGCTTCTTACAGCTGAGCAGGAAATTAATCTTGCACAGCAGATGGAAGATGGTATGATGGCTGAGCGCATCCTTGCAAATGGTGGTATCGAAGGCCTTGATGTCAAGGAAGAAGAGCAGGATGCCTACGAGCGCGTTAAGGATTATGATGAGAAGAAGCTTCATAGCGTTTCCTACATGGGAAATGAGGCAAAGAAGCGCCTTGCAGAAGCCAACCTTCGTCTTGTTGTAAGTATTGCGAAGAGATATGTGGGCAGAGGAATGCTTTTCCTTGACCTTATCCAGGAAGGTAACCTTGGTCTTATCAAGGCTGTTGAGAAGTTCGATTTCCGTAAGGGCTTTAAGTTCTCAACCTACGCTACATGGTGGATCAGACAGGCTATCACCCGTGCTATTGCCGATCAGGCCAGAACAATTCGTATTCCTGTACATATGGTTGAGACTATCAATAAGCTCATCCGTATCAGCAGACAGTTGCTTCAGGAATTAGGCCGTGAACCCACTCCGGAAGAGATTGCCAAGGAGATGGGCATTCCGGTAGAGAGAGTAAGAGAAATTCTGAAAATTTCTCAGGAGCCTGTTTCACTTGAGACACCTATCGGTGAAGAGGAAGATTCACATCTTGGTGATTTCATTCAGGACGACAATGTTCCTGTACCTGCTGATGCAGCTGCATTTACACTTCTTAAGGAGCAGCTCGTTGAAGTGCTCGGTACTCTTACAGAGCGTGAGCAGAAGGTTCTCCGCCTCAGATTCGGTCTTGATGACGGAAGAGCAAGAACACTTGAAGAGGTTGGTAAGGAGTTCAACGTAACACGTGAGCGTATAAGACAGATCGAAGCCAAGGCACTTCGTAAGCTTCGTCATCCCAGCCGCAGCAGAAAACTTAAGGATTATCTGGACTAATACTATGAAAAATGTAGTTTTATCAGAAAGATTAGGCGCAGTTGCAGGGCTCGTAAGGAGCGCTGCAAGCGTCTGTGATATCGGGACGGATCATGGATTCGTTCCGATTTATCTTATTAATTCGGGGGCGTGCGAAAAAGTCATAGCAATGGACATAAATAAGGGCCCCCTTGAAAGAGCAGATGAACATATAAGAGAATTTGGCCTCGAGAACAAAATTGAGACCCGTCTTTCAAACGGAATGGAGAAGCTTTCCGAAGGAGAAGCGGAAGTAATAGTCTGTGCCGGAATGGGCGGACTACTCATGAAAAGAATTATAGAAGACGGACAGCCCCGCAAAAAGGGCGTAAAAAGAATGGTTCTACAGCCCCAGTCAGACCTTCGGCTTTTCAGAGAATATCTGAGAAGTGAGCACTTTTTCATAGAGGATGAGGCAGAGATTTTTGAAGAGGGAAAATACTATGTCGCCATGAGCGTAAGAGTAAGTGACGACGATAATAATGACCTCTATGACAGAGCTATCCGCGAACTTGGTGATGTGAGCGAAGCTGACGCCATAAGGATCTGTGACCGCTTTGGACCGTCTCTTATTCTTAAAAAGGATGAAACTCTCAAAAAATACCTGACCCATGAGAAGGAGATTCTCGAGGGCATTTTATTAAAATTATCTGAAAATGAGCATACGGAAAGAATGCATGATATTATGGATAAAATAAACGATATTACAATCGTTCTTTCGATGTAATACTGTTTTTTTAATAATCACCATGGAGGTCATGTTATGCCAAAGCTTATTATTGAAGGTGAAGAGAGAGAATACGAAAAGGGTACAACCTTTGAAACGATCGCAAAGGATTATCAGGACAGGTTTGATAATCAGATTGTGGCAGTAATATATGGAACGAGAATCCGCGAGCTGATGAAGAAGGTGGACAGAGATGAGAAGCTTTCCTTTATCACTACTGCCGATGAGATAGGTAATAACACCTATACCAGAACAGCTCTTATGATGCTTATTAAGGCTGTCCGTGATGTAGCCGGTGATAAGCCTGCCTATACCAAGGTTGAGTACAAAATAGGTAATGCCTTCTTCTGCAATGTCAGAAGTGATTTTCCTGTTACAGAGGAATTTGCCCAGGGCGTTCAGAAACGCATGGAGGAAATGGTAAAGCAGGAGATACCGATTTTCAAGAAGGGCTATCCTCTTGCAGATGCTGTTGATATTTTCAGAAAAGAAGGCCTTGATGACAAGATAAGGCTCCTTCGATATAGAAGAAGTTCTGAAGTAAATGTCTATAAGCTCGATGATTTCAGCGACTATTTTTATGGATATATGCTTCCCAACACCTCATATGTAAAGTGGTTCAGGGTTGAAAAATATCATGATGGACTGCTTCTCCACCTTCCTTCCAGAAGGCATCCTGATGAGATTACGGATAGCGAGCCCAGAGAGAAGCTCTTTAACGAGATGGTTCGTTCCACACAGTGGGGACAGATGATGGGCATAGATACTGTTGGTGATCTTAATGATGCTATCTGCAGAGGCGAGTTCAGTAACCTTATGCTTGTGCAGGAGGCTTTGCAGGAGCGCCGTATAGGTGAGATAGCGCAAAAGATTTACGAGCGTAAGGATGTAAGGTTTGTAATGATCGCAGGACCGAGCTCCTCAGGAAAAACTTCCTTTGCTAACAGACTTTCGATCCAGATGCGCACCTATGGACTAAATCCTCATCCTATAAGTCTTGATAACTACTTCGTGGATCGGGTTGATACTCCTCTTAATGAGGACGGAAGCTACAACTTTGAGTGTCTCGAGGCTCTTGATGTGGAGCAGTTTAATAAGGATATGGTGGCTCTTCTTAATGGCGAGAGGGTTGAGATGCCTACCTTTAATTTCGTTTCAGGTAAGCGTGAGATGAATGGAGATTACCTCCAGCTTAAGTCCGGTGATGTTCTTGTTATCGAGGGAATCCATGGACTTAACGAGAAGATGAGCTATGCACTTCCGGCAGAGTCCAAGTTTAAGATATATATAAGTGCACTTACCACACTTAGCGTAGATGCGCACAACAGAATTCCTACAACCGATGGACGACTTATAAGACGTATTGTCCGCGATGCCAGAACCCGCGGAGCTTCAGCAAAGCACACTATCGCAATGTGGGATTCCGTAAGAAGAGGTGAGCACCAGAATATCTTCCCCTTCCAGGAGGGTGCAGATGAGATGTTCAACTCCGCTCAGATTTATGAGCTTGCAGTTTTGAAGCAATATGCAGAGCCGCTCCTTTTTGCAATACAACAGGACGAGCCTGAATACTTCGAAGCGAAGAGACTTCTGAAGTTCCTGGACTACTTTGTTGCGGTTGACTCGCAGACACTTCCAAAGAATTCTCTTACGAGAGAGTTTGTTGGCGGAAGCTGCTTTAAGGTTTGATATGAAAAGCCCCCTGCCTCTAATGAGGCAAGGGGCTTATATGTTATTCTGCGGCAGTATCATCACTGGCTGTAATTTCTGTAATTTCAGAATCTTCAGTGGTGTTGCTATTGTCGTCAACTGTAGTATCTTCTGGCGCTTCAGAATTTACATCATTGTTTTCGCCAGAATTTTCATCAGAAGTCACATCAGAATTTTCATCAGTATTCTCGTTAGTGGTTTCAGGTGTAGGTGTATTTTCTTCTGGAGCCACATTATCTGAGATAGCTTCTTCTGAAGGATTATTATCTGAAGGTTCTGCTTGTTCCTCTTCTGGCATTTCGTCCTGACTTTCATAATTTATGTCTTGATCGCTTTCATCGAAGATTTCATCATCTGCTTCATAATCCTCAGAAATGAATTCTTCACCCTCGTCGAAATTGAAAATTTCCTCACTTATATTAAGTCCATGGAAGTCTGATACCATTGAGGTAGCCAGAAGATTAGGGTTGGTGTAGTGCTTGGGGAAATCAATAGTACTAAAAAAGTTTTTTTAATTTTTTTTTTTAGAAAAAGTGAAACCTTTTTGAATCCTATCCCCTCTAAGTAGTATAAGACAAAAAAGAAGGGCAGGTAGAAAGCCATGCTTAAGGAATTAGATCAGGGATGGAATGAGCTAATACGAAAAGGAAGAATTCACAGAGGTAACAGACTTCTTGGGCAAATTACAAGAAGGAAGAAAGAAAAATTACGCGCATACAATTATAAAATGATTAAAAATGTTAAAATGGCACTTGTATATGATTGTGATTTGGATAAAATTGTATTAGCGATTTTTTATATAACAGTTTAATAAATTAAACAATATTAAGAAGGAGAACGGAAAATGGCTTTTTTTGAAGAGTTAGGTGAAAAGATTTCTAAGGGTAGCCAGGATGCTGTACAGAAAACTAAGGATATGGCTAATGTAGTCAATTTGACAAATGAGAACAACAATCTTGATAAGAGGATTGCTGCAACAAAAAAGCAGATAGGAATTAGCGTTTATGATGCATTATTTGAAAAAATGTCTTTGGAAGATATCCAGAATGCGTCAAGTCCTGCTGAGATTTCAGATACTCTTTGGACAGGTCTTTGTCAGTTGGTAGTAGATATTAAGAATTTTGAGCAGACTAAGCTTGATAATTTTGAAAAGATTCGTGATCTTAAAGGCGAGAGCCTTTGCCCTAAATGCGGTAAACTGCTTCCCAAGGGAGCTGCATTTTGCACAGCATGCGGCGAAAAGATTCAGAAGTCAGAGCCAGCACCTGTTGCTCCTGCAACAGGAAAAGTTTGTCCTAACTGTGGAAAACAGTTGAGTGAAGATGCTGTATTCTGTACAGGTTGTGGAACAAAGGTGGCAGAGTGATTTAAAAAGGTTTCTATAGAAAGTGGGAGAGACAGATATTCATATGAGAGTTTTGTTGCTGAATAAAGAGGTTTTTAAAGAGGGATAGAGATATGTTTTGTATATACTGTGGTAGTTCTATTGATGATTCTGCTACTTTTTGTCCTAAATGTGGGAAAAAGATATATGGTTCCAAAAGTACTGAAAGTGTTCTGATTGAGAATGCTCCTAAAAAGAAATCCAGAGTTCCGCTTTTGGTGTCAGTGATAGCGCTATGCTTTATTATAAGTGCCGGTGGTGCTGCTTACTTCGTCCTTCATATGGAGAAGAATAAAGTGGCTGATGTTGAGACCTCCGAGGAAAATAAAGAAACTGAAAACGGAGAGGGTGAAAATGCTTTGTCAGCATTGTTTGGTGGCAATTCGGAAAATGAAGCTGACATATTACAGGAAGATGCAAAGCAGGAAAACGTTGATGAAGCAGCTTTGGAAAATGGCTATGCTAATAGTACAGCAGTTGCCGATTCCCAGGAGGGGCAGTCTAATGGCTCGGTGGATTCATTTCTTAGAAGTTCACAGCCTTCAGATGATACAGGTAGTACCGTTTTAGCCTCTGCAAACAATGCAACAGGTCCTGGCGCGGAGTTTAATTCATCCATTGGAATGGAAAATGACTTATCGGAGAACTCTGATTACCTGCTTCCTGAGAGTAATGTCAGGCTCTACAGTGAGGCAGAGCTTAGGAAGTTTTCTGCTGAGGAATTGCGAATTGCCAGAAATGAGATTTATGCAAGATATGGTCGCAAATTCCAGGATACTGAACTTCAGAGGTACTTTGATAATAAATCCTGGTACAGAGCTCAGTACGAACCAGACGAGTTTGACAAATTTGGAAACAATGTTCTTTCTGATATAGAGAAAGAAAACGCTGAAATTATTAAAAAAGTAGAAGAAACAAAATCATAAAAGGGAAGCTGTCATAAAGGCAATACTGTCTGCATGGCAGCTTTTTTTATGCAAATTTTCGTTAAAAAAATGGCGAAAAAATTTTTTTAAAAAATTTTCAAAAAAAGTGAAACCTTTTTGGATTTAGATCCCTCTAAGTATTATAAGACGAAATGAAAGGCAGGAAAAATATGCTTACGGAATTAAATCAGGGATGGATGGAGCTGATACGAAAGGGGAAAATTCACAGAGGTAACAGACTAATTAAAAGAATGATTCCTAAAGTTACAGATGTTTTGAGAAAAAAGTGAAATCATAAATTAAAATATTCTTGCTAAATATATATATATATTATCATAGCCTGTAGAGGTGTTAATTATTAACATTTTTCTTAGGAGGGAACAAGTAATGAATATCGATAAAACATCTAATGGCTCATAGGCCTTTAGCCTTGCTCTAGGCAAAAATTCAAATACAAAAGAAACAATTATATTTCCATAGGAAGGAAAGGTATAAGTAATGTACTGTGCTAAATGTGGTAGTGAAATGGAAAATGATGCAATGTTTTGCCCCAAGTGTGGAGCGAAAGTTCTGCAAGAAGGAACAGGAATTAAGGCGCAATTGTCTAATTCAACAAAGATGGTTGCAAGTAATATATCAGGGAATAAGATATCAATTTCATATCTGGTTCTTTCAATTTTGCAGATAATCATTTTTATTCTTTGGTTTATGCCTGCCATTGCAACAAATAATTACGGTTACAAAGATGAAATTTCAATGGGCAGAGCTTTTATGGAAGTTCCGGTAATAGGAATAATAATAATACTTGTACAGGTAGCAACAATCTTGGGATCGTTAGCAAAGACAGTTAATAAAAGTATCAATACAAAGATTATCCCTATACTTGGAATAATATCTAACTTATTTGTCTTTTTTGGAGGCAGCTTTGTTCTTTCTGAAGGCTCCAGAGCATTACAGGATTCGGGATATGCAGGTGTAGCGACCATGGATTTTACTAATGCAGGCGCATTCCTGTTTTTTATGGCTCTTGTAATGTTTATAGTATGGATTGCAAATTTGGTCGTTGGAATAATAGTTTCAAAGAAAATGAAGGAGTATGCAAATGCTTAAGAAAAAGATTGCGATTGTAACTGTTTTGATGCTTGCATTCTGCACTGTTGGATGTGCAAAAAAAGGTACTTGCGAAACATGTGGTAAAACAGCTGAATTGTACCGCTTCACAGAAAAAACAAGCGTTATGGGCGTTGGAGAAACTAAGACTTTTAAGGTATGTGAGTCATGCATGGATGAAATAATTAAAGTTATAGATGAAGATACTTATGGTCTTACGACATACACATATGAAAAAATAAACTAAATAAATACATGTTAAAAGAAAGGAATAAAAAAATATGAAAAATGTTATGAAAAAGATGATTATCAGCGTATGCATGATGGCAGTTTTGTGCTTCACACTTACTGCATGTGGTGGTAAAAGTGTTGATGGCTATTGGATTGGAACGCATGAGAATAGTCAGGGAGTGAACATATATTATGCATTAGAGGTTACAGGTAGTGACTTTAGATTTGAGATATTTCCACTGAATCACGATGGAACAGGTGTTGGCGCAGTTGAGAAGACAGATGAAGGTGTTGATTTATACTTCGACACAGGTGAATGGGTGAAAAATAATCCCCTTCATGTAGCCCTGGCAGAAAGTGGTAAGCGTATAGCTATTACATGTGATAGAGATGATTTTGGGTCTTTGTCCATGAAAAAAGCAGATAAAGATGAATTCAACAGTTTTATAGAAGAACATCTCCATCCTGCTAAATGGGAATAATGATTTGTCACCAAAAAGCTAACTGAGAAGCAAATACAAAAGATATTAGTAAATTATATAACGTTTTTATTTCAGATGGAGGGAAATATAAAATGAACTATTATTCAAATGCCCAAAAAATAGGGATGTCTAAAAAAATTAAAAATGCCATGCTTATGATGGCTGCATGTTTCGTTTCTATTGCTATTTTTTCTATGCATCCATTTGTGGCAAAAGCGGTAGATTATAGTGCTGAAAGGTATAATCTGAATACTAATGGGTCACACTTTTTTACTGGAAGTAATGATACCTCACAAGAAACGTGGTACAAATTCACTTTGGATAAAACATATATTCTCGGTGTTACTCTGGATCATGTGGATGCATTCATATATGATTCTAATGATAATTTGGTAAAACAGTTGTACTGTATGGACTCTGAAAGAGGTACATATTATACAGCACTTCTAAAGGGTGACTACTATATTAAGATTATTAATGGAAGATGGCGGCTTAATCACACAGCAAACTTTTCAATTAACACCATAGAACCTGATGTGAACTATCAGTCTTTTGTAGAAAGTTATAATGATCCAAGCTCTCGAAATGACTCTGAAGCAGATGCTACTCCTATTGTTGCAGGCAAGACATATCATGGTATTTTAGGAAAGAACAATCCTATAGATTGGTATAAGGTTAAACTTAATGGAAAAACAAAGGTCAGACTTACTATAAAGAACATTGGGGGATATCCAACAACAATAGAAGTATTCAATGAATCCGGAAATCGTAAGATGGAATTAATAGCTACCAATGAAACGAAAAGTGAGGAACTTCCAGCAGGAACATATACTATTCATGCTGAAAGATACAATTGGGCTTGGAATGATAGTCAGGTTTCATATCAGATTGATATCGGCGATAGTGTAGATATGGATGAAAATGCCTCTGCTCTTATTAATAAAAAGCCAAGTGTTACGGCTAAGAAGGGCGGAAAGTTAGCAGTTAAGTGGAAAAAGGCTTCCGATGTAACTGGTTATGAGATTCAGATTTCAACTAAGAAAAACTTCAAAAGTAAAACAAAAAAATATACTGTGAAGGAGAATTCAACCAAAAAGGAGATAAAACTTCCTAAGAAGTATAGAGGAAAAAAGATTTATGTGAGGGTTAGGGCATATTCCGAGAGTAATGGTGAAAAGATATATTCATCATGGAGTAAAACAAAATCCGTAAAATCCAAGATGTAAAATGACTATGACTTCCCACTCGCAAAAAAAGTGGGAAGTTTGGTCTTTATAATAGTTTATGTTTGGACAACCTGTTAAATCTGTTACGATTCCAGAGAGTGAAAAGGAACTTACAGTTGGAGAAACTTATACAATTACACCAACTATTGCACCTGCAAATGCTTCCAATAATGAACTGGAATACGAGAGTTCTTATGAGAAGGTAGCAACAGTAGATGCAAATGGTAAAGTTACAGCTATGGCAGCAGGAAAAGCTCACATAACTGTTTCTACAACTGATGGAAGCAAAAAAACAGCCACCTTGGCAGTAACAGTTTTGAGTAAAGCTTTCAAAGAAACTTCCAGGGTAACTTCTATTGGAATAACAGCTTCTCCAGGCACGGGCTATACTGTAAGAAATGGTCAGATTACTGTAACTTCTACTGGTTATGATGCTGTAAATATTCAGCTTCAAGCAAAAGTATTACCTGTGGGTACTAATCAGGAAGTGGAGTGGAATATAAATAATCCATATAGTTATATTCCTGTATATGCTCCAGCAACAATTACTGAGCAGGGTCTTCTCACTGTTTATCCTCGTATTAACGGGGACTTTACAGTTGAAGCAATTGCGAAGGATGGAAGTGGAGCTATTGGAACCATTAGTATAGTAAACCAATTCAACTAGGAATAATACCTTTTTTAGGCTGCCAGTATTCTTGTAAGAGGATGCTGCAAATTAACCTTTTAAAAAGACAATTACATTTTTATGTGAAGGAAGGATAAGATTGCAATATGAGTAACGGAAGTTTTAAAGCAGATGAGAATGTAGAAATTTATGGATCACCGGGACCGGGTGGACGCGGGCGAGCATATGATTGGAGAACAGGGAAATCAGGATATGTCACTAACCAAGGTTATTTTGTTCCTGATGAAGATAAAGAACAGCAGAGTTCATATCATGGAAGCATGCAGACACAGCAGGAAGCTAAAGCAGCGCAGGAGAGATATGATAGATTTGTTCAAAACTGTGAAGATTCTTTTAAAGAAGGCAATAAGGAAATGATAGGGGCAGTGAGGAGGGTAGTCCATTTCTTTGCCAGACGTGCCGGGAAAAGAGCATATATAAATGAGATGCTACGCACAGGAAATGAAGAACAGGCTATTGAAAAAGCTAAAATGAGTGAATCCGCAGTAGAACTTATCGCATTGGCGATAGTTGTTCATTTCGTAATTTGTTTAATATTGGCTAATGTCTTTTCAGCATATCCAACAATAATAATGATGGTCATATTTTTGGCAGTCGTGTTTGCGGGTCCTGTTGTATTTGTTGGAATTTGGCGTGTTATGCATGAAAAGACCTTTTTTCTACGTTTTGAAAGACGTACAGAACCAGTTAAGAAATGGAAATATGTTCTTATAATTATTGGAAGTATTCTGTTCTTTACTGATAAAATTAGAAATACAATCGAGCAATATGTGATATCGCATAATGAAGAGTTGGCACATATGAGATCATGGGAAACTGCAAAATATGCACCTGTCGGGGATGCAATTTTCTTCGGAGCTATTGCAATCGCCATTGTCATAGGGATAATTGCGTGTGCTTTGTATACATTAATTAAGCCCAGAAAGAACAAGGAGATGGGGGCTCCTTTTGCCTGAGATAGATCTTTTAATGAGTAAAAGAGGATCAAAATGGGACAAAATAGTATTGATTTACAGGAAGAACTTATAGAATCGGTAAAGAGCTTTATTGAAAACAGAGATGAAGCTTCTTTTGAGAAACTCTATAAATTATCCTACAAGAAGCTGTTTGCATACGTTCAAGCTATGGCTAAGGATAGGGAGAAAACAGGCGATGTACTTCAAAACAGTTACATAATCTGCTACAAGAAGATAGATCAGCTCAATGATCCCTACAAGTTTATATCCTGGATGAAAAATATATGCTATCACGAATTGGCGCACAGTTATGATGATCGTGTTGATCTTCTGTCAGATACTCAGAGTGCTGATGAGGATGTAGATTTCTTTGACAATATTCAGGATGAAAAAATGGAAATGCCGGAAAAGGCAGCAGAAGATGCAAATCTTAAGAGGCTTTTGCTGAAAAATATTAGCACTCTTCCTGAAAAGCAAAGGATGGCTCTAATCGCTTTTTATTTTGAGGACAGATCCATAAAGGATATAGCGGAGGCAATGGGAATCCCGGAGAACACTGTCAAAACATATCTTAACAGAGCCAGAAAAAGCATGAATGAGCAGATGAAATCCTATGCTGATGCTAATGGACTTAAGATGGTACCTTTCGCTGTTGTGCCCTTTTTGGCAATGCTGTTTAGTGAGGATGTTCATGCCTGCGGATTGCTTGCAGGATCAGAAAGCATTATGTGGAACTCTTTAAAACCAGCCCTCGCGAAAAGTGGCATGAAAGTAGCTTCAACAGCAGCTGCTTCATCAACGACTTCTGCAGTCGGAACAGCTACCGGTGCTGCTTCATCATCAGCAACGGCTACGACTGCTGGAGCTTCCGCTATGGGAATAGGAGTAAAGCTTGCTATTGGTGGTCTTGTAGCCACGCTGGTTGGAGGTGGAGTAGGAGTAGTCGCTACGCGCAAATATATTGAGAATACTCGCGAAGAAGAGGTGGCAGTTGTTTCTGAAAATGAAGAGGCTGCCACTGATTTGGAGACTATAGAACCAACAGAAGAAATCGCTACGGAGCCTGAGGTAAAAGAGATAGCTGAAGAAGATTCGAGCTTGTCAGATACAAAAAAAGTTTGGGAAGATATGGAACTGACAGAATACTATGATTCAGTTCTGGGGATCCATTTCTATCTGCCCTCAGAATTGCAGGTGGAGCTTGTTCCAACCGGGAAATGTTTAAATGGCATGGCAGTAAGGGTTACAGGTATGGGGATAGATGGAGAATATATCTTTTTTACTTCATACAGTCCAAAAAAAATTGATGAATATGATGGAAATGCAGAAGGAAGTTATGAATATAAAGAAATCTATGAGGATAATTACCACAGGCATTACAACTTGGGGTTTGTCACAGTTGAAGCGAGTGCTGAATTTGGGCTTGATTTTTCTGAGGCTGCACAACAGTTTATAAGTGATTATTCTGATAAGATTGTAGAGACTGCATCTGTGGATTCTGACGTGTTACCACTCCATTATACTTTTGGTTGGGCTGGCCCTGAATGCGATAATCCAGTTGTTGACTATTCAGTGAAAAATATAAATTCAAATTGGGTAGAACATGGTGAAGAAGGATCTCTGTGGCTTGTGGCAGGAATAGATTTTCCGCCGGGAATATACCATATTCAGGATATATACGGAACTGGTAGTGTTGTAATCTTTTATGAATCGAGCGAAAATAAGTCGTTTAGAGGAGAAGTTAAAAAATATACTGGGGTTGAAACTCATGTAGATACTACAATTGAAATAAAAAATAATGAAGTATTGTGGCTTGCGCCTGTGTATACTGACTGCCTGGGTGTAACACTGGACTATGTACCATCAGAGTAAAAAATTTTGAATGTGGAATAAAATTCCGCAGAAAACACAAGGCTTGACATAATTTTATACACTGATAAAATGCTTATGTATGAGCAGGACAAATGATCGCGGCCGCAGGTCCCGAAAGGGCGCGGGTGAGGAAAGTCCGGGCTTCGTAGGGCAGGATACCGGATAACGTCCGGCGGAGGTGACTCCCGGGAAAGTGCAACAGAAAACAACCGCTCTTTATGAGTAAGGGTGAAAAGGCGGTGTAAGAGACCACCGTGCAGATGGTAACATCTGTAGCCATGTAAACCCTATCCGAAGCAAGACCAAAAAGAAAACTATGGGCCGGCCCGGTCCGTTTTCAGGTGGGTCGCTTGAGGCTGTCGGCAACGGCAGTCCTAGATAGATGATCATTCTCGACATAACCCGGCTTACAGGCCTGCTCATACATAAAATAACTGGTAACAAGTCCTGTAATTATTCTGTTTTTGCTGTCGTTTTATTCTGTGCTTATTCTGTTTTGATGCCTGCGTATCCTGTGTCATTTCTTTTTGGATTATTTTATTTCGACACTCCGATTTACAAAACTTTTTCCCGATTGACCGCTATACTGTGGTTATAAAACAATTCATAGATAGCCGTTTTTCTAGGGGGAAAACAACAATCTATGAGAAAGGCAGAATTAGTAATGCATTTTTGTAAAATGCCGTCTTATGTACTTTATATAATTACTATACTTGGCGCATTTTCCATAAAGACACATGCCCAGGGACCTATGCCTGATGAGATAGCCCGTGACATGATGAGCTGTAATGCCTTCACTGTTCCTGTATCGGAAGCTACGGCTGAGACAGAGGATAACCTCATGCAGACAGCTCTTGGTGTGCGGCCGGCTACAGTGCAGATTCAGGTCGGCTCTGAGTATGGAACCGGGAATATTATTTCCATAAATAACGAAAAGATTACAATCATCACTGCAAAGCATGTTGTTAAGAAATGGGATGATGAAAAAAGTAACTATGTAATTTTTTATAATGGGGCGATTGCTGATGCCACGCTTGAAGTTGTAGATGGTTACTATGATGCAGCGGTGATAAGCGTGAAGACCGCCGATGTAGATGACTTCAATCTTATAAGACTGAGAAAGATACAGCTTGACTACAATATTATTAATGACTTTGATCAAAAGAAAAATGAGGTTGTTTTTTCATTGGATTCCGAACATGTTGTTAATGCCAAGGAAACTCAGACCTATGAGTATTATGGGAATAGTACAGGTATAGGTGGTAAGTATATTTATGGGAGAGTCATCAATCCGGACATTATGGTTAACGACTATGGTTATAATATGGTCTATGTAAAATGTGATGCGCACAGCGGAATGTCCGGTGGTGGAGTGTTTGATATAGACGGCAATTATGTGGGCATGCTTGTTGGCGGATCGGATAAGAAGGAGATGGTTGCCGTGAGATTGTCGGATATTAAGGAGATGGTTACATCACTCGGTCTGGATTGAGTTTTAGTTTTGTGGAATAGAAATGTAAAAAATCACTATCATTGGATAAGCCGGTGGTAGTGTTTTTTTATGATTAAAAATGCTCTGCCCAAGTAATAATATTTCGATATAAAAATTAAATCCTGAATTAAATATTAAGATATTCTTAATTTGAAAATAATCTCTTGTCATGGTTTTTTCGCTGTGATATAGTCTCAACTTGTCGGCGTTCTGTCGACAATAAGTCAGGAGTTTTTCCGAGACGATTTTCCATTTATTTTTTCCTAAGTTTTTATGAAAGGCGGTTTTTAGATTTTTATGAGACCAATTAAACAGAATAATTCGATGAGAGAGCTTTTGAAAAAGCTTAAGAGACATGACACCCTTGTGCTTGCAGCGGGTGTGGTAGCAGCGACAATAGTTTGCGGAGCATTCGTCTACGTGACTACTCCGGCTATCAGCGCTGATGCAGCACAGCAGGAGGTTCGAAAGGATTCGCTGGGAGTACAGAAAAAAGCGAGCACTCAGCTTAATGAAATACAGGAATACCTTGAAAAACTTGATGAGGTAGTGACAAGCAGTCAGGAGCTTGTAAAGGATATTCAGACTGTTCAGAACGAGCAGAAGGAACTGACGGAGAAGGCACTTTTGG
Organism: Butyrivibrio sp. AC2005; assembly: GCF_000424145.1. Lineage (GTDB taxonomy): Bacteria > Bacillota > Clostridia > Lachnospirales > Lachnospiraceae > Butyrivibrio. Next base: position 23,321 of record NZ_AUJI01000048.1, read on the forward strand.
AGGAGAAGACTCTTTCAACGGAAAAGACCAATAACAAAAGTGATAGTACCGTTACAAATAACAGCAAGGTTGTAGAGAAGATAAACGGCCTTGATAAGGAACTTGAGTCAATTCATTCCGAGATTGCATCCACCGGTGAACAGGTTAAGAAGCTTGGCGAAAGCATGAAAAATGGCGGAAGTGAAGACTCCAATAAAGATAAAGAGAGCTTTGCGCAGATCACAAATGCACTGGGAGACCTGAAAAAGACCTGCGAGAAATCGGGAACAGACATTAACGGAATTATTGAGACACTTAAGAGTGAGAAAAGTACTCAGACAGAATCTCAGAAGGAAGTCATTAATAACCTTGAGACAATCGTTAAGTCACTTGAGAAGGTCGGCACAAGTGAGAATCTTACAAAGCTTGAAAACAACCTTAAGGAGACTCAGGCATCATATGTCAGCATGCTTAATGAAGTAGAAAAGAGCATAAATAAGACTACAGATAATGTAAAAAAGGTAAAGGAACATGTTGGCAAGGTCGGCGAGAACGTTAAGGAAGTTGAGAACGGAGTAAATAAAGTCAGCGAAAATGTTCAGAGTGTAGAGAACGGAGTAAATAAAGTCGGCGAGGATGTCAAGAGCGTCGGTGAGGATGTTCATAGCGTTGGAGATGGAGTGAATGAAGTCGGAGAGAACGTTAAGAGCGTTGGTGAGGATGTTCATAGCGTTGGAGATGGAGTAAATGAAGTCGGCGAGAATGTCAAGAGCGTAGGCGAAGATGTTCATAGCGTTGGAGATGGAGTGAATGAAGTCGGAGAGAACGTCAAGAGCGTCGGTGAAAATGTTCAGAGCGTAGAGGACGGAGTAAGCAAAGTCGGCGAGAATGTTCAGAACGTAGAGGACGGAGTAAGCAAAGTCAGTGAGGATGTCCATAATGTAGGCGATGGAGTAAATGAAGTTGGTGAGGATGTTCATAGCGTTGGTGAAGATGTCCAGAGCGTAGGCGAGGATGTAAGTGAAGTCGGAGAAAATGTTGAGAGCACCCTCAATGGAGTAAATGAAGTCAGAAAGGCTCAGGAAAGCTCCAAGGACAAACTCAATGGAATTGATAATAATATTAATTCAGTAAACACCGGTGTGGGTAGTCTTAAAACCAGCATCAGCTCAATCAACAGCAAGATCGATGCAAATACCAAGAAGATAAATGACATTGCTGACAAGGTAAACTCGGTTTTTCAATGTTCGGACAGTAATCGTAAGAAACTAGCATCCATACTGTCCGATCTGTGTGGCTATAAGGCCACAAAGGATGCCACATTTGATGAGCTTATTGAGGCTGTAAAGCTCATACCTGCACATGTAATAAATTCTAAGAAGGTTACATATCAGTATCACAAGCATACAGATGGTAAAAACAATATTTCTGCTGAGACCTGTGATCATAGAGGTGGGTGTTTCACTATTGCGGTAACACATGTTCATACACAGAACTGCTACCGCGATGAGAGTGTCTATGTATATACTCCGCAGTTTGAACAGCTTCATAATAATACTTCAAGCATGGGCAGGAGAGAAACTTTCAGATGTGTGATATGTAACAAAGGACTGACGGATAGCGAATATAAAAAACATACACATAGGACCACATCTCTTGATGAAGCAAAAGGTGGACGGGAATATACTGTGGAGACAACCTACCAGAGACTTGCCTGCACGAAAAATTCAGGCACTGTAGATTATTACGCACCAGGGTGCGGCTACAAGAATGGTTCCATGGAAAAGGCAATTATAGATTTTCCTAAGCATTATACCAATCCTAATCTGATTAAAACATCTAAGATGGCAACATTTAAGGGACTTAATATAAAAGAGGAAATTTTCCTGTTTGATGAAAATGAAGATGCGGTTTTGTTTGATGAAAATTACCCCGAAGATGATATTTCAGATGAGACATTATTCGAATTCAAAATAGCGGATGAAACTGTACCTGAAGAAGCCGGTTCAAATGAAAACGGGGCTGAAGATAATAAATCAGGTGAAAATGCTACCTCTGAGGATGTGCAGAATGATAATTCACAGTCAAATACACAGGATGGAAATGCAGAGAGCGGAAATACACAGAATGAAAATGCGCAGAATAATGGTGAAAACCAGGGCGCTTCGGATACTTCAAATGGAGGCGCTGGAAATGAAGACGCTTCAAATACAGGTACTTCAAGTGCAGACTCTACGGAAAGTGAGCAGACAAATACAGAAGCAGCTACTAATATAAGCAATCAGGAGAATTCCGGAGAAACGACGGCCGATAACGCAAAAGTAAATAGTGAAGGAAATACTCAGCAGAACTCAGACCAAAGTACAGAGCAGAATACAGACCAAGGTACTGAACAGACTGCAGCGCAGGATTCAGACAGGAATGAAGAGCATAATGAGGAAAGTGCCGGTGAAAACAATACCGTTAACAGTGAAAATGCAAACGGAGAGACTGGTGGAAATACAGATGCTGCCAACACCAACGGGGCGTCTGCCTCAAATGACGGTAATAGCGAAGGCTAACACGTTTTCTTGACGTAATTGTACTCTGGCGATAAAATATGCGTTGATGACTACTTAATAGTATAGAATATATAGTATTGAATGAAGACCATATTATAAAGAACGGAGAGTGATAGAAATGACTAAAATTGATATTATATCCGGTTTCCTTGGAGCTGGAAAAACAACGCTTATTAAAAAGCTTTTGAAGGAAGCTCTTGCAGGAACCAAGACTGTACTTATAGAAAATGAGTTTGGTGAGATCGGTATTGACGGTGGATTCCTTAAGGAGTCAGGAATTGACATCAGAGAGATGAATTCAGGTTGTATCTGCTGTTCACTTGTTGGAGATTTTGGTACATCTCTTAAGGAAGTTATGGATACCTATGCACCTGAGAGAATTCTCATTGAGCCCTCGGGTGTAGGCAAGCTTTCTGATGTTATGAGAGCTATTCAGAATGTTGCTGATGAGAGTGAAAACCTTACAATGAACAGCGCAGTTACAGTTGTTGATGTAAGCAAGGCAAAGATCTACATCAAGAATTTCGGTGAGTTTTTCACAAATCAGATTGAAAATGCCGGAACAATTCTTCTTACAAGAACAGATAAGGCTGATGCAGCTAAAATCGAGAAGGCAGTGGAGCTTATCAGGGAGCACAATCCCAAGGCTACAATCATTACAACTCCTCTCGCAGAGCTTTCAGGAAAAGAGGTTCTTGATACCTTTGAAGGCAACCACGATCTTGAGGCAGAGCTTTTGAAGGAAGTTCTTGCAACGAAGGCTGATGAGCACCATCATCATCATGATCATGGCTCAGAGAAGTTTACTGATGAGGAAGGCGTTACAGTTTACAGAGCTCACAAGCATGATCACGACCATGATGAACACGACCACGATCATGAGGAACATGAGCATCATCACGACCACGATCATGACGAGCATGAGCATCATCACGACCACGATCATGACGAGCATGAGCATCATCACGACCACGATCACGACGAGCATGAGCACCATCATGACCACGACCACGACGAACATGAGCATCATCATGACCACGATCACGACGAGCATGAGCATCATCATGACCACGATCACGACGAACATGAGCATCATCATCACCACCACGATGCTGATGATATCTTTACCAGCTGGGGCATGGAGACTCCTGCCAAGTACAGTAAGGCAGAGATAGAGGCTATGCTTGGAAGACTTGAGGAAGAGGAGAACTTCGGTATCGTCCTCAGAGCTAAGGGTATGGTTCCAGATGAAAATGGCGGCTGGATTGAATTTGATTATGTTCCCGGAGAGCCTGTAGTAAGAGAAGGTTCTGCTGATGTAACAGGTAAATTCTGTGTAATCGGTGCCGAGCTTAATCAGGATAATCTTGAGAAGCTGTTTAGACGTAAGCTTTAAAACAATAGGTGGGGGCAAAAATCGTTTTGCTCCCATCATTTTTTCATGTTAGATTATTACTTATAGTCGATTTGAGCTGAAATATGTGTCATGGAGCAGTTTTTATATGTTTGGAAGGAAGAAAGAAAAGAAGATGAAACCGGTATATGTAATTAATGGATTTTTAGATAGTGGTAAGACAGATTTTTTCAAGTATACTCTGGCTCAGCCCTATTTTAAAACAAAGGGACAGACACTCCTTATTGTCTGTGAGGAAGGCGAGAATGAGTATGATGAAAAGCTCCTTACTGCTACAAATACAATCCTTGAGACAATAGAGGATGAGGAGGATTTTACTCCTGCCACTATGATGGCACTTGAGGCAAAATATGACCCGGAGAGAGTGCTTATCGAGTATAACGGTATGTGGAATTTTAAGAATTTCCGCCTGCCTAAGGCATGGAGACTGGAGCAGCAGATTACAATCATTGATGCTTCCAGCTTTGAACTGTACTTTACAAATATGAAGTCCCTTCTTTCAGAGCAGCTTAGAAATTCAGAGCTTATTCTGTTCAACAGATGTGATGGAATAGAGGATCTGGCTACCTATAAGAGAAATGTTAAGGCAATTAACCAGAAAGCAGATATCATATTTGAGGATATGAACGGAGAGGTTGATGTGACCCTTGATGAGGATCTTCCTTTTGACCTTAACCAGGATCCTATTGAGCTTAACAACTTTGGATATGGCATGTTCTATCTTGATGCGCTTGAGCATGTTGACAGGTATGACGGCAAGAAGGTAAGATTTACTGCCATGGTAGCCAAGCCCTTTGACATGGCTGATAACGCTTTTGTTCCCGGCAGAATGGCTATGACCTGCTGCGCAGAGGATATGCAGTTTTTGGGCTTTAAGTGTGAGTATGAAAAAGCGTCCGAGCTTAAAGAAAAAGAGTGGATCAAGGTTACTGCAGAAGTCAGGAAGGCACTTGTTCCAGAATATCAGGGCGTAGGACCTCTTCTCAATGTGATTGAGCTTGAGCACGTTTCAGAACCTGCTAACCCTGTAATTGATTTTTCCAATCCGGAAGTGTGATGAGGGCAAAAAAATACCTCAGATATCGGTGAGAAGATATCTGAGGTATTTTAATTGTATATTTATTTATCTTACTGAATCTTGTTAACAGCCTGAGCAAGACGTGAAACTTTTCTAGAAGCTGTGTTCTTCTTGAATACGCCCTTTGACTCAGCCTTGTCGATTGCTGATGTAGCAGCAAGAAGTGCCTTAGCAGCCTCTTCCTTGTTGCCAGCCTCGATTGCTGTTCTAACCTTCTTGATTGCTGTCTTAACGCCAGACTTTACAGCCTGATTTCTAGCAGCCTTCTTCTGATTTGTAAGAATTCTCTTCTTTGCAGACTTGATATTAGCCATAACTTCCTCCATAAATATTACTAAAAGATTGAATTGTCATCTAAGTTATATGGCTATGAAACCGGACACGGACAGTCAATGCCACATACACCATAATATTTTATACATTTGCCTTTCCGATGTCAAGGGATTTAACAAAAATGCTTTCCACAAGTTGATGCCACTGACTAGCTTTACAAACTCAGATAGTAAAAACAAGGTGTGAAAAATATGGCGGTTATGGTATCATTATTCAAGGTTTGCCATATTGGCAATGGTTTTAAGAATTATCAGAATGGAATTTGGAGTAACATGGCAGAATTTGATCAGAGTAAAATTAGGAATTTTTGCATAGTGGCACACATCGATCACGGTAAATCAACACTTGCCGATCGTATGATTGAGACTACAGGTGTCCTGACCAGCAGAGAGATGCAGAATCAGGTGCTGGACAACATGGATATTGAGCGTGAGAGAGGAATCACCATCAAGTCTCAGGCTGTACGTATGATATATAAGGCGAAGGATGGCGAGGAGTATGTTTTTAACATGATAGATACTCCCGGTCACGTGGACTTTGGATATGAGGTTTCAAGAAGTCTTGCAGCCTGTGATGGCGCGATTCTTGTTGTTGACGCGACTCAGGGTGTTGAGGCTCAGACTCTTGCGAATGTTTATCTGGCCCTTGACCATGATTTGGATGTTTTTCCTGTAATAAACAAGATTGATCTTCCCAGTGCAAGACCTGATGAGGTTAAGGAAGAGATAGAGGATGTTATTGGTATTGAAGCCCACGATGCGCCGCTTGTTTCAGCTAAGCTTGGAACAGGAATTGAGGATGTGCTCGAGTCAGTAGTTCACAGAATTCCTGCACCTACAGGTGATGCCGGTGCACCGCTTAAGGCACTGATTTTTGATTCAGTATATGATTCATACCGCGGAGTCATCGTATTTGTCCGTGTCAGAGATGGTGTTCTGAAAAAGGGAATGACAGCAAAGTGTATGGCGTCAGGAGCTTCCTGGGAGGTTGTTGAGGTAGGCTATTTTGGTCCCGGACAGTTTATTCCCTGTGATGAACTTGCTGCAGGCAGTGTTGGGTATTTCACTGCTTCCATCAAGAATATTCAGGATGCACGTGTTGGTGATACTGTTACAAATGCAGCAAATCCCTGTGATGAGGCGCTTCCCGGATATAAGAAGGTAATGCCAATGGTATACTGCGGACTTTATCCTGCAGATACAGCAAAGTATCCCGAGCTTCGTGATGCTCTTGAAAAATTGCAGCTAAATGATGCCTCTCTTTTCTATGAACCTGAGACATCACAGGCGCTTGGTTTTGGTTTCCGTGCAGGTTTCCTTGGACTTTTACATCTTGAAGTAATCCAGGAGAGACTTGAGAGAGAGTATAATCTGGATCTTGTTACAACCGCACCCAGCGTTGTTTACAAGATTCATAAGACAGACGGCACTGTGTTTGATTTGACAAATCCTTCCAATCTGCCGGACCCTGCAGAAATTGATTACATGGAGGAGCCTATTGTAAATGGTGAGATCATGGTTACAACAGACTATGTGGGATCAATCATGCAGCTTTGTCAGGAGAGGCGAGGCAAGTACATAAGTACGGAATATATTGAGGCTACCAGAGCGGTTCTTAAGTATGAGCTCCCGCTTAATGAGATTATCTATGACTTCTTTGATGCATTAAAATCAAGATCAAGGGGTTATGCTTCCTTTGACTATGAGATAAAAGGCTATGAACAGTCAGAGCTTGTTAAGCTTGATATATTGATCAACCATGAACAGGTCGATGCACTCTCATTTATAGTTCATAAGGATGGTGCTTACGATCGCGGTCGCAAGATGTGTGAGAAGCTTAAGGGTGAAATTCCGAGACATCTGTTTGAGATTCCGATTCAGGCAGCAATCGGAGGAAAGGTAATCGCCCGCGAGACCGTTAAGGCAATGCGTAAGGACGTACTTGCGAAGTGCTATGGTGGTGACATCAGCCGTAAGAGAAAGCTTCTTGAAAAACAGAAGGAAGGAAAAAAGAAGATGCGCCAGATCGGTAGCGTAGAGATTCCTCAGCAGGCATTTCTTAGCGTGCTTAAGCTTGACGAGGGAAATTGATAATAAACTTTGAGGTTTATACAGCTCGGAGAAAGAGAGATACTCTTAATCCGGGCTGTGTTTATAAGGGGAGAATTCATGAAAACACTGGGGATTTATATTCATATACCATTTTGCATACAGAAATGTTTATACTGCGACTTCCTTTCTTTTCCGAAGGGGAGGCAGGAGCAGACACTTTATTTTGATGCTTTGAAAAAAGAAATCGAAACCAGCGCGGAAGAATGCAGGGATTATGAGGTGGTGTCAGTTTTCTTCGGAGGCGGAACGCCCACATCAGTGGATCCACAGCACATTGTAGAGATTATGAAAATACTTAAAAAATTCTACAACCTTCGTGAAAACGCTGAGATAACAATTGAGTGTAACCCGGGAACTGCTGATGCCACAGCACTAAGAGAATATCATGAAGCCGGCATTAACAGAATCAGCATTGGGCTGCAGTCTGCAAATGATGAAGAACTAAAACGCCTTGGAAGAATCCATAACCTGCGACAGTTTGAAGAATGCTACAAAAACGCCAGAGAGGCAGGTTTTGTAAATGTGAATGTAGATCTGATGAGTGCTTTGCCCGGGCAGAGTGTTGAAGACTGGGAGAGGAATCTAAAATATGTTTGCGGGCTTAATCCGAAGCCTGAGCATATATCTGCATATAGTCTTATAATTGAGGAAGGGACGCCTTTTTATCAGATATATGAGGGTGAGGCAGCGCAAATTGAAAAAAATGGGGTGGTAATTACTGGGGATAACAAGGATGAGTATCCACCACTTCCTGATGAAGACAGTGAGAGGGAGATGTATCACCGAACCGGGGAAATACTTGGGGCCAATGGCTATCACAGATATGAGATATCGAATTATGCAATGAATTCTGAAGGCGAAGCAGCTAATGTGGGTACAGCCGGGCCTTTAGATGATGATGGTGGAAAATACGAGTGCCTTCATAATAAGCGCTACTGGCAAGGTGGAGATTACATAGGTTTCGGCCTAGGGGCAGCATCACTTTTTAACGGCGAGCGTTTTCATAATACAAGCGATTTCAGGAAATATCTTGAGGCTTCTGGAACGCCTGAAAAACAGGATGCAGAGAGGCTTGATACAGCAGCTCAAATGGAGGAGTTTATGTTTCTCGGCCTTCGTATGATAAGCGGTGTTTCGGCAGGTGAATTCAAAAATAAATTTGGACAAAGCATAGAAGATGTTTATGGTGAGATATTTGCGGAACTGATATCGGAAGACCTTATGGTACGCGAAGGAGATACTATCCGTCTGACTGACAAAGGGCTTGATGTCAGCAATTATTGTATGGCAAAATTCCTTATATGAACCGATTGGTAAGATTTTCATAATATATAACTGTGGAGCATGGAAATGAAAAAGAAATCTTTTATAAAAAGAATTATCATAGCCATCATAATAATCCTGATTGCGGCTACAGCATGGTTTGAGGTGCCGGTTACGGAGCATATAAATATTGATAGTAGCGGCAAACTGACAAATCCGGTCCGTGTTGCTCTGATTACCGATCTGCATTCCTGCTACTATGGTGATAAGCAGAAAACGCTCACTAAAATGATTGATAAAGAAAATGTGGACGCTGTTTTCCTGGCAGGAGATATTTTTGATGACAGAATGGCGGACAATAACTCTAAGGCTTTGATAGAGCAGATTGCGCCGAAGTATCCATGCTATTACGTGGTCGGCAATCATGAATACTGGAGTGGAAGATTGCAGCAAATAAAGGATTATATGATTTCTAATGGCGTTACAGTGCTGGAAGGAACATCAAGTGAGCTTGCAGTAAACGGAAATATTATAGATGTATCCGGGGTGGACGACCCTACTGATATGTCTTTATATGAATGGGAAAAACAAATGGAAAGTGCATCGACTACGTCTGACAACTTCAAAATTCTGTTGTCTCACAGACCGGAGGGAATTGAGATATACAAGAAATATGATTTTGATCTTGTTGTCACAGGGCATGCACACGGTGGGCAGTGGAGAATTCCTTTTACGGGATATGGTATGTATGCACCGGATCAGGGCCTTTTGCCCAAATATGTTGATGGTGTTTATGATTTGTCGGATAAAGCAAAAATGGTTGTCAGCAGAGGGCTTGCAAGAGAAAGGATGCCTTTTCCGAGATTTTTCAATCATCCTGAGATTGTGATAATTGAAATTGATTAAATCCAATATGGCTAAAAATCAGGTGACAGTGGTGTATTGCACACGATATAATTAAATAGTCACTATATGTGATCGGGGTATAGAAAAAACTAAGATAGTGTCAAATGATCTATGAAAAAACTGGGTCAAAAAAATAGGCTCAGATTGAACCTTGAAAATGTAGATATGTAGGTTGTGGTAACCTGACGCCACCCTTGACAGCACAAAAAATAACTGCTGTAGGTTAATCACCGACGGCGAAGAACTCAAGAACAATTAGATTTTCTCCGTCGATTTCAGCAGTGTAGCAGTTATTTTTTGTGCCATCAAGGGCAAGCCGCTGAAGCGGTGGCTGGGTTATTACCTCAGGCTCAGAATCTAAGAACAATCAGCTGGCTGCCTGAAGTTCCATGATTTTTTGCTGACCAAAGTAAATCATGAGCTGCCACTTGGCAGGCATGTTCTCAGCTTTGGATAGTATGTCATCAACTACTGGTGGTTTGAAGTCATTGAACTTATGAGGCCTCAGGAAGTTATAGTAGGCAACCCACAAAGTCAGATCATAGTTAGCGCCATCGTAGTTATCAAACCCATTAGTGATTCGATAAGATGCCTTATAGGTGCGGTTAAGACGCTCAATCATCTGTTTAAAAGGGCGGTATTCTTTGGACACTTCATCGTTGTTCTGGAGACCGATGACCTGTGTGATCTCAAACTTGAATCTGTCACCGAACTGCCTAAAGAACTGTTGGGCTGCAAGCGGATACGCACTATACCCATCAGCGATAAACTTGAAATTTTTGGGAAGCTCAGACATACCTTTGAATGCCATTCTCATTGCAAGGATGCATGGACCTACGCCACGGTTGTCAGATACCTGATAACCGATGATGGCTCTGGTAGCAGCATTCAGAATAAGCCAGACATAACCTTTGATGCCGCGCACCTTTATGTACGTTTCATCCGCAGCAAAGGCATTGCCTTTCTCATAAGGGTAATTGTCAACAAAAGGCTTTATACAGATGGCAGCTGTCTTACAGTAGTTAGCAACCTGCTGATGAGATATAGATATCCCATACAAATCAGATAATGCCTGTCTTGTTTTTCTCAAAGACAGTCCGAGATTGACATGGAACGTAAGGCACAGGGACATGATGTGGGCGTTGTGCTTGCTGAATTTAAGTGAGGATGCATTCTTTGGAAGAGAGTTCAGATCCATCTTAAAAAAATCTATCGAGAATTCGCGATAGATGTAGTGAAGCTTGTATTTATACTTGCCATTCTCTTCGGATAGATCCTCTTTATCGACTTTTTTAAGGTTGCTGAGATAGTAAGGACATTTGGGATTAACACACTTATGGATGGCGAAGTGCTTACGGTCTTTTATACGTACAAGAGTATGCTGGCAGTGAGGACATTTTAAAGATAACTGTTTATCAAAGCGATTGTCCTCAGGCGTAAAAGTAGTCTGGCAGATCTTACACATGAGCTGTCCAGCTTTACCATTGTTCTTGTAGAGATATGGCTGTGGTGCATGACATGATGGACAAGAACATTCCTCCGGGATATCGCATTCTGAACGTCTTTTGATTGGTTTAACGGGTTTGCCATAGCGCTGAGTATAGTAGTTGTTAAGGTCCTTCCAGTCCCAGTCCTGATGATAATAGACAATCTTAGGAAGTTCATCCACTTTGAACTTTTGATATTTGGGAGAATGTGAGTCATCGAAAGCCCACTGTTTGAGCGGTATATATCTGCAGATGAAGTTAATAAGCCAGCAATTCTGTTGATAGAGTTGGTGGATGATTTCAAGTAAATAAAGTATAATGTTCATGAGCATTGAGTCCTTTTCGGAGATGTTGATTTGGTCGTTGACATTATACCAAAA
>NZ_AUJI01000049.1 GCF_000424145.1 Butyrivibrio sp. AC2005
GAAAGCTTCCTGTATGATTTAAACAGGGATTGACCTAAAAAGAATACCTCAAGTAAAGTTGGATTGTTACTGACCTGGCAGTTGGTAATAATCCAAGAATACAAGAGGTATCTAACATGAATGCTAAGACAACAAGAAACAAAAATCAAGTCACCAATAGTTTTTCGGTAATAAACACTCTATCAGCCGAAGAAAGACAGTCAAGAATCGATGAACTTCTTAAGACAATGCAGGCTAAGACCTGGCATGATCTTGAAACAACGGGGAAGTTTGATAAGAATGCCAAGCTTTCTTTTATATCGGAGGACATGCTTATAGTAGGATGCGATATAGGCAGTGAAACTCATTATCTGAGAGCTATAGATATACGAGGCAGAGAACTCAGCAAAAAACCATTTTCATTCACGAATAATGAAGAAGGATTTGAAGCTGCAAAGGCATGGATGGTTGAGCTTGCTGCAGTAAATGGCAAAAAGCAGATAGTATTAGGACTTGAGCCTACAGGTCATTACTGGTTCTGTATAGCGACATGGCTTATAAGCAATGGTATCAGTGTTGTACAGGTAAATCCATATGCAGTCAAGCAGACAAAGGAGGTTGAAGACAACAGCCAGTTAAAGGATGACAGAAAAGATCCCAAAGTAATAGCAAATCTGGTAATGAACGGAAACTATGGTATGCCATATCTTCCAGAGGGCATATACGCAGATCTGCGTAGTCTCTCGCTTCTAAGGAGTCAGCTTACCGAGAACAGGATCCGTTGTGCAAACAGGATGCACAGGCTAATGAAAATACACTTTCCTGAATATAAGGACGCATTTGGAAGAGTGGATGGAAGTTTTGCTTTAGAAGTATTAAAGATTGCACCATTTCCAAAGGACATAGTTGCATTGGGTGAAGATGGCATAAGAGAGATTTGGCACAATGCTAAGCTAAGAGGACGCGGCTATAGCAGGGCAGCTGAACTATTCAGATATGCCAGTACAAGCGTGGGAAGAAATGAAGGCGCAGAATACGACAGAGAAGCTGTCAGATGGTTTGTGGAAGAAATGATCTCTCTAGATGAAAAACTGACCACAATAGAGGCAGCTATAAATGCGAAGTGTATGGAAATACCACACGCTGAAAACATTCTTGAAATATCTGGTCTGGGTCAGAACATAGTTGCAGGGATCATATCTTCAATGGGGGATATTGATAGATTTGACGATGTTAAGGAAATACAGAAACTAAGTGGATTAAACCTTGTTGCATGCAGTTCGGGCAAGCATAATGGCGAAACAAAGATAAGCCACAGAGGACGCAAAGAACTGCGAACCTGGCTGTTCCAAGGAGCTAAATCAGTTGTGGCTCATGCTGAAGAATTCCAGTTGATACATGAGTACTACACTACACGGCCCAAGAATCCGCTAAAGAAGATGCAGTCGCTGATAGTCATAGCGTGTAAGCTTCTGAGGATTATATATGCAATCCTCAAGAAAGGCGTTACTTATGACCCTCAAAAGATGCTTGATGATATCAAGAGATTTGAGAATGCTGAGATAGTAGCTGCATAAGTAAGAATCACATTTCCGGAATCCTGCCGAGCTGTTGAATACAGTTCGATAGCTGAGCAGGGTTCCGGATGGTAACCCATTAACAGTAGGGGGAATCTCCTACAAAAACTACCAACATATGTCTTTGATGGATTGCGTCCACCGTTTGCCGGTACCATTCAAGACATAATAGGTCAGTTAGTAAGTACCAAAGACAAACAAGAGCTGTAGCTGGCGGGAGTTCTCTCCATAGGGCATAGACCCTGTTTGAAAGCTTTGCTGGCACTTGGTGTATGAATAGGTGGGACGAAGGAAGTTGGGACACGATCCCTTTAGACACGGAAGGTTCACCATCATAGTTGATCAAAGGGAAAATAGCCTTTATAGAGCAAACAAAGGGATGCTTTATTAGTGCTACCTTCAATCAGCTATTCAGTATATGATATATGACTATTCATCACCTCTGGCTCCTGTTAAAGAGGTATATCAACAAACAAAAAGCTCATAAATACTGAAATTTGAGCTTGAAATTATAGGAAGGCATCCAAATTACAAAAGAAGTGGAGATTACTCTGATAAAAACATGTACTTCCTAGAGAATGAGATAATCTTTGATCAAAGAGCCATGCTTGCAATGACAGTACCCCTCCAGGACCAGGCAGAGTATATACATCCAAGAAACATCGTATCCTGCAACCAACACAATTCTCAGAAGGAGAGAAGTAGTACAAACTCAGAACAAGACAAGCAAAATCAATCTATGGAGTCATCAGTAATAATGCCCGTTGGAGATACATACTGCTATCCCATATATGAAGTCATAGAGCATTTAAAACAGAGCCATAGCAGTTTAAGTGACATAATCACAGTATGCGAAGGTTATGATGGACATTAAGCAGATGATAGAAGAAGACAGTCAGGTTCACCGTGAACCACTGTCTTTTTTTGAAAAGCATCTTTAAGTATTTATTTCTATTGTAGAGGTTAATACTTTGATTTACAGTAAAAAAACCAATGGGTAAGAAGGTACCAACAAAAAGAACTGATGTTTGCGCAAACACACATTCTGTGCTATTATAAATTTCACCGCAAAATCACTACATAAAGAAAATCCATTTTGCGACAGAAAGGCAGTATCTGATATGGCAGAATTAATCACAGTAGCATTTATTTCTCTTGGAATAGCAAGCGAGATTCCTTTCCTTCATTCAAGTGGTCAAGAATTTGCATTTGCAGCAATTCAAACAATAACCTGGCTTATTCTAAACCGCCTCAGATACATTGGTGCAATACTCAGATCCCTATTGGCATTTACAGTTTCAGTTTGTATATCCTTTTTGTTCTTTAAATGGCTGACAACAAACTCCATACACCTTTGGATCATTTCCGTTATATTGTTTGTCGTATGGTTCATCCTGCATCATGAGGACCTGTATTGCAATTGGGAAGGATTTGATACCTACGATCCCATAGGATTTATTGGTAAGAGAGTTGCAAAAAGATTTGGAATCCATAAAAAGGAAAAGATCATCTATGGCACCTACTACTCATATAAAAGTAATAGCACTTATGAAAGCCATGATAGTAGCTATACTTCTTCAGGCTATGAAAACAGGCAGAGGAAATCATATAGTAAAACAGCCAACAGTGAATATGATAACACTTCCCAAAACTCATCTAACGAGTCAAAAGGATCCAGTAATTATGCGAATCAGGCTACAGTTACTAACACATTTTTTGCTGGCTGCAATACTCTGAATGAGATAAGGCATAGATATAGAGTACTTGTTAAAAAGTACCATCCTGACAATGGTGGAAATACAACAGATTTCTCTAACTTGCAAAATGCCTATGCCAGAGCCTGTAAGGCATTTTGCTAAATAGTTCTATCAGCAAAATAATTAACTCCCTAAGACAAAAGATAACACTCTTGTGTCCTAGGGAGTTGTTTTGGTATATAAATTATTTTGTTTAAGGTGTTTTGATATTTAACCATATGGGTTATGTGGCTATTAAGCTGATGTTCTCTTGTTTTTTTTATTCTTTTTAAAGTTTTTCATTGCTTTTCGTTTTCTTATATAGCCATCAATTTTTCGTATATTTGAAAAAAAGAAGATTACTATGGTAAATACTAATGAAATACCTGTAGCAATCTCGAAGGGAATTACATAAGCTGCAGGCAAGACATTGTATATAATAGATATACATACTGCTATACTAATAAAAAATGTAGCTGTTTTTTGCTCAAGAGTCATTCCAAAAAATAAATCATTATTATGATCCTTTTCTTCATCTCTAATAGGAGAAACTAAAGGGAAAAAGATACCTAAAATAAGAACTATGCAAGCCAGGGAGACGCTGGTATCTATTTTTATCCAAAAGATGAGAGCAGTAGCGATAAGTGCTAATATCCATAACCGTTCGCGATCTGACTGTTTTAGAAGATCGGTTTCGTTATTTTTGGTTAAAATTGTTTGATATATTTTTTCTATAATTCGTCCGTCAAAAATAGTAATTACTGTGAAAATGATACCATTCAACAAGGAAATGTTCCCGGTTAATCCGGAATCTATTGCTAAATAAAAGACCATTGATAAAGAAAAAACGATTGCAGTTAATAAAACATAATTCATATACTGCATAAAAACACCACCAATAACAAATACGGATGAAGGACCGTTCTTGTCTTTGTCATGTTTCCATATTAGCAATAATGAAATCAATATGACTGATGTCTCTAGAAGAGCAATTATTATTGTATATAATACGGTTTTATCCACTTTTTTATCCTCCACAAAACTTTTTCTAAACAATAATTCTATCAAAAAAAGTATAAATGTAAATAATATATCGTTATTGTGGATGAATCTTATTCCTATACTACAATACAAAATTATATATATGGTTATCTATAATGTTTAGAATATTCTCTTTTTTGTTCCAAGCAAAAATCCTACTGCATTTGTAAATTCCCCTTCCTCCGAAAGACAGCTAAGGTCAACCCAGGGAAATACATCTTCGATCTCTTCTTTTAGAAGGGCAGAAGTACCACCTGTAAACACAACCTTCATATTTTCAAGCGGCCAGCCATTCTTTTTGCATTCATTAAAAATGCGAACCACATGAGCTCTTTTATTACGCTTGATGATCTGTGCGCTTACCTCTGGAGCACTGTGAATAAAGCCATCTCGCATGATCTTATCCATCAAAATATCTGAAAGCGACACTTCACACGCTGACTCTAATTCAGCCTTAACTCTTGCAAAGAGTACGTGCCCACCTTCCTCTAATGTAAACATTGAATTAACATCATTTTTAGGGATCATTTCATCATAGATGCAGCAATTTGCATTTAATCCGCCAATGTCAATCACACCAATAGTATCATTCCCATAGATCTCAGGATGCATATGGATCATGCCTGATGACTCCGGAAAAACAAAGGACCTCTTAATAGTAAACTGAGTTGGCTTTCTGTTAACTGTAATATTAACCTGCTTCCCATGCGGAACAAGGAATTCTTTGTAGTTCTTCCTTGCTGCAGGATTCATATATATTGAAAGAGGGCATCCAACACCAACGTTAACCTGATCTCCATTACCTACAAGATTTGCTATAGCAGCATAAGTAGCAATCCTGTGAATATCAGACTTTTTACTCCTGTCAGGATTCCATGTAACAGCCTGCCTGCCAAGAAGGTATCTATTTCCTTCATATTGAACAGAATAGCTTTCTGAATCACCAAGATTTTCTTTACCTTCATCCATACGGGTAAGGAATTTTAGTTTATTAACTTTGCCATCAGATCCTTCAATACATGCCTTTGTTGCATATTTTCCGCTATCTACAGCCAATGTTTTTATAGTCATATAACCACCACCTTTATTTTCAAAACTCTTTTCTAAATCTTTCTGCTAAAATCATCTATTGGTTTCATAAATACTCTTCATGATAAATTCCTCAAACGTTTGCTTATCCATGTCAGGGTAAGATCCACCATAATAGGAGATGACTTCTTCATACAAGGAGTCATAATCGCCTTCACCTTCAAGTTCTTTCCAGTATACCAAGGCACCCTGCCGCTTATCTTCAGGGCATGAGGAAAGGATAAATTCTTTTGCGAAATCGATCATCCTGATTCGTAAAACATCCTCAGATACCGGAAATACATTTGAATCTTCGGTAGCACATATGAAATGTGGATCTAAGCTGATATTATTCGTGCTATCATTTTTAATCCCGTGATTTGTATTATCGTCAGACAACAAATGAGAATTATCCCGGAATTCATTTTTTGTTGAGGGGCTTTCTTCCGGAGACGCTTTTGTTATTTTATGACGCTTCCCTACAGATCTTGATGAGAGCTTCGCGGGAGTCTCAGTGGGTCTGAAATATTCTGATTCTCCCGTAAGCGTCTGCAAAAACCGGTCTACATTCTTGCTATCCCATCCGGCACCATATTCACATTCCAGGTAAGTCAATAATTCTGAAATGAAATATGTTTTCTTGTGATCAAGCCGTCCGAGGAATTCGTATGCAATTTTCTGATTTGGGTTATCAAGGCAGAAGCCCATAGTCACCCGCTTTTTCTCTCTTCGCATATAATTCCTTTCGTTGTTTCCCACAGTAGAAATACATACAAATCACACTTTTTGAAACTAAGTCGCACATTTTTTATAAAAATCGTTCCAAAGTACCAAAAGTCGTATTTCTATGGTTCATGTACGACTACCAAATATTATGTCCACAATCCATAAAACAAGTGAGACTTATGAAAATACCCATGAAATATGACAATAGATTATGGGAATAAATTTTATAGGAAATGTAGTTCAGCTCCGATAATTGACTTTGTAATACAGTATTCCTCAATAAACGATATTTCTTTTACAAGCACAGACAGCAATGGAAAAACGGAGCAGTTCCTGCTCGTTTTACCATCGCTGTCGCTTGCCAGGGCTACCCGCCCTGGACCTGGTTGGTTATGCTTCGCACAACCAAAGATTCCATCCCACTACATATTCATAGACTCCAAAATCCTTTCTCCATAGGTATTTCAATTATGGAAAGTCAGAGAAGAATATTTTAGAAGGGGAGGAGACGAGCATGGCTACAAGGAAATTATCTGTGCCACTTTCAGAAGAAACATACGAAGAACTAAGCAGTGCATCAAAGGATGCAGGTCGCACCAAGGCAGCCTATGTAAGGCAGATTATTGAAAAAACATTGGGAGTATATAAACCAAAAGACTACTTGGAAACAAAGTGTGATATCAGAATAACTATTAGCAAAGGCAAGCTGGAAATAATAAAAGAGAGAGCTGGCAAGTGCAATAAGTCTATACCAGAGTATCTTTCCGATGTAGCAACAGGTGAACTGCCGGATGCAGTCAGTGTTACGGTAAATGATCTGTATTTTATGGCATTAAGATTATCAGAACTTACTGAAGATATGACGGTAATGTGTAAAGAGCTACGGCATACAGGTGCTATTGATTGTGATGATATCACATGCATAAAGCAGAATCTTACTAACATAAATAGGTTGTTCGAAACTGGCTTCAAATATGAACTTAGCGATAGAAATAAAATATGCAGGGAAGTGAAAAAAGAAATATTAAGAAGGGTATTCCAAAAAAATGGCAGTACTAAGAGTTAAGAATTACCATACCGGAAAAGCCGTAAGTAACAGCCTTGCATATGCTAATGATTTGAACAAAACTATAACACCTGACATAACGGAAAATACTATTGACGATGAAATAATAAATGCTTTGAACTATTCTCAGAATATGGATAAAACCAGCTATGGCGAAAATGAAAAAGAAATCCTTATTTCAGGACATAACTGTAATTACAAGCTTGCATATGAAGTATTTAAGCAGTCTCGCGAGAATTATTATAACAAAGGGCATAAAGAAAACCTTTCCCAGGCAAAAGTAAAAAAGCTCTTGCGCGTAAAAGCTGATGCAAACGGCAATTATCTATATGATAAAAACGGAAATCTTATTCCGGATGATAAAGGCATCGTATATAAGGATCCCGATACCGGAAAGGCTGTCTACATAGAAAGTATATATGAAAAACAGGCAAGGCTTGGATATATGTGGGTAATGAGTTTTCCCGGAGAAAAAGAGCTGGGATATAAAATATCACCTCAGACCATTCACGAAATAGGCATGCGTTTTTGTAGAGAATATCTTCAGGATTATGCTGCAACCATATCAACGCACATGAATACGGAGCATTGTCATAATCACATAGTGAGTTGTGCGTATGCCTTGGATGGAAGTCATAAATACCGAGATACAATGGCTGCCCTGAAAGCAGCAAGGAAGCTTTGTGATGACCTTTCCATTGAATACGATATTCCCATAATACTCAGGCCGGGGGAAGGGAAAAGCATAAGAAGAGAAGAGTGGGATAAGATCAATCAAGGATGCAGCTGGAAACAGATGATGCGTGATGATATAAAACTTGCGGCATCACTTGCAAAAAATTTTGACGAGTATAAAGACCTTATGCAGGAAGCGAGCTACACCATAAGAGAGACCAGAAGTCATCTGACATACAGATTCAAAAACGAGGGTACAGGAAAGGAATATGCATGCAGGGATAATAAGCTTCTTATATCAGCTGATTCATTTGATTATACAAAAGAAGGAATAATCAAATATCTTGATGGAATCGATATAGAATATGAGATTTTTAACAAGAAGGTGGAGCGTGAACTTGAGGACATAGCAAGGAGTCAGGCAAATGCAAAATTAAAAAACATAATCAAAGTAATACGGATGTCGCCACATGGCAAGCATATTCAGCGTTACAATCTTGATGAGAAGAGAAGATCGTTACTGGTCCAGTTTCTTGTAGAGCTTCTTAAGGCTATAACCATCTTAATAGAGGTACTAAAGATTGCACTTTCACATGAAAATGAAATCCAAAGCAGGCAAAATCTGAATAGTCTTGAAGAAAAAGCTGCATCTATAGAAAGAACTCTGAATACCCTTGATAATCATGACATTATGACGGAGGAAGATCTTAGCAGAGCCATAAATCAAAAGGGGATAGAAATATCAATCCATAGGAAGGAAGTATCAAAGCTTCAAAAAGAGGCTGAGGAGTTAAGCAACCTTCTCAGAAAAATGGACGAGTTTCAATTGTGCATGGAGGCTATTACAGCTAAATCAGGTGGTAGGGGAGAAGAGGAATTAAGATACATTGACGAGAGATTACAGACGCTGACAAAAGAACTTAAGGCGCATGGTATTGACATAACGCAGTTAGAAAATGCAAGGCTGAATATCCAGCGGAAAATAAGACATTTCGAGCAAAAAGGAGCACAGCTGAAAAAGCTTGGTATAGAGTATCGTGATTTAAAAAAGGCTGAATATGTAATATCTCAGGCTAAAGGTAAAAACTTCCTAGATGGATATGGCATAGATGAGATAAGAAAAACTTTAGATCCAATAAACCAAAATATTCCAATTCCGGATAAGACAAGCCTGGATAATAGCAATAGTAAAAAAATAGAAGATGAGTATAAGAAAATGACTAGGAAACGAAGACATAAAAGGAAGCTTTCTTAGCTCCGTATTAACCAGTGACAACAGAAAACGTCAAACATTTGAAATCAAAAAATACATATAAAGTGTTAAATGAGTAATAAATAATGATTAAAAACTATTGACAAACTATAAATGTATGTTATATCATTTGCGCTTGGGTCTGAAATTAAAAACAAAAATCCGCATAAATTGTGGATCTTTTCATATTGTTAAATTGTGGCTACAAGTAGACTATTCCCATAGTTATGCAATTAATAGTTTTAATGGCGTTTATATTATGAGGAAAGGAGTCTTTATGAGATCTAATAGCACTGAAAATGAGGGGTTTATTAGTAAGTCAAGATCAGAAAAATACACGAAAAGTGAAAGGCTGGGAATAGTCAAAGCAGTAGCCAGGGACACTAATGGAAAAGTTTGTGAGCTTCTTCTTAAAATGCTATCTTTGCATGTACAAGATGAAGAAGTAGGAAAGCTGATAGAAGAAAACCATATAACAGTGACCTATGAGAAGATTGAAGAGATACCTGCAAAGGTAAATCTCGAAAAGGATCAGGAATATGCCCTTATAGCAGGTCTCCAAAGAGGTATTGATTCTGATTTCTGTATGAAGCATATAATAAAGCATTATCATATCCAGCAGAGTGTAAATATCAGAAAGAATGTGCCGACAATTGACAAGAGCCAGCTAAGCGATATTACCGATGAGCTTATGTGTGAAGCAATGCTTAAATATTTTGATCTCAGAAAAAACACTTCACTTGTGTCACTCTTAAACTCGGCAGTTCCTAAAATGGCACTTCGAGAATATGTGTTTAATGAACATATAAACGGAAAGAGATATCCGGAATACAGGCGAAACCAGATGACCAAAATAAAGAATTACTTATTCGACAGATGTGGGGATCTGGACAATGTAAAATCAGAGGATATACAAGCCTGCTATGAGGAGATAGGAAAAAAGTACGACATCTCAATGATGGATATCATGGATATATGGTCAGATCTTATGTCAAAGAGCACAACTTTATATAGAGAAGCTGAAGAGAGGGATATTCTCGAAAGTACTGATACGGAGAAGATAGTTAACACAACAGCGTCTCTGGAAGACTGCAAATCGGCAGAAAATCATGTAGTAGCAACATATATGGCATCAAGAATACTTGAACTTGTTAAGAGCCTTTCATACCAGGAAGAAGCCATTCTTGTTTACAGATACGGACTTCTTGGAAAAGAGCAGCTTACAAGAAATGAGATTGCAAGTGAACTTGGTCTGGAACTGAAAGAACTTCATAGCATTGAAAGAAAAGCTATGAACCA
This sequence comes from Butyrivibrio sp. AC2005, assembly GCF_000424145.1. Classification (GTDB taxonomy): domain Bacteria; phylum Bacillota; class Clostridia; order Lachnospirales; family Lachnospiraceae; genus Butyrivibrio. The sequence goes on from NZ_AUJI01000049.1 coordinate 10,420, forward strand.
GCTTAAGAAAGTGATCTTGAATGAGGAACCCGAATTAAGGGATCTGATAAACTATGCATAAAAAATGCTGCCCTTAGGCAGCATCAATCATGTAAATACATGAATCACTTTATAGCGAATAAGTTCTTTTGGAACGATGGGATCAAAAAAAGAGTTGTTATCCCCTTTAAATACAGCATTGCACCCATCAAACGACACCAGTCTGTGAATAACAAGCCGTTTCCCACTTTTATAAACACCAATAATTCCGGGGGATATATCCCCCTCCTTGATAATCTTTGCAGAAACAAAAGTTCCTGCAGGGATTTCTGGTTCCATGCTCTCAGTCGGGACATAAAAAATCCTATACCCAAGAAATGAAGGAACATGATACATTAAGGTGCTTAATATGAAGACTGCAATTATTGAAATTAGCAAAAACCATTTAACGGCATGACTAATTCGGTATATATTTTTAATTGTTTTTCCTGTCATAAATCCCCCTTCAATCCAAAGCCTTTTCATAAGGGATAATTTCGAAGTCTGCTTTTGAAGGGAGCATGGATCTCATAATGGATGACACCATAATTACACAGCCTATCACCAATAATGCCATGAGAGAGCAGAGAATATAAGCCTTCATATAACTCTTTTGATAGCAGTAAGCACAATACTTATCGCCTTCCTTAAGAGAGTAAATATCAGCCTTGTCAAAAGACATGTTTATTCCAAGCTCTGGGAAAGATATTACGCCGGAAGCTGGCACATACATCTCATCCATGTAAGTTTTTCCACCATCTATGGAGATCTCAATAACAGCATCAGCTGCTTTTCCACCTTTAAGGACATTTACGGCTAAAGAGACATTCTTATCCTTCATTAGATCATATAGGTAGTCTGAATCATTGATACATGAAAGGGACATCTCTACACTGCTGTCGCCAACGTGATTGATAATCACATCTGTCTTTGGATCCGGAATAGATGCCATATAGGTATCACCACGGATAAAAGCTGATCCATCGACTGCCTTTTCAGCATAAAAATATGCTGTCAAACCGGTATCTGAAAAATTTCCATCAGCATTTTTCTCATAAATATCGATAGAACCTCGCAAAGGGACAGCCTTTTCTTCTGACCAGTTTGTACCCCCGTCCAGTGAATACTTGATCGATGCAGAACCCGCAATTCCCGGTGTTATAACTTGTATTACTAAATCATATCGTTTGACCTGGCTACCGCATATCGCCACCATACCGCTACCATTACCTTCGTGCCTTATTGTGAAATCTGACTCGTAAGGTACATCTGTAGTGGGACTACCCATAGAACTCTCAAAACTACTTTCACTCATCTCGGAGTTATTACTAACTAATCCGGTATGAAGATCAATGGCACCACCTTTTTCAAGTGTAAAATCCTCAGGATATTCGAAGGAATAGGTTCCCGTATTATCCTCAGTGCAAGCTATTTCTGCGACTGAGTAGTTTCCCTCATTTACATAACAGTGTTGCGAGAAACCATTTTCCTTATACAGAGTGAGTCGATAAATCGCAGCTGTATCTGTGTTCTTAACATCGACATAAATTGGGAAAATAAAGCCTTCGGGCACATCTGCCGTGAAATTAATCTGCGATGAAGTCTCATCTGCCATTGAAGTTGTAAGAGCATCAATAACACAAAGCTCATCACCACATGACTCATCGGCTGCGTGGGCTGTTGATGAGCCCATGCCAACACACAAAATGACCATTACGGCCATCATAAGAATTGAAAACATCTTTTTCATAAAACATTACCTTCCATAAATTATTCTTCACTTATTGAAATACCTAAAGGATGGCAAATTTTTATGAAAACACATAAATAGAAAGGCAATATATGAACAATAATAAAATATACTCATTATCAACCTACCACAAATACTGGATTGACAAAGAAAACGAGATACAAAATCCCAATTTTGACGACTTTAGCAGGCAGATACTTGCCCTCAAAGGAAAAGATCCTGAAGCAATAGAATATTTTTTTGAAATCCTAAACGAGGAATTTCCCGAGAAAATAGCCATATGTGCAGTTCCTTCCAGTACACCCGGGAAAACAGATACAGGAATAACAAACCTAGCCAAGAAATTGACTTCTGAGAAAAACAGAATCGACAGAGTGAACTTCCTTATAAGGACCCAGGAAATACCTAAACTTGCTTACGGCGGAAATAGAGATCAGACAGTTCATTATCAGAGTATTGACACAGAAAAGGAAATATCCGTAAAAGGGATGACCATTTTTCTGCTGGATGATGTAACAACAACCGGCAATTCCTTAATTGTATGCAAAGAAAAGCTCCTTCGTAGAGGAGCTGCAACAGTAATTATGGTTGCTTTGGGGCAAACAGATGATTATGGTGTAGATTACAATTATGAATCAGTTAATTTGTTAGAAATCCTTGAAAGCACCATTATTTTCATGATCTGGCTTATATCATTTATATGGGGAATGATAAAGAAAATACTTTCAAATGATGTTATCCTATTTGTCATACTTATAGTTCTGTGGCACATATTGTTTGATTGGTAATCCATATATATTATTTTCTAGTGTATAAATGAATGGGCCATTAAATTTAAGTGGTAAGTATTATATGGCGGCGCCCGCTGCTGAGCAGCAAACATCTTAGGAATATGTTATAATAGCTATACAAATACGGAGAGTTATAGATGAGCAATAGTAATACACCATATGATGACGCGTTTAGAACGTTATTGACAGATTGTAGCAGACTTATTATTCCAATAGTTAATGTCATGTTTGGGGATAATTACACATTGGATGAGATAGTGAGTTTGTTTCAAAATGAGTTTTTCATAACCGAAGGTGGTGAAGAAAAACGTATTACAGATTCGAATTTTCGAATTGGTAATAGATCAAAGTATAGATATCATATAGAATGTCAGTCAAGTAGTGATGGGACAATTATAGTAAGAATATTTGAATATGCTACACAGATAGCAATATCGACAGCAATTTCAGATGGAAAAAGTACAAGGTTTGATTTGCCAAAATCAGGGATTTTGTATCTGCGTTCAAATAGTAATACCAAAGAGCATACGATTATCGTAAATGCTCCTAATGGAAAAAGTCTTTCATATACTGTGCCGGTAATTAGAATAGCAGATTACTCATTAGAACAACTTCTAGATGAAGGGCTCTGGTTTTTGATACCATTCTATTTCTTCAATTATAATCTGGATGAAATGGATAATTCAGACGATATGATAAATGAGATGGTAGAAAAATATACCACATTGTGGCATAAATTGGACGAGTATGTAGAGGTAGGCAAAATAACAGAGTTCGAGAAGAGTGCCATTAAAGCTATGTGTGATAAAGTGGCGGAGGCATTATCACTAAAGCACGCTAATGTGCAGAAAGGAGTGATGAGAGTTATGGGCGGACAGGTTTTAGACTATGAAGCAAAGAGAATTTATAGGGAAGCAACTGAAAAGACAAAGAAAGATGATGCTTTAGAAGCTGTGCAAAATATGATTTCTTTCGGTGTTTCGAAAGAAAAAATATTGACCAAATATTCGCAGGATATCTATGAGGAGGCTTTGAGAATTTTAGAGTCTGCCTCTAATGAACTTAAGGAAATGTAAAGCGTTGGTGAAAAAGCTCTTGGGAATTGGATTCCAAGAGGGTGATTACAAAAGCACCGTCGGGAGATTTGAATATCTTACCCGGCGGTGTTCTTTTTGCTGCGCGGAGTTATGCGAATGATAACCATTTATTCAATTTGTATTTTGTTGTTTCTACATTTACCAATATATATATATGAGGTATCAATTATTTATTGGCTTAGGGTCCTTTGAGACAATATCCACTAACTCCTGATAATATATATCACTATCCAATAAGCATTCATATAATGCAGTTGAAAAGGAATTTTGATTAGCATGTTTACAGCTAATATAGCGATTATAAAGAGCATCATGTACAAGAGTTCTTTTTTTCGCCTCTGTTTTCCCTTTTCGTACTTGTTCAAGCATAGTGAGTTGTATATCCTTAAACGTTGTTATTGCATATGCTTTGTATGAAGTGTTGATATAAAAAGCATCAAAGCTGGATTCTATTAATTCAGCATTTTTTTCTCCCACGTGTTCGCTAGGTATTTGTACATAGTAATTAATTCGCTGCTTTTTGTTCTTTATCCCCAAGTACTCAGCATAAAGCCATCTAAAATCAACAGGATTATCATAGTACGGATGCCATAGGACAATATCTTTTTTTACATTTTTATGTGTATTACAAAAAGAGCACGATGGTACCAAGTTTATAGGTGTGACGGTGGTTCCTAAACTTTTGGATTTTTCCAATACGTGATCCAATGTAGTTGCAGGACCTACCTCACAATATGGGCATATTGCATCAACACCAACCAGTTCTTCGTAATAATCACGTGCCTCCCATCCGTCATGTTTTAGTCCGGAGTTATATAGATACTTCATATTATCTGCGGTCAGGTTGTATGGCTTGATGTCAGACTCGGTCAAATACTTAAACTTATCTAGATTTCCATTTGAAGCATATACTTCATAGTCTTGTTCTTGCTGGATTATAAGAGGCAGAATATTGGCGAAATTTTCTCGAAGAGCCTTTTCTTTCTTATGTTTAAAGCATTTTGGAAAAACCTCGGCAACTTTTAAGGAGGTTTTACTGATTTTCTGCATTTTTTCTCTCTTCCTCCTCATATATAAACATTCTAAGAAGGTCCTGAGCTTCAAATCCAATGGAATAATTATAAGAAGCCATTATATGTTCAAAGCTTTGTCTGGATTTAGCTTCTTCTTCCATTTTTTTAAAATAACCACTACTTCGAAGCTCATGTCCGAATATATCTCTGGTTATAGTGCCAATGTTTTCTCCATAGGTCTGGATTCCTGGTCTTTTAGCAGATAAGGAGCTGTTCCTTCTGTTAATTCTATAAACACAATTCGTAGGAACTTCTTGAAGTATAACCGGAGAATGCGTAGCAATGATAGCTACTCCATTTATTACATTTAATATCTTCTTTAATGATTCAAGGAAAATCGCAACAAGCGGTGGATGAAGATGTGTTTCGGGTTCATCCATAAAAACTACAGTTTGTTGATCTACATATGCGATAAGCTGTGCTAATGTCAATAAAACAATTTTATGTCCGCTACTTAGTTCGGCAAAGAAATTGACACAGTTAATTATAAAGTCATGAGGATTATTTTCGATATTTGTGTATGATGTATCTTCAATGTTTTTTAGAGAAGCCTCTTGCATGCTAACACCATTAAAAGAATTGATCGCATCTAACATTTTTATGGTTTCAGCCCATAGATAAGTTCTTTTTTTATTGCATAATTTCTCAATTGCACAAGAAAGGTCATCTTTCAAATTATCAACAGTTTTGTTTTCGATATTATTTCCAACAGTTTTCTTTAAACCTATCACTTTGTGTTCTGGTTTATTTTCGTCTACGCTGTTATTTTGATTGTTTTCGATTACTCTCAGCATGTCTCCGGAATCAAAAGCACTAAAAGAAACAAAAATAGCAGTAGAGAGCACAGCGTTATTTTGGTCTATTCGAGGATAAAAACTTCGATCACCATTAACAAAAGCACTAAACATTTTTTCCAAACATTTTGTTTTTCCTACGCCATTTTCACCAATCAAAACATGAATATTACTTGCAGGCTTGCTATCAGGGTCAACGTCGAAATCTAATATCGTATTGTTTTGCTCATTTAGGATATAACTGTAATTGAAAGCTGTAGGCACAGCTTTGTGCTCTGCTAATGGCTTCAACTCCCTAAATAAAAATGTTGAGCTTGATCCCCTAAGAAGCGAATCTCTAGTTGCACGATGTTCACAATATTTAAAGTAAATATCAGTATTGAAGGCCATGTCATTAAGCATATTTAACACTTTTATAGCCCTATTATGATTAAGAATTTTGTATAGGTTTTTATAATATTCGGGTGATCCAAGAGAAAAGAAATTCTCTGTAAGTTCATTGAAAGTCGGGGGAAGTTCAGTTGGACCCTCATCATAATTTGCGTCAGCAATTTGAACGATACCTAGTTTATGAGGTGTTCCATTTTCATAGTAAGTTGCTGTAAATGTTGTTTTGAAACCATAGTCATCCCATGTATCGCGTTTCAGGAGAATTGAATTATTAATAACTTGTGCAGACGAGAATATCATAGCGGCAGGTATTCCTCTCTAGTTATGTTTATGTGTTGTAAATCCATTAATAGTAAAAATATCTGAGTATCTATTTGTCCAAACAAAATCATATCATGTTTTGCCTACTGTGCACATATGAGAAAGATTGCTTGTATACATTGGCACCTTAAGCTGTAGTGATGAAGGCTGTCGCCGATTCTAGACTCTGGCGATGGCTTTTTTATTAAAGGATAACCATTTACACCATTAAAATATGGGCTCTTTTACTTGTTTTTATAAAGTACAATATACGTCCAAATGATTTTGTAATATGAAAACATAGACAGAATAATGGGGAATGGAGATTCTTTTGAAGTATTGCTCATTTTTCAGTCGATTCAATAAGGTTATGAACAAGAAATTTTTGAAAGGATAGTATTATGTTTGAAAGGATTTAAAGAATTTTGTGTTAACTGTTGTAAATATTTGGAAGCATGCATACTTCCCTTTCGATGGCTGCTATGGCATATGCTTTGAGGACGGAATTGACTATGAGCTCTCTGAAGATGAGGATGATGATGAACATACTACCAGCGGCGGTAAGCTCCTTGGATATCCCTTTTTCACCCAATATGATCCCCGTGAAGATGGCGAATATGAAACCCTTCTGTTCCAGATGGATTCCACTTTCGGTGAAGCCTACGAGATTATGTGGGGCGACGCAGGAATTTGTAACTTCTTCATAAACGAAGAGGATCCAATTCTAGGCTTGATGTAAAGACAGCTTTTTTAGAGGTGGTCTATAGAGAAGAGTCCTTATCCATATTATAAATATCAATCTCCACAGCCATCTGCTTGCGCTTTTCATCTATAGCAGTATAATGCTTTGAAGTTGTATTAATATCCTTATGTCCCAGGATACTGGCAACCATATAGATATCTCCGGTATTATTATAAAGCGATGTCCCAAAGGTCCTTCTTAGGGTATGCGGCGTAAGTCTCTTATTATAACCGGCTTTTTTGCCATATTTCTCTATCATTTTTTCAACACTTCTAAGAGATAAGCGCCTATGCTTAAGTGATATGAAAAGAGCAGAATCTTCTTCGTCCTGCAGAAGGACAGGACGTTCAGTGCTGATATAATCCTTCAGAGTATTCCTGATCATTTCATTAATCTTAAGTTCATCCGCAGCGCCACCTTTCCGGACAATAGTGATGGTATTGGTCTCAAAATCCACATCGGAAAGATCTAAACCAACACATTCTGATACACGGATTCCGGTACGCAATAGCAGAATAATAATAGCAAGATCCCTTTTGGCAGTCTGCTCAGATAACATGCGGGAGTGATAAGAATCCACATTAGTTTCAGATACAGCTTTTACAAGCTGCTTTACCTGCTCTTCATTGAGTCTGCGAATTTCCTTATTATCATTGTCCGTTTTTTTGGAGACTGCTTTTATAGTCGGATCCTCAGTCAGATAATCATATCTGATGAGATATTTAAAATATTTTCGCAGAGCAGCCATTTTTCTAGCAATGGCACTCGAACTAGCAGGCTTCACAACTCCATTTGTCTTTTTATGACCTGCAGCAATATAAATCTGATATTCTGTAATATCCTGATGAGTAAGCTTCTTCACCACATCTATAGTTATATCCTCAATCTCCAGCTTTTCGCAGATAGGATTTGTTTCCTTTATATACTGATAAAAAAACAATATGTCATGCGCATAATTATAGGCAGTATTTATTTGAGAATTAAGTATGCACTCATCAATAAAACCATGAGCATGCTGCGGAAGTAGTTCCTTTACCTGAACCGTAGCATCCTTGCGCTTTTGATATAAAGAGTTGTAATATGCGGAATTTTCTCCCATAATTTATATCTCCAAATTCACTTCAATAAAGATGGATTTATTGCACCAATAATTATTATACAATAACATCCTCTTCATATGGAACCAAACACCAAGCTTTTAAAACAAGAACCATAACTGAATGCATACCCATCTGACACATAGAACTCATTACTCCTCAACGAATTCCATAATATCTTCAACCTGGCAGCCAAGAATAATACAAAGCTTATTTATTGTATCTACACTTACAGGCTGATTTTTCTTTAGTCGATCCAGGGATGAGTTGCTGATTCCGGAATGAAGAAGCTTATATTGTGAAACTTCATTTTTTTTCATATATGCCCAGAGCTTATCGTAAATAATCATAAATTCACCAAGCATTCCTATTGATTTCACTTCAATGATGCACTACAATGCTTTTAAAGGATAGTACGTTAAAAAGGATAATATCCGAAATAAGATAACATTATTTAGAGACGTACCATTCAGAAAAACATATCTGCAAAAACCATAAATCTGTCTCGTAACTATATCGGTGAAAAATGAAAATAAATTATAAGGTTGTGGGGAAAAGAATAAAGACGCTTAGAATTAGCAGAAATATCACACAGGAGCAGATTGCTTATCAGATCAACTCCTCTCCTTCGTATATCAGCAACATAGAACGGGGAATAAAAAAGCCCAGCCTTGAAAAACTGGTGGAAATAGCTGAAGTTCTGGGTGTAACCGTCAATGACTTCATTTATAATGCATCTGAACCATATGTAATATATGAAAGCCATGAATTATCCGATATTATATCTGAATGTACTCCGGACAGTCAGCGAATGCTGCTTGGAAGTCTGACTTCTATCATAAAAGCTGTTAAAGGTAGTGAGTAATACGATATACTATGCAACGTTAAAAAAGGCAATCTACACACTCATGTAGATTACCTTTATGATTTAAATATTATCAGTGATTATTCAGTCTTGACAGAAAACCTCGGAAGCACATGTTTTCCTATTGTTTTTCATCAGTATCCAAATCATAGAAAATATCTCTTCGCATGCTAATAGTTTTAGCATTTTTTCGAGGAGTTATTGCCTCGTTATAAACAAAACCATTTTTTATGTAAAATTCAGGGGTGTTAGGGTAATATTCTATATCCGCATCAACTGTAATGAACCTACATGCAACTCCACATTCAAGTACATCATATGCATATGTTGTGGCAATATCGATCGCAAAAGATCCGTAACCTTTTCTGCTTGCTTTATCGCTAAGTTTTTTGTTTATAGCAAGTTTTCCAAGCTTTATCGCAGGCAATGCCATGAATGTCACTTCATTCAGATTAGATTCATCTTTTTCTTCTTTTGTGAGACGAATAGTATCCGCAGATAATGAAAAATAACCAATAAGTTCATTTGTTTCATTATGAATTATTACAAAAGTCCTTGTTATACATAATTCTTCTAATAGCGGGGCATTTAATTTTAAAAAGCGAACATATTCCTCCGCTTTACCACAATCAAAAGAATACTGTGAGATATCTCCTATATTTTTTGAACTGATAGGATAGATACTCACAGTATTCGCAATTTCCTCAAATTCATCTGGTGACAAATAACTCATTTCTTAACAATTTTCTTCCTTAATTTCAGATTATGTTCATTTCTTTTTATAGCAACAGAAGAAGGCTTTGATAATGCTTCTTGTACAATTTTTTGTGCATATTTACCCGACAAATTTGGGGTGGGTTGAACTGGTTTAACATAAGCACTCATATTATTGCCTCCTTTCCAAATATCTTATACTATAGTACTCTTTGATAATATATCGACAGAGTATGTGTAAAATTTTATCTCAAAATCTGAGTTTACACAAGTCTCTTTTCAATTCTATTGTATATACCCGCCACTGCTCTTTCAATAAAACCATTTAATTATTCATAAATGTTTCATAATTTGATTTACATCACATATGTAATAAAGCCTTTCTTAAAAGTATTTGTTCTTTGGAAGCCAACATCATTTCAAACATATAATAACCACAGCCAGCTCGTTTTCTGAGAGCTTTGAAATTCTGAATGCAGAATGGGATCAGATTCCTCAAAAAGAGAACAAACGTCAAAGTGGAGAAAATCAGCCATTTCTTCAGTTCTGCAAATGAAGGGATGTTTTTCTTGTTCAAGACGGTCAATCACTTGACTATTTATTCCTGTTTTGATGCTGAGTTCCTCTTTAGTGATGCTCAAAGAGCCTCTTGATATCTTTATTATTTCAGGCACCTTCTTCTGAGATAAACATTTCATACGACCATTTCCTTCTAAAGAAGAACCATTTGTTTTATTTTCTATTTATCAATTATAGAACACCATATTTTTACCGGCAATCGTTATAAAGTAGATGAATGGTTAGTTCTTTGATAATGATATTTCCAATTAATTCACTTTATAAATTCTTTATATTCTTTTAATCAGATTATTTAACCTACAGGGCATGTTTTTAACCTCTGGAGCATGGCAGTATATTCCCCGCACAGATATCATGAGACCATAACAACCAACAAAGATCTTCAGCCAACCCACTAAAGGCACACAGGATCCGCATAAACATATGAGGGATATACATGACAGAACAGGAAAACCAGGCAGGAACAAACAACCAAGTCAAAGAAAAAATCCGTGAGCGCTACAAAGGTGTCGGTGAGGATGTCCTAGACGTTATCCCTGCAAAGCCCCAGGAAGATTTCTACAATCCGAACACCATGAAACGAGTGGCAGCGTATTGCAGAGTCAGCACGGATGATCCCCACCAAACATCTTCGTATGAGCTTCAGAAGAACCACTACGAGGACATGATCAAGAACAGAGCAAACTGGGAACTTGTCGGCATATATGCAGATGAAGGAATCAGCGGCACCTCACTCCAACATAGAGACAACTTCATCCGCATGATTGATGACTGCCACGCAGGAAAAATAGATATCATCGTCACAAAAAGTGTATCAAGATTCGCCCGCAATATTCTTGACTGCATAGGATATGTAAGGCAGCTAAAATCCCAGGATCCACCCATAGGAGTATTCTTTGAAAGCGAGAACATTTTCACACTGGACCAGAATTCAGAAATGGCGCTGTCTTTCATAGCAACTCTTGCCCAGGAAGAAAGCCATACAAAATCAGAAGTCATGAACGGATCCATCGAAATGCGCTTCAAAAGAGGAATCTTCTTAACCCCGGTCCTGCTTGGATACGATCACGATGAGGAAGGAAATCTCATTATCAATGAGGAAGAAGCAAAAACGGTAAGACTCATCTTCTTCTCCTACCTCTATGGATATTCAGCACAGCAGATTGCGGATGCACTGACCCAGCTTGAGCGCTATACCAAGAAGGGCAATCAGTTTTGGTCATCAGGCAGCGTCCTGCAAATCCTGTCAAATGAACGCTATTGCGGGGATGTTCTTGCAAGGAAGACCTTTACTCCAAACTTTCTCGACCACAAATCCAAGAAAAACCGCCATGACAGGAATCAGTATCGCCAAAAGGACCATCATGAACCCATCATAACAAGAGAGGATTTCTTTGCAGTTCAAAAACTCATACGAAACGCAAAGTATGGAAACAAGGGATATTTTCCTGTGATGCATGTCATAAAGGAAGGAATCCTTAAAGGATTTGTATCCATTCATCCCAAATGGGCAGGCTTTACAGAGGACGACTATTACGAAGCATCAACCAGCATAAATGATGATAATGCACTAATCCCTTCAACCCCTTTGGAAATAAAGGTACATAAAGGTAATTTTGATCTCTCAGGATATGAACTTGTAAGGGCGCAGTTTATGTCTACACACGGACAGATGATGCTTTCGATTACCGATACAAACCTCTTTTTCAATGCCATATGCATAAAGAAGATGAATAATCCGGCAAAGGTAGACATATTCGTTCATCCAACAAGGAAAATCATAGCAGTTCGAAAAGCAATCGAGAACTCAAAACATGCAATCCAGTGGTGTAAGCAGAAGGATGAAATAACGATCCCTGCACATATCAGCGGAGCGGCATTCATCCCCACCCTGTACAAACTGTTTGGATGGAAAAGCGGAAACCGTTACAAACTAATCGGAAATGCTCACAGCAAAAATGGAGAAACAGTCCTTATCTTCAATGCAACGGAAGCATATGTCATGGCAGATAACCACCCTGCATATCCTGCTAAATGGGCAAACAGTTTTGGGGATGAATACTACAAGAGTACTGCCCTCTTTAATGAGGATGAACCTGATGAAAGCTGGGATGTGGACAGCCAGGGCTCAATGTATATGGTGCCGGATGAAAATGTAACCACAAGGGAGGAAGCAGCAGACAATATAAAGAGTATTCTTGGGGAGATAGGAGCAAACGATGAATGAGACCATAAACAATCCCGAAGTATCTCAGGGAACCACCACCACAGAAGAAATTGATAAACCAATCATATTAGAAAGAATCACCATGGCACCTGCGCTAATAGCACTAAGCACAGATAGTAATAATACAAAAATACCTGAGCCCGTAACAAGTGATTCTTCGCAGGAAGCGAGCAATTTGACTCCCCCAGCTCCACTTCCGGCAGAAGAACAACAATCCCAGCCAGAGCCCTTCTCCTTCCATGGATTCCAGGTAGTACGTGGAGAATTCTTTGCTCATCTCTTTGAGCCCTCAGTAACATTTAAAGATGAAAAGGTATCCGTAAACGCAGCCTGTATCCGCAAGCTTCCAACCGTGGAATATGTTCAGTTCTTAGTACATCCTGAGAAGAAAATGCTTGCGGTAAAGCCATGTAGCGAGGACTCAAGAGATTCCTTCAGGTGGTGCTCTCCTGCCGGAACCCTGAAAAAAAGAAAACCCAAAACGATAACATGCCGTGTATTCTACGCAAAAGTAATGGAGCTAATGGGATGGAACAAAGACTACAGATACAAAATCCTAGGAAAGCTTGTCTGTACACCGAGCGACAAAATCTTCATATTTGACCTTGCATCATCCGAGGCATATAAGCGAAAACAAAAGGACGATTCTGCACCTGATACAAAGCCCAGATACTCTGCTGATTGGAAAGATCAGTTTGGAGTTCCAATAGAAAACCATGATGATGGCTTTAACCTCAGCATATTTGATGACAGCACTGTTTTCAGGATTGAGAGGGAAGAAAAGAATAATAGTGAGGAAAATGCATATGAGTGACAGCATACAATTTAAATCAGATCCGGAATTTGATGTACTGTTTCAGCCATATAGTGAAGAAGCAAAAGAAAAAATAAGACAGCAGATATGCGCAGACATCACATGCCGCGTTGTTCATACCTGGGGAGACAAGTATCTTCTGAACCATATAACATATGACCTTCTTAATGAAATGGAAATACCGGTCATTTATAAAAAACATTCTTTCAATAAAAAGATCGAGGCAGCTCTGTATATCTGCATAACACAAGCAAGACGACCGGATCTTACAAGCAGATACAAGAAATTCCTTATAGGCAGGGAGTATTATTACAGAACAATCATCGAAAAAGAGACAAGTATAGAAACAAATACCAAATGCAGGCTATCGACCCTGATAGGAACTAAATATGATATAACAGGGTGTAGCGTCTACAGATACAGCAATGTGGCAAAAGCTATCTGTGATATATATTCCAAGAATCAGGCAATGGCTCTTTTTATTCTTATGGATAAATGCATCATTGCACATGAGACAGTAATTGAACTATCAAGACTAAAAGCAGATCAAATACATGCGGTATATAAAGCTGTATGTGATAAGACTATGCCGAGAATATCGCCAAAGCTTATTCATTCTGAAGCAAATCGTCTTTATAAAGAAAAATGCAAGTCGCATTCACAGCATGAACAAGAGAAAAAATCTTGTGAAAAGGCACCTGCAATAAGACAGATGCCGGCATATGATCCTGATGCAGAGGTGAACAGCCTCTGTATGACGATAGATTACTGGGTAACATCTATTCAGAGAGTTAATAATAAAGTAAAGCTTAATCATATTACTACTGACGCTAGGATTCGGTTAATGAAAAAACTATCATTTCTGGATAACTCATCGGGGAGCCTTCAGAAATCTCTTGTAGAAAGGATAAACGCATGAATGAAAATTATAATGAGTTCGTTCCGAATGTCCATTTTGAACTGATTCCTATAAAAGATCTGGTATCAAACCAGGAATATCAGCGTAAACTTTCTATGTATCATGTAGAAAAAGCAGTTGAAGATTTTGATCTTAATCAGATCAATCCTGTGAAGGTAAGCCGTAGGGATGGTGTAAACTATGTATTTAATGGTCAGCACACGGCAGAAATAGTTGCGAAGGCATCAGGGAGCCGCGAAACACCGGTCTGGTGCATGATATATGATGACCTGGAATATGAGCAGGAAGCAGATATTTTCGCGCATCAGATGACAAATGTTAAACCTTTACAGCCTCTGGAAATATTTAAGGCAAACTGCGAAGCAGGAAATGAAAAAGAGCTTGTGATTAAGGGACTTGTTGAATCTTATGATTTAAAAGTGACCACGGGCAATGTCCCGGGAAGCGTTTGCGCTGTCGGTGCCCTTGAGAACATATTTGACCGTTATGGTTATGATATGCTTGATAAAGTTTTGCACCTTATCATCATTACCTGGGAGGGTGAGCAGAAGTCATTCTCAGCTAATATGCTTAACGCCGTAGCCAGATTAATCTATTGTTATGGCAATGAAATTAAAGAGGATGTTTTTAAAGAAAAACTCGGAATAGTTTCTATGAAAGAGATATCTAAATTGGCGAAGGAGCGCCGTCCAGGTTCCCTCGGATATGCCGAAGCTATGCTTCTATTCTACAGTAAGCGCATGAAAAATCCTCCATCCTGGGGCAAACTCTATATGACCAAGCAGGAACGGGAAAAGGCTAAGGTTTCGCCAATACAGCAGGAAGATGCCTCGCAGGAGGCATCGCAGACTGTGACATCTGAGGAATCTACAGATATTCAGGTTGGATGAGTGTATAATCAAATGGTTTTGTCGTAATGATTCGATATTGATTGTGATGTACTTCTCTAAAACCATTATACCTGTTTGACATATACATGCTAAACGAGTATAATAATGGTATAGAAAAGCTTTTCTTTAAATTATATGGGGAGGAGGAGGAGCAATGTGATAAAAAGTTTCGCGGATAAAGACACGGAATCAATATTTCAACAGAAATATGTAAAGGGAATTCCGCAAGATATCCAAAAACGGGCATTAAGAAAGCTTATAATGATAGATGCTGCTAAAGAAGATAAAGATTTCAGAGTACCGCCAGGAAATCATTTTGAACATCTTCAGGGAGACAGACTTGGTCAGGTAAGTATTCGGGTTAATGACCAATACAGGATATGCTTTAAGATTAATAGTAACGATTGTTACGATGTAGAACTAGTAGATTATCACTAATAAGTTTTTATTTTGACTTTTTAATTAGCTGATAAAAGATATGTTTAACTATTATGTATATATAGCGGATTTATGCTATACAGAAAGAGATTATTACTATGAATAAAAGGATTGAGTTGCCAACAGTAAGTGAAATATTAAGAGAAGAATTTATGGAACCGTTCGGTATTTCTGCTTATCGCCTAGCAAAAGATATAAACGTACCCGTATCCAGGATTCAGGCAATACTTAATGGCAACAGAAAGATTACTATAGATACGTCAATACGATTAGGGAAATATTTTGGTGTTTCATATGAATATTTCCTAAATATTCAAAATGCTATAGACATAAGAGAAGCAAGTGACAATATGCCTGAGGATATAAAGAGCATAAAGGAATTGATGTATAACTGATTTTTAGACACCGGATGTTTTATTCGGTGTCTAATTCTTGTTATATCCTTTTTGGTGTGCAAGATTGGTGTGCAAGATATGTTATTTGCTATTTATAATCTCCCACTGCAGAAACATAGCATACAAATAACTCGCCCCAAAGCATCCCAATTTCTTCGGTCCTTTAATACATCCCACTATTTCTTGCTCCTTCATGGCATTGATAAAAGCAAGCTCTATTGTAGATCTGGTAATACTCTTAGAATGTTCTTTCCGGTCAATAATTATTTCGTCTGTCGTATCACCAGTACGTGAAGAAACCTTAAGTGAATACCTAAACTTAACAGCACCTTTACCATCTCTGTCGCTTGTCATGAACGGATATCCCTGATAAAGAACCACACAATTCCAAAGTGCGTCAAAACATGAGGAATAGTCATTATCAGAGCAATTGTCAATTAACTTTCTCAGATTACCTGCTGCAGCCTTACGTTTTCTATTTCTTTCAACACGTACTCCTAAAGTGGTTTTCGGATCAATATTGTAAATACCCTTCTCATAAGGTAATGAAGCCTTTACAGCTGCAGGCTTTAATCCGGTAAGCTTACAGATATCTTCAATGCTTTTATCCTCATTCCTTAGTCGGACAACTTCTCTTATAAGCGCAGTACTGAATAATCCACGCGTTATCAGAATTTTTCGGATTCTAACTGTAGATGTATCATATTTATTTGCAAGTTCTGATAATGAGGGATGTGATGTATTCTTTATCTGATCATCATATGGTTCTCCATATGATGATGCTACAGCATCCATAAATTCTTCTGAAGGAATAATATTCTCTTTCATCATATATGTTTCCTATATGTTACAAGCTAAAATCAAATCAAAAATAATAACAACAAGAATGACTTCAAAAATAATGTCAAAAGAGCGATAGTATTATCCAACGACTAATTTTATTGTATAATCTGGATCTTTGAGAAAAGCACTAACAGCGTCCTTCCAATCTAAGTTAGCTTGGCTTTTGCCCTTTAAAATCAGTATTCTTTCTGATTTCTTTAATAGTCTCTTCATGCTTCTTCTCATATTCCGCTCTCGTTTTCATTTGCTCCTCGGTACTCAGATTTACAAGATTTTTATCATCCATTTCCCAATGCTTTACAATATTCAAAGAATATGATTCCCGTTCTATCTTGTATTCTCCACAACTGATAACTAATTTTATGGGACACAATGATTCAAGAAAGTCATTATTCAACGGATCCTTTTCCGATATAAATCTTATGAAATCTTTTTCAGAAAACATTTCATTTTGCCAATATCGCCACTTTCCAAAGCTACTATTAATCTCCCCACCTGTAAGTATCATATACAATTCATGTATGTATCTAACTTGATGCTTAAAACCATTAGGTGCAGTGAAAATTCTGTTTCCCAACAAAATCAGCGTATGTATCTCATAGTCCCTAATAGGTACTCCCCAGTTATTCAGTATTTGCTTTCTTGACGCAGAATCAGTCAATGCAGAACTACTCAGGTCTAATTGGTCTTCGGCTTTCTTTATATAATCATATGTTGTTCTTAATTCAAAGGGGCTTGTCGGAAGAATAGAATTTTTACATTCAATCAAATATAAATGTCTCTCTGACCATACAACGAGATCTACTTCACCTGACTTTCCGTTATATTTTAGTTCACGGCCTTCTTTATGGCTAAATATTTCATTCTGATAATCAAATATCTTTTTTGCATATATCTCAAGTGGTTCCGATGCACCATTAGAATTTGTCTTTTGTGAATCATTCTTTCTTTCCTTAACGATTACATTTCTTATAAGATTTGAGGCTGACAAAACAAAAGGAACAATCAAGTACTGATCTATGTTTACTTTTATAATCGGGGTAGCCTGGATATCTAGAAATCCATTACCATCCCAGCAATACAGCTTAATAAGATTTTCTGCTTTTCTCTTTCCGCTAACAAACAGTTCAAGTAACTTAATCAAGTCTTCTTTTCTAAATGTAGGAACTATGGATTTAGCAATTGTTTCCAATTCTCCATTATGTTCTTCGATAAATACTTGCTGTGCATATGAGACAAAGGTAAAGAATCTTTTAAAAAGAATAACGTCTTTTATTGTGCATATATCAGTAATCTTGTAACGCAAAAGCTCATCAGTAGGCAAAAACATTTCATGAGCAGCATCCTCTATCTGAACTATTTCTTCAGCAAAAAACTCAGGTTTGCTATAATCCTTGGGCATGAAGTACTGCAGTAATGGTGGATAAAATATCATTCTGTAACGTTCAACGTCGGTGTCCTTATTTACGAGTTTAAATACAAAATCAAGGTGTTTCCTGATTTCATCTGCAAGATCATAAATATTTGCACATTTCTCCAAGGATTTATAGTTCCATATATTTCTGGTTTGTTCTTGGAACTCTGTTTTAATGAATCCGAGCTGTTTTGATTTCTCAATATTATGTTTATCAATAATCCGATATAATGTGCTACCATCAACATTTTCTATATCGTAACCATAATAGTCAATATCAACTTCCCACTCAGATACCAATTTTCTTTTTGCTGCTATAAGAATTAAATCTGCCAGCTCAATACTATTCTTTATAGTAGCTATATCAATCCAAATAGGGCTACTACTTCTTTGGTGTAATTCATAGTATCTTGAAATAATATATGATACAGCCTCGCCCAATTCCTCCAGTGAATAATAATCCGGAACATCGTAATTGAGTACTTTATAAAGCTCCAAAGCCGCCGCTTTATTGGATTCTCTTTGCCCTTTTGACAATCTGAATAGAAGTTCTAAAATCGTTAGTAATTCCATCACGATATTGGATTCTAATGTAACTCCATTAAGTTGAAAGCATCGCTTTTTCTTTTCATGCTCTTCTATTATTGAATCTATCTTCTGATCACAATTCTTATAGTATTTAGTAAGCCAACGTATTTCATATTTATGATCGAGGTATATTTCAGTCTCTTTTGATACATTTAGCAACGTTTTGTTTGATATTAACCAATCAAGAATACGTTCTGTTCCATGCCAATTCAAATAATAAGCAAATAATCCCCGCTGACGAGCAAAAATAAGACCATCATCACCAGCAAAGTGAGTATACAGAATAATGCAAGCCAAAATCTCATTTATCTTTGTACTTTGAAAAGATCTTATTGGCTTTTCCAGAATTTCTCGATTCTTTCTGTTCCATTTAATAGCTGGATTTGAAAGAAAAGAGATTATTTCATCATAAGAATTCTTATCAATAGCAGAACTAATTCTTTTTATTGCGTTTATCATATAATCCTCCACTATTAAGACTTCTTTAATTCTTTGATCTCAGGCTCATACTCTATGTAAGGAAGTAAAGTCATGCATTCAAGAAATACCTTGTATTCACTGGTACACCACTTTTCTATTTAGATATCAAGCAGCTCCTCATAGCTACAACCCATACATCATCTGCAAAGTAGCTATCGTCTTCTTCAAAGAGTTTTCTTCATGATATGCTTCATAATTGGCATTATCAGCGACTCGCTTCATCTCCTTAAACACGCGCCTCTGCTCATTTCTCATATCATGAGCTATAGCATATTCAAGCTTTGCCGTAAGAAGCATAAAGTATGACTCCTGAAACTCTATTTCATCTGGATATTGACTACTCCAGGCTTTCGCATCATTAATCACATAATCCGGTACTTTGCGAAAGCTTGATGTCTCATAGTATTCTTCCCTGCACACAGATATGTATGCTGATCTGACTTTCATATTATCAGGATAATCTTTCAAATATCCTTTAAGTTTTTCAAGCTGTCCATGCAGTTGCTCCTTATGCAGTATAAAGGTAACTGTATATACATTTGCTGTGGTCAATGCCAAAACCTCAGCTACAGCTATATGCTTGTGCTTGGCATACAGTTCTTCAAGATAGTCCTCAAGCTCCTTGAGACCTTCTACGTCATTCTTTCGATTAAGAGCAAGCATCCAATCTTTCACTGCTTCCATAGCCATACTAATAAGATCATCAGAATAATCGTACTGTTCAAGGATTTCCTGTATCTTGCTCCACTCCGAGCTAAACTCCGCTCCTTTGGTAAACTTTCCATCAATGATTACCCTATAATTCTCACAGAGAACATATCCGAACATACTATTCTTTGGAAGCAGATCCGTTATAGCACCTATCTTACCAACATAATTAATAAATTTATCTTCAGCCCCAACACTGTGAAGTACTACGCAGTACTGCTTAAGTACATCTGCCATTTCATCACGAATATCCAGATAGTCAGAGAAATGCTTGATATAATCAATGAATTTGCATCCACTATCAAAGATCCTTTCCATATTGTCCCTCTCGCCTAAGACATGAGCAATACGATTCCAAAGCTCAATCTCAAACTTAGGAAATATCGGATTTATACGCAAAAGAGCATCTTCTACTGATCTAAAATCCTTTATTTTGTCAATCCTGACAAGCAGGCTGATATAATATTCAAAGTAGTTTAGCGCTTCATTAGGAGGAGTGATAGCTATTTTCTGGAATAATTCACAACTATCATTGTCTTCAAGAACAAGATTTAAGAAGTGAGATAAACCAAGAACTGAATTTGATCTTGCAAGTTTTGTAAACTTAACAACATCATGGGGCTTTACGACATGCCTGACTACAAACTCCCGTATTATATCCGGCAGAGTCGCCTCGATAACCCATGCGTGATCCGGCAAAGCATTAGACTTAGTAACATTATGTTCATGTAACTTTTTAAGCTGTTTCTTCTCATCATCTTCAAGCAACCCAAGATTGTTGAACATGTTTAGATATACTTCATTAGGATCTGCATGTAATTTTATATAAGATGAAGCATAAGCAAACTTATCCTCCTGATCCATGGACTTTATGTGCTTAACATCTTCTTCATCCATTACTGTGTCAGCCTGTTGCATCGCATTTTCCGGATTATAGAATGCATCAAGAATTGGATCATCTTCAGAATCATATTCTTCTTGTTCATGCATGAAAACAGACAAATCCGCTTTAGTATTTTCAAAGCCAGATTTGTTCATGTTTTTATCCAAAAACTTCGTCATGCTATCGCAAGCCTTACTGAGATAATTATCTCCATAGACATCCGTAATATTAAATCTATCAATTGCACAAGCCATTGCCAAAAGATTAAGATATGAATCCAGAAGGTCATCACTATCATCTAAGATGGTCTTCCATCTGATCTTTTCTCTTTCGATGTATTCTTCCAGCAGTTCATCTGACGATGTTAAAGAAAGCTTACCTTCTTTTCCCACCCACACTTCAATAAAGATGCTAAGGTACAATGGTCGATAGTAATCGTCGCTTATAGAATTTCTAAAGCTTTCCTGTATTTTCTTACTAAGATTATCAATATCAGTTAAGTAATCATCTGCTAAATCACTATTATCTATCAACGGCAGATATGACTTAAAATAATTTTGA
>NZ_AUJI01000050.1 GCF_000424145.1 Butyrivibrio sp. AC2005
TTGTATATTCTTGATATCATCATATGTTGATTCTTTAATAGTTATCACTTAGTTCAGCCCCTAAATCTTTAGTTTGTCTTAGTCAGTTTTAACTGGAAGTTATTGATTCTCAGCTTACTTCCACTCTTTTCTCAAAATCGCATACTGATAGGTATCCTCATAATGCGGAGTTCCATCCGGGTTCTTAACAAAACTGATGAACTCCTTGAAAAGACCTTCCTGCCTCATCCCAAGCTTCTCGCAAAGATGCTGACTCGACTTGTTATAATCCTCGGTATAGGCATAAACACGCCTTGCTCCTTTATCCTTAAAAAGATAGTCAAAGAAAGCATAAGCTGCCTCATAAGCATACCCTTTTCCATGATATGTCTTGTTCAACATCCAGCACGGACTGAAGGTATCCATCTCAGAATCTGCACCATGTTCGTCAGCAGGCTCAGGATAAGCATCAATTTCACCTATAACTTTCCCGGATTCTTTCAGAACTATTGCAAAATAGTACTCAGTCTCATAAGATCTTTTTATAACCTCTTCTCTTGCTTCTTCAAGGGAATGCAGCTTCATGCCGGCAAAGCAGTTAACTGCCGGTTCATTCAGATATTCAAATACATCCTCTGCATCCCCCTCCTGAAATGGACGAAGAATCAATCTCTCAGTCTCTATTCTCATTTTCTTTTCCTTAATCTATGCTTCACGCTTATTTCTATGGGCAAGTAGCAGGATGAACATTACAATCCATATTCCCCAAGCAATTGCAGTCCCTGTTCCAGCGTATTTATAATCAACTGCACCTCCTATGATAAAAGGGACTGACATGAACATCATTCTTTTACCATATTCTTTGCACATTTCAGTCTCATCATGCTTTTCTCGTTCTTCTTTTGTCTTCATGTTATACCCTGTAAGGTAGTTCGCGGCTTTCCCATTGGATCTATAAAAAAAGATACCAATAGCCAGAAACAACAGCGCCATCATCACATCTATAGCGAAAAAAATACCCATATCGTTTCCTCCCAAGTTAAGGTCATCATCATTTCTTTTTCTTCGGAACAGGAAGCTCATCGTACATTGCCTCCAACAATCTTGCCACGATAATAGATGATGTACTCGCCCATCATTGTCTTATATGTTATTTCATCAAGCCCCGAAAGCTGTTCTAATATAAAATCCAGGTACTCTTTAGTTGATGCCATAGGTTCGTTCTTTTCCTTTTTTGAAATCAATTCTTAATAAAGCTTTTCCGTTAGGAAGAGACTCTGCCTCCTCCAGTATCTTCTGATAGCCTGCGCCTTCCATTACAGAAACAAGCTCGTCCTGTTCCATCTGGCTATGCACCTCATCAAGCCTGTCAAATACATGGATGTATGGCGAATCTGAAACCCAGTTCTTTTCACCTGCATTAATCTGAATTACACAAGACACGTAATCAGGATCAACCCGATATACAGCCGCTACAAATGCCTTATAGCCAATATATTCAATCAACAAATTTGCAATTAAAAGCTGTGAATGAGGCAGTTTTGATGCTTCTGTTATTAAATCAACCTGAAGACACTGTAATATGCCTGCTAAATCTGCGTATCGTCTGGAAACAGCCTCAAGGTAATCTTTGTTTATATCCACGCCATAAACAATCTGATATTTATCTTTGCTGACATGTTCTAATCCATTGCCACCGGCTATACCAAAAATCATTGCCGTGTTTACTTGATAAGCATCAAACTGCTCTTTCATCATTTTGTTCATGGTCTGCAGCTGCTTTACAGAGTCCAGGCTCATATGCTTTTCATAATCATCAAGTTTTATCTCTTCCCAGGGATTGTTCATTTCTCTTTTACCAAAACCATGCATTCTTCCGAGTCTTCAAAGCCACATTTTTTATAAAGGGGTCTCCCCGCCTCTGTTGCATCAAGGCTGATCTCTGTTGCTCCTTTATTCCATGCATCTTCGATGAGCAGGTCGACCATTTTCTTTCCAATGCCCTGTCCTCGATACTCCTTGGCAGTATATACATTCATAAGATGAGCACGTTTCCCTGTTGGATGTGAGAATGTCGGCATGATAGTAAAATAGCATATCGTCGCGCAGCCGATGACTCTTTCTCCCTCCAATGTAAGAACAGTGGTCTGATCTCCTTCAAGGAAATATCTCCTGCTCTCTTCTACAAAGTCCTCAGAATACTGATAATCTGCTTCAAGAGAATTTACTTCTTTTAGCATCTCCAGTCTGCTGCTCATCATGAGATCTATATCTTTTTTATCAGCAACTCTTATTTCCATTACTGCTCCTGTCTTACCATCTCAAACACTCTTTATCCGCATTCCCTCTCACAACTGTAACCGTAGCAATCTCCTCAAGGCGATTAATTACTGATTTATTATCTATGTCTCCGGCATGAATGATATGGTCGACACCTTTAAAAGCATCAATCACTTCCTGCCTTAATAGTCCATGTGTATCTGAAAGGATTCCTATAAGCATGCTTTTAATCCACCTTACTATCGCTCTTGTTTCCTTTTTTCACTATTAGTAAAATCCCTGCCACTGCTAAAACAAGTCCACCTACAACAGCTGTAATAATGGTTCCTGCGCCATATTTTCCAGCTAGGAATATTGAAGTCGGGCCATCAGCACCACCTATGATCGTATAGGAATGTGGGGTACTTGTGTAAAGGGTGATTGTTACCCAAAGTACTCCTGCAATTACTGCTATAATCCCAAGGATAATTCTTCCTACACGCTTATGGATGGCGAGCTTTATGAGAAGGCACAAGATAATAAAGGCCACATAAGCTACTGAATTTGGAACTGCAGAATAGTAATACCAGGGCGCTGAATTTATTTCATACACCTCGGGATGATTTATGAAATCCCTGTACGCAGCAAAAAGACTTTCTGCAAAGACTCCGGATCCAAATACCATTATTAAGTTGATCAACTTGTTATAATTCTTCATTTTCTTCCACCACACACAAATCCAGATAATCATCCACATAAATTTCAATAACATTATCTGGTACTATTTCTTCATAGCACACCCACTGTGATCCCATTGCCGACTTAAACTTTCCCTTATCAAGACAGTATAAATATCCTTTTCCACCATAATTAGGATGACAGTGTTTAAAAATCATTTTATCCCCATATTCTGGCATCATGATACGTTCTGCATCCTCTCCGTCCGAAACACATCCGAGTGCAAAACAAATAGCCATATTCTTATTGGAAGTAGCATATACAGCTAACTGGCAGCCTTCCTTAAATCCAACATCATGAGCCTGATTAGGTATCAGCTTATCATATTTATTTGGAGACCCATGATATAAATATTCTTTCACTTCAAAAAAATCCGATTCTGTCATTCTTCTGATGTTCATCCTAACTCCTGCTTTATCATTTCAAGCATTCTTCTATCTCTTTTGATCATAATTTCATTGAAATAATCAGCACTAGAATATGCTGCATTTGTCGTAATAGCCTCATCGATATCCACTATTTTCAGCACAAATCCCGCTTCGTCCTCATAAGCATCCAAATCCTGTTCGACAACTCTATCCTCAACATCACAGAAGTAGTAATAATTCTCCTGTTCAAAGATTTCGCCATCCTTTACAGTGCTCTTCTGTCTTCGCAATACACTTCCATATTCCCTGATAGATTCAGGAATTACTACAAGACCCACTTCTTCCCGAACCTCTCTGATGAGAGCTTCTTTCTTATCTTCATCATCATGAATTCCTCCGCCTGGGAACTTGTAATACTTCTCTTTCTTGCTGTAAACGAGGGCTATCTTATCATCTTTTATAATGATGGCCCTGGCTGAAGGTCTTCGAAAAACTGCATCTGTTTCTTTATAATCCTTAAGATCAATTTCAAATAACTGTTTCATAATTGCTCCATTACTCAGATTGCCTTTGAATAGAAATACTTGCTCAGTTTAGGATCCTTGTCTTCTCTCACAAATTCCAATGAGTAGCCAAGCTTCTTATAAAACTCAGGTGCCTGGAATCCAAAGGTCGTTAGGGTGATCTTCTCATATCCCTTTCCTGAATACTCCTCCTCAACTTTCCTAACAAGCTCTGATCCGAGCCTAAAGGTCATCGTCTCATCATCGTTATAATCTCACACCTGCACAAGGTTTACTCTGGTATCATCAACAAAGAATGGATTATAAAGTAAAAAGCGATTACGTTCCTTCAGAATCTTATCCCAATTTCGAAGGTCAAAATACAGATAGCCTTTGTCAGATACCAATGCATCCATCTGTTCAAGCGTCTTTAAGACATCTTCATTGCTGACGTAGGCCAATGAGTTACCGGTACTGGCAACCATATCATATTTATTTCCATGCCAGCACTTAAGATCTCTAAAATCACTGTTCTTAAGTTCTACGGACATGTCTCTGTCAGATGCTTTTTTCCTGCATCTATCCAGCATAGTCTCGCTAAGATCAGAACCGCTCAGACTAACCCCCAGTTCAGTTATGGGAAGAGTTACACTACCAGTACCAATACTCACATCAAGCATAGACTTAATGTTTTTGTTCTCCAAAACACTCTTCCAGTGCTCTTTATATGCATCATATCTTTCCTGATTCTCTATAAGATCATAGATATCAGCACTATCGTACAAACTAGCCATGTTTACGTTATTATTCCTCAATCAATTCATTCAAATCCACATTCTTAATGTCTTTTTTCATTTATCTGCTTTAGCCTGCTACGTGCAAGCTTAGAATACTCCTTAACCCAGCCAATTTCATCAGAAGAAGGCGATTGCCCTTTACAATAATCCAAAAAATTATTGTACCCTATCTGGGCGCTATCATAATCCCCAGAGTGATAATAATTATCTGCAACCTCAAACAGTGCTTTAAATCTCAATGGATGGCAAGAATTATTCTCGAAGAAATCCCTATACAGTTTCATGGATAACCTGTAATCACCAATCTTCTGCATTTCCTGCGCTTTTACAAGTATTTCTGGAATATCTTTCAATTACTTCCCCTTTCCAATGCTTCGTCAATTATGCTGGAATTTTATATCTCTACCTCAAAAGGTGATTCGTTGTCAAAAATATCACTGTAGAAGCCAAACCAACTAAGCCCCTCCACAAGGCACTTCACATTGTAGCTTTCTTCCTCATCGAAAACTAATTCTTCACCGGAAGCCTTCTTTACCTCAAAGACATCAATGATATTTTCCATCAATACTGCATTGACCATCATTTCCAGATGCTCAAGTTCTTCATCGGTTATGGTGCACTCAGTCCGGTATCCATTAATGACCATCTGCATATATTTTTCCATATATGCCCGTCTTTCATCTGCGTCTTCATTCCAGGCAATCCACCCAAGACCATGGGACCATAAATTGGCAATATCATATAAATACCAGCAAGTACGACAATTATCAAAATCAAATACATTGATTTTCCCTGTATCATACTCAATGTTATAGTTTCCATCGCTATAGTCAAAGTGAACCATTCCGTAGTTTTCGGAGTTCTGCGGAAGTTTACGCAGTTCCTCCAGAATTTCATGCAGTCTGTCTTTAACCCGATGCCCCATCTTCATATGTAAACAAAAGAAATCATCCGGAATAAGGCTCTCGAAATAGTCTTCATTGTACTTCTCGAAGAAATCAAAACGCTTATGAATCGGTCTGTAGTTCTTTGAAAGTGCATGTATTTTCCCTAAAACCTTGCCGGTAAGAAAGAAGTACTCGTCTATCGAAACTCCTTCAATATACCGGTAACCATGATCGGCTATCTGATCACCTTTTGCAGTCTCGAACATGGTCACTGCCTTCTCATCGATAATTTCAATACGATTACCTTTCACTGAGGGAATGGAATCTGCCACACTGGCTCCGCCTGCAGAAAGATAATGTACATACTCGATTTCCGCCTCATAATCTTTAATGCTTCTATCTGAAAGAGAAGACACTCTGAGTACCGAATCAGTCCCAATCATAAATACCAGATTCCTTCCGCCTTCATGCCCGGAGACTTCCTTGGCAGAGGCAGTATCGAATCCGTAAAGCTGCGCCGCTTTGACTAAAAAATCTTTTTTCATCATATGATTATTTTTTATCCTTTTCTTCTTGGTCGATTATCCTGGAAATCAACTTCCGATATAAACGACTATCACATTCCTGTAAGTTTTAAGAATTTCTTATCGTTCATTTGCTCGTTTGTAACATACTCCCCATCATGGAATAACGCATAATTCGTAATCGGTGTCGGTGCATTCTGTGCTTCTTCTTTGCTTTCAAGATGTATTGCCTTGAATGCAATACCATTTTCTTTTGCCGTCTGCTCCAAAACCGGGACATATTTTGCATTGAACGGGCACTGATTCGTATAGTACAGAACATATCCCTTCTCTTCTATATGCGGATGTTTTGCACATTCCTTAAACACCGGAGCTTTTGCATTTTTATCGAACGGCATATACCAAAGCTGAATACCATTATCAGCTTCATCGCTCACGACAAATCCTTTGTACTTCAGAAACTTCGGATCAGCCAGAAACGGTTTCTTCTTTGAAGCGCAAAGAATACAAATCCCTTTTTTCCCCTTTTCCTTACTATCCTCGATGCAGGCAGTAAGTAGATCAGTAGAATATCCATGTCCTTTGAAAGCCCCGGACACCCAGAGACAGTCAATGTACATATATCCATATGCCTCTATCGGAATCCATGCGTTTTCCGCCGGGATATATTCGATAAAGCACTTTCCGCGCTCTACGCTCTTTAGGAAAACAAGTCCTTCATCAAACCTCTCCGAAAGCCATGCCTTCTTAGAAGAAACCTGAACATCCTTATTATTTGATATCGCGCAGCAAATATGCTCCTCTTCGAGGTTATCTTTTGTTACATGAACATATTCCATGACCGCTCCTTTCAATAATATGCCAAGGAACACTTAAGCTCCTTGGCATAGATAGTATTTACTCAATAGGGAAACAAGCTTCCGTTACATACTCATCAGGATTCTGTGTCTGTGCAGGACTCACATGATAGATATTAAACATAGGTCCATTCATTTTATATCCATTAGCTTTGATCCATGACGCCACAGTTGCATATGCCTCACCCATCTGATCGTAGCTGCCTTTAATAATACAACTTGCAACTTTTACTTCAGGAAGAGTTTTAAACTTCACATGTTCCGTATCGTTATAAGAACCACTCACGGTCATCCACGCAATGATCTCAACATTTTCTTCCTTGTACTCGGGGTCAAGAAACTCAGCCGCCGCAAGACACGGGTCTGCCGGCACAAGATTCTTGCACTCGCTCATCATCGTATTCCAAAGCATTCCTTCATCCTCATAGTGAGGAACCACCATCTGAACCGTGGCAGCATATCTCTCCGGTATTGTTTTTATAGTTACATCAAAACTCATATTTTGCTCCTTCCTCAGCCTCTTTCTGGCTGTTTCCAGAAGCATCAGTTTGTACTCCGTTTCTTTGGAAAGCTTTGATAGTTCCATCTGCCTCTCTGACAGAAAGGCATCCATCTTTTCTTTATCATCATAGCTGTCAAGGATCTTGATAATATCTGCAAGGGCAAAGCCCATATCCTTGAGTGATGTGATCCTTCCGATGACAAAAAGCTGTTCCTCGCGATAATAGCGGTACCCGGTAAAATCATCGATTTCAGCCGGTTTCAAAAGTCCGATATCATCATAGTGGCGTAACATCCTGATGCTTACTCTGGATAGTTTTGAAAATTCGCCTATTTTAAGCATTTGTTCCTACCTCCATGGATGTTTTTCTCTTGAGCTCACTACAACGATAATCCCTCACATAATGTGAGAGTCAATATACTTTTTTAAATTTTCATAAAATGTAAAACTGAAAGTTCACAATAATTAAAAATGTAATTTATACTACCATATATCCTTCGGAAACTGTACCCTTTGTCTGACACCCTATGCAGCCTCATTTAAAGTGAAGATTGAGGACTCATTTAATGTGCCGGACAACAATATTCCTGTCTATAAATTTTGTAGATATATGTAAAATCCCGCCATATAATTTCAACTATCTGCACAGATAGTTATCGTGACAAATTTTAATCCTTGGGAAGCAACCAAATCTTTCTATTAAATGCGAATTTTACTAAAAGATGTGCTATAATTTAATGGGAGCCTTTTTTGTTGGCGTGCGTATTTTGCTGTCGGTTTAAGCTAAACTTGTAATATGTTTAAAGATAGGAGTGTAAAAAGTCAAAAATACGGCTTTTTACACTTTTTAACTTTAAAAAATAAAGCTTGAAAATGTAAAAAGCCGTACTTTTAAAGATAAATCTGTAAAAAGCCGCATGGATTAAAGCTAAAATTGTAAAAAACCGGGCACTGTAGTGTGTGCAATTTAATCATTATCCTGGTTATCATCAGTTCCATAAACGTCTACCTGGGATGCCTGTCTTTTATGTTCTTCTTCTATAGCAGCATAGTGTTTAACAGTCGTATTTACGTCTTTATGTCCCAGAACATCAGCAACCATATAAATATCACTTGTTCTGTTATAAAGCGCTGTACCATACGTTCTACGGAGCTTATGAGGGGTGAGTTTTTGAGTAAGTCCTGTGTTTTTTCCATATTTTGAAATCATATATTGGATGCTTCTTATCGATAAACGCTTATGCTGAAGAGATATGAAGAGAGCAGGTTCTTCAGAATCATTGAGTAGGGTAGGGCGTTCATGATTGATATAATCCCTTAGCGTATTCCGGATAATCTCGTTTATGTAGAGATGATCTTCATCGCCGCCTTTTCTGACGATAGTAATTGTATTTTCATCAAAATTTATATCTGAAAGATCAAGCCCTGCACATTCCGAGACGCGGATTCCAGTATTTAACAGAAGAGTTACAATTGCCAGATCTCTTTTTGCAGTAGGTTCAGACATAACTTTGGAATGGTAACTAGCAGAATTCACAGCTGCGACAGAATCCATTAGAAGCTGAACCTGGTCAGGATACAGCCTTCGGATATCTTTCTTTACCTTTTCTTTCTTCTTTACAGCAGCTTTCACTGTGGGATCAATCTTAAGATAGTCATATTTGATCAGATATTTATAGTAATTCCGCACAGCCGCCATTTTTCTTGCAATTGCACGTTCTTTAGCAGGCTTTACATTGCCTTTTTTATCCGGTTTGTGGCCTGATGCAACATAATTTTGGAATTCATTGATGTCCTGAGGACCAAGATTTTCGACAACTTCAAAGGGGATATCTTTGATTTCAAGATTCTTGCACAGGGGATTCTTTTCCTTGAGAAATCCGTAGAAAAATAGAATATCCTGCGCATAATTTAAAGCGGTGCTTTCCTGATATTTGAGAAGACATTCCTCAACAAATCCATGTGTATGCTGAGGAAGAATGTTTTTAATGCTTTCAGTATCTTTACGGCGTTTCTGCCTCAATGAATTGTAATATTCTGAATTTTCACCCATGACTTAACTCCTCCGCTTTTCTAAAATAATCGTAACACAAAAGAGGAATTTTGTGCAATGATATTTGCGTTAGCAGCGCGTTCCAGCGGGAAGTGAACCCCCTGTCTGACATCGTTCTTTATTGGCTTTATTTCTTTGTTGGATATGCCGTTAATTCTTCAAACTCATCTACCGGCATAGGCTTGTAGAAATAATATCCCTGCATTTCCTCACATCCAAGACTTCCGAGGAAATCAGCCTGTTCCAGTGTCTCAACACCTTCTGCGATAATAGAAGTTCCAATAGCATGGATCATCTGGACCATGTAGCTAAGTATTGTCCGACCCATCTTTTGGTCACCTGAACCGGTAATAAATCGAAGATCAAGCTTTATGCGATCAAGGATAACTTCTTTTAACATATTCAGTGATGAGTAACCACTTCCAAAGTCGTCCATTTCAACTTCAAAGCCTGCTTCACGAAGTTTGGTTGTTGTTTTGATGATGGTATCGGAGTTTTCGACATATGCGCTTTCCGTTATCTCAATACGAAGTTGACCAGGCAATAGGTTATAGAACTCTTTTAATGTATTAAAGTGGTCGGCTACATCAGGGTTCTTTACTATATCAAGTCTTGATAGGTTTACTGATACACACAGTTGTCTGCCCTGATCATTCCATCGCTTCAAATCCTTACACACAGTGTCCCAAACGTGACAGTCAAGATCATAGATAAGCCCAGCATCTTCCAAAACCGGAATAAATTCTCCCGGAGAAATGTTTCCATCCTTCTTGCTTTTCCAGCGGCAAAGAGCCTCTGCACCAGTTATCATCCCAGTCTTATAGTTGACCTGTGGCTGATACCATACTTGTATTTCCCCAGACTCAATAGCTGCAGGAAGGCGACTTGCGATACCGGCACTTTTCCTTCCCATGTCCCACTGCTTTGGGTTATAAAACTCAAATCCTTCTTTCTTGGATTCTCTGACTTTTCTTTCTGCAATGCGGGCATAATCAAGCATCTTATCCACGTTTATGTCTTTATAGTCATCAGGCATAAGAACATAAATACCAGAACAGAGCCTTACAACAAAGTCTTTTCCACGATCGCTAAAATAATTGCGAACAGGAGTCAAAATATATTTTTCATCCTGAAGAATCTGTTCATTGCCGCCAATACATCGAAGGATAACAAAATGATCTCCATCATACCTTCCTATAGCTTCTTTATCGGTAAGTACTTCAAGGCTTCTCTCAGTCCAAAATTTTAACAGCTCATCTCCGGCCTTCCAGCCAAAGCTGTCGTTGATGAACTTAAAGTCTTTTATGTTGTTATAGGATATCGTATACGGTGTATCAGGGTTGTTAGTGAGTAGTTCCTCAACTTTTTTACGGAATCCATTGTGGCTGAGCACACCAGTGAGAGGATCGATATCCTCCATTATCCGCATCTTTTCCTTCTGCTCTTCAAAATATGCTTTCTGTCTTAGGACAAGCATTATAACAAGAGCAGCAAAAAGGATAGTCCCAATAATAAGGAAGTACTTATATTGGTAGAGATAGTCTTCAAAAGTATATACATAAAGATCTCTGGTAGTGTAATCAAGGGCTATAGCCTGTTTTTTGGTTTCAGGAATAGCTGCAATTCCTTCGTTCAGAAGTTCAATTCGTTTTTTTCCCTCTGGGGTTTCAAGAGTTCCGGCACGAAAATCCATTGAAAACATGGCAGAAGGCTGTACTTTAAAATCATTATAGGATGGCTTTTGAAGCACATAGCTCCACGCATATGAGTTATGTAAAAGTGCATCTACCTCTTCATTTCTAAGCGCTTTAATGCAATCAGCCATGGAATTGTAAAGGTTTATCGTTATTCCAGGGTATAACTGCTTTACAGTTTCTGCTACTCCGCCCTGTGATTTTAGCATGCCTACTCTGATGGTATTTATGTCAGAAATAGAGTGCTTATCTGTAGTCACAAGGGTAAATGGGGTCTGGATGAGATTGTCCGATACGATGGTCGCTTGACCAGATGCACTTGAAACAGCACTTCCAAAGGGCATAACAAGATCGTACTCAGTACTATCAAGGGCTTCCTTAAGATTTGATTCACTTATAGCTTTGAATGCGACATTGAAACCAGCTTCTTTGGCAGCGGATTCCATAAGATCAACGCCGATTCCTGCAATCTTGCCGTTGTCTTTATCAATGTAAAACATAGGACATCTGTCTACAGGCACACCGACTGTAAATTCTGTAGCAGGAGAATCAGACGAGGCATAAACAGGCGTCAAAAAGACTCCCTGATAGATTACCAGGAAAAGGAGGGCTATGCTGATAGTAGTATGGATCCTTTTTGATTTCATGATACACTCGCCTTATTGTTTGTTCTTTGCTTTAGATACTCACACTTAATTCTAACATTATTATGTTAAAATACGATAAATAATAAATAACAAATCGATAAAGGCGACTTCTAGTATTCCGGCATTGCTAACTTATGCGCATACGGGACTTGAACCAGGGATTCACGGAGCACCATTAGAACATATTATGACAACGTTTCCGCTCTATTGGCTATATTCTGCTTAAAGTTGATGACATCGTGATTGTACTCTTCATCCATGAAAGTTGAGTGAATGAGGAAATCCGCTGTGGCTTTGTTGTTGGCAAAAGGGATATCATAAACCTGCGCAATTCTCATTAGCGCCTTTACGTCAGGATCATGAGGTGCAGCAGTAAGCGGATCAGAGAAGAAAATGACAAAATCTATCTTGCCCTCTACTATCTTCGCACCAATCTGCTGATCTCCACCCAAAGGACCAGAGTTATAGCCTCTTACAGGCAGGTTCGTTGCATCGGTTATCATTCGGGCTGTCGTACCTGTTCCACATAAAAAGTGGTTCTTAAGAGTTTCCGCATTATCTTTGCACCATTGTATGAGCTCTGCCTTTTTCCCATCGTGGGCGATAAGTGCAATATTCTTCTGTTTCCCGATAGTAAGTGTAATTGTATCTGTCATAGCCGCTCTCCTTTTTTGCGTTATTTTTCAAAAAGGAACCTCTCCGGAAGTGAAACTGCAAAATCCTTAGCAAGATGCCTGAAATCGTCTGGTGTTATCGTCTGTCTCTTAGCGCCAGTCATAGATAGCGTTTTTACGAGGATTTCTGCAGACTTTTCAACTGTATGCATAAGTCCAAAGGTAAGGTCAAAATCTTCTCCGGCAGCAAACATTCCATGATGAGCCCAGATAGCCACATCATATTTTTCCATGAGCTTACTGGTTTCCACAGCAATCTCTCTGCCCCCGGGTACCATCCAAGGTACTACGCCTATTCCATCAGGGAATACCACAGGGCATTCAGTCGCCATCTCCCAAAGTTCTCTGGTAAAAGCTTCATCTGTAAGTGGCAACACAAATGTCAACGCAATGGTATTTGTGGTATGTGCATGATAGATTACTCTGTATTTTCCGTTTGTCACACGTTTTTTCACCTCATGGTTCATAAGGTGTGAAGGCAACTCAGAAGTTGGTCTCCCGCCATTGACCAGCCCCCACATAACGCGGTAGTTCTCACCTTCTTCGTCAAGCTCAATAATTCCGAAGCTGTCCTCAGGCTTTATTATAACATTTCTGAAGAACTTGCCAGAGCCTGTTACCATAAGAAACTCTCCGGCAAGGTCAGGCACTGATGTTCCAATTTCCTTCCACTCTCCGGCCTTAAACTCCTCTTTTACCAGCTCCACCTCTTCCGGCTTCATTCTGTAAGACAGATTTCCGCCGTTTCTCTCATGCCAGCCCTGTTCCCAGCCGTCATTTGCCATTCTGATAAATCCCTTTGTAAACTCAGCATCTAAAACTCTCATTGTCCTTTTATCTCCTATCATCAGACCCTCTTCGAAAGAACGTCGATTTCATATCTCTCAATTTCCTGGTACCAACTTCCATCCTGAGGAACTTTACATCTATCACAGTATTCATTCCACACCTCTCCGAAAGGCATGGTCTTAAGCTCCTCCTGCATGATCATGAGCTTCGTAAAGTTCGATTCATCCTGCAGCTTTTTTAGCTCCTCATGAGGTGTAAGAAGAGCATTCAAAAGAGCTTTCTGTGTATTTCTAAACCCAGTTACCCAGGCACCTATCCTGTTGATGGATGCATCAAAATAGTCTAATGCCATAAATACTGAGCCATCAAGTCCGCCGCAGCGCACAATCTCTTTTGCAATTTCCTTTGTCTCATCATCAAAAAGAACTACGTGGTCTGAATCCCAACGAACCGGCCTTGTGATGTGAAGAGCAATGTTTGGATAGAAAGACAAGAGCGCAGGAATCTTGTCACTTACAACCTCTGTAGGGTGATAGTGGCCGTTGTCCATAAGAGGAATGCACTTGTCAGAATGAGTTGCTGCAAAAGACAGTGTGAACTCAGCACTACCTACTGTATAGGACTCTACTCCAATTCCGAAAACCTTTGACTCAACGCAGGGCTTAACCTTATTAAAATCAAAGGGTTCGGAAAGAATCTGCTCGATAGAATCCTTATATCTGTCCCTTGGTCCCTTACGGTCTGCAGGAATGTCCTTGAAGCCATCTCCTGTCCAGATGTTCATGACACAGGTCTCGCCAAGTTCTTCTGCGATGTACTGAGAAATTCTTATACATGCCTTTCCATGCTCGATCCAGAACTTTCTTGTATCCTCGTTTGGAGAAGAAAGGGTAAGCGGGTCACATTTAGGATGAGAGAAAAAGGTAGGATTGAAATCACAACCCAGATTCCTCTCCTTGCAGAAATCCACCCACTTCTTAAAGTGTTTGGGCTCAAGTTTATCTCTGTCTACCCAGCCTCCGTTTTCATCATCAAAAATTGCATAGCAGGCATGAAGGTTCATCTTGGCTCTTCCCGGAATCAGCTTTATTACCTCATCGATATCTGCCATAAGCTCCTCTGGAGTTCTTGCTCTTCCGGGATAATTTCCGGTGGTCTGGATTCCTCCTGTCAGAGGCTTATCCGGATCTGTATCAAAGCCTCTGACATCATCTCCCTGCCAGCAATGAAGGGCAATCTCTGCCTCTTTAAGCTTTTCGATTGCTTTTTCTGTATCAATTCCAATTGCTGCATATTTTTCTTTTGCTTCTGTGTAGCTCATTTCTCATTTCCTCCTGATCTTGTATGGATTAACTCGTCCTTATCGTTTAATTATCTTATTTCGCTTTTATTCCCAGACTTTCATGCCCCATATTTCTGAATTTCAAAGCTCTCGTAAATGCAGTTTCTTGCATCCTGCAAATCCTTAAATAACCCCGCATTTATCATCTGTACCACAAGATTTCCGATGGCTGTACCTTCAATTGGCCCTGCATATACGGGAAGTCCGGTAGCTTTTGCAGTAAGTTCATTGAGATATGTGTCCTGACAGCCTCCACCTATGATATTCACATATGTGATTTCTTTTCCTGTGATCTTACCAATCTCCTTTACAGTATCTGCATAACATGCAGAAAGACCTCTGTAGACAGTCTGCATTATCTCCCCAACCGACTCCGGTACCGGCTGGTTCTTAGCCTTGCAGTACACTTTAATTGCATTTATCATGCTTACCGGCGAAAGAAAGAGCTCATCATTTACATCAATATCAGCCACAAATTTCTCACTTCCCCTGGCCAGCCTTATCAGATCCGGAAAGCTGTATTTTTTGCCATCAGCATATTCGCTCTTTCTTCCTTCAACGTACTCTGTACCATTCAGCTCACGTCTTATGGACTGTATGATCCAGAGCCCCATGATGTTCTTTAAGAATCTGTATCTATACCAGGCGCCGCCTTCATTGGTAAGGTTTTCCTGCCTTGCAGCCTCGGTGGTTATGGGCTCTTCGTTCTCAATCCCCAAAAGGCTCCAGGTTCCACTGGATAGAATTATCGAATTCTCATCCCTTGAAGGAACCGCAAGAAAAGCAGAGCCTGTATCATGGGTTGCAGGAAGAATGACTGTTGCGCAATACCCGACCTCGTCCTGTATCTCTTTTGTAAAAGAGCCAACGACAGTGCCAGGCATTGACAGCTCCCCGAAAAGATTCTGAGGTAGTCCCAGCATAGAAATAAGCTCTTTATCCCAGGTCTTTGTCCCTGCATTTACTAGGCCTGTGGTTGTGGCATTGGTGTATTCCTGTTTTCTTACACCTGTAAGCCTGTAGTTAAAATAATCCGGTATCATAAGAAGTGCGTCCGCTTTTTCAAGCACTTCCGGATCATCCTCCTTTTGAGACATCAGTTGATAAATGGTATTGAAGGACTGTTTCTGTATTCCGCACTTTTCATAGAGCTCTTTTTCGCTTATGATTGCAGAAATCAAATCGTCCATGCCCTCAGTCCTTAAGTCCCTGTAGGCCACAGCATCGCCGATCAGCTCTCCCTTCTCATCAAGAAGTACATAATCCACGCCCCAGGTATCAATCCCCACGGTCTCGGGTATCATATTCTGTCTTTTGCATTCCTTAAGACCTTCGATGATCCCCTTCCATAGATGATCCAAATCCCACACAAGATGTCCATTTTTCTTAAGCTGATGGTTATCAAACCGGTGGATCTCCCTGAGAATCATCTTCCCATCTTCTAACCAGCCAATCATGTGCCTCCCGCTGGAGGCGCCTATATCAATTGCAAGAAAATATTTATTCATATCGATACAGTACTCCTAAGCGTCAAGAAATAAGCATTTCATCTACCATTCTGATAACACGTGATGCGTTGATTTCCATCTGTCTCCTGGAGAGCTTACCTTCCTTGATAGCAGAAAGCACGTTTTCATAATCCTTCTTTCCTCCAGGCATAAACAGATCTCCACCTGCGCCCGCCACTTCATTTGAAAGCGCATTCCTGTAAATGGATCTTTTGCTGTCCATAACAGTCATAACCCAGTCAGTCATGACGATTCCTTTAAACCCAAATTCTGATCTGAGAATATCCTGTATCAGCCCTCTATGCTCAGAAGTATGCGTTCCGTTAAGCAGGTTG
Organism: Butyrivibrio sp. AC2005; assembly: GCF_000424145.1. Lineage (GTDB taxonomy): Bacteria > Bacillota > Clostridia > Lachnospirales > Lachnospiraceae > Butyrivibrio. Next base: position 16,457 of record NZ_AUJI01000050.1, read on the forward strand.
TAGCTTGTCATCACAGCTTTGGGCTGTGATTTTCTTACGCAGATTTCAAATCCGCGGAGATATATCTCACGCATGGCACGTTCACTTACATGGCTGTTATTGCAATAACGGTTTGTCTCTGCATTGTTTGCAGCATAGTGTTTAATGGTAGTCCCACAGCCTTTATGCTTCTGAACACCTTGGGTCACCGCCGCCGCAATGAGGCCGGAAACCAATGGATCTTCAGAGTAATATTCAAAATTTCTTCCGCATAGTATGCTTCTGTGAATATTCAGGGCAGGAGCAAGCCAGAGATTTATTCCCATCTCTTCCATTTCACTTCCTACCATATCCCCAAAGCTATAAGCAAGGTCTGTGTTAAAGCTCTGGGCAATGGCTGTTCCTATCGGGATTCTGGTAGCATAGTGTTCTCTGATCACTGCACCTTTAGGTGCCTTTTTTCCTCCTGTTACCTTTAAAGCTATGAACTTAACCAAAGGATTCATGACTTCTAGCATACTATCCGGGATCATTCCTGCACCGCTGGCATCATGAGCTCCATTTTCATCCTCGTAGTACTTTTTGGCAAGTCTGAGTCCTGCAGGACCATCAGCCATAATAAGAGGTTTAATTCCTTTTCCGGTAAGCTTGGATGTGGTTTCACCCGCAGCACCTGCGACATGGGTTGCAGCATTACCGATGATACTTAGTCCTTTCTGCTTTTCGTTGAAACTACCTATCGCAAGATAAGCAAGCTCCTCATCCGTTAATGACTTAGCTCTTTCATCCACGTCTTCTTCGACATCATATATTAGTTCCGTACAATTTATGTCATTAGAATTTATAGTCAGTTTCTGCACTTCTTCCGGAATACTCTCATTCGAATGTCTTTCCATAAAAAGATCTTTAAAGCCTGGATCTCCAAGGCAATTCCTTGCTTTTGTGACACATATGGTTTCATCAAGATTTATCACAGCAACAACATTTGTGTTGTCCGAGCTGTTTCCGCACCTTATGATATAGTCTCCCTTTTCAAGAATATATGCGCTGGTCTCTTCATCATAGGATGATAGATCAGAGAGCCTGAAAGAAATGTCTGTCTGTTCTTCGCATCCCGGTTCCAGCAGAGATGTCTTGGAAAAGCCTGCCAGTTCCTGATATGCCTTATCAAGCTTTCCATCAGGCAAAGAGACATATACCTGAACAACCTCTTTTCCTGAATAGTCTCCATCATTTTTCACATTAACGCTGACGGTTATAAAATCACCAGATGCACTTACGGATAACACCTTCTGCTCAAAACTGGTGTAAGACAATCCATACCCAAATGAGAATAAAGGCTTTTTGCACGCAGTGTCAAAATACCTGTACCCTACATATATTCCCTCTCTGTACTCTGTGTCATTCCAGTCGCCAAAAGTGCCTTCGTGACAGTAGTCTTCATAAGAAGCCCAGGTTGTGGTAAGTTTTCCAGAAGGATTCTGCTTCCCAATGAGGATATCTGCAAGAGCTCTTCCGCAGTCTGTTCCAAGCTGAGATAAAAGAAGGATATTTCCAACTTCCATTACAGGAGAAAGATCGACAGCTCCGCCTACATTAAGCACCAGCATGAAACGCTCATACATTTTGTTAAGTGCTAAAATGTCTCTGACTTCAGATGCAGCAAGCTTTACATCTCCTTCTACCACCCCTCTGTCGCTTCCCTCCCCGGAATTGCGGGAAAGAACATAAATAGCTGTATCACCCGTCTTATCAATGTGGATGCTATGCCATGGTTCTGTCATTTCCTTTCCCATGGCATACATGATCACATTCTCATGCTTTTCTTTTGCTTCTTTTTTCAGGTTTTTGTAAAAGGTATTCTTTGCAACTTTTCTGACCTGGTCATACTCATCCAGCCATTTTTTAGTTGTTATCTCAAAGCCCGCTTTTTCCAGCCCCTGCTCGATGGTATATGCAAATCTTGTATTAACCTCACCGGATCCTGTTCCGCCCATGACTGTGTATCTCATGCCGGCACCATAAGCTGCAAGCTTACATGGTTTATCAATGGGAAACTTTCCATCATTTTTTAACAGAACGGTACACTCAGCTGCATTTTTAAGCACTAAAGCGCGGTGTTCTTTTTCATACTTTTGCATATCTCTTCTCCTGTTATTGTTAGTGTTTCATTAAAAATCTGCTTTACCTGGTCCTACTTCCAATCCCTCTTTCCCCGGAAGTATTACCATTGCATCCGTGTTTGCCGGGACTTCAATGTGATAACTGTACTCACCATCATCTTTTTTATCCCATCTACAGAAAACTGTTCCATATACGCTGTCATATGAAAACTCTGCAAAATCAAAGTGTCCGCCGGGGTGAGGTGCAATGATAAAATGATTTTCTCCAACCACCCTGATTCCACACATCGCCTCAAATATCCACTGACATACAGCACCCTTGGAGTAGTGGTTCAAAGATGCGATTCCGCCGCCTTTTCCATTATTCGAATCCGGTCCATCCCAGTCTTCCCATATTGTTGTCGCTCCGGATTTCGGCATTGAAAGCCATCCGGGCTTTTCCTCATTCTCCAGAAGCTTATAAGCATATTCGATATCAATATCTTGAAGAACATATGGTAAAAGAGGTGTTGATAAAAAGCCTGTTCCTACTCTCCATTTATAGTTTTCCAGAGCCTTTATCAGTCTCTTTTTCGCATATTCAGTCTGTTTTTCATTAAGCATACCAAAGTACAAAGGTCTTACGAGTTTTGCCTGTCTGTCCGTGTCGAGAGAGTACTTTGGATCCTCAACGAGCTTTTGATAGGCACGTTTTGCACCTTCCGCATACTCTTTGTAAAGATTTATGTCTTCTGTTTTTCCAAGGGCACCGGCAATCTCAACCATAAGAGTCATGACATAGCTCATGTAAGCTGTTGAAACCTCCGGCTGTGACTTTATGAAATCCTTAAAACTCATGGCATGGACATCTGAAGGTTCTGCCCACTCGCCATAGTGCTGGCCGTTGTTGTAAATATACTTTTTTTCTTTTCCTTTTACTGAATGCTTCTCTGAATTTAACAGACTCTCTTTTCCCGCGCGTTCCATAACATATCCGGCGTACTTTTTCATTGAATCATAATATTTTTCAATGATCCTGATATCCCCGTTCTGTTTCCAAAGGCGATAAGGAATGATTACTCCCGCATCTGACCATCCCGATGATCCGTTCATTCCACGCATATATGAGTCAGTGCCACCCTCCGGTGCAATCTGAGGAAAGCACCCGTCTTTAGTCTGCCAATCGCAGAGATCTGTTTCATATTTCATGGCAAAAGGAGCGTAGTTTACCATATAACCTGCAGTGCCAATAAATATCTGGGCATCTCCGCTCCAGCCATGACGTTCTCTTGTCGGGCAGTCCGTCGGAAGATCTGCGGAATTGTTCTTAAGCGACCAGAGTGTATTCTGCACAAACTGGTTCAGAAGCCTGTTTGAACTGTCAAACTTAAAGGTCGTTTCAAAATCAGAATAAACCGCAATAGCAGTCATGTTCTCCAAATCAATATGAACATCAGATTCCACCAGTACATACTGAAAGCCAAATATGGCGAATCTTGTCTTATAGTGGTTCTGTCCATCCTTACATATGTATTTTATCTGCTGAAGTGGTGTGATGAGGTTCTTTCTAACACACTGAATATTGTGCTGAGTAAATTCTCCAGCCTCGTCCAGCTTTTCTCCAAAGCGAAGGAAAACACGCTGCCCTTCATCAGCTACAACGTCAAATTCCACGTAACCTGCAATATTCTGGCCAAAGTCAAAGATTGTTTTCCCCTGAGGCGTCCTGATCACATTCTTAACAGATAACCTCTCCTGCTCTTTGAGTGCAAAATTGTTGGATGCTGTTGGTATCACATTGTGGTATGTTTCCTTAGCAGTCCACCACTTTGCCTTCTCAAAATCTTCTCTTCTGGCATCGTAGTTTTCTCCATCCTTGTTATCTGCAAAGCGGATTGGCCCTTCATTTGTCCACTCAAAAGATTCATCAGTGCAGATTACCTGAACCTCTCCATCCTCATATGTGATCTCAATCTGGGCAAGGAGCTTCGTTTCGCTGCCATAATAATTCTTCATTCCCCAGGCACCGACCGAGCCCCTGTACCATCCGTCAGCCAGCATGAAAAAGACTTCATTCTTTCCCTGGATAATCTTATCTGTAATATCAGCGGTCTGATACTGGACTCTTTTGCGGTAATCAGTAATTCCGGGTGCCAGACAGAACTCACCTATTCTGTCTCCGTTGATACTTCCTTCATATATCCCACAGGCAGTCATATATGCTCTTGCTGATTTAACTTTCTTTTCCCCGGTCCAGAATCTTTTTCTGAAGCAGTCAACAGGGTATCTGTTCTTCTTGTTTACCTTATAATTTCCGGTGATCCATCTTGCCTTCCAGTCATCGTTATTTAAAAGACCTAGCTCAAAAGAGGCAGTATCACTCTCTTCACCCTCAATATCATTTTCGTCCCAGAGTTTTACTGTCCATTCAATCCTGTCACGACTTCCAAGTGTTTCTCCGCCCCAGATCACAAGGTGCATCTGGTCTGAGTTCACTTTCCCGGAATCCCAGACGGTTTCGTCTTCCATTTTCGCAATGATCTGATATGCGCTCTGCTTATTGCCGCCTTCACAGTTCCATGAAAGTCTGGGTCTTACTATATCTATTCCTATTGGATCAGTTAAATATTCGCACCTTAGTCTGACAGCTTTCATTATCATTTTCCTTCCTTATTTCTCTCATTAAGCTCACTCATGATCTTGCCATAAATCTTCTCCAGGTCGTAACGGCTAAAGATCACTGCCATAACAACAAGCAAAAACAGTGGAACATAGATTGAAAATGCAAAGATTCCGCCATTTACTGCAGCTGGCTGCTCAGCAACAGCTGCGCCGGAAATAAATCCACATGCGCCAAGGATCCATCCAATAAGTGATCCTCCGATTCCGGAACCAATCTTTGATCCGAAAGAGCTTGCTGAGTTACTCATTCCGATCATTCTCTTTCCAAACTTCCAGTCATTGTACTCAACACAGTTATTTACCATTGCACCCATAAGACACATGATCGGAATATTGGCAAAGGTTGCCATGCTTCCTCCGACAAGACATGAAACAAGGCTGTAAGGAGTAAATACACGGGCGATGCAGCCAACTATTCCAATAACACAGCCGATAAGACATGTTTTTGCCATTCCGAATTTCTTTGTCATCGGACCAACTAATATGAATCCAAGGAAAGTCGGGATAAGTCCAACGGCACCAAGAAGTGCCACAATGTTGTCATTTCCGAGGATATATTTTGCATAATATGCTCCGCCTGAGCTGGACAGTCCATAAGAAATGTTCATAAAAAGATTTGCAACGAGCATCAGAACCCAGTACTTGTTTTTAAACAAAAGACCTATCTCCTGGGCAAAAGACATCTTCTCTTCCTCCAGCTCATCCACTGACTTCTTTTCTTCTGAACCATTTTCCTTTGAGCTTCTGTAAAGAACGATCATGCTAAACGCTGAGATAGCTGCCATAATGACTGCCACCTTTATCCACGCTGCCTGATTTCCCCCCAAGGCATTTGTAATAGGTATAAGACCGATCGCTATGATCATACCGATGGCATAACCGAATACTGCACGGAAGATACCCATTTTGCCTCGTTCTTCAACACTGTTTGTCCTCATGGCCATCATAGCACCATAAGGTATGGCAACAGCAGTATAAACCACAGCAGTGCAAAGGATGTTGGTTAAAAGAACATATCCCGCCTGAAGCCCCGAAGCAGCTCCTGCAGGAACTGTGAAAAGCAGTACCATGATCGCTGCAACCGGTATTGCCATTATCTTAAACCACGGTCTTGCCTTACCATCCTTAAAATGAACTGAATCCATGATCTTACCCATGATAAGATCTGTAAAAGCGTCAAGTATCTTGGCTATGATCAGCATTGTAGCAACAGATGCTGCAGCCAGTCCGACCTTTTCTGTATAGAAGTAGGTCAATTGTCCTACCAGACAGCTTAGTGCATTAAGCGGTATCTGCCCAATTCCATCTCCCAAAAAATCTCCAAACCTCATGGTCTTCTGGATTCCCATTGAATCCACGCCAAGTTCTTTTTTTCTTCCCATAATAACCTCCTGATTATTGTCACGGCTTTTGCTATTTGCCATATTTCTCTTTCTATTGACAGTCTATCAGGAGCCCGCTTATCATTATTGTAATAGTATGACGCAATATTGTAATTTTGTGACTATTTGAGGTTTCCTATGGAAAATGCATTTTTTCAGGCTTTAAGCTACATCTATAATGCCACCTATGTTCCAATCCACTACTACAAAGATAGTGTATGCCTTCTTTCTTTCCCGGTAATAGATATGCCAACTGAACTGGCTTCTGCTATCAGCGGAATACTTGGCAAGTCCACAACCAGCCTATACCATTACCAGACTGAAGAAGGGCTTCATATTGGCTATGTAGGAAGCGATCTTAGCAATGAAGCTGTTGTTGTAGGTCCCGTTAGCAGTATGGCTGTGACTGATGAATTCATAGACGCTATCATCCTAAAATATGGTGTTTCTATTGAAAACAAAGACAAGATCAGAGAGTTTTTTGTTCAGACGCCGGAGTTTTCAATCATACAGTTCTTGAATATTCTTGCCATGATCAATAAAGAACTCACCGGTAACTACGTAGACATTTATGAGACTTTTAACCTCTTTGACAGAGAAAAGGAGGCGGAGGTAGGAGAAAGCCATTCTAACACCCTGTATGAGCGAAAAGAAACTGAGAACTTTCATGATACATATTTCTTTGAACAAGAATACTATGGCTACGTGGAACGCGGTGATATTGCCGGTCTTGAAGCCATGATCAGAAATATCCCCAGAATAAATGAAGGAAAAGTTGCTCCAGATTCACTTCGTCAGGCAAAAAACATATTCATCGCTTCAATGGCCCTGGTAACCAGGCACTCCATCTCAGGTGGACTTGACATCGAAACAGCCTACCAATTGTCAGATATGTATATTCAGGAGGCTGAACGTATGTCAGACGCTTCTTCAGTTACTCTTCTTAATGCCACGGCAGTTATGGACTTTACCAAGCGTGTAGCCGAATCCAAAATTCCTCAGGGAATGGAGACGGACATATATATGGCTATCCAGTACATAGCAAACCACGTCAATCAGAATATTTCAGTAGAAGATGTTGCCGCATACCTTGGGATAGACCGAAGCACTCTTTCACGAAAATTTAAAAGAGAACTGGGATTTAACATAAGCAGTTATATAATGCGCAGAAAACTGGAAGAAGCAAAGAGCCTCCTTAAATTCACTGACAAAAGCATCAGCGAGATAAGTGAGTATCTTTGCTTCTCAACACAGAGTTATTTTCAAAATGTATTTAAAAAGAAATATGGAATGACTCCAAAGGAGTTCAGAAATAGTTAAATATCCAGTTCCGAGACCATCTTGGGATACTCACGAAGCTCGCTTTCTTCATGAAGCGGATTCCATACCTGCGCGAAAAACTTATCCTTTTTGGCTCTCATTCCGTAGTTCCAGGATTTTCTTTCGCACTCATCACACCAGTGCCCACCTTCAAGAATAAGGCGTGGACTGCCTTTAAAATGATGTCCGAACTGACATGTAAACTCAAGGGGAGTTTTCCAGTCACCGGTCTTCATTTCTTTGGAATCACAACTGCCGCCTCTGAATTCCGCCGCTTTCTTCATATCCTCCAGAGTAAGCTCTGATTCGTGCTTGGATTCATCATAGCCATGGTCTATGTGTACAACTTTATCCCAATCAGTAAATTCTTCCATCTGGCTCAGCTTTTTGGGAAGCTTTTCCCAGGCCTTTTTGCTGCCCCAGTATGCATCGATATGGTCTTCCATGTTTTCATCCAGCCAGTGCTTTGTCCCATGCTCTGAATTTAAGTCTTTTTTGAAGGTTGACTTTATAATACTTCCCATGAGTTTCTGACCACCGGGAAGCTTTGTTATCACTTTACCTGCGGTAACTGCGCGGCCAAGGTCCTTTAGATATGCGTCATAAAAGTACTGCATGGAATCACTTCTGAAATGAAGGTATTTCTCCAGTTTGTCGGAATCGAGATAATACTGACCATGGAAATTCCTTGTGGCATACATCTTTGGATCGATCACCGGATCAAGGCTCTTAAAGCCCAGAACACCGTACATATCCTTGTACATTTCATAAGTGCTCACGCGGCAGCTCTCACCGCCGCCAATATTGTAGATGTGTCCCCAGAAACTCTCATCCAGGGTTCCATCGGCATCGAATGCTGCAAGATTTCTCATAGCTCTTCCGCTGTCCCTGTCAGAAGCATACTCAAGCACGTTGAAAATGCAGTTGTGGAACTGGATAGCATCACGGATCTTGGCCATAGCCGGTCCGATGATTCCTGTCTGCCTTAGAGATACCCAGTAATTTAGGCCACTATCGATAACGTAGCGCTCTGCCGCAACTTTGGAAACCGCGTAGTAATCAAACATACTTGGCTTTATCGGATCCCCGACCCTTCCCCAGTGTATAGGTGGCATTCTGTCACCGGTTTCTGCCACGGTTCCGATATATACAAACTTATAGCTATCCTCTTTACCGCTCTTCTTTATGGCTTCTATCATATTCACAACAGAACCGTAATTATTCTGCATTGCTTTTTTTGGATAATAGTCTGCTGCAGGGGACACAAATGCTGCAATGTGAAGTACCATGTCGCTGTCAGCAATACATCCGTAAACATCATCCCTATTAAGAAGATCTCCATAACGAATGGACAGACCTTCCCTGCCTTCATAACTGTCAAACAGGTTATGATTCTTTTCACTGTCCCTCACCAAAATAATGAGGTCATAGATTTTACCTATGTCAGGGAGCATCTGCTTAAAGCTCTCAAATCCCATTCCTCCACCTGCACCTGTCATAAAAACAACCGGTAACTTATTCGCACTCATATCATTCGCCTTTCATTCCTACTACTTTTGCCTTGCCATCAAGTACATCGACACAGAGCTTAATTGAGTCTCCGATTGCCCTGTCAATGTCGTCCTCTTCAACATGAAGCGGCTCGCATCCAAGTTTCTTATCAATAAAGAGATTGCTGCACTGAAGATCCGTAAACTTCACCATATGAAGTCCGCCCTGGATATTCTTTGCTGCCTGCTCCTTCATCAGCTTTTTTCCGCCCATAGCGTACATCCAGTTAGGTATTGTGATAACCTTTCTTCCCTCGCATCCAAGGTACTTATGAACGATAGCAAGCATCTCTTTCCATGTCATATTGTAATAACCGATTGGGTAACAGTGTCCTCCCTTGTTGTATTCAAGAGCTCCTGCCAGAGCCTGTCCAACCTGATGAACTGTTACCATTGTGGTTCCGCCCTTGGGATATAGCGTAGCTTTCTTCATGCTCCTGATCTGTTCTACAAGGAATACCCATACAGGCTTTCTTCCGGGCTGAGTTCCGAAAATATATGGAAGCTCCAGAACTGCTACATCAAAGCCGTCACCGGCAAAAGACATCGCTATCTCTTCCTGGTCAATTCTGCTTCTTATGTACGGATGCCACTTTGTTAATTCAAGTTCAGGCCTTGTCTTGGCAAAATAGGAAAAGTATGATCCACAGATTGCAATATGCTTAACACCGCACTCCTTGGCAATAGCAAGAAGTCTCTTAAGTGGATCTATATTGTACTTTTTGAAAAGATCATAGATTGGAGCAGGTCCTTCAACTCTCTCATCCACTCCGGCTGCAAAAACAAATCCATCACACCCGGCCATGTAACCCTTTATTTCTTCATCTGACATCTCCAGATAGTTGCCATATTCAATTTTCATTTCAGGTGGCAAGACAGCTCCCTGAGGAAGCGGAGGTAACGCAACAGATGTCACTTCATGTCCCCTCTCAATAAGCACTTTGGCTGCTTCACTTCCGAGCAGTCCTGTTCCACCAATCATAAATACTTTCATCGACTTATCTCCTTTAATCAATATTCATAAGCAGGCTTTTCTTAGGTACGCCATGCTTATTCTCAAAATTAAACAATCCCATTGTTCCCCAGTCTTCATAGTCGGCAGCCCAGTAACGGATGCCTGCAACGCCATGGGTTTTACCCCAATCGATGACATCTTTATAAATGGCTGCCTGTCCATCTTCAGTATTTGCATATCCCTTTGTAGCCTTGTTCCATCCGGCAAAAGCCCCGGACATCTCTCCTGAAGGATATGCAAACTCTCCGATAAACACGGGTACATGGCACTTTTTGTTTATGGCCATAACAGTCTTTTTAAACAGAATCGTGGAATCTGCATACATGGATGGAGCACTAGGATAATAGCTGATCCCCGCAACATCCACGGAATATCCATTCTTTGCAAGGCAGTTAAAATATTTTGCACAGGAATTAGGAGTCATAACCACAGTTGCAATATGAGTTGAAAACTTAACATTGGAGGAGTCAATTCCGAGTTCTTCGTATGCTTCCAGGATTCCCTCTTTTACAGCCGCAAACTCGCTTGCATTGTATCTCCAGATATTCTTCTCTAACCATCCGGGATTAAACAGTGGGAGTAGATATCTCATAAAATCCGGAACTCCGGCAAGCTTTTCATTTACAGCTGTCTTAAGCCCAAGGCTGACTCCTGCAAATCCAAAGTTAGCTTCATTTCCAAGATTCCAGTTCTCCACTGTGCATCCGGTATTCAATATCTCTTTTGCCAGGAACCTGCCATATGCTTTAAGCAGAATATTTATCTCATCTAGCGAAAGCTCAGACCAGTCCTTCCCATTTTGAAGAGCAAAAAGCTCGGGATACTCATCAAACTTTGGGGCCTGCTGCTTTTCCATATCCATGTAGGTGTATGCACACATTACCTCAGGATTAATAGGGATATTTAATTTGGCTGCCAGCTTGCAAAGCTCTATGGCCTGATCAAAAGTATGAACGTTGGCATTGGTATCAACCTCTCCATCAGTCACATCCTCATCTGTTATGTGCCTCTTTGTGGCTATGCGCACATACATTTCTGTAGCGCCTTTATCTATATATAACTGCTCCAGTTCTTCTATGGAGCTTATCTGCCTGCCTTCATACTCATAGGTGTATCCTTCGTCAAAAGCCCTTGCTGTAAACGGGCTGACCGATAGCGCCATTCTGAAATTCTCATTATTATCAGCCGCTGCGTATCCGATTTCTGTGTATAAGAATTGAGCAGTAAGAACTTTAAGCACAACACATATAACTATCAGAAGTATTGCAAGGCCTACCTTATGGCCTGTCTTCATTTTCTTTAACCTTTCAAGAAAACCTGTCATTTTTTCCTTCATTTACAACCTCCAAAAAATCTCCATTTGCAATAACAAGTCACTGTATGTATAATATGGACACCGTGTATTATTTACAACTTGCAATATTCTTTAAAACGTCGTAAACAATACATATTTTTTAAAAGTGTACGAAGTTAACAGTTTTTTTAGATTTGGGAGATGGATAATGGCGACCAAGAACAACCGAAGAACCGTAATCACAAAGAAGATCTTAAAAGAATCATTACTGGAGCTTATGCAGAATAAGCCCGTCTCAAAGATCACCATAAAGGAAATATGCGACCTTTCAGATATGAGCAGATCAACGTTCTACCTCCATTATCAGGACCAGTTTGAACTTTTGGAGGACATAGAAAAAGAGGTCCTCGAAAAGACCTTCGAAAACCTCAGAAAAATTGACAGTCCCATGAACACCATGGAATCCATCGAAGCATTTTTAAATTATGTAAAAGAGCATCGGACCACTTTTGGAGTACTCCTCTGCCAGCCGGAAAACGAACTCTTTCAGCAGAGCATTATTTCCAATGTGCAGAAATATGTTCAGGAATCAGCTCCCGAAATAGATGAGATTCCCACTGCTCGATACGTATACACCTTTATTATGTATGGAAGTCTTAACGTAATAAAGATTTGGATACACAATAATTTTGACGCAGATACACATGATCTGGCTGAAGTCATATATCATTCCTGTAATAATATTGCACAAAGCCATAAATGAATTCTTACGAAGCTGTAAACCGTTATTTCCCACATATATTATTGGCGCGCTTACAGAAATTTGCTCCAGGGATTCACGGAGCACCATTAGAACATAAAAAAAGTGTTCCGACGCTATATGAGTCATCGGAACACCATAGACCGACGCAGCATGGCATTTCCATCCTTGCAATAGTAACATCCCTTATGTCCTTGTTACTGATAACTTCTGTCAGTTTCTCAGTGTAATCTCCCTCATCCGGTTTGGGACATCCGATCATTGTAAACCTGCCTTGCATCAGAAAAAGAAAAGTATAAAACTTTATTCGACAGGGTAAATGAAACAACAATACTATAAAATTCGAGGCATTTAAGCTCTCTTATGTTTAAAGTGATGCTGTCTGGGTTTGTGCTTAAATGCAACTATGTTTAGAGGCTTTTCATCCTTTTTTGCATAATTCTCATATGCCTTCTTATAGTGTTTCTGTCCGGCCCAGATATCGTCAGCTACAGGCGCCCACTCTTTTGCGTAATCATCACACTTTGCACACAGATGCTCAACACTTTCTTCGGATTCTTCATTTGTACCATGAGCTTCTGATCTTTCGACCATATCCCTTAAAAGAGCCGGATTTTCAAGCATAGGGCACGGTCTTAAATGGTTCTTATTGAAAGGCTGGCCCTTATGGTATTCCATGAAAAGAGGACTTTGAAGCATCTCAAGTATTGAATGTGTATGTATATTGGTGTTGGAGAAGTGGACAAATACGCATGGTTCAGCATCTCCACTTGAATTGATGTGGAAATAGTTTCTTCCGCCTGCGATGCAGCCACCGACAGCTTCACCATCATTCTGGAAGTCCATAGGGAAGAATCCCAGGTCACATTTGACGCTTCTAAGGAACCTTATCTGATCCACCATCTTCTTTCGCTGCTCTACTGTAGGCATAAGCTCAGGAACAGCATTGTTTCCAACCGGCATGTAGTGGAAGAAAAATCCGAATCTAGCACCTTTTTCAGCAATGAACTCGATGAACTTGGGATCAGTCACTGCCTCGATGTTGTTTCTTGTATAGCAGATGGAAGTTCCATAAACTATTCCGTACTTTTTGAGTAGATCCATGGCATTCATTACTGCATCATAATGACCAAGGCCACGTCTTGCGTCATTAGTCTCAGGAGTTCCCTCGATAGAAAGCTGGAATGTGAGATTTCCAAGCCTTACAACTTCTTTACAGAAATCCTCATCAATAAGTGTTGAATTGGTATAGATAGAGAACTCAACATCATTGTGCTTTTCTGCCAGTTTCAAGATATCTTTCTTCCTTACAAGAGGTTCTCCTCCTGTCATCATGTAAAGATATACTCCCAGCTCTTTTCCCTGGGTAACGATTTTGTCCATATCTTCAAAAGACAGATTGTGCTTAGGTCCATAAGTACCTGACCAGCATCCCGCACAGTGCATATTGCAGGCGCTTGTAGGGTCAAAAAGAATAAGCCATGGGATATTGCATCCGTATTTTTCCCTGTTTGCCCTGATCATTTTTGTGCCTCTGAAAAATGCCTCATAGCCAAGATTGAGCATCATCATCTTTGCAACATGCGGATCTGTCTCATCTATTACTTTATTCAAAAACTTAACCCATCTGTTATCCGGATCTTTAAATGCCGCTCTTACTTTATCAAGGCTTTCTTTTCTGGCTCCATCTTTACCCCAGAATTTCTCTGCCTGGTCAACAAGCTTAAGATAAGTAGCAGTCCTGTTCTCCGTTTTATCGAGATTTGCAAGGAACCTGTCAATCAGTATGCTAAAAGCCTGTCTTTGTACTTTGTGAGAAATGTTTTTTGCTAATTCCATACTTGTTATGCCTCCCCAAACGATGCTACAATTATTCTGATGTAACAAGTGTAACGCCACAGCATATTAATAACAATGGCTCTACCATCGGACATGACAATATTTCGTTTAAGTGAACCGATGTTACATTCTTGCATTTTTTGTAACGTCGAGAGGGAGAAAAAATGAAAAGCTCAAAAGAATCTTTAACAGAAATGCAAAAAAAAGAAGTTCTGAGGATGAATAATAAGGAGTCCAATCAGCTGACAAGAGAGTGTCTGCAGCTTTCGCTTATGCATCTAATGAGCGAACACCCTTATGAGAAGATCACCATCAGCGAGATAGTACGCCGTGCAGGAGTATCAAGGACGGCGTTCTATCGAAACTATACAGATAAAGAAGATATCCTGCATGAGCTTGGGGATGAAATAATAAAGCGTATAGCGGAGATCAGCGAAAAGCCCGAACTGCACGAAAACCCACATCTGTGGTTCGAAGATATTTTTCGGGCTGTCAAAAACGATAAAGATATAATATCTCTGTTTGACCAAGCCGGAATTCTTCAGAATGAACTCTTTCTTGAAAAAGCGGTCTCAGAGCGGCTCTATCCTACAGCTGACCCAGAAAAGAAGTATCTCAGACTTGCTGCCGAAGCTGCCATTTTACAAATACTCATAAGCTGGTTCAGGGATGGGATGCAGGAAGACGAAAAACAAATGGCTGATATCTGCGTAAATATCTTTGATAACGCTTTGAGCAGACTGCCATAATTAACAAGGACCTCTTCTAACATGAGAAATGATCCTTCCTGGCGTAAACGAAGTAATTCTTGCGCATATGAAGCTTGACCCCGGAATTCCCTTAGCACCAATAGAACATAAAATTCCGATATAATGCTCATTCCAGCAAACTGGAATTGTTAGCACTCTGTCTTATTGCACCGGAGGCATAAAGCATAAAATGCAATCGCCAGAAACTGTGATACCACAGACACAGTGACAAGATACACAGGATTCAAATCATACAGGGCACCGAGAAGCCAACTGCCCAGAAACCACGCAATACCAAATCCTGTCTCAAATATTCCGAAACCGGTGCTTCGCATGGAACGCGGGACGATTCCGCTGACAGCTGCTTTCATAATACTTTCCTGCGCACCCATTCCAATCCCCCACAGAATTATCCCAGCTCCGATCAACCAGGCATTTCCAGTCATAAAAACAAAATATGAGAAGAATGTGCTGCATAGTGTGGAAATGATCAGAGCCTTCAGCCCGACCTTATCATAAAGCCAGCCAAAGAATA
>NZ_AUJI01000051.1 GCF_000424145.1 Butyrivibrio sp. AC2005
TAAAAAAGTGCCTACGGCACCTCAACTCCCCTGCCCCTCAATCATGAGGGGTGGGGTTGTTTTTTGCCTCAACTCATTCATAATGATTTTATGAAACGAAATACTCTACAAGATCTGTTCCGCGATCATTATGAAGAAATTCAATATACTCTTCATCCCCGCAAGACCGAAATGGAAAACATCGATAAGATGATCAATTGCGGGGATCCTGCTTATGGCGGCGCTATGTACGGCTGCCCTGATTGTGGTACTCTCAAATTTGTTCCCTTTCGTTGTCATTCAAGATTCTGCCCTACATGTGGTGCCATGTATTCACAAAAACGTGCTCAGGCTATGTCATTTAAGCTCATAAACTGTCAGCACCGTCACTGCGTATTCACCATATCAAAAGAATTACGCCATTACTTTCTCGAAGATCGCGACCTTCTTAACTGTCTTTTTGAAGCTACCAGCAGTGTTATTAACCGGATGTTCTACAAAATCAACAAGAGTCAGAACTTTACACCTGGTTACATCCTTGTTCTTCACACATTTGGTCGTCCTTTGGAATGGAATCCTCATATCCACTGCCTCATATCTGAAGGTGGTGTTGGAGACACCGGCTTCTGGCGCAAAGTAAAGTTCTTCAGTTACCCCTATATGCGCCATGCTTTTCAGACTGCTCTTCTGAATCTAATGGAAGATCGTATTACTGATCCCAATAAGAAAGCATTGTTTAAAAAAGAAAAAGCTCTCTCCTACAAAAATCAGAAAGAAGGCTTCTATGTCTATGGTAAACCCACTCTCGCTGACAAACGCACAGTATCAAAATATATAGGTCGCTACCTTGGTCGTCCTGTAATCGGTCTCTCAAGAATTGACTCCTATGATAAAGAGCATGATACTGTTACTTTCCACTACAACAGGCATGAAGACGAACTCCTTGTCACTGAGACCATACCTTCAATGGAATTCATCAAGCGTCTTATCCAGCACATACCTGAAAAAGACTTTAAGATGATACGTTACTATGGTGTATATGGTCGCCATAGAGAATCAGACAAAAAACTTTACCGGCTGATTCACCCTTCCAAAAAACCATTCTTTAAATCATTCCTTCAATGGCGTTCAGGCATCCTGACAGCATTCGGATATGACCCATTGAGTTGTCCAAAGTGCAGCAGCACAATGAAATTTCTCGAATTGCGCTTTAACCACAAACGTGTTTCTCTCGAAGACTTATATGAAAAGGCAATGGGAAAATGCCGTCCCAAAAGCAGAGCTCCATCCTCAAAAATCAGTAGTGTTCCCTCGTATTCCTGCGCATGATAAAATCATGCTAGGAGGAACAGCCATGGCCAGTAAAGAACTAATAGCAAAGCTTAGAGAGAAATACATCCAAAACCCGCCGGAAGGCATGTCGGCGAATGAAATCCGCGAGATGGATGATGAAGACCTTCTCGACATGGATTACTTTATGCATGAAGATGATGAATTCTTTGATGAGGTAGATTGGTAATTCAAAACCAACATACCTCCGCTTTGCGTGGCCCGGTCTTGCCGGGCCTTTTAATTCAAGGGTTCGCCGCCAAGGCGAAATTTCCTATTAAACAAAAAAACCAGCTCATATGAGCTGGTCTTTTGTTCGTGCGGAAGAAGGGACTTGAACCCTCACGATGTAGCCATCACAAGATCCTTAGTCTTGCTCGTCTGCCAATTCCGACACTTCCGCATTCAGTTGTCTTTCGCTGTTTTGTCAGCGACAACTTCTATATAATAACAAATTCTCAAAATAAGTCAACACCTTTTTAAAACTTTTTTTAAAAATCGTTAAAAAGTTTTTTGCCATACTTTTTAGCGATATAGTTGTGTTTTCTTGCCAAATTCAGCATAAATTATTTGTGAAATAATCCCTAGAGCCTAAGGGAACCAGATGGTCTATAATAGTTTCTAGCTGCAGCAGGGCTATTTGCTGCGCCAGGGAGGAATTATTTAATTATTATGAAAGAGTTAAAACCTATTACCAACAAACTATTATGGATATTCGCACTTGGACAGTTCGGATGGAGTCTTCTCTCCGGAATCGTGTCAAACTGGATGGTCTACTACTACACCGGTGTCCCCAGTGAGCAGAATCCGAACACAGGTGTATTTGCATCGGGAATCACGCAATCACCGATTCTTTTCAAGCTGACACTTTTTGGTCTCGTGCTCGCAGCAGGGCGTATATTCGATGCAATTACTGATCCTCTTATTGCAGGCTGGTCCGACAGAAGTAATTACAAGGGAGGAAGACGAATCCCCTTCATGAGAGTGATGGCGGTTCCCTTTTCACTTTGCACTATCGCACTTTTTGTACTGCCGCAGACGCAGAATACGGGGCTGAATGATACCGTTCTTTTCGTTCTTCTGATGGTGTTCTATCTTTTCATGACCATGTTCTGCACGCCGTATAACGCACTTATCGCTGAACTCGGTGATACTCAGCAGCACCGCATAAATGTATCGACCTTCATCTCCTTTACATTTATTCTCGGTCAGAGCATCTCCTTCCTCCTTCCCAATGTGGCAGGAGCCCTTGAGGCTAGTGTTGGCCAGAAAAATTCCATCCGTTTTTCAGTCGCAATAATGTCAGTTATCGCGTGCCTTTCCATGTTGATTCCGGCGTTTTATATAAAGGAACGTGATTATATCGACTCCAAGCCCAGCGATACAAAGCCCTTCAAGTCACTGGCCAAAACCTTTTCAAACGGGCAGTTCAGGCGCTTTGTCTACAGTGATGTGATTTACTTCTTTGCACTTACATTGTTCCAGACAGGACTTGCCTTCTATGAGACACAGCTCATGGAAATCGAGGACACCTGGACCTTTGTGCTTACTGCAACCATGACTGCAATCAGCGTAATGCTCTATCCTTTTGTAAATATTTTTGCAAAGAAAATCGGTAAAAAACCCATTATCATCACAGGCTTTTTTGCATACTGCCTTGTTTTTGGAATTACGGTTTTCTGCGGAAAAGGTCTTATCTGGGGCTTTATAATAGCTGTCACAGCTGCTTTTCCCATGGCAATATTAGGAATACTTCCTCAGGCCTGCGTTGCAGATGTTGCTGAGGTCACAAGACTTGAGACAGGCGAGGACAGAAGCGGAATGTTCTTTGCGGCAAGAACCTTTGCATTTAAGATGGGACAGGCCCTGGCGCTCGTTACATTTACTTCCGTCACTGTATCCCAGACAAAGGGAAGCTACAGAACCACTGCTGCTATTGCGTTTGTTACATGCTTTATCGGTGCGGTGATATTCTTTTCATTTAATGAAAAACAGATATTGCTGAGAATTAAGGAATTGAAGAATCCTAAGAAAGAGAGTATTTATAGGGAGATGAGGAAGCGGGTATAAGATGCCCCCTCATCCGCCCTTCGGGCACCTGTCTACGCTCCGCTCCGGTCCGCGCAAAACCATCGTCCCCCAAGGGGAAGGCTTTTTTATATATTCCCACGTGGATATATTGTTTCTATTCCCGTGGGAATACATTATTATTTCTATTCCCTTCGCGTCAGAGATTTACCCCTCCGTGCCGGAGATAGTAACGCCGCCGCACTGGATGCTTGGCAGAACCATACTTCCATTACACAGCAGTTCTTTTGAAACCGCTTTAACGTTCTTAAACATGTCAAACAGATTGGTGCTTATCATGGTCTCGATAACAGCGCCTTTTATCTCGCCGTCTTCCACGTAGAAGCTGTTCTTGGCAACACCGGATATCTCCCCATTAGGACCGGGATGACCGCAGGAAACAGCACCTACTATAAGTCCCCTTTTCATGGATTTAATCATATCCTCATATGGTGTATCACCCTCATCCACTACGAAAGTCAATGAAGAATTGGCTGCTCTGTTTACCTTGCACTTGTTTGATGTGTAAAGTGAGGTTGCAAGGCAGTTTAGGACACCCTTTTCAATAAGTGTGTAGTCCTCTGATCTGAAGCCATCCTGAGTGTGTACCTCGTGAGCAATGATGCGCTTATCCCATGGCTTTGAACTGATTGTAAGAAGGGGTGATACAACCTCCTCTCCAACCTTATCCTTCCATACGCTGGTTCCTGCGATGATAGCAGGGTCAACGACAGTATTTCCAAGAAGGAAGCTCAGCATCTGTACAGAGCACTGGGGTGTGAAAATCACATCTCCCTCAAACTTATCAGTAACTTTCATGGGCTTAAGAGAATTCTCAGTATCAGCAAGATCCTTTTCAATACTTCCAAGGTCAATGAATTTTTCATCAAGATTATCCATAATGACAACAGTGCCGTTTATACCTGTCGTCTCATCCCCGTCAGAGCCCGCAAATTCTGCGTATATTTCATAATATCCGCAATCGCTCTCATCCCTTGTTCCACCTGTATTCATGAAAACCGAATGACTTTTTACGTACTTTGCAAACATCTCGATGAGCTTAATCTTTTTATGTTTCTCAGCTATGTCCCTGGCAAGCTCCTCGGTTCTCTCCATCAGCTTATCGATGTCGGGTTCCAGAACGCCCATCTTGAATTTCTCAGGATCCATGCCCGGAGCGATGTCAAAACACTCGTCGGCATCACCTGCTTGCGCTGATACTATGGCATCATCAACCGCTTTTTTCACAGCATCCTCAGTGCATTTATTGATGCTTGCACTACCCTCTTTATTGTCCTTTATGACTCTCACGGACACATCCTGATCGAACAGAGTTCTGAAAAGAGTGAACTTTCCATCCTTCATTGTGATCTCATTGGTCTCTGTCTCAGAAATTGTAAAATCACCCTTAAGTCCGTCTTTTGTTTTCAAGTATTCGTATGTCTTATCTGCAATTTCCCCAATGTTCATCCTCATCTACCTCCGATCGTTATCTTACACTTAATAGCAGGGCCGCCCATAGAAACAGGCATAGCCTGCTTCTTGCCGCAGGTTCCCGATGTGTTCCAGGTTACTGTGTCAGATACCATGTCCACGGTATTCAGCATATCAAAAGCGACACCGGAAACAGTCGTATCCAAGATTGCTTTTCCAAGCTTTCCGTTTTTAATCTCGTATCCCATTGTGATTCCGAACATGAACTCGCCTGTAAGGTCAGCCTGTCCGTTTCCGGTCTGAAGTAGATAATAGCCGTCATCAACGGAAGCTATCATATCCTCAAGCTTATCTTTTCCCGGAAGCACGCAGGTGTTTCTCATTCTTATAAGGGGTTCGTCTGAAAAAGCATAGCCTCTCGCATTTCCCTGTGGCTTAACACCGTATAATGCAGCGCTCTCGCGGTCATGCATATAGCCCTTAAGAACACCTCCCTCAACAAGAACAGCATCCTCCGCAGGAACACCCTCATCATCGATATAAACCGGCAGCGGAGCCTTATCTCCAAAAGCGGTATGGGCAAAGTCAACTATTCCAACAAGGTCTGATGCTACCTTTTTTCCAAGGTTAGGACCTGCAACCGAACCTCCCTGAACCAGGTCAGCCTCAACGGTGTGTCCCACTGCCTCATGTGCAATCATTCCCGCAACATTCGGATGAAGTATGACGGTCTTTACACCTGCGCTTGCATATACTCCCTCTGCCTTATCATGAAGCTTCTTGTACAATTCATCAATTTTTTCATAAACGCCGTTAAGCTCACTGTAATTATCCTCAATGTGTCCAAAGCCACCAAAGGAATCCATAACCTCAACAGGCTGTCCCTCTGCTGATGCCATGTTGAGAATAACGTAAACAGTGCATCTGGGATATGCCACGTGTCCATCAGCCGCATCGGAGGTCACGATGATTTTCTCCATGGTATCCTCTCTGTACACTACCGTTCTGCTCAGTAAATCCGGATATTTCTTTGCAATGTAAGCATCGATTTCCTTGCACAGATCAACGAGTCTCTTCTGCTCAAAATCGATTATCATTCTTGGCGAAGTGATCATCGAACCAGCAATTTCCGGATATGCATTCTTCTTATCAGCATTGAATTTATCGAGATATCTGGCATTTTTCGTAGCTGCCTCGATAGTTTTTCTGGCTGCTTCCTCCGAATACTCTGCTGTTGATGCAAAGCCATAGGCTCCGTTAAGGTAAGCCCTTGCACAAATTCCACTCTCTTCAGATCTGGCATTTACAACAAGATTACCATTCTGAATTATAACTCTGCGAAATCTGCTTTCCTGGCCTCTGAGCACAGTCTTCATCCCCGTATCGAAGAAGCTCTTTTGTTTTGTTAAGATGTCTTCTAGCATGTAATTTCCTCCTGTTCTTTTTTTATACGCAAAAGTTCCCAATATATGCGCAAACATGTTTCTATTTTATATGCATTTCTCACAAATTAAAAGGACTTTTCAGAATTTTCTATACAATAAAAAAGCAAGAAAAAAGGATAAGAAACAGACTCATAACGTAGCTGTCTCTTATCCTCATTTATTTTCCAATTCATTCAGATGCCTGATTTCATCAGCCCTTGCGATGATCTTTTCCTTCCAGGCATCATCCTCTTCATCAAGCTTATAGGTTCTGTAACCATACTGCCTGCCAAGTGAGCAAACTATTTCTTCATCGTCGATGTGAAGCGAAATGCGATACATGCTCGGTAGCTTTTGCGGAAGCGTTGTGGCGTTGTTCCTCTGGACCTCTTTAAGGTGACGCGTTCCGTTTACGATACCGTCAAATTTCACTCCGTAATGTCTGAAAAGGTTTTTTATGTATTTTTCAGTTCGAAAAGACGACGTGTACACCCATACCTCATATCCCAGCTCCTGAAGCTTGTTTATAAGCTCCGGCGTTCCCAGCCGAAGCCGCTCTTTATATATCTTGTTAAGCGGAAATTTAAGCGGCGGCTCGGTCTTATGGGTCTCAGGGAATACAAAAAGTACTTCATCGAGGTCAAAGGAAATGCGCATCCTTTCCTTATCATTTTTATTCTTTTTCATTCTTAATCGCTTCCCCTAAGATTTTCATAATCTGAGCTGACCATCGCTCCCCGTTTTTGTCAAGCTCATGCTGGTCAAAATCCTTGGAACCGCCGTAGATTCTGACAACCATCTCATTATCAACACTTACCGTCTCTTTATATTTCTTTGCAACAAGGCTCTCTATTTCTTTTTTAACGTCCCTGTCTTTAGCCATTTTCCTTGCTGTTCCAGTCACTATACCGTCAACATCAACAGCGTAGTTTTTAAAGAGTTTTTTGATGTAATCAATCGAATAATATTTTGATGAGAACACCCAGACGTCATATTCGTTTTCATGAAAAAAGTGGAAAAGTGCAGGAATTCCAAGCCTTACCCTCTCAGGGAACTTGATCTCAGAACCACCCGGTACCTCTTCAAAGCTTCCGTCTTCACTGTCAAAAACCACCTCATCAAGATCAAAGGTTACGCGCTTTGTCCTGTCTGTCTTTTTCAGCATTTTCTCGATATCGGCTATATGTGTGATATTTACGATTTTAATCGGAATCTTATCTATTCCGGAAACTATCGCAGCAGCCCACCTGTGGTGTCCATTCAGAATCATGTAACCGTCAGGGCGCACTTTTTCAACCTCCAGTGGTTCCTGATTATCAAAAGGATCAACTCCCCTTGATAAAGCAGCTCTGAATCTCTGAGCATAATCATCTAAAATTCTAAAACTGGGACCCACCTTATCGATACAGAATTCATCGTTGGGGTTCGGATGCAGCTTACTATAAGGTGCGGACTTAGTCGTAAGGCATTCTGCCCAGGATGCCTTTACAGGAACATAAACACCGTTATACTTCTCGAGTTCGCTTTTCAGATATGCCATAAAACCTGATTCTGCCATGTTTTCACCTCACTTGTTCTCTTTAGGTTCCAACGCCTTCTCTTCGTTTTTAATTTCCCAATGAATGAGGAAGGTAAGGGTAGCTCTAAGTAAAATAATGGCTCCTAGTATTCCAAGCTCAGCCCACTCCCTAACGACAACCGTTCTAAGAACCTCGCCGCCAAGCTTGAATTCAAGAGCCAGCGCAATTCCCTGAGCAAGGGCAAGTCTTATGGAATTATCTTTTTTAAGCCAGAAGATAAAGCACTTGATAGCAGTGTACACAAGAATACATATACCGAAGAATTCCAACAAAAGCGTTGAAAATTCGACTATATATCGAAGCAGATTTTCAGCACCAAGATACAGTTCTTCCATTTCGCCCCTCCTCGAAACAGGAAATAACTATGATATATTCTATATATCATTATGTTTTACCGATAGACGTATTTCAAGAAGATGCCCACATAATTCATAGAAATTTCAGCATTATTCTATGGCTTTTGTTGCTTTTACATGCGAGAAGCCATGAATTTTCCTGTCTTCTCCATGACTTCACTTAATAGCTCAAGGTTCGCCATAGTGTCATCCCCCTCAAGTGAGTGATTCACTCCCTCATAGATCGTTATGGGTACCTTGTAGTCCTCTGCACTGCTTGCAACCTCCAGCACATCGCTCCAGGGATCACCTGTTCCGATAAAAGCTATGGCATGAATTTTGTCCATGCCCTCTGCTG
Organism: Butyrivibrio sp. AC2005; assembly: GCF_000424145.1. Classification (GTDB taxonomy): domain Bacteria; phylum Bacillota; class Clostridia; order Lachnospirales; family Lachnospiraceae; genus Butyrivibrio. Next base: position 8,507 of record NZ_AUJI01000051.1, read on the forward strand.
CCTCGAAGGTCTCAGCAAGGGGCGTATACAATACATGTCTTACATTCTCAATCCCATGCTTTTTGGCATAGAAAATTGCAATCGCTGTTCCGATGCTCTTTGATACAAACAGAATATCATCATACTCATCCCAGTCGATGTCCTTAAGTGCCTCTTCTGTCTGCCCGTAAAGCTCATCAAAGGCTTTTTTCATCATATCCTTATCACCGCGAATCTTCTTCACGGAGCAGGTGTAGGTTACGTTCCTGTAGTCCTCGAAGCACGCTTCTAAAGCAAGCTTTCTTGCATAATAAAGAAGAGGTTTATCACAGTGATATCCTATTCCCGGAAAAAATATGGCAATTTTCTTTTTATCCAATTCTGATTCCTCCAGTTTTTAAAACATTAGTCCATCAGCTTCATCCCCGTCACGAAAGCAAAGGGATATGCAAACAATCTCTCTTTTCCGTCATCAAACATAACCGAGAACTTCGATGGAATAGCATCCTCATCGTATGTAACGTCTGTTATAACACCATTCCCGTATTTGGGCTGAAGAATTCGCTGTCCTATAATAAGGTCAGTCGGATATTCCTGCTCGTCAATCTGCCCCTTGGTTGTACCCTTTCCCCATGTGCCAGACACACTCTTTCCTTTAGTCTGAGCACCAATACCGGCACTCCTTCTAATCGAAGCCTTCGCTTTTTTTACTCTTTCTCTGACATCGCTTTCTCCTCTGGTATCTGCCCTGTCGCGAGCAGGGAGTTCAGATATCTCCTTAACAAAAGTGGCTTCCTCATCACTGTAGGTGAAAATATTCAGCTTGTTTCTGGCTCTCGTCATCCCCACATAAAAAATCCTGCGCTCCTCCTCGAAATCCCGAAGCTCCTGAGGAGTCGCACGCATGGGATTTTTCACCACAGCATCAGGAAAAACACCGTCGCATACATCCATGAGATACACTTCATCATACTCAAGCCCCTTACTTGAATGGATCGTTGAGAGGATGAATTTCGTTCTGTAATCCTGTTCCTTCCCCCTCAGAATCTCCTGAAGCTCATCCAGCCTTCTTAAAAATCCGTCGATTGTTTCTTCATTTTTGGAGAGCTCCCTCAAAATGAAAATCTTGTTGTAATCCAGGTGGTTATCCTCAAGATACTCACCGTATCCCATGTATTTATCAATACGCAAAAGTGCCTTGTGCGGTGTCTCATACCTCATGTTTGACAGGTGGGTCCGAAGCGATCTGCATTTGCCCTTCACCCTGCCATTTATCATTTCAGTCTCCTCAATAGCATCAAGAATCGGTATATCCTCAGAAGCCGCTATTCTGCATAACATCTCAGCCTGTTTCTTATTAAGGTAGTTCTGGAACTTAAAATAGATTTTCATAAAAAGCCCGCTGTCATATGGATCGATAGAAAAGCGCATGATGCTTATTACGTCCATAACCACGCGATGTGTAAAAAATGCCATGTCAGCACTTTTTATTCTGTAATTCACTCCCTGCCTCTCAAGGATATCCACAAGGGGAAGAACGCTCTCATTATCCCTGTAAAGCACTGCTGTCTGCTTACTGATATCAGATGCAACCTTAAACAGATAGTTGTACTGGTTTCTTCTTCCACCCAGCTGAATATAGTTTATGTCAGCCGATCTGTCCTTCGTCGCCTGCATATGTTTATCGTGTCGCATGGTATTGTGTCCAATAAACCGGTCAGCAGCTTCTACAATATTTGCATTGGATCTGTAGTTTTTATCCATCACCAGAACCTTGGCACCGGGGTGGTCTTTTTCAAAATTCAGAAGTGCCTCTGGATAAGCAGCCCTGAAGCCGTATATACTCTGGTCCTCATCTCCGACCATGAAAAGATTCCCGGCTGCTCCGGAGAGCAACCCTATTATCATATGCTGGATTTTTGAGGTATCCTGGGCTTCATCAACACAGATGTATCTGTACTTTTCCTTATAAAAAGACAGGAGCTCCGGTGAACCCTTAAGCATTCTGTAGGCGTAGATCATCTGGTCGTCATAATCCATAAGTCCGCGATTTTTGAGTTCTCTGTTATATGCCTCGTAAATTGCGTAGATATCGGAATCTGTTTCTTTTTCAAGTGCTAAAATCTCATCCTTTGTGAGCATCATATTCTTGCAATAAGTGATGAGGGTTCTTACATTTTTTATATCACTCTCTGTGGGATACTCCTTGTAAATACGGACGTAATTCTCAGTAAGAATTCTTCCTACAACCTTTTCATCAGTGATAAGCTCGAAAGCACTTTTCCCTATAAGGCGCCCGTAATGAGCAATTATCTTGGCACAGATTCCGTTAATGGTTCTAAATTCCAATCTCGAGGAAATACCCTCTCCGAATATGCCTTCAAACCTCTGGGCCATGTCTCTTGTTGCTGCAACCGTATAAGTAAGAGTCAGGATATTTTCAGGCGCGACTGCTTTGCAATAAAGCATGTATCCCAGTCTGTTCACAAGAACTGTAGTCTTACCGCTCCCCGGCACAGCCAGAAGAAGCACCGGGCCGTCTATTGTCGTTACTGCATCGAGCTGCTGATTGCTTAGGCTCTTTGCGTATTTTTGTAAAAATTCATTCTCTGTCATAACAATCCAATTATACTATTATTTCATAATCAGTCCTATAAGTTCTTCTATTGCTCTGTTTTGATGTTTATCCTTACTGCTTTCTTCTTGGAAAAAATCTTGTACACCCTGAATACGCTTATCTGTCGCCTCTTGTGGCACTGATTGCAGCGGCAGCAGCTTATCTGCTATGGAGGACAGGCCTTAAGCATTATAACAGTGCAGGGGCATAATGAAATAGCTCGTTAGATATATGCCATAGATTCTTCCTGACTAATCTAAAATCTAATTTTACATTAGTCAGGAATATAACCAAGTTAACACAAAATACCGACTAATCAAAACTCATATTTTATATTAGCCGGAATGTATTAGTCATCTCATATACTCTTTTCATACAAAAATGGATGAACTTTTTTCACCTCTTTTTCACCCTATACCTACAAAACAATTATAAATGGATGAATTTCAGTACTTTAAAAAGATTCCTTTGGGGAAATAATTCACCCATATGTCTTTTATTATTCAGTTAGTATGAACTATTCCACCCATATGGTAATCCAAATATTAAGATTCTCTTCTTATGGATGAATCACAAGCAAAAAATGGTCATCTATAAATGAATATCCATGTATATTGGGTGAAAGAGGGAATAATGTACAACTCAAGCAATTACTCTGCTGGTAAAAAAAGGAGACAAAAGAACCGTCCCCATGACTGCTGTACATCATTCAGCATTGAAACAGGATACTTTTTGACGAATTGTCATGGACATACACAAACTATATGTATGAAGTAACAGCCGCATAAATTTAATAAAAATGGTTGTCTGTGTTACTACACAAACAACCACATTCATTCGTGCGGAAGAAGGGACTTGAACCCTCACGATGTAGCCATCACAAGATCCTTAGTCTTGCTCGTCTGCCAATTCCGACACTTCCGCAAATTAAATATTTAATTAGTCACACTAGTTTCTCAACTAATGCAGGAAAAGGGACTTGAACCCTCATGATATTGCTATCACACGGACCTGAACCGTGCGCGTCTGCCAATTCCGCCATTCCTGCAAGCGACAATAGATATTCTATCGATTAACAGCCGTTTTGTCAACTAATTTTGTAAAGAATATCTGAAGCTTTATGTAAATCGTTCAAACCTCTGTATTTTTGGATATATTGTACATTGGCCATAACAAATAATAATATGCATATAAGAACCACAAAAAGCATAGGTGCCGAAGGATATGACAACAGTCCTATCACTGACGCGGAAAGTGAAACAATAAGTGCCGCTATGATTATGATTCTCCTTAAGAGTTCCTGCTGCACCATCTCGATGAGCATCATTATCTCTTTTTTCTCATCAGAGAGCTGTTCATCCGATAACAAATCAAGCTCCAGCTTCTCAATCCGTTTTATTCTGTCCCGTATTCTTTTGTCCATACCATTCTCCTCAAGCTGCGCATCCCCTATAATGAGCGCAATTCCAGTTAGTAAAAAAAATCTCTCCAGCGAAACGTGCACCCCCGTACACAGAAAAAGCAGCCGGCAGAAATTGCCGGCTGCCATTACTATTATAGCAAGAATCCTGATTATTTAAAGAACTTCATATCCTCACTCAGCTTTTCTGCTATTCCCTTAAGTGAATCAGCAGATCCTGACAATGTGGTAACAGTTGCTGAAAGCTCCTGCATAGAAGCTCCTGTCTCCTCTGAGGATGCTGCATTTTCCTGAGAGATCGCTGACAGTGAAGCCATTGCATCCGCAACAACATTCTTGGCATCAACACATGTGATAGCATCTCCTTCAATACTCTTTACACTTACAGCTGTGGATGAGATGTCTTCTATCATCGCATTAACGCTCTGAACTGTGCTTCCGAGAACCTCCATCTGCTCTTCGTTGCCCTTCTGAACCTCTGCTGCCATCTCAACGGCTGACTGGGATTCTGCAAGAAGGATATCCATCTCACGTCTGATATCATCCGCCATCTTACTGGAGTCATCAGCAAGCTTTCCGATTTCTTCAGCAACAACCGCGAAGCCTTTTCCTGCATCGCCTGCTCTTGCAGCCTCAATAGAAGCATTCAGTGACAGCAGGTTAGTCTGAGATGCAATAGATGCGATTCCTTCAACCTTTTCATTGATATTCTCAACCGCCTTACTGGTTGCACCGATTTTTTCGGTAATTGCAGTAATCTTCTCACTCATATTGTGACTGCTCTGCTGGAGATCAGCAAGGCTCTGTGCGGATTCTGTGGATACCTCCTGCATTCTGCTGGTAATTCCGGACAGGTCACCGGTGCTATCCTGAACATGTCCTGTAGCAACATCAATATTGCCGACATTTTCCGTAACACTCTGTATCTCGTCTGCCTGCTGTGTTGCACCTGATGCAATTTCCTGAACTGCATTTGATACATCATCCGCTGTCTGGGAAATCTGACTTGCCGCATCGGCAAGTTCCTCTGACGAATGATTAACCGATACCGCAGATGATTTGATATTCTGAACAATTCCATCCAAAATCTCGATAACAGCATTGGTATTATTTACCATCTGTCCAAATTCGTCTTTGCGGTCTTTATACTTCTGAATATCTACAAATTCACCATTGGCAAGATGACTAAGTGTGTTGTTAACTTCGTTAAGAGGTCCTGTAAAGGACAGTGCCATCTTAAATGAAAGAACAACGGCTATAAGAATCATGATGATGCCTAAAACAACAACTACAAGCGCACTCTTTGTAGCCGATGCCATCGTTTCATTATAATTTTCAGAGAAAATAACTATCCATCCTGTATTTTCTTCCTTGACATATGAAACGATGCGCTTTTCACTTCCGGAACCTGTGAGATAGCTGCCTTCATTTGCGCTTTGTGCCATCTGGAAGAACTGCTTGCTGCTCATATTCTCCTCAGGATCATCTGCTTTTATCTCTTTCTCAGATGTAGCAATAAGTGTGCCGTTTTTATCTGTAATATATGCCTTTTGTGTACCTGAAGCATTATCACGAAGCAGCTGATGCAATACGGAAAGATCATAGCTTCTCTGAGCTATACCTATAACATTTTTATAATCAGTATCATAAACGGGAACTGCGGGCACGATGATTCTCTGCCCTGTAGCCTTGGACACAATAACCTCTGAAAGATGAATGCTGCCGCCTATTGCTGATTTAAAGTAATCTCTCTCATGAACATCGGAGAGGGCTCCATCATCAGATCTTACCAGCTGCTGGCCATCACCACCTGATATAACAATGGCATTTCCATCGTTGTAGGGAACATTTACCTGCTGCAGATATGCCTTCATGGCAGCCTCATCTCTTGAAGCCTCATCCTTAATATAAGCGATAGTAGAAGGGCTTTCTGCCACAGCCTGCAAAGATCTGATCTGCTGATCAATGACGGTCATAAACTGCTCTTTAACAATTACGCACTGTTTGATATTTATGGTCTCCGCATCCGCAAGACCTTTGTTCATCGAATTATTGTAGCTGACAATAATCGCAATGATAAGCGGAATTGCAACAAGCAGAACCATCATCAAAATCAGCTTGGTTTTAACACTGTTAAGACCACTTACATTATTTGCTCCGTTATTCTGTCCATTTTCTTTGCTCATAGTCATCTCCAATTATGAAAAAAGTTAACACTATCTTTTTTAATTGTAGATGTTTGCTGAGTATAATAACATAATCAAAGAATAAAATAATTATTAATAATTCAGAAAAACAGACAAAATATTACGGTTTATTATATTACTCATATGTGCACCATTATGCATGAAAAAATCTTCAGAATCTTTCAGGCTTTCACCGCATACGTCGACGGCAAGAATTTTTCCCATGTAATATTCCTTGAGAAAAACAAGTGCATCCTCGAGTTCACTGCAGGTCATATCTCCCTGGTCCCAGTTTGTGAAAAGCTCATCCCGGCTAAGCACATCCTTATCAACGGAAATATAAACATTTTTCTGAAAAGCTCCGGGATTTTTTTTGGCCTCAGCTTTAAACGCATCAAATCTCTCAAAATATCTGACTTTCTTTTCTATCTCAGGATTATCTGTAAAGGCCTCTTCCATCAGAGCCTTGTCAGCACCAATGATATAAACCTTTTGAATCTCAGGCCTGTCCTTTAGGGCATTGAGAATCCAGCTGCCGCAGGATAAGATATCACCATAGGAAGTCCACTTCATATCTGGATGGTGGTCAAAGACAATTAAGTCAAATACTACATCCTCCTCAGGCAATTGATCAAAATCCGTATCATCATGTATGTTTTGACGTTTATCACATATAACATCCAGAAGAAGCTTGGACATGTAGTGGTAATTACCGTTGTCAAAAAATCTGATTTCTATTTCGCTCTTTTGCAGCTGCCCCGGAATTCTCTTTTTTATCTCTTCATAGGCATAATCGTCGCAGATACAATTGGTTCCGCTTATATCCGTTAACGTCACATAATTGCAATTTGAATCAAAAAGAGAACGAGCGCCCTCTTTTTTGTAAAAGTCAAAGCTCTCGTTCTCATAAATTCCCGTAAAATCATAAACTGTAATACTCATAATTACTTAGCTATCATATCCTTTAAGTGAAGGAGTGCGTCCTCCTTAATAATGCATTTGCCTGTCTCCTCGATGTGAGTCTGTTCAGGCGAGTTCATCATCAGTTCCTCAGCATACTCAAGTCCGCTTCTGCGAAGATCATATACTGCATTCTCTCCATCCGGCTCAAGAACAAGAGTTACATAGTACTCATCATTCTCTTTGTAAAGCCTGGACTCTGTAATAGGAAGACTGAAGGAAACCTTGGCAAATCTTGCTGCGGAATTGATGTCCTTGAATCTGGCCATGTATCTCTCCGCATTTATTATGGGTTTTGCCATCGCCTCAATCTGGGGCTCCTGCTCCTCATCCTGATCGTAAATCTGCTCTATTAATTCTGAAACGTGTCCAATCATTTCATTCAGTGCCTGGCCTTTATCCGAACCGGTCTTAGCCTTTATGGCATCAACTCTCTCCTGAGTCATCTCGCGGAGAATAGCCTCTGCTGAACCACGTATTCTGTCTGCTGATTTCTGAATGTCCTCATTGGACATTTTTATAGCGAAGATGCGCACGCTTCCATCTACCATCATGTTCTTACTCATCATGAGTACTTCTGTTTCGGGATCATACCCCAGCTGTTCGCCAACTTCCCTGTTCAGCTGTGCCATAAACGGAACGGTCTTCTTCTCTCCATTCATGATTGCTTCAGGGGTGAGGCCGATTTCACGGAGTTCTGATGCAGCAATACTGCACTCTACTGTCGTATTATTCATTTTAACGATTACCATATAGCCTCATCTCCTTTCCATTTGAAAAATGAACTGCTATGAATAGTGATTATACTCCATAATGTTAGCACTGTCTAGTGTTGAGTGCTAATTGTCGCAAAATTCACTTTTCCTACTCTTATTGTACTATATATTTCGGCTCAAAGCACTAATTTTATTACATAATTTATGAACGAATATTTAGAAAAATGGTGTGCGCTTTTTTCTATAATAAAAATGACGGACTCGGAACCCCCTCATCCGTCACCTTCGGTGACACCTTCCCCCCAGGGGGAAGGCAATTGTATGTTGTAATCTTCATTCAAATAATCATCTCAAGCGTGAATATTATTCTCTTATCTCTTCAGTGACCTCAACTCATCTCAAGCGTGAGTATTATTCTCTTATCTCTTCAGTGACCTCAACTCATCTCAAGCGTGAGTATTATTCTCTTATCTCTTCAGTGACCTCAACTCATCAAGAAGTGTGTCGGAAACAGTGATTACACGGCTGTTTGCCTGGAAGCCTCTCTGTGTGAGGATCATATCCGTAAACTCTGTGGAAAGATCCACATTACTCATTTCCAGAGTTCCCGAAGTCATGTAGCCGCCATCATCAGTTACCCACATTAGACGTGCAGGACCGGAGTTTCCGGTTACAGCATAGAGGTTTTCACCCTCTTTTGATAAACCCGTTACATTGGCGAACTCAGCAACTGCAATTTTGCCTGCAACTCTGCTCTGGTCATTACTATAGAGTCTTGTGATAGTACCGTCTCTGCCTATGGCAACACCATTCATGTCGCCTTCAGGATAACCCGCTTCTGTTCCGTCTTCCTTTCCTCTGTAAGCTGCAAGAGCTGAGCTGTCCATTCCGTTAAGCGGAGCATAATTTGTTGTACCTGAAAAATCAAGTGTAAATCCGCCGGCTGCTGCCGCTTCACCCTGGAAGTTTAGCTGGATCTGTCCGTCTGCCGAACCGTTTGCACTGACAAATTTTCCGTTAGTGGCGTCATAAACAAGATTAACTGTTGTATTATCAGGGATGCCACCCTCTATGGGCTGGTGATTTTCATCCATTATCATAGTTATATTAGCCTGATAAGAAGTAGGATTATCGTCGCCGGCATCTGTAAATGCCATCCTTACCGTATAGGTCTTGCCGTCTGATCCGTAGAACTCGAGGTCTACTTTTCTTCCGCCATCTGCTGAAAGAAGAGAATCCGTGCGGCTGATATTTCCTGTAACTCTGGCGTAGGTTGTGGCTGTTCCTTCCATCTTGATGAGCTCACCATTGTCATCTATCGGAAGCACCTGTATTCTGTCCTCTGCTCCGACTTGCAATTCATTATTCCCCTCTTCTGCAGCTGTTCCTCTTACATAGAAGCCATCTGATCTTGTAACAAGATACCCTTGAGCATCCACAGCAAAAGAGCCATCTCTTGTATAATTCAATTGGCCTTTATTGTTCTCGATAACAAAGAAGGAATCGCCGTTTATACTAAGATCGAAAACATTGTCAGTCTGCTGAATCGAGCCCTGTTTTTCAATATTTGTCATTATAGAGGAGTACTTTGCTCCGAGTCCTACCTGCTTTGCATTTATGCCGGCACGGACTCCTGAAGCCGGGGCAGCTCTCCTTGCATTCTGATACAAAAGATCACCAAAGGTCGTCTTCTGTGCTTTATAGGATGTGGTATTTACATTTGCTACGTTATTACTGATAACGTCCATCTGTATCTGATGTGTCTTTAGTCCGGCAACTCCGGACCACAATGATCTCATCATACGCTCACCGCCTTCAGAATCTGTCTTCTTTTTCATGAAAAGAAAACATACATATACCTACATCTCTTATTTCGGACACAGATATGATTCACTTTAGGGAAAACTAAAAAAAAACACAAGTTTTTCAACCTGTGCTTTTTTAATATTAAAAGTCCTTCGACCCGTCATTATTAAATTGGAGCTCCTGGTTTTTGATGCTGACCTTGGTGCCTGGGGCGATTGATGAAGTAAGGAATGCGTTAGATCCGACAACCGAGTCATGTCCGATCACAGTCTCGCCGCCAAGGATTGAAGCTCCGGCGTAAATTGTTACGTTGTCCTCAATTGTGGGGTGACGCTTTGCGCCCTTAAGTGCCTGTCCTCCTCTTGTGGAGAGCGCACCTATGGTGACACCCTGATATACCTTTACATGCTCACCGATGATTGAAGTCTCACCGATAACAATGCCTGTTCCATGGTCTATCATGAAGTATTTTCCTATGGTAGCACCGGGATGAATATCGATTCCGGTCTTGGAATGAGCATACTCGGTCATGATTCTCGGAATCAGCGGAACATTCAGGAGATAAAGCTCATGAGCCATACGATTGATTGCTGTTGCAAAAAGTCCCGGGTAGGACAGGATAATCTCTTCCTTACTGAAAGCTGCAGGATCACCCTCATAAGTAGCCTGAAGATCCGTATCAATAAGAGCACGGATGTGTGGTATCTTTTTGAAAAATTCCTGTGTGATGCATCTTGCCCCACAGGTCAGTGTATCATCTGTCGCATTCTGATATTCCTCGCCATGTCTGAAGGCAATCGCTATCTGCTTCTGTAAATTATAGATAACATCCTCAATAACCACAGCAACACGATTTGTATCATTATAGCTCCTGTAAATCTTATCCCTGTAATATCCGGGATAGATTACCCTCGTAAGCTTTTTTACTATATCAATAACAGCATCTCTGTCGGGCTGGTTGAAAATATCCATCTGATCAACATCTCTGCCATTACCATAATCATCAATGATCAGATTAACGATTTTTTCAATCTCAGTCCTTAAATTCTGACGTTCTCCGATATCCATAGTCATCTCCTGTATGCTTTTACTGCATGATTTTTCTGTATGCTTTTACTGCATGATTTTTCTGTATGTTTTTTACTGCGTCTTAATCATTTTTATCTCAGATTTTTTGCCATAGACCTTTTCATCATGAGCAATTCTATATGGAACAATATAATAATAGTACTTCTTTTTACGTGCAAGCTTTTTATCGGTAAATTCAAGTTTGAACTGACTCTTTACGGTTCCTACTTTTTTGTAGCCTTTCTTTTTCTGATTTGAACGGTAGATTTCGTAACCTGCTGCTCCGACTGATTTTGTATAAAAAAGATATGCCTTCTTCTTTTCTGTCTGAAGGTCAACCCAGGTAACCTGAGAAGGCGCGTAATCGTTTATTTTTGCGCCGAGTTTATTAAGCGTCTTTTTATAAGAAGTCAGGTCATCTGCTGATACATAAAGGTCCACCTTCTTACTGGTGCTTATGGTCTTTGTATAGTCCGAATCATCCTCTGTATATGCAAAAAGCTGAACCCAGTAGTGCACTCCATTCACCTTGCAGTGCCCGATTGCACATACGTTGTAGTTGGTGCTAAGCATATTTCTGCGATGCCCCTGACCGGAATAGTACTGGTTGGTCTCCTGAAAAGCTTCAAAAGCCTTCGCAGCCGTCTTATAGCCATAGGCGATGTTCTCACCCGCATACTTGTATTTGTAGCCCTCTTCACTCATTGCGGTAAAACAGGTTTTGCCGTTAGGTCTCTCGTGATTAAAATTAATTGCTATCTCTGCAACTCGCTTCATTGCTATCTTTTCAAGATTATAGTCATACGCAAGTTTTCCTATGCCCTGAGTGTAAACCTTCTGTGTGTTGGTAGAATTCCAGCACCAGGTATTTTTTCCTGTCCTGAAATCATTTATCATCTTCTGCATCTGTCTGGCTGATTTCTGAGCATATTTAATTTTCATGCTGACCTTGGTAACAAGGAATCTTGAAACGGTCTTAGGCTCCGACTCCTCAGAAACCACCTCGCCATCAACGCCCTTAAGCATATAGGTATAGATGCCGCCCTCTTTCATGGCATCATTATCAGTATATGAAAGCTCATCTTCTCCAAGAACAGCGATGAGTTCAAAAGGATCCGTTCTCTTCTGTCTTCTGAAAAGCTGATAGCCTTTTGCCCCGCTTGCGGCCTTCCAGTGAACAACGAGCCCCTCGTACTCATTGGAAATCTCCGTGATGACAGGTTTTGCAATTGTCTGTTTTACTGATTCCTCCGCATGAACTACAAGAGACGACTCTGCAGGTAAAACAGGAGTCGTCATAAGAGAAGCTGCCAGCACAGCAGCCAGAAATCTTTTACTGTTTAAGATACAAAACTTTTTCATAAAATCCCCCGTAAATCAATATTTGCCACAATATCAAATGAGTCCTGTGACAATCCCTTACATTATAATATCACATACTTATAAATTCGAAGCATTTTTTCTTGCCTGAATCAGTCAGACCTAAAAAATATTTTTCTTAAAAAATAAAAAAAGTTATTGCTTTTATTTTTATGTCGTGGTAAGATACCATTTGTCGCCGGGGTGTAGCGCAGTTGGTTAGCGCGCTATCTTAGGGAGGTAGAGGCCGCGAGTTCGAGTCCCGCCACTCCGACTACTGAGCTGAAGATTTGATCTTCAGCTCTTTTTTTGTTTTCACTCAAGTCACATTTCTGCTATTATTGACTTCATGAATACTTCAAATAAAAAACACTTAAACATTGGAATATATGCGCACGTTGATGCCGGAAAAACAACTCTCTCCGAGGCACTTCTGTACCTTGCCGGAGCTATCAGAAAGTCCGGCCGCGTGGATCACGGTGATACCTTCTTTGATACATATTCATTAGAAAGAGCTCGTGGTATTACCATTTTTTCGAAGCAGGCTGAGCTTGATTTCTCGGAAAACACTCACATAACACTTCTTGATACCCCGGGACATGCTGACTTTGCGCCCGAAACAGAGCGTACTATGAAGGTACTTGATCTAGCCATTCTCATTATAAGCGCGGCAGATGGAGTGACTTCACAGGTGCAGACCCTGTGGAAGCTTTTAGAGCACTACAAGGTACCGGTGTGTATTTTTGTAAACAAGATGGATCAGCCTCAGGCTGATAAAGAGGCGGTTGTTTCTGATATTAGGAAAAGACTCTCTGAACATGCTGTAGATTTCTCAGAAGTTATTTCTAAGCAAAGTCATGATGCTACAACCAGCATCACTATCAACCGGGATTATTTATGCAGCGATGAATTCCAGGAGGAGCTTGCCATCTGTGACGATCACCTCCTTAATGCATATCTCGAGGAAGGAAAAGCCGTTACGACTGATGATATCACAAGCCTTCTATCCGGTCGTAAGCTCTTCCCCTGCCTGTTTGGAAGCGCACTGAAAATGGACGGCACAGCTGAGCTCATGGCGCTTATAGACAGTTTCGCAAAAGAACCCGAATACGCTGATGAATTTGCTGCCAGAGTTTACAAGATATCCAGAGATTCAAATGGAACAAGGCTTACCTGGATGAAAATCATGGGCGGTGTTCTCCATGTACGCGATGTTTTGTCTATGACCAGGGGCACAAATATAACAGCAGGTACCGAAAAAGTCGACCAGATCCGCATCTATTCAGGCGAAAAATATGAGCTGCTTCAGGAAGCTCCTGCCGGCACTATTGTTGCAGTGACAGGCCTTGATTCATCTCATGCAGGTCAGGGACTTGGCGCGCTTACAGGCGAAGTCACAGAACTATTGCAGCCGATTCTTTCATCAAGAATCATTCTCCCTGAAGGTGCCGATGCCTTCAAGGTATACAGACAGCTAACCGAGCTCTCTGAGGAAGAGCCTCTCTTATCTGTAAAAAAAGAGGACGAAACCGGTGACCTGACAATCCAGGTTATGGGCGAAGTTCAGATGGAAATCCTAAAACACCAGTGCCAGGAACGCTTCGGGCTCGACATTGATTTTGGTCCGGGGAACATCGTATATAAAGAAACCATCAAAAATCAGGTAGAGGGCGTTGGACACTTCGAGCCACTAAGACATTATGCCGAGGCTCATCTCCTGCTCACTCCTGCAGAACCGGGTAGTGGTCTAAGCTTTGATGCTGACTGCCCTGTGGATGAGCTTGCCTTAAACTGGCAAAGACTTATCCTGTCACACCTTGAAGAATTCAGAATTCGCGGAGTACTCACCGGATCTGAAATAACAGATATGAAAATAACCGTCATAGGCGGAAGATCTCATCTTAAGCACACCGAAGGTGGAGATTTCAGAGAAGCCACCATGCGAGCTGTCCGCCAGGGACTCATGATGGCTGAAAGCATTTTGCTTGAACCCGTCTACGACTTTACAATCGAGCTTCCCACCGAATCCGTAGGACGCGCCATAAGCGACATACAGAAAATGTCCGGAACCACCAATCCTCCGGAGCTTCTTTCTGACGGAAGCTCAAGTATAACCGGCACAGTACCGGCATCTGAGCTTCACGATTATGCACAGGAGCTTTTATCCTACACCCATGGTCAGGGGCGCCTTAATCTGTCCCTTCGAGGTTTTGAACCCTGCCACAATGCTGAAGCGATCATTGAAGAAAAAGCCTATGATCCCGAGCATGACTTGGAACAGCCCACAGGAAGCGTATTCTGCTCGCATGGCGTAGGAACCATCATTCCATGGAACGAAGTAAGGAATCACATGCATGTTGATACAGGCTGGTCATCAGAGAAAACCAGTGAAGTAAATGCTACCGATACCGACCTGACAAGAATGGGTGACTCCCTTAAGAGCTTTAGATCAGACGATATACGAAAAGAAGCTGAGCTTACCTACGAAGAGCGAACAAAGGCCTATAATGCCACAATTCAGGAGCTTGACAGTATTTTTGAACGAACCTATGGTCCTGTAAAGCCGCGCTATGACGCAAAGGCTGATGAGGAAAGGAAGCGAAAAGCTGCAAATAAAGCCCCCGAAAAGCCCTTCAAGGCAGCCAGGCAGTTTTCACCCGAAGATTCCTATCTTCTGGTAGACGGCTACAATATTATTTATGCAAATGACGAGCTTCGCTCCCTTGCCGAAAACGATATGAAATCCGCCCGTGATAAGCTGATGGACATCCTGTCGAATTTTCAGGGATACAGACGCGAAACAGTCATCCTGGTATTTGATGCTTACCGCGTCCCCGGAGGAACAGAGCACGTCTTAAAATACCATAACCTTGACGTTGTTTTCACGAAAGAAGCTGAAACTGCGGATCAGTACATTGAGCGCACCGCCCATGAATACAGCAAAAAAAATCGCGTCACAGTTGCAACCTCTGACGCGATTGAGCAGGTAATCATATATGGTGCAGGCGCAATGCGCATGTCTGCAAACGACTTCTGGTACGAAGTGAACCGCACCGAGGATGAGATACGTTCCAAGTTGTCTTTTACCCCGTAACTTTATTCTTGCCGGTAGTTTTGGAGGTGTACAGGTTTTCATCAGCCCTGTTAAGGACATCGTCCTGCCCTTCGCCTGTTGCAACTCCAAGACTCAGGGTAATAACCTGTTTATCCGCAAATTCCCATGCCTGCTGAGACATGTTATTGCGAAGTCTCTCTGCTACGTTACCAACGTAGGGTACAGCTCTCCTATCAAGAAGAACCGCAAACTCCTCTCCTCCATATCGATAGCACTGGACCTCAGGGGTAGTCTCCTTCTGCATCAGCTGCCCCAATCTTTCAAGAACAATATCACCGTTCTGATGACCATAGGTATCATTTATTTTCTTGAAATCGTCCACATCAATCATGATCACACTATAAAGCTGCTTTCTTCTTATAAGATATTGCAGCCTGTGGTTAAAAGCTTTCCTGTTTAACAGTCCAGTCAGACCATCATATCTGCTGTTTAGAATAATCACTGACAGGACAAGTATAATCACAATGACAAACACTATGGAAACTATGATAATCCTGGTTCTTCTGTAAGTCTGAAGCCTGACACGCTCAGTCTTTGACATCTCAAATTTGGATTCATCAATCATGTTATCGATAGCATTTACATAGGCAATATTCTGATTCTCAAAAAGCTCTGCGTAAAGCGAATTGACAATACTGTTAATATTGTATCTGACCTTACTGCTGGTTGGCGGATACTTCTGCTGAAGCTCCAGGATAGTTTTGAGCTCTGCCTTTTCATAACCATTTTCATTGCATACAGTTATGAAGTCCTGTAAGGCATCAACAACCCTCTCCTCCTTGTCTTCAATATCCTTCTGTGAAAAATTAACCGAGCTGTTGAAAATCTCTGCCGCCCGAAGCAGCGCATCAACATGATAAAAAGGAATTACCATATCCCTAAGAAAGATTATCCTGTACACATCAGAGGTCATCATATCACTATCTGCCCATTTTTCCAGCTTTTCCCTGCATTCTGCGTAGCGTTCCGTTTCAACATAAACTTTTGCAAGCCATATATCATTTATCGCCACATAGGCTTCTTCATAAACTCCGGTATGTGACATCGCGACAATCTCCTGGGATTTATTAAGGTACTCTTCCGCTGCCTGATAATCATTATCCTGAATGGCGAGCATTGCAAGGACGCGGAAGGCATAGCTTTTTATCTGCAGATCTTCAATATCATCAAAGGCTTTGATTTTCTGTGCCTTCTCAATAACTTTCCGTGCGGAGTTATCCGTATAATTATTCAGGAAAAAGTTGGCTATATCAAGATATATATTTATTGTGTGATCTTTTTCCTCGCTTCTCTCAAGATAATACAAAGCATACCCAAGATGTCTGTAATAGGTCATGGTTTCGCCTTTTTCCATATAAATAAGAGCGGCACGCTCATAGAGCCTTCCCAGATCGGCATTAAAAAATGCCTGTTCACTAATCAGTTTATTTATTTCTTCAAGCTCAACATCCATGGTATCCCATTTAAGTGCAAGATCTTTATTTATCAGCTTCTCAACCCGCTCATGGTTCGCCTGTCTTTCAACATAAATATAAGCATCACGAATAAACTGTGCCAGAACCAGCCCGGCCAGAATGAGAAGAATCCCTATTAAAATTTTATGGGTAGTCTGTTTATTCATGCATTTTTCATATAAAAAGTTGAAGCCTAATCTATAACTTCTTGTACATAAAAGCGTAAATGCGCGCAAAAATCTACAACCATATTATATGAAACAAATATTAAAAAAACGTTTATAAAGTATAGTATTTTTCGAAAGTAATTTCCATTTTATGGCTTCTGAAATATAAAAGGCTTCACTCAGCAAAACCAATATTGCCAAGTGAAGCCTCTTTTTTCCAACGAAAATATAAAGTTGAAAAACTTATATTATATGCAAAGGTGCTGACTACAACAGAAAAGTATATCCTATATCACTTAATGGAATACAGATACTCCGTGTTGTAAGTAAGCACATATAACTGCCCGTCCTGTCTGATAAAATATGACGGCGCGGATTTTACCTTGATCTGCTTCTGTGTCTTACCATTATTCTTATTAAGAATATAGATATAATCAGGTTCATCTGTAAATCCATATCCGCATATTATGCTGTCGCCTTCAATAATGAAATTGCAGGCACCGGCAACCTGATCATCACTTTTCCAAAGTGTGTTACCCGAAACCGTATCTATTGCAACAATGTAAGCCTTATGCGGGTTTGCAGATGCATAGGTTCTGTGACCCAGTGCAACAAATAAAGTGTCACCATCCATCAGCGCGTAGAATATGTAGGGTTCTGTATAATCAGCAAACAAGCCTGTTCCCTGATCCGGAGGAGAAATAAACTCATCAAAATAGTAATTGCCGTTCAGCGTCTGAGTCTCCTTGTTCATAACCGTAAGACATAAAATACCACCTTCCGCATTATTACTGATACTGTAGCTAAAGGTGTCATCCTCATAAGCCGGTGCAGTCTCCGGAAGCGGAATATTCTTTTCCTTGGACCATTCCTCTTCATTTAGCCAATCTGTTGTGGTGTGGCTGATTTCCTTAAGTGTAACAGAAGGTGTTCCCACTGCCGTGTCTATTCCATCCGCTGTCCATGCAGTCCATCCGGGATTTGTGACAACAGCATGATACCACCAGTCCTCGCCATCTCCTTCTTCTTCATAGGCCTCGTCGGGGCCTCTTCCGTCATCATCAAGGCCTCCGGGATAGGACCTGGGCGCTGCGGTAATCTCGGTGTTATCAGCCTCCTTAAGCTCCTTGGCGGCGTCTGTAATAAGAGGAATATTGTCCTTTTCATAGTTTATATAAGTATCTGTGAAAAGCTCCGGGTGCTCAAAAAATGACAGCTTCACACTCTGAGCGCCTGCGGCATATGTGCCCATTGCATAGTCTTCAAAGTATATCCATACACCATCATAATCAATTGCCCAGCAAAGCCCTCTGGCATTTTCCTCTAATCTGCCTGGGATACCGCCAACAAGGTTATCCCTGTCATATGAATTACCGTCAAAATATTTTGCTATATCCTCGTTCTGCTTCTCGAGATCACTTACTATAATCTCAGGAAGATCATCCGTACTCTTAAAAACATCAGCGAATTTGATCTCTTGTCCCGTCACAGGATCGTAATTGTAGTTGGAAAAATCGGTGTAGCCATGAGCTCCTGCCAAAAATGTGTAATTGCAAACCACAAACGAAAAGACTCTGCCATCAGATCTTATAGGATATAGGTCACGCCTGTATTCGTATGGAACACTCCAGCCGTTATCGAACATCCCTCTTATATCATCGGTGTTTTTTGTGAAAAACTCCCCCATTTCTTCTTCACCATTTGTGCCGAATTCATCAAGAACCTCTTTGAGCTTTGGAAATTTCTCTTCCTCACTCTTATCGAGGGTTATGGTGTAGTAGATACATGTGGCGAGCTCTTTTCCATCATCGATAAGTGACTCCGGATGGCATTGATAAGAGAACTCTATCGGGGATGAAAGGTCTTCCTCACTGAGAGATGACGCAGCAGAGCTGACTGAGTTATTCTCTGCATCAGTATCGGTGGATTCTTCGTTATCATCTGCATTAGTACCTGTGCCATCCTCGTTATCACCTGCATTAGTATCGGTAGCATCACTCTTATCGCCTGCATCGTTGGTGTCATCAGTTGCATCATCTGCATTAGCGCCGGCGCCCTCTGCGTTATCGTCCGTATCCGTTTCAGAACTGCCCTCTGTGGCTTCAGCATCATCTGACTTAGTATCACCTACCACATTGCCTTCCACTTCTGTCTTTGCTGCTTTTTCCTTTCCCTGAGCTATATCGCCTGCCCCGGAACCGGATGCTCCGCTACCTGCACCGCATCCTGCAGCTGAAGTTACCAATAAACTACCCACCAATGCTGTCGTCAATAATTTGTTCAAAATATCTCCGTTTCGCATATTACCCCCTCTGCTATAAATAATGCATGTCTCTGCTTATTTATCTTGTTATCCCTCATGTTTTACGTTATTTAGTCTTATATTTTTGTGCTATATTGTTAACTTCGCATATTTACAAGATATTTGTCAAGTCCGAGTATTTCACTTGTCAAAATCGCCAATTCTTGCTAATATGTAAATTGCTTGTATGCAATATGTTTTAGGAGGAATACGAAATGAGCGAACAACTTGTTACTTCAGATATGCTCGTAGGCGAGCTTATAACAAAGCATCCCCTTGCAGCACAGTTCCTTATGGAATGTGGCATGGGTTGCATCCACTGCCCCGCTTCTCAGATGGAGTCACTTGCTGAAGCATGCGCAGTTCACGGCATCGACGGTGACGAGATCACAGATGCACTTAATGATTATCTTTTAGAGCACAACGCATAATATTGATAATTCATATAAACCACTTCACCCCGAAGATATCACAATATGTGAAATCCTCGGGGTTTGTTATAAAGTAAACTTTGGCGCAACGTAGGCGAAAACCCACAGGCTTGCCTGTGGGATGAAGCCTTTTTCTATTTTGACAAACACATAGAATAAATAAATAATCTATGTATTAAACATAAAGGAAAAATACAAATGGATAATTTGAAATGCGTAGAGTATGTGAATTCTCATGTAGACGAAATTGCTGAATATGTAAATGAGTGCTTTGATCAATCAAAAGAATTCATAAAAGCAAGGCTGATTCGTCGGATAAGAGATGAATTGGCACCCACTCCAGTTCACTATGAGATAAAATATGTCTACGATCCTTATGATTATTCTGGAATACTTGTAGAAGACGGATACATTTCGCTCGAACAGACTGTAGGAGAATTTCTTGAAAACGAATATAGCGGAAACAAGAAAGCTACTTATGAAAGCGGTCGCGGTTGGAATTATCTTACATACGGCGATGAAATAAGTTACGATACATTAGATATGGCAGCAGACACAATGTTTTCTGCAATACGCAGACATATTGAAAATCATTTTGGTGAAAATCTTTCTGATGATGAACTTAAAGATATTCGAGAATCCTGCAGTGATTTCGATGATATATATGTGGATTGCAAAGCCTATGATTTTATTTGTAGTATGGGTGCTGCTGAATTTGTTGGTATTGAGGATATGCAACTTAAAGACATTGTTAAGAAAGGGAGAAATTCTAATGGCACGACCTAAAAGCGAAAATGTACAAATCAATATCTCTATCCCAGCTGAATGGAAGAAGGAACTTGAAAACCTTGCACGGATCTATTCAGTTGAGGAAGGTGAAACCGTTACTTTCCTTGATCTTATGCGCAGGGGCATTCAGGAAAAATATCAGTTAGGAGTAAAAGACAATGAGTGAGGGGCAATATCATAGTGCTTCACATTGTAAATATCTGATACAGTATCATATCATCTGGTGTCCTAAATTTAGATCTTCAGTATTAAAGGGCAATGTAGAAGATACGCTCAAACTGATACTTCAAAAAATCTGCGATGATTATAACTATAGTATCAAGGCCCTTGAAGTAATGCCTGACCATATACATATATTTGTAGATGTCCCACAGACTGTTGCACCGTGCGATGTTGTCAGGACTCTCAAGAGTATCAGTGCAATAGAACTGTTTAAGGCATTTCCACAACTCAAACGATTCTATGCAAGATGCGGTGTTTTATGGTCAAAGGGATATTTTGTGTC
>NZ_AUJI01000052.1 GCF_000424145.1 Butyrivibrio sp. AC2005
TGATAATACAAATCATAATGCAACTTCCGAAGATAACATTTCAAAAGAAAGCAATGATGCCTCTAGTAATTATTTACTTGAGAATACCCC
Source organism: Butyrivibrio sp. AC2005 (assembly GCF_000424145.1). Lineage (GTDB taxonomy): Bacteria > Bacillota > Clostridia > Lachnospirales > Lachnospiraceae > Butyrivibrio. The sequence continues at coordinate 91 of NZ_AUJI01000052.1, forward strand.
TTCTAGTGATTCAAATTTATCGGAAAATGAAAATCAAACTTCTCCTGGCACTGATGAAAGCATTAGTCAAGATGCCCCTAGCGACAACTCTAACCAAGTAATACCTGGCAGTAGTTCAAATACTAATCAAATCAAGCCTGATAATACAAATCATAATGCAACTTCCGAAGATAACATTTCAAAAAAATCATATGAAGAAATCGACTCCAGTATAAAGTCTCCAAAATTAACTTCTCTTTTACCAAAGCAGCATTCTATAAAGATAAACTGGAAGAATAAAGCCAAAAATATTCGTGGTTTTCAAATACAATATAGTACAAACAGAAATTTCAATAAGAATACTAAAACAATCCAATTAACAAAAATCAAAAAAACATCGAAATTATTTAAAATACATAAATCCGGAAAATACTATTTTAGAATCAGATCATATAAAGTCCAGCATGAGCAGATTCTGTACTCAAAATGGAGCAAAAAGAAAAGTATTCGCATACATTAGGTCAGTTTTTTTATATTTTTCCTTATATGATATAATCAAAGAAAACTTGCAGGAGACTCAAAATATTTATGGTTAACAAGTGTAGCAATAATAACTTTTTTTTATTTACAATACTGACTAATATAAAAAAAACAAGAATAGTACTATTTGCTATTTTTATTATTATTTGGTGTTCCATTCACATTGTTTGTTTAGCCAGTAATGACCCTGTATATGATTCAATGACCCAACCTTCTGAATCACAAAGTGAAGAAATGGCTAAAAACGGGCGTTCCTATGGTCGTATTCTAGCAGATACTTCGTCACCACAATCCCAAAAAGTTCTAGGAATTGGTTCCATCTATTTAACAAACAAAAAAAGCATTTCTGGAAATTTTACAGTTTATATTGGAAAAATGAAACTTTTTGCTTATTCTAAATCTCGTAATCGATGGATAGTCATAGATAATCAACCTTACCCAACAGGAATATACCTGTATAAAATGCCTTGGGGATCTAAAGAAGCTCCCAAAAAACCTTCTAATATCCAATATTCTACTGAAGGCGCTAAGATTTCATTATCATCAGGCGAACTTAATGGGTATTGTCTTCACTTTTGGGCTATGCCAACAGCTATAGATAAATCTGATTATCTTTACTATGCTGTTGCTTATGATTTCTGGTCAGACGATAATGCCGCCGGCAAATTGACAGCAGCAATAGCTATTGATACAAAAGATTTAACTGGGATAAATACCGTTACTCAGCTATTTACTTCTAGAGGCTTATCTTCGAGCACAAATAGAAAAACGCATTGGGGACATACCGTTCCAGTAGCACAATATAAGAAATACAATACTTACAGTTTAAACCAACTATATCAAACTGGAGCAGTTGAACCAGGCCTATACACAGGACCAGTAAAGAAAAACAACGAATATATAGATTATACGCTCAAAAAGACAAATATAAAAAAATTAGCCCTAAAAAGCAATTCCATATCGGTACAGTGGAAAAAAAGGGCCACAAACATTAGCGGTTATCAGATTCAGTATAGTACCGATAAATCTTTTAAAAACAAAGTAAAAACGAAAAATATTAAATCTTCCAAAAAAACTTTTTGTACAATAAAGAAACTCATATTTGGCAATAAATACTACATTCGTATAAGAAGCTACTACAAAAATGGAAGCCTAAAGGTTTACTCTAAATGGAGTAAAAGGAAAAGCATAACAGTCAAATAAGGAGACTACAATTGTTTCTATTACTATTCTCTACAGCCCTAATAATTGCAAATATTTATTTCTTTATAAAAAAACAATACTTGTATCTTTTCATACCATGTATGTTATTTCTTCCCAAGTATTATGGAATATCAATTAGTAGTTCTCTTCCTGTTCTCACTGTTTTACGTCTAATGTATGTTATTTTATATATTTATGCCTTTCTAAATCGCAGAAATAATTTAAATATTTTACATACAGGAGCAATTAGTAAAGCATATTTATTTCTTGCAGGATATTTTGTTTTACGAATAATTGCTAATCTTTATTACATCACAACTACTGGCGAAGCAATTAAAGCTATATTTGAAATCATATTTGAACAGTTATTTTTTCTTATAGCAATATACATGTTAAGCCCGACGAGACACGAAATAGAAATCATTATTAGAATCGTCGTTTGGTCTTCCTTTGTTATGTTTATTATAGGTATCTTAGAAAGCTTTACTTTAACAAATCCTTTTGATAATTTATATACTGTTTCAAAGGATATGCTTAATGATCACTTTATGCGCCTTGGACTCTTAAGATCCACAACCACAATGGCTTTACCTGGCATATATGCAAACATGTGTGTAATTGTATTTCCTCTCATTCTTTACTTGTATAACTCTACATTAAAAAAGAGGTATCTGTTCGTATGTTTATCTGACATATTTGCAATAATTCATTCAGGCAGTAGAGCTGGTATCTTTTTCTTTTTCTTTATAGTAATTACCTATTTTTTGCTGGTATTAAAGGGAGCTGCAAAAAGGAAGTCTTTTTTCAAGAACTCTTTATTACTACTTACTGCTATAGCAGTTATCATTTGCACACTTTCTTTTATTAGTCCATACTATCGCTTTTTTTATGAAGGATCTGGAAAAGCAGTTTTAAATGAAGTTGGGTTCAAATTTGATATTAACAATAGCTCGCCGAATAAAGATGTAACATATGGTGAAAACAGAAATTATGGAAGTGTTTCAAGATTAACTCAATTCACGGGAATATATTATGCTTTGAGAAAAAATCCTGTGTTTGGTCTAGGTGCAAGGTCTACTGCCAGAGGTGTTCTTCAGTATTATTCAGCTAACCACTGGCATACTTCATCATATATGGATGTTGGTTATGTGGAAATAATATGTAATGAAGGAATCGTTGGTATGCTTGGTTACATATTCCTAATTATTTCATTTGTTTACCTATATTTTATTAGTAATGAACCTCAATTATACAAAAAATGTATTGCCTTAATGGCAATTTCATATTTTACATGTATATTGAGTACCGCCAATATGTACACATTTTTGTTTCTTATACTTATATTATTCATGGTACCTATTAATGCGAAAGAAACTAAAGAAATCATTTAAGGCAAAGAACAGCCTTAAATGATTTCTTTAGTACAAGAGATATTTAATCTCTATCAATGCTTTGATATAATACGCGCAATTTTCTTTATACTTGAATCCAGTCGTAAGTAATATGCAACACAAAGAACAATATGTTTTGCTCTATTTTTAAAGCTTGAATAATTACTTACTCTTAATGCTCCATTAAAGCCTTTACTAAGGTATTCATCCCAAAACGTATTATACCTTTGAGGTTTAGACGTCGGATTAAGTAAATTTGGTTGAATATAGTTATTTACATCAACCTGAACCAAATCCCCGTATTCTCTGATACTTTCGATGAACTCTTGACCCTTTTCTGTATTAGCCATCAATTGGGACAATCCATATCCGTCTTGGAGGTATAAAAATTTTGCTTCTGCTCTGAAACAATCCCCCATCGTAATATCCGAAACTCGCTCCGTTTTGCTATATTTACAGTAAAAACACGATTCTCTTAATATACAATTTTGCAAAAAGTGATAGAAGAACACTTCCATATTTGCGGAAGGGGCCTGGAACTTCTTACCATTTGAAAATGATATTGTAAGATTTTGAAGTTTTCCTGGTCGTGGCTTTCCTCTAAAATTGGCACTTACTGCCTTAGACCCAAATTTCTTAGAATAAAATCCTAAACAATCATTCCAAAATTTGGGGCTTCCCACTCCATGACATATAAAATCTACTGTTATAAGATCATCAGTAGGGCATTTAACCATTGAAAGATATGATTTCAATCCCGCTACCTGACAAGGAGAGCCAGAAAATAAGACTTTTTCGTGTCCTTTAAGTAGCTCGTAAACAATTTTATATGTGTTTCCTATATCACTCTGAACATATTTTGAAGTGCAAAACTTTCTAATATTTTCTAAATCTTTATAGTAATTATGCTTTACCATAAGATTGTCTGAAAATTCGGCACCAAAAACAGTTCCTCCATTTTTTATAACCACTTGAGCCATAGGCATATAAGATCCACCAGAAGAGCTGCTTTTTCTCATAGAAAAATCATTGTTTTTAAATAAATATTTACTACTAACCTTGTTTAACTGAATATCATTGTTTATATGACAAACCTTACTACATAGCCCACATTCTACACATTTCTTTTTATCAATTTCCGGATATAAAAAACCTTTTTCATTTTCACGAAGAGAAATTGCTGTTTTAGGGCATATATTTACACATGCACTGCACCCTGTGCAATTTTCTTTATTACAAATTTCCATCTTTATTACTCTTTGCATTTATCCAATGATTTATTTATAAACTCAATGGATTTCTCTCTTTCTTTTGAAATAATAGCATCAACACTTGAATAGTCTATTTCCTTATCAATAAAATCTATATCTTCAAGTGAAAGATTTCTATCTATTTTAACCATATCCAACAACTCTTTGGATCTGTTATTAAGATCAAATTTGTTGTTTAGCTCAATTGCAAACTTTTTCTTAAAGATAAGAGAAAAAACTGTACCATGAAATGAATTCGTAACAAAATACTCAGAATGATAAATCCAAGTAAGAAAATCTGCTGGCGAGTTCTTTAGAAAGAAAGCTTTACTAGACTTTGCATTAATAATCTTATAGCCAGTTTTCTTAGAAAGTTCTCGCACATAGTTCATCAAGTCTACAGGTGGTCTGAGGTAATATACAAAAATATATTTTTCTTTTATTGGTCGATTTCCAACCATTGCTTTCCAATCTTCTCTAGTTAAAAGAAGTGTCGGATCAAGTACAACCTGCGCTTCTCTCTCGGCAGCTTCCTTAACCATAGGAACTCCACTACGTTCCCTTACTGATATTCCATTATAATCTGTAATTAATTTTTTATAATCTATAGCTTTATTATAGTACAGTACATCTCCGCCAAAGCTTACTGCATATGCAACCTTCTTCTTTCCTTCCTCAACAAAATCCAGAAAATATGTTGCATCATTTCCAGAGCAACCAATATTCCATACTTGATCACTTCCCGTTATTACACAATCATATTTATTTGCAAGTTTTCTTAGTTCTTGATTTGTGACAGCTTTTTTTGACAATCTAATATACTTTTTAAAAAAGAAATGAAATGCCAAATTCTTCCTGGATCTAAAAATACATCTTTTAAATGCTGTGGAAAAACCACTGCGCTTCTTAAAACCAACAAAAGGTGATGCATCTTCTTCGATTTTTGGACTTCTATAATCAATAATTTCAACATCATTCCCCATTTTTTCTAGTATATGCTGTAATGCATATGCTTGTAATACAGCTCCATAATTAACTGCTCTATGGAATGTAATAATACCAATTTTCATTTTTTATCCTCTTACACCCTTTTTAGAATGCTTATTTTTTTATTCCCCTTTTTATTTTCCATGAGTAATAACTAAGTTTTCTTGTAATCATTACTGTAGCAACCGGCGCATATTGTACAATTATATATTTATTTGGAACTGATATATTTTTTTGTTTACAAATCATCAATGCTCTTTTCATTTTTTCCTTTAAGACATCAATAACTTCCTTTAAATCTTGCTCCATATCCCTATGTGCCAAATCAATGAAATTCATTATTGAATACATATAATGCTCAAGACTCATATTGAATAATTCATTATCACCTGAGCGCTCATAGTAATTCATCTGGGTTTCAACAGCTTCAAGATAATGTAATCTTTTCTTATTAAATTTCACAGTAGTTATAGAATTTTCGCTTTTCCTGTAATAATAAAGAGTATAATCCATACAGGCTATCTTAGGCGTAGTATACAATAATTCAAATGACAAAAAGAAATCTTCATGTATTTTTCCAAGAGGAAATCTTTGCCCTTCAAAAACGCTTTTATGATACAACTTTGTACACAATGCTGTAGTATCAACGCCTTCATTTGAATATATTTTTTTTGTAACCTCCCTGCCATCCAGTAAAATACATGTGCCTTTTTCTAAAGATTTTTTTAACTCTTTATATTCATTATTTATAAATCGAATATGCTTGCATTGTGATATCTTACAATCATATAAAAGACATGCCCCTAGCAATTCTTCAATATAATTTTCAGCCACAATATCATCTGAATCAACAAATGCAATATACTCTCCATGAGATTCGTCTAGTCCACAATTGCGTGCTGCTGCCACCCCTCCGTTGGTATTATGAATAACTCTAATTCTATTATCCATTGAAGCATATTTATCACAAATTTTACCTGAATCATCTGTAGAGCCATCATCAATGGCAATTATTTCAAGTTTCTTATATGTCTGAGCCAATACACTATCTAAACATTCAGAAACATATTTCTCAACATTGAAAATAGGTATTACAATACTTACCAAATAGTTTTCTTTCATTTTCTCAGCTTAAACTCACCTTTCACGAATTCCGATTAAACTAATTTTCTCTGTTTCTTATAATTTTCTTAAGAAGTTTGTTCTTCTTAGTATTTTTCATAGTTCGACATAATGCATTAAAATTAGCATTATGTCTATATGCAAAGAATAAATAAGCTCTTCCGCCAGGCATAATAACAGGCTTACGGGAATCTGCGTCCTCGGCTAGAATTGTATCCAATTCTATTTCTGCCATTTTAAGCGAATCCTTTATCCTATCTAATATTTTAGTTCCCTTATCCGTATGTGTAATGCAAATAGAAGTGCCTTTATCATCATCCAACTCAGGCATGACATTTTCAATATTCCAAGCATCACCTATAGTCAAATCGGATTTGCGTTCCATTTTTTTAAACTTACATGAATAACACGAAGGCCTTAAAATCAAATCCTTCAAAAACATATTCATGTACTTATTTTTTTCATAATTTTCAGAGTACAAATCTCCATTACAAAATTTGATTGACACTGAGTAATTATGCCATCCAGATATTTTATCTCTGAAATTGATTGCTTCTATATCTGAGCAATACTCTTGTGATATAGATGACAAATATCTCTCCCATATACCCGGCGATGGAACCCCATGACACAGAACATCAACCGTGTACAAATTATCATAATGCTTCCTTAAGAAAGCCTTTAGTCCTGAAATTTGACATGCAGTTCCTGAATATAGTACTTCTCTGCCATCTTCAAGATATTTTTTAGTTTCAATGAATGACTTTTGTGTTTCGCTCTGAAGATATTTACTCCCCATCACTTTAGGAATATCCTGCACAGACTCTATAGCTATATGATGTACCATCCATTTGTTATCAAAAGCAGCACCAAATACTACACCTCCGGATGATAAAATTACTTTCGCAAGTTCGCCAAATATCCCACCTGAAGAACTATTTAGCCTTATATCACTTCTATTCTTAGCCAATATACTTCCCAGATATTTATCTTCAGTCTTTTCCTGATGCAATATTGGACAGACTTTTTCGCATAAATGACAGTCAACACAAACTCTTTTATCAACATTGGGATATAAGAAGCCTTCTACATCACATCTCATATCGATGCATTGTTTAGGGCAGATCTGATAACAAGCCCCACATCCGCAGCAATCTTTCTTATGTTTTAAACTAATCATTAGTTTATTACTTTCCTTCCCACATTTGTATCTTTAACAAGAAAAGACAGTTTACCTTTTGTCACTTTATTCACCAGTAATAAAGCCTGCTCATACTCTTTTGTTCGTCTGAAGCATATAAATAGTATAGTGTTTGGAACAATAACACATATCACCATTCTTATCAGTATTCCTATAACACCATCTGCATTTGTTAATTCACATAATCCATATGTAGCAAATGCTGATATTGTAAGTACAAAAACAAATGATATTATCTCTTTTAATAATGGTAATAAATCTTCTTTATCAAATAATTCTGTAAATAGGTTGTAGAACAGCCAGGGCATCCCAATAAAGAGCATTGATAAAACAGTAGATAAAATAACTCCATATAATCCCCAAAATCTAACCATTGCAAGATTCATACCGAGGTTAGCTAAAGAAGTAACCAGTGGTCTGAATTTATCCTTACTCCATAATCCGCCTGCGTCTTTAAATAAGTTTAGTAGCTGGTTAATTTCAGCTATAAAAAAGTATGCAGCAAGACATATAACTATACTGTAAGGAAGAAGTCGTTCCTCTCCCATCCATAACGTCATAAAAGGCTGATATAAACACAAAAAAGAAACTGCGCAAAAAGTTGATATCCATCCAAAGATGAAAGTAATCTTCTTGAGATCATTAAAATTCTTTTCTCTCGTCTCCACTACAAGGCTATTTCCTATACCAGCTGTACAGCTAGCATAAAGGATAGTAAGTATTCCCATAATAGAGTTCATAATAAAGCTATAGTTCTGATATCTTGCCAAGACCTTTAATCCTAAAAAGGCTGAAATAACAATTGAATCTGCAGACCCTATAACAACCGATCCTATTTTAGAAGTAAACAGATCTCTAATTCTCTTATTAATATCCTTCTTCTCAGACTTAGATAATTCTCCTTGAGGTTCATATTGAGGAAACCTCTTAATTGATAGTAGCCCGGTGGCAATATTTTTTGTTACAGTCGCAAGCAATGAAACAATAATATATACATAGTAATTACGTACAAAAATAAGTACGAATAGCTGAATGAGATACATTACTGTATTGGAAATGATATTGATTTTACTATTTATATCACTTCTTTGGTATGCATAAAATAAGCAGTTTCTATATGCAAAAAGCCAATATGAAAGTACCGTAACACTCAACTCTAATAAATATAAAACATAGATATTTAATTCTCCCGGAATATCTCCTTTTATTAGCGAAGGAACAAACGGGGTAAGTATAAGCCCTGCTACAGCTATTACCAAACCAATGATTCTATAATATGTTCTGTACATTTTCATCAATGCACAGATTTTTTTTGTATTGTCTTCGGCGATAGGTTTGTACATGCTATATACCATCGCACTTCCTACACCTAATTCAGCAAGATTTAGCACCTGAAGTACTGAAGTAAACAAACTACTCAATCCCAGGTACTGTTCTCCCATAAAATGGATAAAAACCGTCCTCATTATAAATGGAATTATGATTCCATATAGTTTTAACAAGATTCCATAAAATGCATTTCTTGTAGCATTCTTAGTTCTATTAAATTTCATTATTAACTATACCTTCCTTTTATTCCGAGATGATGTTATCCAAAAAGGAGTTCACTCTTTCTCTTTCACGTTCCAATGCAGTCTCAACACCACTGTAATCGATTCTAAATGGATCATTCTGATCATGAACGAATCTACTTTCCATATTTAGTAGTTCAAACAAAGTATCCATCCTTGAATTCATTGATTCTCCTATTCGCTTATATACCCAAAATGGTCTTTTAAACTGTATGGAAAAAACACATGAATGAAATGAATCTGTAAAAATCATCTCTGCGTGATGAATTAAGTAAAGAAACTCAGCTGGGCCTGTTGCATACTGCCATGGAAAGTTCTTATCAAAAACATTTATTACATCATATCCATACTCATCAGCTAATTTCTTAGTATCCTTTACACTTTCTTCAGGTTCTTTTCCAAGAAAATACTTTAAAATATACTTATTTTTTATTATTTTTCTAGGCTTTTTCTCTATCTGTATCCACTCCTCAGTTGTCAACATGAGGGTCGGATCTATAAATACAGGTACATCTTTTCCTGTTAAGCGTTTTATTATTTCTGCACCTGAATGTTCTCTAACATTCAAATGTATCAACCGTTCCAAGTAAGGAGTTATTTTCTTCTCAATCTCTTCATCGAAAGAACTAACGCCAAAGCTAGGTGAAATACAAATAACCTTTTCCGGCGGAACCATTTGTGCATATACATATTCTGATGGTTCAACAAAAGCCGAATTCCATATCTGATCACTGCCAATAAAAACATAGTCAAACTCATTAAGTTCTTTCTGATTATGTACTACATAGGATGGAATATTTTTCCGAGTAAAATCATGAAAATGCTGCTTTCTATATTCAAATATTCTCTTTTTGCCATTTGTAATAATAAAACAAAAACACCAATATAAATACTTTGCTCTACGTTTAAGTGTTAACGCTTTCTTTTCATCTATAATAATAGTCTTTGGAATGAGTCCCTTTTTTTCAACAATTTTAGAAACTGCATAGTTTTGTAGTCTGTTCCCCAGATTTTCCAAATCCCATATTGTTATTATTGCTGCTTTTTTCACTTGCCTTCCTCCACAAAATGAGTAAGTGCAGCATACTGCACTTACTCGCATAATAGTTACTTTTAATATGTATTTCTACTTTATTCCGCAATATAAAAGAAACTTATCAAGTCCGTCAAACATAGGCTTACTATTTTTATAGTAATCCATACAAAGGTCTATGCATCCACTATCATCTATCAGTGCCTTAATTGTTTCTGGCATTATATCTCTTGGTGTGAATAACAACTGGTATTCTCTTAAAACTGTTTCATCCGGTTTTATACCTGTCTCCTTGTAGTATGTCAAAGCAACTCTTTTTGCATTTTCTAACTGTTTTTCTTTCCTTTTGTTATACATTTCTTCAGTAGAGCAAATTCGCTTTGCAGGATTACCTGCGTATACGCTGTTAGATTCGCAGTTTTTTGAAACAATTGATCCGGCACCAATTATCACATTATCACCTATAGTGACTCCTTTTAAAATAAACGCATTTCTGCCAATAAATACATTATTACCAATGCTTACAGGTTCTACACTTCCTACAATATCTCCTTTAACACTACATAATACAGAAAAACTGTAATCATGAGTTAGAATCTGTACGCCTTCCGTTATTCTCACATTATTGCCAATACGTATCATTCCTGGATTTTGTGTATCTATATTGGTTTTGCCTGGATGATAGAATATGCATTTTTCGCCGATAATTATTCCCTTATTCCTTAATTGGCGTATATATTCATCTGAAGTGACATAATTCTTTTTTAATAACCTTTTTAATAACCTTTTTATAACCATTTAAATTACTGTCTCCTCTCCATACACACAAAATCACATATATGGATCATATTCCCATGGCGTATCCCATTTAATAACGACTTTTGAGGATTTATGTTTAATCAATTTATAACAAGCTTTTTTTATTTTTGCATATTCAATATAAATATTTATATTGCCTAAAAACTCAATATAATTCGTTGGTATTCGGTTTACTGCTTTGAATTTATCTGGCAAAATTCTTATTACATTACTATCAAGAATACTTCTATCAAACTTCATTTTCCTCATTTGGAGATGAACATACAGAAACTCCTCTACCTTTTTGTATGTTAGTCCATATCTGATTCTATAAACATGTCCGTCGTTCCAATACAATTGATCATTTCTTGTTTTTTCAACGTTCCATCTTCGGCTTTTTTTATCAAACCTTACCCTGGCTAACATACTATGTTTTGTTGATGTATTATAAGACATATCCTCTTCATATATCTTTTTTCCAGCATGCATAAATAGATCATTAACATTCACCTTATAACACACTTCGTCAAAGGCAAAAATATCGTTACTGCTAAATACTTTTTTATACAAGAAACCTTTTTCAGGTAACTGACTCATAAAAATCCTGTTATTTTCTTTCGTATTCTTATAGATTGTTAAATGGCCTGCAACAAATAATTTGTCATAGCCATTCTCCATCAATTTGATCAGCTTATTCAAATCTCCAAAGAGCAAATCACAATCACAATGTCCCCAATAATCATATTCAGAAATCCACTCTTCACAGATATAACCATAAGCTGGTTTATAATCACATAATTTATATGGTGAATCCAAATTTATACTAAAATCAAACTTGGTCTGAATATGTCTCTTAAAATCCATGAATTCCATTCTTTTTACAAGAACATTATCAGGATATTCAATCATCTCATCATTATCAGTAATAAGAAGAAGATCAAATTTATCATTGCACTTTACAGATTTCAAAAATAATTCAAAATAGTTTTTAAACTTGCCGAAATATGGCAAGATAAACACACACCTCATTTAATTCTCCTTAACAATCGGCGCACAATTATCCTGGTTTTTCATTTCAATTAGTGCTATTCCAACTAATATCATGTAATATATGCTTGCCCTAAAGGTTATCTCTACTGATGATAGTAAAATAAACATATAAACAGCATACAAAAAAAATTTGTCGTTATATTTCTTACATAGACTGTTAAAATACACTAATACACATAACAATAGCAATATTCCCAAGCAGCCATATGAAACATAATTATCCAATATGCCATTTTGAAAATTTGCAGCATTCACAAATTGACTTGAAAAGACATAATTGGAGTCAAAGCTCACTCCAACAAAAGGATTAACTAGCAAAAGTGCTCCCAGACTATTATAGATATTCATTCTTCCAGATAAAGTAGCATTTTCATGAAGAACACCAATTATTATTTTTTGGACTATAGGAACCTGTAATATACTACTTCCAATGATTAAAAGAGTGTTACATGCGACCAAAAATGCAATCATAAATGACTTTGAATATAGTATCCGACTCATTCTATCCCCAACAAAGGACATCATAATAAAAAATGACATGCCAACTATCATAGTTGAACATTCCGAATAAATCGCAATAACAAAGACCCATAAATAAAGCGCATATTTTAATTTGATTCTATTCTCAAAAAGATAGGTAAACATTACAGCAAGCCAAAAATGCATATAAGACAATGAGAATTTTGATCCCACCAAATAGTCACTATATCGTTCTCCCCAATAGGAATAAGTTATATGAGGATTGACAACAGCAAGGGCATCCGAAATCACACAAAAAACAAGGAGAATAAAGAAGATAATTTTAAAATTTTCTTTTAAACAACCTTCATTTTTGCTTATCTGAATAAAAAGAACTAATAAAAGCATCTTTGTTACGGTTCCTAATGATGTTAATATTGTCTGAGTATAAACGCCTTGATTGATAAAAGCAGACAATAATACGCTTGTCGTAAATAGTAAAATAAAAATACTGTATTTATAGTTCTCTGGCTGAAGAAGAGCCTTATAATAAACAAGCGTAGCCAAACATACCGGAATCAAATACTTAAATGGAATTCCAGAAAATGAGCTAATGTATGTTGTGGAAAATTGAACAAATACAACAATCGCAACCAAGCATGACATTATGAACATATATGCATCTTTTGCTTTAATATACATACTTAATCCCTCAGTTATCTCCTAATAAGGTATATAACCGGTAAAACAATATTGATTTTCATCGGTGATACAATAAACTTTCTATTACTATTTGCTTTATAATACGGATATTTTTTTAGGTATTTTTGGCATTCCTCTGTCCTAACCATTCTATGTATATTTCTATACCCGTCCTTTATGGTATGTACAGCAGTCTCTGTGCATTCATTCACAAAACAAACCCACATCATTTTTTCTATAAATGAAAACGCAAGACTTTCTTCCAATTCTTTTTGTAAACCATTTCTTGTTATTGCTTTTTGCATTAATTCATGTAGCTTTATATACTCATTACATAAATTTTCCCTGTATTTTTGAGTAAGACTACCATCCCGCAAGTCATAGTTATATAAAGGATCCTCTATCACGGCTACTTTTTCTGCAGCCAAAAAGGCCTCAGTATTAAATAAGTAGTCTTCACTTCCAATTTCTCTTTCTGAGATGAAACGTATAGCATTATCATTTAAAAAATCGAGCTTATATACATGACTCCATGCAGAAAAAATAAAATTCTCTGTTCTCTCTATAGCAATCTTAATAAGCTTTTCTCTAATGATTTTCTTTTCATATATTCCAGGAGCTATTTCACTTTTTCCAACTTCTCCATTGGGTCTTCTTATAAGATTAAATTTAATAATATCTGGATTTGTTGAAGCTTGTTTCATTATTTTAGATAATGCCCCCTGTTCCAACCAATCATCAGAATCAATCATAAATACATATTCACCATTTGCCTTTTCTAATCCTGCGTTTCTGGCGCTGGATAATCCCCCATTTTCTTTGTGAATTACTATGCTATTAGTGAAACGTTTAGATAATTCATCAGCAAGTCTTCCGCTGCTATCGGTAGAACCATCATCAACAAAAATCACTTCATAATCTGTAAAGTCCTGTTTTTCAATTGAACTGATACATCTCTCTAAATAGTTTTCAACATTATAAATTGGTAGGATTATACTTAGTTGAAAATCATGCATTATATGAATTCCTTCCTAAAACATTACGTCTATATACTTATTTAGTTCACTCTCATTACCATGACAGTTAGCTTTTAAATAGTCGACTACTTTATTTTTAAAATCACAGTTATTGATAAATTCTTCTATTCCATCTGCAACACTATTTTCATCCATCGAAACAATTATTCCATTTATTCGATTTTTAATTGTGTCCTTGGCAGTTTTATAATTAGTAATTACTATGGGCTTTGAAAGAAGCTTAGCTTCATCAATAACAATAGATTTACCCTCAAAAATAGAGGTCTGCACAAATATATCACATGCATTCATGTATGCATAGGGATTTTCTCTTACACCCAATAAAAAGACATAATTTTCAAGCTGATATTCACTTATCAGTTTTTCAAGCTTAGCTCTGTCCGGACCTTCTCCAAGTATTAACCAAATAAAACTAATATTTCGCTTTCTTAGTTCATTAGCCGTTCTTATTGCCAAATCAAAAGCTTTCTGTTCTACAAGCCTTCCTACTGAAAGAAGTTTCATTTTTTCTTTATTTCTCTCGAATTCAGGAGCACATCCTCTGTTTGCTTTTCTCATTATGTCACTAGCAAGTGTAATATTTTCCAATACTGTTATCTTTTCTATACATTCAGGAAACGCTTCTATCAAACTTGCTCTGCATTTTTCAGAAATAGTGATCATCCTGTCACTGTTTTCATAACATCTTTTGTCGAGTTCTTTATAATAGCCTAATTTTTGATACTCATTGTGAACCCAAAGTACTTTTTTCTTTGCATTAACCTTTTCAGTAACATAATAATTTGGCCATCCATCCATGTACGCTATGGCAATATCATATTGCTTATCGTTTGTGGGAATAATATTTCTCCAAGTGAGCCAAAACTCACTTCTGCCATATTTACTGTTTCTTCCTATTTTTTTCTTAATAATGTACAGTACTTTCCCTATTATTCCATATAATGAAAAGTCCTTAATAATATTAAGCTCATGAACTTCACAATTCATCCACTTGAAGTACTTTGGAGTATCAATGATATTTACCTGCTTTGGAATATCTTGCAAAAAAATACCTTTCTTCTCACCAAGTAATAAATCTATTGAATAATCTGCAAAGCCACCATCTTCCTCCAATGCTTTCAAAAAAGAGACAAGGCTTTTTTGAGCACCTCCACTATCAAGATTATTTATAACGATTAAAACTTTCATCTATACAACCTGTATTTCCCTTTAAGCTTATAATAATAATACTTAATCTTCGCCTTAAAACTGATATTTGGAACCTCTTTATATTCAGCAATAACATTCAGTGCTGTCTTATATGCTATACCGCAACTACTTTTTTTATGGGAATCACAAACAAAATATGCTAATTTAGTGAGCTCTTTTTTGCAAGATTGATTTATTGTCCCAAAATGATCATGAAAGAATTCCAGTCTTTGTTTATACATCAAAAATGTATCTTCTATCCGTTGAACAGAAGCAGAACGCACTGTACTATTAGATCTTTGAAAATATGAGTATAAAATATCTTCAATTATCATAACCCTGTTTGCATTATTAAATGTTTTATATGTAGTTCCCATATCCTCACAGCAAATAACCGCTGGATATTTAACATCAATAAATACATTTTTTTTGTATAGCTTTCCCCATGGATAATCATTTAGCTTATAATCATTTAGTCTAATTAGTGCCTCTTCTTTGCCAAGAACCGCTGCTTTATATTGCTCGCCTACTTCTTTTTTACCATCTTCATATGCCATATAATATCCAAAGCAAACTATATCACTTTCTGTCTCAATAGCACTTCTAACAAGCTTTTCAACGCATTCTATCTCAATCCAGTCATCACTATCTACAAATAATATGAAGCTACCTTTTGCAACATCTAGTCCAAAATTCCTGACGTTTGCAACTCCACTGTTATTTCTATGAAAAACCCTCACTCTCTTGTCATTATTAGCATAATTATCACAAATTATGTCTGTCCCGTCTGTAGAGCCATCATTAATAAGCAGCACTTCTATATTTTGATATGTCTGAGCAAGAACACTATCTACACATCTTTTAAGATATTTTTTTACGTTATACACCGGTATAATTATGCTAACCAGATCAGTCGCTGTACAATTATCATATGTATTCATAAAATTCTTTTATCCATTAATTACATCATAATATTTACTAATCTCATCTTGATTACCATACTCATGTAAGCGTAGATGATCTATGATTTTTTCTCTCTTATTTGTATCATTTAATACAGCAATTATGCCTTCAGCAATTCCTTCCGGCGTCATCTCAACTATAATTCCTTCCTCATTATCAACAATCTGATCTCTTACAGTAGGATAGTCAGTAACTACAATTGGTTTAGCCAAAATCTTAGCTTCATCAAGGACAACTGATTTCCCTTCATATCTGGACGGTTGAACTAAAATATCTGCATTTTTAATATAAGGATAAGGATTCTGGCGGGCACCAATAAGATGAAAAACATCGGCCACATCGTATTCTTCAATCATTTTGCCTAGTTTTTCTTCAAGTGCCCCTGTCCCTATTACATTCCATGAAAAATCTATTCCTTTCTTTTTCATGATGCTAGCTGCTTGAATAGCAATATCAAACCCTTTCTGCTTCGCGAGTCTTCCAACAGACACAAGCGTATTCTGTCCCCTTTTATACTCTTCCGGAAAGAATACATTGCTTTGTTTTTCAATAACCTTGGAAGAAGTAATATTATGTATTTCATATATCTTATCTGTATACATAGGAAATACATCCTTAAGGACATTGACACATTGTTCAGATATAGACACAATTGCATCAACTTTGTCCATATAAGGCATATCAAATTCTCGAGGCTGCCCTTCTGCATTATAGTCATTGTGCACCCAAAGAACTTTCCTATCTGCATTTGTTTTTTCACACAATAAATATAAAAGCTCACCAGTAATATATGCCACAGCAACGTCATAGTGTTTATCTATAACATTTATTTCTTTACTGTATAAATGCTTCCATCTCATTGCCCTTGCATAGCAGTCTCTCTTTATGGTTGTCTTAATAACAGCATTTGCCATAAGTCTTTTGGCTTTAGTCAAATACTTACCTTTTACAAGTTCTGGCGAATACATAAGTTTAATTCCTTCTGGAATTTCTAGTATATTTACCCATTCAGGAACCTGATCCAAAAAAATGCCTTTTTTCTTTAATAAAAGCAAATCCACTTCATACTGCTCTGAATCTAACTCATTTAAAAGATTCACCAGACTCTTTTCAGCACCGCCGTTATATAAACTGGTCATTATAAATAATATTTTTTTCTTCATTATTACGAATACCTTTTTCTTAAAAATATTGAAGGAATGAACATAATTAAAAACAACAATTTCTTCTCTGATTTAGCAAATAAGTCTTTATAAGAATATCCTGCTATACTGCCATATATTTGATAATATAAAATTGCTCTAATTTTATAATATAATGGCAGTTTTGCTCTTAGCTGAACTATGCCTCTAAACATACCCCCATTAGGTGATTTAGCATTTTGATCACGCCTTGTTTTAGTCAATCCACCTTCTAAATAATCAGATATATAAATAGGAATATTGTAAAATATCAGTTTATATTTCTGGCTCATCTGTATCCAGACAACATCTTCACTCACAAATTTTTCATTCTCAAACTCAGGAAATGGATATTCTTTCAAGCATTTTGTCATCCAAACCTCAGCCATGTCACCTTTAATCCCACGCCCATACCTGCAGTCGCAAAAGCTCTCAATAAGTCCATTTTCAGGCACAAGCTTATTTGTAAGATAATGCCCATCTTTACTTTGCCTAAGGTATGCTATCCCACAGATATCGTCCCTTGAAATATCCGAATAATCAGAAACAATCTGATTAACAGCTTCCGGAAGTAAATAGTCATCACTATCAACAATAAATGTCAATGGTGTCTCTATATTCTTAATTCCAACGTTAAGTGCGGTATGTTTTCCCCCATTGCACTTATATAAATATGAAATGGATATTTTTTTTGAATCAATCCAACCTTGTACAACTTCTTTTGTTTTGTCTTCACTACCGTCATCAACAATAAGCCATTCAAAGGCTTCACATGTCTGCTCGCATAAAGATTCATATAAAACAGACAATTTTTCTGCTCTATTATAGGTTGGAGTTATAATAGTTAATATTTTTTCTTTTTTCATACCAATCATTGGTCCTTATATTTTTTTATAACATTTCTAATACTTCTTGGTATTTTGTTATATACAAAATGTACTATTCGTTGCTTTCTATATTTCTTTCTATATAAAGCCTCAATCCCTTCATATCCCTTTTCAGCATAAATATTCATTATATTGTCCCTTTTAGGACTTCGCTCGGAGGGCTTGTTCAACTGCTTGTTGCGTTTAGCTATCTTTGAATATTGGGATTCAACTTTTTCCAAATATTCATCTAATTCATTGCAAAAAGACTTACCCTTTTCAGTATTAGCAATGAGACATGATATTCCATATCTTTCATCAAAGCCATTCTTATTAATTAATTCAGGATGCTCATTGGCGATTCCCCAATAATCGCCAATTGTTATATCTCCAGGTCGTTTTTTTGACGCATATTTACAGTTATAACAATTATCCCGATATGTAAGTCCATCAAGAAATAACGTATTATATGAAGCAAGTCTCGCAGGATTGTAAAATGAAATCGACTTTCCATTAGCATCTATTGCATCTATTCGAAAATTCATTCCCCATCCCTTTTTCTTATCGCGAAAAGAATAATTGGTTATTTTTCTATAATGTCTTCTGTTTTTTACAGCATTCAGATAATCATTGAAAAACTTTGCACTAGGAACTCCGTGACATATTAGGTCAACAAGAATCAGATTATCATACGCCTTTCCAAGATAACTCTTTAGTCCTGCAATCTGACAAGGTGTTCCTGAATATAAAACCTTTCTTCCCTCATCCAGATATTTCCTTGCCTGAGAGAAACTAAACTCTGTAGAGCTCTGCACATATTTTGATCCCTGCAGTCTTCCAAGCTCACTTATACTGTCTATTGCTATGTGATGTGGAATAAGCGAATCGTGTACTTCTTCTAACGCACATCCAAATACAACTCCACCATCATCAATTATTTTTGTAGCAAATGCTGCAAAAATCCCCCCCGACGCTGAAACTGTTTTCTGATCATTACTACAATTAACAGCCGCATAGGAAATTAGTGGACTGTTTTTTTCTTCAACCTGTTGATAAGCACATACTCTTTTGCATGCTCCACATCCTATGCATTTATCACTATCTATACGCGGATACAGAAAACCATATTTATCTTCTTCCATCCTTATAGCCTGCTTAGGACATACGTTCATACATGCACCACATGCACAACATTGATCCTTACTTTCAAACAGTACTATTTCTTTATTATCTTTCATTTTTCAAACCTTAATTTTTAATAGCTTTCCTAAGATAATTTTTACTAATCTCTCTCTTCGAATTAATTACTTCATATACTTTCTCGTAATCAATCTCATTACTCTGTTTATCCAAATCAAAAGTATAATTATCATCTATCTCTCTATTACATATTCCCAATTCTGTAAGCAGAGCTCCGACTTTCTTAATTCTACTTTCATTTGTCAGATAAACCTTGAATTGTCGCTTGTTTAGAATAGAAAAAACAGCTCCGTGAAAAGTACCAGTAAACACAAACTCAGCATTTCTAAACATCTCAACCCATTCAAATGGCTTTAAATTTACAGAAATTTCTGAATATCTCTTGTCACATTCGCCTGCACCATAAACAGCAAGGTCATGCTCTCTGGCATATTTAAATATCTGTTCAATAATATTCTTAGGAAGCTTCTCACAATAATAAAATAGAATATACGGTTTATTTTTCACAACAAGTTTGTCTTTAGGAAAGCTGCCTAAAAATGTTGGATCAAGCACTCTGGTTGGCTCGATACCTGTAATTCTCTTTCCCAATTCATATGTAAGATCATCTCTTGCTGAAATAGCTTTGAATTTTCTTATTCCATTCTCAACATAAGCAGGTAATATTTCATTTGCTTCTGTTTTACCAACGCTTGGTGCATATGCAATTAAATTCTTACATTTTAATCCATCACCAAATTTTATAGCAGCATTAGCTTTGGAATCTTTAAAATTCCATACTTCATCGCTTCCAACAACTATACAGTCATAATTAAGAGCATTTATCTGTTTTGCATTAAACACTCTTCTGGACAATACCATATGAGAATTTCTTGCTTTGGCAAACGTATGTGGAAGTTTTGTCTTTTGAAGCCAACAAGCAGGATTTTCCCTATCTTTATAGTATCTGAACCATCCTCCTGCATTTATAATAAAATGCTTAACATTCACATAATCTATAATTTCAACTATATCTTCAGGGAAAATGTTGCTTATAGCTTGGTGAAGAGCATATGCCTGTAAAAAGGCGCCATAATTATTTATATATTGATGTGTAAGTATACCTATCTTCATTATTGATTACCAGCCAGTCTTAAATATCTCTCCTGTAGTTTTATAGCTTCTGTTTTTATATCATAATTGTTATTTCTAATTAAATCTGTTTTATCTATTCTTTCTGTCTTTTTGAAAGCTTGCATTATTGCATTTGTCCATACATCCAAAGAAGCATTTGTGCTTATGAACTTTGCCTCATCAGAGAAGCCTATCTCCCTTGTTATAGCATCAGAAAAAATGCAAGGTAAATCTGAAGCCTGTGCCTCTACACCAACTACAGGAAGTCCCTCCCAAACAGAAGGAAGTATAAACGAGTCAAATGCCTGATACCACTCATTAGCATTCCCGACATTTCCTACAAAAATGACTTTTTCATCAACACCAAGAGCAGCTGCTTTACTCTTGATAGTATCCATTAGTTCCCCATCTCCCAAAAGAACAAGCACTGCATTATCATCTTTTTTTACAAGTTCTGCAAAAACATCTAATATAAAAGCATGATTTTTCTGAGCCATAAATCTTCCAACGTGTCCTAAAACATGCTTATCTTCAAGTCCGTTCTCCTTCCTTATCCTATCGCGAATGTTTTTATCAAAAATGAATCGTTCCACCTCGATAGCATTTGGAATAAATTCGTAATCTCCTTTTTCCACTATTTCATTTCCAAAATAACATTTTGCAGCAGCAATTCCACACGTATAATGATGTGTCATATTGATAGGAAGAAACATCATACATATCTTCTTTAGTGGAAGTTTCCAGTCCTTTGTTATAGCAGCACCATGTGCATGAAAAATCCTGGTAGGAATTCCACTAATTTTTGCACCATGAAGAGCATACACCCCAAATGCCCCGTTATGAGCTTCAACTATTGTATACTCAGGATGCTCCTTAAAAAGATTCTTCATATATTTCATATATACAGGAATCTTGATCGGATTCAGACCGGGAGAACGAAAAATACGACCGCCTAATGATTCCACTTCACTATCATATGCACCTGCTTTCTTCTTATTACATAAGAAATCAAACTGCACTTTGTTTCTGTCAATATGGCGATAATAGTTCATCAGCATGGTCTCTATTCCCGCTCTATCCATATTACTTACTGAATGTAAAACTCTAATCATATACCAAATATCCTCATCATTCCCTTAAACTGTTGCTTTCTTCCTATATGGACGCCCCAATACCCACGGAAGCCATTTATTGATTATTATTGTGGGAATAATCAATATAAGAGATACTGCGATTGTTATAATAATCCCCAGTAATGTAGAATAAAATGCATTTTCCAAACACATATTATAAAAAGCAGATATTTTCGTTTTAAAAACATGTTCTATTACTGCTTCAACTTTCCCATGAAGTGCAAGATAAGTTAATGTGTTAGCTCCCACAAATGCAAAATATTTGTTTGTCTTAATTATTTTGCATAAAGAAATGATAGCCATTACTCCCGAAAGAGGTCTTATGTATGTTGCCAGCACCTCACCTATTGGTCCCGGTAAATATAAAATAGTTGTATATACCAGCACCAAATACACACTCATGAGTATAACAGCCTTTAAGAACTTATTACCCTTATCAAATATCCGCTCCCAATCAGTTTTAAAGAAGTATCCTAAAACCATCCATAATAAAGACCACGGAACATAATCAATATGCCAAGGTAATGCATTAGTCTGCCATATAAAAATATTCTCAGGCATAAAATTCAAATACAACATTCGAATTACAAGCGATATAGCAACTACTGCAATAGCCTGATTTTTATTTAAATATTTAATAATAAAATAGAAAGGAATAAACGCAACAAACAATGCGGCAACAAACCACATTCTATCTCCATATCCTCTTACCTGTAACAAATTAATTTTCATCTCCCGCATAAAATTCCTATCTGTTTTATACGAAGAAATTGAGGACAACATAATGTTAAATGTTCCAAAAACAAACCACGGAATCATCAATCCTTTTAACTTTTTTGTTAGGTGAGTTTTAAACGTAGTTGGACTCACATAAACATACCCAGCTAAAAAGAAAAAAACATTCAAAAAAAAGTATTTTATAAAAATATTTGCCACTTCATTATTACTCTCTAAATGGCTAAACATTACACACATGATACATATAAACTTGCCAATATCAACCCATTCTACTCTTTTATTGGATTTCACCTTATTAATTTCCTCCCACCTAGACCAAAATGGTGCATAAACACTCAATCTAATATTTTACTAGGTCAATATAAATATAACAATTGACAGTTAGAAAGAATAATAATGAATAATACTTATTTAATTATGTAATATTTCACAATTGTTAATTAAATAACAAATAAATTTTTCTATATATTCCTTAACAAAAAGAGGTTGACTAGATGCCAACCTCTTGTTTTTGTCTTCTCTCAAATACTATGACCAACTTGCTGCCTTCACAAAGAACTAATTAACCAGAAAATATGAAATTGCACCCTTCTGATATATTAGATCACAATTCAATTCATTGATTAGATTTTCCGGGGTACTTGAATAAATCATTAGTACATATTCTTTCCTCTCTTTTGTTGCATCCTTAAAGCTTTGCTCATCTACAAAAGTATAGCTCTTAGTATTTATAAGCGCATTATAAAAATAAAAAGCATTCCAATCATCTGCAATATACACCACCGCATCCCTATCATTCAAAGTTGAAATAATCTCTTGATATTCCTCATCGTAATTATCATCTGGTACATAAAATCTCCTTCCCATAAGATTAGCTACATTAATTGTCATAAAGATGATTAGTGCAGCTATTCCCGAAACAATTCTTTTATTTTTCATTAAAATATTTATGGTTTTTTCCAAATCAATAAATGCAATCATAATAAAAGCAAATGATGTGCACATTATGTATCTAACAGAAATGAAGGGTGCTATTTTCCCAACCAAAAAAACATATAAGATACAGCTTAAAAGTAATGATGTTTTATACCCGATCAGTCTTTCTTTTTTATATATACTAATACACACTAAAACAAAGCCTATAACCACAAACAAAATCATTGTTCCACAAAATGCCTGGTCATTTAATATATAAAGCAGTCCTATCCCCCCGCTAAACAAGCTTTTCATAGAGAATGCCTTTGAAAAAGCTTCCTTTCCTCTATATCCCCTAAACAAATGACCGGCTATATGATACCAAAGAAGCAAGTATACTACAGCTGAGCCCACTACTGTAATCAGGCTTATGCGCAATTCCTTAAATCTATTTCCACGAATAAGTTCAATCGCATAAAAAGCACAAAGAAAAAACGCATAAATCATGAAATAATAATGTGTCAGCAGTCCAAGTATCAATATAAGAGACAGCGATATATAGAAGATTCTATCTTGTTGCTTCGACCAATATAATTGGACCAAATATGCAAGTATAAGAGCAAAGAAAGTAAACTGTGTATACATTCTAATAAACATAAGTGTATTAAGAAAAACCACCGATGTTCCATATATTGTAATAACACTACCAGCCGTAAAAATGCTCCCTGATATATCCTTTGTGAGTTTATAAAGAAAATAAATAATAAATATCATCCAAATTACATTAACTGCTATTCCATACCACTTACTAAAAGAATTCTGAAAGAAAGAACAAACAGTATGGAACACAATATAATACAAGGGAGGATGTACATCATTTGCCTGATTTTGCCATACATTTATATAGTTAACCCCCTCTCCTTTTTTTACTTGTAAAAAGTCCTCAAAGGGCCCAAATCCTGTATATTCCTGACCTCTTACAATATTGGGAGTGATACTGCCTATATTATTAGCAAGTCCATAATTCCATACTTCATCAACACTTAGTCCAACCTTATGGACACCTAATCCATAAGACAAAATCCCTACAAGCAAAATAATTACACCTATTATCCCCCATTCTCGAATTTTCATTTGAACAAACTCCAATCGATGTCTATTTCTTTATTTTTTTGACACAAAACAACAGCCCTATTAACCACTGTTCTAATCAACCATGCAAATATCACAGTTAGTATTCCACTTAATAAAAAATATCTAATGTCCATTTCTTTAAGATATGTTTTTAAAACTAGCAGAAACCCAAATTGATATAAATATATTTCAAATGATATTTTTTTCAAAAAGTTCAGTACAAAATTACCAAAAACAAAATATTTACATATTAAGGAAACAAAGTAATAGAAAGGTAGCAACATCAAATTATGTCCTACCAGATCCATGATGCTACATTCATCTGCTTTTAATGACATTACAAATGTAAATCCCAATAGCACCAACATAACTCCAAATAATAAAGCAGTATGTTTTGAAAAGAAACTCTCTATATTCTCTCTATACTCATAAATCGTAATACCAAAAGGGAAGGCCCATTCACTAATAAAATAGCTTCTTCCAATTAAAGGCATCCCCTTTTTACATAAAAAAAGAATCACAAAAGTAGTAATTACTACTATAAGCCATATACACAAGACCCGCAGGCATCTATTTTTCAAACAATTATACGCAAAACAAAAAACAAAGTATAAAAATAACAAAGTATAGATATACCAATTCATTTCTTTAAATATGCCCATTATAGACATATTTAATCCCATAGAAAAATATAGAACTATTTCAGTTATTATTCTAGAAAGTACTGCCGCAAATACTATCCACGGGATTTTTTAGTCATAATATTTTCAAGATAATTATCCTTGGAATTATATGAGAAAGCCACCCCATATCCTGATAAAACAAAAAAGAATCCCACCCCAAAAGTACTCAACTTTTTAAATGGTAGTAATAATTGAGGAAGATTATTATATGCCAATGTGCAATGTGTAAATATAATTAAAATTGCAAATAATCCTCTCAAGTTATTTACATTTTTCTGAACAGGAACAACACCTTCTAACCCTATATGTTTAAATTCAACCCCCGGTATAATAACCAACAATACAATAATATACAAAACTGCATACTGCATAATTATTCCCCCAACAACCATTTATCCACCACTATCTGCTCCCCAAGCAGACATAACTACAAATTGCTATTATATCTGAACCGTAATAAATATCATAGCAATAATGATACTAATTACAAAATTATGATATTATTACGTAAAGTAAATAAAATTTTATCACAATCATAATTATTCCTCGAAGATGTATCATTCAGGAGCTTCCTGTATGATATAAACAGGGGTTGACCTAAAAAGAATACCTCAAGTAAAGTTGGATTGTTACTGACCTGGCAGTTGGTAATAATCCAAGAATACGAGAGGTATCTAACATGAATGCTAAGGCAAAGAACAACAAAAATCAAGTAAGCAACAACTTTTCGGTGATAAATACTTTATCTGCCGAAGAAAGACAAACCAGAGTGGATGATCTCTTAAATACATTGCAGGCTAAGACCTGGCATGATCTGGAGACATCAGGAAAGTTTGATAAGAATGCCAAGCTATCATTTATATCAGATG
>NZ_AUJI01000053.1 GCF_000424145.1 Butyrivibrio sp. AC2005
AGGGTTCATTTGCAAATGTAAAAGAAGACATGAACTTCAGAAGATATTTGTATAAGGGGACGAAGAATGTTCTTGCACAAAGCGTGTTGCTTGCAATCGGATTCGATATCAATAAACTGCATCACAAGATCATGGCCGGCCGAACAGGAACTCATCTTTTTGAGCTAAAGAAAACGGCATAATTTTTGATCCTTAAAAATCAAACTCCTGTATCTGATCCGAAGATATCTTCGGACTATTAAGTTACTCTAAAAATATGAGATATGAGCAGAAAGCAGATATAAGTACCGATTTTTAGGCCTGAAAAAGGGCCATCGCCCAGATGATTTAATCATCTAATGCGACAGCCCCCTGTTTTCGATATCGTTTTGCAGGCTTTCTTTTTTGTTGCCAAAACACATAGCACTGGGCAGGTGGAGTTTTCCGTTTTCTGACTTCAGAAATGGAGAGAGAAAATGGAAACAATTAACTATGAAGCTGTTGGAAAGAGACTTAAGGAGCTTAGAATGAATGCCGGGATTACGCAGACAGAGCTGGCAAGGAACCTTCACCAGTCGCATAACGGTGTCATTTCATGGATCGAGGCAGGCAGGAAAGTACCATCACTGGATGTCCTGGTAGCCTATTCTGAGAGATTCGGTGTTACAACTGACTGGATACTCAAAGGAACTGCAACAGGAGAACAGGATCAAAATATACAGGACGAGATCGAGGGACTTGTGGAACTGAGGAGGCTGTATAAAAAAATAGAGAGACCGGATGTGAGACAGGTGGCACTCAGGCAGCTGCGAGCTCTGACTATGATAGGCAGATAACGGAAGGATTAGACCAGGACAGACGCAGTAAACATGGCAATTTATGGATGCTTGTCTTATAAATTGCCGGATGATAAAATTATAGGCAACACAGAAAGACAGGGTTAATATGAAAACGGTTTTTGACGAATATAATGAAAACAAGGATGCCATAGCAAATGTTCTTCATGAAGTGGAACAGGAAAAGATGCAGCTAGATATAGAAGTGGGAACTACCATCAATTGTCAGGGTGTGATTGTGGATGTTACCTATGGAGATAAGCATTCAGTTTTCCCACCGCATGAACTTCTAAAGGACAGAATTTTTACTCATAATCATCCCACCGGAAGATGTTTTTCCAGGCAGGATATAAAGAGTGCAGTATTGGACGGATTGCTTGAGTGCAGGGTTTCTACACCGCAGGGCACGTATTTTTCATTAAAGAGAAAAAGTGATGCAGCTGTGAGCCTGTCATTCATAAATGATGCGTGGAACGCAACAGGTTCTGATGCACTTAGCAACAGGATCATGGAATTGATAAAGTCAGGTGAGATTTTTCCTACAGACCTTACCTGGGACGTAAGAGCCAGAATTGAAAATGATATGATGATCGCATTTCTCAGGGAACATGCATCAGAATATGGATTCATCTATTCTGAAGGAGGTATTTGATATGAGCGGATTTGACGACAGAAGCTTTGATATTGGAGCTGATTTTTATAACAAGCTGGCAAAACAGTATGCAGACCATGAGATATCAGATGAAGAGTTCATGCGTATCAGTAAGGAAATGGGCAACATCATCGAACTTTGTTCAAATGGTGATATTACCGAAGCGGAGTGCAATGAGAGGCTGGATAAGCTTTGCCCCGGCGTCCCAGTTCATGCATGATGTGTCAATTTCATAAGTCTGTGATGTCAGAGGATTCCGAGAATTATTCGGAGTCCTCTTTTTTGATGCCTTGGACCTCTTTATGTGGGGATTGAAATGATGATAACTTTGGAATAGATGTGGCAATATCACAAATCCTGATAAAGTATCACATATTGGGGAATCTTTTTCTGTGTCATAAAAAGTACAATAAAAATGTTCCGGAACAAAGCAATTCTTATAAGAGACTATTTTCATGAAGGGGGAGTGCGATGGGCAGAAAAAGCATTGTTAAGACCTATGGGAATGCAACGATGGAAAAACGTGTTGAGATTATTCTTGATAACTATTCCAATTTTGACTGTATGCTGGATGGATTCGAGAGAAGTCTTTATCTTGTGATTCTCACAGAGCGTGAGGACAAGAGAAATAGTGAGAAATCTGATCTTGGAGTCAGAGTGCAGACTTCAAATATAAGTGATCCAACGGGAAATACAGGAACCAATGGAGCTGAATTAAAAAGGGCAATCCATGAAGGCGACTGGTTGTCTGCTATTCAGGGGACGATAAATCCTGAAAAACATCGCAAGGAGATAGTTACAATACATAGGATGAGAATGGGATATGAACTTGTTACCCAGCAGTTTGGACAGCTGAAACCAAGACAGCGCAGGCTTTTTAAAAAGTATCTGAGTGGTGAAGACGAGCCTGTAGATATTGCCGATGAGTTTGGAATAACTGTTGAGGCACTGCGCACAAGGGTGTATAGATACCGACTGAAGGTTAAGGAATCCGCTCTCTATCATATGGAGAATATGCAGCAGATATGTGCATAAGGAGGAATGGAAAATGGCAACACCAAAGAGATCTAGATATCAGGGACCGCCGGCTTTTATAAGACTGACAGATGCCCCTGAGCAATTTGGTATGAATGAAGATACTATCAAAAGACTTGGACATGAGTGCGGTGCTTTCAGAAAGGTGTCCAATATGGTTCTCATCAATTATGAAGTAATGAAGAATTATATTGATACTTTTGAGGTAGTAGATATCAGATAATTATTAACATGGCTGAATAAGACATGACATGATTAGAAAATTATTGAAGGATGCCTGGATATGAGTCATAATAGAAATTGGATGAATCCTTTGGCTGTTCTAATCATGTCATGTTTTTGTTTGAAGGAGAAAAGCATGACAGTGAGAAAAGATAGCAAAGGCAGGATGCTGAGAAAAGGTGAATATATCAGACAAAGCGATGGACGTTATGTGTACAGCTTTACTGATCCTTTTGGTAACAGGGCTTTCATTTATGATAAAGACCTTGCCGGACTCAGGGAAAAAGAGAAAGGCCTCATGAGAGACCAGCTTGATGGACTTGATGTCTATGCCAGAGGAAAAGCAGACCTTAACACAGCATTTGACCGTTACATTAAGACAAAATGTAACCTGCGCGATTCAACCAGAAACGGATATATTTACACATATGACCATTTTGTAAGAGACAGCTTTGGACTTAAGAAGATTGCCGATATCAAGTATTCAGATGTGCTTCATTATTATTTACATCTATTGAATGATGAGGAGATAGCACTGGGAACTCTTGATTCTGTGCATTGCGTCATCCATCCGACTCTGCAGCTTGCAGTTCGTGATGACATCATAAGAAAAAATCCTTCGGATGGTGTCATGGCAGAAGTCAGCAAGAATACCAGCAAGAGTAGAGGTATCAGACATGCTCTGACAAAGCAGCAGCAGAAAGTATTCATGGAATATGTTTCCGAGCATCCTGTTTACTGCCATTGGTGGCCGGTTTTTACAGTACTTCTTGGTACCGGGATGAGAGCCGGAGAATGTCTAGGGCTTCGATGGGAAGATATTCTATATGAAGACAAAGTGATTTCGGTGAATCATTCTATTGCTTACTATCCCACTAAAGGGACAAGATCAGCAATGATGAGAATCCATCTTCCTAAGACAGAAGCCGGTATCAGAACCATACCTCTTCTTTCATCAGTAAAGGATGCATTTGACATGATAAAGGATGAACAGGATGAATATGGGATGGTATCTCCTGTGCTTGATGGAATGACAGATTTCATTTTCCTCAATCAATATGGTAATGTGATCAATCCGCAGACGGTAAATCGTGCAATCAAGCGCATCGTTGACAGTTACAACAACGAAGAAGTGCTTAATGCAAAGAAGGAGCGCAGAGAAGCGTTTATTCTTCCTCATTTTACCTGCCATCATTTGAGGCATACATTCTGCACCAGATTGTGTGAGAAGATTTCCAATCTGAAAATCATTCAGGCAATCATGGGCCACAAAGACATTAAAACAACGATGGATATCTACGCAGAGGCAACAGAGGAAGGTAAGCAGGCGGCATTTGCAGAGCTTGCTTCTGAGCTGGAGGATTTATTTTAATCTGCTATATTATGAATAGTAGAAACGCAAACAGATTTGTAAATCATAATCTTATATGACTAAATGCTTTTGACAGCGAAATAACCTACTGACAGCAGTTTGACAGCAAACAGCTTCAGAACCACAAGGTATAATCGGGATAAGCAAGGAAACATGATATTTCGGTTATCGGGCATGGTAAGGGATATTAAGGGTAAACAAGAAGAGGAGGACTTATGCTTCCGACACTTAAATCACTTGATAAATAAGCCCAGTATCCATGCGGTTCGCGAGGGGTATGTAAAAGATTTGACAGCAAAATTGCTGCAGCAAAATCCATTTTCTTCGGGGTTAACAAGGAAAAGCTAAGCACTCGATTTCAAAAAGTTAGAAATCTTTTTGAAAAATGACATCAAAACGACAGCATTTGTTTTACCAACAATAAGGTAAGACAAGGAATACGGTAATAATCACAGTAGAGCATAATAAGGTGTCATGGGGTAGAGTAAGGAGTGAGTGCAATAACAGGCCAAGCCTTAAGTCTATTGATAAGTAATACTCCTAGGTTTATGCGGGTTGGTTAGCTTTTCGGGCGCCGAGGTACCGGCGCCCGTAATGTTTAAGAATGCAGTTATTTTGTAGTGGTGTTCTATTTTTTTACCGCGACTGCGGTACTTACACATCGTTCTGATGTGTGGGAAATTCCATTTTTTTACCTTCGGAAATGAAAAAGGCTTGATGAAGGCATATATGTTGGTGGGTTAGGGTTGCTTTTAGGCGCTTTTGGTGTTGGGGTATGCCTTTAGGGGAGTAAATTTTGTACTGAAGGTATACATACTGGTGCGGTTTGGGTGTCCTTTAATGTTGGATATGCCTTCAGCGATGGAAAGCGCTTCCCAAAGGTATACATATAGGCGGTGCAAGGGTGTTTTTGAATGATGAGTATGCCTTAGGTGATGAAAAATACTCTGTGAAGGTATATGTTTTGACAGCTGGACTATTCGAAAAAAATAAAGCAAATCATTCGAAAATAATAAAACAATATACTCGAAAATACTAAAATAAATAATTCGAAAATCATAAAAATAAAATTGTAATTCAGAATGAGGCTTGCTACAATAAGAGGATAAGAGGACAGGAGAGCAATGCAATGGAATACATAAAGAGAATAATTGATGATGAAATAGATCGAAAAATGTCGGCATTTAATGCAGTTAGTATAGTTGGACCAAAAGGATGTGGTAAAACCAGAACAGCTAAGGAACGTTGTAAGACAGCAATTGAGTTCCAGGATGAAGAAAAACGAGATGGATATATGAATATAGCCGAAACATCACCCAGGCTGTTTTTGAAAAATGATAAACCTATATTATTCGATGAATGGCAGGATGCGCCAAAGATATGGGGGACTATAAGGAAGGACTGTGATGATAATCCGGATTCTGTCGGAGAGTATTACTTAACCGGATCATCAAGCAAAAAAGTTGATACGCCACACACGGGAACAGGAAGAATAACTGAGCTTACAATGCTTCCAATGACACTCTTCGAAACAGGTGAGTCAAATGGAAAGGTGTCAATATCAAGGATAATTAAAGATAATGAGTATGATATTGATGGCTGTGATTGTGCAATAGAATTGGAAGAATTGTTTTTTGCTGTATGCAGGGGAGGGTGGCCTCGATGCATGGCACTGAAGTCGCCGTCTGCTAAATTAGAAATAGCAAAAGATTATTTTAATCAAATCTATCAAAAGGATGTAAGTGCCTTTGACAAAACAAAGCGAAATCCTGAATGGGTTAGAACTCTTTTGTGGTCATATGCAAGAAATATGGCAACTACGGCGAAGAAAACAAACATTTATGCAGATGTTAAGGCGTCATTCAGTGTGTCAGATGTTACATTGTCTTCATATGTAGATGTATTAGAACAATTATTCGTAATAAAAGATATTGATGCTTGGACACCGCAAATCAGGTCTAAGACAGCGATAAGAGCAGCAAAAAAACATCTTTTTGTTGATCCATCCATTGGTTTAGCTGCATTAGGGGTTAATCCTGATTATTTTAATAAGGATTTAGATTTATTTGGACATGCTTTTGAAAACATGATATTACGAGATTTGATAGTATATGCAGAGGCTCATAATGCACGTATATTGCATTATACTGATGACATGGGACTTGAGGCAGATGCAATTTATCAGTTTGAGGATGGTGATTATGCTCTCATTGAAATAAAAACCGGAACAAATAGAATTCCGGAGGCAGAAGCTTCGTTATTGAAATTTAGAGATTTAATAAGAAAATATAACGAAGAGGCTGAAAAGAATCCGAAACATCCAAGGCCTAAATATCGTGAACCTTCAGCGCTGATTGTTATATGCGCTACAGCAACAATGGCTTATACTACAGAAAATGGAGTAAAAATTATACCTGTTGGATGTTTGAGGGATTGAGTGAATTAAAGTCTGTCTGCAATGGAACAATACATTTCTTCATAAGGAAACTCTTTGTTGATTCAGAGACAGGAGAAAGAATCCCAAAATAGGAGCATACCTGGATGAAAAAAGTTAATTTTTACGGAGATATGATATACGCTGGCGGGTGGTTTGCGTATATAAGAGATGATGGCAAATCTGCACCGCTCACCAGAAAAGACGCACGTAAGATTGAGCTGGATTTTAGAGCATACAACGCGCGGATGGATGTGGATCGAGGAGGAATGGAGCCGAAACAGGCATATGAAAGCCGAGGATTAATTTGGAATGAAACAACGCATGCCTATGAAGTAAAAGGATCATACTGGATCGATGAACTGGCACCTTCGACGCAGGATATAGTTATCGGAGACGAACTCATAATTCCTGAAAATGTCGGCGGATACAAAATGAACCACATCTATAAGGATTCTTTTCAGAATCTTGATATAGAAAAGCTTGTTATTCCTGAGGAAATAATAGGAATTTCTTCAGGAGCATTTGATGGCTGTACAAAACTGAAGGATGTTCAGTTCGGAAATCGTGTTGATATCGAAAGTAATGCATTCGGTAATTGTCCGTTCATATCCTTTTTAAGTGGTATATGCTATATCAACAATACCCTTTATAAAGCTACGGAAAATATAAACAAAAATCTGGTCATTCCAGGCAACATAACTTCAATAAGCGACCGCGCCTTTGAAAACAACAAGACTTTGGAAACAGTTAAACTCCCTGAGGGTTGCGCCTATATTGGACAGAAGGCATTTTGCGGATGTGTGCTCCTGAAAAGTGTTACATTCACCGGAAAGGCTGACCTTATTTGTGCGAGCGCTTTTGAAAACTGTCCGCAGCTTGAACGGATGGATCTTCCTGAAGGTATATGGGAAGTACCGGAAAATCTTTTCAAGAATTGCAGTAAGCTTTCCGAAGTTACGATACCGACATCAGTCACAAAGGTTGGTAAGTGGGCATTTCTTGGAACATCGATGGAGAAAAAGTTCCTAAGCTCCAGCGATGAGTGTATGTATGTTGGAAATTGGATGATCGAGATTAAAAAAGAGTGCGGATCTGAACTAGCTATCAGGGAAGGAACTGTGGGAATTGCAGAAAGGACCCATTTCGATGATGGTCCGAAGAGAAGCTTCAAAAAAGTGCATTTGCCGGATTCAGTTAAATATCTTAATACATGTTCTCTGACACATTCAGAGCTTGAAGATCTTGATCTGGGATCAGTAGAAGACATCGGTCTTGATGCAATACGCGGTAACAAATGTAAAGAAATACATATTCCGGCAACCTGTAAAAAAATTACCTATTGGAACTTTGCGAACTGTCCAAACATAGAAGATATCTACTTTCATAATTCAAAGACCTTCATAGAGTGGCCTGCGATCACTGACAGAAGCGATAAGTTTACTATCAGGATTCATGGATATGCAGGATCTACAGCGGAAGAATACTGCAGGGAATATGGTGAAAAATTCAACCTGATGTTCGTGGCAATGTAGTGGATTTTTTTTGCAGAGAGATTGGATATTAGTCATGCATAGAAATTTATTATTTGATCTGGATCAGACTTTGTTGGATTTTCATGCTTCTGAATATACAGCACTCAAAATTGTTCTTATGAAAAATGGCCTCTCGTTCTCAGATGAGATATATCAGGCTTTTAAAGAGTTCAACAAGTCACTCTGGTTGGAACTGGAAAAAGGGACAATTACGAGAGAGGAACTTTTCATTAAAAGATTTGAATATATCTTCGGGAAGTGTGAGGGAGATTCGTCAAACCTTGATCCACTAAAAACCAACGATGAATTCATAAAGACTATGTCCGTGAATGGCGTGCTTATGGATGGTGCACTGGATTTTGTAAAGAGAGTAAAAGCTGAAATTCAAAAGGCCAGGATTTATATAGCTTCCAATGGTGTAACCATAAATGCCAAGGGGAGGATTGCCTCCACAGGTCTTGATCAATATATTGACGATATATTTATTAGCGAAGATTTAGGGGTGACGAAACCGGATCCGGAATTCTTCGATGTATGTATGGAGCGGATCGGAGAACCCAGGCCATCTTGTATTATGATCGGAGATTCCCTCACATCAGATATGCTTGGGGCTAAGAACGCGCATATTACCTCTGTATGGTTCATGCCATCAGGAGATGTGAAGGAAGCTATGCTGGAGTACAATATTGACTACTGTGCAACGTCATTTGATGAGCTGTATGAGATTTTGGAAAAGTGGTCAAAAGAAATAGTATGATATACGAATTGCTTCGTTTCTTCGAATCTCTCGCAATTCTACAAATACCATAATATATAAATGCTGCATTTCTGCAGCTGAATTTTTGAGGGTTAGCTGCCGGGTTCATTAAGAGCCTGGCAGCTTGTGTTATGAAGAAAAGTTTCTATGAGGGGGCGCAAATCGTCCGGGGGACGATTGCTCTGCGCTCGACCGAAGCGGAGCGTAGACTTCTCAAGAGGTTTCGTTCCTCTTGATGTTTCTAAGTTTAGATCATTATCCTAAAGCGAAGTTAAAAGAAATTGATGAGAATGTGAAAATCAGATAAGCATACTGACGGCTAAACGCGAGGTGGAAAAACGGGTACCTAAGGCGGGAACTATCAGGCAGATGCCAGCGTACGATCCGGATTCTGAAGTAAACAGTTTATGCATGACAATAGGATCATGGGTATCATCGATAGAGAGGGTTAATAAAACTGCTGATTTTACAAAGATTGCGACCAAGGCGCGTATACGGCTATCAAGAGAACTGGCGTCACTTGATCTGACAATAAAGGATATCCAAAGCTCCTTGGAAGAAAGGACAGGCTAATATGAACGAAGAATATAATGATTTTGTACCTAATGTGCATTTTGAGCTTATCCCGATAAAGGATCTCGTGTCGAATCAGGATTATCAGCGTAACCTCTCGATGCAGCATGTAAGAAGGGCGGCTGCCAATTTTGATATAAACCAGGTAAATCCCATGAAGGTCAGTAGAAGAGATGGTATTAACTATGTTTTCAACGGACAGCATACTGCGGAAATAATTGCCATGGTATCTGAGAGCAGAGAAACACCGGTTTGGTGCATGATATACGATGATCTGGAGTATAACGAAGAAGCTGATATATTCGCTAATCAGATGAAGAATGTGAAAGCACTGTCACCATACGAGATATTCAATGCAAATTGCGAGGCGGGTAAGGATAAGGAGCTTCTGATTAAGGGGCTTGTGGAGTCCTATGAGCTTAAAATCCTTCCATCAGCCGGAGTCGGAGGCATATGTGCAGTTGGCGCTCTTGAAAACATCTACGATAAATACGGCTATGATGTACTGGATAGAGTGCTTAGGCTCATTATCATGATTATTTTCTGATGAGCGCTGGAACGGAGCATAAAATGTTAAGCGTCAGAATCTTTGTACTGAAGGTTTTGGCGCTTTTGTTTCGTTATCTATATTAGAGGATTACAAATATTTATTTTGCGTTCTTTGATATACAGAATATCGTGCGGTTTTCATATCATATTCTCATAAGGAGAACTTGAAAATGCGCATGGATATTGGACTGTGGACATCTGTTGGACGCTGAGTGATAAAACTGTGATATAGGGATTGATAAGATTACAGTATCGAAAAGATAACAGCGAAAAACATTATTTGAAAGAGGTATCTGGAATGAAAAAGGGGAGCATGATGGTAAAGAGAATAGCAATGGTAATTGCAGCAGTTGCAATTGTTGCAGGTGCTGGTATCAACGGTCAAATGACAGCAGAAGCAGCAAAGACTCAGATGATGGAAATCAGCTGCCCTCACTGCCATGAATACATAACAGTGGATGTGATGCAGGACGATGTAGAATGCACACACTGCTTTGAGAACATTCACATTGATGGCTGATCATAACTGTTACAATGTCCTGATTAAAGTAATGGAGGAAAAATTATGCGTAAGATTTTTGAGAGTTTTATGGAAGAATTTGGTTTCATAGATAATTCAGCTACATACAGAAAGCCCTTCGGCAGACTGGATGCTTCAGACTATAGCAGGATTGAGGCAGAGCTTATAAGATTCGCTGATAGTGTCGTGGCAGGCTGAAAGGTGTGGGATCAACAATGGAAATATGGACATATTAAAAGCCAGGATCTTTTCTCAAGACCCTGGCATATTTATGCTTATTATTTATATTTAAATTACCAAACGAAGGTTACTGCGTTAGCAATATCTTCTGTGATAGTGTTATCTTTTACAAGCTTTCTAAGCCATTTCTCAAGGTTGTCAACCTTGTGGTTTGTTTGGATAAAGTGAATGCTTTTGCCTTCTACGTCATTTGAAAGAAACAGTTCGTACATATACATAAGAGAAACCTCCATTTAATCATCTTATTTTTGTTTCATTCGTATTGGCCATTTGAATGTTCCTTGTCGCTTACAGGAAATATATCGATGGGTAGGAAAGATAACTTTAGAGGAAAATTTAATGTTTTAAAAATACTTTTTTGGGTGGCATATTTGAAATTTTTATTCATAAAAAATAAATGAGTTCCGTGTAAATTTGGCCATCATCAGTGTGGGGTGGCCTGAATTTTTGGTTCTGGTGATACCATACGGTCAGGATAAGGATGTAAAAAAACTCTGTAAAAGAAGAATAGACATGCCATTTTTGCGAGGAAGAACATTTATCTGAAGATATTTCAATTTTACAATCGTTCTGACGACAATGGTGAAATTAAAGGATTTAACCTTTGATCAGATGCCCCGGGATGAACTATCCCGGAGTTTTTATGAGGAGGACGGCATGAACAGCAGATTAAAGAAATACGCAGGTGCTTTAGCAATTATCGTTGGTGTTCTTCTTGCATGGGAAGCAGCCAGTGAGGCAAATACGATGTTCATGATAGAGAGCATCTGTCTTGCTGTCATTGGAATGTGCTATGTACTTCCTGTCAGGGATGCCATAAAGCATCTGATATCAGAATCAGAAAAGGTAAAAGACAAACAAAAACAGCCGGAAACGGAAATGTTCCTTATCCGCTGATTATATAGATAAAAAATAAAAATGTTATAGGTTTTGTAGTAAAGGTATCCTAAAGAGGAGGACATTATGGACATCACACTTGAAGCAATTGAAAAGGTAATGAATCAGACGGGAGTTGACTACGCAGCTGCCAAGGAAGCGCTGCAGCAGACAAATGGCGATGCAGATGAGGCAATAAAGCTCCTTCAGCCCAAGGTATGTGAGCTGGAAGAAGACGTAAAGAAGCTTATTGATAAGCTTAAGAAGATAGTTGAGGATGGCAATGTAGACAGAATTCAGGTGAAGAAGGGCGATGAGATTGTTCTCAGTGTCCCTGTAAATGTCGGGATCATCGGCGGAGTTCTTGGACTTGCAGCAGCACCCTGGGCACTTATAGCAGGATCTGTAGCAGCATTCGGACTTGGATGCAAACTGGTGGTGGTTAAGAAGGACGGCTCCACTGACGAAGTGAAGTAAAACTGAATACAGGATTTACATATGCCTCGGGGATTAATCTTTATTCCCGGGGCATTTTAGAAATCTATTTCTTTCTTCTGTCATTTAAGAGGAGCCCGGCAAGGATGGTAAATGGTACGGCTATTACAGAAAGTAAAGCACCGGCACCTATCAGCATATCTTTATTATCTTTCTTTTCTGAATTATTATCATGATTTTCGTTATCGTTTGCCATTTTTGTTACCTCACATAAGAAATCATTTCCTATATTTTACCACTTATGGGGAATATGTTTATCGATATTACAACTATGAATATGTATTATGACATGAACCGGACATATACTTATATCATAAACAGAAGCATTGAAAATGATTACAGAATAACTATCATAAATAGTGGTATTGAAATATCACATGAAAATGTGAAGAGTAAGATTGGAGGCAAACAACATGTTTGGAATTATTGGTGGACTTATCCTTGGAGCAATTGCAGGTTTCATTGGAAGCAATATCATGAATGAGAAATCCGGAACATTTAAGAACATCATTCTTGGAGTTCTTGGTGGTGTAGTTGGCGGATTTGTATTTAAACTCATCGGATTTACAGCTACAGGCTTAATTGGAAGCCTGATTGTATCAACTGTTGGTGCATGTATATGCATCTGGCTTGGAAGGAAGCTGTTCTAAAGGAGGTGGCAGGTATGTTAATGGTTACTACAGAAACAATATCCGGCAAGAATCTGGAAATGCTTGGTCTTGTAAAGGGAAGTACTATTCAGACAATCAATGCTTTTAAGGATATCGGATCCGGACTTAAAACTCTGGTGGGTGGTGAGCTTGGAAGTTATACCGAGATGATGGGTAAGGCAAGAGAACTTGCCACTGACAGGATGATCAAGGAAGCGCAGGCTCTTGGTGCAGATGCGATTGTTGGTGTAAGATATTCTTCATCTTCTGTAATGCAGAGTGCAGCTGAGATAATGGCTTATGGAACAGCTGTAAAGTTTGCCTGAGAGGCTATGCTGATAGAGGACAGAAACTCTTGTTAATATTGATAAAACACTTTTTCATAACCGCTGTCTGGTGTAGAACCAGACAGCATCCTTCCTAAAACAACAGCTGCCTTTGATAGGCGGCTTTTTCTATTGTATGACTATAATGAAGGTTGCATCTGGGATATAATCTATAGTGGACATAAAAATATTTGAAGGTGAGGGTGCGGATAATGAGTAAAACAGCGATAGTATATGCTTCGACACATCATGGGAATACAAAGAAGGTTGTGGATGCCATTGCAAAGGAATTCGAGGGCGATCTGATTGACGCAACAGCTACAACGGAGAAAGATCTGAGTGAGTATGAGCTTATAGGCTTTGCTTCAGGTATCTACGCAGCGCAGTTCCATCAGCAGGTTAAGAATTTTGCACAGGCTAATCTTCCTCAGAATAAGAAGATATTTTTCATAATGACAAGTGCCATGAATAAGGATTTTTCAAAATCAATGGCAGAGTCCATAAAGGGTAAGAATGCTGTGATTGTAGGGGAATTCACTTGTCCTGGCTTCAATACCTATGGCCTATTTAAGTTGGTGGGAGGTTTGCAGAAGGGGAATCCGACAGAGGAAGAGATAAAGAGGGCTGTGGATTTTTAAAAGAATCTTTTATAAAGATAAAAAGAGGGTTTTCGTATGAAAAAGAATGTTCAGATAAGAAATAGTACTGTTGATTTTTTGATTTTTACCAAAGATTCTAAAAGTGATGGAATAGAAGTTAGAGTGCAAGATGGAGATGTCTGGTT
This sequence comes from Butyrivibrio sp. AC2005, assembly GCF_000424145.1. GTDB lineage: Bacteria > Bacillota > Clostridia > Lachnospirales > Lachnospiraceae > Butyrivibrio. The sequence continues at coordinate 13,836 of NZ_AUJI01000053.1, forward strand.
AACTCAAAATGCGATAGCACAGCTTTTTGATATTGATAGGTCAGTTGTCTCGAAGCATCTCAAAAAAATTTTTTCGTCGGGGGAATTGGATGAAAATTCAGTTTGTGCAAAATATGCACAAACTGCTGATGATGGAAAAAACTACAATTATAAGTTTTATTCTTTGGCAGCGATTATTGCTGTAGGATATAGGACAAATTCTGATAAGGCAACACAATTTAGACAATGGGCAACGAAGGTATTAGATGCATTTACTAAACAGGGTTATGTTCTTGATAAAAGCAGACTAGTGAATGGAAAAATATTTGATGAAGATTATTTTGATCAGTTAGTAGCTGAAATTCAGGAAATACGAGCCAGTGAAAGAAGATTCTACCAGAAAATAACAGATATATATGCAACTGCTGCAGATTATGATAAAGATGCTCCTGTGACAAGAGAATTCTATGCAACGGTGCAGAATAAAATGCATTATGCTGTTCATGGAAACACAGCTGCAGAACTTATCGTATCCAGAGCTGATCACACAAAGGAACACATGGGATTAACTTCATGGAAAAACGCACCGGATGGGAAAATCATAAAGACGGATGTTTCAATAGCAAAAAACTATTTGTTAAAAGATGAAATACAAGAACTAAATGAGATAGTAACAATGTATCTTGATTATGCGACGAGGCAGGCTAAGAGGCATGTTCCGATGACAATGGCAGATTGGAAATCGAAATTAGATGCATTTCTTGTTTTTAACGATGCTGAAGTTCTGCAAAATAAAGGGAAAGTAACTGCGGCTATAGCAAAAGAATTTGCAGAGAGCGAGTTTGAAAAATATAGACTTATACAGGACAAGACATATGAAAGTGACTTTGATAAGTTGATTAACAGTACTGAGAATATCGCAGATTCAACTAAGTAACAATCGCATAAAGTAACATAAGGCAGGAATGACCTGATGATAATACGGTAGGTGTGCCATTGAATAAAAGGTTTTAGACGCCTATTAGGGAAGATATTGAAGGGTCAGTATCATATTACTAATGATCGGAATTACTTGTACGCAGAGTATTATGATGAAGAGAATAAGTATATTCTCACCTGTGAGTTTTAGGCATAAACTGGCCCGCTCTTGTAGCGGGCTGATGTACCAATAGATTATTCTGTATTTGCTTGGCCAGATTTTTCTTTTGTTTCTGGGAAAACTTCCTGAACCAGCAGATTAAAATAGGCGGAGATCCTATAAGCATAATCCAGGGAAACATTTTGTTCTCCGTTTTCTATCATGCTGATAGTGCGTCTGCTGATTCCCAAGTCTTCAGCCAGTTTATTCTGGCTCAGCTTCTTCTTTTTACGAAGGTCATAGAGTTTGTTGGAATAAGACAAATCTTTCAAAACATCATCTCCTCTCGGTAATAGGTAAAGCCTTTCTGACAAGTGCCACCATACCAAAAGGAGTGTCCTATATTACGGACACTAATCAATGGCGAGCTTGCCAAATATTTTGAATGTACTGTATTCGCCTATGGGAATTGGCTTATACTTTGCATTTAGTGATTGCAGGAAATTACCGGCTGTTTTCACAATGTATTTTTTGAAATAAGTTTTTCCGTCCAGGTAAAAGAGTCCGATATCTCCGGAATCAAGACATTCTGTCTGTTCAATCCATACCAGTTGTCCGTCTTTGAAAGCAGGTTCCATACTATCCCCGTCAAGATATACGCCAAAGCTGGCTTTTCTCGGAACATAATCATGTATTTCAACTTCTTCAAAGTTATCATCATCAATAAAGTTGCCGGTTCCAGCAGATGCTGTAAACAGTGATCCTTAACGAATAGTTATAAGTTGTAGGGGGTCTATGGTTCCATATATCTTAATTTGAGTACCATGGAAGGATAAAAAGATAGATTTGGGTGCTGGTGAACAAGTTATGGTCGCTTATATACTTGGACTAGTAAAATGAGAAAGTTTACAATAATTTTAGCTTTGTTTAATCAATCTTTAATTGCTTAAATATCTTTAGTTGTAAAAATGTATAGATACGAATGATATAATTTATGAATAATAAGAAGAATAGTAACCTGGTTCCAATATTGATAGCGATATTTATTATTATTCTTGTTGGTGTGCGTATTTGGATGAAAGCGGAGAATGAAAAGCTGTATGATTCCTTGGATGCGGCACGGGAAGTTTACCGCGATGATATAAAAAAAGCTGATATATATGACAAGAAAGATGGTGATTATTTCAAAGAAATAAGTGTCGTTACTATATTTGATGACAATAATCTTAGTAATTCCTGGTTTCATACTAATTATGATAGTGTAACAGTAAAGCTGGATGACAGCATAAATGAGCTTATGCTTAAAGAAAGATGTCTGATTATGGTTACTATGATAAATGAAATGCAGGATAACCTTCAGGCGTATTATGAAAAAAGCGAATACAATAAGATATATGAAGAAAATAAAGGTATGTCTTCCATGAAATATAGAGGGATTTACCTAGATATTTATCATAAAGCAAAATTCATTTTCAATACTTCACGATATATATACACGTTTGAATATGTGAATTCTATGACAGTTAAAGATAAGCAAACAGGGGAGACAAAGTACTATGATTACTGGGAGTCTGATGGAGTTCTGAAGCAGTTCGAGGACAGATATGGCTCAAAAACATCAAGTAAGAGTAGTATACAAAGCAGCACTTCGGAAAGTACAAAGCCAAACCAAAAGGGGGCATCTTCAGCAGGGAGCCAAAATAGCTATGATCCATATAATGTGAATGACTATAAATCATCCGAGGAGTTTGCAGATGATAAATATGAAGAATTCTACGACTACGAAGATGACTATGAAGATGAAGACGAGGCATATGATGCAGCGGAAGATTATTGGAATGAACATCATTAATACTGTTGTATTTGGTCAGTACTTATAGGATTGAGTATAATTTATGGATCTCTAGATAATTAAATGTGTGCATAGTAATAATCCATCGTCTTTTAAAGATCAGGCGATGGATTTTTTGTGAGACTTAAGAGAATTCATAGACGGGAGAGGATTGAAGGACTGTGTTCTGGTTACGAATCGTAACCGGCGCTATTGCATAAGTTTTTTCGGATAAATATAATCAACTTAATCAGAGTCGACACTGATAAGGAGCAGAGTTAATGGATGGAACAGATAAAAAGATCTTGGGTATGATCAAGGGAAATGCAAGAATGAGCTATCAGGAAATAGGTGATAGGCTTGGTATTTCAAGAGTTGCTGCAAAAAAGAGGATAGTTAAACTTGAGAATGAAGGCATAATCCGTGGTTATAATACATACATCAGACGTGATGATGAGATCACCATGCTTATAGATATCATTACAACTTCGGAGGGGTTCGAAAGGACGCTGGAGTATGTTGCAACAAAGACAGCCTTCATACGTCAGATTTTCACAACTCACAAGGAGAATCATATTCATATGGTCGCTGTATCTGATTCTGCCCATGATCTCAAATATTTAGCTGAGATGATTGAAAAGGATTGCAGGGATGACGCTGTAGAGATACAGTGCCGCCAGATCCGGGAGATCATCAAGGATGTTTACGGAGGCATTAGATATGAGCACAGATCAGAGTCGGACGATGGAACAGATTGCTGAGATTTTTTCTTTTGATAAATTGAGAGCAAGTAAAGGAGGCAAATTCTATTTCACTTTTCATTTAAAACCAAGTATGTACGATACACCAATAGAAGCTTTGGAATTAAGCGTCAGAGCATATTATTCTTTAAAACGGGTGGGATTGGATACAATCGGAAAACTTGCTGATGCAATAGAATCAGGAGTTGAGATCAAAAACATAAGAAACTGTGGAGCCAAAACCAGTAGAGAAATAATGGGGCGTATGTTTCTTTATCAGTATAGTATTCTGCCACAGGAAAAAAGAGGTTTTTATATTTCTGAAGTTAAAGATCTTAATGTACGAAGAAATAAATACTTGAATTGACAGAATAAGAACATAAATTCGAGTGTGCAGAGAGGTTTTTGGGACACCATATCTGATAGGATGAGTATATAGAAAAATAGAAACACATAATTCACCAAAACAGATATGTAACTGGAAAACCCAAAGGATTATCTTGTATATAGAGATACCACACCGTTTTCGGAGAAGTTATGGAGGGCGGGATAAATGAAGAAATCAGTCTTTAATCTTATTACAGCATTCGTTGTAGCAATCACCATGATTGGAATAATGTCATTAGAGGCAGATGCAAAGAGTAAATGCATAAGATCGGATTGTATGAGAGATAGAGCAGATGGAAGTAGCTATTGCTATTTACATACACCTTCATCAAGTAGCAGTTCATATTCAGGCAGCACTAAGAAGTACTCAAGTGGGTCCAGTAGCTACAGCTCAAGTAAAAAGAGCACAAGCTCTTCTTCAAAATCCAGCTCTAGCAAGAAGAGCAGTGACCCGTATAGCGTAGATAACTACAGACATGGCGGAATGGAAAAGCTTGATGGTGGTGGAGAAAGATGGGATTACAACAAGGATGGTAAATATAGCATCTTTGAAGAGAATTCAAGAAGAGCATATGACGAGGAACTCAGAAGAAGCATGTATGGTGACTGAATAGACAATTGCTGAAATATAGAGTATATGTTAAAACCTCACAGTTTCGTGGAAGTATAGGAGGTCAGGATCATGAGAAAAACTATTATTACAATTTTAACAGCATTTGCAGTGGCTATTACATTATTTAGCAGCTTGTCTATGGGAACAAAGGCATATAACAGTCAGTGTGCTAAATCTGGATGCACCAGGAAAAGAAGCACCAGAAGCATATATTGTTATGTCCATAAGCCATCTACGAGTTCTTCAAGTAGCTCATATTCTAGCAGTACCAAGTCCTATACAAGTACTTCCGTAGGGCATTGCGCTAAGTCCGGATGTACCAGGAAGAGAAGTACTGGCAGTATCTACTGCTACGAGCATAAGCCTACCACAACATCAAGCAGCAGCTCTTCATACAGCAAGAAGAGTACTTCAAAGAAGTCATATTCAAGTTCCAAGAAGAAATATGATTCCTATGATGTTTATGATTATAAATCCGCGCAGGATTTTGCTGATGATAAATATGAAGAATTCTACGACTATGAAGATGACTACGATGATGAAGACGAAGCTTATGATGCAGCTGAAGATTATTGGAATGAGCATCACTGATGGGAAAGGAGCTTGTTATGAAGGGACCTTTTGATGATATATTTGGAAATACTCCATTTGATCTGAATAATGATGGGCATATAGATGCCGGTGAATGGGCTTTTATAAACGATACAGTTTTCAAGGAGGATGATGATTCATCCGATTATGATGATGAGGAAGATGAACTCGAGGACGAGCTTGAAATGGCGGGTCTTTCCAGGGATGATCTGGAGATGATGGATCCGGATGAGAGACGTGAAGCCCTCGAGGATGCAGGTTTTGATGCTGACGATTTTGATGATTTTGATTTTTAAGCTATTTACAAATAGTTGTTTTTGTTTGTCATAATGCATATCCGAATGAAATGATCCATCCTCTGGGTAGTAGGGTATGTAGCCACAGGGCATTTTAGTCTGGTAGGGGATTTTGTGAGATCAGCCGGGCTGTACTCCTTTCTAAAATAAATGGCTCCAATAATCTTCAGAAATTGAAGATTACTGGCGCTTTGTTGCGTCCTCTAAGTGCCACTCCCTCAATCGAAGGAGTCGTCAGGTCGTCCGGGAGGACGTTCGATTATTTATCCGCCCGGAGCAGTGATTGCTCCGGGTTTTTTATGATATCATCAATACTATGGAAAAGGAAACGAAGATTTCGTTCGGATACCTTGGAAGCAATAATGCTGATAATATAGTGAATCAAAAACTATGGAGATCTTGGGTGATGAAAAGTGAATCACGTAAACAAAGATTAACGAAAAAAATATATCTGGATATGCTCATTCATTCTGCTTATGAGAAACAGGAGGAAGAAGGTATATCAGATCAGGAAGCCATTAAGTATATATGTGATAACGCTTCAAGATATAGGATTTATACAGATAATAATTATGATTATGAAAAGATTAAAGATCGTTATTTTTATGTAAAAGCCAGATTAGATGAGCGATATGCAAGGACACATCTGCGTATGCGTGTGTATAGAATGGATAGCATACTTGATAGAGCAAATAGTAAGCTGGATGAGATAGATAAGCTTATGACCGAATTGGCAGAGATGCAGCCGCAGATCCAAGAACTGGAAAGCTATTATACAAGCCAGGACTGGAAAGATGATTTTGCTACGGATGAGAATGATGAGATTCCGGATAATATAAAGCGCGGAGTCCTGTCTGAGGATGGCATCTACAATATGCTTGAGCGAAATAAGGAAATTATGGACTTTATGCGTGAAGACTGATTATGTGTAAGGTTTAAATATAATGAAGTGCAAGAGGGGATATTTTTGTGGAAGAGATTTTTGATGTAACAGATGATAATGGTTTTCCTGTGGGCAGGACAGTCACAAGATCAGAAGCGCATGATAAGGGGATTTCTCATAGAACTGCTCATACATGGATAGTCCGTAAAGCTGGTGATTCATACCAGGTATTACTGCAAAAGAGAAGCGCAAACAAGGAATCGTTTCCTTCGATGTATGATACTTCTTCAGCCGGTCACATCCAGGCAGGTGATGATCCGCTGGAATCAGCGCAGAGAGAACTGTTCGAAGAGCTGGGAATAAAAGCTCATGAGGGTGACTTTACTTTTGCCGGTAAGTTCCATATCAAGTATGAGATGGAATTTCATGGAAAGATGTTTAGAGACAACGAGGTAGCTTTCGTATATGTCTATGAAAAGCCAGTGGATGAGACAAAGCTTGTTCTTCAGACCGAGGAAGTTGAAGAAGTAAAGTGGTTCAATATAGATGAAGTGCTTGAAGGCTGCAAACATAGGGATGGGACGTTCTGTGTTCCGATGGAAGGGCTTGAGACCGTGATGAAGTATCTGGGATACAATCATGCGTAATCTTCTGGAAACATAATGATATCGCGGATCATGGTAGTGATGAAGTCACGGCATTTTCCGCAGCCGGTACCACACCCAGTCGCTTCCTGGACTTTTTCATATGTATCCGCACCATTTTTGACTGCATCGAGGATTTTGCCATAATTAACGTTTTTGCAGGAGCATGCGATTTTATCTCTTTTCATATCAGATATCCCTCCGAAGATTGATTGTGACAGTATAGATATCGGCAGTTGTTTGAAGGGATATTACGTGTATTATCAAAAAAGGTAGGGGTTATTGTTGCAAATAAGAGAACTAACAGAGGCTGAGCGAGCGGCCTACGATGAAATGACGAAGAACGCAAAACAGCTCACGATCTTCGAAACGGAAGAGGAGCTGGATGCAAATGACTATATATTTGAAAGAGAAGAAGGAGACGAGTGATGCCACAGTCGTGGAGCAGTATAAGGAAAAAACTTGAGCAGGATCTTTTATGTGAGACCTTAAAAAACAGAGTTCAGTATTTCAGGACAAATTATCATGGAGCACCGGATGATTACGGAAGATTTGCTGTAAGGATAGATGGGAAGGAAGTTTTTCAGGCAAATCCATATAATGAAATGGCAATATTCAGGTATGGAGCTGAAGTTAAAAGGGAGCAGAATATTCCTGGACGAGAGTGGACTGATGATGGGGAAATAATCAATCAGGAGGTAAATCTTGCTGCAGAAGAAGAGGGTAGGATCAGAGCAGCAGAAGATGGTATCGTTGATTCTTGTTTAGTTCCCTATTCCATAAAAAAGTATCTTAATCAGGATATAAAGGATAGCATTGCAGACAAAGATCCTATTATAAGGATGCTGGCGATTTTTGACAGAAGAGTGGGTAAAAGGACTCTGAGGGATATTTCTAAGACAGTGCAGGAACAACCTGAATGGTTGCAGGAGTTTTACAGATTGAGACTTGATGCTGAAGGGATAAAGTATTGATGTGCTAAAAAATTGTTTGGAGAAAAGATGGATTTTGTAGTTAAGCAATACAGAAAAAGGAGGACCTGAATATGAGCAGAAAAGATTTTGGAGCAAAACCATTTAGTTATCCGCAGCCGGTATGGATTATCGGTACTTATGATGAGAATGGAAAACCAAATGCCATGAATGCGGCGTGGGGTGGAATCAGTGAGATGAAAGAGATTTCCGTGTGTCTTTCTGTAGATCATAAGACTTGCAAGAATTTCGAGAAGACAGGTGCTTTTACTATCAGCATGGCAGACGCAGACCATGTAGCGGCCTGTGATTTTGTCGGTATGGCTTCAGGCAATAATGATGAGGATAAGTTTTCAAAGGCAGGTTTTACTGCAACAAAGAGTCCAAATGTGAACGCACCTATCATAAATGAGCTTTCCGTATGTATGGAGTGCAAGGTAAAGAGCTTTGATCATGATTCATGCATTCTTAAAGGTGAGATCGTGAATGTAAGCGTTGATGAGTCTGTGCTTACAGATGGTAAGGTTGATGTAAGTAAGGTTAAGCCAATTACTTTTGATCCCTTCAATAATGCTTATCATGTTGTTGGTGAAAAAGTTGGAGATGCTTGGGAAAGTGGAAAGGTATTGATGTAATAATAGTGTTTATGTTGAGTGGTACTTCATAATGAGGTGCCGTTCTTTTTTGCATTATTAGAAGGATAGATATACAGTTTTTACCATAGCGGATATGCATTGTGTTCTCCGGTTTTCGTATAATTATCATAACAACAGGTCTGAAAATGGAGGAATTATATGAAATGTCCTAAATGCGGAAATGAGATGACAAAAGGAGAGATCAGTGTTAGTGCGAATACATCCAGGGGATGGCCGGTGCTTTTCTGGGCAACATCGGATGTTTTTAACCGTGTATTCCCACAGCTCCTGACTGCTAAAAAGGCTGCTTCAGAGGGTGGAGTGCAGATAAATTTGGGGAATGGATGGATGAAACCTCGAAATGCTGGATATATCTGCAAGGAATGTAAATGTGTTCTGATGGATTATTAAGGATGAAAGACTTGCAGACCATATCGTTTTGGGTATAGTGGGAATTACAGTAATGTATGCATCTTGCGAGATACCTCCTGAAAATATTTTTTACAATCGGCATTTTCTATGCCGGTAATACTATGCATTTATTATTGCCTCCTTCGAAAATTATCCATCAGAAGATAAGGTTTTATTCGGCTCCCCAACAACTCTTTTATTCCCCATCGAGATCTCGTAAACTTGATTTTTGCAAAATCACTGTCGCATAAAAATGGCATATCATATTGTATAATGATACATTTAACAAATGATTATGATAAGAGAAGGAAGTGAAGATTGAGAATGAAAAATACAGAAGTTAGCAAGTTTATCAGTCTTATATTGAGACATAAACCTGAAACAATAGGCATATCTTTGGATGAGCATGGATGGGCAAACGTTGATGAATTGATTGCAGGAATTTCAAAGATTTCGCCGATAAACATGGAAATGCTGGAAGAGATAGTAGCTACTGATAATAAGCAGAGATATTCTTTTAATGAAGACCATACTCTTATCAGAGCGAATCAGGGGCACTCCATACCTGTAGATGTGGAGCTGAAAAAGGTCACTCCTCCGGATATCCTTTATCATGGAAGTGCTGAGAAATATGAAAAATCAATTGATGAACAGGGACTGATCCCCAAGTCCAGGCTGTATGTTCATTTGTCCAAGGACTATGACACAGCTGTGAATGTCGGGAAAAGGCATGGCAAGCCTGTAATCTATAAGGTGAAGAGCGGAGTAATGGATAAGGATGGGATAGAATTTTTCTTATCTGAGAATGGAGTGTGGCTCACAAAGAAAGTGCCTGTAAAGTATTTGGAGAAAATGAAGTAATGCCTTTGGGGCAATAGTGGTTAGAGTTTACTAATATGCAAATCGAGTATTATTTTTGCATGATTTATTTCCATCTTCATTGAATTGATTTCAGCAGTATGAAATAATATTCACAACATCAAAGGAGGCTTGAAGAGATGGCAATAAAAATATTTCTAGACACAAGTGTTTACGACAATTTGAACTTTTCATTTAATAATAGACAGTTATCTAAATTACGAGATTTAGCTCAAAACGGCGAAATAGATTTACTATACAATGAAATTGTTTATCAGGAAGTGTATCATAATATTTCAGAAAATCTTTCTGTGGCAATAAATCAGTACAACCAGCTTCTCATGGACAGCAGGGCATTAGCTCCGTTCAAACATGATGATTCATTAAGTGTAAAAATATCCTCTTTGGATTCCGACAAAATGATAAATGAGATTAGAGCCAATTGGGATAAGTTTTTGAATGAATGTATCGCTGAAAAAATTGATATAAATACTGTTGATGTTGATGAGATTGTAAATAAATATTTTAAAAGGCTACTGCCTTTTGAGAATAAAAAGCCATATGAATTTAAGGATGCTATTATTATAGATTCTATACGGCAATATGCATCGTGTAATCCTAGAGAAGAAATCTATGTTGTATCTAAAGATAAAGGCTTTAGGAAATCTTTCAGAGATGATAAACAGATTGTGGTTTTTGCAGAACTCTATGATGCAATTAATCAAGCAATTAGATCGGAAGAAAACTTACCTATCGAACTTGAGAATTTATTTAATGAAGATGACTTTAATACTGCTATTCGTGCCACAATTGATACTTATACAACTGGTGGTTCTGTAAGTGTGGAAGACATTTTTGATGAAGTAGATGTTATTAGTTCTGAATGTACTGATTTAGAGTTTGAATATGTCGATGATGTCAATGATGAAAACGCTACAATTATTGCAACCGCGACTATTGAATTTGTTGTAGAGTATAGTGAACGTGATGAAGACAGGTCATATTATGATCAAGAAGATGACCGCTACTACTGGGAAGTCTATAATAAATTTAGAAATAAATTCTCAGTCACCAAAGAAGTTGAAATAATAGTTATATTTAATACTGATAGCAAAAATCCGGATGATCTATTTGGTTCAGCTGAGGTAACCATTGATGATGATTTTTATTTAGAAAAAAATAATCTATTAGAGTCAGAACTTCTAGAAACTACATCCGATGAAAGTGAAGATGAAGAAGATGATGACTATGATCCAACGGCATTATATTGCCCTGATTGTGGATGTAAAATCACATATGCAAATGATGGCGGTGCCTTTTGTACCAAATGCGCTCCTAATCATTAAGAGGCTATATGATGATTTTAAACGAATGGGCGAGGAGACTTTTTTATACTACGAGTATAATAGACAGCTAAGTATATCGGTGTTACTATCCTGTCTTTGACAGTTTAATACCAACTAAAGACGCCAAAAGCCTTAATACATCAGGCTCTTGGCGTTATTTTTGTGATTCTTGATATATAGTAATATTACCTTTGCTTGCTTTGTTTTTCTATAGTTCTCATATCAGCTTTAGTAATGAATTCGTAATCGGTTCTAAAACCGCATACTTTATGAAGGGCATCAGTAAGCTTATCACGAATGTAAGTTGGCATGTATCCCTGTCCTTTAATGTCTGCAAATTTCATTGATTTCAATTTATCCAAGATTTCTTCACAGGTGTATTTGTTTTCAAGTTGCTTTTCCAATAAACGATAAACAAGTAATGACAGGAAACATATCAGGAAGTGGGCTTCTATTCTGTCATCTCTTCTGATATAGACAGGTCTTGCAGCGAAATCTGTTTTCATGATTCTGAAGCATTCCTCGATCTG
>NZ_AUJI01000054.1 GCF_000424145.1 Butyrivibrio sp. AC2005
AATCTAATCAGCGAAATGAATCACTTCTACAGATTATAATGTCCTAATTTTCTCCACAACTTTTTTAAACTCATCATATCTAATTTGCTCAGAAAAGGTTTCATACCCTTATATTTTAATAGTTGAAACAAATAAAGAAAAGCCTTGTCATCAAGGCTTTTCCATTATAAAATCCATCTTTAGTTATCAGTTCTCGAATCGGCGATTTAACAAAAATATTGCGTCTTTGGGCTAACCTTCTAGGATGTCCAGTTCATCATCAATAGCTCTGGATACAAACTGGTTTATCGTGATTCCTTCATTGGCAGCATATAATGCAATTTTCTTATGCTGCTCAGGCTTAATGCGAACATTGAATGAGCCTTTAAATTCTCGTTCAGGATCTTTTCCAATCTTCTGGCAGTAATCAAGGTAATTATCTATACAATCATGCAGGGACTGTGTAAGCTCTTTTACTGATTCTCCATGAAAATTCAGAGAGTCATTGATGCCAAGAACGTGACCTATGAATATCTGATCTTCCTGGTCAAATTCTACTTTTGCATGATATCCATTGTATTCCATCAGTGAATTTATCATTCTATCTCACCTACTTCCCTTTTGCAAGAAAAGCATCTATATCTACAAAGCCCTTGTCAAGAAGTGACAGCAGCCTTGCAGAAGTACCATTAGGTGTATTTCTGCCACACTCCCATATTTATACAGGTAATATTTCATCTATATACGAATGAACGGTGAAAAACAGCCCTCTTTACTTATCAGCCCCTAAAGAAAAGTGATATTTCAAACATAGTTCTTCGGCAGGTCTTATCGCTATCAAGTAGGCAGATTTTCCCTCCGTGAGCTTCGACTATCAGCTTTGCAATCGAAAGTCCAAGTCCTGTGCCTTGTCCGCTTGTCCTGGACTCATTACCGACCACAAATGGTTCAAAAATATTACTACGTAAAGAATCCGGGATACCAATTCCATCGTCACCAAGCCTTATTATTATTGCCGAATCGGTGATTGAAAGAGATGCGAAAATAGTAGTCCCCTTTCTATTTGACTTAACAGAATTTGATATTATATTTTCAAACACTCGCTTAAGCTGTATCCTGTCAAAGCAATAATCCAGACTTTCATCCGGTATATCTATTTCCATGAGAAATCCCGCAAGGTCAAGCTCTTCATATTTTAGTGCAAGATACTCTCTGAAATACTCACAGATATCGCCGTTTTCTTTGCTAAGACTAAACTCCGGATGCTCAAGCTTTGAATACTCATAAAAGATGTTAATAAGTTCTGAGAGGTTTTCAGATTTAGCTCTTATAGCTTCAAGATATTTCTTCTCATCTTCCCTGGGGACAACGCCATCAGCTATAGCCTTGGAATATCCTTGAATTACAGTTATGGGAGTTTTCAGATCATGGGATATATCCGCTAGCATCTTTTGCTTTTCGTTTTCTGACTTAATCCGCAGTTTTTCACTTTCTTTAAGGCGAATAGACATATTATTGAACGTATCAATTATTTCTACAAACTCCCTGGGGCCTGAGTAGGAAAGTCCACTTCCTTCACTACCTACAGAGAACTCCGCCATCGCATTTTCCAGCATATCAAGCGGTTTTTTTACAACAAAGGAAACCCTTAGCACAAATACAATCAATATTATGCCCATTGTAATTATAAAAAGTAATAATACCGAAAAGATTCCCTTTCTGTAAGCGCCAGTCTCATTTGCGTTCTCATATGTGTCATGAATAAGTAGTACTCTCTCATCACCCCTATTATCGGTATACTCATATTTCTGTACAAAGGTACTTTCTTCAAAGCCACCATTTAAAAAATCAATTTCCTTTTCGGACATCGTTTTGCCCTCAGTCCGGTCATCGGAAAAGACAATCTTTCTTGAAGCATCAAGAACAGCCACACTGTTAAGAGTATACTGTTCATCATCATAGGAATATCTTAGCATCAGATACCCGCTCGCAGCACCATTATCATAAATTTTTTCAAGTGAGTAAAAGGTTGTTCCATCAACTGCTGGAATGTACTCTATTATTTCATCGGTATAGCTGTTATTTACAGCTTTATCACTACAGTACAAAACCTTTCCTATTCTATCAAGAACCTCGATATAGCTTCCTTTCCCGAGATATCTTTCCACCTGAAGCTTTTCGTAATTTCCCGATTTTAGATAACTCTCCTGTTCTATTATTCTGCTTATTTCATAGTTGGACTCTATTTTATCCATATATAAATTAAAAAATCCAAATATCAAGAGTGCAGTAATTACAACAATCACCGCGAACATAATATAGTTCCCGGTGATCATTGAGTATAGTGTTCCTTTTTTTCGTTTTACGGATTTAAAGAGTTTTTTCATTATTCCTTATCAATTTTATATCCAAGACCGCGTATTGTTTTGATGTATCTGGGGTTATTCCTGTCATCCTCGATTTTATCCCGAAGCTTACTCATATGCACCATTAATGCATTTTCATCATTCTCAAAATACTCTCCATTTATTTGTTCATAAATCTGGACCTTAGTAAAAACCCGTCCGGGATTTCTCATAAGAAGCTTCATAATTTTAAATTCAAATGGAGTTAGCATGATTTCCTCATTATTTTTTGTAAATCGCATTTTATCAGTATCAAGCCGTAGTGCTCCAACCTGATAAACGCTTTGAGACGCGTTTCCCCCACCAAGATTATAAAATCTTCTGAGAGCAGCTTTTACATGAGCCACCAGTTCAAGAGGATTAAAGGGCTTGGTCATATAATCATCAGCTCCTATATCAAGCCCCAGAATTCTGTCGTTATCCTGGTTTTTTGCAGACAAAACAATTATTGGAATGTTGTTGTAGGATGATCTTATTTTCTTTATAAGCTCATACCCGTTCATTCCGGGCATCATTATGTCACATATAATAAGATCCGGATTATTATTTTCAATAATACCGAATGCAGTGATGCCATCTGTGGCAACAAGTGTTTCATAGCCATCTTTTTCCAAATATAATCTAAGCAGTTCGATTATATCCATATCATCCTCTGCAATCAGTATCATATTTTTATTATCACTCATATCTAAGAGCCTCTATAGGATTAAGCCTGGCTGCCTTGTTTGCGGGATAAAACCCGAAAAAGACACCAAAAACCATCGAGAACAATACACATAATATTATACCACTTACGGATGCACTACCGCTTGCTCCTAAAAATTTGGATGCAATAAATCCAAAAAGCTCCCCTGTAATTATTCCTAATATTCCACCTATAAGGCATATGACAATTGCTTCCGTAATGAATTGAAGGCGAATATAGCCATTTGTTGCGCCAAGAGCCTTCCTGGTACCTATCTCTTTTGTCCTCTCTGTTATTGACACCACCATGATATTCATTACACCGATACCGCCTACAAGAAGCGATATCGCACCCACAGCCATAAATGCATAGGTCTGCGTATTCAGCATGGATTCCATGGACTTGATTTCTTCCTTCATGCTATATCCATAAGCTTCATAGGCATCGTTATTACCATAATATTTTGTGTTAAGATACTCCATGATTTCTGTGGCCAGACTTCCCTGATCTTCTCCTGTAGCTGCAATCACATCAAAGTTTTCATACAACTCACCTTTTCTCGTTTGCTTGACAGCGCACGACAGCGGAATATAAAGCCCTGTCCGCAGATCTTTCTGAGATACCTTGGCACTATATCCTCCACCGGGACTTTCCACATACTCATATACTCCTACTATCGTGTAATTATAGTATTTGTTTTCAAGAACAGCCTCCAGCTGCTTTCCCAGAGCTTTTCCCGTATCTCCGTCAAAGAGATTGTTCGCCAGTCTGTCGGATACAAGCGCCACCCTTCTGCCATCCTCCTGCTCCTTTGCTGTGATATTTCTTCCGGAAATAATTGTAAGCTTTTTATTTTTTATGCCCTCTTCATTTAATCCTTCAATGCTAACGTTTGCATATTTTTTTCCATTCTCGATTTTTGCATCCGCAATTGACTTTGACAGGGATATGCCACTTACCCTTCCTTTAAAATGGTCCTTTACATCCCTTAGCATCTCCGGTGAAAAATAATCCTTATCCTTCATTTCCCTTATATTTTCACTGTATTCTCCCGTATCGGGGTCGGGCTTCTGATTCATGTAAAAAGATATATTATTGACTCCCATATCCCCCATCTGACTCATGGTGGAATTCTTCATTGCATCCGCTACATTCATAATTGTGATCACCGAAGCAATTCCTATTATTATCCCTAGCATAGTCAGAAAGGTTCTGAGCTTATTGGCCAAAAGCCCCGACAATGCAAGCTTTATGTTTTCAAGAAGCATATCTGTAACCTATCCTTTCATCAACAATGCGGCCATCCTTCAAGGTCAGTATTCTTTCTGTCTCTGTCGCAAGCTCAGGTGAATGAGTGATAAATACTATTGTTATCCCCTGTTCTTCGTGGAGCTTATGAAAAAGGTCCATTATTTTTCTTCCCGTTGCAGAGTCCAGTGCACCTGTAGGTTCATCCGCAAGTATAATGGAGGGATTATTAACCAATGCTCTTGCAATGGCTACCCTTTGCTTCTGCCCTCCTGAGAGTTCATCCGGATTATGAAGCATTCTTTCCTTCATCTCTACAAGCTCTAATAGCTCCATTGCTCTTTCTTTGCGCTCTTTTGCCTTTACCCCTGCATAAAGCATGGGGAGCTCAACATTTTTTATGGCACTTGTCCTGGGAATCAGATTATAGGTCTGGAAAACAAAACCTATTTTCTGATTTCTTATATGTGAAAGTTCCTTATCAGAGGCATTACACACATCAATACCATCAAGGATATATGTCCCCTCTGTAGGCTTATCAAGAAGCCCTATAATGTTCATAAAGGTTGATTTTCCTGAGCCGGAAGTTCCTACGATTGAAACAAACTCCCCCCTTTTTACATTTATATCTATTCCGTGAAGTATCTCTATTTCATTTTCCGTTCCTATATTGAAACGTTTATATATTTTTTCGGCCTGAATCATTCCAAAATATCCTCACTATAGTCAGTGGTTGGCATAACCACCTTCATTCCTTCCTTAATTCCTTTTCCGTTTATTTCCACATAGTAATCTGTTTTAATTCCATAGGTAATATCTATCTTCTCTGTCATAGGAGTAGGATTTTTTTCTTCGCTGTTTCCTGCTACTGCGCTTTCTCCTGTTACCACTTCAATATAGTTTTTACCATCATCTGACTGCTGTATCACTGAATCCGGAACAACGAGTGCTCCCTTCTTTTCCTGCTGGACTATTGTGATCTTTGCTGTCATTCCTATTCTCAGTCTGTCGGTCTTGTTTTTTATTGAAACCTCGATAGGATAATCATTGCTGTTTGAAGCTGTGCCTGATGACTGTTCAGTACTCAAAGCCTCCCCTCCCGGGATCGGAGATACAAAAGAAACTGTGCCCTCAAGAAGTTCTTCCCCCGTGGAATCAGTTTTTATTCTTACCGGCATTCCTTCCTGAACATCACAGATATCATACTGATCTACAGTAGCGTTAACCTTGTAGCCCTTATCATTCTGAATGTTCATTATCTCCTTACCGTTATCATAAAGGGCACCTTCCTTTATTCCCACAGAGGTAACAAGTCCGTCACAGGGAGCTGTGAGAGTCGCACTCTCAATCTGCTGTTTATATTTCTCAACCTCCTGCTGAAGTGAAATATTGCTGGAGGATTGGCCAAGCTCTGTACTCTTTATACTATCCTTTGCATCAGCTAAGCTCTTTTCACCTTCTCTGATAATGTCTTGTTGTGAATCCTGCGCCTTTGTAACTGAATCCTTTGCTCCATCAATTCCTTCCTTCTTTGATTTCGCATCTGCCTCAGCACTTGCCTGATCTGCCTTTGCATCTGCAAGGTTACTCTTTGCATCACTAAGTGCATTCTGATTTGATTCAAGTGAACTTTGAGCTTGCTCATTTTCATGCTTTGCTTTCCTCACTTCTTTCTCTGCCTTTTCAACCGCTTCTCTTGCTTCATCAAGTTCTCTTTGTGCTTCTTCCTTTTGTGCATTAAGGTTCTCTACCTGATCCTCCTGCATTCCATCAAGCTCGGTTTTTACCCTCTCAGCTTCTGTAAGTCTCTTCTGGGCATCCTCAAGCTTTTCCTGTTTTTTCTCGTATTTCTCAGCTTTGCTTTTTGCATGTCCGTTTGCCTCATCATAAGTGCCCTGGGCATAATTCGCTTCTCCTGTTTTGCTATCAACATTTTCCTGAGCGGAAGCATAAACTCCATCTGCTGTATCGGAAGCATTAACTGATTTCTCATATTCCTGCTGTGCTTTATCCACTTCCCTTTGAGCTCTCTCCTGTTGAATTTTTGCCTGTTCAACTGCTGTATCATAGTTTCTTTTGGCGGTTGCCATTTCAAGAGCATCCTTTTGCTTTGCTATTTCAAGGCTATCCTCTGCCTGCTTCAACGCTTTTTCTATAGTTGAGGTATCGAGCTCTGCAACCACATCTCCCTTTTTTACGTGGTCACCTACTCTAACCTTGATGGATTTTACCTTAACCCCTGACAACTCACTTGTTACAGACTGACTTTCAAGAGCCGCAATGGTCCCATTTATTGAAAGTGATTTCTCAAGATCCTGTTTTATAACCTCTACTGTCTGCAACGTATTTTCATTATCTGCAGCTTTTACCATTGATTTTTTATAGATTGTTACTCCACTGGTTGTTGCTATTGTAATAGTCAGAACGATTGAAGAAAGAATAATCATAGCATTCCTTTTATTCGTTATCTCTAATTTTTTCATTCTTATGCACCTCATATCTCTCTACATTTGTCACGGAAATCAGTATATTTTGTCTGCATTAAGAAAACCTTATCCAAACCTTAAGATTTATTAAGGTTGCAAAAAAGCCCCTGAAATCATCATTCAGAAGGAACCACTTGGACTTAACAACTTTTTCTGCCATAGCCCATCCCCCATAGCAGATTGCGCCGTAGGCTTCAAAATAATCTGTCCCCTTTTTCTGGGCTTCTTTAAGATCAATCAGATCTGCGCCTACCCTGTCTGCAAGCCACTGGGCATATCTTTTTGTAAATCCTGTCTGTGATGTGTAAATAACAAGTGTTTTCATATTCATCCTTCTCATTTCACTTGAATTCGTATCTCTCTAAAAAAGTATCTATGTGCTTTTCAATAGTTTGAAGAGCTTCCTTCTTTTTCCTGGGTTCTCTGTCCAAAAGCTGAACCATGATTGTAATTGGCGATATAAACAATTCTGGCAATATTTCCTCTCTTAAAACAAAAAAACGGTTGGCTGTTCATATATGATTGCCAACCGCCATATTCTATCTGATCATTTCTTTTATCCAGACTATCATTTCCTTATTTCTTTCCCGGTTTCCCCAGTAGCAGTACGGATAGGCCACAAACCGTCTATCTGTTAACGAAATCTTTTGTGTCCCATAAAGGCAATGATTATCCCAACCATCCATATTCAACTGCCTTCCTTCGAAATATAGTCTGTAGGTACCACCAAGGATATCCTCCTGATATTCTTCCGTGATAACAGTATCCGTATCAACAAAGACCGAAGATAAATTGTCACCATTGTCTTCTTCTTCGAGGCAATAAACCAGCGGTCCTTTCATCAGAGCTACCTTCCCTGCGTCAGCTCTGACAAGGGGATTTGCATGAATGAATCTTGCAGGAATATCAAAAGAAATGTCTATGGTCATACTTTTACCATTTAGTAATATATACTTATATCCATGCTCCTCATTATCGAACAAAGTTCTGCCCATATTGCTTTCAATCGATATACCCATGTTTTCAGCATAATATGGAACTCTTATTCCAAGCTTTCCCGTTAGTTCCATACCCTCTGATTTACTATCAATTATCAGCCTTACCTTCCCCTCCCATGGCATCCGGCTTTCCATTCTGACGACAAGATCACATTCTCCAAGACTGGTTCTTGTTTCGGAAGATATAAAGAGATTTACATCTAGTTCATCATCTCTTCTGCAAAAAATATACTGTCCAATAGAAGCAAGAGTGCGCGCTATGTTTGGAGGACAGCATGCTACGCCAAACCACTTCTGCCTCTCACTTTTTACATGTGCACGGGAAGTATGCTCCATACAGGCATCAGGCCATACCTCAAGAGGATTAACATAGAAGAATCCTTTACCATCCATGGCTATACCGGACAGAACCGTGTTATATAAAGCCCTCTCTACCTCGTCAAAATATGAAGCATCATGTGTAATCTCTCCCATTCTTTTTCCAAACATGGCAAGTGCTATTGATGCACATGATTCAGAATAGTTACAGTCATTTGGAAGATCATAGTCCGTGGTAAATCTCTCCAGGAAACCTGATGAACCTATACTTCCTGTTATATACATCCTTCTGTGAACCATATCATCCCACAGGGTCTCGCAGCAGGAAAGGAGCTTTTTATCGCCATACTCTGCTGCGACATCTGCCATTGCACTGTACAGATAAGCAGCACGAACAGCATGTCCTTCTGCTGTAGTCTGCTCATATACGGGTTTGTGGGACTGTGAATACGAAGGATCATAATCATTAAACTCCGGGAATATCCGATCAAAATCAGGACGCTTTTCTTCTTCCAGAAAATAGTTGTCTCCAACTCCCCTGATATCTATGAAGTGCTTTGCAAGCTTAAGATACTCCTCTTTACCCGTTACTCTATATAGTTTTACAAGCCCCAGTTCAACCTCCGGATGACCTGGGTATCCATGGCACTTCCCATCTTCACTTCCAAAAACATCGCATAAAAGGTCACCTAACCTGCAGACAATATCCAGAAATTTCCTTTTCCCAGTAGCTTCAAAATATGCGACTGCTGCTTCCATCATGTGTCCCGCAGTATACAGTTCATGTCCTTCCTGAAGGTTTTTCCACCTTTTTTCAGGTGCGTTGATTATGAAATAGGTATCCAGATACCCGTCTGGCTGCTGAGCTTTTTCAATGAGATCTATAGCTCCATCAGCAAGTTTTTCAAGCTTCTCATCACGGCCGTAGGATGATAAGTAAAAGCCTACTGCTTCAAGCCATTTTGCAAGATCTGTATCCTGGAAAACAGCGCCTTTATATTCACCTTTCGAAATACCGGCAGCAATCTTGAAATTCTCAATGCAGTGGCTCGTTTCTACATCTTCGAGCCTGTCATTTAATACATCCCACTGATACGGTATGATTACCTTTCCTACAAGATCCCTGTATTTATTGAAAAAACTGTCGGTGATCCTTATGTCCGAAATAGGGATCGTTGAGTTAGCATTATATTTCATTTCTCCCCCTTATGCCTTAACTGCACCATTTGTTAGTCCACTTACGATGTATCTTTGCATGAATATAAATATAAGAACAATAGGCAAAATAGCAACAATACCAAATGCCATTGTTGCATTCCATAATGTCTGATACTGTTGGACATAATTGTATATATTTGATGTTATTGGCCTCTTATTTGGATCCGTCATAAATGTAATTCCATAGATAAGGTCACCCCATGCATAAACAAATGAAAAAACAGCCGCTACAATAACCCCAGGCTTTGCTATGGGAAGCATTATTTGGATAAATGAGCTTATGGGACTGCAGCCATCAATTGCAGCAGCTTCATCAAGTTCCTTAGGTATGGAAAGGAAATATGTCCTAAGGATAATAATTGAAAACGGAATTCCAAGCGTAGCATCAGCAAGTATCGGTGCAAGGTAGTTATTTAACAGCCCCATCCTTGAAAACATGATATAAAGTGGCGTAAGTATAAGTGTTGAAGGCAGCATCTGCATCATAAGGAAAAACAGGATAAGGATTTTCTTTGACCTGAATCTGAATCTTGCCAGACCATATGCTGCAGGTATTGAAAGTACCGTCGATATCATCATCGCTGAAAAAGCTATAAGAAAACTGTTCCTGAATCCTAATAAAGTAGCACTCGATTCTGAAAACTGGCTCTGGAAGGCTTCAAGCGTAAGATTCCTTGGCCAGAGAGGTGTAGGAACTTCGAATATCTCAACCTGTGTTTTTAATGCAGTAACAATCATCCAGTAAAGTGGGAACATAAGGATAATGAATATTATGATGCCGGCGCCAAAGCTAATGGCACTCTCTCGTTTTTCATGCTTCATATTACATTACCTCCTCTTCTGAATTTATAAGCTTTATGTAGAACATTCCCACTACGAAAAGTATCAGAAACAGAATATTAGCTGAAGCAGCTCCTTTACTAAATTCAAACTGTTCAAAAGAGAGCTTGTAGGCATAGGTACTTGCCAACTCTGTCGCATTTATAGGACCACCCTTTGTCATAACCCAGACAAGATCAAAAACTTTGAAAGTATATACGAATCCAAGCGTAAGCACAGACATTATGGCAGGCTTTATTACAGGAATAGTTATTCTGAAAAGTGTCTGTATCTTGTTAGCTCCGTCTATCCTTGCACTCTCGTAGATATCTGCAGGAACCGTAGTAAGCCCTGTAAGAAGGAGCATCATATTAAATGGTATACCTATCCAAATATTAGCTACAACAATGGCCACCATTGCAGTATTTCCTTTAAGAAGCCAATCTACGGGTGAATCGATAAGATGCATTGACATCAGCATCTGGTTTGCAATTCCTCCCGACGTAGCAAATATAAACTTAAAAAGCAGTCCTGCAACCGTAACAGGCAAAAGCCATGAGATCATGGTTGCTCCTCTGAAGAAAGAAGATCCTGGAAACTTCTTGCTGAATAAAAGCGCAAGAACAAAGCCAATGATAAACTGAAAGAAAATGGATGCAACTGTAAAAATAAGTGTATTTACTATCGCTTTACTCATAACTGAGTTTGCATCCGTAAACAGTTCCACATAATTTGATAATCCGACAAATTCCTGCATTCCCGGTTTGGAAAAGTTATAAACGTTGACATTCTTCAAGCTGAGAATAAGGTTTGAAAGAGTTGGATATCCGACAAATACGAGCATATATATAAGAGCCGGAAGTGAAAATAAAAATCCCATCTTTCCCTGGCTGGTCAGCTTCCTTTTCCCAATTCCCAATATTGAAATCCCTGACTGTGTATGCTCTTTTGCCGTAAGAGTTGCTGAAGTCATATTTTGCTCCTTTATTAAAGACAATGCGGGGAAGCCGGCGCCTCCCCGCGATTATTAACAATTATAATTATTTGACTGCATCCACAGCTGCCTGTGTATCCTTTGCTGCCTGATCGGGATCCTTTGAAAGTGTGAGCACTTCCTGGAAACCAGTCTGGATAGCATTTGAATATGAAGGCCATATAGCTGAAGGACCTCTGGGAATAGATGTTGTAAGCTGTGTAATGAATTCCTTCTGAATAGGATCTTCTGTCCAGTATGCATCCTTTGCAGCTTCTGTCTTAGGAGGGAATGAACCGTACTGCTTCATTGCAGCTACCATAACATCTGTCTGGTTATAGTATTCAAGAAATGCCTTTGCGCCTTCCATATCGTCCTTGTTTACAGCACCCATGTTTTCACCACCAAGAATAGATGTAGCCTGTCCTGAGGAAGCATCTTTCTTAGGAAGAACAGTTACGCCATAGTTGATGTCGGGGGCATCAGTTGCAATACCGGGAATCTGCCAGGGGCCATTCTGCATCATTGCGATGTTTCCAGCCTTCCAGTTGTTGCATACATCAGTCTGTGCCCAGTTTACACATTCCTTAGACCATGAGCCGTCTTTTATCATTTCCTGCATGAGCTTGTATGCGTCCTCACCGTCTGTAATATCAGTGTAAGAACCGCCTGCTGTATAGAGCCACTGCAGACACTGGAATGTTCCCTCATCAGTTCCGATTGCTGCATTTCCAAATCCTGTTACGCCATAATCTGTAAGCTTTTTGGCCATCTCATGGAACTCTTCCCATGTTGTGTTTTCATCAGGATATTCAACACCTGCAGCATCAAAGATATCCTTGTTATAGAAAAGTGCGGTACAGTTTGTCGCAAACGGAAGACCATAATGCTTTCCATCCATCATTGTGGAATTCATTGGTCCTTCGATATATTCTGACCAATCGATATTGGCATCTGAGATATCTCCGAACAGATCCATGGCAATGAATGAAGCCATATCACATCCATCAAGAATGACAACATCCGGAAGCTCTCCAGATGCAATACCTAATGTCAGCTGTTTCTCATAATCCGCAAATGGCACATAGGTATGTGAAGCTACATATTTGTCCTGTGATTTGTTGAACCCATCTATAAGGGTCTCCATCATTTCCTTCTGTGCTGCTGTTTCAAAATAATCCCAAATTACTACTTCTTTCTTTCCATCTGCTGCAGTTGGTGTTGCCTCATCAGCAATCTCTGTTGCAGCAGGTGCTTCTGCAGTCTCAGGAGCCTTAGCTGTTTCTCCCCCTGAAGATGTATTACCAGATCCGCATCCTGCAAGAATTGATGCCGCCATGGCTGTGGTAGCTGCTACCGATACTAACTTCTTAAACCTCATAAAAAATACCTCCCTTTTCTTTGCCTGTATCTGAGATGTCCTTCATCTCTTTATACAAGTATTGTAAGAGAGGTATTTATTCTTAAAAATTCCAATAAATTAAAAAAGGTGGAAATAATTCAACTGATTTCACTTAATTTTAAGTGCTACTTCATCAAGACTCATCTCTCCGGTTATTACCTTTGAAAAGCCTTCCGTAAGCGTATTTGAAAGGGTTTTCCACTCTTTTATATCAGTTCTGGATATGGCATAATCCATCTGATCCATGATTATCCTAAGCTTCGGTTTCTTTTTCACAAGCTCCTCTGCAGAACTGACTTTGCTTGGCAAAAGATCAGTGCTATCACAGAAACGTTCAGTACCACCTTTTTCAGCGCAGTATTTTATAAATTCGACAGCACCTTCCACATTTTTTCCTTTAATTATTCCGAGATTTTCACCGCCAAGTACAACAGCACTTCTCTTATATGACGGCATTGGTGCAAGTTCATAATCTATTCCGGCTTCATCAAGCATGGAAAAAACCCATGGTCCATTTTCCATTATTGCAATATCCCCATCAATAAACCTTCTTGCCACATCTGTCTGTGAATAATTTATACAATCAGCTGGCATGCATCCGTCTTCCACAAGCCCGGTCAAAAGACTTAATGCTTCCTTTACGGCCTCACCATTTATATCCTTTCCTTCTTCAGTAGCTTCAATAACCCAGCTACATATCTGAAAGGCTCCCTGCTCGGCATCAATGGAACTCATCAAAAAGCCATATGTACCACTGCCAGAGAGTTTATGAACGGCATCAGAAAAGTCGTCCCAGTTTTCAGGAACATCTACACCTGCCGCCTTTAACATATCCGGTCTGTAGATAAGACATACATTGTTACTGTTAAAAGGAACTCCGTAATAGCTATCCTCATACTTTGTGGTCCCTACAGAAGCCATAAAGTAATCTTCATCAAGCTTGAGTTTTTTAGCATATTCAGTTATGTCCTCAAACATCCCAAGCTGTATGAACCTTTGCATATCCGGATTATCTATTATCACGATATCAGGAAGTTCCTGCTCGGTATATGCTCTTGATATCCTCCGGTCGAACTCAGTCATCGGGACATGTTCCCAAGTTATTTCATACTGATCCTGCGCTTCATTAAATGATCTGGTAAGCTCATCAAGCCCTTTTGTCTGTGCATCGGTTTCGTAATATGACCATATGAGCAGTTCCTGCTTTGAAGATATCTCCTCCTCCGTCACATCAGAATCTGCAGCATAGCAACCAAAGACAGATATAATAACGCAACACAATAGTATAACTGTTATGCTCTGAAGGATTCTCTTTTTATATCCTTTTATCAACTCCCCCATAAAGCTGCTCCTTTTACTTCATTGACTTAAATTCCTTTGGCGAAATTCCTTCAATGTCCTTAAAAACCTTGTTAAAGTATTTGGTGTCTGAAAATCCGACTTTTTCAGCAACCTCATATATCTTGAGGTCAGTCGTTTTGAGAAGTCTTTTTGCATGGCTTACCCTGAACTCGTTTACAAATGCGGAAAAGTTTATGTTCATTTCCCTGTGGAACAGAGTACTGAGGTATTCAGGCGTGATTGCCAGATAGTCTGCAACTTCTTCCTGTGATATTTTTTCCTGATAGTGTTCCCTTATATATGAAATAGCCTTAAGTAGAGTGTAGTTTCTAATATTTTCCCGTTCATTTTCACGAAGAAGAATGATCCTCACCTGTTCCTTTAAAGGTTCAAGCATTTCCCTAAGAAGCAGAGCTCTTGATATTTTTAGCGGTGCATCCACATCCGCAAGTGGTTTAAGTTTCCTTGTCCACATCCTTGAAGCAAGCTGCATTATGTAGTTGGAAATATTTGACACCGCAACGCGTACTGAAAATGGATTGTAGCTGCCCTTTTTTAATGTATCTGTAAAGTCGTTGCACCATTTTTCGAATACCTCCCCATCTCCCGTCATAAGAATTTTCTCAATCTCTTTTTCCATCTCGGAAGAATAAGGATAATCCGGAAATTCCTTCTGCTCGTAATCACTCTTCGTTATCACACTTATATCTCCAAGTGCCATGGCATACAAAATATTTTTTCTCAGATCATCTAATTTGGATGTCAAATTGCTGATATCTGTCAGTTCTCCCAGTGTCCATATACTGTTCTTTGCTGAAGATATGACTGATATCCTTCTTTTTATCATAGCAGCCATTTCTTCAGAATTGACAGCCTGCCTGTATAGTAAACATAAACCGTTGCTCTCATCCAGAGAAGTCATCGCCAGTGAATCATCAAATCTTGCTCCTAGCTCATCTTCCACTATTTTTTCAGGGAATCTTCCATATAACAGCCACATACTTTCTCCGTCATGTATACCAAATACCCTGTTTATTTTCTGAATATTTTCCATTGATAATTCAAGTGTACCTGCGATCAGTGTCCTTAGGTATATTGCAGGATCAGCATCAAGTTGTGCTGCTTCCACACCTATCTTTTTATTTATGGTTAAAAGAACCCTTTCAACATCATCTACCGTTATAGGCTTTAGGAGATAATCATCTGCTCCTGCGCTTACGGCCCTTCTAGCGTAATCGAATTCTGCATAACCTGTAAGTATTATGCTATGGCACTTTATTCCTTTCTCTTTTAACTCATCGAGCATATCAAGTCCATTCATCTCAGGCATCTGGATGTCCGTAACGACAAGATCCGGTCTCAATTCCTCTATCAGTTCTATCCCTTCCCTGCCATTTTTTGCCTTTCCGACCACTTCAGTATTTTCATGGGCTGACAAAAGCCTTGAGAGCCCGTTTCTTATTTTTATCTCATCCTCGACAATAACTATTCTCATCTCTCCCCCAATAGGTCAAACAATACAGCTGTCTGCAGGGATATACAAGGTAATCTCTGTTCCTATATCCTTAACGCTGTTTATTGTCCAATGTGCTCTGTCACCATAATACATAACAAGTCTTGAGAAGGCATTTCTGAGACCAAGCCCCTCCTTGGAATCATTTTCTTTACTAAGCACATATTCCCTGTTATTCATCTTTTCAAGCAGATCTGCCGGCATGCCCTTCCCATTATCCCCTATACTTATCTGAAGATAATCTCCCTTCTCGGACATATCGATATGTACTGTTATCTCTCCGCCCTCTTCAATTCCTTCGAAACCATGAATAATTGCATTTTCCACAAATGGCTGAATCAGTAGTTTATGAAGTTGCATTTTTTCTGTTTCCTGGCTTACGACTACGTTAAATAGGAAAGCATTCTCAAATCTTATGCTCTGCAATTCGAGATACCGGTTCAGAAAATCCTTTTCAACACCTACTGTTGTTTTGGCATCTACTCTGCTGACTGAGTGCCTCAGAATAAGCCCCAGATTACTAAGGGCTTTGCTAATTTCATTTTCACCCTTCTCAATTGCCATCCAGTTTATTGAATCAAGCGTATTATATAGAAAATGTGGATTTATCTGAGCTTCAAGCGCTTTAATTTCCGCATCCTTCTGTCTATCCTTGGCCTCGGAAACCTCGCTTAGAAGATTCTCCACCCTCTCCGTCATAAGATTAAAATTATTACTGATAACGCCAAACTCATCCTCACTATGAACGGATATCCTTTCCTTCAGGTTACCGTTCTGGACTTTCTGCATACCATTTACTATCGACCTTACCGATCTGTTAAGATTTCTTATTGTATAGTTGATTATAATCACGACAGTAATAAGAATAATAAGGCTAATGAATATCATGATACGCTGACTTGCCCTTAAATCCTGCAGCACTTCATCTACATCATACGCACTAACAAATTTCCAACTGGTCGATTTATCCTCATATACTATAGTGGCAATGTTCCCACTATCTGACAGGAATCCGCTCTGTCTTATAAAAGCATCCATATCTGAAACTATTGATGCAACATAAACACTGTCGGGATAAGAAACAACCCTACTCTCATCATCCAAAATGAAGTTTATGCCTGTGCTTTTAACAGATTCATTATTACAGATACGTTTCAGAGCCTTTTCATCAACAGACATAATCACAGTAGCTATACTTCCCTTATCAAGGTGATCAAAATCAAACATTCTTTTGGATATATGGAAGTAATAAGTAGTCTTTCCATTTTCTGAAAATTTCATTGAAGGAGTAATTACCATACCCGGGCTGTTTTTAGCACCCTGGACAGGAGGGGTGATACGCATATCTGAAAATTTATCCCATAAGTTATGTACTGCAGAATCCGTATTAAAATCATATATTACGGATTCACCATTTGAGCATACAAGACTTATACATCTGACATCTTCTATCGTGCTTGTATACTGCTTAAGCTTCCCTCTTATGGCACTTCTTGCAGATGCCTTCCTGGTCTCAGTTCCATTGAATAGTATCTCAATCTGGCTTATTATGTCATCATCAACATATATCTGATACAAGAGATTAGTGTATGTTTCCATACTGAGATTTGTGCGTTCAGAAATACCTATAAGATCGTTATATATGATTTCATCGATCTGTTTTGTCATGTTATTCTGAGTACGCGCAAAATTATATATCTGTAATAATGTTATTGGTATTACAGATATAACAAGAAAGATAAGAATCAGTTTTTGCCCTATTTTAAGGTCATTGTATCTCCTGGCAATCCCCTCAAAAATCATACCCCACCGTATTGACCCTTCCCATAAAACGTCGATAGTACAATTTTATAGCCCGTTCTTCTTTTTTACAACAAGGAAGCTAATGA
The DNA here is from genome assembly GCF_000424145.1 of Butyrivibrio sp. AC2005. Taxonomy (GTDB): domain Bacteria; phylum Bacillota; class Clostridia; order Lachnospirales; family Lachnospiraceae; genus Butyrivibrio. The sequence continues at coordinate 17,275 of NZ_AUJI01000054.1, forward strand.
GTACTGAAATCGGACCAGTTGCGCACATTTTAGCTTCACAATCAAGATTCCTGCTTCTGTAGCTCCTAAGTTCAAGGCTGGTAAGGCTCTTAAGGATCTTGTAAACAAAAAGTAATTTGATACAAACCCAAGTAACTATTAACAGCAATTTTATCATTACATATAAAATAAGCGGCCCGGAAGTGTTCCCGAGTCGCTTATTATTACGTTGTTATTAGGAGTTTTATGTTGTTATGCCTTTAGGCAATCATTATATGTTTCTTTTCAGGAAGCTTTTGCTGCTCCTTCTTAGGTATCGTCAATGAAAGAACTCCATGTTTGAAGGATGCTTTTATATCCTCTTCTGTGATCTGGTCACCTACATAGAAGCTTCTCTGCATCGATCCGCTGTAACGTTCCTGTCTGATAAGGCGGCCCTTCTTATCGTTCTTGTCATTGTTCATGTTCTTTGAAGCGCTGATTGTAAGATAGCCTTCGTTTAGTTCGAGGTTTATATCTTCCTTGCTAAATCCTGGAAGATCAATGCTGACCTCATACTGGTTATCCTCTTCCTTGACATCAGTCTTCATCAGCCTGTCGGCGTGACGTCCATAAAGCTTGCGCTCCATGTGGTTCAGATCCCTGAAATCCGGGAAATTGAACAGATCATCAAAAAGTCTCTCTTCAAAAATACTTGGTGCTAACATAGTTTTTTCCTCCTTTGCATCAAAAACATTTATTTTTGAGCATTGGGACGGAGGGTTTAGATCTAGGGAACTTCAGTCCTTATGGTCTTCTCTGTTCCTTTGTTCTATATATGGTATAACACCAAATTAGCACTCTGTCAAGTAGAGTGCTAATTGTTTTTGTGTAGCATCTTTGCTACATTGCAGATGCGAATTTAGTGTGTTCAATTTTCTTTGCTGTACAGGATCTTCTGGTCCTTGCCCTTGATGAGAAACGAGCTGCGGTTGAGGCTCATGGTGGTCAGATGGCGGTTGCCGAAGTCCTTCTTTTCCAGGTACCGAGCCAAGGTATAGGCGCCCAGGGACATGACACTGATGTCCTCATCGGCCATATCGAAGGAAACGCCATCGTCCTTCGATATAATTTGAACGCCTTCAGGCTTCAGGTTCACAGTGCATTCAGCGAGCACAGCCTTGTTGTCGTTCATTTGCCGGATGAGCATATAGGCCTCCTCAATCAGCAGCATGGTCTGTCCGACAACTCGCTTTTCCACACTGTGTTCCTTCAGAAGCGTTTCGACCTTCCTTTGTACGGCGATAATCTCCTCCGGATTAGTGGAAAGGTTGAAGAGATAGCTGTTTTCGTCTCCCGGTACCTTAGAGAAAAGCATCGGGCAGTCCTTTCTGCCGTAACGCGCTGTAAGATAGACCATCAGCAAGGCATAGGCAAACATGGGCGCCACAGCAAGGCCGATGAAAAAGCCCCATACACCCAGAACCTTGCCCAAACCTACTGCGAGACAGACGCTCAGGACCACATCCCGCAGTGCGCAGACCACCACGCCCAGGAGGATTTGCCCAATGACCAGATAGTAAGAGGTGAGCATATACAAAAGGCTGACAAAGGTGGTACCCAGGGCAGTCAGCCGGACACCGGTTACAATCCAGCGGACAAGCTCCGCCTGCTCCACATGCAGCACCATGGGTACAAGGGGTGCAATAACCAGCAGAACCAGCATGACAGCTATTCCCTCTACGATAGCTGTTTTGCGTGCCAGAGCGAAAGCGGAACGCAGCCCGCTGTGGTTTTCTTCCCCGATGTAAACGCTGAAGATGGGGCCAACTGCCACGCCAATCCCGTCGAAGAGCATTTGAAACTCCCGGGACAGGACAATGGCAGAAACCAGAATCAGGTACTCCGGACCGAACTGATTACTGACAAACGCGTTCAGCGCACCAGTAAAGGCACCGAGGAAGAGATAGGAGCTGGAGTCGATGATGCTGTAGCGTACAACCTCCTTTAAAATATCAAAGGAGTAATACAGGTTCCAGCGAAGAGAATTGGTCTCCTTCCGGAAATGAAAGAGCATGATGAGCAGGGAAACCGTATAGAAGACAAAGGAAGCCAGGCCAATACCCGCGGCTCCCATAAATCTGCTGAGAACAATAGAGAACACGATGTTTCCCACACCCTGCACCACGCTGCCGATTGTGGAGACATTTTCGTCGCCATCGCTGTAAACCGCATTAAGAATGAGCTGCTGGATCGGAAGAATCAGGATCGTAAAGCGCATCCAGAAGAGGTATCCCTTCGCATAGCCAAGAACCGCTTGCGAAGGGGAACTGCTGAGTAGGTACACGTTCCCGAACAGACTTGCCAAAAAGAACAGGGCAATGCCCACAACGATGGATGCGAGAACACCAAAGCCGAAGATCTGGTCAGCCCGCTCCTTATTGAATTTCCCCATTTCTGTTGTGTACAAAATAGGCACACCCATGGAGATTACGGAGCCGAAAAAGGCACCGAGGGCATAGAGGGGTGTTACCAGTGTGATGGCTGCTACGGCATCGGGACCTATGACAGCACCGGCAACGATAGAATCGGACATCAGCAGAATGGAAACCACCATCATGGTCAGAGTTCCGCCCAGCAGCATGGAGTAATACTTTTTCGTCATCAAAGCCGGCTGTTTCTTAGCGAACATGTGCATATCAATCTATCTCCTTTCTGGATGCGTAACGCTTCCTGACTATCACCTTACATACTGACGGTATCAACAAGGGAAGCTCACTATACCGTGCCCGCAATTACCATAACGCTGCCTGCGACAATTCCCAGCAGGAAAACATACTGAGCCGCACTGACCTTTTCCTTCATAATGAGGTGGCCTCCAATCATCACAAAGATTGGATACAACGCCAACAACGGGTCCGTCGAGACCGAGTTCATGGCCATGGCGTAGCTGTAAAACACGATTCCGACATTGTCTGCAATTGCGCCAAGGATGCGAGGAGCGCTGTGCTTGGTGAAAGGGTTGTAGGGTTTCCTTTCCTTCCACCAAATATAAATCCAGAACCCGAGGGCGAAAACGGCGTATATCATGCCTACGATGATGATGCTGTCTCCCTCCGGCATGGCGTAGCCATAGGTGGTGTCCAGGCAGATGCCTGAAACAATCGTTTCCAAAGCGTCGCCTATCGAAAATATCACCGGAAAGATCAGGGTTCCCAAGCCCCGCGTCATCCAGCCAGCGCTCTGGCGGTTAGCATCTTTCCGTATTTCTCTGTTGCGAACCGTCGAAAGCAGGATAATGCATATCATAATCACCACTATTCCCGCGGTTTTCAGGGGCGTCAAAAGTTCGGAGATTGAGCTCACTCGTCCAAGCGCAAGATACGCGATAATCAGCAGGATCGTGGACGTGCCGCCGCTGATGCCCTCTACGGGAGATTCCACTGTCGCCTCGTTGTGAATATAACCGTTGAAGGAAATCGTGTTGAACACGGCGTAAACGAGGCCAAATAACGTCATCGGCCAGTATCTTACGGCGCTTTCCCAAATGGTAAACGGCTCATCCCGCGTTACCAGATAGACGAGAGCAATCGCAAAGAACACGAGCCCGATGCAAACGGAGTATTTCAGGCAGATGTGCTGCTCCTTACCGTCGTGAATGCCTGCCTTGTAGAGCAGACTGGTTGCCGCCCACATGAGTATCGCCAGAGTAACAAATAATAACCACATAGTATCCTCCACCGCGCTTTTCACTGAATCCTTCACTTCGAGCTTGCGCGGAATATTCTGAAATTGCACTAACATTTGCCGATACGGCAGCGCTGGTTCCTTGCTCCCAAGGCGTTTCTTGTTTTTGCTTTCTATTTAGCTTTTCTTCGATATCTGCCCAAAATATAACAACTGATGTTGTGTAAGAAAGGCAACCGTTTTTTTGAAACAGGATAGAGTGTAAAAAAAACGGAATGCAATGAATTGTCGACAAAGCCCCATCCGGAGCCTGAGTATCATCTTCATAGTAGTCCCGGTATGTCTTATACGACCGGTGCATAATCGCAACTGTTTATGATCTCTGTCGCAGACTGATAGTCTACCGGCTTACTGTAATAATACCCCTGCGCCAGATTACAGCCCAGTTCCACAAGCTTTTTACCCTGCTCCTTCGTCTCAACGCCTTCTGCGATGATCTCCATCTTTAGTCTTTGTGCAATAGTTATTATGCTTTCAACAAGAATCGCAGTTTTATCATCTGATATTATCATATCTGTAAAAGACTTATCGATCTTTATTACATCTGCATCGATGTTATGGAGAAGTGACAGGGATGAATATCCGGTACCAAAGTCATCGATGGATATAAACAGCCCATTTTCTTTGAGAGTCTTTACAAATGTAATGAGTCTCTCATACTCAACATCCTTTGTGCTCTCTGTTATCTCTATTTCCACATCGTCAGTAGATAGGCCATTTTCCTCTATTACCTTTAATATCTTGCTTTCTATCTTTGGTACAAAAAGGTCTTTTTTGGAAAAGTTACTTGAAATCCTTGGTGGAGTAAGTCCCATTTCTTTCCATCTTTTTATCGCTTTGCAGGTTTCATCAAATATGGCAAGATCAAGTTTCGGTATAAGCCCCTCTCTGTCCAATATCGGAATAAACTGATCAGGGTATATGTAATGGTCCTCATGGAACCACCTGCACAGCGCTTCAAAACCAACAAGTTTGCCCGTTTTCATGTCAACCTTAGGCTGGAAAAAAGGCGTGAACTCATGGTTCTTTACTGCAGTCGGAAATATTCCTATAATGTCCCTTCCTTGCATCACCATATTTTTCAGCTCTTCGCCATAATAAACAACGTCCTGCTTTAATCTGCTCTTTCCAAGCCCACAGGCTACATTTGCATCGTTAAGGCGTTCAAGGAAAGTCTTGTTCTCATCTTCTGAGAGCATGGATATCCCGACCCATGCCACAACGTCAAAGCGATTATTTGGAGCATTTTTAAGCTTTGATATGGTGACTGTACTTATCTTCTTTAAAAAGTTCTTTAGATTCTCATTGTGCAGGTATACTACAAAATTATCCCCGCCCATGCGTCCGGCACATTCATCATCTTCTGTAAACTTAAGCAGTTTCCTTGAATACTGTATTATGGCTTCATCTCCTGCCTGTGCACCACATATCTCATTAATGTATCTGAAGTTTCTGAGGTTGATCCTTAGAACGGCATAATCCTGTGGCCTGGAATGCTGTAGTACCGTATAATATTTTCTTTGTACCATTGCAATATTAGGGATTCCTGTAAGAACATCAGATGTCTCAGCATAGTCAAGCATCTTTCTCATGTTCTGTCTGCTTATGATGATGTAGATAACATTTGCCATAAACGCACACAGTTCCTGGTCAATGTCATCTTCTTTTACAGCTTTTTCGAATTCTATGTAGGCATGGACATACTCATTTCCATCATAGTAGAAGTTGTAACACTTTTTTAAGCCTCCCGGCATGCCGGAATCATAAAGAACAAGCTTGTCATCAACTGGTGTTGCTTCAAATACAAGTTTCCCCGTCCTGTGGTTCCGGTATCTGTCATCACCACCAAGATCCATGTCATAATACATTTTCGTGACATGAAGTGCACCACAGAGGTCCTTATAGGTATCTGCTTTAATATTCTCCAGCGATGCCTCCTGAAAGAGTTTCTCAAGCTTATTTGCCATCAATTCAGCGATTTTCATAATCATAGTCTCCCTAAATGATTTCAAAATCTATTCCTTGAGCAATGCCTCAAATTCTTCTAAAGGCAGTGGCTTTGAAAAGTAAGTTCATATATATAATTATTGCAATTGTTACTCTGCAACCTAAAATGAAGGCAATCTTCTACGTTTATATAGTAACATTTAATATGCAACATACTCTATAAACTTTCTGTAAACAAAAAACACATGTTTTTTGTTTATAAAGCTTTTTGTTGAGTCACAGCGCGATCCAAGTTACAATTAAAATGGAACGGTATTTCAACAATAATGATTGCGGGTGTATTATCATCACAGATTCAGTCCCCTTGCCCTGCACACAGGAGACAATGATATGTTCAATTGGATCAGCCCTTTCAACTATGACTTTGCATAGCATCAATCCCCATACAGATAATACTTCTATTATTCTATGGCTTTAGAAGAAATCTTCCTATAAGGCAGAGCGGTTTTTCTGGATTGATAAATTCAATAAACTTGTCATCTAGATAATTACTGATAGTAGTTTTGTAACAGTGAAATTTGAATAATAGAATAAGAATATTTTTATCCTGTTTTAATATAAAATTAACTAATTTTTGCAATAATAATATAAACATATACTAACACTATAGTATCAAGGCAAAAATGTTATTGAGCATATATTTTAACGCAATATTGAGTTTTATTAAGAGGTGACAAACTATTATGCCTTTTTGTAAAAAATGTGGAACTGAATTACCGGACAATAAGTCATTAAATTTCTGCCCCAATTGCGGTTATAAAACAAATGTGAAAAAAAAGAAAGCCCATGGTTGTGAGCTTTCTCGTATATGTATATTTTACTGTTTTAGGTTAATCTGACAAATATTGATCATAATGATTACCTTACAAGATTTTTTCCTTATATAAAAAACTGGCAGTTTAGTTTATCTATAAATAAAACTGCCAGTTTTTTATTATCATTTTTGAAGGTCTATCAATGCAACTTTTTTCACCTGTCGCTTTGAATTGTTGTCGCCAAAAACTATTAATCTTGCACTTGTACTGTCATCGTATTCTCGCTGTTTTGCCAGATATACTTTTTGGGGAGTTGCTACTTCCTCCGCAGAGAGTTCTACAGAATAATCATCTTCTGAAACAACTCTTACTTTGGAGTAGCTATCAGGACTAATGCCTGCAAGTTCTATTGCATCAAACAGGGAAATGCCGGTTTCAGTTATCTCTTTTTCTTCATCTTTACCAGTTATGATTACACCGGTTATGTCAGATAAATCAGAACTAAATGGATCAATCATTACAGCAGTATCTTCATAAGATATTGCTAGCCATCCCTCCGGAAGCTTGGGGGAAGTGTTTCTTTCGTTTAGGTAAACATTCAATATTATGATCAACAATGCTGCAACAATTATAAAAATCCTTTTCTTCATGACAATATATTCCATCTAAAATCCTGCTGTTTCCAAAAATAATCCATTTGCATTTACTTCATATCATCCTTAAGTGTTTCAAAGATAGTCCTTGCAACAAGTTTTGAGCCTTCGGGTGATGCATGCCTTCTGTCTTTATAGAATAGATCTACCTCAGGATGGTTATGGATATACTCCCACCACTTTTCGCCTACGGGGGCAACCTTGCATCCATATTTATCCGCAAGAATTCTGTATCTCTCTGACATCTCTTTCTGGGATTCTTCGTCACCTTCCTTAGTCCAGGTCATGTAAAAACAGGGCATTGAAGATGTCTTTCTTATCCACTCCATCAGTTTGTCAGCAGCCTCTTCCATAACGGAGAACTCTCCCATGGGATGGGCTACGTGCTGCAGGATTATGAAATCATATTCCCCAAATAATATATTGAATCTTGTCTGCTCGTTTTCAGCATGATAATCAAGCCCCATTCCACCTTTTGTAAGCATGGTTACCTGCATGTCTATTCCGTTTTCTTTGCATATATCCTTAAAGATCTTTGGCATATCATTAAAATATGTGTGGCTGTTACCTATGAAAAGTGTTCTCATTATAATCTCCCTGCCTTATTATTTTTTGTATTCACTAACTGCTCGCTATATTCATAGAGTTTTTTAGCAGTATGCATGTAATCCATATCACTAACCTCTGTATGCTTTATGATTCGTTTAAACAATTATAGACGATATTTTAATAGTACACAATCTATTTGCGGTAAATAACACCTTTTTCTACTTTGGTGAGTTTTTTGTGATAGAATGAAGTGATTTTAATGATCTCTCGGAATCTTGAGTGATCATGCCAGCTAAATTCTGGCAATTGAACTTTGACAAGTGAATATTACCCAAGATGAAAAAAAGATGCAAAACAGGGCATGAATAATAGACATAACACTGTTGCTATGCCTGAGAATGCTGTATGATATTTACGAGATCATGCTACATTACAAACCAACTTTCTCAGGGCGGATTCGTAAGGCAGATCCCATGCATCCAAATGTTGTAACATGAGGATGTGATAGAGGCGGCAGTACCACATCTTTGTTGAGCGGTGCCTGCCGCTTTCTAGCTTGAAGTCTATTT
>NZ_AUJI01000055.1 GCF_000424145.1 Butyrivibrio sp. AC2005
GCTTTTTTTCAGTATTATGCGTAGCAATGTTTTAACATGTATATACAGATTACATCTAATTTACTATCTCCTCATATTTTTTCCACACATAATCTATTAAATCAGGATTTCCAATCAGAGTGGTCTTATCCCAAATCTGGGCGACATTACCCTTACCAATAATTACGACTTCATTTTGCCAATTTCCATGATTAGCATAAGCCTTTGAAAAAAGTCCCAAACGCCCTTTTTTATCCAGCTCAACATCGTCAGAACTAGCTAAAAAGAAGCGACATAATAGCCGGTTGTAAGGTTCCTTTTCTGGTAGGGCTCGAAGGGCTTGTGAAAAACGTTCAAATTCATTATTTGCAAAAATGAGCACGCATTCATCAAAGCCTTTTGTTATCACATATTGTTTATTCTCTAATAGCTTTATTTCCCATTTTATGTATGCATGAATACACTTTTCATTTCCTGCATCATAATCATAAATAACGATATAGATTCTTTTATAGTTTTCTTCTCCTATGCTTTTACCATCGTCTTCAAGAGATGCGACCAATGTATCTATCAATCTGCTTTCTAATGACATAACTTATCCTCCTTGCGGTCATAACAAAACATTTGTTTCAGATATTTACAAAAGCTATGCTCTATATAGCATTTCCTCTAAGTTCTCATAGCTTCCTGCATATCCAGTAAGTAACCTTTTAAAAAAATCTTCAACCTGTATAGATTCTGTCAGACCGGTTTTGCACCATAATGCAAAATGTTCGCAATTGTTAAAAGCAAGATTGTACTTGGTCTCTCCTATCCTGCTTTTAGCTCTTTCAATAGTTTCTGTCGCAGAATACATATGATAGCCTATTTGACGTCTCATCCAAGCCTCAAATTCAGGAATAATATCCACTTGTACAGGTGGTAAACTATTTCGTCAGTGTTACTGGTAAACTTATTCATCAGCGCGAAGCTATTTCGTTATTATTCAGGGAGAACCTTATGAATAATCTGATGTTAAAAAGAATAATAATAGCATTGACGATTCTGTATGTTCTTTCACCGCTGGATCTTGCTCCAGGTCCGTAGGATGACATTATTATAATGGTGCTGGGAGTGGCATTTAGCTCTGTTGTAGGGGATAAAAACCGAACAAAATCATAGCATAAAACAAACGCAACACCAATGACAAAAGTGTCATAATGTTGCGTTTACCATGAAACCTTGCGCCTCTTCACCAATATGACACACGTGTCAGAAAAGAGGAATTTAATGCAATGATTTTAAGCTCATGTGATAGGCTGGGATAGGCTGTGATAGACTGGTACCATTAAAAACGACCAATCTAAATCTTAATAATAGATTGGTCGCCGCACTTATGCTTTTCTAATTTGTAAAGGAGCTAACATCCTTTTGTGCAACATTCTTCCAGTTGCTGATTAAAATCATTAACTCATTCCTTTTTCAAGAAAAAAGCCCAAAAATCTTATTGTATCTTCATAACCCATTTCTCTTCTCCCCAACGTAAGACCTCTATCAATTGATAAAGATCCTTTCAGATCTCCGTAAGGAACAATATTATATACGGTAGAGTTTTCTTTATTGACAATATTACATTCTTGATACTGTCTATTATCCAGATGGACTACAATTATCTTTTTAAAGCCAGCGTTAAGTAAGGGCTTCCCATCGCTTTGGGGATTAAATTTCTTTTGATAATTACGATCAAGATGACACTTATAATGGAGGCTTCCATCATAGTGGATTTTCGGATTCCTAATGAGTCCAAAGCATTCTGTAATCTGTTGGATGAACGCCTCGCTGATCTGGGGGCTCATATAAATAACAGGATCTCCCCTTTTATTGATTTCGACTCTGCCTCTGGGATAATAATCAAAAGGTCTATTACATCCTTTGGGTTTCACATAGTCCCATAAGAGCCGGTGATTAAAGTTACTGCCTGACTTTGCTATTCCAAAGGAAACATTTCCGTCAAAAGGTATTGCCAATAATTCATCTTCTATTACCCAAAATACACCGCGTTTTTGCATATCTATACCATCTGCTTACATATCCTCTGAACATCTGAGTAAACCAAAGTTGTTTTCTGCAGTAATTCTGATGCTAACTTGTCCAATAGCTCACGGTGCCTGGCAAGTATCTTTTTTACTTCGAGATAATTCTTTTCCATTAGCATAGCCATGGCTCTATTACGATTTTCAGCAGAAGCATTTGAATCCTTGTCCTGAATCCAATTATGGAAGCCATACATGCATATATCGTCTATTAAATATTCTGTTTTATTAAAAGCGTTGTGTAGATCATTATTAGCCCCTATATCAGACTCACCAAATACCAATTCTGTAGCAGCTCTGCCTGCCAATGAAGTTTTAATCATATCTTCAATATATTCAGCACTATGATTCATTTTCTCGTCCGATCTACAATACCTAACAAAACCATAATCTCCGCCATCTGTTTCTCTGATTGAAATGATACTTACGCTTCCAGGATCAAGGATTTCTGCAGCTATTGCATGTCCAGCCTCATGATATGCAATCTTTTCTCTTATGCTCTCGGGTAACTCTTTTGAACTTTCAGGTGCATCAAACACCAGATCCAGACATGCATCTAAAATATTTTGCATGGATATCTCAGCTTGTCTGTTATATGCCGCTTTCATTGCGGCTCTGTTTATGACATTCTCTAACGTTGCGCAGGATTCTCCTGACATCATTCTTGCAATAGACTTTTCATCAAGTTCTTCACATTTTTTTATCTTTTTCAGATAGTGCTTAACTATTTCCTCTATTTCTGAGTCTGTTGGCATGCGGACTGCTATCTTTTGTCCCAGTCTCCCTGCCCTTAGTAAGGAATCAGGAATCTTTCTGATCCTATTTGCTGTAGCTATCACAAAAACGTCTGCACCTTTAAGTTCATCAATACACGACTGGACAGTTACAAACTCTTCTGCATCACAGTCCTCTTCATCACAATCAGAAAACTTATCCAGATCATCAAGTAAAATAATTGAAGGTGCATTCATTTTTGCACTCTGAAAAACACTGATTATGTTCTTAACAAATCTCCCGTCAGACTCCTTTTTTCTACAGATAAATGCTTTTCTTCCTGTAGACTTTATGAGGCAATTAGCCATGGTAGTCTTTCCTGTACCGGGTCTGCCGTACAGTATCACCCCTTCATTTATTCCGGCCCCAAAATCATGATATTTCTGAGGGTTATTAAGCATGTCACTAATTATCTTGAGTTCACTCTTGATATCTTCATATCCCACAACTTCATCAAAGCTTGTGATTTTATCTCCTTTATTAGCCATTTTTAAATTCCTTTCATATAAAAACTTCAATGGAAAACAAACAATCATTTTTTTCATATTTCTCCGCTCAGGTTTCTGGTTATTCACATAATATAAAAAGCGATGTGCCTTTTTTTGCACATCGCTCACGCATCAATCATCAATCATTGTAATAATGGCTTTTCGTATTTCTTATTCGTTATATTTTGTGATCATCTAGAATGGATTGCACACATCATTTATAAGCGCCGCTACTTCCGTAAGAAATTGTCTCTCATAAGATTCTCGATTAAGCCTATGTGATCCTGAAACCACATATGTTTTAGCTTTGCCAATCACCCTTTTTGTAATGGAATGATCTAATATTTCGTCATCGTTTCCCAAAATAAATATGCCATTTTCCCAATTAGCATGGTAGTCTTGGTCCACCTTCTTAAAATATCGCATTTCCCTCATAACATAATTCGGAGATAGGTTGATCAAACTGGTTGAAGGATCCACACAAGGATTAGTAGCTATAAATGGAATATCAAATTTCGCTGATAATATATTTGCAAAATAACTGCCATATGAGGTCGCTACAATCAATCCTATTTGATATACCTTTACAGCTGCCGAAAGTAACTCTTCAACCTCTGAGGCTTCACAACTATCGTAATCTATTGTAAAACTAATCACGTTATATCCTGCTTCATGTAGAATTGAATAGTTTGTATTTTCAGCTGTTCCGGCATACCCGTGTATATTAAGGATATTCATATTTTTCCATTCCATCCTGATTATCCATCATCACATATACCATTGGACTGTCATTCAACGTACATAGACATCTGATTAACCAATTCTTTTAGCCATTCATGATTAATGGAATACTTTCTTGCTACAGCTTCTATATAATTTCCCCGCTCAATTGGTTCCGTGAACTCACACAGCTTACCACTTATATATCTATAGAACTCTGTCTTTGAACCAGGATCTCCCATATTAAAATTCTTCTCTTTTTGTGCAATCTCAAAGAAAAATGGATTCTGCGCGTGGTTGATTCTCTCTTGTAATACTTCTTTTCCTGCATTTCTAAGAAAATCATCCGGATCTATATAAGGGTGTAAATCAAGAACCTTACATTTCATACCTGCTTTTTTCAGAACCTCAATACATTTTAAGGTATGGCTTATACCTGCACTATCACTATCAAAGGCTATAATAACTGTATCCGTATATTTCTTCAGAAGATATGCTTGCTGCATAGTAAATGATATTCCCAGAGTGCCAACTGCCATATCAAATCCATACCCATGCATGGTTATGACATCCATAAATCCTTCGCAGAGGATCATATATTTTTCCTTTGATCTTTTGGCAATATTGAGTCCATAAAGGCTTCTTCGTTTATCGAGAACAGGAGATTCAGGCGAGTATAAAAATATAGGTTTGTCTTTTTCTATTGTTCTCCCACAGAATCCGATAACTCTGGAATTAACATCGTATATCGGAAACATAATCCGATTCCAAAACTTGTCATATGTTCCATATCTCTCGGTATGTGCTGCAAGACCGACTTCAATCATCAAGTCATAACTATATCCCTTGAGATGAAGGTATTTTACAAGGTCATTGGAATACCAAATTCCAAACCTTGAAATCACTTCATCTGACACACCTCGCTTCCGTAAATACGATAGACCTTTCTCACCGTTCTTACTCAGAAGTTGACACGCACAGTAATTAGCGGCTTCCTTATTCATCTCCAACAACTTGCTGCGCTTGTGTCGGATTCGTTTTTCCTTTAATGATTCATTCTGCTGTGGCAATACCACACCTCTACGCTCTGCTAGCATTTTCACCGCTTCAAGAAAAGATATTTTTTCTATTTTCATAATAAACGACAGCACATTCCCGCCTTCTCCACATCCAAAGCAGTAAAACATCTGCTTTGAGGGAGAAACGCTAAATGATCCTGATCTTTCATTATGAAAAGGACAAAGTCCAAAATAATTATTACCACTCCGCTTGAGCGTAACGTACTGCCCAATTACATCAACAATATCATTACGGTATTTTACTTCCTCTATGAGTTCGTCTGAATAATGCATTTTTTCCTCCATGATTATGATGACGATATTTCTTACATTTGCATAATAAAAAAAGCAATGCGCCTTTTTTTGCACATTGCTCATTCCTGATTATATATATTATTCACATTATTCGATAACCATCTTGTCAAAAATTAGAAAATTGTTTCCCATATGATTCATTACCATAAACTATCAAAATCAACATCTTCATCTTCTTGATGCTCATTTTGTAACTCATACTCCGTAGTCATGATATCCTCTGCGTTCTCTAACAAATCCCAGTATTCATAATATGAATAATAATGGTCACACCCCACGCACCATACACCATGTCCGTAATCGTCTTCCTCAAAACTCGTTCCCCCGCATTCTCTGCATACATAGATATATTTCATAACCGTTACTGTTGTAAATTTTCAAACAACTGCTTTAGTGTTTTATCATCAGTCCATTCCATTATTTCACAGTTGTACCTATTCTCCCTTATATATTTCTGAATAACATCTTCATGCTCATGATAATAATCCACTGCCGTATTGGTAAGTATAACTACCATCTCAAATCTTTTAATATCTTCCGGGCTTGGAACATTCTTAGGCGGATTGTGCAGGTTTAAGTCTTTGTATGCCGATATAATGTCATGTGTTTCTTGTTTCCTGTTATTTAAATATGGGCTTTCCTTTATATAATGATTCATACCATCCAAATGTCTTGTTAAGCCGCTAGTTTCATCTTCACATGCCTTCCTTTTGGATTTAACCTCAATCAGTACAATAGATTGAGGTTTGCCTCCAGAATACCTCACTGCAAGCATATCAGGTTCATTTTCATATTTATGTCCCCTCTGCTTGAATTCCAGATCATAGACATACAATCCATCTTTAGAACCTGTCAGTGCGTCAAACAATTCTTGTTGGATTCTCTTTTCTTGGTATTTTCCAGAGCCGAAAAACTCTTTAATAGCTTCCACCATCATGTTATAGGTCATATCAACAAATGAATCATCAAATGTCTCCCGTATCACATATGGATAAGACTGTGCATGCTTGCTATTTGTGATAAAGCCCAGCGGTTCTCGCCTCAATCGTTCTAAAAGCTCTTCTTTACGTGAACCTTTAGCATGATTGGCACTAACCTCAACCTTATACCTTCGCCTATGCGTAGATATTTTCCATACCATATGGTTATTGTAATAAACCGTAATGGCTTCGGGAGTATTGTTCCCTCTAAACCTTAGCTGTAGCCCACTGTTTTCTTCTTTGATCTTATCAAGGAATGGGCTAAGCGCTCCATTTTCTAAAAATGCTTCCCAAAATGTTTTACTTACGCATCGGTTATCATTCATTATTATTCCTCTATATGCATCCCTCATTGGTCTCGTAGTCCAATTATGATTCAACTTAAGTAATCGTTCGATTACATAATAGAAAAAGCAATGTACTGTTTTCTGCACATTGCTTCAAATCATTTATCAATTATATATTTTAGTCCACCATCCATTTCATAAAAACAGAATTCTTTATAGACGCTCCATATTAAATATTTGATCCTTTATCTTCGCATTAGTAGGACCAGTCTTTATAACCTTAAAAAATACTTAATCTGCATTATACGCTTTGCAATGTTTTCTTCATGTCGATTAGTATCATTAATTACAATTTTAGCAAGTTCACTATGAATAGGAGAATCTGTCCATTTCTCAGTTTTGACCATATTGGAATTATACAATAATAAATCTATTTGCTTATCGACAGGCATATTGTATATCCACTCAGCCATCACATCAGAATAGCTTTTGCAATTTATTGTACTAATACGATAAAATTGTTTTTCTTTTAATTGCGTTTCTGATTTTTCTATTATTGTGTCACTCTTCATATAGTTTTTACCTCACATTTTAATCATCTTATAATTCATACATTAATCCATCTAGCATATGTATCTGTTCAATATCATCCGGAATGATTAGTTTTTTTTCTTCTTCCTTTGCTGATGTATGATGAATAATCAGTTTCTTTGGAGCAACTGTTTCTATAGCCAATTCTAAATCTTCTTTTGTAATATGACCTGAAACATGAATACTCTTAATACATATTTTATCTTTACATAAATCTAGAATATCATTAACACCCGTAAAATCCTTATATCCTTTCCACATAGAGTATATTAGACAAGTATCTTCAGGATATTTTGTAACAAATTCTTTTACAATTGAACGGAATTTCTCGCTTGTCCGTATGACCATACCAAATCCAGCCTTCTCCCCCCTAGCTAAAGTTTTTCTGACAATAAACTGCGTACTCTTTTTCGATTTCATCTCTCCTTCACGATCTTCGTCGGCAATTGCCAAAAGATTCTTTTGATAATCATCTACCAATGGATATTCCCCACCGGGAACACTTCGTGTAAATGACACAATTCTATCGATATTGGAAGACGATGTGAGCAGGAAAACATACTTAAATTCACTAAATACTTCCGCAAATTTCTTTTTTACAGAAGGCTCGTCCTCATAATATGGTGAAGACCTTAAAATGTTTGTACCTTCTGTAATCATCAAATCAACATTTTTTAACCTTTCAAATGTTCTCATCAGCTTTTCTCTATTAAAACCATGTAACCGATAATCACCGGTTATGAGTATCTTTTTTTCATACCCTTCTACTAAATACATCACAGAATTACTTGCAGAATGATCAGATGCTAATGGAGTAACTTTTAAGTCCTTTATTGCTACCGGGATGCCCTCCGTAAGCTCTTTTATGTCCTTTGCCCATACTTTCTGTCCTACGCTCACTTTATGTTCCTGCTGAGCTTCAAGGATTCTTCTTGCAGTCTTCTGCATATATACAGGTATGTCAGCCATGATTCTGGGGATTTCACCTACATGATCGCCATGATAATGTGTCAAGAAAACAGCATCACAATTTACATCTCCTCTTGTTACACCATCAATTTCAAGAATATCCTGATTACCTTCTCCTTCAAGAGGTGAGCCAAAATCAAAGAGTAATCTGGTATTCTCTGTAGCTATTTCCGTGCATACCCCGCCAATCTGTCTTGCACCTCGATGTAATATCACTTTAATCTTCTTGTCATCACTCATATCATTTACCTACAACTTATCTTAGAACTTTTTATTTATACTTTTTATAAACCTCATACGAAGCCTTTTTTATCCGCTCCCTCATGCTTTCCGGTTCCAACACCTCCGTAAGCTGCCCATACTGCATTACCCAGTAAAAAAAAGCATACGGATTGCACTTAAGATCAACTATTATGTCATTTCCTTCTCCCAGCTGTACTCTGAAATCTTTTCCAAAATTATCAATAAGGGTATCCATTAGGTTTTCATTGGTCCGCAGCTTAATGTGTTCACTGTTTCCAGAGAACATATAAACATGCTCTGATATATACTCCGAGATATTAATCCCATTTTCTAAGCCCTTTATGGATTTCATCGGCTTTCTAGGATCCTTTAATACTTCAACATCAGTTATTCGATCCAGTCTGTAATGTGAGATATCATCATATGCATCATAGTTCCCAATAAGAAAATATTTACCCTTGCTGCTTATCATCTGATACGGACTGACAACATATCTGATATCCCGCTTTGGATGAAGCTTAAAATCAACACCATATTGCAAATATGAAAAACTGATCTTTTTTCCTTTAGATATAGCTGTATCAATTGCTGCTATGGATTCCATAACCTTCTGATTTTCAGCATTTTTTCCACTTGATGCACTATGTATATGAGATACATGTGACTTAAAGTACTTGTTTGAATACTTTTCAAGCTTCTGGACCAGCTTATGTGCCTCTTTGTCTGTAATTGCACCTGATGAAAAGATACTGTCAATCAGGAGTCTGAGCTCAGCGTCTGTAAAATCCCTTGTTTTGAGATAATAACCTTTATCAGCATCAATATCGTAGCCCATCTCCTGAAGTGAAACGATATTATTCTTTACAGCTCGCCTTTCGCAGCTGATGCCATAATTGGTTTCCAACAGATCAATTATGTCCTGCTGAAGCAAACGATGTTCACTATCTGAATATTCCTTCAGGATATCCAATATCAGCATATTCAACATTTTCTTTGTGCCTGTTCCATACATCCGAGTACACCTCCGGAATAATTTTCATGAATATAGCTTAAAGAATCTGATGTGCCTTTTTTAGCACATCGCTATATATTTAAGTACTGATAGCACAATAAAAAAGGGAAGCAGTGCTCCCCTTTAGTTAAATATATCATAAAAAGAATAGATAAATGTTTGCCATGGTCTTATTGAATCATTAAATTATTATAAATCAGACAAATGCTTTTTTATTTACGAATGTTTAAACAACTGTTTTAACATTTTGGATTCAGTCCATTCCATTATCTCGCAGTTATAATCATGCTTTCTTATGTATTCCTGAATATCATCAGCATGATCATGATAATACTCGATAGCAGTGTCAGTGAGTATAATCATCGTCTCAAATCTTTTTATATCTTCTACATTTGGGACAACCTTAGGCGGATTATGAAGATTCAATCCTTTATATGCAAAAATAATATCATGCGCTTCCTGCTTTCTGTTATTAATGTTAGGGCTTTCTGTTATGTAGTGATGCATTCCATCCAGATGCTTTGTCAGGCCACTTATACCATTTTCGCAAGCTTTCCGCGTGGATTTAACTTCAATCAGCACAACAGATTGAGGTTTTCCATCAGAATAGCTGACTGCAAACATGTCAGGTTCATTTTCACATCTGCTTCTTCTCTGTTTAAATTCCAGATCATAGACATACAAGCCATTTTGTGAATCTGCAAGCGCATCGAACAGCTCTTGCTGCTTTTTCTTTTCCTGATATTTTTCCGTTCCAAAAAAATCTTTTATCGAGTCCACCATCAGGTTATACGTCATATCAACAAAAAGGCTATCATACGTCTTCCTTATGACATATGGATAAGACTGTGCATGCTTACTGTCCGTGACAAAGCATAGTGGTTCGCTATTCAATTTTTCTAAAAGCTTGGTTTTTTGTGTTCCTTTAGCATGATTGGCACTTACTTCAACCTTGTACCCACGCGTATGCTTAGATATTTTCCATACCATGTGGTTGTTGTAATATACCGTAATAGCTTCCGGAGTATTATTTCCTCTAAACCGCAGCTGCAGACCACTATCATCATCCTTGATTTTTGCTAAAAATGGTCCCAAAGCACCATTTCCCAGGAACTCTTCCCAAAATGCTTGGCTTACGCCTCTATTATCATCTGCGAGGGCTTCAATTGCATCATTTCGGGTAGCAATTTTTTCTACAGTATTTTTTGAATATCTCATAGCTCCCTCCTTTGTTAATCCTCAGCTAGCACACCGACATACTTTATTTTAAACTGATCAAAATCCAATATAGTCTCAATACGGAAATGCTTTGTTATCTCATCACCTTCTTCCAGATCAATTCCGGTAATTGATACATGGAGTAATGCTTCCACCAATATATCCAGCTTAACCTCATTATATGAAACAATAGCTTCAGCATTTTTGATTTCGTAATCCCACAATTCTATATTCTGAGGCAATGCAGGATTGCATATATATTTATGCTCACAATCTGCTAATTCAGTATCATCTGTCCATTTTCCAATTTCAGAATTCTCCTCAATGAAATTTGTTATTATGTCTGCCAGTACCATATTCATGGTGTCCTTCTTGACCGGTTTTCCGATCATATTATTCGTCATGTACCTTATAGATTACATAATAAAAAAAGCAATGTACCTTTTTTGGCACATTGCTAAAATTCATTTTCTTTATCAAAAGCTACTCATATATTGTCCAACATATACAACTTCAAAGTTCTCATACCAGAAATCAATGTTAGCTCCTATACGTAATTTCTCAGTTATATTGCGGTTCAATCCAATATCGAACATATCAAAAACCTCGATACTAGCCTCTACTACTATTTCCATCATTTTTGTTCCCTGATCCATTACAGAGTATAGCTCAACAATCTTGTAATCACATAACCCAAGCTCATACCAATACTGATAACAATAATCTCCATCAAACCAGAATTCTTCAGGATTTTCCCGAAGATACTTGGTTATAGCATCGAAAATTACAAAATAATACTTTCTCTCAATGATATTCTTTGTATTCTCTAACTCGTTCATAAAAAAACTCCCTAAAAGCCGATCATATTATTTTCAGAACCTTTTTCAACTTTACAATAAAAAAAGCCGTGTGCCTTTTTTAGCACATGGCTTAAATCTCATCTATCATATTGTATCTGTGACAAAAGCTGAAATGCAGGTAAATTGCATGTCAATTAAATACCAAAAACTTTAGTTTTCTCTTTTTCTATTTTTACTCATCAAGACACCTGGTACTGGAAAATCTTCCGTTTTTCCAATATCTGTCCTCCGGTCATATACTCAGACCATGTGTATTAAGGCTTCGCGGGTCTCTTCACTGAAATCTGAAAGATCATCCACTGTGATAACCTTGTATCGAAGCAGGGAACTCATGTGGATGTAAAAGTTCGACCTTTTTATATCCGTTATAACAACTCCGGGGTTTCTCTTGTCTGCCTTGATGCGTCCTTCGAGAGCCCAGTACTTATCAGACGCGCTTCCATCCTTCTTCAGGATCTCAATGTATTCCTCGACAAGCTTTTCCATGTACCTCTCCTGCCATTTGGGGAGGCTTTCCCTGAAAAGCTTCCAGTCCTTTTCGTTTACTTCCATATACTTAATCCTCGTTATTGTCTTTATTTATTCCGCTGGGGAATTTCAGTATCTGAGCCTTCATGTTAAGTGTCTCTTCAGGTTCTATCATACCAAGAAAAGCGTTTGCATCCGAGCTTTTTAATGCTTCAAAATCCATTCTGTCAAGCTGCAGAAAATCCCAGTCTGTAAAACAGGTCTCATCATAACTCATGATATCTTCATACTCTTCTATTATATCTTCAGGTGTGCACTCGGATTCTCTTGCTATCTCTTCAAGTTCCTTTAGGATCCTCATCCTGTCCTTCATTGGGAATCTTTCTATTGTCTCAGCTCCGGTATCCTCCGCGAGATCACAGTATCCGCTTATCAGCTGGTACAGCTGATAATTCTGTAGGATGCTTGGGTCAAGCTCCTGATCTGATTCAAGTAGCTCTACCAGTGATATGAATGCTTCATTTGCATCCCTTTTGCTCACGTTATCAGGAGATATGTCCTCCGTCACAGAAAAATACAGCTCCTCATCATCAGGATCTAAATTTTTCAGTCCATCGAGCATACCGCAATAGTACATATCAAGGTCAAACTGCATCAGACCAAGGAGTCTTTCACTTATGAATCTCTCTATTATTTTATCTACTTCCTCATTTCCTGTGAGGACATCGTATAGTGCTAACATTTATTCCATTCCTTACTACTTTGTTCTTATCTAAATTGCTTCTATTTTCAAGCAGGTACTTGCCGGACAAAATATTTTTCTCACATGCACTCATGTGATACCACTCACAAATTCCGCATATCTGCTTCATCTTTGACGAATCCATCTTATCATGGATCTCATGTATAAGCTCCTGATAGCTGTATTCCTTCTCTTCAAGATCAAGAAGGTCTTTTACTCCTTTATAAAAACAAGGACTTTTGCATCATCTGCACATATACCTTCACCGCGTTTTCTTGGACAATATGTGCAAAGGTCATCTGTGGAAAAAACGATACGCACCTTAAGATCTGGTTCTGTCCGCATCCTTTTGGTTATCATTGTCATATTCAGGACAAATGCCTCGTTATAACCCTTTCCGCTATATCCCTGCGTACACAGAAGGTGATGCGGGCGAAGGTTTATTATTTTTTCTTCGGTCATATCTTTTTAGTAGTCCTTTCTGTCTTGTTCTGAAAAAACAATATTGATTTTAAAGTCTGGTATTTCCTTTTACAAGTAATAGGAAAAACAATAAAAAATCAGCATAAATTCTGCCAAAACGCTTAACATAGAAAAGAAATAGCGATAAAATCACTACTAACAGGGCACGTAAGCCCAAAACCTACACTTATGAAGGAGGAAAACGGTATGAATAAGACAGAACTCGTAGAAGCTATCGCAAAGGAAACCGGTCTTTCAAAGAAAGACTCAGAGAAAGCACTTAAAGCTTTCATCGATGTTGTTTCAAAGCAGCTCAAGAAAAAGGACAAGGTTCAGCTTGTTGGCTTTGGTACTTTTGAGACTTCCAAGAGAGCAGCTAGAAAGGGTAAGAATCCTCAGACTGGTGCTGAGATCAAGATTCCTGCTTCTATCGCTCCCAAGTTCAAGGCTGGTAAGGCTCTTAAGGATCTTGTGAACAAGAAGTGATTTTGAAACTTTGTAACTGCGTTAAATAGCAAAATTCATTACAAACTTCAGGCTCTGTACCATCTTTTTGTTGGAACAGAGCCTGTTTTACAATTTTGAAGAAAGTATATTACTTTTATTTACCGCGAAGTTCTATGAGGTTTGGTCCTTTTCCTGCAAGCATGTCTGTCACACGTTTACCGATAAGGGTCGTATAGATAGGGTGAGTAAGGATGTAGAACTGATCTTCTTCTATAGCATTAAATACTCTCATTCCTACAGAATCTATAGGCATACCTGTGACAATAACCTGCTCTGCTATTTTTTGACCCATAGCGAATTCCTTGCTTGTGTAGTAAGGATCAGATGCATCTTTGTACTGCTCAGGACGGTGTCTTTCAGCATGGTGAAGGTCTGTCTGAACAAATCCCGGACAATATATGCTAACGGAAATATCTGCGCCTTTTGCCTGAAGGTCATAGCTAACACTTTCAGAAAGTGCAACTGCAGCATGCTTTGTAGCGTGATAAGCGGGCATTCCATTTGAAGTGATAAGTCCTGCTACTGAGCATGTGTTCACGATATTGCAGTGTGTACCCTGCTTCATCATGATCGGAATAACCTTGTGCATGAAGTAAACATGGCTAAGGAAGTTAGCGTGTGTGATCCACTCCCAGTCTCGAACCGGTGTGTCCCAGATATCACCAGGAACCACAACACCTGCGTTATTCATAAGAAGGTCAATCGCGCCGAATTTTTCAATAACTTCATCAACCGCTCTCTCACAGTCTTCTACCTTTGTTACATCTGCCTGGATAGTGAAGATCTCTGCAGCTCCAAGCTCTTTTGCTTCCTTGGCAGCTGCTTCTACTTCGTCCTTTTCGATATCAAGAGCAGCGATGCGCATGCCTCTCCTTGATGCTTCTTTTAAAAATTCTTTACCAAAACCATTTGCTGCACCGGTTATCAGTGCAACTTTATTCTTGAATTCTTTCATCTGAAAACCTCCCCTTTACAGTGTTGATGCTCTGCCAAGTGCATCTGTTGTAGCTTCCGCAATTCTTCCGGGGAAGTTTGCATCGCCGAGTACTATTACATTGTCAAAGTTCTCTTCAAACTGTGCTGATACATCATTTGAGCGTACTCCAAGTGCAAGAACTACTGTACCAGCAGGAATTTTTGTCATCTGTCTTGTTACTGTATTCATTACAACAACTGATTCTTCATCTGCAGACATGAACTGCTGTCTTGTCATGACATTTACACCAAGTTTTCCGAATCTGATGGTGAAATCAGCGATCACAGAGCGGTAAAGACCTCTTCCGATGTCTTTTGTCATCTCTACAAGAGTAACTTTATTTCCGCCTCTTGTTGCAATGGTCTCAGCAGTTTCCATACCTGTTACACCGCCGCCAATTACTACAACGTCGCCCTTTACTTCCTTTTTGCCCATCAGATATTCTTCAGCAGTGATAACATTGGCTCCATCAACTCCGGGAAGCCCTGGAACGATAGGTGTTCCACCTGTCGCAACAAAAACAGCTGTGGGATCAAGTGCCTTTACAGCATCTACAGTGCCTTCTGTATTAAGTCTGACTTCGATGTTGTTTTTCTTGATTCTGCAAACAAGAGAATCAAGATAAGCCTGAAGCTTTTCCTTCATGATAGGCTTTGTTGCAATATTAAGCTGTCCGCCAAGAGAGTCTGCCTTTTCAAAAATTACAGGCTCAAAACCTCTCTCCTTAAGTGTGAGTGCTGAAACCATTCCAGCAGGGCCTCCACCTATGATAGCAACCTTTCTGCCATTGCCAGTCTTTTCTACGCAGCTATAGTCAACTTCTCTTCCGCACTTGGGGTTAACGGCACATTTGATATGTCCTCCGTCTGAAAGTGCAGTGAAGCAGTATAGACATCCGATACACTTGTTGATCTCATCGCCTCTGCCTTCCTTAGCCTTGTTTGCCCATTCGGGATCAGCAAGATGAGCACGGCCAAGAGCGATATAATCACAAACGCCCTCCTCAAGAAGTGCTTCTGCAACTTCAGGATCCTTGATGTTATTTGTTGCAATTACCGGAATCTTTACATTTTTCTTGATAGCGGATGCGAGATGTTTCTTCCATCCCTGAGGATATGAAGAAGGCTCGATAATTGTTGTAGCAGATTCATAGATACCGCTTGAAACGTTGATACAGTCGATGCCGAAGCTCTCAAGTGTTCTTGCAATCTTGATTGTATCCTCAAGCTTTAATCCGCCTTCTACAAATTCATCAGCTGAAATTCTCACTGAAATAAGGAATCTGGGACCACACATGTATCTTATACCTGTGATTATCTCCTCAAGAATTCTTATTCTGTTGTCAAAAGATCCGCCATATCTGTCCGTTCTCTTATTTGTATATGGAGAAAGGAATTCATTTAAAAGGTAGCCATGAGCTGCGTGAAGCTCGATTCCGTCCATACCGGCCTTCTGGCAGATGACAGCACCCTTGATGAAATTCTTTACAAGTGCTGAACACTCTTCTGTTGTCATCTCCCTTGGCATTTCCTTAGTAACCTTACACATAACAGGTGAAGGAGCAACAATCTGTCTGCCGCCTATCATGGATGATTTATTTTCCCTTCCTGGATGCTGAAGCTGAACAAGGATTTTTGTTCCATATTTGTGTACACGCTCAGCAAGCCTCTCGAGATGAGGAACATGTCTGGAATCTGTAGCTCCCAGCTGATTAGGTGTACCAATACCTTCTACCTCATCTACTCTTGTGATTTCAGTGATAATGAGACCCACACCGCCTTTTGCACGGTCTTCGTAGTATCTGATAATGTGCTCGTTAGCTTCTCCTGTTGGATCTGCCAGCGAAACTCCCATCGCAGGCATTACTGTGCGGTTCTTGATTCGCACTCCCCCTATACGCCCACTTTTAAACAATTTTTCGTAAGCCATAAGTACCTCCTTTAAACATATAAATGCTACTTATTGTGCATAGACTACAACAATGTTTCGATTTAGAGTTGCATCCATGAACATCAATGAATACAATAATTTTACTGGGCCATAAAATAATGGTCTAGATTTTGCCTGCATAAACAGATGAGCATATATTGTGCTTGATGCACAACGCAAATGGAGATAGATTTTATGAACTTTGAAGAAATAGCTGAAATAATGAAGAAAAGCTGCAACTGCAGCATAAACGTGGGGAATTCAAATCCGGAACTTACGCACTTTTCATTTTTGTCTGATGACATGCCATTAGATGATCCTTCGTGCCTCTATATTGGAAAAGTGGATACTGATACTATCAGAGAAACTGAAAAATTCCCCTGTATTCTCACAACAACAAAAGGACTTCCTGAAAATATCTCATTTATATATACAACAGATAAAGAGATGATGAACTGTATGAACGCTCTTACTTCTGCATTTTTCAGAGCCACTGACCACGAGAGCAGATTCAGACATCTGAAAGAGCTGTCCAAGGAAAATATCTCCATAACGGAGCTCATAAACAAATCTGCCCTTTTCCTGGACAGATCCATTGTTCTTGCAGACTTAGGATTTAAAGTTCTTGCGCACTCCACTTCCGTATCCATCACTGACCCTTTGTGGCAGCGATATATAGAGAAAGGATCCTGCACTTTTGAGTTTATTAATGCGATGAACGAGCTTATGCCTGCCCAGAGTCTTCCCAAGACTTCTGCCTGCTTTCAGGTCACATGCACCAGCTCTACAGAAGAGAAACTTGCTTCACAGCTTTTCATAGAAAACAGGCCGGTAGCATATCTTGTTTTGCTCGATAACAACCGTGGTCTCACATCATTTCACAAGACATATCTGCCAAAGATAAGTGAATTTTTGTCAGCTTTTATCAATATACATAATACATATCCTGATCTGTCAAAGGACGATACGGATATGTATATTAAGCTTCTTGATGGAAGTGAGGAAGATTTAAAGAGTACTGAGAAAATGCTGCCCAAACTACCTGAGCATACGTTTTGTGTGGTATTAAAGCCAATCCATCACTCAAGACATGAGCTCTTTTTTATCAAAAGAACTCTTGACTCCATGATACCCGGGAACACAATATTCATCTTCAGAGAACTTGTTGTTGTTATCTCTTCATATATCGGCATAATAGGTGACATAGAAAATAACGATGAACTTCTAAAAAATGTATCGGATGTAGGAATAAGCCCGGAGTTTAATTCGGCTTCCCTTTTCCCTCAGAGTTTCCAATATGCTCAGGAGGCATATCGTATAGGGAAACAAATTGGAAATCCGTCTAAAGTACACAGATATGAAGACTACAGATTTTACCATCTTCTTAACCATGTATCGGATATAAGCCTTTTGCAGTCCTATATACATCCCGCTCTATATAAGCTTCACCGTTATGACCTTGAGCACGACTCAGATCTTGTTGAAACTTTAAAGGTCTTTCTGAGCCTGTCCTGCTCCATAAAGGATACTGCAGATGCACTATTCCTACATAGAAACACCATGAATTACAGGATGACCAAGATTACAGAAATTACAGACATTGATCTAAACGACGCAGCAACTGTGTTCAGGCTTCAATGCTCATATCAGATCAATGGGATTCTACACTTATTATGATAGTAACTTTTATGATATAAAAGTCCCACAGTCTTTTCGTCCAGACTGTGGGATGAACTTATTTGTTTTCTCTTTTCCTTCTGATGTTCTTGAGGACCATCCACACCGTCGAATTATATTGTCTGAAGGAACACGATTCTTCTGATCGGCAGGTTCATGCCCATGCCAATAGCGTCTGTTGCAACAACTACTTCTGTGTCGCCATCTGCGAATTTCCTGGCTTCCCTGTGCCTTATGATTATTTCGTGCCAAGGGCACCGGTGCTGAGCTTTGCTCAGCACCATTGTTTTTTTATTGCGAACCACCGGTTCGCAGTTCAGCCCCACTTGGTAGATTATTGTCGTTTACTGCAGTATCTACGCATGTTTGTTTTGCCTGTTTCGACCCAGGTAGTTGTATAAGCAAATCTGTCTACTATAGCCTCAGCATAGACTCCTTCACCAAGCTTTTTGATCCAGTCCTTTTTAGAATACTGAGTACAGAAGATGGTGGACGAGGAATCAGACCGTCTTTCCATAAGCTCAAAAAGGAAATGAAGTTCTTCTTTTGAAATATCTGCCATAAGCCATTCATCCAGGATCAGGAGCGGTACTTTGGCATACTTGTTGAGCATGCGTTTCTCCTGACTGGGGATAAGAACAGTGTCTCCGTACTCCAAGAGAAGATCCGGAAGTCTAATGTATCTGGTTTTTATCTGCTGGCGGCACGCTTCCTTTCCAAGCGCACACGCTAAGAAGGTTTTACCTGATCCTGTAGATCATGTTCACTTCAAAACAATATCAGAAGGTTATTATGCCTGCATGATAGCAAACAGCCAAAATGGAAGCAAAGATAAAATCTTTTTTTACGGGTATATTTCCGGCTCTAACTTAGACAAGACTAAGAGGACATCAAAGACTATAAAGAAACTTACGTCTAAGAAAAAATACTATGTCAGAATCCGAACATATAAGAAATCTGGCGGAGAAAAGATATACTCCAAGTGGAGCAAATCTAAGAGTGTAAAGGTTAAATAAAACGGTAAAATCGGAGGTGTTCAATATGAGCATCTCCGATTTTTAGATATATTATGTGCTATATAGCAAGGACTGTGGTGTCATAAATCCTTCAAAATCTTATCCTGATCACGTTTACCATAAACCACTCTAAGAACGACAACCCTTGCATTTTCATCGTCAATAATGTAGTAGGCAATGTAGTTATCAACAAGGAATCTGCGAACATCATCACGCTTTAAGAAAGGATTCTCGACAGGTCGCCCTGTTTTGGGATTCTTGCATATTTCTTCAAGCTTATCTTCAAGAGTATCTGCAAATGCAGCCGCTGCATCTGGATTTGCTAAATCATCTTCGATATACGAAAGGGTCTCATCGATATCAGCTTCTGCAATTTCGGTAAAATCGTAATCATATCCTTCAAAGACCATGTTTTTCTCTCAGCTTCTTCAAAGATTTCCTTCCATCGACAGTCCGGCCGTTCTCGTAGTCTGAAATACCCCTGTTGACAAGAGAAGCCTCATCAATCTTTCTCATAGTACGTTCATAATAATCTATATCCATCACAACAAGCCGGCCATATCCATTTTTGGTAACAAAGACAGGCTCATTTGATTCAGCACATCTGCGTTCTATTTCTACAGTGTTTTTTAAATCTCTCATTGGAACTATCTGCATAACGTGCACCTCCTTTGTGACTAAATTATATACCAAGTATAGCCACAAAACAATATAAGAAAATCATTGACATATAAGATAGCAGACTGTATATTCAAAAAAGGATGTAGCCAATCTGACCACATCCTTCATGAACCTAAATTATCATAGGATTTCCTTATTTACAGAAAAAATTTCAAAGTCTCTCAAACATAGTTTTATTCAGTTATCAATGTTCAAAAAATATGTCAAGGTCACGTATAAATGTGACTTTTGGCACCTACATCATTATATATTTTAATTACTCATCTTCCTTATAATCTGTCTCCTCAACCTCGCTTCCACAGGAAGGACAATGCTTTACATCACTTGAGCCAATAGTCCAGTACTCAAATATTTTCCCGCAATGATGACATTTATAAAAATATGTTCCACATGGTCCATACAATCAGTAAGAGACATTTCGATATGGCTTAAATGCACCTTCACCACGCTTTGTTCCACAATACTTACAGTATTTCTCTCCGGTACGGAGCTGTTTATGGCAATTACCGCACTTGTTTTCATAATCATCTGATATAACACATTACCTGAGATAATAAGCGAATCGTTTTTTAAACATCCGTTTCAAACAAAAATCTTTTTGACCTTACTCCATCCCCCTCCAAAAAGTTCTTCACCTTTTCTGCTGCATCTCTTCCTTTTTGCTCCCAATCAGTTGATTCTGCAAATTCATCCAGCTCTTTGAACTTTTTGTTAATCTTCTCTGCAGCTGCGGAACCTAAAGCTTCTGGATCTGAGTTATGGATTTTGTCATTGGCTTTCTCAGCAAGCTCCCTTCCCCATTCTCTTGGGTTATCTTTGATTTCCTGATACGTATTACTTGCTTTGTCTAACCAACCATCTAGTGTTCTGGAAGCTGCGTTGTCACTTCCCAGCACTTTGTCTACCGCAAGCACCGCCAGATCCTTAAATTTATTAGCAGCCTGCCTTGCTGTCTCAGATACGACATGGGAATTACATCTCGCATAATCAGTCACGGCATCTGTCTGTGTCCTTCCATAGGGGCTGACCAGTCCATCAAGGACAGCATATGTATCAGGGCATCTGGCCTTAAGATATCCTGCGCATTCAACATATTCTCTGAAAGCTTCAGCAAAATACTCTGTTGGATCTGACATGGCATAAGAATTGCCACCGCCATCAAAATTTGCACATTCCGCACTGTAAATAGAATAAAACTCCTGAGATTCTGACACATTCCCAGCCAAAATATAATCAAAGAAATGGCCCATCTCATGATTAATCGCTGCTCCGGCATCCGTATTGGCAAGAACTATGCTCTTTGATAATGTTTCCGTATAACCTGCAACATATCCGCCTTTAGGAGCACCGTTATATAAAGCAGATATATAATTAACCTTGAAAACATCAGTTATGATCACACGCCATCCATAGGATTCAAAGGCATTCCTGACTCCCTGCGGAAGCTTATTATAATATTCTTCAGCTTCTACTGAAGCTGTGTCACTGTTAGATTCTTTAAGTGGAAATGCTGCATCTGCCCTCATGGGCACACTTACCAGGATTGATAAAATAAACAGCAATGAGATAAACGTTCTTTTCATATTTCGGCTCCTTCCAAAACTACATACAAAGAACCATATTGGCAGGATTCCTTCCCACCACGCACTAACCTATGATAATTATCTCTCTTTTCTGTAAAAAAGAAATAAAATCGCCCTTAAAGTAAAATTAAAAATGCCTACGGTAATATAATTCAGAATAAAAAAAGCTGCTCATCGCAGCTGTATTTTTAGGGAGGATGCAGTCCGGTTCATGCCAGACTGCAGTTATGAAAAAGTTATTTTTAAGTATTACACAAGATTTATTTCTCTTGATAGATAATTGTAGAAACGTGGGCAAACGCTAATCCAAATGAATACATACATTGGGCTTGTATTGGCAAATTTTCTTTCGAGACTACATGGCAAGATTTTTCTAATGAATTTGTTATAACTACTGAACAAAGTCACTCGGATAAGCCCTGTCAAAAAATTGCATTTCTATTAGCTGCCCCTGACCATGCAGTTGACTTTTACTTTAAGGAAATTGTTTTCCAGGTGGATATGAACTCTATACCGAATTCCTCGGAAAATATTACGGAGGATTCTTCTGATGTTTCGGCAGATTATGATGGTAAAAAAGAGATAAAGGCTGTTGTTACGGAGTTTGAGGCAGAAGGTTATTCTTATACTGTAAATGATCAGGGTAATAAGTATGTTACTGTTACCGGTATTAAGGATAAGAAGGCTAAAAGTATAAAAGTAGGTGCAACTGTTTCCTATCAGGGAGTAGTTTACAAGATTACGATGATTGGAGACGGTGCTTTTAAAAAGCTTAAGAAGTTAAAGAAGGCTAAGGTTGGCAGCAATGTCGTAATGATTGGAGCAAATGCTTTTGAGGGATGTGATGCGCTTAAGGAAATAACAATCAATGCCAACAATCTTCAGTCAATAGGCAAACGATGCTTAAAGAAATTAAAGAAAGGCGCTAAGATTACAATTATATGTAAGAATAAGAAGACCTATAAGCGCATAGTTAAAAAGCTAAAGAAAACCGGAGCGAAGGACACTGAATTCAAATTCAAAAAAGGTTGAAAATTTTATACACAATTAAGGACTTGACCAGAAGTATTTCAACTTGTCTTTCATTACAAATTTTAGGCTGCTCACTACCAAGTGAACAGCCTTCATTTATGCTTATCAATAATACCCGTAACGACATACATCATAATAAGAGCTGCAAGTGCAAGTATACCATATCCCACAAGGTAATATTTCATGCCAAATATATATGCGATTAAAGCAAGTGGTGTCCCCTTTAAAGGCCAGTTTACAAAAAAATAATTACATCCAAATTTCTTATCAAACAGGAGTATTGGAGGAACCACAATCATAAGGAAAATGATCTCATAATGAATATGTCTGAGATCAGGTTTAAATTTCCCTTCCCACTTTAGAAGTATCGGATACAGTATAAGTAGTCCGTGCCATAAATAGCTGTACAAGTTCATGAAATTCCAAACAGGGTAAAAATCTGCCCAGTCTGGGAAAATAAGCGCGCATAATGATGCTGGCATTATGAGGATATATGCTATCTCACCAAATATTTCCTTAATCTTCGCAAATGGAGCATATTCACTTATAAGAAAGACAAATATTCCAATGCTGCATATGTGAAGCGGCAGATATCCTATACCGAAATGCCCTACCCTTACAAGATAAAGGTCTTTAAAAACCTCAAGTATCAGCATCGTTACCGGAATAGTTTTACTTATCTGTTCCTTTTTATCTTCGCTGAAGTGATTAATAAGGATGGCTGCTAAAACCACAAGAGCCAGGACAACAACAATACTTATGATATGCTCTATGCTAAATAAGCCATACCCTATACCTGCAGGAAGATCGTCCTGCTGTTTCCAAAAATAATCCATCTGCATTTACTTCATATCGTTCATATAGATTTTATGAATGTCATTAAAATATGTGTGACTGTTACCAATAAAAAGTGTTCTCATCATTATCTTCCTAACGTATTATT
Source organism: Butyrivibrio sp. AC2005 (assembly GCF_000424145.1). Lineage (GTDB taxonomy): Bacteria > Bacillota > Clostridia > Lachnospirales > Lachnospiraceae > Butyrivibrio. The sequence goes on from NZ_AUJI01000055.1 coordinate 23,583, forward strand.
TTATGCCATTTGCGATGACTACATTTATTATATCAATATCGATTTTTTCCCAGACACCCTCTAATACATAGGGCTCGTTTTTAATGTATTCATCAAGCTCTTGCCTGGAATCAAATTCCATGATAAGGGCCGATCCCTTCATCTTGCCTTCTTCATCCAAAAGTCCTCCTGCGCAGATGATATGATCACTTAGCTTGTTCATGCCTTCAAGATGGCGTGGACGCACATCCAACCTCTTTTCAAGCATTCCTTCCCCATCATAAGCCTTGATTATAAACTGCATATGCCTATCTCCTCTCTTTCTCTAAATATACTTTAGGCTTCGCTAACCTTATTTAGTGCCTCAAACAGTTCCGGATATTCCTGCTTCATCCTTATGGGACGACCTTCTTTATTAAGAAAAGCATGGGAAGATTTTCCAAGACATACAACCTCACCGTCTCGATTTTTCATCTCATATGCCAAATGAAGCTTTACACCCTTGAATTCTTCAACGTTTACATTTATAGCCACCTTATCAGAGAAGGTTGTTGTTTTCTTGAAATCGCACGTCACGCTAAGAACAGGTGAAATAATCCCCATTTCCTCAATTCTTACATAGTCCCATCCTATCTGCGAAAGAAAGTCTATCCTTGCTTCCTCCATCCACCTTATGTAGTTGGAGTGATGAGTTATTCCCATTTTATCAGTCTCATAGTACTGAACAGTATGCATGTAATCCATCTCATTAACCTCTATATAGTTCACAATCCGTTTAAACAATTATAGATGATAGTCTAATCGTGCACAATCTATCCTCAGGCATGAGCGATGCTTTTTTACAACAATAAGCGCAGGTTACCAACATATAACGAAGCACATACCCCCTTCTAGAAACAATGGTTTTTATACAAATATAATCCGGATTCTACATGACAAGAATCCGGATTTCTTCATTAATCCATTTTTATAATTTCATTTAGCTAACTTCATATACTTCCTTTGCCATTCGAAATGCTGCCCAGGCTTTAGGCCATCCCGAATAGAATGCTGCATGAGTTATCACAGCCGCAATCTCTTTTTGGGTAACACCATTTTTCTTGGCATTCTCCAGATGATGTTTAAAGGAAATATCTGTAAGTCCCTGTGCCATGAGCGCAACCACAGTGATGATACTCCTGGTCTTTAGGTCAATATCCTCATTATTCCAGTTCTCACCAAAGAGAACATCATCATTGAAATGTGCAAACTCAGGAGCAAAATCCCCAAGCTGATCTCTGCCTGCTGTCTGAACAATCCTCTCTGCCATACTATTTCCCTCCTTAAACTCAGATAGTAAATGTTGCACCAAATGCCATTACAGCTTTTCTGTTACACATATTTACACATGAAAGTCTCTCCAAAAGCTGTGAATATATCTTCTGAACAGCTGCATCTCTCTGCTCTTTTCTTCCTTCTGCTTTTCTTGTATCCTGAACATCGTTAAATCTCATGGCTCTTCCTCCTAATCGCTTAACTGGTGTATGGTTGTTTGTGTTTTCCTTTCTTCCTTCTGAGAGGAATGTACGTCAAGGGTTCGGATTTTTCAAAGGTTCGGATAAAAATAAAAGCCCTGGAAAATCCAAGGCTCTACTAACAACAATATATAAATGAAATACTACAAATAACAGTTAAAATATACCATTATTTATATACATTGTAAATAATTACGATCAGTGCAGACCTGCAAAAACAGAAGCCAAGAGAACAGTAAAAATACCTGATACTGCAATAGCAAGGCCAC
>NZ_AUJI01000056.1 GCF_000424145.1 Butyrivibrio sp. AC2005
GCTTTTTTTCAGTATTATGCGTAGCAATGTTTTAACATGTATATACAGATTACATCTAATTTACTATCTCCTCATATTTTTTCCACACATAATCTATTAAATCAGGATTTCCAATCAGAGTGGTCTTATCCCAAATCTGGGCGACATTACCCTTACCAATAATTACGACTTCATTTTGCCAATTTCCATGATTAGCATAAGCCTTTGAAAAAAGTCCCAAACGCCCTTTTTTATCCAGCTCAACATCGTCAGAACTAGCTAAAAAGAAGCGACATAATAGCCGGTTGTAAGGTTCCTTTTCTGGTAGGGCTCGAAGGGCTTGTGAAAAACGTTCAAATTCATTATTTGCAAAAATGAGCACGCATTCATCAAAGCCTTTTGTTATCACATATTGTTTATTCTCTAATAGCTTTATTTCCCATTTTATGTATGCATGAATACACTTTTCATTTCCTGCATCATAATCATAAATAACGATATAGATTCTTTTATAGTTTTCTTCTCCTATGCTTTTACCATCGTCTTCAAGAGATGCGACCAATGTATCTATCAATCTGCTTTCTAATGACATAACTTATCCTCCTTGCGGTCATAACAAAACATTTGTTTCAGATATTTACAAAAGCTATGCTCTATATAGCATTTCCTCTAAGTTCTCATAGCTTCCTGCATATCCAGTAAGTAACCTTTTAAAAAAATCTTCAACCTGTATAGATTCTGTCAGACCGGTTTTGCACCATAATGCAAAATGTTCGCAATTGTTAAAAGCAAGATTGTACTTGGTCTCTCCTATCCTGCTTTTAGCTCTTTCAATAGTTTCTGTCGCAGAATACATATGATAGCCTATTTGACGTCTCATCCAAGCCTCAAATTCAGGAATAATATCCACTTGTACAGGTGGTAAACTATTTCGTCAGCGTTACTGGTAAACATATTCATCAGCGCGAAGCAATTTCGTTATTATTCAGGGAGAACCTTATGAATAATCTGATGGTAAAAAGAATAATAATAGCATTGACGATTCTGTATGTTCTTTCACCGTTGAATCTTGCTCCAGGACCGTTGGATGACATTATTATTATGGTTTTGGGAGTGGCATTTAGCTCTGTTGTAGGTGATAAAACCCGAACAAAATCATAGCATAAAACAAACGCAACACCAATGACAAAAGTGTCATAATGTTGCGCTTACCTTGAAGAATTGCGCCTCTTCGCCGATATGACATACGTGTCAGAAAAGAAGAATTTAATGCAATGAAAAAGAAAAGATAGAGCAGATAGAGCATACTCTATCTTTTCAGAGACTGAAAATTTAACTATGTTATCTTTTTAGACTTAATACTTATATTTTTGAGTTTTTTACATTTACTAAACGCCTTAGCGCCTATTATTTCCAAGTCTGTGCCTATTACTGCCTTCTTCAAGTTGCTACATCCGGCAAAAGCACTTTCATTTATTGTTGTAACATTATTACCAATTACCAGACTAGTAATTCTTTTATTTCCTTTAAAGGCTCTTTCTTCAAAGCTTATATTTATTTATAACCCAAAATACCTTTTGCATAAGTAACCTATGCCTTGCTCATAAAATGCTTCATGTCGTTCACACAGCTTCGATTCTCTTTAGATGTTCTTTCATGCTTCATTCCAATGCACCACTAACAAAAAGTACAGTATATGCCCATCTACAAATATTTATAGGAACATGGAGAAATTACCCCATAAGAAAAAATGCGGTTTTCGCATTTCAACGAAAACCGCACTCATCTTACTATTATTTAGTGTATGCTCAGCAACCGGCTGATTTTTCAGCCGACGCTTTCGCATAAAATATAACAACAATTGTACCTTGAAAAAATCAAAATCAATTTTTGAAACAAAGAAAGCCTTAACAGGCTATCCAGGTTCATTGAGATGACTGACAGCACAATCGAGCTACGTGTTGTATCTTCACGCTTTGTCATTATCAGTCCCAGCCCGTGGCTGTGCTTTGATAATCCAAACTTACGCTCAACTTCAATTCTGTCTACACTATCAATGTACTCTGTACGCTTATCGATAACTGCATTCTTGCCAGATCTTCCAAGTGCCGGTCCGGCTAGCCTTATTCCATGTTCCCTGCAATAATCGAGATTTGCTCTGTTTCTGTAAATCTTATCTGCAAGGACTCTTTCCGGATAATGCCCGTTGCGCTTGTAGTAGTTTTCTATGGCTGGAATAAGCACTTCGCTTTCGTTATATGCATCAAAGGATATCTTTTCAATCCTTCCAAGGCCATTTTCAACGCTCAGATCAAGCTTGGCTCCAAACTCTGTTGGGGATTTGCTCTTTCCTCTGACAATAGGTCTGATGTATGGCTGCGAGATGTTTACAATCCTGTTCTCAACAGTGTGAATCTTGTTGTCATACATGTACTGCTGCTGTTCAACCAGCTTATCAATGGCTTCGATCAAAGCCAGCTGCTTTTCGCCGGGAGTGTATCCATAGCCTGCCAGCCAGTCGATATAACCTCTGTCACGGCGTATGTACTGCAGCTGCTTCTTCAGCGCTTTACGAATCTTTTTGGCAGAACGTTTCTTGCTCTTGGCAATAGCTTAGATAGTTACATCAGGATTTATCCCTACAATAAGATCTATCATGTGGTTATTACATCCGAAATTAAGCTATTTCTCTTGAAATCAGGAAATGATTTATTCATTTTTTTTTGATATAATCTACTTACTTAATGGAGGAAATTACTATGACAAATACTCAGGCATGGGATTATGCAATAGGCATGATCAAGGTAGACGGATTAGAGCCTACCCAGGATTTTAAAGAATATATAGAAAAAGAAAAACGTGGCGAAGTGACTATGGAAGATGCAAAAAAGTATCTTGATAAAAAATACAAGATGAAGGAGTCTGCAGATGCGTGACCCTTATCTTTACGATGACGTTCCTGTCCTAAAAAACAAACTTGGAATTAAAGACCAAGAAATCCTAGATTCTGCTGAAGCAGATTATGTTGTTTACAGGCTTAAGGAAATAGCTCTAAATAAACTTCCCGGTGATTATCATACCGAGCATTTTTTTAGAATGCATGAATACATCTTTCAGGATCTATTTGATTGGGCTGGACAACCTAGAAATATTGCTATCTACAAAGAAGAAGATGTTCTTGGCGGTCAATCTGTAGAATATTCTGATCCTTTTGATATAGTTACAGATGTTCATCACGTTTTGTCTGACATGAGATCCAAAGACTGGAAATGCATGGACACTAATGAAGCATCCAAGGAATTTTGTGATTCTCTAGCTAAGCTATGGAAAATCCATCCGTTTAGAGAAGGTAACACACGAACTACCGTTACATTTTGCTGTCAATTCATAGATGAACAAGGCTTTATGATCAATAGGGAATTATTTGAAAAGAATGCAAGATACGTTAGAACTGCATTAGTTGCATATAATGCCTATTTTTCTGATGGCAGTGATTTTTCTAAAAAAGAATACCTTGAAAAAATAGTTTTCGATTCTATAAATAGCTAAAGCTTCTTTATCAGCCGTCAAGGCTGACAAAGAAGCTTTTTAAATTATTGTGGCATTATATCGGCGCCAGGCTGTCATAGTCACGCCAGTGGAAATACATAATAATCAAGAAAGTTGTTACTCCCAGGAATATCCCCCAGATCATGTCGTAGCTTGCCCAATGCCTACTAATCTCTCCAACAATCAGATCCGTCCAGATGTAAGACATGAACAGAGCTGATACTACAAACCCAATCTTGGTATGCATCAGGAAGATCTCTTACGCTTGCTTCAATCTTATAGATATCATTTTTGGTAAACTGTAGTATACTGTTGTACATGGAAAGCACCTCTTTCGTTAGATTATTTTTTTCGAAGAAAACAATCATACCATGAAAGCGGGTGCTTTTCCTTTTTTCAGTTTTCCGAATCTTTATTTACCCTATTACAAATATATAGAAATGTTCAAGAACACCTCATCTTTTCTTCCCCCCCGCAGAAAACCACCTCCAGCGAAGTTGGTAGAACGTTCAACTATTCTATGTACATTTCATTTTTTCCAAAACATTATTTTTGAAATAGCCACAGCAACCCCATCGTGGTTATTATCCAACGTGATCATATCAAATCTATTGCGTATATCTACTGGAGCATTTCCCATTACAATCGGTCTTCCTACTATTTCAAGCATGTGAAGATCGTTATAATTATCTCCAAAAGCAATTGTATCTTCTAATGCTATATCCTTTAACTTGCAGTATTCACTTACTGCGCTCGCTTTACTTATCCCTTTCGGATTTACTTCCAACAAGATGTCCGATGACTTCGCAATCGAAAGCTGAGGAAAACTTATTATCAATTTTGCTTCAATTGCATTTATTGTCCCGGGATCACAAAAAAACAGTACTTTTCCTATCTTTTCGTCATTTGCAAACTGTGAAAGGTCACAGCCTGTGGGGGACGCTTCAACTATTTCCGCCTCTTTTACAATCTTCGGATCATCTATACTGTTTGCAATCCATTTATCTACAGAATACGCACTCCAGGATACAGGCTGCTTTTCATGAGTTGAAAAATCCAGCACCTTTTTTACAGTTTCAATATTCATTCCCTTTTCATATATAATGGTGTCATTCTTGTCTTTGATAACAGAACCTCCAAGAGCAATTATCGAACAACTAAGATCATATCTTCGAACAATCGGTTCTATGCCGGATAATCCTCTTGATGACGCCAGGATAAGCTCTCTTCCAGAATTTATCCAAGTCCTAAGTGCCTTAACTGTCTTCTCTGATATTCTGTGATCAGAATTTAAAAGAGTTCCGTCAATGTCCATAAAAATTGCCTGGTATCTGTTTTTACTCATATATGCTCCTTTTCAAAGAAAAGCAGGACTACTGGAACAATTATATATAGTTCCCATAGTCCTGTATATCTTTACATAGTAGCGTATCTCATTATTGTTTCTTCTGAGAACTCGTCCTTTTGCAGCTCACCTGTAATTCTACCCTCATTCATAACACAGATTCTGTCGCAGGTTCCTATAAGTTCAGGTAACTCTGAACTAACCATTATAATAGAGAGTCCCTGCTCCAAAAGTGAATTCAGTATTGTGTAGATTTCGCGTTTTGAGCCCACATCGACACCTCTGGTAGGTTCATCTACAAGAAGTATTTTGCAATCAGCAGCAATCCACTTACCAAGAACCACTTTTTGCTGATTCCCTCCGGAGAGATTTTTCACATTGGCATCTCTTCCCGGAGTTCTTATATTGAAAAGCTTTATATACTTATCAGCTGCATCCCTTTCCTTCTTCCTGACAATCTTGCCAAACTTATTGCTATATAAGGGCAATGCCGGAAGGGAAATATTAAACACAAGACTGTTGTTCAGCTGAAGGCCTTCAACCTTTCTCTCCTCAGGGACAATACCAAAGCCTGCCTCGAGTGCCTGTTTGATGTTATCAAACTTACACTCTTTTCCAAAAAGTGTAAGTGTTCCACTATCAATTTTATCAGCACCGATAATTGCTCTTAGTGTCTCGGTTCTTCCTGAACCTGCAAGGCCTGCAAGGCCAAGAACCTCGCCTTTATGCAGTTCCAGGGATACATTATCAAGGACACCCTTCCTTGTCAGACCATCAACCTTAAGGACTACGTCTCCTATTTTCACATCTCTTGAAGGATAGATATCGCCCATCTCACGACCAACCATCTTTTCAACAAGTTTATCCGTATCGTAATCACTCGTCATGCCATTCTCGACAAGCTTCCCATCCTTCATGATTGTAACCTTATTACATAGTTCGAATATTTCCTTTAAACGATGAGAAATATAGACAAAGGATATTCCCTGTTTTGAGAGCGATTTTACCAGCTCAAAAAGTGTCTTTAATTCTTCATCTGCAAGGACTGCTGTAGGCTCATCAAGAACTATTATCTTCGCATTCTTGGACAGCGCCTTAGCAATTTCAACCATCTGTCTTTTGGCTACGCTTAAGTTTCCTACGTATTCACCGGGATCAACCGGAAGGTTTACACGATCAAGAACCTCCTGAGCATCAGCTTTCATCTTTGCAAAATCGATTTTACTGAATTTATCTGTAGGATACCTGTTCTGATATATGTTTTCCGCCACAGTAAAATGAGGTAAGAGCATGAGCTCTTGATAGATAACCGCCACTCCCTTTTCAATCATGAGAGCTGGAGTAGGATGTTCTATCTTTTCACCATCAATAATGATTTCTCCCTCATCAAGAGTATAAGCTCCGGACAGAATCTTCATCAGAGTGGATTTTCCTGCACCATTTTCTCCAACTAACCCCAGTATATCTCCATCGCATAGTTCAATTGAGAGATCATCCAGTGCCTTGACACCCGGGAAAGACTTTGAAATATGATTCATCTTTAACATGAGCGTTTTCTTCCTTCACATTTGATTACTGAAGACCTGTTCCAAGGTGCTCAGCAACGTTATCTTTTGATACAAGAGTCGGTATACAGTTAACAACCTCATCCTGTGGCTGGTTTGTAAGTACATTGTATGCAGCGATCATAGCCTCGGGAGACATTGTAGGATAGATAATTGTGAATGCCATCTGCCCGTTCTCAACCATCTGAAATGCAGCCTCTTCACCATCCATACCTGTAATAAGGATGCCTTCACTATCACGTCCTGCAGCAACTACAGTCTCTGCTACAGCTTCTGCCATAGGATCATTGTGACAGTAAATTGCCTGTATTTCACCTTCACCATACTTCTGGAGCATATCTTCCATGTAAGAAGCAGCTTTTGCAGAATTGAAATCACAATCCTGTGAATCAACAATCTTTATATCAGGGTACTTTGAAGCAATCGTCTCTTCAAAACCAGCCTGACGATCGATTGCAGCAGATGAACCGGTTGTTCCGCATACTTCTATAATATTACCTTTGCCTCCCATCATTTCTGCAAGCTTATCAGCAGCCATAACACCCATTTCCTTGTTATCAGCTACAACCTTTACAGTAACTGGTGTATCTACTTCTCGGTCCATAGTTACAACAGGAATACCAGCATCCATTGCCTCTGCAACAGCATCAGTCAAACCGTCTGAAGTAAGAGGAGATACCATGATTAAGTCAACTCCTCTGGATATAAGATCCTCTATATTTGCAGCCTGAGTTGCTACGTCACCCTGAGCATCTGTCTCAACCCATTCAAGATTAGGATAATGCTCTTTTGCATACTCCTGGTTTCTCTCCTTAATTGCGATTGTATAAGCAGCATCTGTTGCTCTCTGTGCATAACCGATTGTAAAAGCTTCATCTCCGCTAGGTTCGTCTGTTGCAGCCACTTCCTCTGTTGCAGCATCTTCTGTTGCTGCTTCCTCAGTGGACTCTTCTACAGAAGCCTCTTCCGTTGTCTCTTCAGAAGTTTCAGCTACAGTTTCCTCTGTTGCAGCTGCTTCCTTAGCAGGCTCCTCAGTCTTAGTTTCAGCCGGAGCTGATCCACAGCCAGATAAAGATACTACCATCACCCCTGTTAATAATGCAGACAATACTTTCTTATTCATTTTTTCCTCCTTATCCTTTAAAAAGATACATTAAAGTTTCGACGAATTATGCTTTCGCCAGTTTTATTTCACATCGGGAACCGAAAAGTTTTATCCCATCTTCGTCCCGAAAGTAAAATCGAACCAATTATTTTTTCTTAGCGGAGATACCACCAATCAGTACTGCAAAAATCACTATCAGACCCTGTACGATATTCTGCATATAAGAATTGATACCAACCAGGTTCATAATGTTTGATAAAATCGTAAGCAGGCAAGCACCAATAAGGGTTCCTGATATTTTACCGACACCACCCATGGTGGATATACCTCCGATGTAGCACATAGAAAGTGCGTCCAACTCGTAACCCTCACCTGCTGTCGGGTCACAGGAGGAAAGCTTGGAGGTCAGAACAAGTGCTGACATGAAGCTCACAAAAGCTGTGATAATGAAACAGATAAGCTGTGTCCGTTCAACATTTATTCCATTAAGACGTGCAGCCTCACGGTTATCTCCAATAGCATATACGCTTCTTCCAAACCAAGTATAACGAAGGATATAAAAACCGATGAGGAACATCACCAGAAAAATGATTACAGGTACTGGAATAAACCCGACATATCCCTGCCCGATAAATTTGATATCAATACCTGTTGCTCTCCAGTTTTGAGGCGATCCGTTTGATATATATTTTGATAATCCCCTTAATGCTGTCATGGAACCAAGAGTCATGATAAACGGAGCAAGTTTTCCTTTTGCAATTCCGAGTCCGTTCAAAAAGCCAATCAGTATAGCAACTGCAAGAGTGAGTGGTATTGCTATAAAAGGACTCACGTTGTTTTTAAGCATCTGTGCTATCATGATTCCATATACTGCTACCTGTGATCCTACAGAAAGATCAACACCTCCTGTCAGGCACACAAAAGTCATTCCCAAGGCTATGATTCCATTTATGGAAATCTGTCTCATGACATTTATAATGTTCGCACCTTTTAAAAAGCTGGGACTTATAAATGCACCGACAATGCACAATGTAATAAGCGCCCACAGCGTCCCCATCTCAGAAATCCATTTTCTAGAAGAATTCTCTTTTTTTGCTGAACTCATAACATTCCTCCCCTATTCAGTACTCTTTTTCTTCTCTGTCGGTTTTTTATATTTGACTGCTTTAGGATATAAAAAAAATGACGCTGGCATAAGTACCAAACGTCATTGGAATACAAAAACAAATATCATATTTTTAAGTGACAAATGTCACTTGCAAATTGTCTTTAGTTATTTTCAGTTATGAATGGTTCTAAGGAAATTATTGATGCTTCTTGCCTGAATAACCTGCTCCATACGGATATTGGCATCACTTTTCAATATATCATCAACTGCAGTATCCACTGCACTTACAGCTCCATTAAAACCAAAAAAGCGCTTCGTAAAAAAAGCGTTCTGCATGGTATATTCCAAAGCCTCCATATTTTGAGCTGTATCCATACCAAGCCGTATCTTATTTTCCTTTACAAGTTCAGCTTCTGTCACATCCTCGCATACAGATATTCCTTCCGAAAACCTAAAAATATCAGCCTGAATTTCTTCATCACATGTAAGCAGCTTTATAAAATCCCAAGCTTCATTCTTCATAGGTGTTCCCGAATACATGGCAACCGAAACCATATCCAGAAGAGACGCATTATCCCCGTCAGGTCCTGCAGGCATTGTAAGATAGTCCCATTCAAAGTCCGCATAACGACTTGCGTGAATCGGATTGATCAAATATGATCTATAGCTTGAAAAGTTCATTGGCTGAAATGCAACATTACCACGTTCAAAAGATATTTCCGTGTTTCCATTACCCGTATGCAGAACATCAAGTAAGTCCAGAAATATAAGTGCATTATATACTTTCTCATCAGTGAAATTACTCTCTGTCCCCTCTTTATTGAACAAAGTTACATTGTTTGATGCAAATGCCTCCTCCCAGGAATAATCAACTACCCCGACCTGATCGATGGTTCCGTTGCCATCTGTGTCCTTTGTGACTTTTTTGCAAATCTCATAAAAATCGTCCCAAGTCCATTTTAAATCTGGAAGCGCTATCCCTTCGTTCTCCAGTAGTGTACGATTTACAAACATAAGATCAGGAGCGCACTCTACAGGAAGTGCATACCTTACACCATCCACTTCTCCACCTGAATATGCTGCTTCATAAAATATTCCAGGGTCAAAGTCTTCATCTTTTTGAATTATGCTATCCAGGTTTTCTAAAGCACCAATATCAGAAAGCATATTGAAATCATCCGGAAGCACAATAAAGACATCCGGTGCTGTGCCCTGTATAATCTGCTCTGCCAGCCACTCAGAATAGTCCTCTTTAAGGATTCCCTTTTCATAAACGACCTTTATATTGGGGTTATTCTCTTCATACTTTTGGATTACACTATCAATGAACTTATGCTGATTTCCATTTTGCTGATTCCAGTAGCTGTCCGAAAAAACTCCCACTGTCAAAACGTTTTTCTGATTAAGAGGAAAAAATCTCCACCAATCAGTCGTCAGTAAAATAACAGCAAGTAGCAAAAAAAGTGAAAGCCCATATTTAATTTTATGATTATTCCAATCTATCATGCTTTAATTCCACTCACTGCTTTTTGTTGTTCATCCTGTTGATTGCATCAGATTGTACAGCCCAGATAGCAAGCTGTGTTCTGTTCTTTAATCCAAGCTTATTTAATATATTACTGAGATTATTTCGTATAGTTCCTTCAGAGAAATTGAGCTTTGTAGCAATTTCCTTATTTGAAAGGCCTTCGACAATTCCTTCAATAATTGCCCATTCGTTATCTTTTATCTCATCAATACTCTGCTCATCGACTTCCACAGAATCCTTTGATTTTGCCATCTCAGAAAAAAGCTTTAGCACCTTATTGGTAATATCATCATTTATAATTGCGGTACCACTATGTACCTTCCGTATTGCCTCAATTAGTTCCTCAAAAGATACACCCTTTAGAAGATATCCGCTGGCACCATTTTTTATTGCATTGAAAACGTATTCATCATCATCAAAAGTAGTCAGTATTATTATTTTGATGTCAGGTGTATTTTCCTTGATTATTTTTGTGCACACCACTCCGTCCATCTTTGGCATACGCACATCCATCAGGATTACATCCGGCTTGTTCTCTCTTACACTTCTGATGACATCTGTGCCATTTGATACAGCATCAGTTACTTCGAAATCTTCTACACCTCCAAGTATCATTTTAAGGCTCTGACGCATCAGCTCCTGATCATCAGCTATCAATATTTTGATCATCGGACCAACTTACCTCCGTTCCCCATCGAATAGGAATCTCCGCGTGAAGCAGAAATCCATTTTTACCATCACAAAAAAGTTTTCCGTCAAGCATCTCCAAACGCTCCTCCATATGGCTAAGACCAAACCCCTTGGTAAGGTCAGGACATCCAGAGCCGTTGTCTCTTATAATTATGTTGATCTTATCCTCAATTTTGTTTATCAAAATCCAGATATCCTCAGGTTTTCCGTGCCGTACAGAATTGGTTATACCCTCTTGAACCGTGCGATAAAGGGCTTCTCCCTCATCCTCCCCAAAGGTGTTCCTCAGCTTCACTGAGCAATTATAGTGGAATCGGATACCCGTGGATCTCCGCATTTCATCTATCATCTGTTCAATTGCAAGGTCAAGTGGCATACTTTCAAGACCGTCAGGTTTAAGCGCCCTTACCGATCTGCGAACGTCCTCCATACCTCTGTGTGCCACCTCGGAAATAGCAATAAGCTGCTCCTTTACAAGATCCCTGTTCGTATCAAACAACATTATGCATGCTTCTATTCCTGTCACAATCCCTGTCAGCGAATGACCTATAGTATCATGAATCTCTCTAGCCAGGCGGTTTCTCTCACTGGTCTGTGCCATCAGCGCAGACTTTTCAGAGTACTCCTCAAGCTTGGCATTTGCATCTCTAAGCTGCTCATTAAGAGACAAAATGCGTTCATTTTCACTCATCTGAATCCTGACCATAAAAAACATATAACACATGAACAGGAATACATTCATTAGTCTTCCAACATTGATTATACCCTGAAAAATTTTGGAATAATCACTCCTGTAATAATTCAGATAATCACTAAGGGACGTCACCGGAATCCAAACCGACAGAATTTGACTTTCCAACAGAAAATAACATAATCCGACTAGCACAAAGATTATGTTGCGGTTCCATCTGTCGATAGGTCGTCTTATCAGATTAGCTATAATCATGAGAAACATTCCCATGTAACAAAAGCTCATAATCCTGGAGAGTACAATTACTATTATCGTTTCTGCCAATAATTTCAATAAAAAGTGTATCCCCGGATCTGTCTCGGTAGTAAGTAATAAAATCAAACATGCATAAAGAAGTCCTGCAGAAAGAATCGACTCAAAAGGACGTTCGGGAATATACCTGGAATTCATGAGAAAAGATAAGGCAGAGCCTTCCTGCACATACCCCCATAATGCATGATACATGATAAACAAAATGAATAGTAGCATCCAAAAATTTAAATGCATCATCAGATTTATCAACATATCCGGCAGTCTATAATCTTTTTTTATTTTTTCATTATTGCCATCTGTCTTTTTCATATTGATTAATATTATCCTGTGTCACAATGTCAACTGGTACTGTGATATTTTTTTCAATCTTATTTCCGGCAATCAGATTATATAAAACATCTGCCGCTGTTTCTCCTATTTTGGTAGGGAACTGCACAACAGATGCCTTCATCATTCCCGCAGAAATCAGAGCCTTCGCATCAGGAGAAGCGTCAACTCCATATATATTTACATTTCCTGCAAGGCCCTTCTCTTTTAGTGCAGCTACCACGCCTTCCGCAGTTGGATCATTTAAACAGAATACCGTATCAAACTCATGACCTTCATTAAGATATTCTCTCATCTGTGAAAGAGCCTTTTCATACTGGCCATTGCAATCAAGCTGGCTCTCTAGAGTATATTCTGGGTTTTTAGAAACAGTATTTAAGAATCCCGCTACTCGCTGTCTTCCTGAAACTGCACTATTATGAGCCATGACAACAATTTTGCCTTCCTTTTGAGTTTTTAGCATGTATTCCCCATCAAGACATCCTGCATTATAATTGTCAGAAACAATGGTGCAATTAATCAGATTTTCAGTGCTGACATTTGAATCTACTACGATTACAAATATGCCTTTTGCCCTGGCTTCAATAAGGACATCCACCAGTCCATCTGGATCAACCGGTGTGAGGATCAGAGCCTCAATGCCCATTTTCATCATTTCTCTAATCTGCTCCTTCTGCCTCTGCACATCCATACCAGAATCCCGCAAAATCACTCTGTCACCTTCAGCCTCAACTCGCACCCTTACCTGCTCATGAATTATTCTGTAAAATTCATTGTTCATGGTCATATAGCTTGCGCCGATCAGTCTGGAGCCTTCCTTCTGATTCTTGGAAATATCTATGAATCTAAACGTTATCAAAATGCCAACTGAAAACAGAACAAGGTATACTACTGCCAAAATAATGTAATAAACCTTTTGGTATTTTTCCTTCTTTTTAAGTTTACTTATAAAGTTCAACGCCAATTCTCCTAAATTAGTAAATACCTCGCGAGAAAACCATATCCTTTAGATGGTGGTAAATCAAGTGCATCCCACCGTCAATGTACTTTTTCCATTTAGTGTACGTCCTTACCACATTCAGGAAGCTCATGGTGATTCTACACCATAAACAATCAACAATATTTCTGAATATACTCACCGAAAAATGGCAATGTGATCTCCGCTACACCATAAGACTCTGAGCTATCCAGAAGTAACCCCATTTTTTTCAGCGCAGTACTGTTTACCTGATAGCTCCCCTTACCATCCAGCTCCTCTAGAACTTCTTTTCTCTTTTTGGGACCTGAAGAAACTATTCTGAGGATTTCCCGTTCTCCTTCAGGGAGTTCTCTCCATATCTTCTCATAGCATTGAGCAAACAGCTCACTCTTTGCCTGCTTTAGCACATATTCTTCGCCCTTGTCTTTGTGTTCGAAGTATGCACTTCCAAACACCTGATAAGCATAGGCAAAGCCTTTAGTCATCTTGGCAAAAGAAATAGCCTCGTCTTCATCCATCTGTGCCATATCTTCATACTTGATTGCCATTGCAGGCATAGGAAATGGCTCTGTTCTCAATTCGGCCGCCCTCTTAAAGAAAGTAAGATTTGGAACTTCGCCCAACTCATAGAAATTCTGATAAACCCCAGAGCATATAAGATAAACAGGCCATGGCGCTGCTATTTCATCCTCCAAAGTATTTCTTATCAGCTTCGCATATACTGAGCAGAATTCAGTCATTGCGTCTGTCTTTGCTATATCATCGATGCCAATCATAATCTTCTTTTTCGCCTTGACTAAAATACCAATAAGTTGCTCAAGACGCACTTCATCATCATAATCCGTTTTTGTATCAACACCAGCATTTATTCCAATAAAAGGTATTGAAATACTCAAATTAGTTTTTTCTGCCAGCAGCGCTTTTTTAACTTCCGGCTCAAGCAATAGATAAGATATTAATGTGCTTATCTGATTTCTTGCAGATGAGACATCGTAAACCAGCCATCCTTCAGCTTTCATGTCCACAGTTTTATAATGTCTAAGGATATTTCCAAAGATAACGGTTTTCCCTGATCCTCGTATTCCAGTTATCTTGTATACACTCTCAGATGGCTGTGGATACAAGAAATTTTCGTAGACTTTTTCTTCCAAAGTGGTGGTAATATTCGCATCACCAACTCTTCCAGGTGTATGTGTAAATGGATTTTTCATAATGTCCTCCAATACAACTATTTACATGTTTGATACAATAATACACCTATTTACACCTCTATACAAGTATTTACAACACAGGTACAGAAATACAACTATTTACAGATTTTATATGAGTAGCTACAGCTGTACCGCCCATTTTAGCTGGTATACATAAATAGAACTCCAAAGCACTGCTTCAGAGTCCTAATAATTCAATTCGTCCTCGTTGTATAGCCCCTGCTAATCATCTACCGCCAAAAAACATAATGCTCGTTCGATTTCTTTAACCCATTTCCCTGTTTTTCATCATTATGATCCATATAAAAAACGCATGCTAAGAATGATTGATTCCAAAGCATACGTTTTTTGAAATAATAAATTCACTCTGTAATATTTTATCTTGAAATACCATCATCCACAAACAGCTCATAGTCTTTCTCATCACACTCAAAACATTCATATTTCAAGTCTGAATAATCTATTTTTTCTGTTCTGTCTGTGGGAACTGCCAACGGAAGCGCATGTCCTTTCCTTATAAACACCAAAATCTCATTAAGTTCCGCTTCAATATAGTGGTGCCCTTGACCGATTATCTCTACATCATAATCATCATAGCTTCTGAATCTGCAAAGCTTCATTTCCTCGGGTAAATATACATATCTTCCAGTTGCATTCTGCTTATAGATAGGCGCTACCATGATGCTTTCTCCTACAAATAGCTGATCCTCAACTTCATAAGCCATATCATCATCTGGATATTCAAAGCATAAAGGAGTAAATAGCATTCCATCACTGTTAACAGCCTTCATAAACTCTGAATAAAGATAAGGTATGAGGGAGTATCTGAGTCTTACAATATTCTTAAAGCTATCTGTTTCTGAAAACCTATAGAATTCCTGTCTCCTTGTACCCTCTGCAGAATGATTTCTGAAAAGAGGTGTGAATATCGCGAATTCTACCCATCTCATCAAAAGGTCTTCTGTGACATCTGCACCAAAACCGCCTACATCCGCGCCACTGTATAAAAATCCACACATACTAAGTGCAGGCATCTGTTGTATATTCAACAGAAGATGACTCCACCAGGATTTATTATCGCCGCACCACACTCCACCGTAACGGTGCATCCCGATGTAAGAGGATCTTGAAAACATCAAAATCCTTTTATCCGGGGACAACCTTTCAAAGGCCTCTCCTGCAGCTCTTGTCATGTTGTACCCAAAAATATTGTGGACTTTATCATGTCTGTATCGTTTTCCCTTATAATCATGATAAAACCTTCTGTAATCCTCTTCATTATTTTCAAGGCCACCAACAATATCCTGCATCTTGAAGAATGACCTGATATCCAGATTTTTTCCTTCATAATCCTTTAACTGCTCGAACACTTCCTTTAAATGATCTTCTGTATAAAAGATTGCCGGCTCGTTCATGTCATTCCAAAAGCCGTCTATTCCATAGTCTAAAAGGAACTTATATTTATTACCAAACCAATATCTTGCATCTTCATTAAGGAAATCCGGAAAATGTACCTTGCCCGGCCATACTGCAGCTACAAGGTTCTCTCCATTTTCCTTTTTGCAGAAATAATCCTCTTTAATGCCTTCCTCGTAAATATCGTAACCTTCTTCAATCTTTACTCCGGCATCAATTATCGGTACCAGATGTATGCCTTTATCTGCCATCTCTTTTACAAAGGCCTTAAAATTCGGAAATCTCTCATCATCTATGGTAAAATCCTTATATCTTTCCATATAATCTATATCAAGATAGACACTATCTATAGGAATATTCAACTTATCATAATTTTCTACGACATCCCTAACTTCCTGTTCGTTCATATAGCTCCACCTGCTCTGGCCAAATCCAAATGCCCATCTTGGTGGAACGTAGCTTTTGCCTATTATTCCACGGAACTGTTTTACTATGTCCTTAATACTTCCTCCTCGTATGATATAAATATCTGCATCAAAATCTTCGAATATTATGGAAAAAGTGTCCTTGTCTGTATACCCGATATCAAAAGATACCTGCCCCGGTGTATCAACATACATTCCAAAGCCCTTTTCTTTTCCCCAAAGGACAAAGAAGTTCTGAGCTGCATACAACGATCTTTTATCCTCTGTGTGAATAGGATCATCAGAACAGTTACTAGTATAGATAAATCCTCTTTTATTTATTCCCCTTACTGTCTCTCCTAGTCCGTATATTCTGTCCTTTTTCTCCATCTTAAAAGTTAGTTCTTTCTTGTCACTCGCTGTTTCAAAATAAGGAATTGGACTGTTCTCAATGTCTATGCTTGTGATTACAGAATCTGTCTCAATCGGATTTCCTATCCTGTATTTTTTAATCATTATCCTTTTACTCCTCCTACGGTGATCCCCTGCTTCATCTGTGTCTGGGCAATAATGTATATGATTATTATTGGTATCATTGAGATGAGACTTCCTGCCATCAGCACATTATACTCAGTATCATACTGACCATTAAGTGTATTTAAGGCAAGGGTAAGTGTCATCTTATTTTTATCCGACAACATGACAAGTGGCCATAAATAATCATTCCAGGCTTCCATGAAAGTTGTTATCGCTAATGTTGCAATTGTTGGAACCATCATAGGCATTATCACATCCTTATATATTTTGAACATTCCTGCTCCATCGATTCTTGCTGCCTCGAGATAATCATCCGGAAGTGCTCTCATATTTTGTACCAGCAAAAATACTGCAAATGCCTTAAAAATAGCAGGAGAAATAACGCTTGTATATGTATTTATCAAAGAAAATTTATTCATTATGATAAACATTGGAATAAGTGTGATCTGAACCGGTATCATCATGGATGTCAGATACATTGCAAAAACCACATTTGCACCTTTAAATCTTATTTTGGAGATGGCAAAAGCCGCCATGGATGCTGACAAAACTGTGATCACAACATAAGCGATAGTTATGAATGCGCTGTTGGCTATTGCCCTTGCAAAGGGAAAGAGCGTAAACACCTTTTTATAAGAATTAAGTGTCGGCTTTTTCGGAATCCACTGTATAGGAAGCGCCATCAATGCACCTTTTGATTTTAGTGATGTCGATATCATCCAATACAAAGGAATAGTTACTATAACCAAGAGTAATGCTGATCCTATGTAGAATAAAACATTATATATTAGTTTTTGAGTCTTATGATTCATAATGCACCCACACTTTCTGTACCTTCAACTGAATGAGAGTCAAAATGAGTATTATCAAAAACAACAGCCATGAATATGCAGCAGCATATCCCATCTTGAAATAGCTGAAAGCATATGTATAGATTCTTTCAACCATGACCTGTGTAGCACCGTTAGGACCACCTTCAGTCATGATGAGAACCTGTGGGAATAGCTGAAATGCATTTATAAGGGACATTATCAGGCAGTAAAATAAGGTAGGTGATAAGAGTGGCATTGTTACACTTATCAGGGTCCTGAATTTTCCTGCACCATCCACTTTTGCTGCCTCATAGTACGTAGGATCAATTCCCCTTAAACCGCCAAAAATATACAGTCCATAATATCCCATATCCTTCCATACGGATGCCAATACGATTCCGGGCATTGCCCAGTACTTGTTGGTAAGCCAGTCCGGTCCACTCATTCCAAATATTCCAATGATAGAATTGATTACTCCGTACTGAGAACTAAGCACCCATTTCCAGATAAGACTGGCAGCGACCCAGGATGTTAACACCGGTATATAGAAAAGCACTCTCATAACACCCGTTAATTTCTTCTCTGTATTGAGGATAAGAGCTATTACCATCGAAAACACAAATCCAAGAGGAATATACAATACGATGTAATATACAACATGTAATAAGGTACTCCAAAACTCTTTGTGGGACAGTAAATGTGCGTAATTGCTTAATCCTACAAAATGCTCGGGTATCGTGTGTATCGTAAATTTCTCAAGTCCGCTCCAATCTGTCATGCTAAGCGCTGTAGCCATTATTATCGGAAACAAACTGAATATTACCATTCCGATGATACTTGGAAGCATAAATGGTATCGCCTGGATTATTTTTTTTCTTTCTTTTGACATTGTTGTCATCATTCATTCTCCGTGCAAAATTAGAGCCTGCAGCCTTATACGGATGCAGGCTCATTTCTATTACTGCAAGTTTATCTGCTCTTCACAAAGCTTCTGAGCTTCATTAAGTGCTTCTTCCGGGGTGCTTTCTCCACTTGCTGCCTTACTTACCGCATCTGAAATAATGTCTGACATCTGGCTGTAATCAGTAATGATCGGAGGAAGGACAAGTGAATCAAGAGATTCAAACACTGCTTCCCTGTTTTCAGGAGGAGTTATCTCAAGATAACTTGAAAGTGCATCCATATCACTAAGTGCCGGAAGATCCCAGCCTGCATCAAGTCTGATCTTGGCTGCCTCGTCACTTGAAGCCAGGAATGATAACCACTTCTTTGCAGCTTCTTTTGCTTCATCACTTGCATCATTATTTACAACCAGGGCATTTGCAAAGAAATGAGTAGCCTTACTAGTCTGACCGGGTTCAACACAGATATCCCATGAAAAATCACAAGCATCAGTAAACGTATTAAAGCACCATGTACCGGTAGGGATCATTCCAAGTCTTCCGCTTTCAAAAAGATCCCAGTCACCCATTCCGCCCATCTGTTCCTCTGTGGGCTGAACATTTGTCTTCTGCACTCTGTCTACCATGCTCTGAAGTGCTTTGATATTCTCTTCGGAATTAATAGTAAATGACTTACCATCAGCACTTACAAGACTTCCGCCGTACTGTGCAGCTACTTTATAGAATTCATTGTATGTAACCGGCTGATATATTCCAAAAATGTTATCGCCAAGTCCTCTTATGGCTTCTGCAGCTTTATCCACATCTTCTCTTGTCCAGGATGATGTAGGATAATCAATTCCTGCCTGATCAAACAGGTCCTTATTATAGACAAGTACTACTGTTGAGAAATTCTCAGGAAGCGCATACTGCTTTCCGTCATATGTAAAAGCCGATAACGCAGTCTGGTTAAGACCTGTTGTGTCAGCACCTGAAAGTTCAGCAAGGATACCTTTTGATGCATATGCAGCAAAGTTTTCAATATTCATCTCAAAGCAGTCCGGAGCAGTACCGCCTGCTATCCTTGTCTGTAATGTGGTAAAATAATCATCCATTGCGATTGTTTCAATTTCCACATTAATGTCAGGATTTTGCTCATGAAATGCCTGATACATTGAATCAAGTGTTGCCTCATTGCCACCTGATGCATTAAAATTAGCATATGTAATTGTGATTGCTTTTCCGGGTTCTGCCGCCTCGGCGGAACTCTCTGAGCTGATTTCTTCTACAGATGAGCTCTCAGTCACAGTTTCCTTAGGCGCTTCTGTCTGTGCTGTGTCCGGATTCGCACTCCCACAGCCTGACAGAAGAGTTGCCATCATTGATAGTTGCATTAAAACAGATATGGCTTTTCGTTTCATTATGAACCTCCCTTAAAAAATACATTTTTGCTTTTTATATTTTCAGGAAATATAACTATTCCCTGTCAATATCAAAATCTGCTTCCTGCCTTATAAATACAGGATAATCCTCCTTGTCTGATGTTATAACACATCCTCCCTCGTATAAGTCTTTGCTAAACATTCCTGTCCATTTGCCTTTCGGTAAATAAAGCTCTCTGCTTTTTACGTTTTCTTCCAATAAAGGAGCGACTAACAGGTCATCGCCAAAATAGTATTCATCCTCCCAATCGAATACCTTCTCATCCAACGGATTTTCCATGAAAAGAGTTCTCATCATTGGAATTCCCTTATCAGCAGCTTTTTTTGCTTCTCTATAAATGTAGGGAACAAGTTTCATCCTCAGTTTATGCCACTTTCTCAGCTCATCGATAAGATCCGGCATATCATATGAAGCTGCTATATTCCACGGACTTCTCTCATTATTTCCTTCTGCCCCTTTAAGAATTTCCTTAAATTGTCCACCATCCGGTTCTGAATGCCACTGCATTACAGGGCAAAAGCATGCAAACTGTGTTGACTTAAGATAAAGATCTGCTGATGGCAAAGGTCCTGCAAATCCTCCTATATCGAATCCCCAAAAGATGATACCGGAACATGCAGCAGATATAGCAGCCGTATAAACATTTTTTAGTTCCTCATACGTTGATTGATGATCGCCTGCCCATAGTATTGGAGTTCTCTGCACTCCTGTATATCCTGCTCTTGAAAACAGAACATGTTCTTTCCCAAGATAGTCATAATAGGTATTCGTATATTCCTGACAATATGTATTCTTAAGCTCTTTTCCGGTTTTATTTCCATAGGACACTACCGCGTCGTCATAAATAAATTCTCCGCCATCAGTTTTAAATCCTGAAATACCCATGTCTAAAAGGTATTGTCTTTTTGAAAACCATGCATCTTTTGTCTTAGGTTTCGAAAAGTCAGGTACCAGTGAACCTGCAAACCAGTTGCCTTCTGGGATTCTATAGGGTGAGCCATCTTTCATATACAGACACAGTTTGTTGTCTATTGCATACTTCTCATCCATTTCGTTCTGAAGGTTATATATACCTTCTTCCATCTTTTTATAGACCGGTATCTGCCACAATACTGTGTGAATTCCTTTTTCCTTCAGATCTGTAACCATTTGTCTTGGATCATCCCAATATTTACTCTCTGAGAAATCGAAATCCTCATACGTAAAGACTTCATTTCCGGTCTTTTCATCATATTTAGCGCCATTCCAGATATAGAATGTTGCTTCATCACTCCATGCTTCAAGTACAAGTACTGTCGCAGGGAAATCGTGTTTTTCTAATTTTTCAACAACTTCTTCTACATCTTTCTGGCTATTCCATCTGTTAGCTGAAACCCATGGCCCAAACGCATATCTTGGAGGAGTGTTTATAGGTCCGATATAGTTGTTAAACTCCTTTATGATGTCCAAAGGATTTCCCTGAAATAAGTATAATGAAGCATTTACCGGGAAACTGATCCTGATATCCTTTTCAAATTCGAAAGCAGTTACACAGTCAGTCTCAACAAATAATCCCCATCCCGAGTCGGTTAAGAAAAACGGTATACTGCAATAGGTCTTATCCTTCTGATTACAGAATTTTTCCTCTACACGGTTTATACAGGTATGTCCTTTTTGGTCAATATAATCGAACTTCTCTCCCATTCCATATACATGCTTATAGTTATTTTGAATAACTGCATGGCACATCCCGTCATCTTTTGTATATATAATTGAGATGTCTCCTCTGTCTGATTTTATGATTTCACAAGTCTTATTTGTATCTAGCCTTATCATAAAAGATCCCTTACACTTTCTCTCTCCACGACTTCAAATTTCATCGTCACATCCTGCTTTGGATAGTCCTTATCTTCAAGAGCCTTTTCAAGAATATCTACGGCACATTTTCCTTTTCCATATATATCCTGCTTTATAGTAGTAAGCCCCGGCGTTATATATTTAGATATCTCAAGATCATCAAATCCGATAACAGAATAATCTTCAGGCACTCTCTTGCCCATCTGATTAAATCCTTTTATTGCACCGATTGCCAGTACGTCAGCAGTAGTTACTATTCCTGTAAGATCTGTCTTTTCTCTTACAATTCTCTCAGCAGCCTCTATACCGCTGTTGAAATCAACCTCTACTTCAAAAATAAGATCTTTGTCATATATGATACCGTATTCTGCCAAAGCTTTTTTATAACCTTCATGTCGCTTTTTGATTACACCGTCTTCCTTCATTTCTCCTGACAAAAATCCAATTTTTGTATGATGCTTTTCCAGCATATATTTTGTTGCCATATATGCACCAAGCTCATCATCTATCCGAATGTTGTGAAAATGCTCATCTTTACAGTAGCTGTCTATAAGCACTGTAGGAATACCAATTTTCTTGAACTGTTCAAAGAAGTCATCCGGGTAAACACCGATAGCTATTACGGCATCCAAATTTCTCTCATATACCAGCTTCATGTATGATTCATCCACATCTGTCCCAGAAATAAGGATATGATATCCAATCTTTCTTGCATGGTATTCGATTGCGCTTATGATTTCACTGTAAAAACTGTTATGAAACATAAGCTGACATCCAGGCTCAGTTTGTGGAATTACCACTCCGATCATCTTAGATGTTTTATTTGTAAGTGCCGCTGCTCCAAGATTGGGAACATACTGAAGCTCTTCCATAGCTTTTTTAACTTTTAATCTGGTCTCTTCAGTAATTGGTTTATTAGCATTATTTAATATGTATGATACTGTTGCCTTAGACACTCCTGCCCGCTCTGCAACATCCTTTAAGGTAGCTCGTTTCATTTAGTATCCTCGCTCGTTTAACCGGTTAAACTAATCATATATCTAACTTTTCAAAATTTCAATATCCAAATAGAAAATTTTTAAAAAGGTGATAACAAAAAAGAAAAGCCGCCATCTGGCAGCTTTGTATTATATAGAGAATCTGTCTGGTTTTATTAGACATCGTTATGAAAAAGAAATGAACTACCTCCACCGACTCTGCGTCGGAAGAGGTTTCTGTTATACCGCAGAGCGGCATGAACCTTTGGGATGCTTAACGCATCCCAAAGAACAGGGCATGTCCACTATGCCCCTATCCCATTGGGTTACCTTTGGGAATACTTTTCTTAAGATATTGGCAGCTCCATTTATATCTGCATTTGTTATTGTCCCATCGTAGTGCCTGTAAAGTCCACGTTTTATCCTTTTTCCGGAAAAAACATAGTCAGCCTTACTTCCCTTTTTATACACAGGGATCGCATCCATCGCAAGAAAATCCGCTTTGGATGTATAGCTCTCTTCTGTAAGCGCAAACCTTATCCCGTATTCAGCAAGCTTATATCTTAGCATATCTGCAAATATCAGCATTGGTATCTGCACAAAATTCTGGTTACTGATATGCCCCATACCCGCTTCCTGTTTCTGGAATACGTTATGCCCCATCACTACTGCATCTACGTGGTTATCCCTCGCATAGTCTGCTAGCTGTCTGCTTATCTTATGGAACTCATCCTTTATGCGCCTGTTGCGTTTTTCTGTGAGTATGTTCATTTTCCTGGTGCGGTATCTGTTATTACACTTCATGGCACATGATGAGAGCC
>NZ_AUJI01000057.1 GCF_000424145.1 Butyrivibrio sp. AC2005
TGGATCAGGGTAATATTTGCGGAGATTTTCAACAACAAAGTTTTGGTAGTCGGCATGACTGCCACAATTAACAGGTAACATAAAATCGCCCTCCAATCAAAAAACTTACGGCCGCGCCGTAACGACACATCCTTTTTAACAAGGGCGCGAAGCGCCGCATTTTTGGAGGTAAATGTCAAGTGTTTTTTGATAAAAAAGTGGGGGATTTTAATAAAAAAGGAATCTGAAAGCCGCATTGTTACTGGCTTATAGATTCCGAGAGTATATTTTATTGTGAAGGAGGAAGAAAAAATGGAACCAGTAAACAGTATTGATGCAGAGGATGACCAGTTTGCGTACCGCTATGATACACAGTTGTTGATAGACAGAAGGGACAAGGATCTCGATGAGGATGAGATCGCAGATTACATAACCACGCACTTTGAGGGTAATTCTCTTATTGCTGCCGGGGATGAGGAACTTGTAAAGATCCATTTTCATACAAATGAGCCTTGGAAGATACTTGAATATTGCAATACTGTTGGGGAAATCTACGACATAGTTGTGGAGGATATGATAAGACAGTCTGCAGGTATGCAGGGCTAAGTGAAAGGCTGGCAACTTTGTGACAAGATGCCAGCCTTCCTTCCACTTAACTTTAGTTTCCTTGCGGTCTCGCTGTGGTGCTTAATGCTTTCTCAAATAGCCATGTCTGATATGATTCATCTTCCATGACCGCAAGCTCCACATGATGATAACTGTATGTTGAATCGTTCGAGGCGTTAGCGCCTGCGGCATTCATTTCATCATCTGTGTATTCTGTGAAATAAACCTCCCTGGCACCAATACTTTCAAGCTTTTTATAAGCATTTCTGCTCTCGGTGACAGGTATTGTTCCGTCATGCTCCGCCTGTGCAAACCATATGGGAACATTAGCCATTTTCCCTAAATTCATGGATGCAGCAGGTGCATAATTAAGTGCCGGGCACAGAGCGATAGCACCTGCAACAAAATCCGGATATTTTTCACAAAACTCTATGGTGGATAGTCCTCCAAAAGAATTGCCCATAACATATATTCTGGATGGATCAACCTTTCCCTCAGAAATCATTTCGTCAATAAGTTCTTTTACTGTATCTAAAATTGTACTTCTCGATGAAGCTTCGAAATATTTTTCATCAGGTATGACCGGTGCCAGGACATAACAGGGACGAACCTTCTGGTTTTCAGGCTCAGCCCATTCAACAGCGGTACGATATGTTAACAGATTACTTGTATCTCCATATCCATGGAATACTATTACAATCGGCATGTTTTCGGGATTTTCGGGTGTAAACAAATGGTAATTGAATGATGCGACACTATCAGCAGTCATAGTTTTGAAGTTGTCAGCAACAGGAGTTACCACATTCGTTACGTCATCATTAGTAAAGGACAATTCCGGGTATGAGTCGCATGTAACAGAAAAATCCTTTACATAGAAAAACTTCTCAGGAAAGTTTTTGGGGATGATGGATATAACATCTCCCTCTACATTTACGGCTTCGATATCACATTCAAAAGCGTGAAGGGATGTGTCCTGCCATTTATCCGCATGTCCTTTCATTTGAAAATCAGAGGCATCTATAGATGATTTGAAAGGCTCTGACAATGCTATAACTATTTCTTCAGGATACTGCCCTGTTTTTCTGACAGAGGTAATAACCGTCACATCTGTAATTCGCAAAGCAGATTCAGGCTTCGTGGTCGCCATTTCAGGATTGGTTTTTCCCATGAGCATTCCCAGTATATACGGAAAAAGCCACACAATCCATACAAACAGGCTAAAATTATGAAATGTGTGTGTACTTTTTTCATCTTTTTTTATAACAACAACTGTAGCCCAAACAGCATGTATCAGCATAAGGATTATTGCTACTGAACCTGTTATACCATGCAAGCTAAAAGTGCCGGCATTTGCTGACGACGTAAGCCTTGTCATGAGATGTGTTCCTATCCCATCACAAACGAGACCGCCCCAGAAAAAAATGAGATGTACAGCGGTTAACGTTTTTGAGATCCTTTCTGACCATACACCAACGGTGTAAAGAAATAGAGCAAGTGTAATGAATATTATAGCCATTATAAGTAAAGGTGACATTATTGCTATTCTCCCGCTGTTTTTTAACCACTGTTATATTCTTTCATTGTTGAAAATCTTCAGAAGCCTCCTGAAGGGCTTTAAGCGCCAATTTCAAAGGATGCTCCTCACTAAGCGATTTTCCGGTATCCTCCTTGGCCTTGTCTATGAGCTTGCCTGTCCAGCCCTGATGTCCTATAGTACTCTCAGGAGACTGAGTCCCAAAATACCATACTCTCTTATCATCGGCCTCTCGCCACCAGCCTATCCCATAATTAGGCTGTTCCCCGGCCTGAGGAGCTATGAACAAATGTCTCAAATTTTAACGCTCCTTTGATGTATATTCACTGATATCTATATATTATCCTTGCAACAGCAGAAAGATATGATATTCCAAACAGATTCAGGTGGTTTGTAAGGTGGTAAAGATTATAGATATCTCTCCTGTCTTCATAGCCGGGGGTTACACCGAAGGTTTCAAAATAGGCATCATAGAACCGGTTGTCAAATCCACCGAAAAGCTCAGTCATTGCTATATTTTCTTTTTGAAATACGTTCTTTCCATTGCTTAATCTTAGTATGTACGCATCATTAGCATCTCCGCCATGGACAGCACTTTTCGCAAGAACAGTTACCGCCTGGCCATAAATTGATGCCAAAGCTTCTTTAAGTGAATTGCTTATATATCTGTTTTCTGAAGTTGTTTCCATATCATTCTATTGTTATTAACCAAGGAAAAAAGCCATTTTAAGCAGCGCGGAAATAATCTGATATATGATGAACCATCTGAATAATCTTCCGAGAATTGATGGTCTGTAAGTATGTACAGGCATATTGTTCCAGTTCCAACTATATGTATAACTGTATCCCTGCTGTCTGTTCCGCTGCTTCAAATACTCTTCAAAATCCACATACTCAGCCTGTCCTGCATACGTGCGCTGTTGCTCATACGACTGGCTGGCAGTTCTTTGCTGCCATGAATCCGAGCTGTGTGGCTTTGAAAGGATATCGTATGCAGCATTTATCTCATTCATTTTTGCAGAAGCTGCCTCATCATTTGGATGAAGATCAGGATGATATTTTTTAGCAAGATTCCGGTATGCCTTTTTTATCTCCTCATCGGAAGCTCCCGGCTGAACTCCCAGGGTTTCATATGGATTTGTCATCATAGCTTTTCCTCATATATTCTCAAGTCTTTTTTATGAATCTGTTAGAGCACTTGGGACATCTTATCTCAATTCGTCCTTTTCCACGTGGTACCCTTATCTGTTGATGGCATTTGGTACACATATAATATCTGCTTGTGGAACGGTCTCTCCACTGCAGCTTTACAAGGTTCATGCGCTTTCTGGGTACTAGTGTCAGTTCCAGGAACTTCTGATTCTCAGCATATCTTTTTGGTATATTCTTTGAAAAAATCCTGAAAATAGCGTAGGCTGCAAGTCCCACCCACATGAAGTAAATGACTACATTATTAAAAAATATGTTTATAAACATCAGGATGATTGCTGTTGTATTACATGTTTTTGCAAAGGCATCTACGCCATTTCTTCCATATAGCATCTGTGCAAGCTGCAGCTGTAATCTATATTGAAACTGTTTAATTCTGTCCATTGTAAGCACCTCCGCTTTTCTTATGCTGTTTCTCATACTAAGTCTAATCTTTTTTCAGAACAATCTACACATCCGATACTGCTAACGGGCATACGCTATTATTCTTTTTTAGCAACTTCATGTGACCATTATATGAAAGAAACCTTAAGACATCCTTAATCTTTGGATGATTATGCTTTGAGTTTTTCCGCAGTTTAGACATTGGAGTCATATTCAATCATTAAAAATCCTTTCCGGCATGGATTTTGACCGATACTGCATATCACTGACCTTATATACCGTTATAAAGGCCTGTGGATCCACTTTATCTATAAATGCCATGAGTTTTTGAAATTCGCTTTTATCTACTATAGTAATGATTTCGTTGTGTTCCTGCATGCGATAAGCACCGATGACTTTGTATATACTTGCCCCACTGTGAAGCTCATTAAGTATGTAGTCACGGATTTCCTTTTCAAATGGGGAAACAATGCAGACTCTTCGTTTAAGCTTCTGATCAAAAATGAAATGATCCAGAATCATGCCATTGAAATATGTTCCCAGAATGCTCAGTATCAATGTCTTCGTATCGTATACAAGGATAGAAGATACAGCAACGCATAACCCGGCAGCTGACATGGCTTTTCCAAGTTCAATCCTCAGATACTTGTTAAGGATTTTAGCTACAATGTCCAATCCCCCTGAGGAAGCATTTCTATTAAATAGAATGGCTATACCGATACTTACGAAGAATATGTAACAGAGTACATCAAGAGTTGCATCCCCTGTAAAAGATACAAAATCCGGAAAGCATTTTTCAAAAGTTCCAATCACCACTGGCAGTAAAATCGATGTATAAACTGTCTTATATCCAAATTCTGCTCCACAGGTAATGAAACCTATTATCAGCAGAAATACATTCAATATCATTGTTATCATCGATACTGGCAATGGTATAAAATTCTTCAATACAATTGCCAGTCCGGAAATACTGCTGACCGATGCATGGCTTGGCATGAGAAAAAAGAAAACAGCCGCTCCTATTATTGTTGTGGCTAGTGTCAGAATCAATATTTCCTTTATCAGTGCTAATTTTTTCATAATAATCAAATTTCCTTTTGGTATGTATTTGACGATATCTTAGTCAAAGTTCGGTATATACAAGAGTATTTCTACGTAAAAGCTCAAAATATCCTATAATATGTGCATATTAGTCAGCACATATTATTCTATTACAGCATAGGTATATTTTAAACTCGTTTCAAAAAAGAGATCACCGGAAGAAATGATAGATTATATCATGTCATTAATCATATCGTTTTAATTTATAATATAGTGCGGCAAGTCCCACACAAAGAACGGCTATTATTGCAAACCACAGTATGATTGTCGTAGCCGATTGTTCATGTATTTGTAAAAAGAAATATGGTCCATCAAGCACATGTACAGCATTTAGGATGAGACAAATGACTCCATATATCAGGCTCATTACTGCTGGCCAAATGATAACCTTTATTGAAAGCTTTTCCACCTTTTCCAGGAAAATCAGTGATATTACAGATAGCAGTGGCCCTATGAAATGATTGATAGGTGCAACATCCGAGAGAAAATAATACGCTACGCCACCCTGCGGGGCAAGAACAAACGCCGCTATTATGAATGTCACTGTAAGACCCACAGCGCTTACAAAATGCATTGTCGTGACAAATTTGGGAATATCCTCTCCCTTTAGGGTAAACCGCAATACCAACGCTGATACAACAAGCTGCAGCACATTGCTGTCAACAGTGTACCATTCAAAAAGTCTTATACCGAAAGCGTAGCAGTCATGAATTAGTGCTACTATTTCCAATATGACAATAATTGTATTAATGGTAATTACAGCCTTTTTATTCATTATCAGGTACCTCTCTGAATCCAATTTTACCACAACACAACAATGCCCTATTTTTTCGAAAAATGGTCATTGGCGTTGTCACCATGAACAACATCCTTGTTCTAAATTTCTATTTAAATTATAGCGATTAAAAAGGCAGCATACTCTTCACAAAAGCATGTATACTGCCCAGAAAATGCTGATTTTTCACCATTTGTTATCATAAAAAGGACTATCATCTTTCAAACAGCTCAATCAATATTCTTTTCCATATTCTGTCGTATGGATGCTCTCTCATAGACAAATTGAATTTCCGCGATCCAATAAGGACTGTCGAAGGATGGGTGAACTCTCTAAATCCCCATTTTCCATGATATGCACCCATGCCTGAATGTCCTACACCATTAAAAGGAACACCCTTAACCATCATATGAAGGCAGACCTCGTTTATACATCCACCACCATACTGCATTTTCTGCATTGTCTGCTCTGCCCAATCTATATCACTTGTAAATATGTACAAGGCAAGTCCGTGTTCACGCATGGATATGTTCTGTAATAATTGATCAATTTCTTCATCTTTATACTTTACAATCGGAAGAATTGGGCAGAACAGCTCCTTGTTAACTATATCTTCAGAAATATCCACCGGACATATTATTGTTGGTGCATATTTTAGCGATGATTCATCACCATCCCCACCATAAACAATTCTGTCTCTGTATTTTTCAGCTATGTCCGAGTACTTCCTGTATGCTGCAAGATTTATAAGCCGGGGATATTCCGGATTTTCCAGACAGTTTTCACCTATCTGCCTTGAAAATGCCTTCTTTAATTCATCAACCAACTGTTCACTTATCTCTTCTGCAACTGCGATCTGGTTTATGTTAATACATATTTGCCCACTATTCAAAAGTTTGAAAAAAACTATTTTTCTTGCAGCATCTCTTATATCTGCATCTTTCCTTATTATGCACCAGTTGCCCGTCTCTCCACCAAGTTCAAGCGCAACAGGTGTAAGGTTCTTCGATGCCATTTCCATAACATGTTTTCCAACTTTTGGAGAACCGGTATAAAAAATCTTGTCAAAACGCTGCTTAAGACACAAATCAGCTACATCATGGCCCCCACCTATTACCACAACGTATTTTTGGGGAAAAATCTCGGCTATAATTTTTTCAAGAATTTCTGTACACTTTTCAGATTTTGAACTTGCTTTTATCACCGCTGTATTACCACCGGCTATGCTTGCACAGAGTACCCCCAGAGAAAGGAGAATTGGAAAATTAAATGGACTTATTATTAGTGTCACGCCATACGGCATCTTATAGACCTTTGTAATAAGACTTGGGAAGCAATGTATTCCGCTAAAGTGTGTTTCAGGCCGTGCCCATCTGTGAAGTCCATGTATAGTTTCATTGATCTCAAGAATAAAACTTCCTATATCACAAAAATATGCCTCCAAAGATGATCTGCCAAGATCATCTTTTAGTGCTGATTCCAGTTCACTCCTATTCTCTAAAACAGCTCGTTTAAGTCTTTTTAACTGCCTTATCCGCCACTCAATATCAAGAGTTTTGCCTGTTCTGAAAAAGTCCCGTTGTTTTTGGACTATGTGCCTGATATCTGATTCATTGTACATGCCTGCCTCCTGGATAGAACTGCTCCTACCGACTTCGTCGGAAGTGATTGGCCGTCGGGTTACATATAATAACAAGTACTATGTAAACTATTTTATCATGTTAACGATTTTTATATATATTTAATATAACGTCTCTAAGTTATCCTGATAAAATCTATATTAAAGGTGTCTTTGTTATAAATGGAGGTTTGGTGTATGGATCTGACATATCTTGAGCAGACAGACTATATCATGGAAGCATGGGCAAAAAGCGTATCCGACAAACCTAATGCTCTGGTTCTGACAGATGAACGGCATCCGCGCGGGATAAGCAGACATAAGGTTGATGAACTGTCCGGAAAGGTCTATGGATGGCTTCGGGCAAAGCAGATCGGCAAGGAGGACTTCGTGCTTATATGCCTGCCAAGAGGCGGAATTGCCCTTATATCCATACTTGGTGTCTGGAAGGCAGGCGCCGCATTTACTTTGGTTGAAGACAATTATCCGCCGGAGCGGATTGCCTTTATCAAAAAAGACTGCGGCTGCAAGGAAGTTATAGATATTGAAACATGGAATGATATCCTTAAGACTGATGCACTGCCGGGATATGAACAGACCGACATTCATGACGCTGCTTTAGCGATATATACTTCAGGCACAACAGGCAATCCGAAGGGTGTCCTGCACGAATATGGCAGCATCAAACTGATCCAGGCTGCTTCCAATGACAGGAGAACAGGAAAACCACGACTCCTTGAGTCAGATCGTGTGTCTCTTATTACTCCACTGAACTTTAATGCGTCTATAAGACGTTTTATTAATACATTGTATGACGGGTGTCACCTGTTTGTTGTTCCATACGGCATCATAAAAAATCCGGTCAAGTTCAGGCAATACCTTCTGAATAATCGTATTTCGGTTCTGCTTGGCTCCCCTTCCCTTCTTCGCCTTATAGGTGATCCGGGGCCATACGTGCGACAGATACAGTTGAGCAGCGAACCGGCTAACGGATATTATATCGAAGGTCCGGAGCTTGTTAATGCCTATGCGATGAGTGAAAGCGGCTTTCCTCTTGCAGAGTTTATCATTGACAGAAAATATGATGAATGTCCTGTTGGAAAACCCAATATTGATCAGATAGTAATAAAAATCCTTGATGAGGACGGGAACGAGGTCCCCGATACTCAGCAGGGAGAAATAGCTATTGAAGATCCGTTTTTCCGAGAATATATTAACCTGCCGGAGCAGACGGACAAGGCACTTACAGGCGGCATATATCATACCGGGGATATAGGAAGAAAGCTACCGGACGGTAATCTCATACTTATGGGTCGCAGTACCGATATGATAAAGATCAACGGAAACCGCATCGAACCTGCGGAAATCGAGGCTGTAGGCAAAAAGGTCCTCGGCGTTGACTGGTGCGCCGCCAGAGGTTTTGATGAGCAGATACATGCCTTTGTCTGCCTGTATTATACTGCAGACATCACAATAGACGAGATGAAAGTTCGAAGCGAAATGGAACAGTATCTGCCTTACTATATGATACCTTCGTATTTCATTAAGGTGGACGAAATACCTGTTCTTCCTAACGGTAAAATGAACAGAAGAGCCCTTCCCAAACCGGAACCTGTAACAGAACGGGCTGAATTTGAGGCTCCGCATACTGAAACCGAACGTATCTTATGCAGTGCCTTTGAAAATGCTCTGTCAATTGATAACGTCGGTATCCATGACAATTTTTATCACCTGGGCGGAGATTCTCTGAGTTCGATGCGCGTATTATCGGCAGCGGATCTGCCAGGGCTCCTTGCTTCAGATATTTTCGAGGGCTGTACTCCGGAACGTATAGCAGCGTTGTATATTAACCGCGAGGCAGGAACACAGCACGTAGATGTGGCAAAGACAGAGGAACTGGAGCGGGGAAAGGCGCACCCGCTTACTCCCAATCAGATATCAATCTTTGATTATTGTATCTTCGCTGCTCAAACTATCATGTGGAACCTGCCACGCCTGTACCGTTTTGGCGCGGACATAGATACGGATCGACTGTGTAATGCTGTAAATAAGGCCCTTGCAAACAGAACCGCTTTATACACAGTACTTGAATTCAATGAGGAGTGCTCCCTTGTTCAGCGCATCGCACCTGATAAGAAACTTCAGGTATCTGTTCAGGAAATAACAGAAGCCGAATTCAAGCTGCTCTCGGAAAACCTTATGCGTCCGTTCAAGATGATCGGCGAGCCTCTGATTCACGCCGGTATCTATAAAACAGAAGAATCGGTATATCTTTTCTGGGAAATACACCATATCATGACTGACGGATCCGGTATGCAGCTTCTTAATGAGGATATTGTAAAGGCCTGGAACGGTGAGGCTCTTCCGCTTGATACTTATTATACATATCTGCGTAATGAAGAAGAAATGCGGGAAGGAAAACGCTACAGGGAAGACCGAATTTTCATAGACAATGCTTATAGCGACAAGGACTGGTGCGTTAACCTCATCCCGGATACCGAAAACCGTCCTGCAGGTCGTACCCTGCTTCCTCTTAAACAGGTGGTTCCACTTCAGGATATGGTTTCCTTTGAACAAAAGCATCATATGTCAAGGAATCTTTTGTTTACTGCGGTTGCTCTTCTGGGAATCGCTGCTATAGAGAAGAAGGATCAGGTCATGGCAGACTGGATTTTCCATGACAGGACCGACGAGATAAAAAAGAATGCATTTGGCTGTCTCTTCCGATATATAACGATAGGTCTTGAATTAAACAAAGATATGACGATCGGAGAATTTTTCAAAACACTCTCCGATAAATCCAATGCCATGCTTGCCCATTGCTCCTATGAATGGAGTATTAAACAGGACAAAGTCTACGAACATGATACGCTTATCGTCTGCTACGAGACTTCCGAAATCATGAGTACCAAGGATATCGGATCGATCGGCGGCACAAGACTGGATGTTACAAGCCATGCTCCGGTGAACTCAAGAAGTCTTGCGTTCCAGATAATTGAGACCCCAAACGGTATTGTTCCGTATCTTATGTTTAACCAGGCTCTGTATTCGGATGAAAAAATACGTCGTACGGTTGATACATTTTCAGGATTGCTTGATTTCTTAATGAATGCCTCAGAAGAAAAACTAATACATGCGCATCCATAGCGGAGCGTTTTTTATATATTAGGAAATCCGGAGGAATTTCCTAATATATAAAAGAAGTGGGCCTAAAGGGCCCACTCTTTGTCAGTAACCTTACCTTTTTTGAACTGACCTGTTTTACTGTCATAAATAAGCTCTGTTATCATGTACTTGTGACCATCAGTAAAGTCATCGGTAAGTGTCTGGAATACACCGGGCTCCGGCTGATAGAAGCCCTCAATTTTCATAGAAAGATCAAGCTCATAAGGCTCACCGTCCTTCACGCTGAAAATGAATGAAAGCCATCCACTGCCGTACCCACCGCATTCTGCTGTGAAGAATCCCTTGTTCTCTTTAGCATATTCTATGTAATAGCCTTCATCATTACGGTACATGGACATGTTTTCAAAATCAGTCCTCATCTTGGTTGTGGTTCCGTCACCGGCTATAAACCATACTGTTTCCGGTAAATAACCGCCAAATTCATCCTCAGAACCTGTAACCGCAAAAGCCTCCTTAGTACCATCACCGTCATAATCTCTACATTCTAAAGCACATAACGTTCCACCGAGATTTTTGCCTATTTCAATAGCATCATCATCCGACAATGACTGTCCCGTACTCTCTGTGCTGTCTGATTTCTTTTTATCGGATTCCTCCGACACATCGCCGTTTGCTCCTTTTACAGTCATCATGCCGTCTGCATCCACGCTCAGATACTGGGATTTTGCATCCTCTTCAGACTCGGCATCGAGTACAGTATGTATCTCTATCGCTGACGGATCTGTGGGCACATATACTCCATAACTTGTGGGAGAAGATATCCACGCTAAAGCACCGACCATGTTATCTGCTTTGCGAGCTTCATCGTTTTTCAAATCGAATGTATCTATGTAAGAAACAATATCCTCGTCATGTGATATCAATAGGACAGCTTTTTTGTCCTTATATATTAGCATCGCCTCATAATTTTCCCAGGGAAGTCCGTCACCGGGGCAGATATCGGCTGCATCATAATATTTCGCATTGTAATTCACACATATACCACTTGTATATGTACCGTAGACATCATTTTCAGCCTCACCGGGTCCCCATGAGATAGTGTCAGTTGATCCGTCCAGACCATAGTCAAACTTTGTCTCCGTGAAGTGTCCGGGCACTTGCATTATCCATTCTTCCGGAGCTTTTGTTATATACTCATTTTTAAAAATTGCTCCGTCGGTATCATCTATAAATAAGACACTTGCAGTCGTACAGGAAAGCACCGCATTAATGTTATCAAACCAGAAAGTAATGCCCTGCGGATCCAGCACCCATCCTGCCCGGTTCTCCCTGATGCACTCCTCCATTGCTTCTTTGCAGTCTATCAGCTCCATATCATTTTCGCCTGTATAAGCTATCATCTTCCTTGTGACTACATAAGACAGTTCAGTGGCCAGCGTATCATAAAACAATTCTTCATCCTTAACTATATCTGTCAGCTGCAATTCACTGCCGCTTTTCATATCGTATGAGTGTCCCCGTATCTCTATATAGCCGCCTTCATCACCTGTCCAGCTATATTCCGTGACAAAGCTCATTACGTCTTCATCCGCACGCCTTACGCATATATTACAGTCTTCATTCGGCACTTCCTGTTCCTGACTTGCGATATCGCTGTTAATCCTGTCAAGCTCATTTTCCAGTGTCTTATAGGCATTTCCTTCACTTTCAATATGAATCTGATCGTAGGAATATTCCCCGATATAATCTCCGTCGACTTTCTTTTCTTCTCTTTCCTTGGATATATAAAATCGCGGAAGCGCATCAGTCCCCGCCATTTTATCTTCCTCTTCAGTCTCCGTGATATCGTCATTTTTTATATCATCATTCGTTTCTATATCGTCATCAGTTTTTGCGTCGTCCGCAGTTTCTGCATTGTCATCGGCTTTTACTTCGTCCGTAGTTTCTGCATCGTCCTTAATAGCTTTAGCAGATTCATTTTCTTCTGTTGTTTTTTCACTGGAATCCTTCGCGGAAGTATCCTGCGCTGAATTAGAAACAACGCTCTCTGTCAGCTTCGTGACAACCTCTTCATTCCCTGTTTTGCTACAGCCGGAAAATAGGCAACACATTATTGCAGATATTAGAAATAAAGATAATGATTTCGTTTTCATCTGGTATTCCCCCTTTACTCTAGAATAAACATTTTTTTAAGTTTACACCATGAAATATCTGCCGGAAAAGCGCCATAGGGACATTTATATAGAAATTTAATAAAAAACTTAATAAAAAACTTGAAACATTGGGAAGGAAGTTATAGTATAATAGAACAGTAGTTCGGAACATACATTCGCTATTGCAAGGAGTTTTCATGAGTAAGATTATAAACGAAGTTGATGTTATCTGTGAACATAAGGCGGATGGCAGCATTATTCCTCTCCGTCTCCGTTTCATGAACGAGGATGGAGAATATCAGACTTTTACCATAAAGGGATTCAGGGAAGCAGAGAAAAAAGGCGCCCATACCACAGAAGATGGAATCTATGTTGCAGACTCTGCCTTCATATTTGAGTGCCTGATTATAGCTGCAGGTATGAAGAGAGTGATCCGTATATACTATGATCCGAGGATTAATTCCAAATGGAGATTGGCAATATGAATTATTTTGGCAACAGAACTATTAATAATCAGGTTAAATAGTCCGATATACAATATGGCTACGGATAGCGTTTTAATGCAAATGGATTGCATTAGGGCGCTATTTTGCACATATCCGGGAAAGGAGGAAAACACGTGACATAAACTTGATTTGCCACTCGGTCCTTTGGGGAGTGGCGTGCACCCGACTGACAGAGGATGCACGGAAAGGATTTATATGGATGATGTAAACAATATCAATGGCTTTCGAAGTGTTTACATGGCTTTTGGTGCCTTTAAGATTGGAAACGGGACTTCACAGACAAAAATTGCAGATAAGAGTGATAATGGCGATACTGAAGTTCCAAGCTTTCTTACAGCCATGAATCTCGCCACTGAAAAAGCAGCCGAAACGGGGGATATAACAAATACAGGTGAAGACAATAAGGATATAAAAACATCTGAAGCAAGTCCTTATGGTCAGGGGGCTTTCCTGTCATACACAAGAATAATCACAGCAAAGCTGCCGTCTGGTATAGCAAAAGCTATGGAAAACGGTACTGATTCG
The DNA here is from genome assembly GCF_000424145.1 of Butyrivibrio sp. AC2005. Classification (GTDB taxonomy): domain Bacteria; phylum Bacillota; class Clostridia; order Lachnospirales; family Lachnospiraceae; genus Butyrivibrio. The sequence continues at coordinate 13,517 of NZ_AUJI01000057.1, forward strand.
TCAGCTTTTGATGTCAGTGACGGACAGCAGGAACTGAAAATAACAATAAATGTATCAGGTGATTCCAGGATTTATACTGCATCAGGTGTCGATAAAAATGGTAATTCATTCTCAAAAGAAATAGATCCTTACAGTGTTGATCCTACTGATACAGATTATGCCGGCTTTGCAACACTCTGTGCCTATATAAGGGATACAGAAGGACTTGCTGACAATGCCATGAAAGCAGTAAAGGACGCTGTTCCGGAGGATATCACAGAAAACGGCAATTACCTTTACAAGGTCGGATTTGCTGCAGAGACTAATGGTAACCTATCAGGAGCAAAGAAGCTGTTCGAGCAGATGGAAGTATTCTTCGAAAAGCTGATGAATATTGGCCGCGCGGACACTTCTGCGGAATCAAAAACAGATGTTATGAATGTTAAGAGTCCTGCATCTGAGAATTCAGGTTCCTCTTCTACTTCAAGAAACTCCTATGACAGTATTCTGGAAGAGCTTCATTCCATGATTCAGAAGATGATTAGGCAGATGCTGAATGAGATAATGGGCATTGAGGATGATGAAAATGAAACTTCCGAGAAGGATGAAGAAGAAAGAACTGAGGAAATATCAGAAATCACAAATGATGCCTTAAAAGAAATTACAGAGGATCAGGATGCATCTGAGCCTGTTTCAGAAGCGTTGGATGTGCAAAATGCCATAACGTTATAATCAGATATAAACAGCCCTTTCTATCAGAAAATTGATAGAAAGGGCTGTATTAAATATCATTTGATATGATGGAGCTCTGGATTTTTCCATGGATTCAGGCTACTTTAGTGTTGATATTTTGCTGATGAACTGATCTGAATAATATGAAATATGGATAGCACCCTCCATTCTCGTATTGCGCACCACATAAATTACTTGGCATTTACATCTTTTGGAAAATGTATCCACCAAACTTCACCAACATTATACTTTCCCACGCTTCAAAACCTCTTGCTCATATATTTTATCCCATTCATCGTCAAGAACCCAATCATCGTCCGGAGGAAGGTCTTCGATTCTTACAGCGTTTTTATGCAGTAATTCTCTGTTTTCTTCAAGAAACTTCTTATAATCTTCAACAGATTTAATATCAGCCATATATTCCTCCTTTCTGGATACTAATTAACAATTATCAATGATTCTCTAGACCATTGTTATTTATTTTATCACATAACCAAAACAAGTTGAATAATATAAAAAACAGCCCCCAATCAAACTCCTGGAAGCTGCGTAAAATAAATTAAACGTATTTTTATATCGAGTTCCTTAACCTAATATTCCTTCATTAGCTACTTTAACTATTTTTCATAGCTCTTATGCACCAATATTCCTATAGTATTTTGTCTGCGCCTTAACCATGGTAGCAAATATACCCTCTCGCATTTTTACAAGCTCATCATGTGTGCCGTTCTCTGCAATATGTCCATCAGCGAAAAGAAATAAAAGCTTTGTTATTTTAAAACTTTTTTACTGGGATTATTTCTTTAGAAAAAGAGCTTCCAGACCAAGAGCTCTTCCGTAATTAACATATGAAAATAATAAATCCGCGCGAAGCTGCAACGCCCATATTTACTGCGTTTCTAATTGGCGCGCATTGTATGCCTTGAGCCTGCCATGCATATGCCTCCTAGCATAATTCTCCGGCTAATTCTTTAGCTAAGAAATGGTTCGGACACAAGCAGACATTTTACTCAATCAGCGCCTTTGCATGATCCAAATTTTTCTTATTAACAAAAACATGATAAACATATGTGATAGGCCCTGTAGACTGTGAATAAGTAAATGCTCCACCTCCAATTTAAAAATTGCTTATAAATGAAATCCATTCATCTTCATGTTCTACGTAGTAGCGTGGACATTCTTTTCCAGTAACATCATAGTGTCGTATGACATGCTTTCTGCTCAGTCCAAATTCCTTCATAAGCCATTTTGTCAGCGTTACCAAAGATTCATATGATGCCTCTGTAAACTTACCTGTATCATCAGGGTGACAAACTTCAATAGAGAGCGTATCGGGATTTCTGTCGTTGCTTGCTGCGCTCCTTTCATAAAGAGGGAGACACATGATGATTTCTCCATCCATTCCAACTACAAAGTGTGAGCACACATCAGAATCCTCATGGTTATAAAAATCCCGGTTCTGCTGGGCAGTTGTCCCGGGATTACCTACATAATGGATTACTATGTCCCTTATACCATCAAGCCTTATCCCAGATCTCGAAGGATTACCCTCATCTATCAACTGAACTTCTATCCAATCTGGTATTTCAACATGTTCCGCTTTTTTTACTTTGTCAGTCCCAATGAATATTTCAAAAACAGCGACTATGAGAATTATCATAATCAATAGTTCCAATATAAGGAACAGTATCCTAGAACCGAGTTTTTTCTTTTTAGATTGTCTTTTCTTTTTTGCCATTATAAGTCAGGTTCCTTGCATTATTGTTTTCAAATACCATCCATCTATTTTAAAAAGCCTACTAATTTGGCTAACTCTACACCAAATATCATCTTCTCATTTAAGGGATTGCAATCCAATTTTTCCGGTTATCACCGCTTCAATCAGAAGTATTGTTCCTACAGAAACACTGGCACCGGAAAAATCATCTCTGATATTAAGGAAGACAGCTATACCGATAAGAATAATAGTTATGATTCCGCATGCTATTTTTATCTTTTTCTGCTGTTTCTTATCTTCAAAATCGACAGCATATATGATAAGCCCAAGACTGATACATAGTGCAAGCGTGGCGATGGCAGTCCCTTTCCCTGTTCCGCCGCTCTGATATAAATACAGCAGCCCGATACACTGTATTAAAGCTGAAACAAGCAATGATACTACAGTTGTTAGTTTTCTGCCAAGCTCACTTTTTACCTCCGAGACCATTGCAGCAAGCCTGAAAACTCCCACAACATTCAGGAAAGTACCTGCTACAAACAATATCCATCCTAAAATTCCCATTTCATCAGGCATAACAAAAAACAAAGCACATCCAATCATGATTAATGCGATGCATATTAATAATTCTGACAATGAAAAAGTGGGTTTATTCTTTGAATACTTCTCTTCTATCTTTTTTAAATCGATTCCCATATATCACAAGTCCATTCTCATTCTATTTTTACGCAATCTGCGTAATTTTCATTCATATCTTTTGCAGGATCATAATAGCCATATTTATCCAGATGATATTGCAAACAGCTGGTATTGGGGCCATAATCACCAAATCCGCCAACGTATATGATCTCTCCATCAGAAAAAGTCACTTCCAGTCCATGCTCAATCTCCCACTTGCATGCGCCTTCAATAATTTTTACAATCTTATCAGGGTAGCCAATCTCTTCCCACAAACAATGCCAATTATACAGCATGCGCAGCTCAAAAAGACATACGCTCCACCTGCGATATACTGTTTCTCTTCTATCATATTAAAAGCTTCAAGGGAAAAAGTTGAAAAAGTGGTAAAACCACCACACACTCCTGTCTTCCAGAAAAGAACGGTATTTTCGGATATACCTTCATTGTTACTGGAGACTCCTACAACAAAACCTATCAAAACCGCTCCGATTATATTTGTAAGCAATGTTAATATTGGAAAGCCCGTCCTTACCGGCAGAAGGCTAATAGCATATCTTGCCATTGCTCCCAAAGCGCCGCCAAGCGCAACAAATAAAAAGCCCATGTTAACCACCTCTACCATCTTATTTTATGCCCTCAAAAAACCTCTTAAAATCTTCCACTTCGTCCGGCAAAGACAAATCATATGTTGCTTCCGCAATAATAGTCTCAATCTTATCCCACATATCCCTCAGGCATATGTCATCTACAGACTTTGTTTCGCACAGCTCCTCGAAGCTGGGATACTAATACTCTCCGCTGCCATCATTGGCTCCACACCTCTGAAAAGAAACATGGTCATCGTATTTGATGATTATGTAGGATATTTTAATACCTCGGAAGGTGATCTCAAATTCTGGTTCTCCGGAAGTTTCACAAAATAGCTTTTGAAGGCTGGTTGACTCCTGCATTATTGATCCAGATGTCTACAGCTCCAAACTGACTGACAGCATTGCTCATAAGATTCTGTATATCCTCTGGATTAGCAATATTCCCTAATACCCCAAGAATATCACTCTTGCTTTTAAGCTCATTAAGACTTTCTACCGCATGGTTAAGCCTGTTCTCATTTACTCCATTTATTACAACATTCCAGTCATTACGCAAAAAAACCTTAGCCATTTCGTAGCCAAGGCCTCTGGTGCTGCCTGTAATTACTACTGTTTTCATACGCCCCAAAGGGATATGCAAATCCCCTTACTCTTGTTCTAAAATGCTTCTGAAAAGAATTCCTCTAAGATTGGTATATGGGTCTCTACTACCTTTATATTCTTTAGTTCATCTGGAGAGAAAAACTTTAGCTCTTTTGACTCTTCACTGCATAGAAGCTTAGGCATTTCCTTTAACTCCGTTTTATATACAGCCATCATACTTCTTACGATATTTCCATCTGGGTATTCTATGATGATGGATGGATCGTCAAATAGTTGTTTGAAAACAATGTCATGTTCTTGTAGCTGTAGTCCAGTTGTTTCTTTTTTATCTTTCGCATGCCATCAAAAACAACATGCTCTACTTTCTTTTTCCCCATTACTGCTCTCCATAGATTATTTGCGAACTGGAATACTATTCATTCCTTGTACGTTTTTGAAATTCTTTGATACTCTCCACCAAATCATCCTTGTGTTTCTGCTAAAGGCTTGACAACTGAATAGATCGGTTAACCCGAAATGATCACTTTCCCATTTTTCTAATTACATTGTTGCAGGCAGTGATAAAATCCCGAAGATCTGAATACATATCCCTAATACTTTGGGGATCACCGTTCCCAATAAATTCATTCTCTTCAATAAGGCCTTCATAAAAGTCCTTACTTCTTTCGCCATCAGACGTATAGTAATCCTTCAGCGTAAAATATGCTCCATATATTCCTGAAAAATTATTATCAAAATTATTGGCAATGTCTGTTCCAAAGTAGAATTCATAACGGTTTCCGATATGGAGACCCATTTCTTTGATTTCCTCAGAGAAGTTATCCTTGCCTATGGTTTTCTGCACCCAGTGTCCGAGCGCATCTGCCTCATCATAAATTGAGTTTGTTTTTACCGGTCTCTCCGCACGGAATTTTTCAAGAATATCATCTGCCACAAGTCCTTTTAAAGGATCTTCTGTGATAATTCCACCGTTTTCTGTGGATGTATTAGTTTTTACAACTTCTATACTTATAGGCTTAACTCTTTCAACAGTGTCTTCTGTGTCTTCTGACTCGTAAGTTATTTTAAATTCTTCATATGCGTTATCATCAATAAATTCCTGCTGTTCACTGGTTGTATCAACAAAAACAACACCATTGTACTTAACGTCATCGCAGGCTTCATCAACAGAAAAAAATTGTGACTTATCAAAAGCAGACTCATAACTTATATACCATCCATAGAAGCTATGTTCAGAGCTTTCCTGTTCCTGACTGACGGTTTTTGTATTTTCCGGTTCATTCTCTTCAGGTACTACTTCTTCTACTAAATCTGTTTGTTCCTCCTGATTCTTAGGTAAATCTTCCTGTGCATAATCAGGTGATTCATCATTTGAACTGTTCGATGAATTTTCCTGTAGTCTATCAAGAGACTTGTCCAGCACATTCTGCGCAATCTCAGTAGAGTTTATCTCGCCTTTTACCTCACTCTTTGGTGCTTCTTTATTACTGCAGCCCGCTAGTGATATAACCAAAGCTGTAGTACAAAGAATCCTCCAATATTTTTTATTCATAATTCCCTCCTAATGAATCTGAGTTTTAGCTCAGTAATTCTTACATTTTTAATGATACCAAAAAAAGAGACCACAGCGGGTCTCTTTTCGATAAAAAATGTCTAAATTTCTGTCATAAAAACCATATTATAAAGATTTCGCTTTTCCGCGCAAGAAGATATATCTTTTTACGGAACATATATCTGAATAGCAGTGTACAGCTCGTTATCTATTACGCCTAATGCTACCAGCATATTGCTTGTCATATAGTAGTCAGCTTTATTATCTGACCATCCGGGGTAATTGTCTCCCTTAAACTCACGACCAATCAAATACTCTTCTTCAATACGATGAGAATCAGGATCATCTAAACACCTAAGCAGAACCATTTCGCAATTTTCCTTAATCCTGAAGGTAACATTTTCCTGTATGAGTTTCTTGAGATTACTTTCTTCCATCATTGAAACAACGTTATATTCTTCTGCATAATCTTCTTTTTCAAGAGCATAATAGAACTCATCGTCACTGCATTTAACAAGAAATCCATCAAATCTGTTCGTACCAACTACATCATTTTTGAATTCTTCATCAGTACTGTAAGAAATCTCTTTATTGACGTCTTCAAAAGATATAACTGTAAATTGTGTTCCGTTTACAGAGTAAATATTACTGCCTTCTTCTGCATTTTCGACATATTCTTTGCTTATTTTTTCTTCTCTGTACAGATCACCGGTTAGTGTCTTTTCGTCAAAACTTTTAACCTTCATATAAAGATTATTATCATTATCATAATATGTAGTAGCATCGAAGGTTTCAGGGTCTGCGTTGCCAATACATGAAAGTGTTACTGTGTTTGATCCGAAAATACCATCACCACTAAAGGTCAAAGTGGGATAGGAATGATTCTCACTGCTAAATATTGCTTCTGAAGTGTCATCTGCAGATCCAAAGTGGAATGTTATGTCATCTGCCTTTAATTCATATTCGAAAGGAATTCCGGAAATTCCGTCAGCTGTCTGTGTGTGACCCGAAGTATCGTTATCAAATACCATGTAGCCAGCAGCTTTATACAGATTCTCCCCGCTGTACACAGTGTATACAGCTCCTGCAATATTAGGAGTACCATCTGAGGAAATACCTGCACTCTCAAAATTCAATATTTCTGAACCAAGATATTCTTCACTAAGCTCATCATATAGACTTGAATCTGCTGTAACCTCAGATGAACCATTTGTATAGTTATGGTAAGAGTCTTCTTCATCTGCAGTATATTTAATATTTGATTCATCTGTTATTACAAACTCACCGGTTTCCTTGTCTATATATGCCTTTTGTACAGAATTTCTCATAGACAGGATAAGGCTGTTGTCCTTGGCTACAGCAATAGGATAAGCTGTACCGCCACTCTGTACGGTTGTAACCTTTGAAACGGATCCTGATTTTTCTATAAAAATAGTTGCTTCATAAGTTGCCTGATGTCCTTCTAGATCATCGAATGCATAACTTGTTACAAGGAGCGCATCCTCGCCTCCGTAGATAGGTGCATAGGCGTATGACTGTCCTGCGTGCAACGAATCTATCAGTTCCGCATAAGTATTTGGTAATTCCACTTTTTCAGAATTGTCCGCATTTGGAGTATCCTCTGCATCTGTCTTTTGTTCTTCATTTGAAGTGTCCTCTGCAGCTGCGTTTTGCTCTTCGTTTGAAGTATTCTCCGCATCTGTTTTTTGCTCTTCGTTTGAAGTATTCTCCGCATCTGTTTTTTGCTCTTCGTTTGAAGTATCCTCCGCATCTGTTTTTTGCTCTTCGTTTGAAGTATCCTCCGCATCTGTTTTCTGTTCTTCACTTGAAGAGCCATCACCGGATGATGGTGTAGACGAAACTCCGCAACCACTGATAGATGCAGCCATAATAACTGATGATAATAACAACGTAAGAACTTTCTTCCTCATTTACTTTTTCCTCCTCATGGTCATTGTTATTCTTCCTGACAACATCATTCTATCAATGGTTGTCTAACAAATGTCCAACAAGGAAGAATATCATGAATCCAAACTTTATCCTGCCATCGCAACCATATCTGCGTAGCGTATGAGCTCCATCTCTATTCTATCCATATCGAGCGCTGTGCTCCTTTCATATTCAATGGCGTTACAAGCTCTGTCATCAATGTAAACATCACATGTAATCTTCCTTGAATTGGAACCGTACTTTTCTATGGTCTCCGGAAGGTTGTCATTGACGGCATCAAAGCAGAGTCCGTGATCCCGGCAAAATTCTATGGCTTTTTCAAGAGGTTCTCCTGCCCTGCATGTCCATAGAATCAGTTTGTCTCCTTCCTGCTGCTTTTTTATCAAAAAATCTATCAGTCCCATATTGGCAGGACCAACCGAAGGCCAGTTACCCAGGGAGATTGTCCCATCGAAATCAACCGCAAATACCATATCTGCCCTCTCTTTCCGACTGTCATGCCTTTAACTATTACACGAACAATTGTTCTGTTGCATTTATAATTATACGAATGTATGTTCTATTATGCAACCACTAGATATAGAAAAATAAAAAAACTGCCATACTAAATAATTAGCATGACAGTTGTTATCTTTTTGTACCTTCAAAACCGAACACTGAATTATTCCATCTTTATCCGTTATCTTTTGTTCTATATCCTTTTCTTGGACAAGCCCTCGACCTATTAGTACACATCAGCTGAACATGTTACCATGCTTACACCTTGTGCCTATCTACCTCATAGTCTCTAAGGGGTCTTACTGCCGAAGCAGGGATATCTCATCTTGAGGGGGGCTTCACGCTTAGATGCCTTCAGCGTTTATCCCTTCCGGACTTGGCTACCCAGCCTTATGCATCTGGCGATGCAGCTGATACACCAGCGGT
>NZ_AUJI01000058.1 GCF_000424145.1 Butyrivibrio sp. AC2005
TTTTTGGAATTTTCAGGGTTGCATTACTATTTCATTGTCAATGTGCTTCGCTGTCGCTCATCGCTGCAGCTCATATAAATTAACACGCCCAAAAGAGAATGTCAACATGTTTATTTATTAAGAAATTATTAATTTCTAATTTTCTGCATTTTTCCTAGGTTTTTCCCTCAAAAAAAAATAATCGGATTACTTTTTATTCCAGTTCCGTACTGTAATTACAGTAGTTGTAGTTGAAAGTAAGAGCAATAATATCCAGACTATAAACACAACAAAGAAAAAAGCAATGAAAAAGAAAAATGTATCCACAAATGCTTCCATGCCATATATTTTTTCTTCCCCATTAAATCCATGATAAGTACCGTTTATGTATGAATTTATGCACTCCCTGAGAACATAAACAGGTGGACTCATAGTCATAACCCATAAGACCATATTGGCCAAGACCAGATATGTTTTTTTGAAAATATTCATAATGTATACTCTTTTCTCTTTCTTTGGGAAATCTTTGCCCGTATGCCCATCATATTAACAAAAAAGGAAACCAGCATAAACGTATAAAATACCCAAATGACTGTAACAAACAGGCTTCCTCTGCCGTTTAACAACTTGATAACACTAAGCACCAGCTCTGTTATGGGAAACAAGACCATACCTATAAAAATAGCAACTGCAAGTAAACGCCTGCTTACTGTACTGCTCATCAGGCTTATAAACAAAGGATATCCTACTATTTTTTCTACTCCGGAGTTAAGGCTTATTTGGTCAAGGACAGGCAATAAATCTGAAAAGCGCTGTCCCTTACTCTCTTCCTCGCTTACATATGCTATATACTTATCAGTATCCTCGTCCTTGTACCCTTCATCCATCATTTTCCTGCAAAGCTTGATGGACCCCTCAATTTTCTGTTTATCCTGCTCCAGTTTTTCCATCTGAAGATACAAAATTTCATTGGCATCTCTGTCTTCTATAAGTATCTTTTTAATATCCTCTATAGACATATCTATTTTTCTGAAAAGAACAATTTTCTTAAGACGTCTTATATCCTCAGAAGTATAATCCCTGTAATTACTATCTTCTCCCCTGTCAGGATTTATAAGTCCTTTTCTTTCATAAAATCGTACGCTACTAACATCAAGTCCTGCAGCGCCGGCTGCTTCACTTATTTTCATACATCATATTCCTCACGCTATATTCTCATCTTTTACTAATTTTTTTGCATTTTCCACAACTTCTCTCGGAAAATCATAACAGGAGAGAAGGTCTATCGCATTTGACCCCTGCCCGAAGCCTTTTTTGATCATATAATCGAACTTTATACCTTTGTCAGTAAGCTCACTTTCAAAATGATAGCCATCGTACTCTCGTTTCAGGCACTTAGCCAGCTCTCCGTCATGTGTTGATACAATAACCATCCCTTTTTTGCTGCAAAGATACTTAAGAACAGCCTTTGACGCTGCAAGGCGTTCCTTATAATTGGTACCTTTTAATATTTCATCAATGAAATACAGAACTGTGTTATCCTTACGGGATTCATCAAGCATTCTCTTAAGATATCTGATTTCTCGTACATAATAGCTCTCTCCGGACAGTACATCATCCCTGACCGCCATGGATGTCATTACAACACATTCAGGTAGTGTCAAAGTCTTAGCACAGCATGTGGATATAGATTGCGCCAGAATGGCATTTACAGCCAATGCTTTCATAAATGTGCTTTTCCCCGAAGCATTAGCTCCCATTATCATTGTAGAAGATCCTATAGCAACAGAATTGGGTACTGCATCCTCTATAAGAGGATGATAAATATCACATGCCGCTATTCGATTTTCATTAGAAAACAGCGGAACACAATAAACCGGAAGACTTTTCCTAAAAGAAGCAACAGAAACGAGCATGTCCACCATACCAACAAATTCATATAGGTTCATGACAGAATTCTCATTTCCTCTGACTATCCCGGATATTTTATGAAAAGATACCAGATCAAACAAAGTGATCCCCATCAGATAATCTGCCAACATTCCCTGTGGATCATTAATCGAATAGTTCTTCCTTGTTACGAAGCTTCCTACCAGTTTTTTGAGAGAATGGAGCTTCCTAATATGTTCTTTTATATCATCGGTTACAAATGATACAGGAACGCAGTCTTTTTCTAAAAGCCTCTCCGAAACATCAATCAGACTACAGATTCCGTATAGACAGTCCATCATATATTCATACCTGGCTTTTGCACGCATATATATGAAAAGATTGATACCTGCTACTACAATAAAAAGAAGAAGCACTTCAGAACTTCTAAGAGTTACGCTTAATATCAGCATTAAGGCAAGCAATAGCTGAAGAATCCTATAGCACCATGCGTAAGGCAGCTCAAATTCCGATAGTATGTGTATAAGCTGTGGCATATAATAACTATTGTTTCTTTTTCCAAGCAATGCCAGACACTGTTCTGCTGTTATTCTCTCTTCTTCATTAGTGTTGTAATAAGTTACAGACTTATCAAACTCTTTTGTGTCTGCTTTATCGTCACAATGAAGTTTATGGTACAGTACCTGCTCTCCTATATAAGATCTTGTATGATTTATCCTGAGAAAGACTTCATCCATTTCAAGATCATCCCAGGTAATTTCATCTACACTACCACCGCCTGCGTCCTCATGGTATTTTGCTATGAGCTTTAGCCTATCCTTTCTCATATAATGATGAGGATCATTTAGTGGGTTATTTCCATATTGCTTTTTTATAATGTTTCTTTGTTTTTTTCTGTTGATAAGCATAGTATTTCCTCCTTGGTCAAGCATCATTATTTAGCTTACTTTCAGAGGAAAATACACCTTTAACCAAGTGCAGAGTCAAGGAAAATCCGTAATTTTTTAAAATCACATATGTTTTTTAATGTATTCTTTCTACACACCTTAGAAACCGCGGCAAGTCTGCGCGCATTGGTAGCATGCAACTATCAATGCAATAACTGCTATTGCCATCAGTACCAGGTATATTATATAGAGCCACATAATCACTTTGCCAAAAGTATTTTTGGGATATTTCACTCTTACATGAATCATGAGCACGAGTGCTGCTACTCCCAGTATTTCACAGGCAAATCCAATTATTCCGTAAAAATATGTTCCAATATAGTTATAGAACTGTCCCTGAAAAATTTCGGCCTTGTCCCTGATAAGAGATATTATCCCCCATAAAACCGGTACAAGTTTAGAGCCTAAAGCACAGGCAAGGGATATCCAGCATAATTTATTGGCTTGGCGTTCCTGTTCAGGTCCGTAAAACGGCATACCATTGTTTGGTTGGTTATAGTAAGGTTGGTTGTAATAGGGCTGGTTATTGTATGGTTGCATATTATACTGCTGGCCATTGTATGGTTGACCATTATACTGCTGGTTATTGTATGGTTGACCGTTGTACGGCTGATTACCATACTGTGGATTATTATATGGCTGATTGCCATATGATTGATTATTATTCTGCTGATTTTCATTTGGCTGATTGCCAGGATTATTTGTATCGTTTCCCCAATTGTTATTTTCCACTGCCAGAGTTCCCCTTTCCCTTTTTCATAGATACCGGTTTTGCCTTAGAAAACTGGTATCTAAACAATTTGCAAATACAAAATTGTCCTCTGTCCTATCAAACAATACTATCACAAAGCTTTACATACTAAAATAGTCATAAAGAAGCCGCAACCCATATAATAAGTTGCGGCTTCCACTTTTCATGAAACATTCTCTGCTATAAATATCATGCTGTATGTATTGTTTTATGGTGATTTTGCCCAGTTACTTCTGTCTTCCTGGTCTGATAAATGAAGAGACCAAGGAATGCAATTGCAGCTATTATTCCAACAGGATATGCAATTACTGTTGACAGGTTCAGACACTCGGGTGCACAGAAGAAATATGTAACAGAAACAGCTGACATAAAGGTTGCCGGAACAGCTGTAAACCAGTAATTGCGAGCATTTTTATACAGATACATTGAAGCTGTCCAAAGAGCTATCATAGCAAGTGTCTGATTTGACCAGCTGAAATATCTCCAAACTACACCGTAGTTTAGCTGGCTGATAAAAGCACCTGCGATAAGGAGCGGAATACACAGATAAAGTCTCTTTGCATAAGGTTTCTGATCTACTTTGAACCAGTCGGCAACAACAAGTCTTGCTGAACGGAATGCAGTGTCACCGGAAGTAATGGGGCAGGCAATAACACCGAGCATTGCAAGAACTATACCAAATCCACCCATTGTCTTTGTGCAGATATCATAAACACATGCTGCCTGACCATTTGCAAGCATATCTGTAAGACCTGCTGTAAGGCCACCGGTTCTTGCATAAACAGCGCTACCTGCTGCAGCCCATACCAGTGCTATTATGCCTTCACATACCATTGCACCGTAAAATACCATATGACTTTCTTTTTCTGTCTTGCAGCAGCGAGCCATTAGTGGTGACTGTGTTGCATGAAATCCTGAAATAGCACCGCAAGCAACAGATACAAACATCATGGGCCATATAGGTGTGTTCGAAGGATGAAGATTTGATAACTCAATCTCAGGAATAGTATATCCATGAGTAAAAATACCGATTCCTACGCCGACAGCCATTACTATAAGGCAAATACCAAATACCGGATAAAGCTTTCCGATAATCTTGTCAATCGGAACAAAGGTTGCAATAAAATAATAAATAAGGATAAGTGCAAGCCAGAAGGTGGTATTTGTCAGAAGTCCCGATCCACCCTGATTGCCAATGAGAAGTGAAATAAGACCAGCCGGTCCTACTGCGAAAACCGTACCAACCATTACAAGAAGAACAACGCTGAAAATACGCATTATGGTCTTCATTATTTTTCCAAGATACATTCCTGTAAGTTCTGATACACTGGCGCCATCATGACGCATGCTCATAAAGCCTACAGAAAAATCATGTACGCCACCCGCAAGAATAGTTCCGAGGGTGATCCAAAGAAATACGGAGGTACCCCATTGAGCTCCTGCAAGTGCGCCATAAATCGGTCCAAGGCCTGCAATATTAAGGAGCTGTATCAAAAAAAGCTTCCATTTCGGCATTACAACAAAATCAACACCATCATTGATCCTTACTGCCGGTGTCTCTCGATCATCCGGCCCATATACTTTTTCAATAATGGCTCCATAAATAAAGTAACCTGCAATCAATACACCTAAACATACCATAAAGCTGATCATTTGAATCCCCTCCTATACTCATAGTGGAAGTAATCTCTTCCCTATTTTTCAGTATAGACATACACGTAATACCAAACAATAATCAGGTATTCAAATGCTAAAATTGGGTACTGAAATGCACGCATTATACCTTTTATACGCAGAAATACTTTCTTATCTCGTGAATCATGTTTCTGCTGATCGGAATCACTTCATCCCCGCATTCTTTTAGTTTGCAGGCATATCCGTTGTTATAATCAGGAACAAGCGCCTCACAGGCTTCAAGATTAACTATGAAGCTTTTATGTACCCTCACAAACTGATCCTTTGCAGGGCTTAGCTTCTTTTCCCACTCGACAAGCGGATCACTGCTGTAGTAAATATGCCTATGGCAATGAACCTTCGCTCCCTTGTGAATTGCCTCTATATAGCTGATACTATCGGGGTTTATAACTTCCATGTGATCTCCGGCAGGAAGTGCAAATGGACCCGGAATTTTCCTTTCCGTTGCTCTCCTCTTCATAAACTTCTCAATGGCTTTCCTTATACGTGCCTCGTCAAAAGGCTTCATGACATAGTCCACCGCATCAACATCAAAAGCATTAAGCGCATAGCTTTCATAAGCTGTCACGAAAATTACAGCCGTATCCATACTCTTTTGTCTCATCATTTCAGCCAGCTTTGTTCCCTTAATATCCCCCATTTCTATATCCAGAAAACAAGCGTCAAATGAGTGTTTTTCAATTAGGTCAAGCACCGCTGCTCCGCTTCCGGCTTCCAGTATTTCTGACTCAGACTGATTCAGCTCTTTTAATATTTTTTCAAGCAAAAAACGCAGCTCACTCCTTGCCGGTCTTTCATCATCTGCTATAAGGAATCTTGCCATACTTTATCCCTCCAATAACGCTTTGGGTGGTATTCGCATCGTAACAGTTGTGCCTTCATTCGATGAAGCTATTAAAAGCCCGTATTTTTCACCATAGATACTACGAAGTCTTCCATCTACATTAAGCAGTCCGTACCTACCCTTTGTAGTCTTATCGTTGAATGCCCTCAGTACCTGATCAGGAATACCATATCCGTTATCCGATATCCTGATTACAAGCTCATCTTTCTCCATTCCTGCGTCTATTCTGACTTCTCCAACTTCTCGTTTCATGGCGCCATGCTTAATCGCATTTTCGACAATAGGCTGCAAAATCAAAGTTGGAACCTGTCTATGGATATCATCTGCTATATTCTTTACAACCTGGAGTTTTTCCTCAAATCTGGCCTTTTCAAGCATTAGGTATGCATCCACCTGTTCAAATTCTGCAGCAATGTCTATCATATAATCATCACTGGAATGGAGGTTATGCCTGAAATATACACTTAGTGCAAGCAGCAGCTCCCTTGCATAATCAGGTTTCTCCCTGCAAAAACAGGATATGGTGTTTAAACTATTGAACAAAAAGTGCGGATTTATCTGCGACTGAAGCACTCTGAACTCTGCTCTTTCCCTCATTTTCTTCTGGTACTCCACCTGATAGGCTTCGTAGTTAGTAGAAAAGAATTTGGCAAGTGCAGACACAAGACACTCCGCAGCCTCCGGCGAGGAATATCTTCTGTCAAAGATCAGTACAAGATAGCCCCAGGTTTCACTTCCTATTGTTACCTTGGATCCCGATACTACATAAGCCTGTCTAAATCCCAGCATTCCCTTTTCTTTTCTGTAAATTATGTCTGTAGTACAGCGCCTGTCCAAGCTGCTCATAAAAAAATCCGTAAATTCATATTCGCTGCTAAAAAGATCGTCTTTCCTACTAAAAGGCAAAAAGAAAGCTTTCCTACATCTTGAAAAACCGCTGATAATTTTTTCCATTTCTTTGTAGTCATCATCGTTTATTCGGCTTTTTCTGATGTTCACTACACAGGCATCCGCTATGCTTAAAGCTAATCTCATTTTATCTGCAGCGATTAGGTTCTGTCTCGTATAAACATCCTTAAATACAGAGAAAAACAGCACCATTCCGATGGAATTGAATATAATCATAGGCATGGCGATAATCTCAACGATTGAAACAGCCAGACTGAACGGACGCACAAAAATGAGCAGATTCATCATATGCAAGCATTCAGCAACAGCCGTTATGATAACAAGAAAATACCACTCAAAATCAATATTTCTCTTGTGAAAAAACAAGTATATAAACGCACCTATAACACCCTCCATCAAAGTAGAAAGCGCACAGGCAAAGGTTGTAACACCATGAATATCAAAGAAAATACGGTGAATAGCACCAATAAATCCTGCCATAATTCCTACGATCGGGCCACACAAAAGTCCTCCTGCAAGCGCTCCCAAAACTCGAGTGTTTGGTATAGCTCCCTGAACCTGTGCTCCTGTACAGGTTGAAAAGATACAAAATCCGCCAAATATTGCTCCAAGCACAAATTTGGCAATTAAAATATGTTTGTTTTCCTCGCAGATAATCTGCGTTACAACGGGAATTCTGACCAGAATGTTAGCAATCAGAACAAGAAGACCTATATTTACAATCATGTTGTAATACAGTTCCATATATAGCCCCCAAAGATGTGAACCCACTCATACTTCCTAAATACAGGATTTAGTTTCCCATAATTACCCCACATGTACATTTTAGCAGAACAAACACCTTTCATCTATTGAAATTTAGGCAAGATTTTATCCGTTTTTTAGAAAAACTTAAAAGTATGGTAATTATCATATCCTATAATAAAGATGACGATTTAGCGTTTAATTATGGGGGTGAAATTATGACAGAGTCTAGAAAAAGGGATTTTTTATGGCTTATTCTGTTTCTTATAATATTTATCAATGGATTTGAAGCAGGTGGATATCAGGCAAGTTTGTGGAATATCGGCCAGACCTACGATTTATCAAAGACCTCCATGGGTCTGTTTGCTTCAGTTGAGCTCTTTGCTACTATGCTCGCCCCACTTATTCTCGGAAGCTGGGCTGATCACAGTAATAAGCTGAGGTGCATTGTAATACTACTGTTTATCCAGCTTGTAGCCGCATTGTTCGTTCTCTTAACGATGCATGATATATTTTTCATAGGTGGTATATTTTTCTTAGGGCTTACCACCAGTGCCCTGCAATTCATATCAATTGCCGCTCTTGCAGATGCTTATCCCATCTCCAACAAGAAAAAAATCGGCTTTATGACTTCCATGTACGCTGCGGGAGCATTAGTTTCTCCTCTGATTGTCAAGCTCTATCTCCGCATGGGATTTAGCTGGAGAATGTTATTTGCGATTCTTGCACTAAGTTCCGGAGCGGCTTTGGTTGGTATTTTTGGATCAGGTGGTGAATCACGTGAGGAAAAGCCGCAGGAAGCTGCGGATTCTTCTACTAAAGGAAATTTCGTTGTCACCGCAATTCTCTGTCTTTGCGTCATTATGTGCATTTACGTGGGATTTGAAAATGGATTTACTTTCTTTGTAGACACGATGTTTACAGATACTCTCCAATCCGAAAAAGGAAAGTTTGCATTGTCTCTGTTCTGGGCAGTTATGATTCCTGCCAGGATGCTTGTTGGGCATTTCTCAAAATACGCTAAGAAAATTCTTTTGGTATCGCTTGTTGCGATTCCTGCATTTACCTTTGTTTTCTCCTCAATGCAAAATAGCACCACCGCCATGTTGGTTTGTATACCAATGGGCATGGCAAGCGGAGCTATTTATCCTTCTGTATTAACAATTATGCTTAATTTTTCCGGAAAACGGACTGCTACTTCAACAGGCATGATCACAACAGCAACAGGAATCGGTGGTGTAGTATTTACCGCACTTACCGGTTATATGTCAGATCAGTATGGGATGCGAAGTGCTATCACTGTTCTCGGCGGATTCTTCGTGATATCGCTGCTGTCGCTTCTCGGAGTACATGTTCTTTCCAGGAAGCAAGGGAAAGGCTTATTTAAATAAATATTATGACATTTTAGAAACATGCTCGAATTCGTCAAGAATATCCTGTTCGGGCTCGGCTGTTACAAGGCTTACAATAACAATAATTATTATTGCAACCAGAAATGCAGGAGCAAGCTCATAAAGATCCCAGACGCCTCCCAAAGGTCTTACACCATATTTCCAGATAAATACCATCAGTCCGCCGGATATCATTCCTGCTATAGCTCCAAATTTATTGGTGCGCTTCCAGTAAAGAGACATGATCATTGCAGGTCCGAAAACCGCTCCGAATCCTGCCCAGGCAAAGGATACAATTCCGAATACTGAGCTGTTGGGATTCCAGGCAATAATAACACCAAATACGGCAACAACAATAAGCGTAAGTCTCGCTGTAAACATCGCATATCTATCTGTCAGCTTAATCTTGAAGGTCTCCTGAATAATATTCTCAGAAACAGCAGAGGAAGCAGCTATAAGCTGTGAATCCGCTGTAGACATTGTTGATGCCAGAATACCTGCTATAACAAGGCCTGCAATAAGTGCAAATACGAAATTATGCTGACTTATCTGCTCAGCTATTACTACGATCAATGTTTCTGCCTTAGATGAGCTTGTGAGATCCTCAGGATCAATCAGTGAACCAAGAGCTCCTGTCTCTGTCATCGCTCTACCTACAACACCAAGGAAAACTGCAATAGCAAGTGAAAATACAACCCATACAGATGCTATTCTTCTTGAAAGCTTAATCTCTGAAGCTTTTCTTGCTGCCATAAATCTAAGAAGAATATGAGGCATTCCGAAGTATCCAAGTCCCCAACAGAACATCGTTACTTTATTGAAAATACCATAAGGAAGTCCCTCTCCTGTTACATTACTATGAGTAGCATTAAGATCAAGAAATCCTGGCAGATTCCTGGTGTTTTCAATTACAGCTGACATTCCGCCTGCAGATACGATTCCATATCCCACAACGAAAAACAGTGCTATTGTCATTACGATTGACTGGATAAAGTCAGTTTTGGAAGCAGCAAGGAAACCACCTGTTGTTGTATAACCGATGATTATTACTGCAGAAGCGATCATTGCCAGCTGATACTTAACACCAAAAAGTGATGAAAACAGCTTACCGCATGCAGAGAATCCCGATGCTGTATAGGGCACGAAAAATATCAAAATGAATAATGCTCCTATGCAAAGAATAACATTACTGTTATCACGGAATCTCTTTTTGAAATAATCCGGAATAGTGATGGCATCCAGCCTCTCCGTATAATTACGAAGTCTTCTGGCAGTAAAAAGCCAATTGAGATAAGTTCCTACAATAAGACCTATTGCAGTCCATCCGGCATCTGCAATTCCTGAAAAATATGCAAGTCCCGGAAGTCCCATAAGAAGATATGAACTCATATCCGAAGCCTCTGCACTCATGGCAGTAACAAACGGTCCAAGTTTTCTTCCCCCAAGATAAAAATCGCTTACATCGTTGGTATCCTTAGAGCTCACAAAGCCTACAAGAAGCATCATAGCCAGATATACCATAATTGAAATGATTATACCGATTTGCGCTGTACTCATTTTTCCTCCCTTTTTTCAATTTTAAATGAATATACTTTATCATTTTATCACATTAAAGGGATAAAGAAACACCTTTTTTTCTTTGTAAAAGACTAAAACTCTGCATCTTTAGGCAAAACATCTAAAAAAACCGCCCTTCTGAGCTTACTCAAAAGGACGGTTTATATACCTGGCATGAAGCCTTATTCTATTTACTTGTCGCTATTTTCTACAGTAACATTTACTGCGTCCCCGCTAAGATTTATGTTCTTGTTTACCTTAGCATCATAGGTTCCGGCTCTCATGATCTCCGTGAAATCAACGCCTGTTGCCTCTGACATGGTATCAAATACCTGTTTCATAACAATGGGCATGTTCCCTGAAATCTGGCTTGCACCATTAGTGCCATCACCTGTTCCATAAATGTTGATCTTATCAATCTGTGAAAGGGGCTTAGCGATTTCAGCAGCCATCTGAGGCATGATCTTGATCATCATCTCAGCCATAGCAGCGCCGTTGTACTTCTTGTACGCTTCTGCCTTCTTTTCCATTGCTTCAGCTTCCGCAATACCCTTTGCCCTGATAGCCTCAGCTTCTGCCTTACCTTTTGCAGCGATACCAGCAGCCTCAGCATCATACTTAGCCTTAATACCTGCTGCTTCCTGCTCAGCAGCGAACTTCTGAGCTTCAGCCTTTGCCTTCTGGGCATCAGCCTCACGCTCCTGCTCAAACTGTGCAGCCTCAGCCTTTTTCTGTCTCTGAACGAGCTCTGCCTCAGCCTTCTTCTCAGCCTGATACTTCTCAGCATCAGCCTTTTTCTCGATCTCAGCAGCAAGTTCCTGCTGTTTTACGAGAACTTCCTTCTGCTTCAGTTCTGCTTCACGCTCAGCCTTAGCGATCTGAGCATTAACAGTAGCTGTCTGGATTGATTTCTGCTGTTCCTGTGTCTGAATCTCATAAGCTGCGTCTGCTACAGCGCTTGCTGTATCAGCTTCTCTCTTGAGTTCTGCCTGCTTAATAGCAAGAGCATTGTTCTTCTCAGCAATCTCTGTCTGCGCAAGAACTCTGGCATCGTTAGCTGCCTTATCGGCCTCAGCCTTGGCAATTGCCACGTCTCTGTCTGCCTGAGCCTTTGCGATAGCGGCATCCTTCTTGATCTTTGCGGTATTATCCATACCAAGATCACTGATAAGACCATTTTCATCGGTTACGTTCTGGATGTTGCAGGACAGGATCTCGATACCGAGCTTATTCATATCCTTGGAAGCCTTCTCCATAACCTGATCTGAAAAGCTGTCACGGTCGGTATTGATTGTCTTAAGAGCAAGTGTACCGATGATCTCACGCATGTTACCCTGTAAGGAATCCTGAAGATCAAGTGTGATCTGCTCGGGAGACTTGTTAAGGAAGTTCTTGGCAGCAAGCTGAATAGCTTCAGGTGTTGTGCCGATTCTTACCTTAGCAACAGCGTCAACATTTACGTTGATGAAGTCATTGGTAGGAACGGACTGCTCTGTTTTGATATCAACTGTCATCTGTCCAAGATAAAGTCTGTCGACTCTCTCAAGGAAGGGGATTTTAACGCCTGCTCTACCAATAAGGATGCGTGGAACTTTTCTCATACCGGATATAATATAAGCCTTATCCGGCGGAGCCTTCACATAGCCAGCGGCCATGATGATGATTGCCAGAATAATAATGGCGACGATAATAATTGCGAGTGCTGTGTTTGTCAACATGGTTTTCACCTTCCCTCTTTAATGATAGTGTTGTTTGTTTACGGTTTAATAATATCAAGCCGTACTGAATAAATATATCACTATTTTGGCTGTTTTTTGAACTTTATTTTCACTTTTTGGAAAACTAATTAACTTTATTTTACTCAGCTTCTTCGCTTTCTCCATTAGGATCGTATTTTAAGATATCTCCCGGTTCGCACTCAAGAGCCTCACATATTCCTGCCAGGGTTGAGAATCTAATGGCATTCACCTTATTATTTTTTATCTTAGACATATTTACATTGGCGATTCCCACCTTATCCGAAAGGTCATTAAGAGACATATGTCTTCTCGCCATCATTACATCCAGTTCCAACATGATTTTTCCCATAGTGCACCTCCTTACAGTAATCCATCAACATCATTCTGAAGTTCAGCACCATAGGCAAAGTACTGTGACAGACAAAGCGCGACAAGACCAAATACCACTTCTGAAAGCTCCACTGATAACGTGTAATCTCCACTTTTCATCACTGCGAAGCAGATTATTGCTGCCACTACTTTTACTATCGGTAATGCAATAGCATAAATACCAATATTTCTGATTCTCTTAACATTATCCGCAGAAAACGGGGAAGATACATTCGATGCCTTAAATATTATGTACACATTTCTAAAAATGAGCGCTGTCAGTGCGCATAAAATCGCCAATGGAATGAACACAAGCATAGCTCCGCCACGCCCTACGACATCCAGCATCCAGTCAGATGTATTATTTATTGTTCCTGTTACTGTTACATTCCCCGCTGTAAGATAACCACTCTGATATGCGGACATTATCTGGTTTTTGCCTAATGTCAGAGCCACCGATGCAATAATCATCATTGCAACACCAAACCAACCACACACCTCAATAATTTTCGCCAAAACTGCTGTAACTTTTCTAAGCTTTGAATCCTTCATTTCCTTTCTCCTCTCTTTTCATTAAACTTTATACATTGTGACATATTAATTTTCATAACTGCGATGCATGTACAAGAACATTCAACGTTCCGTGAATCAACCATCCGGGAATAATCGAACCGTTCGCTTTTTTCTCATTGACAAAAGCTACCAATATCGCAGGTATCATAGGATAAAACATAAGTACCATTCCCTGTATAACATTAACCTGTCCAATAGCCGGCAATATATGCGCTAATCCAAAGATCACAGCCTGAATAACAACCGCTACTTTAAACCCCAGTTTACTTTGAAGTCTTTTCTGTATGAATCCTCTAAACAAAATCTCCTCGGAAAATGCTGTATGTACATATGAAAACAGTACTATGCACGGGATTCCTGCCGTGCCCATTCCGGCATATTGTGATATGTTCCACTCTTTCATAAAAGCGTTATTTACAGTAAATCCTACAGCCTCACAAATTGCAAAAGCTATTATTGTGTATTTAAGGCATTGCTTCTTATTTTCTCCAATTCCTTTCAAGCCTATCCAATTAAAGAAATTTTCCTTCTTCCTGGCTGTTATAAGCCATACGATAAATGGAATCAGTGTGAACAATAACGTCTGAACAACAGAACTAATCGCTTCGTTTATTACTACTGTACTCATATGTCTTTTCCCTCGCTTGTAAGTTGATTTATGTTTTTAGTAAAAATGTTAACGTTTATCGTTAAATATTATATATCATACATAGTTAATGTGTGTCAACTAATTTTTAATGTTTTTCGTTAAATTATTTATAAAGCACATAAAAAAGAACCGTGGGTAGTTCAGTCCACGGTTCTTTTTATCCTTTTTCATTAAGATTCATATGTCAGAATTGCTTCACAGGTTCCGCAAATCTCATAGTTTCCACTACCTGCAGGAAGGAAGAAGCTGTCGCCCTTTTTGAAGTGCATTCCACCACATCCATTCTTGATCTCTCCTACTCCATCGAGAATAAGAATATGAAGGAATGAGGTCTGGTCTACACTCCCCGTGAGTTTGCTTGTAATCTGTCCTGAAAGACTAATCTTATCCACTGTGAAGTACTTGCTTACTCCAATGTGAGGAGCAGGACTTGCAGGTCTTTTAACCGGTGCCAGTGTAGTAACATCAAGCGCCTTATCGACATGAAGTTCTCTGAGATTACCGTCTTTATCGCGTCTTCCATAGTCATAAACTCTGTAGGTGACATTGGAATTCTGCTGTATCTCTGCCAGAAGAATACCTGCACCTATTGCATGAAGTGTACCGGATTCAATAAAAATCACATCGCCCTTCTGCACTGGATAAGCGTTTAGTACCTCCGTGAGAGTCTGATCCTCTATACGCTTGGCAAACTCTTCCTTAGAAACCTCTCTATTGAAGCCATAGTACAAAAATGCGTCCTTTTCAGCATCGATGATGTACCACATCTCGGTTTTTCCGAACTGATTCTCATGCTCTCTCGCATATTCATCAGAAGGGTGTACCTGAAGAGACAAATCCTTTCTCGCATCAATGAACTTAATAAGTACAGGGAAATCCTGGAATTTCCCACAATTTGTTCCGAGGACGCTTTTTCCTTTTTCTTCAATATATTCAGTAAGAGTTCTTCCTACAAATTCACCATTCTCAATGATTGATTCGCTGCCGGGGAAGCATGATAATTCCCAGCTCTCGGCAGTAACCTCACCGGCGGATTTTTTACCGTATTCCTCCACCAGACGGGTTCCGCCCCACAGATAGTCCTTTGTGGGGGCTTGTAACTTAAGTATTGCCATGTAAATCCTTTCTATCGTCCCCTCATCCGCCCTTCGGGCACCTGTCTACGCTCCGCTTCGGTCCGCGCAAAACCATCGTCCCCCGGACGATGTGCGCCCCCAAGGGGAAGGCACACTTTTTTCAAAGAAAAGACTTTGTTATCGGGACAAAAATACATTTTTAGTTTTCAGCAACCTCATATACGCTTCTGACACGGAGGTTACCATCAGCTTCGGCTCCCTTTGCGGTGAAATCTCTTGAAGGAAGGATTCGGAAAGTCTTTTCTCCCTTTTCCATATCCACGAAATTATCATCAAGTCTAAGGACGCCTTCTTCTGTCTCTATGCTGACAGATTTAGCATAATTCTTGGCTGTAACGGTTATTATATCACCATTCCTGGATACTTCCAGTCCCGGGTCCATGAAGTGATAGTGCTTGGGGGCACAGAACAGCGTAGATCCTGTGGATACAGCCTTTCCATCAATAACAAGCTCATAGTACAGATGAACCTGTAGTCTGTCCTGATCATTGAAATCCAGATGCGGAAGCCATGTTCCTCCAAAGGCAGGCGCTGTAAAGTCAAAGCTGCCTTCTTTTACAACAGAAGAATCCGGATTTCTAAGGGACCATTTTACCACACCGCTAACAGGCTCAGCTGTCTCGTTTGCAACATGGAGATTTGCACTCACATCAACGGGCTGGGGCAAAGTGTTCACATAGGGTTTCTGGTCGATTTCACCATGTTCCTCACAGGAGAGAAGCACCGGCGCAAACATTCTCTTTTCAGCATAATGAAGAGCCTTCCAGTTGCCATAGTAGTCAAGACTCGCCCAGGAAGCTACAGGCCAGATGTCATTTAACTGCCAAACCACTGTACCCATGCAAGTGCCTCGGAATCTGCGGAAGTGTTCAACTCCGTAGCGGATAGCATCTGCCTGGAGAAGCTGTGAGCAGTACAAAAGTTCATCAAAACTCTTCGGATACAGGTATGTCTGTGACAGGTAGTTCATAATCTTGCCGTTTGCTGCTGTATTTCTCTGGTGCATTTCCATTACACGAGAATAAATATTGAAATCACCTTCCTCTGCAAAGCGGCGCACGGTCTGAAGTGCAGGGAATGACTGGAATCCAAACTCTGACAGAAAACGGTAATGATGCTTTCTGTATGCTGTAAAAGGCTCATTTCCATGCCATACACCCCAGTAATGTACATCACCTACATTTTCAGCATTGCTGTTCTCATAATTTCCACCCGATGAAGGTGAAGACGGCCAGTAAAATGCTTTAGGATCCTCCTCCTTGACCAGCTTGGGAATAATGTATTCATAAAGATGGATATAGTCATAAGTCTGCTTTTTACTCTTCTGCCAAACCAATGACTCGTACTGGGTCTCCAGCTCGTTATTACCGCACCAGAGTCCGATTGACGGATGTGAACGAAGACGTCTTATATTCTGTCTGATTTCAACTGATATATTTTCCTCAAATGCATCTGAAAGCTCATAGGATGCGCAGGAGAACATGAAATCATGCCAGATAAGAAGTCCCCTCTCATCACATACATCATAGAAGAAATCGTCAAGATAATATCCACCGCCCCAGATACGGATGCAGTTGTGATTTGCTTCCTGAGCAGAGGAAAGTAGCATATCTGTACGCTCTCTGTTCTGTCTTGTCAATAAATTGTCCTCAGGAATATAATCCGCACCCATAGCAAAGAACTGCAGTCCGTTTACTTCAAAGGCAAAATTTCTGCCCTCAACTTTTTTGGCTTCTTTATCGGTGACGAATATTTTGCGACCACCATCGGAAATTACCATATTGCTGCCATCATCAAGATCAGGAATCTGGTCTTTCATGTGCTCTTCGAACTTCTCATCAGGCATGGGATCTGTGTTAACAGTAGCTGTACGCAGACCTATCTTTTTCTCCCATACGTCAAGAACAGACTCATCCTCTTTGGAAATAAGCTCTACCTTAACCTTATACAGAGGCTGATCACCATAGCCATTAGGCCACCATAGCTGCGGGTTTTCAACCGTTACATGTGTATTTAAATGATTCGATCTTACATCACAATAAAGGCCTGTCAGATTGGACGAAGGCGCTGAATCTGTAAGGGGATCAATGCATACACTATCATTTACAAGGTTTGTTTTTCCGTCAGGAGATTCCACATTTAATCTGATAATAACGTTCCCATCAGTAATACCGGGCATCCATTCGATCTCGGCATCCACAGCAACATCCACTGCTTCAACTATATTTCCGCGAACAGTCTTCTCCTTAACCTTATGAAGCTGATCTATATAAACATCAGCAAGTCTTGCAGTATTTACACTGACAAGCTTAACCTCTCTGAATAATCCGGCATCGGGAAGTCTCGGCCCCCAGTCCCAGCCAAACATACATGCCGCTTTACGGATATGCGGGAATCCTGGCATAGCATCGCTTGAAGCTCCTACAGGGCACTTTTCATCTTCCTCTGCTATGAACTTCGTGGGCGAATGCAGAATAACCTTAAGCGTATACTCTGTATTTTCGCTATCTCCATCAATAACATGTGTAATATCATATTCCCATATCCTGTTCATGTTATTGGAAGAACCAAGTTTTGTTTCGTTTATATATATCTCTGCAAGAGTATCTACTCCTTCAAAACGAAGCAGCACCCTGTCTGCAGTTCTCTGCTCTTTGCTGACTGTAAAAGTGGTCTCATATCTGAAATCATTTTCCATGAGCTTAAGTGCATCCAGCTCATTGTCCCTGTAGTAGGGATCCGGCATAAGCCCTTTCTCAAGCAATGTAGAATATACCGTTGACGGAACCACAGTATCAATCGGCTCTTCCGGAATGTCATAGACATTTTGGCCCAATACTGTGAGTTTCCAGTTGTCCTTAAGTAAAATCGTTTCCATTTAGGTTTCCTCCTTCACGTATTTTTCCCCTCATCCGCCCCTTCGGGGCACCTGTCTACGCTCCGCTTCGGTCCGCGCAAAACCATCGTCCCCTGGACGATGTGCGCCCCCAAGGGGAAGGCTTTATTATACTTCCTTAATGTTCATATAAGCACATTTTTAAATAAATCAGTGTCGACATCTTTTATTATATAAATCCCCGTAATAAATTATATAAACAACCTCTAAAAAAATAGGACAAATCTCTCATATTGAAATTTTGTCCCTTTTTATCTATACTTTTAGCACATAGAAATATGGTAACTATTCTGCAAAGCAGGAAAACGGAGCATTTATGAATCGTCTGTATGAATATATTGATCCTATAACTTCACCCTATGAAGCCTTTATTGTGGACACGGATTATGCCGGTTTTCCGGTTCCTGCCCACTGGCACTACTATGTTGAACTTCTATATATACTTGAGGGAACGGTAGATGTGACTATAAACGGTTCAGTTCATAGAGCGGAGACCGGCTCTGTGGTTCTTTTTCCGCCAAAGAGCGTACATGGTATTGACCTTGCCAAAGACTGCAGCCGAACCAGATATGACGTGATCAAATTCGATCCTGCCAATCTTCCCACCGGAAAGCTTGATGAGACTGACATAAGGACTATTCTGCATAATCTTGATAGTTCAGGCGCCACTTGTCTGATCTCCCCCAAAGACATATCCCAATGGAAGATGCGCTCTTTATTCGAAAGTATTATTAAAGAAAATCAGACACGGGACTACGCATACTCACTGATGATTTCTTCCGACCTTTTGAAAATACTCGGATATTTCGCCCGTATATGGAAAAAAGAAGGGCTCACGCCTTCAAATAAAAGCGTGCACCCTTCTTATGAACTCAATTTCGATATGATTGCCGAGTACATTGATTCTCACTACTTTGAACAGTTAACCGTTGAAAATCTGGCAGCCATGTGCAATGTTTCCCATGCCACTTTTTCAAGAAATTTTAAGAAGCGTTTTGGCATGTCCTGCAAGGAATACATTACGTCCACCAGAATCAATATTGCAGAAAATATGCTACACTTCTCAAACTACGATGTAGCCTTCATCGCACAGGAAGTCGGTTTTACTGACAGTAGTTATTTTATAAGATGTTACAAAAAGCTAAAGGGAACAACTCCCAAGCAGGAAAGGAAAGCTTCCATCTCATTCTGATGTGATATCTGCTCCAAAGTATTTAATGGATATCTCTGTGAGCTTGCCCTCTTCCCTCAGCTCCTTTATAGCCTGATTTATTGCATCTCTTAATGAATCGTTGTCCTCACCCTTCTTAAGGGGAATCGCATACTGTGTAACCTCAGGATCAACTGCTGCAACCTTTAAATCAGTCGCTCCTGTTGTATTGAAATAATCCTGAGCTGATGTATTGGCATTGATTGTGGCATCAACGGTACCATTCTGTACAAGTGTCATGGTTTCACCAATGGTATCAACATTGGAAACTGTCGCACCGTACTGAACACCCATCGCTTCATATGTTGATCCGGCTGAATTTGCGGTTGTAAGCCCGTTTAAATCCTCAAATGAACTTATGGTATCATTCGTAGCAAGCGTTACTACAACAGCATGATCATAAGCGTAGGGCTCTGTAAAGTCATAGGTTTTCCCGCGCTCTTCCGTAACATCAACGCCGTTAGCCATCATATCAAAAGCACCTGTTGTTACTCCGGTAAGTCCTCCGTCAAAGGCAACCTCCTGAAAATCAGCCTCAACACCAAGCTTTTCGGCTATAGCAGCTGCAACCTCAACATCAAAGCCTACAAGCTCATCTGTTGTCTCATCATGATAAGTGAAAGGTGCCCATACACCTTCTGTAGCAATTGTTATCTTACCTGCACTCTTAATTCTTGCAAGATGATCGTTGGAGCTGCTCTTAGCACCACATCCGGCAAGAGCTGCAGAAGTTGCCGCAACAAGAATCAGTGTTGCGATAAGTCTTTTTTTCATAATAATCTTCCTCCATTTCACTGACAGAGCCAATTACAGCTCAAATACCTTAGTTACATTACATATATCAGGAATCGGTGAGCCTTAAAAACTCACGCGTTCTTGCCTCTTTAGGTCTTACAAACAACTCCTCAGGCGTACCCTGTTCAACAATCACGCCATCTGCCATAAAAACCACCTTTGACGATACTTCCTTAGCAAAGCTAATTTCATGAGTAACGACTATCATAGTCATTCCATCAGACGCCAGCGCCCTCATTACGTCAAGAACCTCTGCCGTAAGCTGAGGATCAAGTGCTGATGTGGGTTCATCAAAATAAATAATGTCCGGATCTGTGGCCAGCGCCCTCGCTATAGCAACTCTCTGCTGCTGTCCACCTGAAAGCTGACTGGGATATTGGACTATTTTTTCCTTCATTCCGACCTTTTCAAGTACGCTCAACGC
>NZ_AUJI01000059.1 GCF_000424145.1 Butyrivibrio sp. AC2005
CGACTCATACAAGGTCTAATAACATCCATTTAATATTCAATTTTGAGAAACCATCATTTTGCCCTTTTCATGGAAAACAATGTTGTCTCTTGTTATAGTACCATCAGGCCTTGTGCCTAAAGTATACACCTTAAGATACAGCACCACAATACAAAACCAGAAGGTATACAACATCAATTATGATGCGGTTTTTACTGAGTACACGCTAACCAGTCCATAAGAATTTGCATCCCATCCGAATTCACCATTAGCACAATAAATTCAGAAAAAAAGTTGAAAAATTTTTCAAAAAATAAAAAACGGACCATGTGACTGTAAATTCGGGCGCTCACATAGTCCTGAAGTTTTTTAAATTCCAAAGTTTTTTGAGATAGTGTTGAGCTATCTCATATATTTATTATTCCATATGAAAACCCTAAAAACAAATTTCTGCGCCATCGCTCTTTTAATCCAAAAGAAATAGAGTTCAGCTAATGCCGAACTCTACATCTATAAAAGTAAAGAGAAGGTATGATGGTAAATCAAAACCAAGAGCGAAACTAAAAAAATGTAAACTTACATATTAATTATAAAACCTCTTTCTTCAAAATCAAAAAAATCAAATATGTGTCATTAGAGTATAGTCTAGTGGTTATGACAAACATCTCATAAATCTCTTTCATATGGGTTCCAAAAAACCTATTGGGATACTTCAAATGTAGACATGAGTTATTTGGGGCACCGGTATACCGCATGCTACCATTAATATAGAAAGTACATTGTTAACAGTTAACATATACGGGAAGGAAGGTGATAAACGAATGAAAATAGGGTACACACGTGTTTCTAGCGCAGACCAGAACCTGGAGCGCCAGATTATCAAAATGAAGGAACTCGGAATAGAAGAACGCTTTATTTTTCAGGAAAAAGCGAGCGGAAAAAACTTTGAACGGCAACAATACCAGGACATGAAGCGTACACTTAGAGCAGGAGATATATTATATATTGACTCACTCGACAGACTTGGACGCAATTACGACGGTATTATTTCTGAATGGAAAGACATTACAATGAACATACATGCCCACATCATTTGTTTAGACAATCAGGAATTGTTTAACTCCCAGAAATGGCAACAAATGGGTGATGTTGGAAAAGTTCTTCAAGATACTATTTTATCTCTGCTTGCATATGTAGCTGAAACAGAAAGGAAAAAGATTCTACGCAGGCAGGCTGACGGAATAGCTATAGCCAAGAAGAATGGCAAGTATAAAGGACGTTCTCCAATCCCGGTCGATAAAACTGCTTTTCAAGTAGAATATACCCGCTGGAAAGCAGGCGAGCAAACCGCTCGTCTTGCCATGAATCATCTGAATTTGAAAGATAACACTTTCTATCGACGTGTTAAAGCTTATGAAGCTGGAAAGCTCTTCTAACTAAGAACGAGAACATATTTTGAAATCTGTTTATTTGAAAATCGATTTTTCAAACGATATAATTATTATGTAGAAAAACTACAATTTGTACCTACTAATTTTTATTCATGAGTTACTTGACAGGGGCCTTGCAATGAGCGAGGCCCTATTTTTTATATGACAGTTTTAGTTGTATCTCAACATCTTCTATCAAAAAGAGCTGCGCACAGAGACCGATTTTAGTCTTTACAAAAAAACGGTTCTATGGCAGCCTACAACCATACCTATAAATCAGAAAATATATCCAATTTTGTTAACGCCAATTACTCCTCTCCGGAGCATCTTTATATCAATGGTTTCATATTCATTTTTATCAACACCCACAGAGATATCTGTTCTGTTCACATCCGTTCTGGCCACATCTACTGTAGGTATCTGTATTGTAGCAATACCCATGTCGTTTAATATCTCATCTGGCAGCTCATAATCTTGTTCAACTAACCCAAAGCATGTAAAGCCTGTGTCAACACAGAAAGATATAAGTTTCTTCTTACCTATGTTATATGCCGATGCAAAGGCACATCCAATCAAACTTCCAAGCAAATAGCCAACAACAGGTATCTGAAATCCGAATAGTTGTCCTATTACTGCCCCGATGCTCGCTCCTACCTCAGTACTCATAATGGCTTCACCAGCTACCATTCCTGCATAAAAGCCTGCTGATACAATAACGCTATCTACAAACGCAGAACCCATTTGCTGCGCAGTCATTTTGCCTGCAGCAACAAGAATACTGTTTTTAACAGTCCCCATAACAATAGACACCGCTATACCAAGAGCTGTCGGCGAGATGGCTTTCATCGCTTCGCCAAAAGCACCTTTTTCGCACATAATCATCAAAGTACAAGAAACAGAACCACGCAAAAAGCCCTCCGCTCCAGATGATATAGCTTTTGTACCCATATGCTGGACTTGCTGAATGTTTATTTCTCCATGTTTAATCAAATAGGCTATTGTTTTATATATTTCCGGAGCCATTTGCATAGCAACGGTAATTGTAGCTGCCGTAATACCTGCCTGCAGAGCTTGTTTCAACATGTATTCCGATTTAATAGCACTATCAGTAGTAAGGTCCTGGTCTTCCGCTTTAAATTCTTGTTTTTTGGCATCCTTAGCCATATCTTCAAAGTCAGACCGGTCTTTCGCTATAGATTTAACACCCTCATCGTTTTTTACAACATCAGTGAGCATCTTCTCAGTTTCTTTGTTTGCTTCCGATACTTCCGGTCTTGTTTCAGCATTTCTCAGCATCTCGCGATGAGCTTTTATTTTTGCATCATCCAATTGGTCATGCGGGACTAATCTATATTGGTCTTTATAAGCCGCTTTATGCGTATCAGGATTTAATTTAGCTTGTGCAACAGCACTTTTTTCACCATCACTATATACTTTGGCGCTGTATTTATCACCTGAGCCTAGTTCAATGTCAACAGAATCTGCAGCATTACTGTGTAATACGGTAGCTCTATCATCTGAACCACGAGCTACCGCATCAACATTAAATGTCGCAGCGTGCCATTCCTCTGCAACATATCCTTTAAAATGAGCGATGTCCTGTCCACGGTATGGATGGTTATTGATGTTATCCTCAACCTGTTTTATTGCTTCTGCAACTTTTGAGACATAATCATAACCAGCATTGGCAGCGAAATCCACACCAGCTAAATGTGCTGCAAAATCCCAACCTTGCTCCATAGCACTCTTTTCTTTCATAAAGCGCCTCCTATGATTCCATGAACTCCTTTAAATCATCATCACACATCTTTATTACTCCGTAAAAGAGCATCTGCCGTTTCAACAAATTTCTATCCTTAAAAATATCTTGTGCGGTTGCCGTAGCATCTTCTCTAGTCTTCGCAGCCATAGTACCCACCTTGTCAGCGGTATTCTTAATAGCATCACTTATCTTTGCAAAGGCTGCAAACTTATTCTTAGGTTTATCTGCATCTTCCTCAACTGGTTCCATTTCATCAGAACTTGCTTCTTCTATAACTTCCTCTGATAGTTCCTCAGCTTCCTTTACCTCTGCGCCAACATGTTTCTTTATTAGGTCAGGTACCGGCATACTTTCCAACTTTTCAAAGAATTCCTTGTACACTTCTTTGGCATCAAGCACTTTATCCTCTGCATATATAACGGACTGCTTACCCGCCCATCCATATCTGACACCATATTCATCTAACTTTAAGTCCAACACCGGTATAAGCTTATCAACTCCTTTTACATCGCCTATAAATAATACTTTAGAATCAATGTTTCCGGACTTTTTATTAGCAATCCATACTTTCTCATTCCATGCCACTATCTTCACATGTTCATACTTCTCACTATCTGATTCAACCAATTTCTTAAACTGATTAATCAGCATCTCATCCTTTGATACCACTATTAAAGTTTTTGTTTCAGAAAACATATTCATGATAAATCCTCTCACTTATAGGCTTTGAAACCTTCAGTTTTCTTTAAGCCATATACGTATTAAAAAAACTGGTTCGTGATTCATAGTTCTATACCGGATTGTCTTCAAAATTCAATTTCACATTAGCCTTTTTTAATCTCTCCGGCATATCAAATTCCCAAAATACTCTCGGTATGGTTGATTCTTGTTTGATGCAGCCGTTGTCTTCGTAATGTAACCCATAACATTTTACATATTTGCTACTGTAATCCCCATGCGGATGCCATACCAAATAAATATCATGTACATCCTTAATCTGTCCCAGCAATACCAAAAATACAATGGTAAATGGAAAATCCAAATATCTTTGGGTGCGAAACGGCTCATTTGGAAGTGCTCGATACTGAAAACTTGATATATCATGCGGGTCGTATCCAATATCCAGTACAAATGATATTTTTATATCATAATCAGGATACTTTTCTTTAAGTAGTTCGATATACTTTGTGGCATTGTGCTTTCTTTTGCGGTCCAACGCCTAATAGTCTCGCACAGTTTTCAAGATAAATGTTATGCGTGAATTTTGAATAAACATCCAATTTGGCATTTATAAGCCCCTCGATATCTTTTGTCACTTCCTGGTAATGATTAAAATATATATCCTTCCAGTCATAATACATTTTATTAGACTTATTCTTAAAATACTTTTCAATATCCTGACCATTCATAGGAAGTATTGGTATCTCAATATGTTCAAGTCCTATAATCTGATTATCTTTCCGTAGTACAAAATCAGGACGTTCCTGTTTTTCTTCCGACACATCAATAAATCCATCAAAAGATGATACTGATTTCAAGACCACATCCACTGGTTTTCGTTCTCTGCCTTTATCAACCATGTGAATTATGCTCCTATTTTAATCTGACCATTCATAAGCATTGGTAATATGAAATCACGCAGTTCAGTCAACTGTATATTTTCAAATTTCACATTATTTATCATGGAATAATATTTCTTTACAATTCCAGAATATGCTTTTACTACCTCTTGCCTATAAAACAGCTTTATTTTAGCAATCATTTCAGTATTAATAACTCCTTGTACCGAACCACTGGTTCCATACATTATTTGCACCTGAGAATAATCTGATTTCAACATTTCTTTAATGAAAACACTATCTGCCTTTTCCTCATCTGGCTCAATTATTACAGCATTCAACACTTGCGCTTCTTTATCAGAATTATAAATATTGGGTATGCCATCCTTACCACAACGAGAAATCAAGATATCCCCTTTATGAACTTGAGATTTCTTATTTTTTAAATAGAATTCCTTGGTAATGTAACGTAATGAACTGTAATCAATTCCTTCCTCTGACATTTCAGCTGGTCTGACAATTGGGTATCCTTGGCTTTCATCACAATAATATTTATCAACTGTACCAACAAACCCAACTTTAACCCTTTGTGATATATCATCAACAGTTAGTATACTCCATCCTTCAGGTATCTCTCTGTTTAATTCCTCACACCATACCATCTTACCGCCACTTGACTTATATGGATTGCCATTAACATCCGGAAAATCAAACTGTACGAACCAGTAATCATAAATTTGCTTCGCCATTGCTTCAAGGTCAGCACATATAGAATTATTTAGCGAAATTTTATCATTAAGTGGCTTTAGTTTTGCGACAATTTCTTTCTGAGCAGGCATATCTGGAATATCAACTTCCAATTCCTTAATATCATCAATAAATAAACACTTCTGAATAGCGCCTTTTGTTGCATGCGCAATTCGTGTCTGCATTATTGGAGAATCTAAATAAAATTTTAAAAAATCCGGGTCTAAAACATCAGGATTAGGAGTTATAATACCCACGCTTCTTTGTACCGTATATTTGGGTTCATCTACAACAACCATCGATTTACCTATTGTTCCAACGGTAGCTATTAAAACACAACCTTTATGCAAATCAGTACGTTTATTTAACTTATCGAATGTTGCCTTATTGATTCTTCGGTCTGCATCAGTAATAACTATTTTTCCATCAATAATATTCTTATTGCTTAATAAATAGTATTCACCGCATGGGTCATCTGTAACAGTACCATGTTCTCCATCAGTAATATTCAAACAATAATCAATCAGTCTGCTCATATATTTAATCCCCTAATCTGCTCCATAATTTCGGACTCTAATTTATGAGACTCTGAAAATTTTGTATCCAATTCACGCATGAATTCGCTCATCCTATTCTTAAATTCATCTGCAGTAATATCCACATATTGAATTTTCACTTCAAAATACTGCCCCGCACTAAAAGAATAATTCTTTTCTTTTATTTGTTCGTATGTAACCTTTACACTAAAATCCTCAATTGTTTCTCGCTTTATAAAAGTACCTTCAATCTTATCTATTTCATCAATTGATAAAACTGTTTTTTGATTTTTTCCTTCCTTAACTTTTGTTCCAAGGTTAGAAGCATCAACAAGCATGATATCGCCATCTTTATTTGATTTATCAACAAAGAGAACTGAGACATTTGTTCCCGTGTTTGCAAAAATATTAGAAGGCATAGAAATAACGCCTTTCAGCCAGCGCTTTTCAATAATCTTCTCTCGTATACACATCTCGATGCCTGATTTTGCTGTCAAAAAGCCTGTCGGAACAACAATAGCTGCTTTTCCTTCCTCTTTTAATGACCACAGGATATGCTGTATAAAACAGAGATATATAGCCATTGAATCCTTTTTCTGCTTTGGAATATTGGGAATGCCTGCAAAAAATCTACGAATTCCATCCCGTTCTTCCGCCTCTGCCCACTTTTGGCTAATGGTATCTCTCGTACTTGAAAAATCCATCTTAAAAGGAGGATTAGATGTAATATAATCGAATTGTTTTACTCCTGAACTTGCGTCAAACGGCTTTTTATAGTGTGCTGGAGTGTCTAATGTATCTCCTTCTATAATATTATCTAAAGAGTCAGTGAGGCCATTAAGCAACATATTTATGCGCAAAAATCTTGATGATTTTTGTGAAATATCCTGTGTAAAAACATGTGCCCTATTGCCAAAACTACCATGACCAAGCTCATTTGCCAAATGAAGTACCAGCGAACCAGAACCTGCAGACGGGTCGTATACCTCATAAATCTTATCCTCAACCGGAGACATATTAACAAGTATCTTTGCAATAATAGAGCTCACTGCTTGTGGAGTAAAATACTCAGCATAAACACCGCTGGCAACATTATAATCCTTAATCAGATATTCAAAAATTCTGCTATAAAAATCAAAATTACTCTTAAACGCATCGCCAAAGTCAAAGCGTTCCATGCCAATAATACCGAAGATGTTCTTAGCAAAGTTATTTCTTTTTGAAGCTTCAACATTCTCAGTTATCCTTGTAAAAAGCGGTTTCCTGCCACCATCAGCTGTTTCTATTGAAAACCTCTCATTCTTGGGGTCATTTGAAATTTTTTCGAGTGTATCATCAAAAAGCTCATAAAACTTAGGTGCATTAAGCTTGTTAATCAAGTTTTCAATCGTTTCTTCATAGGTAAAAGCTACATCCTGAGGATATGAATCATAGAATGCATCCATTTCACTATTCTCATTTTTTAATACCTCTTTGTAATCCATTCCAATTTCAACTGAAAATTCCTTGAGATTAGCCATAAACTTATCATTAAGAAATTTATACAGAAATACTGATGTAATAACCACCTCTTCGGATGCCTGATTAGATAATCCGTTAGTGGCACATAATCCTTTTAACTCATCTATTATCTGAATAATCTTCTGTTCCACTTCATAAACATCTGCCATCTTTGCTTCTCCTATTTGAATAATTGAATATTTGTATAAAGCTCACCAAGAATACGGTCATAATATGCCTTTATTCTCGTATATAGCCTTTGCTTTAATAATTCTTTTGTTACATCCTTCTTTACAGAGTCAATAAAGTTTTCTCGACCCTGGATTACAATTGAATCCGTGTGAATTATGCCTTCCAAATCGTGATATATGATAGTCAATGTATGCTCCATCTCAGATTTATCAAGTGGATAATTCTCTATCGCATCCTGATAGGTCTTAACAAATGCAAAGTTTCCATCATATATTTCTGCCAGCCTATCATTCTCACGATTTATATCCTGTGCCTGTCGTAGAGCCTCCATCAGCTCATCAGTAATACCATCCAAATCAGAAATATCCTGAATATCTAACCTCTCAAAAATCTGCTGCAGAATTTCATCCAGTTTACGTATACGGCTATCCTGAGGGTTCTTGTTATTATGAATTTCTGTATGTACCGCTCTTACAACTTTCTCAAATCTCTGATACTCAGGACAGTCATCAGGTATAAATGATGCCATGTTTAATACATATATTCGGGTTTTAATGAAATCATAAATAATTTCCACAACTGCATCGTTATCAATTATTGCCTGCATCGTATCGACCGGCTTATTTGCAAGATTTATAAACTTAATACGTTCCTGAACCGAATTCAATAACTTTTTGACTTTTGGCAGGTCAATCTGCTGCGCATAGTCAACTGCCCTGGAAAGGATAAACTCTGTTTCACATTCTTTGATGCCATTCAACAATCGTCTTAGCTTGTATAACGCATCCTTGTTGAAATAATCCAACTGTCGTGAAAATCTCTCAAGATTCTCAGTATCAATCATACTGTTCAGTTCATCTTCATACCGATGATATTTACGATTGATATCTTCTTTATCGATTACAAGCCCAGCAAGAGAACCTTCTTCTTCTCCATTTTCGTTCAAATCCGCTTCAAGTTCCTTGATATATGCCTCAATGGTGTTATCATACTCAGCCTCAATATCTACAAAGTCCACGATATATCCATACTTGTAAACTTTCCCCGTAGGAGATTTATAAGGCCTATTAACTCTGGAAATCGTCTGCAATAATGATTGTGCGTGCGGCCCTCTGAGCAAATACATTTTTTTCAAGCGCTTAACATCATAGCCTGTAGTCAGCATAAAATTGACAACAAGCATATCCGGTGACAGCGTTGTTCTGAATTCAGTCTGATTATTCTCATTAATCTTTGACTGAGCAGGGTCACTATCATCTGTAATTACTAATCCTGTCTTGATTTTTGAATTATTCTCAAACCACTCATGCACCTTTTTTGCCTGAGGATTAGTTCTGCATACAATCATTCCGCCAATGGTATTGTCAGAGTTTTGAAGCCTGAAATTCACAAAATCTCGCTCAATGAAAGTTCCTAACGCATTTACATATTTATCTGATTCAAAAACATCTTTGTCATTAAGTTTACTGTCTTCAATATCCAGGTTATTCTTTATTTCTGAACGTACAACAGTATCTATGTTTTCCTTTTTTATACGAAGCGTGTATCCATCAGCTATAGAGCGGTCATAAAAGTACTTATGAATATAATCTCCAAACTTAAGATTAGAACGCTCCTTTTTGGTAAGTATTGGCGTACCTGTAAGTGCAATATATACAGCGTCCATATCGCAAACCATCAGGTTCCTAAAGAATTCACCTGTGGATGAATAGCTTCTATGGGCCTCGTCGATGAAGAAAATCCTCTGTGTATTTACGGAATAATCATTTTTTGCCTCAGGCAACTTTCCTTCAAACTTCTGGATATTTACAACACAAACCTCTCCTATATCCTTAGTACCTGTTTCTTTTGATATTGGTCTATTCAGCTCTTTAGAGAATTCTGCGATACTCTTACAGTTAACAACATGCAGGCCTCTATTCTTGAATTCAATACTTGCTTGACGTAGTAACTCGATTCTATCTACAACAAAGAAAAATCTGGCATACATGTTTTTCTTTGCATAATAATCACGAACAATTCTATTTGAATATGCTGCAAGAGCTGTTTTTCCTGACCCTTGGGTGTGCCAGATGATACCGCCCTTGCCACCACTCTCAAGACGTTCAATGATTCTTCTGGTAGCAAAGAACTGTGGATATCTCATAATATGCTTCTGCGGAACTTTTTCACTAACAAACACTATTCCATAATGCAGCATGTAAAGAATACGTTCTTTATCAAACAGTGACGTCACAAATGAATTGCAAGGCGTAGTAACCTTAAGGTTTTCCTTAAACTCCGGTGTATCCGCTTCATCTTCGCGATAACCCAGGTCTTTAACAACATATTTTATAGTTTCTTCCTCAATATCCCTATATGGATATTTGTCATGATAATCCTTATCATCCTCTCTAAAGAATGAAAAAGAGGTATTTTGTCCATTAGGTGTGGTATAAAATGACCCAGCCTTAACATCCTCTACATCATCCGAATCCTCATATTCCATATTGTTAGAGAAAGAAACTATCTGTATGAGATTAAAGAACTTTTTATACTCAGGATTTTGAAGCCTTTTATTCAGCATCCTATTGAACTCTTCCTGAATACCGCCCTCATTGTTTGGCTTTTTCACTTCCAGAAATCCCAAAGGCATTCCATTTATAAGAATATTTATATCCGGGCGAAATGAACCAACCTCTGTATCTTCCTGAACCGCATATACGAGTTCGTCAACAACGGCAAAATCATTATTCTCTATATTCTCAAAGTCAATCAGCTTTATCCTGTCATTTGGCTGAATGAGCCAGTTATAAAACTCTTTACCCAAATCATTATTTTTTATTGTATTTTGAATATCTTGCAAGACACTGTGTATCTCATCATAAGATAGTTCTCGCCCGTTTATCTTCTCAAGCGCTGGCTTAAAGCGGTTTACAAATATTTTTGTACCAAAATCAATATCAACGTCATCACTTTTTAATGACTGATAAGAATAACCAATCCTCATAAAATGTATCGTTGCAGGTATTTTGACACGTGTATCCTCGTTAAATCTGTTCATCCAACATCCTCCACCAATGCAAAATTACTCTTCAAAAGCCTTTTCTATACTCTTCATAGCCTTTACTACTTGTACAGCTCTATCCGTCAAAAGATATTTGCCACGTATATTTCCATATTTCTGGACAAGATTGTATTTTTCAAATGCTTTAAAGTATGTATTCATCGTGATTTTAGACACTTCAACAAGCCTTGATAAGTCAGCCTGCGAAAGTGGAACATACTCTGTTCCATCCGGAGCCGTTACCTGGCTTTCGTACATCTGCCTCAGTGTCTTAACCTCATTAGTAGTTAGCATCTTTATCAGTTCTTCTGTCATATACACTACCCGTACCCTATTTATCAAACAAAAACATAACATTAAAATTAATTTATACATCTAATATAAGTCTATCATGGTTTTAAATCAAGATTCTACATATCACATCGCAAACCATACAGTGATTTCACCACCCACAACTCCAGAACGGGAAGGCGCACATAATCGCGTATTGTTCAGCACAATAACGCTATCCTTCCCGTTCTGAGAAGCGCTGTTCACTTTTCTAAAACCCTTGAAATATCTGGGCTTGAGCATGTTTATTTTGGTGCTTTTTTGTAATAATCAAAAAAATAAAAAAAGCACCAATCTATCATCTTTAGATTAAGTGCTTTTTAGTGTTTTAGATTATATTTTTCATGTCATTCTATATCTGTTGTTATTTTATTTGAGCGCATCATTACGTAAACTACATTATTATGCGTATTAAATTCATATACGCGTAATGGCTGCAATAATACATCTTGGTTACGTATAATCTATATTATCGCGCTTCGCCATACTTAATACGTATTATTTACAATATACGTATATATTACGTTTTGTCTCGGTCTATCTTTATCTCCATAACATCACCTATATCGCATTCCAGCACCTGGCAAATTCTAATAATAGCATCCAGTGACACCATTTCATCCTTTCCCAGCTTCGCAACAGTGTTTGGACTCATACCGGTTTCTCTTTGTAAGTCGCCCTTTTTCATTTTCTTATCTATCAAAAGCTTCCATAGCTTGTTATATGAAATTGAAGCTTTTGATTCCGTAAATTTTGTTTTTTTAGAATCCATTATTGAAATAACCTCTTTGGGATATGTAACTAAACTATATAGTCCTATATTGTGTTTATTCTATCACATACCATTTAACCCATCTACAGAAGAAATATAATAATCTATAGTTATTCTACATTTATCTATATCGAATAATATCCTCCGATTATATAGTTTAGCGACTATTCAGCAGATGTATAACTATAATATATTATATTATTACTATAGTTATCTATAGTTTTTCTATTGACGATACTGGCATTTGTGATATGATTATGCTATAAGAAATCATCAAAGGAGGTGGCCTAAACTGTCAAGAATAGAAACAACCCAATTGCTAAGAGATATGAACGCACTTTTGCCAATTTGTAATGTAGTTGAGCCATCAGTCACTCAGGAACTTGAATGTATCCTCGATGATATTTTTCAATTTGGCCAATGCGGCTCTTTATTTATATATTGCAATCCCAAAGTACGTCGTGTTGTTCTGGAAATGTTTTATTCACCGGAGCCTAAAATCATGTACTTTCCAGTAATAATGAATGATTTTTTGCATAAATCAATTCCAATAAGTCGAGAACGAGCAACATCACGTTATTCAAGCCAATATAATAGTTTACAGAACACATTAGAAAGCGCTCTCCATGATATGCATCTTTTTCGTGATGCTATGGCTAATTTCTCTCCAGCCTATTGGGATTATGACCGGTTCGAAGCGCTAGGTAAATTACCACCCGAAGTAGAGTCCAACTTTAAATAAAAGCTTCTCAGAAAGGAACCTTATATTTGAAAAAGTTTGTAACGGTATTTACAACACTAACCATCATCCTTCTAAGTGCCTGCAGCAAAGACTCTGTAGCAACTAGTGTAGATGCAGTTTACACAGAGTCTTCCCTACAGGACAATTTAACAGAAGATGAGGAAAAAAGTATTAATGATACAAGTATAAAGAGTTCAGAAATCATATCTAGTTCTGCTAATAATGACATAACTGATGCTACTGAAGAAAAAGTCATTTATGTATTTGGTATTGATGATATTGCTGCTAGCAACGCCACAGAAAATACAGAACCAGACGAACTAGAGCAAGCCATCCTGGATGGAATAAACAATGTCCGTCGTGAAAATGGTCTTTCTGAACTGAAATATGACTTTGAACTTGAAGAATATGCTCAAATTCGAGCCCAAGAGGTCGCAATAGTCTGGTCACACACTCGTCCTGACGGAAGCGAATGGAAAACAGTAGCACCCGGTATATACAGAGGTGAAATCCTGGCCAGGAATTCATCCACAGATTTTGGAGAAGTCTCAAACCTAATTACTGGGTGGATAAATTCTCCAAAACATTATTATGAAATGACACAAAAAGCTTTTACCAAAGCTGGCGTTGGAATATACCACGGTCCTGATGCCAACGGCAACATAATATATACAATAGCTGTTGGATTTGGAATAGATTAATAACCATCATCCTTCTCTTAAAAAGTTCCTGGAATTCATTTTCCAGGAATTTTTTATGTGTTTTTCTTTTCTTGCTAGTCTTTTATTCCAGGTACCTGGTGTTGCGACATAATATTTTTATCTTATCAGCTGAGGATTTAACACTATTATTTGACTCCTGGCGAAGCATCTTCTCAGTAATCCAAGCCAATCTTTACAAAAAACGTGAGTTGTGATTAAAAAAATATAATATCAAAAATAATAATCATAATTTTAATGAAATTTCCGCATTAATTATCACGTAACAAAAGCCAATAATCCATTCAACAATTCCCGCCATTAAGCCATTCTTTCAGTAATTACTAGTTAAGCTTTCCTTCTCTTTTAGGCATATTTTTTCTATGCCCCTTTATCATTAAAAAATTTCTTGCTTCCTCTATAGGATTAAAAAAATAAAATATAACTTTTAAACCATTCTTCCATAACCATTCAACACTTTAAATACTTATATAATACATATGCCACACCGCTAATCCCCAGTATCCATGCGGGTTTACAGAACCTGCCATGGACATTTTTGTCCTTTTTCCTATTTTTCGAGGTACAAAAATGCTCCCTTTTTTGGACATTTTTGTCCTCCCTTATCTTGTACCACTCTTGATTCTGTATTTTTAAAAAAGCTACAATCACCTCGAATAAAAATGGAGGTAACCAAATAATGAATAATTGTAGTTTTTATGAATATTGGAAGAATTTCTCTTATGAACAAAATAAAATGAAACGTGAAAACAAAAAAACCGAAAGGGAGACAAAACCAAAATATGGTCTTATTCAATTCGAATACTGCTATTTTTTTGATTGTCTTGGCCTAAACTCACAAAGTAAGGGCATGTCTGGAGCAGCTTTCTCCCTCATGATAAAGCTTGCTGAAAAAATGAATTTTGCAGGAGATAATGCATTTGGCGGCCAAACCGTTAAAATATCTACTGAAACAAGAATAAAAATATGCCAAGAACTATGTATAAACGAAAAAACTTTTTCCAGAGCTCTTTCGTTACTTTTAAAAGGAAATATTATAGCAAAAACCAGTTTTACCAAGACATACCAAATCAATCCATTTATATTTGCAAAAGGCTCAGAAACAAAAATAAACATTTTACAAAATTATGTTCTAAGAGAGGGCCGTTTCGGATTAAACATTCCCGATGCAAGTCTCAGTCCCACACAAAAAAAGGAAAAGGAACTCTTTCTACAAGAATATAATAAAAAGAAAAAAGATACCAAACAGACTGAAGCACAGCCAGCCATATCAAAGGATGCTTATATCAATAATGAAGAGTCCTCAGATAGTATAAACACAGCTTCGCAAAACACTGAAATATCCTTGGCCGAACCATGTGAACGATGTAACCTTAACAGCCCTGAACAACAAAACAAAATAACTTCAATATCAAAACATCCATCTTACAGAATTGCTGAAAAAGCCACAAGAAACAGAACTATCAATAAATTCTTTTAACATGTGCACCCAACGAAAAAAGCGGTCATATATGGCCGCTTTTCTATTATCTTCACACCTTAAAACCAGATGTCAAAACCAATACTTGTTCTTCTGATAAATTTTCTTCCAACATCGGTAATATTTTCATAAAACTTGCCTTATCAATATTTATAGTATCTCTTATCCGTCTCCACACCAATGGTGTATCATCTGATTCTAGTTTTTTTATGCACCATAGTACCTCTCGTACCCAGTACTCTTCCTGAGTTTCCGAATATGATTGTATTACACTCAAACACTTTGGCATGCGCTTC
This sequence comes from Butyrivibrio sp. AC2005, assembly GCF_000424145.1. Classification (GTDB taxonomy): domain Bacteria; phylum Bacillota; class Clostridia; order Lachnospirales; family Lachnospiraceae; genus Butyrivibrio. Next base: position 15,091 of record NZ_AUJI01000059.1, read on the forward strand.
AGCCGCCCAGACGGAATTCCAAGTGTTTTTTCAACCCCCATAAGAGTTACCCGATGTGGTCTATTTCCGTTGTTTCCATATATCTCTGCTGATACACGTTTTACTTCATCAAGTCTATCAATATCATATTTTTCCCAATCAATCCTCCGTAGATTCCCTCGTTTTCCACTGAATTTCCTTCGGTATTTATGCATATAATTGCGCTTAGATGCAGACCGGATATCTTCTACAGACATACAGACCCCCTCCGCAATCTTCGTATAAGGCATCCCATGCTCTTTATGTAGGATTTTTACAATTTCTGAAAGAATCTGTTGCTGTGTTTCATCATGTGGCTGTGGGAAAGCAATCAGTTCGGGGGATATTTTTAAAAAGCATGCTATCTGGCATATCCAAAGCGGATTACGTTTTTTATCACCAAACACCTTATATACCTGCTCTTTTGAGATAATCGGCATATCCACATCATTTTTGTAGTATTCCTGCAAACCTTCACAAATTTGTTTATACTCTATTCTCCCACTCCATGTAGCTGTATATGGCGGATATAAATACCTTTGTAGCACAGTGCCTATTGCATCATTAGGCTTGTATTCCATTGGCAAATCCACGATTTTTTCAATATACCTAGCAAGTTCAATACTGTTATCTTCCATTTTTTCTATAACCGGCATATCATACGGTACCTCAACCTCGGCAACAAATAAACGTGGTGAGGTTTTTCCGCTAATATGAATATTAGTATTTTCTAACTGACAACCATGTTTTGGGCACACTGGAACTCCTGGAATCTGGTGTTTTCTATTCCAATATGTTTCTCCATATTGTTCCCTATCCTCTTTTGCACAGAGAGGACAATATCGGAGATATCTTTCCCCCATAGCAGGTAGCGGAAGTATATTTACATACTTCCCATTACCTTCTGTAATGTAGTTTAAGGCTTTAACCTTACTCTCAGATGATATAAATCTCGCGTAGTAAGAAAACATTGTATGTTCTTCTATTATTGTTTCTATATTATGTTTAAATACCTTCTTCAATACCTGCGCTGCTTGATACGTAAGGCGAGGTGTGAATTCAATACTATTCTTTGCACTTCCAAACAGGTCCTGAAGAGCATATGTATATGCTGGATATCCACTACGCACAAAATATCTGGCATACACGCTATGTAATAATTCATCCGGATATGCTTCTGGGAATGAACCTATCATGTCACACCTCCTCGACTACGATATAGTCATTTAGAATATCCACTACATCAAGTCCTTGGTTTTTGGACATTTCTGCAATCTCTGTAATTGTCAAATATTCACTTCCAAATAGATTCTCGTTAACCATTTCTCTCGGAACTTTACTTTTCCGTTTTTTTACTGCATGAATCTGTTTGATTGACGGTTCTATGAAACCATGCAATAACATCAGACGTTTCTTATATGCCTTGTCCATGGCTTTCATATCCAAAAGCTCATACCCATCGCAAATTGCAATTTCCTGAGCATCATGCAACAACGACATGACTACAGACATGATGCCTCCACTATGTTCATACAAATACTCCACCATGCCATCTGATATTTCAGAATAATTTTTCACATATTGATACCTTGAAGCCAAGCGACAAAACATCTTAAAAAAATCTCCATATTCCAATCTACTATACCTTAAGCCCTGCGCCCGTCGTGCCATTTGAAATGCTCGCTCAAAAAATGGAATACTCTCAGGTGTCCCAACAAAACATATTGAAATTCCGCTGCTATTTATTAACTGAGTAAGCATAGCCAACAAACTGTTTCCACTTTTATGACCTGCCACATTCTGAATCTCATCTATAATTAACAAACCAATATGATTTAATGCCACATTTGAGACAGTACCTATCAGTCTGTCAGTAGTAGACGCCGAACGTACGGATTTTTCATAATAAGAAGTTCCAAGAACCTCATCAACTCGCATAAGTATTTCCAAAAGTAGTCCTTTGGAAGAACAGTCGAACGGACACTGAACTAATAAACATGGTATTACCTTTGTATATGGACTTTCTGTACATATAATATTTCCACCCGTTATTAAGCTTATAGAGCGTTGTATGGCCGAAGATTTACCTATCCCACTCATTCCGACGATAGAAAAAGAATCCGCTCCACCAATAATCCCATGATAATCTCCAGAATAAATAGATTTATATGTTTGATTCTGCTGATGAATAACCACCCGTGAATTCTTTTTCTGCAAAGACATTACCGTTGCCAAATATAATTTGTTGTATATCTCCAATGTCATAGGCGAAGGCAAATACAAACTATAAATATCTGACAGGCGCATCAATCTGTTTACGGTGTTCTCCTCTCGAACGCTATCATCATAATCAGGAAATACTGTTAAAGCATCCAACAGCAAATCCTTTGATAAAAAATGTGGAAGAAGGCTTACATAATCAATATTCGTCATATAGTCCCTCCTCTCTCGCAAAATCAATATGCGTATGTTTCTGCTCACGTATTCTGTTTTCCCTGATATCTTTTATACTTGCCTTATTTCCAGTGCTCTTCAAAGACGCAATAGCCTCTATGTGCCTTACAAGCTCAATATCAGACTGCAAATTTGCAGTTCTCTCTTTTTGAATAATAGTCTTTTGAGACTCCTTTAATTCCTGAACCCTTTTTATATCCATTCCTACAAATCTAGATTCTATCAACGAGAATCTCGTATATTGTCCTTTTTCATAGAGCCAACATACCGATACATCATCTGAATATGCTACTGTTACCTCTCCACCTTTCAAATAGCGTTCTGTATATCCATCACAATAATATCTGAGAGAATTCACCTTTAACCCCTCTCTCGTGAATCTTCCCATGGTCCTTGGCAACAAACATAATAAAGCTTCTTCAACGTGGATATTCTTTATCAAATTTACACCCGAAAGAGTATTACCCCACTTGAATAATTGGCTGGCATATGGTTTTATACCTTCTTGAATCATGTCCTCGGTCATTGGAAAACCTTCTATAAGCCATTCTGCATTATAATGAAATATGCAACGGAGAATAATTTTATTGAAATCATCAAGAGTCAAACAGGCATCTTTTCTATAGTCGTGAGCTCCTCTACTTCTGAAATCAGGCTCTATAACTCCCTTACCTTTCAGTATTGGTTTATACTTCGACTGAATTAAATCAAAAAATTTCTCTACTACACCCTTGAGCTCTGGGCGATAGGCTGGTAAGTTTTCTATAGTTACCCCCAACTCTGACAATTGCGAAAATGTTTCTCCAACATACTCCGAACCTTGGTCAGCCATAATAACACCAGGTAGATATCCTTTATTTGGCCACACCTCTTTTTCAATGATTATTCCATTTTTAGCGCATATCTCCGCCTTATCTTTAAGAACATTCATAATTAGCGTTCTTACTGCATATATGCCACCTTCCCATGCCAAGGTATAGCCATAACACATGTATGAATAGGCGTCTACAATTGCTAATAATATAGGTCTTCCTATAAGTTGTCCCGCCTCATTAACCAGATATATATCACATACCGTCCCATCTACCATGGCTACTCCGGGAGCAGGGGCATAGGACTGAACACCATCACCTAATAAGGGACGTTTATTTCTTTGGTAATCACTAAGTCCACCTCTCGAAATATAATAATTCTGCATATTTTTAGTTTTCCGATAAAAATATCTAAACTGATAAAATGTTGGATATTCTTCAACCAACATTCCATCTTCATTACAATATTTTGCTTTTATCATCTGTTTATAAGCTGACTTCAAAGAGTTTTTCTTGCCATTATAAAAAAACTTATTCAGCGCCCATCTCATGTGCTTTTCTTTCTCTGTTAACTCAACCGGTAACTTCTGTTTTTTAGGCAGCAGTGCACTTATCTCATTAAAAGCAAGGTAATGACAAAGATAACTTCGAAGAGTCTTTTGTGACAAGTTGTACCTTTCAGATGATATTTCAATTAATTCTCCTCGGCGTGATATATCCTCAATAAATGGGAGAATACCTGCAATTACGCTATATCTCTGATACATAATTCTTCGTCTTTCAGCATTTACCGCGTCAATATCTTCTGCCACTAATCCCTGAGCAATATATAGCTCCTTAATGTCACAGCTGAAATAATCTCTGTATTTCATCTGTTCTTCCCAAATTGGCATAGTAAACCGAATACAGTCCATTACAAGGACTTTTTCACCGTTTTGAGCCAAAACACGTATAATAATCTCATCTTTTCTATAGAGGCCTTTATTCACATGCATCAACCTCCTTTTCTATAACAACACCCCAGTCAGTTACACCTCTTCTTAACCAGTATTGTCTTGATTGTTCCAACAATCTGCATGTCTTGGGTTTTATTAAATATTTTCGATACAGACATTCTCTGACCAATATTTCCCCATCTTTTTTTGTTGCCACAATATCTGAGGTATAATCGCCGTCTGTAAGTCCTTCAATTAAGACATTGCACCGAAACTCAACAATATCATTGTTATCGGCAAGGGAATCTGCATATTTTAATTGAATATCATTATAGGTTTTGCACACGCCCTTACATTTTGGAACGGTTCTTTTTACCGCTCGACCTTTAAACATTTTTCTATACATGAGCACCTCACTTTCCCAAAAAACTCCCAGTTTTTTCCCAAAAACCTGTTAATCCGTTTAAATCGACTTCAAAGGTTGAATCTGTTGTATGCAGCAAGAATAGAGAAGCCTCTCTACCGCTGATGTTTTGCTTTATTTGTTTTTCCCAAAAATAATCTTTGAAAAATCCACTATGTCCCGGGGCACACCCATTTTCCCCATTTGGGACCAAGTTATTTTCCCTAGTCGCTCTTATAAAAAAGTATTTTTTACACATGTATTTCATCTG
>NZ_AUJI01000060.1 GCF_000424145.1 Butyrivibrio sp. AC2005
GATGAGGCAGAGGACGCCCTCAATCGTTGGCTCTGGTGGGCAAGTCACAGCAGGATTGGTGCTTTCAAGGAACTTTACCTCAAGATCAAACGTCACAGGGAGCACATACTGAATGCAATAAGGCTAGGCATGAGTAACGCTCGAATTGAAGCTACTAATAACAAAATCAAGCTGATTATCCGTAAGGCATATGGTTTTCGCAACATCCAAAACATGCTCGATATGGTCTACTTAGTATGCTCGGATTTGAGTATTCCACTTCCTAACAGAAAACCTCGAGGCGCATGATCAGCATAAATGCTGGGGATGATGGCATTTTTCACCCACCATTACCCCTGAAGAGCCTTTTTTAATTCCTATTTAACTGAGCAAAAGCTTCGACTATGATTGCGTACTAGCGAAAAAAATCGATTATATAGTAAAATAGTAAAGATTATTTAGAGCGTTTAATTCCGTATTTAACGTAGTAAAATATCATATTTTTTTTAGGAAATGCAGATAAATGAAAATATAAACAGAAGAGCTAATCCATGAAAAAACAAATCTTATGGCTTGCCCCCTACGTCCCCTACTCCAAAGTAAGGCATGCGGGCGGCAAGAACATGAACTATTACATAAACTACATAAACAACACCGGGAAGTTCGACATAACCTTCATAGGCCTCGGATACGAGGAAGAGCGTAAGGACGTGGACCTTACGCAGCGAGGAATAAAAGCAGACATCTACTACCGAGACCATTCCAGACCGGACTACTTCATCAGAAGGATTGTCAGCGGATTTACCCTCATGAATCCCTGGACGAAGTACGCCAGACAGCTATTATTATATGAACACATGCAGCTTACAAAGCGCATAAAGAAATACAAGGCAGCAGGCGGCAACCCGCATATAGTAATGCTCCATTGGACTTCAATGGGGCTTATTATGCCTGAAATAAAAAAGCTGTTTCCAAACGCGAAATACATCCTGATAGAGGAAGACGTCACATATCTGGGATATCAGAGGAAATATGAGGCAAATCCAACAAAATCCTGGAAATACCGCTATGAACAGCTAAAAAAGGCGGAACTCTCAGCAATAATGAACTGCGATCTGACGATAACTCTGAATGAAAAGGATAAGAACCTTCTTATAAATGATGGAATTCCTGAAAAAAAACTGTTTGAGGGTACAAACTACTTTGAACGCCACAGCAATATAGTTAGAAGTCCTGAGGATAAGAATCTTATGTTCTACGGCGCCATGGATCGCGCGGAGAACTATGATGCAGTAATATGGTTCATTGACTATATAATGCCTGAGCTGGAAAAAGATGGATTCACATTAACTGTGGTTGGAGCTAACCCATCCGCCGTCCTTAAGAACAAGGTTGAGCAATTTAATGAAATCCATGGAAAAGCAATAAACAGTAAGCAGGAAAATCCCATTATCCTCACTGGCTATGTAGAGAGCGTTGATCCATATTTTGAAAAAGCTTTATGCCTCGTGGCACCGCTTTTGCTAGGAGCAGGTATAAAAGTAAAAATACAGGAGGCTATGTCGGCAGGAGTACCGGTACTTACCAATGACATAGGAATAGAAGGAATAAGTGCCAGGGATCAGGAGGAATTCCTATATTGCAAAACTCCAGAAGACTACATAAAAAACATCAGGAAACTCTCAGAAGATAGGGAATTAGCTATAAAAATCGGGAACAACGCAAAAGATTATATACAAATGCATAACGATATAGGCGAAAAGCTGGCAAAACTGGTTAATTATCTTACGGATAACAGTAAAGGATAGGAAAAATATAAATATTTGATATAATAACATGAAATATGGTTAATTTTAGAAAGGTTTACTAATGACAGGAAAAGTTCTGGAACTGTATAATGAATTGTTTTCGCGATATCCGTCCCTTGAGAGAGAAAAGGACAATATCACAAAAAGCTTTGAAATAATAAGAGACAGCTATAAGGATGGCGGTAAGCTTCTTGTGGCAGGAAATGGTGGCTCAGCAGCAGATGCGGAGCACATAGTCGGAGAGCTTATGAAAGGTTTTATTAAGCCCAGGAAGCTTGACGCTGAGCTCACACAAAAGCTCACATCAATAAATAAGGAACTTGGTACTGAACTATCAGAAGCCATGCAGGGAGCGCTTCCGGCGATAGCTGTGGTGGATCATGTAGCGCTTTCCACAGCGTTTCTTAACGACGTGAACCCACAGATGAGCTTTGCACAGCAGATTAATGGCTATGGCACAGGGAAGGACGTATTCTTAGGAATAACAACCTCCGGTAATTCTGAAAACATCATCTATGCAGCAATCATGGCCAAGGCAAAAGGACTTAAAGTAGTAGGACTCACAGGTCGTGACGGCGGTAAGATTAAGGATTATTGTGATGCCTGCATCATAGTTCCCGAAACAGAGACATTTAAGATACAGGAGTTACACCTCCCTGTATATCACGCGCTTTGCCTTATGTTGGAAGAGGAGTTCTTTTAAATGCTAGACCAGAACGAAATAATAGAGAATCAGAGAAAACAAATAGAAAATCTGCAGTTGCGCATTAAGGAAAAAGATAAAAAGATAGCTCAGCAGAAAGAAAAAATTGAAAAACTTGAGGATATAAGAAAGTCATACAACAGCATTCTGAAATCCAAGGGTTGGAGACTAGTCAGCTTTCCTGGGAAGGTTTATGAAAGAACATTCTCTGCGCAAAGCGCCCCCAGAAGATTTTTTGTAAAAATCGGAATGTATGGTAAGGCTATAAACGTAAACAATATCAAATTTGTTTTGTCAGCATATAAAAAGGGTGGAATTAAGCAGGTCAAAAAGGAATTCAGAGATTTTGAGCGACGATCTGATAATTACCAGTTTGGAACACTTACAGATCTGGTTTTATACGATTTTGATAAGCTGTCTTTTAACGAACTGAGGCACTTATCATTTCCTGTTTTTGATAACCCTAAGGTTTCTATAATAATTCCTGTCTATAATCAGTTTGCCTACACATACAATTGCTTACAGAGCATCCTTGATAACAGCTGGAATATCTCATACGAAGTAATAATTGCTGATGATGTTTCAACGGATGATACGACAAGACTTTCTGAAATAGCTGAAAATATCCGCATTGTCAGAAATTCTGAAAACCAGAGATTTCTTAAAAACTGCAATAACGCTGCAAAACATGCAAAAGGGCAGTACATCTTATTCTTAAATAATGACACTCAGGTTCAGCATGAATGGTTAACCAGTCTGGTTGAGCTTATAGAAAGCAATGATACATACGGAATGGTAGGATCAAAGCTGGTATATCCTGATGGTTCACTTCAGGAAGCAGGCGGAATCATATGGGGTGACGGTCATGCCTGGAACTATGGTAATGGAAAAAATCCGCTCCTTCCGGAATTTAATTATGTGAAAGAGGCTGACTACATCTCCGGAGCGGCTATAATGATCAGAACATCATTATGGAAAGAAATCGGAGGCTTTGATGAACTGTTTGCACCAGCTTATTGCGAGGATTCAGATCTCGCCTTTGAGGTTAGAAAGCGTGGATACAAGGTAATGTATCAACCGAAGTCCATAGTGGTGCACTTCGAAGGAAAATCCAATGGTACTGATACTTCAACCGGAATAAAGAAATATCAGGTTGAAAACTCTGAGAAATTAAAGCAGAAGTGGGCAAACGAATTCAAACAGCTCTCTCAGACAGAATCCGACCTGTTCCACGCAAGGGATAGAAGCCAGAGCAAAAAGACAATACTTGTTGTGGATCATTATGCTCCAGAGTTTGACAAGGATGCAGGCTCCAAGACAACATGGCAGTACCTTCAGATGTTTGTATCACAGGGCTACAACGTGAAGTTTATAGGAGATAATTTTGCCAGAAAAGAGCCCTATACCACAGCACTTGAGCAGATAGGAATTGAAGTGCTTTGCGGTCCCTGGTACAGAGACCACTATGAGGAATGGATCAGCGATAATCAGGAAAACATTGAATTTGCTTATTTGAACAGACCTCATATAACAGAGAAGTACATAGATTTTATAAAGAACAAGACAAATATCAAGTGCATATATTATGGACATGACCTACATTTCCTAAGAATCAGACGTGAGTATGAGCTTAGCGGTGATGAAAAGCTTAAAAGAGAGTCCGAGGATTGGAAAAAGAAGGAGCTTGATATCATGCGTAAGGCAGATATCAGCTATTACCCATCTCAGATTGAGATAGATGAGATACACAGGATTGACCCTATGGTCAAAGCAAAAGCCATAACAGCATATGTATATGAGTCATTCAGGGATAAGAAGAACCTGAATTTTGCGGAGAAGAAGGACATTCTCTTCGTTGGAGGATTTGGACATCCTCCGAATGAGGATGCCGTTAATTGGTTTGCATCGGACATATGGCCTGAAATTCATGAGAAACTTGGAATATCATTCCACATAGTCGGATCGAAGCCAACACCCAGAATAGAAAAGCTAAATGGGAAGAATGGAATTATTCTGGAGGGCTTTGTGTCAGAGGAGAGACTTATAGAGCTCTATGACACATGTAAACTTGTTGTTGTACCCCTTAGATATGGCGCAGGTGTTAAGGGTAAGGTCATAGAGGCTCTGTATAATGGAGCACCTATGGTTACAACTTCAGTTGGAACAGAAGGAATTCCCGGAGTAGAGAACCTTATAGAAGTTGCGGATGATGCGCATACATTTGCCAATAAGGTTATCGCTCTGTATAATGACAATGCTACTTTGGAAAAGACTGCACATAATTATGATGAATATGTAAGGAACCATCATAGCGTGGATGCAGTGTGGAATATCATAAAGGAAGATTTTAATTAAATGGTTATTACAAGAACACCCTTCCGTATGTCTTTTTTTGGCGGCGGAACCGATATGGAGGACTATTTTAGGGAGAATAAGGGAGCGGTATTATCAACCACATTTGATAAATTCTGCTACGTGAACGTAAGGCATTTGCCGCCCTTTTTCGATTACACATCAGAATTCGTATACGCGCAGATAGAGCGTGTAACAGACTTGGGAGATGTTGACCATCCGGCAATAAGGAATGCCATGGATATGATGGACATGCACGAACTCCGACTATCATATGAGGCTGACCTTCCTGCACGAAGCGGACTTGGAACCAGTAGCTCCTTTGCAGTCGGAATGATAAATGCATTCTATGCACTTAAGGGCAAATACGCTGATAAGAGACAGCTTGCTGATGACGCAATATACCTTGAGAGAGTACTTTGTAATGAGGCAGGCGGATGGCAGGATCAGATAGCTGCTTCATTTGGCGGACTGAACAGAATCAACTTTAATGCTGATGGTTATGAGGTACTTCCCATAATCATTTCTCCTGACAGGAAAAAGTTGCTAAATGACAATATGATGATGTTCTTCACAGGTTTTACAAGGTTATCATCTGAAATTCAGAAGGCAGCAACACCGGTTGCTGATAAAAAGAAACAGCTCTCTGAAATGTACACGCTTGTTGATGATGCGGAAAAAGTACTTGTAAATAAGGATGCAAACCTCGATGAATTTGGTAAACTCCTTGATTATACCTGGAAAATCAAGAGAAGTACCGGAAGCAACGTATCAACAGGCAGAATAGATGAGTATTATGAAAAGGGAATTAAAGCCGGAGCCCTAGGCGGAAAGCTTCTTGGTGCAGGCGGCGGCGGATTCCTTCTCTTCTACGTGCCTGAGGAAAACAGGGCAAAGGTGAGAGATGCCATGAAAGATCTGCTCTTCGTTCCCTTCAAGTTTGAGGACGAAGGGACAAGAGTCGTATATTATAAGGCTGAAGATTATGATCCTGAGAAGAGACGCGGACTCTGAGAGGTGAATGCCTGTCTGAGCTCACTCATAAAGGATAGTTTATAGTTGGAAGGAAAAATATTTTGAAGACACTTATAATGGCAGGCGGCAGAGGTACCAGAATTGCATCAGTCAATTCTGAAGTACCAAAGCCCATGATACCTCTTGCTGGAAAACCGGTTCTTGAATATGAAATAGAAGCCCTTAAGAGGCAGGGACTTACGGATATTCTCCTAATAGTAGGATACCTTGGTGACGCGATAAAGGATTACTTTGGTGATGGAACAAAGGTATCTCCGGTTACCGGAGAGCCTTTCGGAGTGAATATTGAATACTTTGTAGAAGATAAGCCACTGGGAACCGCAGGGGCATTATTTGCGTTAAAGGATAAACTCACAGAGGACTTCCTGCTCCTTAACGGAGATATCATATTTGATATAGATTTTGACAGATTAATCAAAGCACATAAAAACGGAAACGGACTTGCTACCATCATCACTCATCCCAACAATCATCCCTATGACAGTGGAATAATCATCGCAGATGAGAATGGAAAGGTTCTGAACTGGCTACATAAGGAAGACCCCAGAACCTGGTATAGAAACAGAGTCAATGCCGGAGTGCACATCTTATCACCTAAGATACTGGACAAGTTCACCTTTGAAGAAGGTGAAAAAATAGATCTGGATAGACAGATATTAAAGGCTCTCATACCCAATGGAGAACTCTATATTTATGATACACCTGAGTTTATCAAGGATATGGGAACACCGGACAGATTCTACCTCATAGAGAATGATATCAAGTCCGGAAAAGTAGAACAGAAAAACCTTAAACATAAACAGAAAGCAGTATTTCTCGATAGAGACGGTACAATTAACAAATATGTGGGCTTTCTTAGAAATATTGACGAATTCGAACTCCTGCCCGGAGTATCAGAAGCTATCAAGAAAATAAATGAATCAGGTTATCTTGCCATCGTAGTTACTAATCAGCCAGTCATAGCAAGGGGTGAAGTGACCTACGATGAACTGCATGAGATTCACAACAAGATGGAGACACTCCTCGGACAGGATGGAGCATATCTCGACGCAATCTATTACTGCCCGCATCATCCTGACAGCGGATTTGACGGTGAGATCAAGGAACTTAAGATAAACTGCGAATGCAGAAAACCAAAGCCAGGAATGCTTATTGCGGCAGCAGAGGACTACAACATCGATCTTACTCATTCCTACATGGTAGGCGATGGCCAAAACGACATCGCTGCCGGCAACGCCGCAGGCTGCAAAACCATTCTCATAAGCGACAGTGACACAACAGACTACGGCCAGACCTTCGTCTGCCCGTCACTACTAGATTTTGTAAATAAGTACCTCATTTAATATGCCTTCCCCCTCCGGGGGAAGGTGTCAGCGAAGCTGACGGATGAGGGTTCATCGGAGTAAACATGATATCAAGATTAAAAGAAGTAATCGAATACAAAGACATGATCCACAGCATGGTAAAGCGCGAACTCCGCGGCCGATACCAGAAGTCCGCTCTGGGAATGCTCTGGGCACTCCTGTTCCCGCTTTTCCAGATTGCAATATATACCTTCGTATTCGGAGTAATATTTCCAAGTTCAATAGAGAACTACTACATATACCTCACAGCAGGAATAGTACCCTGGACCTTTTTTAGTGAGGCCGTAGGACAGGGAGCGGGCTGCATAGTTAATAACGCGAACCTTGCAACCAAAATCTACTTTCCCAGAGAAGTGCTACCAATCTCAGCTGTCCTTGCGAAATTCATAAACATGCTCCTTGCGTTTGTGATAGTATTTGTCTTTATCATATTTGGAGGAGTAGGAATCAGCCCTGCAGTAATCTGGTTCCTGCCGATAGTAATGATTGCTGAATTCATACTTTGCCTTGGATTCACACTGCTCTTTTCAGCAATAACAGTATACATAAGAGACATGGAGTATATAGTAGGAATCCTTATGATGGCATGGATATGGGGGACTCCTATCATGTACAGCATGGATAACCTGCAGCCGATGGTTAAGGTTATTCTGCTCTGCAACCCCATGACAAGCATAGTCCAGAGCTATCATGCAGTTCTGTATTATAAAGAGTTACCGGATGCACTCTACACTGTAATAACATGGGGCAGTGCTGTTGCCATCTTGATAGTTGGAGAGCTTGTGTTTGCTCATCTTGAAGGCGATTTTGCGGAGGAAATGTGATGAATGCAAATATAAGTAATCCTGAAAATGCAATAGAAGTAAGAAATGTACATAAGTTTTTTAAGGTCTACGAAGATAAAGGAACAATGCTTCGCGAGCGCATTGTCAACATAGGCCGTAATAAATATGAAAAGCGTGAAGTTCTAAAGGGCATCAGTTTTGATGTGAAAAAAGGTGAAGCAGTTGCTCTGATAGGGAGAAATGGCTGTGGTAAGAGTACCACCCTTAAGATGCTGACAAAGATCCTACGGCCCAATGAAGGAACAATCGCTGAGCAGGGAAGAATATCAAGCCTTATCGAACTTGGAGCCGGATTCCACCCTGATCTTACCGGTAGAGAAAACATATATATAAACGCTTCAATATTCGGAATCAAGAATAAGGAAGTTGACAGAAGACTCGATGATATCATAGCTTTCTCAGAGCTTGAGCAATATATAGATAATCCTGTAAGAACCTATTCTTCGGGAATGTATATGCGCCTGGCCTTTGCGGTGGCAATAAATGTGGACGCAGATATACTCCTTGTAGATGAAATACTTGCTGTTGGTGATCAGGCATTCCAGACCAAGTGCTTCAATAAGCTGCGTGATCTTAAGGCTAATGGAATGACAATAGTACTGGTATCACACTCCATAGGTCAGGTTAAGCAAATCTGCGACCGTGTCATATGGATTGAAAATGGCTTAATCAGAAATGAAGGTCCTGCCAGAAAGATATGCGATGACTATCTTGATGACATGGAGCTAAAGCGTCTTGAGAGAGTTGAGCTTGAAGCCAAGATGCGCGATGAAAAAGAGAAAGAAAACCTTGAAAATGGTGAACTCTCTCAAGAAGAGAAGGATGCTATACAGGAAAAGCTGCAAAACAGCATGAAATGTCAGGAGTTATGTTCACAGTGTGGCCCGGATGCCAGAAGATCAGGCACAGGTGAAGCAGAGTTTACTGATGTCCTCATGGTTAATGATAAAGGTGAACCCTGCACGCGCTTTTCCACAGGAGACAAGCTTTCTATAAGGATTAAATTTAAGGCAAAGGATACCAGCAAGCAGCTCAACTTTACTTTCGGAATAACCAGAAGTGACTGGGTATACTGTTATGGAAATGAGATGCTGGAATGCACCGGACATACCATAACAGGGCAGGAATCCGGAGAAGTTGTGCTGACAATAGAAAAGCTAAATCTTCTTAAAGGTGCTTATTTCCTGGATTTTTGGATTCAGGATGAGGCAGGAGTAGAGATAGACTGCGTCCATAACCTCATAGTTATGTATGTTGAAGGGGATACAGGAAAAGACCATGGAATAATGCCTATGGAGCATGATTGGGAGATAAATGCAAACTGAAGTAACATCTAAAGATAAAACAGAAGCAATAACCTGGAAAGAATATCCTGTTACAGGACTTCTCGTGGCAATGATGCTGGTGATCCTGGATTACTCTGACAGGGTATATTACCTTACTATACCGGTATTCATATTCTTCCTTGTAACCGGAATAAAGGAAAATACCAAGGCACTCATTAGCTTTATTAAAAAATACTTCCCGGTATTAATTATACTGGCTGCCAGCGCAGGATATTACCATTTTATAGCCAAGGCAGCTGGCTCAGGTGCGGTGCTTGGCACCATACCGGTGCTGATATTTGCAGGGAGCTGCCTTGCTCTACGGAATGAAGAGGATTCGCAAAGTATTTATGATAAGCTCTGGGTATTTATGCTCGCGCTGGTGATACTTGGGATAGTAAAAAATGTATTTGATAAAGCCGTGGGCTATTTCATGACAGCGGAAGCTGAGCTTACAGCAGTAATCATATTTGCTGCGATTACAATTCTGTTTATGGAAGATATTAAGCTCAAAGTAGCAGGAATAGCCGTCTCTGCCATATCAGGCATATTACAGATAAAAAATGGCACCGTGGGCATTCATAAAACAGCGGGTCAGATTATAGAATTTGTGATTAAGTCACCTGCAAACGATTATGGATTTATAATAATGATCCTGAGCATAATATTATGCATAAGTGCCATCTATATATTTGTAAAGTCTGAAGATAAGCTGATGAAAAGACATGCAATCCTTGTATGCATAGCTGTGGCTGCCGGTATAGCAAATGCAGCGCTAAATCAGCTCAATATAATGTTCATACTCTATACGATTATAGGCATATATATGGGACAAGTTATAAAGAACAAGAAAATAAAGTAACATGTAAGCCTGGCAGAGATTGAATAAAAAAATTAAAAGCAAGGACTATTCTTGATTTTTTGTGCTAATTATTCTAAAATTCATATATTTTTAATGGTTAATGCTGTCGGAAATGATTAAAATAAAATCAGATAAGTATGTGGTTACTGCAGAAGCAGTAGCTTGGAGGTGGTTTTATGTTACAAAATAAAGCATATACAATCAATCCTGAGAAATCGAAGGAATTTTTTGAAATGCTTTCAAAAAGTGCACCAAGCAAAAGTGATTGGAAACGTATAAGTAAAGAAGCGCATGTACTTGATAAAAAAAGGTTAGATGCTCTTTTTGAGAGAAGAAATAGCAAATGATTTTTGAATTTATTCCAATTAACAAGACACTAAAAAATGTAATACAGGAATTTGATTGCGGTACCGATAAATATAATTCTTTTTTGAAAGAAGATGCTTTTGACTGGATGGCTAATGGTTATGCTACTACTTATGTTGCTGTAGATAGTGATGAAAATAATGATGGGAAAATATCAAAAATTTATGCTTATGCCTCCGTTAATGCAACAGGATTACTTGGTAAGAACTTAGATAAAAAGAAATATCTTTCATGCGCGGAAATCAGATTGTTTGCAGTTGCTAAAGCTCTTAGAGGAGACGAAGCAGTAGATATTGATGGAGTTAGATATAGCTATAAAGTATTTCAGGCATTGATGCAGGAATTGTATCACATAGCAACATCTACAATTGGGTTTTGTGCGGTAACGCTTAACTCAAATGATGAGGGATTGAATTTATATACAAAGTTTGGATTTGTCCATTCGCAGGAATACTTGCTACCAGAGGATGAAGAAAAACTGGATATAGAGGATTGTACACCATTAGTTTTCTCTTTTTTGGGGGAAGATTCACTATATAAATTATTTGAATAAAGACAAGAGAGATTTTAAATTTTTAGATATAGGGACGAAGGATAATCAAACTTTTGAGGGTTTGCCAAGCGTTATGAAGGTCTGACTTTTGGTCAGGCTTCTTTTAAAGGATCTTTTTTACGGGAATCATAGACAATATTTGAAAAAACGAATCTATACAGGGAAATAAAGAAATGGCAAGATAATCATGCTTGTTGCTTATTAAGTTGAAAAAACGTTTTAAGTGATAAAGACTCTTTAGCGCAGCAATTATCACTTGGCGTAATACCAAGCGGTAGCGCGGTCAGAACATAGAGTAGACAAGGCGGGTTCAGATGGACCTGTCTTTTAATTATGGATTTTACAAAGTTGATATAAAAAATAAAGGTGATAAAATGAAATTCGAAAGATAGCCCAGATATCTGATCCAAGTATTGTGACGATATATAACCTAAAGTCCCGTCATTTTATACCAAGGATTGATTCCTGAAACATCCGGACATGATTCTTGAATTATCCGGACAAAAATCACTCAAATCATGTCGGGACATTTACACCCATGAACTCATAGAGTTCACACTGCTTTGCTGTTATCTCAGATAGATGATGTGCCTTGCCAGGCTGCTGATAATACTCAATAGTATCCAGTTCATCAAGTAATGACTGGATTGTGAACTTGTTAAACAGGCCATTTTCATCCATCTGCTTTTTGATATAAGACACCATCTGAAGTGCTATAAACTGAATAAACAGCTTGCCTTCAAAGTCTTCTTCTGATGCGACGGACATACGTCGCATGGAAAGTCTTTCTTTGAGATTGCCAAAGGATTTTTCAATAAGATCCTTGAGGCGGTAGATGCGCAGCGCTTCCACCGGATCTTTGATTCCATTGGTCATGAGAGCGAAGTAACCATAGTTCTTCTCAGCCTTGCGGATAGCATCCTCCTTAAAGCTGTAGGTTTTACCTCTTACAGGTGTCTCGTGTATTGTAAAGTACTTCTGATAGAGCTTTTCATCAGCCGGATCAGGAGTGCCGCTTACCAGATTGTTTTCAAGACGGTCAAGCATGGCATTAAACATTGTCTTGTCGTCAGTTGCTTTTTGGTCATTGTAATAGAAGTGGAGATATATGCGCTTTTTGTCAGTGATTATCTCTCCGGTGCGGGGCTTTTCTTCTGTATAGTCCCATTCTTCTTTAAATGACATGACATATAGTTTTAACTCTGAATTATAGTTATAGCGGGTAACAAAATCTGCGCCGATCTTATCAAGTATGCTGCTCACCTTGCTAAGTGAGAGTCTGGCACCAATGAGGAACTTATGGTGATGCTTCATAAGATCATTGATGTTCTTCTCACTGTAGAAGCCTCTGTCCAGGACAAGCTTTAGCTTATCGAGTTTAAGGAAATCAACATCCTTTATGAGGTTCTCTATGGTTTTAACATCCGTGATGTTGCCTGCAAGCTTTCTGTAATAAACAGGGAGCATTGATTCCTCTCCATACAGAAGTGCAAGGTTTATCTGCGGAAGGGAATCACCTTCTTTGTTCTTTCCATACTTCGCCTGTTTTATAAGCGTAGAGTATGAAGAGATAGATGTTGTATCAAATGCAAGATATTCATTCAGACCATGGCGTTTTGCCTGGTACCGGAAGTAAGCCATCTTTGCTTCCTCAGTGATGAGGCCAAAGAGCTCGCTGCTTCTCTGTGAAGGGATATCCTTGCCATATGGATGCCTGTGAGTCATGCCCCACTTATGGAACCTGTACATGGGCTGGCCTTCTTCAAGCACAAGATAATAAGCAACAGACATTATCTGCGGTGCCAAAGAGCCAAAGCATTTGCCAAGATCTGCAGCAATGCCGGTTTTGTCACATATCTCATTCAGAAGATATGTTGATCCATAAAACTGTCTGAGGCATACCTCTGTAGGAACCGGACCGGTCTTAGGTGCAACAAGACTTTGCTCATACTCAGATTTGAGACGATGATATGTCTTGTTTGGAGTAAAGGCCTTGCCATCATACTTACCGATGTATTCTCGCTTATGGTCGGCGCACTGTTTTTCAGCGTTCCAAAAAGGCTTGTCGATATAAGCGTAACCGTTTTGGCATCTGACTTTGCTGGTGATCCAAGGCTCATTGATTTTCAGTTCCATAGCAATTACCTCCTCGGTATAATTATACCAAGGATTAAAAGGAATCGCAAGCAAAATGGGCACTTTTGATACAATATTTTGTAGCTGCAAAGCCAGTAAGCACAAGGCTTTGCGATGGTTTGTTAAATGAGTTTATACCGAATCCTTGGTATAAATTCACGGGAGCTTAGGTTTGAATGCCTATGATTCCGGGCCCCAGTAAAATTACAGCAAAATAGGATAAATGTAGTGTTGTATGAGAATGAAATGAGTAATTAATGAAAATGAATTAAACTTATGAGTCACAAAAAGTTTAATTCATTTATATTTTGATAGAAATACGAGAATATTTAAAAATGAATTAAACATTGTTATAAAATTAATGTTAATAATGCTTGGGTAGGAGCTACATTTATGTAAATGATTTGTGATGATAGGCTCTATGTATATTTGAACAGAAGCTATAAGTGTAATATATTTCGATAATTAAAGCTAAAGGCAATAAAATATTATTTGAAATATAGTATTAGATTGAATTCGTTTGTACAATGTGATATTGTAACAATAGAAGAAATGGAGGAATTCAAGTGAAGATTAATAGTATCACTGTAGCAGGATTTAAAAATATAAAAAAGACTCGGCTTGAACTAGATAGTATTTGTGCGCTTATTTCTACAAATAATTATGGCAAATCTAATCTTATGGAGGCCATAGATTTTGGCTTTGATTTTATTCATGAGTCACGTAAGGGCAGAAAAAACATGATGTCATGGATAAAAGGAATTCCTCTATGTACTATCATGCAGGATGATGAGTATTATTTTGAGGTAGAATTCTGCGATGAAGAGCTTGCGGAGTATAAGTTTGTTAGATACGGTTTCTCGTTTAAATGGCACAGAGATGATAATTCTGGCGAAGTGATTACTGATGAATGGATTGAAGCAAGAGAAAATACCAGCGTCAGATATAATTCTTTCTTAAAGCGCAACGAGGGAAAATACCGAAAGGGCAAAAGCACAGTAGCCTATAGAAAGATTGAACTAGATGAACTACAGCTGGCAATTGATGTATTGGCTCTTTTGGATGACATTGATATTTCAGGTGTAGTTAAAGATATACATGACATTACTTTTAGGGTTTGTTCTTCATTGGATCTTGGCGATAGATATCAGCCATCTCCACTCGAATATATTGAGGATGAGGAAGACTCTATAAGATTCGATGATGCAGATGTTCCAAAAGCTTTGTTTACATTAAAAAAGAAAAAGCCGGAGCTTTATGAATTGTTTGAGGAAGCGGTATATACGTTGTTTCCAGACTTTGCCTCGATAGGCTTAAATGAATTCACTTTGACAGATCAGAATATGGAACAGCATATTACTGTTAAAGTTGGGGATAAGGAACTGCCTCCTGAGGAAATGGAAAAAGAGATACCGTTCAAAATCAGAGAGCATGTTTATAGATTATTTGTGAAGAGTGAGTTTATGAATCAGCCTGTCAGCATGGCTAACATGTCAACAGGCACAAAGAGAGCAATTTGGCTTCTAACCAATGCTTTTGTTGCAAATCTTGTTAAAGCTGGAATAGTTGGAGTTGAAGAGATTGAGACTAGCATTCATCCTCGAATGATTAAGAATTTGCTTGAGATAATCAATGAAGCTTTAGGTGATGCACCTCTTATTGTTTCTAGCCACTCTCCATATCTTGTACAATACCTTAAACCTGAGAAGATATATGTCGGTGTTCCAAATGCCAATGGTGTAGCCGAGTTTAGAAGAATTCAAAAGAATAAGGTTAAAAATATCGTAGCTAATGCACGTGATCTTGGGCTTTCAGTAGGTGAATATCTATTTGAACTCTTATCCGGAGACTCAGATTCATTTGAAATATTAGAGAGCTATTTGGAGGTGGTTTGAGTTTGGGAGAGTATACAAGGGGAATAGCCTTTGTCCTGGAGGGAGCAACAGAGAAAGTATTTTACAGAGCATTCTTGAAATGGCATGCAGAACAAAATAATTGTTCGTTTGTGAAGGGTGATAATCTTGATAATGGAGACATTTATTTTGAATGGGACAACGGCGCAGAAACTATATTGATAAAATTTAATGTTGTTGGTACGGTTACACAGGTGTCGCATTCAGGAAAGTGGTTCGCCAATAAATGCGTCAAGAAATACAGAATGCCATGGAAAGTTTTCCTATGTTATGACACAGATAGTTCCGAATATGACATTACCAAGTTCTATCAGGATGATTGGAAACTGTTACGCAAAGATTTGGTGAAGGCAAAAGCAGAAGAGATAATAGATCTCGCTGCCAGTGCAGACATTGAAGATATAATTCTTACAGATTTGTCTGGAGTGTGTGCATATTTAGGAATTGGTGTTCCAGAAAAACTATGTGGACGCAAAGGTAAGGCTAAGATGAAAGCGCTATACAGATCTTGTGGTAACACATACCATGAAGGTGATAAGGCAGAGACTATGATTGAATCTCTGAATTTTCAAAAGATAGTAGATTATAGCCCACTTGATTTAGAAAAGTTATCCACAGTATTGGCAAAACCACAAAATATTGTGGATAACAATCAACAGACCACATAATATTGTTGATAATATGAGTTTTATATGATATTCTATCGTTGTTAATGTAGGAAACTACTTAACATAAAAAAGAAGCACAAGGTTCGGACCCTTGTACTTCTTAAGAAACTCACGGAGGAATTTAATCATCCGCTAAGCATTTTTAAAAATCAAGTCTAGTTTAGCAAATTCTTCCGTGTGTTTCAATCTTAATTTCAATCGATGGATTGAAAAATAAATACGGAGGTAATTGCTATGAAAAAAGGAAAACCTGATAAAGAAGCGCAAGAATATATTTTTCGTAGATATATTACGAAAAATGGCGTGAGAATATATCCTAAGAACGGCAAAGTTTTTAAGATATCAGTGAAGTAACATAATAACAAGGCAGGAATGTTGGATGGTTCATTCTTGCATCCCTATTACTCAGGAGGTGTAAGAATATGGGTAAAGATCAATTTGTTGTAAAGCATGGCGATGGATGGGCTGTAAAAGGTGCTAACAATAATCGCGCTACAAAGGTAACATCAACACAAGGCGAAGCAATCAGGATTGCGAGAGGTATAGCTCGTAATCAGCACTCTGAAATGCGCGTACAGGGTAATGATGGGAAATTCCGTACGTGTAACAGTTATGGTAACGACCCTTGTCCGCCAAGAGATAAGTATTTTTAAAACTAAATAAGGAAAACACAAAAGCAGCTTTTGTCACTGGGTCAAAGACGGAAGCTGCTTTTTATTACGATGAAAAACATATAATTAATATATGACTAGAATAAGGAAAAGAAGACTGCGGATTAAATGAAATATATGGCGCAGGGATACTCCTGTTAAGAGAATTTCAGCCAATGGCTATCTAAAAAATTTAAGGCTCTTCAGGGGTAATGGTGGGTGAAAAATGCCATCATCCCCAGCATTTATGCTGATCATGCGCCTCGAGGTTTTCTGTTAGGAAGTGGAATACTCAAATCCGAGCATACTAAGTAGACCATATCGAGCATGTTTTGGATGTTGCGAAAACCATATGCCTTACGGATAATCAGCTTGATTTTGTTATTAGTAGCTTCAATTCGAGCGTTACTCATGCCTAGCCTTATTGCATTCAGTATGTGCTCCCTGTGACGTTTGATCTTGAGGTAAAGTTCCTTGAAAGCACCAATCCTGCTGTGACTTGCCCACCAGAGCCAACGATTGAGGGCGTCCTCTGCCTCATC
>NZ_AUJI01000061.1 GCF_000424145.1 Butyrivibrio sp. AC2005
CTCAGATAATGAGTTTCACTGCCTATATCGCATCCTACTATAAGCATGTCCTCCGATATAAAAGAAAGCTTGGCATTCTTATCAAACTTCCCCGTTGTTTCAAGATCATGCCAGGTCTTAGCCTGCATTGTCTTAAGAAGTTCATCGATTCTTGACTGTCTTTCTTCGGCTGATAGAGTGTTTATTACCGAAAAACTATTGGTGACTTGATTTTTGTTTCTTGTTGTCTTAGCATTCATGTTAGATACCTCTTGTATTCTTGGATTATTACCAACTGCCAGGTCAGTAACAATCCAACTTTACTTGAGGTATTCTTTTTAGGTCAATCCCTGTTTAAATCATACAGGAAGCTTTCAAGCGGGTATTTAAAGTCCATGAACGGTTTCATGGATCTGATAAAGACTATGCATTTGTCGTTGTCCATCTGTTCTATTTCTGAAGTGAACATGAGGTTTCTGCCGATTGATTGTTTACTCTTTGAGCCAGATCCTTTATTGCCGGTT
Organism: Butyrivibrio sp. AC2005; assembly: GCF_000424145.1. Taxonomy (GTDB): domain Bacteria; phylum Bacillota; class Clostridia; order Lachnospirales; family Lachnospiraceae; genus Butyrivibrio. The sequence goes on from NZ_AUJI01000061.1 coordinate 504, forward strand.
GTTTTGGAGGTATTAATGGTGTTGATTGTCTGCTTTCCAAGTCTTTCAGATATGAGCTTAACTGTTGAAGGATCTATGCCTCCAAGAAAGAGCATAGTATCACAGTTACCAACGAGTATTTCCCATTTTTTCTCGAAGAGGGTCTGGACTTGTGCCATATTTTGGTAAATCAAGGATATTGAAATATTGTACTTTCTGCAGGTAGACATGACATTCTCAAGGCGTGGGATGGTACCGATATTTCCGGCTTCATCTATCAGGAATCTAACAGGCATGTCAACTTCTACGCAGGTAGTGTGTCTCCTTTTTGCATTTTTTACGCCTTGTTTGTAGAGCAGGTCAAATAGCTGCGTGTATAATTCAGCAGCAAGGAAGTTGTATGTTGTGTTTGCCTGCGGTGTTATTACAAAAAGAGCACATTTTCTCTGCCCTATTTCATCAAGGTTAAGTTCATCTTTATAGGTAAGATTTGCGATTTTCTTCAGTTTGAAAAATCTGGATATCTTCGACAAGGTTGTGATTGATATGTTCTGAGCTGTTTCTCCACGTCCGGCAGATTTTATTACTTTATAGTTAGATACTGCATAGGATGTTGGATCTGCTTCTTCAAGATCATCGAAGAGTTTGTCCAGCTCGTCTTTTTCTGCTTCACTATTTTCATCAACATCCATAAGTTCCAGAAGTCTTGCAACGTTTGTGAAGTTTCTTTTTTCCATAGGTTGCGTTTCAAATAGATATCCACAGACTGCAATCAGTAGTGTTCTAAGAGCTTCGTCCCAGAAGATGTTTGCTCCTTTAGGTTTTACCATGCCCTCAAGATTTGAAACAATGGTATCGACCATGAGGGGAATGTCGGCATCCTCATGAACGTAGGCAAATGGGTTGTATCTCATGGAATTACTCATGTCTTCGATGTTAAAGACTTTTACTACGTAGCCTTGTTCTTCCAGGAATTTTCCGCAGCTCATCAGGAGTTCCCCTGACGGATCTGTTACAACTATTGATGAGTTTGCCTGAAGAATATTGGGTTTGACGAAGTATCTTGATTTTCCGGATCCGGATCCACCTAATACTATGGTGTTAAGGTTGAGCTGGGTCAGGCGGTTATCCATAGATAGAGCTACACGCTTTGAATATAGTTGAGTACAAAGTCTCGCGTAGCGTATTTCATCGGTTGTATATCGCTTTTTCTTGCAGGATATTCTGCCATAGCTACTTTTTTGTTCTTTGTATTTTAGATCTGCAAGGATTTTTAATTCCTCGTCTGAAAGTTTATTTTTTAAATCCATTGTTATGCTCACTTTCTCAGTCTTCTTCCTGTCGGTGGATGTGAAATTTAATCCGTATATAGTCAAAGAATGAAACTTTTATGTTTCTGCTAACAAGGCCTTGTTTAAGGACTTTGGGTGACATCATGTAATTTTGTGTTAAGGTTTTATAGTCTGTTGAAAAGCTACTGGATCCGTGCTCTTCGCCGGGACGGGTTTTACCCTTGGCTACAAATTTTGTATATTCGCTAAGGCAGTATAGGCTACCTGCAAGTATAGCTATGAAAACCATGCCAATATCTGTTGGGAAAATGATTAATGCCCCAGGGATAGTGACTTTTATGCCGACAATTGGTAATACTACTTCCCTGAGCGTGTATAAGTCGCTTATGATATCTGAGAAACTATCTAGTAGGGGTGTGTTTTGTGCTTCATATAATACTTTTTCTGCACCTATATATAGACCTGCATAAGTACTTGCAATGAGCGTCCATATGATTTTGGTTTTTAGTTCTGTTTTCTTTTTTTCTTCACGTTCCGGATTGTATGACATATATTTTCCTCATCTGTCTATTAGATCTCCAGGAAGTACCGTTTGCGTTTAAATCCCTGGATTTGCTCATGTTTTTCATATTCCTGCTTTTTCCATTCGTTCTTTTCGTTGCTGTTTTCTGCGGCGCATTATATCCGAAGGATTTTCGTTCTGAGAATTTTGTTTTTGTTCATCATGTTTTATTTCCGGTTCCGGTTTCTTAATTTCCTGTTGCTGCGCGTAGATTTCTTTTATTATTTTTTCAACATTGGGTCTATCGTTGATGTTTTCACGCATCTCGTTAGTACCTTTTCCACGTATAAGATATATGTAAGTTGTCAGATCATTTGCTTCATCCATTTGGTCCTGTGTATCTGTTTTGAGAGCTACCTTTCCAAATGGTATTCTGCTTTCTTTAAGTTGTTGTTCCAGCTGTGATGCGATGGTATCATCAGCCATTACAGTTTCTATTTCGCCACCGTTTTTTGCATATTTTAATAATGTTGCCATTCCTTTGTCGATTTTTTTATCATTGAATTTAAGCTTGCTATCCGTACTGATTGCTTTTAATAATTCTGTTAATGCTTTCATGGTCTCTGTCATCATCTTGTTTTGGAGATCCATCTCCCTAAGTCCAAAATCGTTGTCCACTGCTCTACTCTCCTTTAATAATTGTTATCTTTTTCTCTTCCAGACTACTTCTTACGCAAAAAAATAATTTCTATATGGTTACTATTTTTATTTCGAGATAACTGAAAATACATGGGGATCTGCTACGGATACTATGTTTCCAATTATCTCTACGATTCCCTTCAAAAATGTCAGATATAGGGTATTTGCTATTACGAAACCAATAATTCCACTTATAATCGCCATTATTAAGCCCGGGAGCTTCTTTTCAGATCCCTTTAGATATCTTTGTTCACTGATGCGTAGTCCATCATTTGAATAGTCATTTCGTATGTAATAGTAGTTTCCTGTGACCATTGATAGGATATCTAGCATTGGTAATAATCCTGCTCCGCCGCAGGTCATTATATATGCTAGTCCCTGCATTATTTGTCCTAGCAGAAATTTGTGTACTCCTAGAAAACCTAGTATTGTTGTCTTTAGTATCAGTTCTGATGTATCTATTTCTGATACCGGATAGTAGACCTCCTCTCCTATCAGACCTGTACTGATTCCGCATATTCGTTTGTCTTCATATTTCAGGACATATTGCTGTCCATCTTCGTCTGTTATGTATTTTTCTTTCTTATTTATCATGGCCTAACCTCAGCTACCGCCTTTTGGATTTTGTCATTTACATTTAAATCACCTTCACTAATAGTTATAATCTTGGTAATTTGACTATCAGCCCCACCTATATTGTTAATATCTATGTTCTTTGCGTTACTTTGACTTTGTTTTTTAATAATCCTTATCTCAATATCAGTATCAGACAATTGACTTATTATATTTGCAGGTAGTGTTTTAATCTCTGAATTCACTTTATTAATATATTCTCTATTGACTCCGTCTTCATATGAGATCCTTACTACCTTATATTCAATTTCCTTTGATAGTTCTGTTTTATCAGTACTTACAACAATTTTATTTACTGCTTTTTCATAGTTGGTTAATATAACCGCTACAATAACTGCTATTAAAAATATCCTTACTCTGTTCTTAATCATTGTTTCATCTCCTCTTTTATGAAATACATAATTTGAGGACTAATCTTAAAAAATGGCAAAAAAAATACATGTACACTTAGTACATGCATTTTTAATCGATAATATCGAAGACTTCATCTATCACTTCTTCAATTGAAATTCCAAGCTGGTCATAAGGACATATTGCAAGATAAGTTTCTCCGTGGTCCTTATATGCTATATATGGATAATCCCGTAAGACTATATCAAGTTTTTGAAATACTTCGTCCAGATTTTCATCTGTAGTAACATCACATATGCAGCAATTCTCATTGTATTCAAATTTATCACCGCTTATCCGCTTTAACTGGATCGATATTCTCGCTATTTCCATAGCGAATTTATCTGCTTCCACATCGTGCTCATGAAGTACATTTTGGGTTATGATTTTATTTATTTCAAAAGCATTTTTAAAATCAAGTGCCATTGAGGTATCTCCTGAAAGATCTACTATCCTGCCCTCTTCCTAATTATAATGTAGAATAGATTGCAGGACCTTTTTAAAATATTATATTTCATTCAATATTATTATAAATAATATATTCGTACATGTATCAATATTATATATATATCACACAAAAATATATACATACTATTTTTGATTTCTTATGTATTACAATATTCTAATACATATTTCTATTATCTTTATATATTATTTTGCTATTTTAATAAGTAAACTACTCATAACAAGTTCATTTGTATATCCTCTGTATTACAATGTATATTCTATTATATAATACGTAATCTCATACAAATTGTAATACAACAATCATACATTTTTATAATATATATTGTATTATATATTATATTTATTTATATACATTATATTTATTATATGTATCAGAATATATATTAGCACATCTATTATATTCGCTATTTGTATTACTATTATATATTATATTCTATAATTATATTTATATGTGTATTTATATTTGTATTTGTATTTTATATGTGATAGACTAATATATATTTGAAGTAACTATTATAGTTTTATATTATATATTATACTCTATATTATATTTGTATTTACTTCTTGTATTATACTTTTATCTTATATATTATATTAGCTTTTATATTATTTTAATCTTATATCTTGTATTACATATTATACTACGTTTTATATTATTATTATATCCTATATTTTATATTATATATTATCTTATATACCATATTAGTTTTCGTATAAGTTTACATTGTACTTACTAAAATAATTTACCGGGGAGGAATTTATGGCAATAAAAATAGCAGTAGCAAACCAAAAAGGGGGCGTTGGTAAAACTACAACAGCAGTTAATTTAGCTGACGCACTTAAGCATTTTAATTACAAGGTCCTTTTTATAGATCTGGATCCTCAGCATAATTCTACAAGTACTTATGGCGCTGTAATAGAAGATGAGAATACTATAGTAGATGTCCTTAAAAAGGATTGTACAGCAAAGGAAGCTATTCAGGAAACACCACTTGGAGATATTATTGCGGGTGATGATCTTCTTTCAACTGAAGAAAGTTACTTCAATTCTCAGAAAGCCAGAGAACGTATTTTAAGAACACAACTAAAAACTGTAGAAGATGATTATGACTTTATAGTTATGGATACACCTCCTAATCTTGGAATATACATGGTTAATGCTCTTACAGCTGCTGATGGATGCATAATTCCAATAAAAGCAGAGCAGTATGCTATTGATGGACTAGGATTATTGATCCAAACAGTCAACGAGGTAATAGAGTTGCTTAATGAAGATTTAAGAATATATGGTGTATTGCTTACTTGCTATGATGCACGTAATGGTCTGGATGTTGGAATTAAAGAAGCATTACCAGAGGTCGGAAATCAAAAAGGATTTAAGACATTCAATACTCAGATTAGAGTAAGCCAGGATGTAAAAAAGTCGCAGGCAATAAGGGATTCTATTGATGATGAAGGTAATGTAGTTGTTTCAAACAGATCGCTTTTTGATAATTTCAAAGGTAGTAACGCAGCTGTAGACTATGTTAATTTCACAAAGGAAGTATTGGAGGTAATCAATGGCTAAACATACTCAGAAAAATGATGCTTTAGGAATGTTCGCTTCAACAACACCTGTAAAGATCAATAAGCCTAAGCCAAAGGTAGAAGAAAAGCCTGCAGCAGAGGAGAAACCTACAAAAAAGAAAGCTGAAGACAAAAAGGCTACTGAGAAAAAAAGTACTCAAAAAGCAATTAAAGAAATAGATGCGCAGACAGTAACTAATCAGGAAATGAAAACAGATGTAAGTGAAGAAGCAGTATCTACATTAGCAAAAGAAGAGCCAGCTATAGTTGAAGAGCAGCTTGTGCAGAATGAAGAAGATGTTTCTCCTGTTACCCCCAGTGTTTCTCCTTTAGGGATTACTTTAGATATGACTGTTAAGAAATCTGCTAGATCAAGTAGAGGACGTAGTTTTTATCTTTCAGATGCAATTTTTGAGAAGCTTTCAAATAGAGCTAAAGCAAACAACGTATCCACTTCAGAATATTTAGAGTTTATTCTGAAGCAGGTTCTCTAAGAATAGCAACTGTACTTATCCACAACCATATTTTACGGTTTAAGATGCTATAAATAATATATATAAAGGTAAGGTCAACAACATATAAATTAATTTGTTTGTTTAGAAAATAAAAAAGCCAGTATTATTCAGTATTTTCAGAGTTTTTACCGTAAAATTTGGTTGTATAAACCGTAAATATAGGTATGTATTTCCGTTATGTTCGGATTAATAAACCGTAGAAATTGGTTTATCATGAGATTTCATGACACCATTTTCTACGGTTTTTTTATCCAGTGATTACGGAATAGCAGTGAAAACCGGTAAAAATGGCGCATATTTAAGGAATTTCAAACATGAATAATTAAAACCGTAATTTTTGGTTGTGGATAACTTACTTTTACGCCATTTTCTACGGTCATAGCCTGGGATAGACTGAAAAACCCGTATAAATAGCTAAATTTGGGGCGGAAATGTTGTAAGGAAAGAGATATTCGGTGCAGAGGAGGAGAGTTCTATTGACTGGATTAGTACTGTAAAAATAGAGATGTAACCAAAATTACCGGTTTTGTTGGAGAGAATGTATTTTATGGTAATGACCATAAGGACAATGACTTAATTGGTCAACAGCATGCACCAAAAATTACGGTGCAAACAGCAAATTTGAAGAAACAGTGGCATAAATAAGATGATGTGATAGCTGAAAACACGCATGGTTGAGGCGTTTGTGGTTCCCCGTAAAAATAGGTGCAGGTTAAAAACAGTTGCACCAAAAATTACGGAGATAAAATTTTTCAGGAAAGTTCAAAACCGTATTTTTTGGTGTATTTCTATATATGTGAGTATCTGATACACCAAAAATTACGGTGCAAACAGCATGTTTAGATCCATGAACTATAGAAAGAGCTGTTGACAGTAGTAAATGGTGGTAAATATAAGCCAAATTATACGTAGAAGGAAAGTAGCATATGCTGAAGTTGATTAAGAAAGTAAAAGAAATGATTCTGACAAAAAGAATCGGTTCATGCAAAGAGAACGTAGAGAAAGGTGGTATATATACGCCATTTTCTACGGATATAATAGTTCGAGCGTAGAGAATGGCATATTCTTTGGGCCATTTCTTACGATAAAGATTGTTAGACAGTAATAAATGGTGGCAATGATTATCCAAGAAGACCGGAATAATAGCTATAAGCGTAGAATATGGTATATAATTAAAGCCAAAAACTACGATAGAATAGACAAAACCGTAGAAAATGGAGTTGTATTATAAACCAAAATGTACGGAATAAATTGACATAACCGTAGAAATTGGTTTATTCTTAAGTAGATGGAGGGGATCGGTATGGGATCTAAGACAAATGAACCAATCTATAATCTGAGTTTTGTAAAATCCAATGAGATGATCAGTGCAAAGTATAAGTCCACATTGTTGGAGAATCAGGTTATGGCCATTGCACTGACAAGAATTGAAATAAATACAGCTGACAAGGATTCACCACTTGAGGCGAAGTTGTATCCCAGAGAGATAAAGAAACTTGTAAGCGATCCCAAGCATATTTACAGGGATTTGAAAGATTTATCGAAAACAATAACTGGGCATACGATGTTTCTCGAAGATGGGAAGGGTAATTTCAAGGCTTTTTCCGTTGTTCCTAATGCGACATATAAGGATGGAGTTTTCACGATAAAATTCAACAATGAGTTGAAGGAGCATATTCTTGGTCTGGAGAGGAATTTCACAACGTTAGAGCTTTCTGTAATGACTGACTTTTCTAAGAATTCCGCTTTCAGAATATATGAGCTTTTGAAAAAGGATCTTTATAAGAGCAAGCCGGATGTAAATGGCGGAAGGGTTGATGTAGTTTATAATCTTTCAGAGTTCAGGTTCATGATAGGCTTGGCGAATGGAGATAATCCCAAAGTTGCCAAAGAGATGTCCAAGATGGGCAAGAATATTGATTGGGATAAGCTTTATGATAAGCTGGATAAATCAGATAAAAAGTATGATGACTGGTATGAGCTTCAGCGTAATGTATTGAAGAAGGCTCAGAAGGAGTTAGAAGATAAGAGCGATATCCGGTTTGAGTTTAAGGGAAATAAGAGGGGAAAGAGGATTGCTGAGATTGAGTTCCATATTTATAAGAATAAGCCCTCAGTTTCCGTTATAACTAAAAAGAAGCAGATTGAGCGTGATGATGCTTTCAGACAACTTGAAATGCCGTACGATCTGGAGCAGTATAAACCACTTTATGACAAGTATATTGGGCATAATGAGCTGACAAAAGAGGATATCGATATGCTTCTTAAGAAAGCAGAGTATGATCCAAAGAAGGTAAGTGATGCCATAGAGCTTGCTGATAAGCAGAAATATATCAACAATTATATGGGATGGATTATTAAGTGTATTCTGGAAAATTATGGGAGCACGGAGGTTATGGAAGGTAGCGCAGAGGATGCAACTTTCTATAACGAAGTGAAGAAGAATTATGAAGCTTCTAAGAAATCAGGAGATATCCAGAGGGCAGTTTGGAACAGAATACAACAGAAAGAAGATTTTCAGGATTTCTCAGATATGCTTGAGAATAATGGTATTACAGTAGAACAGTTGGTTTCAATATATAAGCTGGATGAAGTGCTTCAGATGTATGCTGATTGGAAGGTAGGAAGACCGATACAGTTTTAAAATATAGTAGTGAGTATAATATATATTTGTAATATATTTATATAATATGTATTAGAATATATGTTATATAATTAAAGATTTTAGAGGATCTCGGAATTAAAGTCCGGGATTCTTTTATTTTATGTAGTTTTAAAAAAAGCAATTATTTTGTGTATTTCTCTTTTGAAAAAAAAGAGTGTTTTTATCAAGGAGAAGAGAAATGCATAAGAAAAATATAAAGAATATGCTGGTTGCACTACTTACAGGTGTTGTGATCACAGGTAATGCAGGGAGTATGGTCTATGCCAGCAGCGGAGTAGATGGATGGGATGATTCTAACGAGGATGTTCAGAGCGTAATCGATGGAAGCTGGGAAGAGGATCGATTATCTGATCTAAATTCGGAAAATAGAGGGATGCGGGGAACAGAGCTCGCAAGAGAGAATCATAGAGGCAGAGAAGTGAATCCTGAAGAGAGAAATCGTGAAAGCAGAGAGCTAGGGGTAGAGGATTCAGCAGACGGAGATTACGAAGACGGAGAACCTATGGAAGCAGATCCTGAAGGTGGAAAGCATGAATTCTTAGAACAAGTGGATGCAGATTCCGAAGGTGGAAATCGCGAAAGTGGAGAACTAAGAGCATCGGATCCTGAAAGCGGTGCATCAGAAGAGGAATATTCTGAAGGTGGAGATCACGAAGAGGGAGAGTCAAAGGAAAAAAATCCTGAAGTGGGACAAAACGAAGAAGGAAAGTCAGTAGAAGCGGATACTGAAAATGATAATCTCGATGATGGTGAACCTAAGGAGACTGAATCTGAAGGTGAAAGCCAGAGCGGTGCTGACATTCAGACTAATGATAATGAAGAAACTGAGGGTGACGATATTGACTATGCTTCTTTATTAGGAACAATGCTTTTATCGACAAGTGCGGGAGATACGACAATTGATTTGTCAGGAGATGCTGTAGAGTATGATATTTCAAGTGATCGTGATGGTTCAGTTAAGGCTTATTGGTATGAGGATGAAGAGAAGCTTGTGATTTCCGGTAGCGGGGATATGAAAGACTACTACCCAGGAAGAGGGGATTCTGTCAGCAGTATCTATTCACCTGTATGGAATTATCTAAAGGATAAGTCATTTGATGTAATTATAGAGGGAGATGTATCGAGGCTTGGATCATATTTCTTTGCAAATATAAGCGGGGTAAGAAGTGTTTATATAAATGAAGGCTTAACGGAAATTGGTAATTCAACATTTTATGAATGCAAAGGACTAAGAGAAGTTCATCTTCCGGAGAGCTTGAAAGTAATTGGAGAAAGCGCGTTTGGAAGATGCAGTAGTTTAGATTTTGATAGTCTTCCCGATGGAATAGAAGTAATCTCAGGCTTTGCATTTGAGGGTTGCGAAAATTTGACACTTACATATCTTCCTGAAGGATTGACTGAGATAAAGAAATATAGCTTTAAAGGATGTAAAAATCTTAAGATTTCAAAGATTCCTGTAAATGTCACAAGCATTGGGGATGGGGCTTTTAGTGGATGTACAGGACTTGAGTTATCAGATCTATCCAATGTGCAGGAGATAGGATGGTCAGCATTTAAGGAATGTTCGAATCTAAGGGTAAGCAGTATTCCTGATTCAGTAACAGAAATTGGTGATTATGCTTTTTATGGATGCGAGAATATGCCGCTTGAATATTTGAGTGTTAATGTACAGCAGATTGGTTTTCAGACTTTTATGGGCTGCAGCAATCTTGTGCTTAAGAATTTACCAGATGGAGTAAAGGAGATAGGAATCGGAGCTTTTTATGGATGCAAGGAGATGCAGATAACAAAGCTTCCTGAGGATCTTACATCAATAGGAATAGGGGCATTTCATGGTTGCGAGAAGATTGCAATAGAGAGGATTCCTGATAATTGTACAGAAATAGGCGGTAATGCATTTTATGGTGGTGCTTTTGAAGAGTGTAAGGGCATCACAAAGATTTATTTTCCGGATAGCTTAACGACAATTGGCGCAAATGCATTTAGTGGGTGTGATAATCTGCAGACTTTTGAAGGTGGAAATGGTCTTACGGAGATTGGAAACAGAGCATTTTGGTGTTTGGGATATGGAAGTACGCTATTTGGACTGGATACATTTTTGATTGATGTTTCTGATGTTCTAAAAAATTATGACTGGAGAAGTGATAACAGAAAAATGGGGGTTATTGGAACATTTAAAGTTGTACTTCCTGCCAGGATTGAGCTTGAATATGATGATATGTACGGACAGTATGTGGGAAGAGCAGCAATAACAGTAGATTCATCTGGACTTATGGATGATGAAATTGTTGGCATATATCCTCAGGCCGGAGATTTTGTGCTCACGGGAAATATGGGTAGCGAGATGAGTACATTTGTATCTATAAGCAAGATGCAATGGAAGAACAGTGAATCCGAAGAAGGAGAACTCAGCGTTTATGGCAGCATCATTGGTGAAGAGCACCCAGGGGAGAAATTCAGCGGCGAATTTATAGTAACTTTCGACGCAGAGAAGAGATGATTAAGGCTGTTCTTAAAAAAACTATAGATGAATATTGGAGATCTACAAAAAAACAGGGATAATTGTGTATTTCAATGGTGGAGGAGAGAAATATCAATTACAAGATGCAGCGTAGATTATTAAGAAATATGCTGCCAGTAAAATAAGTATTTTTAAAGAGTGGATTGTAATGCTAAGGAGGAATTAAAAGTATGAAAGCAAGTCAGAAAGTACGGGGAATTATGAAGGATAAAGCAAAGATGCTGAGAGCAGGTGCATATGTATCATGTGCATATACAATGTGCGGAACAGCATTTGCTGCCGGTACGGAGCTGGATATTAAGACGGTTATTACCAATGCGCTTAATCTGGTATTTGGAGTTTTGGTATTTGGTGGTGTTATAGGTGCTATTACAGGTATCAGAGGTATAGCGAAGGGAATCCAGGATGATGGATCAGGTCCGGATTCGCAGGCTGTATCCAAGGGAAGGGGGCAGCTGATAGCAGGAATTATCATGATGGCACCGGTTCCGGTATTTAAGGTTCTAACAGGTCAGACACCATCAGCTTTTGTTGGATCATTTTTCTAAGAATAAGAAACTCTCCTTGATTTTTTATAAAAGGATGTGAAAATCCCTCATAAGGCACTTAGTGCCACCTTCTCTCCTTGTGGGGGAAGGTTTTTATTTTTATAGTAAGGATTTTTGTTTTGAAAAGTATCGAGTGTGTATTTTAGCTAATGGAGGCGGTATGGGTAAGGTAAGGAATGAAAATGAGCTTTTTTGGTATGCCTTGGGAAATACAGGTGCGTGGGTAAAGTATCATTTGGCGCTATTAAATCGTAATAAGAAGATTGTTGCTGTGGTTGTTTTGACGGTGATGGCAATACTAATGGGGATTACGGTATCTGCTGCAGAGAGAAAGCCACAGGAGAAACCAGCAGATTGGAAGGATCATCCTGGGTATTTTAACAGTGTGACTTTCAATATGATCGAAGATATTTTTACAGGGGATGATACGGCGACTGTTGCAGAGCAGGTTAAGGTAATGTATGACAGCTCTGGAAGTAATATCAAGATAGGCGGAAAGAATATTCAGAATCTGGGAGGAATCATAAAGTCTGTTAATGATATGTGTAAGGGGCTGGCGATTCTATTTCTGATAATCACTTTTCTTTTGGGACTTTTGGCGATAAGGGAAAGGGAGCAGATGGATGAAGAGCTGGTTCGGCGGTTTGTGATGTTCATATTTGGCATGGCATGTGTGTATTTCGCTATGACATGGTGCTTTGCGATTGCAAATATCGGTTCTGAGATGGCTGGGAAGATTGCACAGACAGGGGCAGGGATACAGAATGCAACGAATGAGGCTATTGTAAGCGATATTCAGGGGAAGATATGGGATGAGACGCATATCGCAAATTATGATCACGGTGGTGATGGCTTTGTGGGTGGCTTCGATTTTCTCGAGACTTATGGCGGAAACTTGGGCATGAGTGTGTCATATATGACGGAACTTATAATTCCATGGCTGTTTATGAAGGTTGCAAGGACAATGGTTTCAGTAGTTGTTTGGGGAAGAGCGCTAGAGGTAATGATTCTTGCGACGTTTTCACCACTTGGGTTTGCTGAGACACCAGATCCGAACAATCCGATATCAGGACCAGGGATGCGTTTTATCAAAAACATGGTTGCGCTGTCTATTTCCGGGGCGATAATTGTATTTGTTATGTTTGCGACAAATCAGATTATTTTAAATATGTTTTCAGATATTGTCGTAGGGAATACAACTGAGTTTTCGGATATTATGAGTTCCATTTTCAGTATGGTTATTGTGTCTTTTGCGAGGGTGGCGATGGTCACAAGGTCGCAGCAGATAGCGAAGAATGTAGTTGGAGCGATGTAAGGAGGATTGGATGTTAAGCTGTCAGATAGAGTCGGAGATTGAGACAGAACACAAGGTTTTTAGGGATTTTAATATGAGGCAGACGGTATGCCTGATTATTGGAGGATTTATTGCGTTATGCATGTATCTGTATTTTAGGGATGTAATGCTTATGGTGGTGTTTTCACTGCCATTTGCGTGTGTGCTGGCGTTGATTTCGCGAAAGGATGACAATGGAAGGCAATTTGAAGAGGTGTTCCTTAAGAAACTTCAGAAATTATATTTTAAGGATGATTTTAGGGTGGCCAGAACAAAGAATGGATATGTGAGGCTTCTTAATGATGAGTACCAGAGAATAAGAGCGGCGGATAGTAAGAATAAGGTAGCTGTAAAGGCTGCAAGGGGCCGTAGGAAAGCTGTGAGGCGGAAGGTTAAAAGCTCAAAGATGAAGGCGATAAGGTAAAAAATAGGAGTGTATGGGATTTGTTTTAGGGAAGGCTCTGTAGATGTTGATTTAGTAATTGTAGGATGAATATAAATTGATTGTGAAACGGCAAATCACAACAATAACAGAAAATAGATAATTAAATAACGATAATATATTTATGCATATACAGAACAAATGTTTGTTTTTAGCCCTGAAATGTGCTATAATACTAGTGTTGAGGGGATACAAAATAAAGTGAGGAGTAAGCGTATGGCAGAAAAGGACATGACTGAAAAAACGTTGGAGGAACTCAATGATGTGTTTGCGGATATTGTGAACATATTATTGTTTGATGGAGAAGATGTGGTTTCAGAAGATGCTCTATCGGAATCTAATCCATACAGTAATTACACTGCAAATGGCAAGATAAGGGAGCAAGAAAGAGATGTAGTAAAATATTGGGATCATAATTTACTACATATAGCAAAGGTTGGATTTGAAAATGAAACTGCAGAGGATCCCGACATGGCATTAAGGGTAATGAGCTATGATGGGGCAGCTTATAGGAGTCAGTTTTCTCCCCAAAATAATAATCCGAGGTTTCCTGTGGCAACACTTGTGTTATACTTTGGGTATAAGACGAGATGGACAGCACCAAAGAGCATATATGAAAGAATAAATGTTTTGGAAAGATTAAAACCTTTTGTAAACGATTATCCTATTAATCTGTTTGAAATAGCTTATTTATCGGATGAGCAGGTTTCTAAGTTTAAGAGTGATTTCAGGTTTGTTGCAGATTACTTTGTTCAGATGAGGAAAACCGGGAAGTATATACCGCCAACGGACAAGATAAAGCATGTATCAGAACTGTTGGGGCTTATGGCGGCACTCACCAAGGATAACAGATTTGTGGAAGTAGCAGAGGATGTCAAAAGGAAGGAGAATCACAATATGTGTACAGTATTAGATGAAATTGAAGCTAAAGGGATTGAAAAGGGACATACTGAGTTACAGGATGTTTATGGATGGCTTTTTGAAGTTGGAAGAGGTGCTGATGTTGAGAAGGCTACTAAGGACGAGGAGTTCTATCAACAAGTGCTTAGAGAGTATAAAAGCAGAAAGCAGTAAAGAAAGTCATAGTAATCATAAGGCAACCAGTAGTTAACGTAAACGTCTGACTATCGGTTGCTTTTTTATATGGAATATTATAAATGGAGCCATTGAAGAGTATGGAAGAATACTTTTCAATGGCCTTTTATGTTTGTTGCAGATTACTGATTACAGATCAAAAAGGTGGGGATGTCCTTATTGCGCTTTGCTATATGGGGCTACTAAAGAATAATTGTTATGATAGATATTATATCACTACAGTGATATAATATCTGTAGAGGTGAGGAATAATATGAGTGTAATAATTTACCATGGATCTGAGAATATAATTGAATGTCCTGTTTATGGTGCGGGAGCGCTTCATAATGATTATGGAAGAGGCTTTTATTGCACAAAAAATGTAGAGTTGGCTAAAGAGTGGGCTTGCGGAAGAGGTAATAACGGATATGCCAACAAATATGAGCTTAATATGGAAGGGCTGAAAGTTCTGGAGCTCAATAAGGAGCCATATTCTATTCTAAACTGGCTTGCTGTACTGGCAAAAAACAGAACGTATTGGCAAAATAGTAGTATATCGGCTACAGCCAAAGAGTATTTACAGGATAATTTTTATGTTGATACCACGAAATATGATGTGATCATAGGTTACAGAGCAGATGATTCCTATTTCACATTTGCGCAGGATTTTGTAGCAGGAACAATATCACTTAAAACGTTATCTGCAGCTATGAGGCTTGGAGAGTTAGGCGAGCAGATTGTATTGGTAAGTAAAAAGGCATTTTCAAAGATCAAATATATTGATAATGAGGTTGCTACTGCGGATAAGTATTTTGAGCTTAAAAATGCCAGGGATAAAAAAGCAAGGTTGGCATACAGAAAACAAAAAAATACTAAACTTGATCCAAACGACATTTTCATGATTGATATCATGAGAGAAGGGATAAAAAATGGAGATCCACGCATACAGTGAAATATATGTTGAAAGTGCTCAGAATATTCTTGGGCATATGTTTGATTTTGCAATAAATGAAGCAGGTATTTCGGAAGATGATTTCTCAAAAAGATTTGCAATATCTAAAAGTGCCAGACAGTTTGAAATTGGGAATCCTCGTTATGTTGCAGGAATAACAGGACCAGAGCTTGCAAAAGAGGTTCTCTTGGAATCGGGTTATACTGGAGAACTG
This sequence comes from Butyrivibrio sp. AC2005, assembly GCF_000424145.1. GTDB lineage: Bacteria > Bacillota > Clostridia > Lachnospirales > Lachnospiraceae > Butyrivibrio. The sequence goes on from NZ_AUJI01000061.1 coordinate 16,297, forward strand.
CCTGAAGATGTTATGTATATAGACAGAAGTCCGGAGTACTGGGCCGGATGGGTTATTGCATATTATCAATGGCTTAGAAACTATAGTTTTGCATACATATTTGATGCAATGGATTTAAAATTCTTATTGAAACTATATTCCACCTATCACGAGATGGATATTGAAAAGTTCGTTGAAACAGCGGATGAAAGAATAAAAGAGTATTATCCGGATACGGCCCTGAAGAGATACAGAATTCTTGCAGGTTTGTCTCAGAGTGAGCTTGCAGAGGAATCTGGGGTTTCACTTAGGCTGATTCAGATGTTTGAACAGAGGCAAAGAGATATAAACAAGACGAGTGCACTGAATATACTAAAGCTTAGTAAGACGTTGTTTGTAAGGATGGAAGATCTTATAGAGGGTTAAGAAATCATAGTAATTATAGGGCAACTAGTAGTTAGCGTAAAAGGCTGACTACCGGTTGCTTTTTTATGTCTTCGCCATTCGCAATAATCATTCAGTTCCTTGGAGGAGGCCGGGGTTAGGGGCAGAGCCCCGAGAAGGTGACTAGTAGTCCGTGCAAAAATTAACTAGACCGTTTTTGCTATATCCTCTGCTGCATCGATTTCATCCATTTTGTATTTCCAATGATGCACCACCG
>NZ_AUJI01000062.1 GCF_000424145.1 Butyrivibrio sp. AC2005
TATAGATCTACCCGCATCAGCAGCCAGCTGTAGCAGCTTGTCTGCGGAACCAAGATACTTCTGGTTCACGATTTTAGGCTTACCATCCACGCGCTTGGATTCGCCATAGTAGTAGTAATTCTGCCCCTTGATTTTCTTTTTGATTATGGTTCCCATACAGCCTCCACAAGTTAGGATATACTCTATAGCTGTATTATACCATATATTGGTATATTTGTGGGCATTTATTACATATTTAGTTAGGCTATACACTCAAGGTGCCCTGAAGCCAGGAAATATCTACATTTTACAGATGCAGGGCAGATAACTTGTAAACTTGCGCTAGTAAACCTTTATAAGCAATATTATAAACAGATCAATTAAATTTGCTTTATCACGTCAATAATTATCTGCTTTATATATACTTCCATCATTCCTATCAACAGAATAAACATTAAAGCCATTATCCATAGTTGTTTCTCCTACCCAAACAGCTAACGGCTCCCCTTCCAATGTCATAACCCGTTCAGTGTCCATTCTGTCTCTTGAAAAGACTATTATTCTGTCTTCATCCACAACATAAAAAACTTCATCGTTATATCCAATTATTCCACTCTGGTGTTCATTTCTTTCCTTCCCAATCTTTAAATCAAAATCAAGAACATCCAAGCAGTATGTAGACCAATAATTATCATGTATAGCCAACAAATTTTCCTGTTTATATAAATCCTCAGAATAATAGAATTTTCCATCAAGCCCCTTTATAACATCAGTCTGCAAAAAGGCTTCGATTTCTTGCAACCTTTCAAAATTTCTATTCTGTTCCTTAGAAAATATATCATTCATTTGCTGTATATTCAGAACAAGTAATGTCATTAGGGCTATAACAACTACATAATATTTTCTATGAGCAGTTCTGCATAATATCATAATTAAATATGACATTACAAACGATGCAGCAAAATATTCTAAAAAAGTAATAGGCAAACATAGGAATCCATGGTCGAGGCTTACATTATCTTGGTACATTTTTGAAACTGAATTCGGAGTACTCGGAAGAATCATATAGCTAATACCACATAGAATAGCATATAGCTTGAATCCCTTTCCACTTGATTTATTTTCACTCGATTCCTTACTGTACTCTTTGCTAAGCAGCTTATAACAGACATAAGCAAACAAAATTGCAAACAGAGCTATCCTAAGATAATCCAAGCCTTCCAAATTATATAATACCGCTTTATAAGACTGATATCTTGAAAAAGCAACAAAAAAACCAGGAATACACACAACAAACAGTGTGCTGATTATTGTAAGCGGCCCCATTATATTATCAAAACCTAACTGATTGCCATCATAACCTGACTGTGCGATTTTTCCACTAACTACATAACAAACCAAATAAAGAATTGAAGTAATTACCGGGATAGCAAAAAAGTTTATTTTTGCATCTAATTTCCTATATTTAATCAATCCAAACACAATCATTAGATATAATGGTGTAAATGTTATAAATGCTTCGTAACTCATCATTGAAACGAAAAAAAGAAGCATTGATACAAAAGCATATTTCCCTTTATTCACACTGATATATTTAGCATAAAAATATACAGAGCAAAATAATAATCCTGCCGAAAATCCTATAAAGCCGACAAAAGCTCCGGGACACATATGTTCAAATACAATAGGCATACATGATAATGCGCTGACACCACAAAAAACTGCAAATCTAATATCTCTAAAGATACTGTTTATCATCATAGTATATGCAACTACCACAAAAACAAGAATTATTACAGATCCAAGACGAAACAATGTACCCTTATCCGGCCAAATAAAACTCAAATATTTTGTAAAAGAGTTAATTGGCGCCGCCAAAAGTCTTCCCTGTGCTTTCCACCCATCAAATTCCGTCGTATAGAACTTTCTGAATCCTTGCATAGCAAGACATCTCGCCTGCAATTCATCGTTTATAATAATACCCGTCCTCATTTGAGGAATCGAAAACAATATTATTATAGCCAGTAAGCAAAAAAATAACACATTATGCTTTCTCAGAAACATATCCATATTGCGAAATAAATCCGTTCTCTTTTCCGCTATTTGAGAATTCATTTTTTTTATTGTCGGTAATTCTGAAACCCTTCCAGATATAGCTACATTCTTCTCTGTATCCTGTCCCACTAAAAACCTAATGTATCTGATTCTTTTTAGCACCTCCCAAATAACAACTGCGCCAGTCACAGAAAAAATGGTAAGCAACAACCAATACTTGCCTGAAAACTCTGCAGGCAAAACCAGTCCCCTAATTTGTTTCTTTTTAGCCGAACCAAACAAATAGAGCGCCACCATAAAAAGCTTAAAAAAGCCAAAGAAAAATATCATTATTCCATAGGAATCTTTTCCTATAAACCTTAAAACATTCTTTAGTTTTTTTGAAACCTTACATATAAAAGCAGCGGTATAAAAAATAATTATAATAGACGAAATTATTACTATTGGTTCAGCAAATTGATGGAGACTATTCTCTGATGCAATGCCTATAGTAATTTCATGCAGTTTAGCCAAAAGTGCAATTACAGCACATACAAAAAACAAAAACGCTTTTCCTAAAAATGAGAATTCTAACAGTTTTGTATGCACCTGCCATTTTTTTACAATTATTCCCAATACAAAATAAAACTGAGATATAAGCAAAATATTAATATTAAAAAGAAGATTTTCCAGATGAATATCATCATCCACAGACAAAAAACCTAGTACAAAAAGCAGAAACGATAATGTAATCATTTTCACATCTACTTTTTTATTATTTATGCTAACGAGTAAAGCTATCGTTATCTCAATCGCAAAAAGTGTAACAATAAACCAAAGCGTTCCTAAATACTGTATATATAATCGATTATGTAAAAAAGCTTCCTTAATTGTCGCCCAAAATCCTATATACTCATCTCCAAATAATGCTTTGTATACTCCGACTCTATTTATAATATAGTTAAACGAATCACCACACAGAATAAAAAAAGCAAACGGAAGTAATAAAGTAAGAATACTTTTCATTACTATTGAAACAGTATTCTTTTTTTCAACATTAAACAAAAATCCGGAAATAAAAAAAAAGGCTGCCATATAAAACTGATATATCCAGCCATTAAATTTACCTGTAGCAAATCCTATCACCACAAGCAAAATCATTATTCCCTTGAAAACATCTACCCATTCAATTCGATTGTGGTCTTTTTCAATATTACATAAACTAATCGGATTACTCACATTATCCTCCACAAACAACTGTTTTATTAGCCCCATAAATATAATATGTCTTCTCAATTCTCAGAAATTATTTATTTGCTTTATAACATAATCCTGTTCTTCACTTGTCATTCCATTATACAGAGGAATAGACAATACTGTTTTTGCATACTTTTCAGTAATGGGCAAATCCCCCTCCTTCATTCCAAGATACTTATAAGCTTCTGATAAATGCGGTGGAATAGGATAATGAATTATGGTACCGATTCCCTTATCATCAAGGCATTTCATTAGTTCATCCCTGTAATCCGACTTAATTACAAACTGATGCCAAATATGAGTAGCACCTTCCCTTATCTTAGGTAGCTCTATTTTGTCATTGTGAAGCTCATCCAGATAACGCTCACAAATATGTTTCTTTTCCTCTGCAAGTTCATCAAGATGGCCAAGTCTTACTCTAAGGAATCCAGCCTGAATCTCATCAAGTCTGGAGTTGGCACCTACCACTTTGTTATAATATCTCTTTTCTGAGCCATAGTTTCTGAAAACCCTGACATCCTCAGCAATCTTATCATCATTGGTTGTAATAGCACCTGCATCACCAAATGCGCCAAGATTCTTTGAAGGATAGAATGAAAAGCATCCAATATCTCCGAATGTACCTATCTGCTGACCATTAAACTCAGCACCATGTGCCTGGGCACAATCTTCTACCAGACGAAGATTATGCTTTTTACAAAGGTCTACTATGGGCGCCATATTTGAAGCCTGACCATACAAATGAACAACCAAAACCGCCTTGGTTTTGTCTGTAATCTTCTCTTCAATCTTAGATGCATCTATATTGAAGTATTCATCCGGCTCCACAAAAACCGGAGTTGCACCATTCATGGTTATTCCCATAACTGAAGCTATATAGGTATTACCCTGAACAATAACCTCATCACCCTTGCCAATTCCGAGAATTCTAAATGCAATCCAAAGAGCATCCAAACCACTGGCAAGGCCTACGCAATGCTTAGCCCCAACATAAGAAGCAAACTCATTTTCAAATGACTTAACTTCATTTCCAAGAACATACCAACCTGAGCGAAGTACTTCCACAGCCTTATCCTCAAATTCCTTCTGATACATGAAAAAGCCTCTATCCAGGCGATTAGGCATAATCTTTTCCATTACTGATTCTCCTTTAACCATTCATCATAACCAATGCCTTCCCATGGAAGTCCTCTGTCAAATGTATATCTCCATGGATACACCTGCTCTCCGGTAATAGCATCTTTTATTCTATCTGTTGCGCCACGCTCCTTTGCAGGATTACCTACTGCAATAGTATCAGCTGCAATATCCTGTGTTACTATGGCACCTGCACCGACAAGCGCTCCATTTCCGATAGTCCTACCCGGAAGAACAACGGTACCGGTTGCTACTATAGCAAACTCCTCAATAGTAACTCCCATCAATGAATTAGATGGTGGATTAGGATCATTTGTAAGAACTACATAAGGGAATATCATAGCATACTTCTTAACTACACTCTTCATACCTATATGTACGTTACTGTGCATGCTTACATAGTCCTGAATCTCGCAATATCCCTGAATATCTGAAAGCGTGCCGATTCTCACATGCTCACCTATTTTTGCATGTTCTCTTATAGTAACTCTATGTCCTGTCTGAAGATAATCTCCAAATTCATTATCACCATAAATAATAGTCTCACTTCTGATAAGAGAATTCTTACCAATCTTAAGGGGATGAACCTTTTCCTTCTTATCATCATAAAAGTCCACAAGGTATTCCCCCAAAATACATCTGGCACCAACAATTGTATTCGCACCAATAGTTACATTACTATGAATAATAGTACCAAAATCTATAAAAACACCATCCTCAATAACTATATTATCCTCAAGAATAGCGCTATCTCTTATTGTAACGTTACTCCCTATCTTAACGTTTTTACCCATAATAACGTTTTCAGCGATCATTTATTACTTATCCTCCGATTTATTCTCATCCTCTATAATATATGGCGGTCTGTTCCTGGATGCATCAAAGGTTCTCCACAAATATTCGCCAAGAATTCCAAGAGTCATCATTATAACCCCAAAACTAAATAAATTAAATATAAACAATGTAGTCCATCCGGAAACATCAATTGAACCGGTCAATTTTGCAACAAGCACAACCACCGCCCAAATTATCGCACCAAAAATAGAAAAAACTCCTACATTTGATACAACCGTAATCGGAAGTGATGAAAAGCTAAATAACGTATCCATGACCAGCTTTATCTTCTTCTTAAGAGTCCACTTACTTGTACCAATCTCCCTTGCAAGTCGTCTGTAATAAACCTTGCTTGTTCTAAAACCACTCCAAAGAATCTGCCCTGTCAGTGCGCTATTTTTCTCGTCAAGATTCTCCAAGACATTTATTACTTTTCTATCAAGCAAATATACATCAAACCCCTGATCAGGCATCTGCGGAAGTGCAGTTTTTTGAACAAGTTTATAATAAAAGTTAGCAAAAAAAGTCTGGCTCTTTGATTCATCTCTGCCATCTCTGACAGCCAGAACGACATTATTACCCTTTTTCCATTCATTAACCATCTCCAGGATAAGAGATGTAGGCTCCTGTAAATCTGCTGCCTTTATTACTGCACAATCCCCTGTACATTTAGAAAGCCCACATAGTACTGCCGCATGTGAGCCAAAATTACGAGAAAGACTTATTATCTTGATATTAGAATCCTTGCTAGCTAGCTCTTTCATAACTTCATAACTCTTATCCTTAGATCCATCATTAACCATCACTATTTCATATGAGTAATCAATTTTGTCAATAAACTCTGTCTTTAAATTCTCATATAAAGGGCGAAGATTATCCTCATTATAGTAAATTGGTATAACCAGTGACACTTTCATTTCTATCTACTCCACAAGCAAAAACACTTTATTCCTGCATATTAATAAGCTTTACAAACTCATCATAATCTCTAATATATTCGCTATTATCATAATGTGTACTGGCAAGGCACAAAAGAACAGAATCCTCACTAAAATCATACATATCCTTCCATACCATTCTGGGAAGATAAATACCGGTATGAGGTCTATTAAGCGAATATATAGCTTCATTCCCCTTGCCATCTTTTACTCTAACCTTACTGGTTCCAGCCACATTGATAAGGACAAATTCACTGTTTCTATTGGCATGTTGGCCTCTCACAACATCATGATCTGAACCATATATATAAAATATCCTCTTTATTTCAAAAGGAATATCTTCCATTCCTTCCACAATAACAAGGTGACCACGTTCATCACCTCTTTGTGAAAACTCCAACATCTGAGCCAATTGTATTACGTTCATTATATTCCTCCGATCTTGAACTAAATGCTCATTGCAAACATCAGATGAAATAATAGCTAAAATCCTCATGCCCTAAAAAGCCCTGAGGATTTTTGCTCAACATCCTGATATTTTATTATGCAAATTACAATTCTTTATAATGTCATCTAACCACAACCGCACCAAGGATCTTAACCCCAAACTTATTACAAAGCTCTATCTCCTTCGCAATATCCTCATAAGCAGAGAATCCTATACGCTCAACAAGAACCGCTGCATCAGATTCAGCAAGGTCCTTCATGGATACAGCATCATTAACAGCTGATGTACCAGCCTTAACGCTCTTAAGACTGTCAACAGACAGGATACCATCTCTGATATCATTCCTGCTCTTCACTGATATCTCGTCATCAGAAGCTCCCATCAGGTATATGCTTCCTGCTGAAAGCTTGGATGCCCCAATTGCTGCACCCTGACAGATAACATCCATATCCTTATCATCATTTGAAAGCTCGCCAAGAACAGATAATCTAAATACACTTCTAAGGTCATCTATTGTACGAAGCTTGGATGATAATACATACAAAAGAGCAATGAAGAATGCCGGAACAAACAAGCCTGCCAAAATCCCCAATAACAAATACTTCTTATTTAAGGATCTGGTGATAACGGTCTCGTGTACATCACTATCAGCATCTGCTGCATCTTCATTATCTGTATCATCAACATCTGCATTCTGGTTAATCAAAGCAGTATAATATGCTTTCTCCTCTGCTGTCATATTAGCGGAAAGACCTACTACAGTATTCTTGTAAGTAAGAAGCTTCTGTGAATAATCATATCTGCTGCTTTTAACATAATCATCTATGCCTTCAGAATTGTAGGAATCGATATATGTTATATCATAATCGTAAATATTCTTGATTTTTTCTGTAATGTTGTCAAAATTTGCGGTAACAATATCCATCAATTTGGATGCTGTATCCTCATCCTCAGCGTAAACTGTGATGCAAAGAACGCTATCTCCCGTTTTCTCGACTCTTACTATATCTCTAACGTAATTAATATCTACTGAAGCAGCCTCAGCGACCTTCTTATATACATCATCATTCAAAAGCTCTTGTCTGTATGCAGCAATAATATTGTTGGAATCACCGACTATAATCTTATTGTTTTTTCCTGCTATCAACAATGCGCTCTCACTTGAATCCAATATGAAATCTTCACCAGTATTTTCTAAAGATGAGCTTATCACATAGGCATAATTGCGAATAGAGTACATCTTTGTAACGCTTGCCACCTCAGTATCACCAAGAAGGGGAGAATTGTCTCCTTTTTCTATCAAATTCATATACTCACGATATTCATTCTCATACTGCTTAGCTGCTGCTTCAACAAAACCGGCACTGGCATCGGTCAAAGCATCCTTAAGCTGTTTGATATCTGATTTTGGAGTAACTACAGTCTCATCTGAATCCGTATAAACCTCAACACCAGACTTATAATAGCCTACTACTCCACCAAGTATTCCAAATATTATCATGCATATAATTAAAATATGCCACTTACTTAATATTTTCTTAGCTAAATCTATTAAGTCTATCTCGAGATTATCTCTATATTCCATACTATCATCCTTCCAAAACATCTTATTTATTAGCTATCAAATATATATCTTCCAATGTACAAATATAACATAATGACTTTCGTTTGCCAAATATGCATAGCATACATGCTATTGTTATATTACAAAACAGAATCTATGGCTTGTATGTCCCAACTATATCCGCAACAACTTCCTTAATATCTTTACTATCTTTTTTAGACATTTCACCAAGATATTTCAATTTCTTCTCAAATGATTCGTCATCCATTTCTATAGGATGTCCGATATAAATCATGTTGTTAGCTGTTTTCTCTTTACCTTCTTCATCCATAAGCAGCTCTTCGTAAAGCTTCTCACCGGGGCGCAAGCCCGTATATACAATCTCAATATCCTCATCCGGTTTTAAGCCCGACAGCTTTATAAGGCTCCTAGCCATATCATCAATCCTTATTTTGTATCCTAAACTCCCGTGAATTTATACCAAGGATTCGGTATAAATTCACGGGAGCTTAGGTATAACCACAGCAACAGGAAGCATGTAAACTAAATTATCCTTGTACAGCTGCGGAATATCACCATATCTGAAATCAAAACGCACAAGCAAAGAAAGCAGATGCGCCGCAACAACGCTAAACGCATCTGCAAGAAGAATCGCAAGTATTCTTAAATAGTACTTTGTTCCTGAATTGTTATTCTTCCCCAACATAATGATTCTCATTCATCGTTTGTCGACATTACGAATACTCTACAAAAATACCATCCCTATCCAAAAACTTATTATCTCCGAACTCCTTAGATAGATACTCGTATTTCTGTTCAGATACAAGCCTCTCCGTAATAGCATAATAGAAATATTTATTGTCACCCTTCAGAGCATCAAATGCAAATACCTCATTAATCTCCTGATCCATCCCTATAAAAACATTTTCCAGTACAATGCCTTTATATGATTTACCACCAAATTGTAAAACCTTAGACTCATAAGCATTACTGTTAAAAGCATCTACATACTTCTTATAATACTGATAAGTGAGGTCATATAAGATGAATATGCACCGTTGGAAATAGCACTTACGATAGAACATTTAATAAAACACCCTCAACTACTAAATCAATCACGGACAGCTTATAGTTCAGGGCATTTTTTGTATTATAGCAAACATAACCATATCAAGTTCATGTATCATTTGCTCTATACTCCGCTTTTATTTTTTTATCTATTTTTGTTTTTAATTGCTTAATTTTTTCATAATTCTTATCAAGGCAAACAAAAAAACTGCTCCAATAATAATCTATTATTCCTACATTCCCATCACTATCATAATGAAAGCTCATGCAATTCATATAATCTATTAGCAAATTTTGCAATTCTATACTAAAATATAGGGCTCCTTGAACGATTGACGCTGATAAGGCATTCCTTGATTCACAATAATCTCTATTTATAATTTCAAAAATATCTCTGTATAAAGTATTTCCATAACAATCTATCTCTTCCTGAAGCATTTGCCAGTGAACGTTACCAAAGCTGTTAGACGAGGAATGAATTTTGGGATACTTATACTTAAAATTCCCTTTCCAACACTCGTAAGCATATTCCATGGACGCCTGATATTTTTGCAAATTTATGTAAAGATTTTGCCAATATTCTGCATTATTAGCATTATTCAAAACTTTGCATTGAGGATAAGCAGATGCATTTCTTGGCATAGCTTCCACTTTATTGTAAAAACTATCCCGTATAGTTTTCAGCTCATTGACAGAAAACCTATTTCCTTTAGGATGTTTAGGGTTATAACTGCCAACCATACTGTGACAATCAAAGCAAAGGGGTATTGCATTATCAAAAGTGTCCGTTCCGTGTTGGGATTTGGGAATAATATGATGAACTTCGATGTTGATTCCTTTATATTCTTCACACAAACAGCAATATCGTTTACAAGCTAATAAAGCTTCTTCTTTTACAGTAGTCCAAGACATTTTTATAACCTACCTTTTAGTTATTTAAAATTCTATATGTACGAAGTTTAATATGCAACCGTTGTTTCTTGCAAGTCGAATTCATAGATTCAATTATTTTCTATGATTCTGTAGAAATTTGCCGAATTAGGTTTATACTTACTCTTAACCTGATTTGGCTTTATCCTTTCGCTTATTGTTACATCCCAGTATTCATCATATAAATCAAGAAGTCCTTTGTATCCATTTTGGATATGCTTGCGGTCATAGTTTGATACTTCATTGCCTAAGACCTCTTTGTAGATGGCTCTGATATTGACTATACGGCCAAGAAGTGCCTCTCTTATCTTAGGATTGTACGCTCTTGGAAAGACCTCCCTAGCTGCTGAAGGAATTCTGTTGTATTCAGAAGGTAAAGTGAACATTTTTAGCTTTATATAAGAAACATTTCTTGATTTCACATTTACTATCGCTCCAGGGACATCATCAGAAACAGCATTTGTAGTAACGTTTTCGTTTCTAACAAGTTCTCTTTGTCTGATAAGATCCTGATCTTCTAAATATCTTTTTAATTCCTCAATATTGTCAGAAATAATGCGTTCATCAGCGCTTAGTACCTGATAGCTATTGAGTTTCCGTATTTCATCAACATCATTAATTTGGCATGGTACGTTCTTATATAACTTGCCATCATAAATGACAACAAGGAACGTGGCAGATATCGGGTACATCATAATGGACCCAATGTTGGAAATTCCGCCGCCTCCATTATTTGCAAATGCGTTTGTAACAATCACGGGAACATCTGACGTAATAAAAGGCTCTTCTGTTGTATTTACAATTATTTGAATCGCCAAATCTTCTATATCTTTTGTCAATGGGGCAGCCATCTCAACTTGACAGTCAGGAGTCATTTCTTTATCAACTCTATTTCTTATGACATCCTGAATGACAATTTCTGGATAATCCGGAAATTGTTCTTTTATTAATGAATAATACAGTTCTCTGGACATCTTCTTTATATGAACATTCGTACCAAGAGTTCTCATATACTGATAAGTAGCAAATTCCTTTAATAGTTTTATCTGACTTAATGATAATGGACGTCTAGAATTATTTATTATTTCCTAAAAACATGCTGACCAGACACTCTCTTTATCAGAAAGCATGTGTTCTATATGATTATCCTCATCATAGAAATAATCCGCAGCACAGATAGATTCTACTGAAATATTTTGTGCCATAATGTTCTTATCAAACTGGTAGAAACTTATAAGCGCAATTTTCTTATCCCTTTTCTTTTGAATAACAGTACCAAAATTGGTTAAGTACATGCGAGGTACGTAATGCTGCCACACGGTTATTTTTTTCTACTGCAAGCATATTTGTCTGATTCGCTATCCCCTCTTATGGCTAATTTTTGCTGAATGTTTTTATAGTAGCCCATAAAAATCTCCTTTCACAATTTTTACAATATATTTTGCTTTCATATATATACGTATTTTTAGCAAAATTTTGCAGTTGGGTTAGGCGAACTATTTGAAGCTTATTCGGAAACTCAGCAAACACAGCAGAAAACCAAGTCTTCGCAACAGTAAAAAGAAACGAGGCAGTCATATCAAATAGGCTGTCCCCGTTCGCATCTTTATTCAAATTTTAGCATTCACAGTATATTCTTTTTTTCCAATATCAAATCCTGTCAGATAGATAGCCATCGGACACAGAACTTCTTTGTTACATTGCTCCCATGGCTTAACTGTACAAATAGTGTCTTCCACCACTTCTATACGACTATACTTACAGTATTTTAAAAGTGGGCACCCTCTAGATGGCGTCATGAAAAACTGTAATATCGCAAGTGGAACCGGCATCATGGAAAGATTATCTATCGATCCATACAATTCATGCTTTATATCATCAAGGAACATAGGTAAGGGAAACATATCTACCCAGCTGATGATTTTTTCCACAGGCATCTTTTCCTTGAATAACGCAGATATAAAAAAGGTATAATGCTGTCGCATAGAATAACCTGCCTTAAAATACGCCTTTACATATTCATTCGGCACAAGCATATAAGGAAAACCTCTGGGATACATGATATTCACGTTATCATCAATCTCATCAAGTAGTGCTTTATGATTTTCAAGAAACGCCTTTGCCGTGGCGTCAAAGTATTCATAAAAATCATCAAGGCTTTTAAGATGAATCTCTTTTTTTGCCAAATATCTGACAAGCATAAAGAATTCAAAACCACTATGATAATGCATCAATGACAACTCACAAAGGGCAACTATTATTTCCGGCGTAGTCAATAGTTCTGGATAGAGATACTCGCATACCATTTCACACGCATTATACGGTAATTCTTTTTTTCGCTCCTTTGCGCCAAACAGATTCCTTTCAATCAAATACGCCATGCTCTCCATTACATAGTGAGAGCCAAATACTGTTGGTATATCTACATCATTGTAATATATGCAAATCTGATATATACTTTCTCCCGGATATGTCGATGAATCTGATTTCAATATTTCCGTCATCAATTCTTCTTTTTCGAGTATCACTTTATTTATGTGATGTAACCTTTTTTCAAGCCTATTTCCCTCACAGAATGACAATAGCTCGGTTTGCGCATAAGCATTTTCTACTCCGCAGCTTTCAAGGTCAACAGGTAGATTTACAGTTGGATTAATTTGGAATAGACTAAAATGTAGCTGTAATAACTTGGATTTATGATTATAGTTCATCCCTCCGGCTACAGTAGAGATATCCTGCAAAAAATGGATATACTCATGTACAAATGTTGCCATTTCTTCTTCGGTGAAATCACTATATTTCATCCCATCAAAGAATTCTTTTGAAATGCCAATAAGAAAAGTCCCAGGGTAATACCTTCCTTCAATTATTTTCCCTATATCAAATAACTTATTATCCATTTGTCTATCACCGTCAATTTTTTATTGTTGATATTTTTAATCCATTTTCTGTGATGTCAAAAGAAGCACTTCATGAAACAGTTCTCTTTCCTCTTTATGAAAGTACATGATAGAAATCCTTATTTAAGACAAGATCTAATCATTCATCGGATGATTTGCAATAATACCCCATTGCAGAAACATCCCATACAAATAACTCGCTCCAAAGCACTCCAGTTTCTTTGGTCCTTTAACATATCCAGCTATTTCCTGCGCCTTCATGGCATTGATAAAAGCAAGCTCTATAGTAGATCTGGTAATAGTCTTAGAATGCTCTTTCCGGTCAATAATTATTTCGTCTGTCGTATCACCAGTACGTGAAGAAACCTTAAGTAAATACCTAAACTTAACAGCACCTTTACCACCTCTGCCGCTTGTCATGAACGGATATCCCTGATAAAGAACTACACAATCCCAAAGAGCATCAAAACACGATGAAAAATCATCACTGGAGCAGTTTTCAATCAGATCCCTCAAATTAGCAATTGCAGTCTTACGTTTCCTATTCCTTTCAACGCGCACTCCTAGAGAAGTCTTCGGATCAATATTGTAAATGCCTTTCTCATAAGGTAATGAAGCCTTCACCGCTGCAGGCATTAATCCGGTAAGCTTACAGATATCTTCAATACTTTTATCCGCATTCCTTAGTCGTATGACTTTTCTTATAATTGTAGTACTGAATAATCCACGTGTAATTAGGATTTTTCGGATTCTAACAGTAGAGGTATCGAATTTATTTGCAAGTTCTGATAACGAGGGATGTGATGTATTCTTTATCCGATCATCATATGGTTTTCCATATTCAGATGCTACAGCATCCATAAATTCTTCTGAAGGAATACCATTCTCTTTCTTCATGTAGGCCTCCATTAAGTTACAAGCTAAACATAAAGTACTTATGGGTTCCCCGTGTTTAAATCACACATGGACTGTTCTGGCATGGTATGATAAATAAACGATTTTAGAACGATTCCGCAATCATTAATCATTTTCAGGATTCTTTTTGCATATTCCGTGAGCGTATCCGGATTACCTGATATTGAGCTTCTTCATTTAGACTTATGCTGAAAGCACCTGAACAAACTATTTCTTTTCCTAGTATTTTCACCCTGTTTAATTAACTCCAAAATTGTGTCAATTATAATACCACGAAGCTGTTGCTTTACTTTTTCTCGATAATCTTTTTTGTGGCCTAGATTATTTGTATCATAAAGTGAATATGGTGTTACGCGCTGATGATTAAGATCAAACGGAAGTTGATCTATTTTTCCAAAATCTGTGTTTAGAAAACACAGTACCTTTTCCCATCCCAAGCATTTAACAGCATATCCTAGTTCGATAAGTACATTTGGATTTGGAGTGTAACGAAATTGCGTCTTTTTACTATCCTTTGGTCTTCCAGCTGCTGTACCACCATCAAGAACTATAGCGTCATCCTCCGTATAATCTTCCTGTGAGATTCCATGGCTATTTACGATACTCACATCTGCAATAAAAAGGTCACACTCATCTATCTTCTCAAATATCGTTTGCATGATATTCGGAGATCCTGTTTTCCCTTGTGTGTCACGATCAGCAAGAATTTCGATTCCTTTCACATCGTCATTGCATTTTTCAATCGATTCCTTTATGCATTCGTCAATAAACTGTTTTGTTTTATTACCTGGCAAATCTGACTGCCATGAAAAAAACACCTTAAACTGTTTCATTATAGTTTGCCTCCTCTAATCGGTTATCACCAGCATCCGCTCAGGCTGAATTAGCCTCTTCCTTCATATATCAGCACGTTCTCTTACTAATAGGAGTTTAAACATATCCTCATACCTACAACCCATAAATCATCCTCAAAGTCTCAACAGTCTTCTTCAAAGAATTCTCCTCATGATATGCTTCATAATCAGCATTATCAGCGACTCTCTTCATCTCCTTAAACACACGCCTCTGCTCATTTCTCATATCATGAGCTATAGCATATTCAAGCTTTGCCGTAAGCAGCATAAAGTATGACTCCTGAAACTCTATTTCATCCGGATATTGGCTACTCCATGCTTTCGCATCATTAATCACATAATCCGGTACTTTGCGAAAGCTTGACGTCTCATAGTATTCTTCTCTGCACACAGATATGTATGCTGATCTGACTTTCATATTATCAGGATAATCCTTCAAATATCCCTTAAGTTTTTCAAGCTGTTCATGCAAATGCTCCTTCTGCAGCATAAGAGTACCTGTGTATACATTTGCTATGGTCAATGCTAAAACCTCGACTACAGCTATATGTTTATGCTGGGCATGCAGCTTTTCAAGATAGTTCTCATGCTTCTTGAGACCTTCTATGTCATTCTTTCGATTAAGAGCGAGCATCCAATCTTTCGCTGCATCCATAGCCAAACTAATAAGCTCATCAGAATAATCGTACTGCTCAAGGATTTCATGTATCTTACTCCACTCCGAGCTAAACTCCGCTCCTTTAGCAGACTTTCCGTCAATGATTACCCTATAATTCTCACAGAGAACATACCCGAACTTACTGTTCTTTGGAAGCAGATCCGCTATAGCACCTATCTTACCAACATAATCAATAAATTTATCTTCAGCCCCGGTATTGTGAAGTACTACACAGTATTGCTTAAGCACATCTGCCATTTCATCCCTAATATCCAAATATTCAGAGAAATGCTTGATGTAATCAATGAATTTGCATCCACTATCAAAGAGCCTTTCAATATCGTCCCTCTCGCCTATGATATGAGCAATACGATTCCAAAGCTCAATCTCATACTTAGGAAATATCGGATTTATATGCAAAAGAGCATCTTCTACTGATCTAAAATCCTTTATTTTGTCAATCCTGACAAGCAGGCTGATGTAATACTCAAAGTAGTTTAGCGCTTCATCAGGAGGAGTGATAGCTATTTTCTGGAATAATTCACAACTATCATTGTCTTCAAGAACAAGGTTTAAGAAGTGAGATAAACCAAGAACTGAATTTGATCTTGCAAGTTTTGTAAACTTAACAACATCATGGGGCTTTACGACATGCCTGACTACAAACTCCCGTATTATATCCGGCAGAGTCGCCTC
>NZ_AUJI01000063.1 GCF_000424145.1 Butyrivibrio sp. AC2005
TTTAATAGGAAATTTCGCCTTGGCGGCGAACCCTTGAATTAAAAGGCCCGGCAAGACCGGGCCACGCAAAGCGGAGGTATGTTGGTTTTGAATTACCAATCTACCTCATCAAAGAATTCATCATCTTCATGCATAAAGTAATCCATGTCGAGAAGGTCTTCATCATCCATCTCGCGGATTTCATTCGCCGACATGCCTTCCGGCGGGTTTTGGATGTATTTCTCTCTAAGCTTTGCTATTAGTTCTTTACTGGCCATGGCTGTTCCTCCTAGCATGATTTTATCATGCGCAGGAATACGAGGGAACACTACTGATTTTTGAGGATGGAGCTCTGCTTTTGGGACGGCATTTTCCCATTGCCTTTTCATATAAGTCTTCGAGAGAAACACGTTTGTGGTTAAAGCGCAATTCGAGAAATTTCATTGTGCTGCTGCACTTTGGACAACTCAATGGGTCATATCCGAATGCTGTCAGGATGCCTGAACGCCATTGAAGGAATGATTTAAAGAATGGTTTTTTGGAAGGGT
This sequence comes from Butyrivibrio sp. AC2005, assembly GCF_000424145.1. Taxonomy (GTDB): domain Bacteria; phylum Bacillota; class Clostridia; order Lachnospirales; family Lachnospiraceae; genus Butyrivibrio. The sequence continues at coordinate 528 of NZ_AUJI01000063.1, forward strand.
GAATCAGCCGGTAAAGTTTTTTGTCTGATTCTCTATGGCGACCATATACACCATAGTAACGTATCATCTTAAAGTCTTTTTCAGGTATGTGCTGGATAAGACGCTTGATGAATTCCATTGAAGGTATGGTCTCAGTGACAAGGAGTTCGTCTTCATGCCTGTTGTAGTGGAAAGTAACAGTATCATGCTCTTTATCATAGGAGTCAATTCTTGAGAGACCGATTACAGGACGACCAAGGTAGCGACCTATATATTTTGATACTGTGCGTTTGTCAGCGAGAGTGGGTTTACCATAGACATAGAAGCCTTCTTTCTGATTTTTGTAGGAGAGAGCTTTTTCTTTTTTAAACAATGCTTTCTTATTGGGATCAGTAATACGATCTTCCATTAGATTCAGAAGAGCAGTCTGAAAAGCATGGCGCATATAGGGGTAACTGAAGAACTTTACTTTGCGCCAGAAGCCGGTGTCTCCAACACCACCTTCAGATATGAGGCAGTGGATATGAGGATTCCATTCCAAAGGACGACCAAATGTGTGAAGAACAAGGATGTAACCAGGTGTAAAGTTCTGACTCTTGTTGATTTTGTAGAACATCCGGTTAATAACACTGCTGGTAGCTTCAAAAAGACAGTTAAGAAGGTCGCGATCTTCGAGAAAGTAATGGCGTAATTCTTTTGATATGGTGAATACGCAGTGACGGTGCTGACAGTTTATGAGCTTAAATGACATAGCCTGAGCACGTTTTTGTGAATACATGGCACCACATGTAGGGCAGAATCTTGAATGACAACGAAAGGGAACAAATTTGAGAGTACCACAATCAGGGCAGCCGTACATAGCGCCGCCATAAGCAGGATCCCCGCAATTGATCATCTTATCGATGTTTTCCATTTCGGTCTTGCGGGGATGAAGAGTATATTGAATTTCTTCATAATGATCGCGGAACAGATCTTGTAGAGTATTTCGTTTCATAAAATCATTATGAATGAGTTGAGGCAAAAAACAACCCCACCCCTCATGATTGAGGGGCAGGGGAGTTGAGGTGCCGTAGGCACTTTTTTACGTCAGTCACCCAGTCACGTCCCCGTGACTTGTTTATACTTTTTTAATTCTGTTTTACTCTTACGTAATACTTTGCTATAGGTCTTTTTCATATAATATTTGTATGAAAAGATTTATAGTTGTACTACTCATTATTTCATATATTGTTCAGGGAATGTTATCCGATTATGTTCTAAAGGCGAAGGCTGAAGGCAGTGGGATTCTGGCCTATTATAATGATGCCGGTGAGATTGTTTATGATCTCAGCGCTTGTGAGGGCCTTGAAAAGGATTTTGCCTTAACTCTTTACCTGGTACTTGATGATGCATGGGTCAGATATTTGGAGAATCCATCCCTGTATTTCAGGGTTATTGTACCTGAGGGAACATATTATGTCAGGGAAGGCACCAAATCCATCAGACTTGGTAGTAATGTCACTCTCGAGATGAATGGGGCGACCATCATTTGCGAAGAGGATGACGTGATTTTCCAGACAAAGAAGAGACCCAGTAATAAAGATGGTGTTTATGTGCCGGACGGAGTCGGCGGATATGATGATTACCAGAACATAAAAATTATAGGAGGAACCATCGATTTTAATAATAATCTAAAGGTTCCTGTCAGATTCGCGCATGTTTCGGGTCTTACATTGGAGAACCTTACCATAAAAAACTGTGCTGCTTCTCACATGGTAGAAATTGCAGCCTGCAGAGATGTTTATGTTACAGGATGCACATTTATGGATTGTTATCATGACAATGCATATGAAGATCTGCCGCTGGAAGCTTTTCAGATAGATGCTGCCAATGAAGAAACCATGCCCTACACCAAGGATCCTGTCTACGATGACTGCCCCTGTGACAATGTGGAGGTGGCATATTGTACTTTCAAAAATCTGTACAGAGGCTTTGGGAGTCATACAGTCATTCCGGATGTATATCAGAACAATATCAGAGTACACGATTGTACTTTTATCGATATAGAGAATGTAGCAATAATGTGCACAATGTGGACGAATTCAAGTATCTACAATAATGAGTTTATAAACGTGGCGAGGGAAACGGATGACACGGCTTATGAGTGGTATACTCACGAACCATCCTACATGCAGGACCACGAGGACGATGAGGATGACGAGGATGTCGAGGATGATGAGGACGATGAGGAGGACGATGAGGAGGACGACGACTGGTAAGTCAAAAGAACCGTCCCAGCGACTTGCCCAGTATCTGAATCACACAAAAAAGAGAGCAGTGGGTTGCTCTCTTTTTTGTGCTCCTGCTTGAGTGAAACTCGCGTCACTCTTGCGATGGATAAATTTTTTGTACTTGTAGAGGTGTGTCGCCCGCTTCAAGTACATTAGATAAGTAGCCGGGCAGTTTGCTATGGTAAAGCACACGCTACCTTTGCAAAGAGCCTTCCATCTTTACTTAGTCTATCTCCCCCTCATAAGATTTCGCTAAATAAATTATGTATCACCCTTATCTGTTTCTCATTATATTAGGGGCTGTCCAACAGATGTCCAACAAGTATTCTATATTTTCGAATAAGTTTTATTTTTATTTCTTTTTTAGAAAATATTTAAACTCTCATAATTTAAGAAACGGTTAAAAAAGGTACAATTAATAGAGTGCAATTAAATGTAAGAATAGATAATTTTTACCCACAAGTAGTTACAAGTATATGAAATGCAATTGAATAAGTAAAAATGCAGGTTGAGATGGGCATTATGCATTAAAAATGGAACAGACATATGGGAAATTCTAAGAAGCTCATAGCTTTCATGGGCGGAATGCTCGATGAGGAAAAGAACAGCAATTTCATACATGAGGTGGAAAAGGAATGCCTGAAGCAGGGGTATCTTATGCTTGCTTTTGGTTTTTCCGAGACCACAAATTTAAAGCAGGACAGGAATAACTGTGACTTAAAGCTCATAGAGATTGCAGGTGGGCTGCAGCTTGATGCTATTATTATGCAGCTTGAATTTATAAAGAACCAGTACCTTATTGAGGCTATCAAGGATCTTGCAAAGAAAAAGCATGTGCCTCTAATTGTAATGGAGCGTAAAATCCCGCAAAGCATCAGCATATCCATGCGGTATAGGGATGGCTTTGCAGAGACTGTAAGGCATGTGATAGATGTTCATGGCTGCCGGAAAATTAACATGATTGCAGGACCTGTGGGTGACAAATTTTCCGATGAACGTATAGATGCATATAAGGATGTGCTCACTGAAAAAGGGATTCCGATTGAGGAATGCCGTATAGGCTACGGCGATTTCTGGGACAGGCCTGCCAGAGCTGCGCTGAGGAAATTTATTGAGGACGACGTAATTCCGGAAGCTATAGTCTGCGCGAATGATGCAATGGCTATTGCTGTCTGCGATGAGCTTATTCATCTTGGATACAAGGTGCCGGAAGATATCATAGTGACCGGCTTTGATGGCATAAAGAGTGCCCTGTTCAATGTGCCTTCCATATCTACTGTTGAGCCAAACTATGCTGATGAAGCTGCACAGGTTATCAGGCTTATCAAAGAGTATGAGAATAACCCTGATGCTGAGGCAAGCTATGATGTTGATTTTGTGCTGAAGAGAAGAAGCTCCTGCGGCTGTTTTAAATCCGAAGACGTTCTGTCCCCGGAAGAAATAACAGTTCTTTCATCAAGCTATGCGGATGTTAACTGGGCTGTAAGAAGCATAAATATGCTTGTCTCCAAGGCAGAGATGCTTGATTCCGTGGTGGATCTTGCTAATACCGTAGTTGATACACTCTGGCTTCAGGAGTCTGATTTTCAATTTGTAGGAATTTTCTCAGACATACTCCGTCCTGAGATGGGAGATATGCCACCTGCGGAGTTCACAACTCTTTTCCGCTGTGAGGATGGTAAGCGCACAGGTATTGGCCTCTCTTATGAGGAGAAGGACTTTATTCCAGGCTTTGAAAAGCTTGTAGAAAACAACGACATAAGTATTTTTCTTGTAAGACTTCTTTACACAGGTAACAGGACCTTCGGATATGTTGTTGAGGGAACGCATAATACTTCTAACAGGGATATCAGAAGATGCGAGGAATTCAGTATGTTTCTGTCGACTGCAATAAATGCAGTGCTGACAAACAGAGATCTTGCAGATATGCACCGTGAGATGGAGCGTATCTCGGTACTTGATTACCTTACGGGGATTCCCAACAGAAGAGGCTTCTATAATGACCTGAAGAACATTATTGAAGCAGCTTCAAATAAGGGAAAGTATCTCACAGCATTTTCAATTGATATGGACAACCTGAAACACATCAATGACTTTTTCGGGCATGCACAGGGCGATTTTGCAATACAGTGTATGGCTGAAGCAATCCACCATTTCTCATCCAGGAATGGTGTATGTGCCAGATATGGCGGAGACGAATTTGCCTGCGCCCTCCTGACTGATGTCCCCATCGAATTATCGGCAGATACCGTGCGCAGCAGACTTGATAATGTTCTTCTGTCAAGAGAAGATGTTGTCTCAAAGATGTATAAGATAACTGCCAGTGTCGGAAGTGCTCATGCGATTATCAATGAAGGCCTCGATATCGACAAGCTCCTTAGTGATGCGGACGAAGAGATGTATAAGGATAAGAAGGAGAGAAAGCAACGGGGGATAGATGAGAGAAATTGATTTGCTTGGGTATTTTGCTTGAGGTTATACGTCAATCATCTGTGAGAGAATATAATTGACTTAACTTGTTTTGGGGCGTTACGTCAGGTGGCAATATAATTATAAAAATAGACTGACTGTAAAATTTTAGCCTTCAGTCAAGCTAGTGAAAAATGGTTAATCTGACTGAATTGAAAAAAATATATTAAAAGCTTGTTATACCGGTTGAGGCAAAATCACGGATTTAGACTGAAAGAGGTTTCCTCTGCGGGAAAAGAGTATATATCTGGATTCAGTCAATTCGCGAACAATTCTTATTGTTGACTGAACGGTTAAAAAAACTGTTAAGTCAATATCTTAAAATTCGTACCCTTTGACTGAGGGGGCAAAATCCGGTTACACCAATATCTACAATATGTCTAATTCTGACTGAAAAAACCAATCTTTCATCCAGACTGCGGATACTAGTACTTACGGGTGAATGAAAAACGGAGTTAATTCATCCGGCACAATTAGAATTTAAATAACGGATGAATATATATACTTTTGACACTATGAATATAGAATTGAGTTCATGCGGTTTATGGAAAACAATAATGTAGGGTGAATCATGGCAGCATAGCATTCATCCTATATTTTTTTATGAAGAAATAAGGATGAAAACCTCTTGAATTTAGTTCATCCATTATCACAAATTATACGATTATAGTTGAAAAGTATGCTACAAGAAGTTCTGTGCCAAATAGACAAGAATCACCCAAAAGAACCGCAATTATTCGATTGTGGAAAGCTTCCCTATTATGTAAGATGATAATAATGGTAAAAAACACAAGGAGGAGTACATGGGACAGGCACAAGAACTTAGGGATAAAAACGGCCTCACAGAGGCTGAATATTTAAAGGATTACAATCCGGATAAGTGGAAGAAGCCTTCGCTTACCTCTGACATCTGCATAATAGCAAGAGGAAATGGCGAAGATAAGGTGCTTCTTATAAGGAGGGGAAACCATCCCTGTATTGGAAAATGGGCACTTCCGGGTGGCTTTTCAGAGGCGGGAGAGAGAATTGAAGAAACTGCTTCAAGAGAGCTGGAGGAAGAGACAGGCATAAAGATGGATTCGAAGGAGCTGACACTTGTTGGTGTATACAGCAAGCCCGGAAGAGACCCCAGGGACTGGACGGTTTCTGTGGCATTTCTTGCCTGCGTCAATGAAAATGAGGTTAAACCCATAGCAGGCGATGACGCTGAGGATGCAAAGTGGTTTTCCATTAAAAATGAAAACGGAAGCTATACACTTGCTAATGGTGAGCTCAAGCTGACACTTTCTGATCTTGCATTTGATCATGAAGATATATTTTCCGATGCTATGAAAAAGATAAAATAATTTCTGAAGAGTAGAAAAATAGCTGAGTAGAAAAATAGCTGAGTTGAAAAAATATATAAATTCGAAAAGTCTGAATAACTTCAGAAAAGGCTAAACGAAGCACTAAAAGCTATGTAAATTCATATAAAAACTAAATAATCCAAAAAAACATGACACATCAAGTCTATAAGGAGAATACCTAAAATGCACATTACAGATGATGGAATAAAACTTAATATAAAACTCGACATGCCAAAGGACAATCCTTCCAAATGTCCTATCTGCGTTATAATCCATGGCTTTACAGGTCACATGGAGGAGAGACATATCACAGCAGTTCAGGAAGCGATGAATGAGCTTGGACTTGCAACACTCAGAGTTGATATGTACGGACACGGGAGCAGCGAGGGTGAATTCAAAAACCACACACTTTACAAGTGGCTTTCTAACGGAATGGCAGTAATTGATTATGTAAAAACACTGGACTTCGTAACAGATATTTATCTCTGCGGACATTCACAGGGCGGCCTGACAGCGATGATGCTTGCCGGAATGGAGAAGGAAAAGATTAAGGCGCTTCTTCCTCTTTCACCTGCACTTGTCATCCTCGACGGAGCAAGAAAGGGTGATCTCTTAGGACAGCCCTTTGATCCTGAAAACATTCCGGATAAGCTTGTTTCATGGGACGGAAGAGAACTGAATGGCAATTATATCAAAGCAGCACAGACACTTCACGTAGAGGATGCAGTGAAGAAGTTTGATAAGCCTGTTCTCATTGTGCACGGAGATAAGGACGAAGCAGTTCCGGTAGAGTATTCAATTGATATAGCAAAGCAGTACAAAAACTGCAGACTTGAACTCATTCCCGGAGATACACATTGCTATGACAATGATCTTCCGAAGGTTATCGAAGTTGTGAAGGATTTCATGCAGGGCATGCTCAACTAATGATTGAATCATTCAAACTTCCCATTTTTGGTGCGTGAAGTTTGAGTATATCATGTAAACTTTTTATCGGAAAAATTTGACCGTTATTGCAATCTATGGTATGGTTTCGTGCGGGTAAAAAAATATTTACACAAAAACGAGAGCTAATATTTTCGGGAAAAAGGAGACATTATGAAAAAAAAACTTGTAGCAATTATGATGGGATGCATGCTTGCACTCACAGCAATGGGGTGTGGAGCAGGTAAGACTGCAGACACAGCTGAGAGTACTGAAGCAGTTTCAGAAGAAGCAACTGCAGATACTGATGCAGAAAACAGCGAAGTAGAATCTGAAGATGCTGCAGATACAGAAGCAGGCGACGCTGCTGATTCAGAAACAGAAGAGAGTGCTGAAAATGCAGAAGCACAATCTGATGACACAAAGACAGGCGATGCTTCAGACACAAGCGCTGTAACCACCGACAGAAGCGGTAACGCAATTACAGTTCCGGAGAACGTAGAGAGCATCATTTCCATGGCGCCCTCAACAACACGCATTCTTATAGATCTCGGCCTTGCAGATAAAATCGTTGCATGTGATACCTACTCTTATGCAGGCTATGGCTCAGAGCTTAAGGCAGATATTCCTCAGTTCGATATGATGGCACCTGATCAGGAGCAGATCATTGCACTTAAGGCGGACATCATTTTTACATCAGGAATGAGTGAAAGCCAGGGCGCTGATGTATTTGAATCAGTTCGTGAGACAGGCGCGTGCGTTGCAGATATTCCAAGCAGTGCTTCATTAAAAGATATTGAAGAAGATATAACCTTTATCGGACAGTGTGTTGGAGAAGCCGACGCAGCAAAGAGAATAGTGGACGACATGCAGGCGAAGATTGATGAATTTGCAGCGATAGGAAGCACCATCCCTGAGGAGGAAAAGAAGACCGTCCTCTTTGAGCTTTACACACCTTCTGCTGATAACCCGTATATCTATACTGCAGGAAATGGAACTTACATTAATGAAATGCTTGAGATAATAGGTGCAAAGAATGTAGCAGCCACAGAGACTGATCAGTGGCCGGCACTTTCAGAAGAAGCAGCGGTTGCATCTAATCCGGATGTTATTCTTACAGCAGATATGTATACACCTGATGTTATAAACACAATCCTCGGTATGTCAGGTTGGGAAAATGTTAATGCGGTTAAGAATTCGGAAGTATATCAGATTAACAGTGATGCGGTTAATCAGCCTAACCATCACGTAATCGATGCCATGATTGAGATGGCAACATCAATTTATCCGGATAAATATGAAAATGTTGCACTTGATGATGCAGCATAATTACAAGAGTTCTGCTATTATAAAAGAGTAGCAGAGCTCTTTTTTATTACAAGGAATATAATGCTTTCCTGTATATCATTTTGGGTGGGAAAACTATGACTCATAATTCTGAAAAAGTATCATTAAAAATCATCTCTGCGCTTCTTGCAGGCGTGTTAACCCTTATCATGGGTATTTGTCTCGGAAGTGTGAATATTCCTCTTTCCGATACATTATCAATACTGTTCTCGAAACTGTCAGGAAGCGCTGTAAAGGATAGCATTGATCCCTCCCTTATCTCAATATTGTGGGATATAAGAATACCAAGGGCGCTTTGTGCTTTTCTGATAGGAGGAGCCCTTGCTGCAAGCGGAGCGGTTATTCAGTCAATACTGCAGAACCCGTTGGCATCCTCCTACACTTTGGGCGTATCTTCCGGAGCGTGTCTTGGAGTAGCAATCATAATAATAACCGGCGTGGGAGGTTCTGCACTTGGTTATTTCCTTCTCCCGGCGGTTGGCTTTGGCTGCGGATTACTGACAGTTCTCATCGTCATACTTATCGCCACAAGGCTTGATTCAGGCTTTAAAAATCACACAATCATCCTGTTCGGAATGATCTTTTCATTATTTGTAAATGCCATAATGACTATGCTCAGCGCACTTAATAAAAGCCACATGCAGAGGCTTGTTCTGTGGCAGATGGGAAGCTTTTCGGGAAGACGCTTTGAGCATGTGGCGGTGATCTTTGTGTGCCTTGTTATTGGAATGACACTTATAATGCTTTTTCACAGAGAGCTTGATATCATTTCTTTTGGAGATGAGCAGGCAGCAGCTGTTGGTGTTGATAATAAAAAATCCAAAATCATACTTCTCATACTGGCGTCATTTCTTACCGGAGTTTCAGTGTGTTTTACAGGTGTTATAGGCTTTGTTGATCTGACGATACCGCATGTTGTAAGGAAAATGTATGGCTCTTCCCATAAAGTTGTAATACCGATGAGTCTTGTCCTTGGCGGAGCGTTTATGTCATTATCGGATCTTCTTGCACGAACTCTTATGGCACCTCAGAAGATACCGATAGGCGCAATTACGGCCTTTGTGGGAGCTCCGTTTTTCCTCTGGGTATATTTTAAGGGGAGGATCTGAATGGGAAAAAATATAATCGAATTAAAGAATGTATCCGCAGGATATGGGAAACATAAAAATGGAAAAAATGCAGAGGAACAATTGATAGTAAAGGATATTTCTCTGGATATTCAGGAGGGACACAGTGTGTGTCTTCTTGGACCAAACGGGTGCGGAAAGACAACGCTTCTTCGTGTGATTTCGGGCATGATTCCTGCACATGGAGAGATTCTTCTTGATGGGAAAAATCTGAAAGCTTTTAAACGCAAGGAGATGGCGTCATATATTTCATTTTTATCGCAGACGACGTCGGTGTACTTTTCATATAGTGTCTACGAGACGGTAATGCAGGGGCGCTATATTCACGGAAACTCGTTCTTCTCAGGAACCTCTGCTAGAGACAGGGAGATAGTGGAAGAGACTCTTGAAACGCTGGGACTTAAGGATATAGCAGACAAGCAGATAACAACCCTGTCGGGCGGACAGCTCCAAAGGGTCATGCTTGCCAGGTGCATAGCGCAGGAGAGCCCGGTACTGATTCTCGATGAGCCCATGAACCACCTTGATATGAAGGTGCAGTCAGAGCTTGTTGACTACCTCTTAAAATGGCGAAAAAGACCTGTGAAGATGAGTGGGAAAAGGGAGTATCAACCCACCATGATTGGAGTCTTTCATGACATAAATATCGCGTCCTACATAGCGGATGAGATGGCCCTCATATCAAAAGGACGCCTCATTTCCTTCGGGAAAAAGGAAGACGTCCTTACCAGAGCTCTCCTTGAAAAAGCTTATAACTTCGACGTCGTAAAATACTTACAGAAATTCAAAACGAATGTAGTGGGGTAGATTAAAGCTCTGGAAGTATGTATTCAGATTCAGGCGATTATGCGTAAGTAACGAGATTGGTAGTAGAATATGCCAAATAACAAGCCCCGGTATTATATGTTCAGATTCAATCGATTCTACGCGAAGCGTAACGAGATTGAAGATGAATATATAATACCGGGGCGTACTATTTAGTATATGATAAAGCTTTACCAGCGATATGCGGTTATGTAGGTTTCGAATCTGTCGGCACCTTCGGGAACATTGATATCCTCAACAACGGTTTCCCCTGCCTCAACATTGTAGTTGCTGTTTACAATGTAGGAATCCTCGAAGCCGACAAGCTCATCATTTTTATCAAAGAACAGAGTAGCAGCCTGGATGGAGCTGATCTCAGCATCACTGGTATTTGTTGCCTGAAGGATAAGGCTTCCGTTCTTGGAGATGGAAGCTTTCATTTCAACATCGCTATATGCCGGATGAATGTAATTGGAATCCTCATAGTGGATTTTGTAGCTGTAATCATCAGCATCATCGGAGTTAAGGAAGAGAGCATATAAAACAAAGCTCTGACCCGGGGATACATATGCACTGTAGGAAGATCCCGTTTCAAGAATACCACCTGAAGAATCATAGCTTACAGTATCCCATGAAACATCAAGTTCTGCTTCCGAGTTGTTCTTGCACAAAGCAATGAAATATCTGTAACCATAAGCGGAAACAAACTCGTAGGTGTTAGCAACTACAATAGCTTCCTGGGCAACTTCACCGCCTGCCTTTTCTACTTCACTTTCTGTTTCAGTTGCAGCAAGTGCTGTATTCCCCGCCAACATAAAAATCATAAATGCGGTAATCAATGATTTCATAATTTTCATAAGCAGTACCTCCTTGAAAATGAGAATCTCCTAATAATAATTATAAGGATGCATATGTACCGGTTATGTACAGTGTCTGTTTTTTTTATAAAAAATAAGTTAAAAATGTGCTAATATTAAGGGGTTGGTCACCGCGAGTGAATCAGCTACAGATTACAGGTTATGAGGAGAAGGAAATGGCACAACTTTATTTCAGATATGGTGCAATGGGTTCATCAAAAACAGCTAACGCACTTATGGTAAATTACAACTATCATGAGAGGGGTAAAAATTCGATTATTCTTAAGCCCCGCCTTGAGAACAGGGACGGAGCGACGATCATAAGATCCAGAATAGGACTTCAGGCCGAATGCATGCTTGTTGAAGATTTTTTTGACGAGTACCGCAGAAAGCATAAGATGATAGAACAATATGATGCAATAATAGTGGACGAGGCACAGTTCCTCACAGCAGAGCAGGTGGATCTTTTATCCGATATCGTGGATTTTGATAAAGTCCCTGTAATATGCTACGGACTAAGGACCGATTTTCAGGAAAAATTTTTCCCCGGATCAGCACGTCTTATGGAAATCGCTGACAAGATAGAAGAGGTCAAGACCGTGTGCTGGTGCGGAAGAAAAGCAACCTGCAATGCCAGAATCTGTGATGGAAAAATCGTACGCGATGGCGAGCAGGTATTCATGGGAGGAAATGAAAGCTATATCGCACTGTGCAGGAAGCACTTTAAAAAGGGAAAGCTGACGATCTAAATATGATCCTTACAGGATAAAAACAAGGAGCGCGGAATGTAATTGTTCCGCGCTCCTTTTGCAGTGGTGCGCCTTGCGGCGCACGCTGTCAATATTTCATTTTGTTATTTGGACAATACTGCTATGTTATATACGAAATAGCCTTCGTTTATATTGTAGCCTTCATTGTATAACTGCTGACATACTGATGTTACATCTTCCTCTGAGATACCCTGACCGCAGCGGACGTGAGCAACATTATCGCTGTTTAACTGCTCCTTCAACTTGTTGGCAAGGTCAGTTACGGATTCAACATAATCACCTTTTACGTGATAGTATTCATAAGAATCTGTAAACGCAGAAGCATCAAATAAAAATGCCTGTTTATCCGGTATAAGCAGCTCTGTTGCCATGCTGTCTGTTATATTGCAAAGACCGTTAGGAACAAGCTCACTGTCATTATTGGTTATATCAAGAATGCACCAGTTTCCGTCAATAGATACTCTGTTCCATTCATGTCCGCCTGCACCATACAGATCACCGGTTTCGATAATTACATTTAAACCTGCGCATCTGCCTGCAAGTGCCATGGCTTCTGAATAGCTTTCACATACGCCATAGTTGTTGCACAAAATACCATAAGGTGTATGAGCATCAATAAATGACTGTGTGAGTGAGTTCATATCAACTTCAGTAGACATTGAGCTTTCGTCATATGATGCATTTGCACAGAAATAATCATTTAATGCAACGATGCTGTCATATTCACCTAATCCATATGCTACTGTATTAGCTACTTCCATAGCCTTCTTTAATTCCTCTACAGACTTACTAAGTCTGTCATTTGTGTCGTCAGCATATTCGATAAGGAATGTCTCATAATCATAAGAATACTTAATGTCTGAAATAACACCACTTGTAGGGTTCTGTCTGTACATAGACAAAATTTTGGATGCTGTACCTTCTACATCTGCTCCTTCAGGGAACTCACTGTAAGGAACCGGAATATATTCACTTCTGGCAATGAGGCAATATGCTATCCACTCTTCAAGAGGTGACTGTGCAAATAATACCTGATCTATTGAAACGCCACTCTGATCCTGCAACATGGTCAAATTGGTATTTACAGCATAGGCAACTTCGTTCATAAGCTCATTTGTAGAGTTTGTAGTTACCTGGCTGGGAGTAGCAGGTTCTTCAGGAGTAGAAGGTTCAACCTGATTAGTAGGCTCCTCGGGAGTAGTAGGTTCAACCTGATTAGTAGGCTCCTCGGGAGTGGTAGGCTCAACCTGATTAGTAGGCTCCTCGGGAGTAGTAGGTTCAACCTGATTAGTAGGTTCCTCGGGAGTAGTAGGTTCAACCTGATCAGTAGGCTCCTCGGGAGTAGTGGGTTCAACCTGATTTGTGGGTTCTTCCGGAGAAACAAACTCGCCGGGTTCCTGAGGTTCTTCAGGATCAGTAGGCTCTACCTGATTTGTAGGCTCCTCAGGAGTAGTAGGCTCGCTAGGAGTAGTGGGATCTACACCTGTGTTTTCTTCTATCTTCTGTGTGGTACTGGTTTCTTCTTCCTGACCGGGTACGTTAGGAACATTTACATTTGTTTCTACGTTCTCGCCGGGCATTTTTGAAGTGATTTTATCCTGTCTTTCACCAACCTGATCGCAGGTTGCCTTGAAATCGTCATAAGACATGCCATGTACAGTAATTCTGAATGGAGATAAATCCGTGCGATAAACTGTAGGATATAAGTAGAAAGTTGTTGAACTTTCATCCTCGAATTTTGCAGTGCAACCGTGATAGTTGATTACCATCTGCATAGTTTTGTCATTTACTGTAGTCATATTAACGTAAGCAGGTATATCGGTTACAGTATTAATTGTAATCTCCATATTATTATCAGCTACCTGATAAGGTAATAAATCAGCAAGCTCATTTGAATCAACGATATTACTGATACCTGATGTCTGTCCGTTCTTTACTGCCACTACTGCAAACTTAGAATTCTTGTGATTATGCAGATCGGCATTCATTGTTATCTTCTCGGAAGTAGTAGTATCATAACCGTTTTCCTGCAGCTCTTTGTTTACAATCTCACTCCACATATTTGAATGAAGCTGTCCCATAAAATTATCAGAAGAGGTTTTTGTATCTGTTGTTTTACTTACCAGATGAAAAGCGTCGTCGTTAATCTGATAAACCAGATAAGCAGACGCTCCGTTTACAGGAGTCCACTCAAGATAATAATTATTGTTGGAATCGATTTTCTGCTTCACGGTTGTTGACTCTATGTCATGATGAATACTGAAAGGAGTTATGATTGGCTTTGCGAGTTTTTCACCTGTCTGAAGATCGTATTTCTGTACTAAATACAACTTATTCAGACCACCCCATGTTCCGTCACTCTCTGTTTTCCATGCACCGTAAGTATCTGTATCAGCAGTAAGAGTGCTTTCCGGTATATCATAGAAATTATCTACAGTAGCAGGTTCTACTATGAATTTTCCGTTTTCAAGATAGCATGAAGCGCAGTTACGAATATACTTGTCAGGATTCTCAAAATCGATTGTAGTATATACACCAAAAACATTATCGTGTACTGAACTGAAGGCATCTGCATTACAATCAAAAGTGAATACATAATCATTTGCCAGATTATAGATAGGCTCATTAAATTCATTTGGACTGTCTACTGCAGCAGATGCATACTTGTTTTTGATGTTTGCAAGTACATTTATTGTACCGCTTCCGCCGGCACTGTCACTGGCGATTCCGTTACCACTGGCATTTCCGTTATTTCCATCGCTTTCGGTGCTTTCAGCGTTTTCGCTCGGATTGGTCGACTCTATCAAATTAGAAACGACGGTATTGGGCTGCGCTGATTTAACGTCACCGTTTGTCTGTGTCAGTGTGTCTCCCCCATTTTGATTTCCGCATCCGGTTACCAGGCTTATACCCAGTAGGAATGCTAAAACTGATGTTGCTTGTTTTTTCATAAACCCTCCTAAATTGCATTAAGGTGTAACTGATATTCAATACTTTCCCCTGTATTGCTCTTTGTTACATCAGTCACTTTATAACCGACTTCACCTATTATACAGTCAGGAGCCTGAAAATGTTGCATAATAATATAAAAATTTTTTTGATAATAAAATAGGGGGCTGTCGCATTAGATGATTAAATCATCTGGGCGATGGCCCTTTTTCAGGCCTAAAAATCGGTACTTATATCTGCTTTCTGCTCATATCTCATATTTTTAGAGTAACTTAATAGTCCGAAGATATCTTCGGATCAGATACAGGAGTTTGATTTTTAAGGATCAAAAATTATGCCGTTTTCTTTAGCTCAAAAAGATGAGTTCCTGTTCGGCCGGCCATGATCTTGTGATGCAGTTTATTGATATCGAATCCGATTGCAAGCAACACGCTTTGTGCAAGAACATTCTTCGTCCCCTTATACAAATATCTTCTGAAGTTCATGTCTTCTTTTACATTTGCAAATGAACCCT
>NZ_AUJI01000064.1 GCF_000424145.1 Butyrivibrio sp. AC2005
GAAATAATTGTAACTGAGCCTAAGAATGCAGGCAAGCTTATGAAACGATCAAAAGAGACTACCAAAAACGATAAAGGTAAGTTTAATAAGAAAAAACGTTTCGGTAAGTCTGTAAAGAACAGATGCCCCGGTGGTTTCCAGACCACATTGGAAAGAAAATTCAAAGCCACAGGTGGAACTTATATTGAAGTCCCAAACAATTACAGAGCATCACAGTATGACCATACGGCTGATGACTATATAAAAAAGAAGCTCTCCGATAGATTGTATAAACTTCATGATGGCACTGAAGTACAAAGAGACTGGTATTCATCATTCCTGCTCTATTGCTATGAACCTAAAACGCAAAATATAGATAAAGACAAATGTGCTAAGACTTTTGAGGCACAATACAATAAAGAAAAAGCCTTAATCACCTGGATCAAGGCATATAAAATCAAGATATTAAACAGTGGAATTAACGTAGCTTAACAACTTAATAATCAGGGAGATTGACTATACTTCCTTGCTGAAAAGCAGAAATTTACCGCTAATGTGGTCGTTGGACTGCTTGGTAATGAAAGTCCTGATTCAAACAGATTTACACTTGTAACTCCAAAGTCTGAAAATGATGTACGATTACAAGCTACGCTTGCCAATCAGAACCCCACGGGCTTACCCGTGGGTATAGTCAGTCAAAAAGCCATAAGCACTAATAATGGGGAGTATACCTTTAAAACTGCAACCGAAGCATTAGAAATGGAGCAATCGTCAAAATGCACCTGACATATATGGTTTTGCTACATATCAGATAAATGATGTAACAGAAATAAAGCATGTTATGAATAATTTCTACAATCATTGAATTTGTCTGCCATAGACAATATACTTATGAGCAGTGAGGTGAACGTATGTCAGATAATAGTATTATGCTAAAAGAGGATTATTTTTCTGTATTAGAGGAAATTAAAAGTCATATTATGACAGCTCAAAAAACTGTCATGAATACAGCAAATGTTGAACGGAATATAATGTATTGGCATATTGGAAAAACGATAGTCGAGCATGCTGTTTGGGGGAACAAGTTTATAGAGAATCTTTCTAAGGACTTAAGGATGGAATACCCAACCGCAAAGGGTTATTCTGCCAGAAATCTGAATTATATGAAGAAATATGCGGAAATAATACCTTCTGAGGAAGTTTTGCAGCAGGGTGCTGCAAAAATAAATTGGCGATCAATTATGTTTTTGATTGACCAAGTTAGTGATACGGAAGAATTTCTATGGTATTCTCGCCAATGTCTTGAGCAGGGGTGGTCAAGCAATGTGCTAAGACATGAGATAGAGAGCGGATTATATAACAGACAAGTTTTAGTTGAGAAAACCACAAATTATAAGACTCAACTGTCCGCGCCGTTAGGAGAACTCGCTGAGGAGATTATTAAAGACCCTTATGTTTTTGACTTTATTCCTTCAGCGGCTCCGTTAATGGAAAAAGACCTTGAAGATGCTATGGTTGCTCAGATTACTAAGGTATTGATGGAGTTCGGAAGTGGTTTTTCGTTTTTGGGAAGACAGTATCCTCTTCATGTCGGTGAAAAGGACTATTTCATTGATTTACTTTTTTACAATGTAAAATTGCATTGCTACTTTGTTGTTGAGCTTAAGACTGTAGACTTTGAACCAGAATTTGCAGGCAAGTTATCGTTTTATTTGTCGGCTGTAGATGGGGAATTGAAATCGGATATGGATAATCCAACTCTCGGCTTGCTTTTGTGTAAGGGCAAAGATAAAGTAGTTGCGGAATATGCTCTTCAAGATATAAATAAACCTATAGGTATAAGCGAGTATAGGGTTTCAAGTAAGATTAAACCTGAGCTTTTGGATAATTTGCCATCTTTGGAAGATATTGAAAACAGAATGCATTTATAATTTTGCAGCAGGGTGCTGCAAAATTAGTAAAAATACTTCCCGCTTTTAATACCAGCAAAACTTCCATAACTATGATAAAAATATGAGTTGCGGAAGAAATATCGCCGATTATTCGAAGATAATATTAGAGTCTGTGTATGCAGGCTCTGTTTGATTCACGAAAATACATATTATTTCACATGAATACAACAATTCTGCGCTAATAATATATACAATATTACTAGCTTGGAGGAAATAATAATGAGTTTAATGCATAGTATTATTTTCAATAATGTCATGAAAAGCAAAAAAACATACATTGCGGGGGCGGTAGATTATGAAAAACGTCGTCGGAATGAGGTAGAGCAAGTCAGGTTTGTAAGAGTTCCTAAATGCATAAGAGTCCAAAACGGAACAATGAACGGTGTTCCTGTTGAAAAGCTTGTCAAAAAAGGTAATCCTACAGACAAGATAATCTATTATATCCATGGAGGTGGATTTGTAACAGGCTCCTCTTTTGTCAGAAGAAATCTGACGACTTACATGGCAAAAAAATTTGGACTCAACGTCATTTCTGTTGATTATCGACTTGCACCGGAGCACCCATTTCCTGCAGCACCGGAAGACTGTTTAAAAGTATATGAAAAGCTCATCCAGAAGTATGATTCAAATAATATAGTTGTAGCAGGTGAGAGCGCTGGAGGAAATCTGGTACTGTCACTTCTTCTGCAGATAAAGGAGAAAGATCTGCCTTATCCCGCTGGAACATTTGCTATGTCTCCAACGGTTCAGTATGACAGAGAATTTGGAAGTTATAGATATAACCGAAATACGGAGTGTTGTCTTGAGAACCTTAGCGAGGAAGTGTGCAATACTTATTTGAAAAATCTTGATAAGAATCAAATTCAAAATCCTATGGCGGCTCCTTATTATGGTGATTACACAGGATGCACACCAGTGTATCTATATGTTTCAAATGCTGAGGTGCTGCTTGATGACAGCCTTATTATGTACGAAAAACTTAAAGCAGAGGGAGTTGAGACAACTCTTTACAGGCGTGATGGCATGATGCATGCATGGATGATAATTCCGATGTTTAGGGAATCAAAGGCGGATTTGAAGTTGTTATCGCAGGACATGCAAAAAGTTTTATATAAGTGATATTTCTACCTATAAGTAATATCCAAGATAATTAGGAAAGGATACGATCTTAATATTATGGGTATGAATAATGGATATTTAAAGTCTATTTTAATGTGAACCATGAAAAACTCCGGAATCTGCACTGGTTATCCAAACCCGTTCCATGGGTGTTGTGCATAATTCCGGAGTTTTCCTTATCGATTTCTTTTCCAATTTTGATTTTAACTTCTATCCATAAGAGTGTAAACTGCGTATTTTATGCAGCGGATTAGTTTTAGTACAGAACAATACTATTAATGGAGCAAGTGTTATACCAAGCGAAAAGTCACTACATCTCTGAGTAACGGAAAATATCACTGATTATTTCGGTCTGATAGCACCGGTGCTGATCTTTGCTCAGCACTATTGATTTTTAATTTAGCACCACCGATCTGTAGCTTAGCCCCACTAAGGGGTATGTTATACTTAATAATACAAACAGACATTATCTCAGAAGATAATGTGTTTATAGACAATATGCTTCTACTGCGAGGTGTTTTAGTTGTCTGACTTTTGCAGTAGATTTTCCGCTAGTTATTAGAATCAGTGTAGAAGAGACCATTTCTCGTGTGAGGAGTGGTCCTTCTTATTATAATGGTATAGTAAGATTATCTTTAAAAATATCATGCTACGGAGGAATTACATCAATGCTTAGATTAAGACCCTACAAAAAGGAAGATGCAGATACTATCATTTCATGGAGTAAAGATGAAAAAGCGTTTTACAAGTGGAGCGCAGGGGTCATGGGGGAATATCCTTTAACACCTGAAAAGTTTCGCTTTGTTGATTTCCTTATGGCGTTTACTGCATTTGATGAGAATGGAATTGCCGGGTTCTTTACTCTGCGAAATCCAGGGGAAGCGGTTGATGAGCTACGCATAGGATTTGTTATCGTTGATCCTTTACAAAGAGGGAAAGGAAAAGGGAAGGAGATGCTTAAATTGGCCCTTAAGTATGCATTTGATGTCTATGGGGCAAAGAAAGT
Organism: Butyrivibrio sp. AC2005; assembly: GCF_000424145.1. Classification (GTDB taxonomy): domain Bacteria; phylum Bacillota; class Clostridia; order Lachnospirales; family Lachnospiraceae; genus Butyrivibrio. Next base: position 4,057 of record NZ_AUJI01000064.1, read on the forward strand.
GTCTTTAGGCGTTTTTGAGAATAATGAATCGGTGTATTACTGCTATAAAGCAGCGGGATTCAAAGATGTCATTCTTGATGAGACAGAGACTTATGAGGTCATGGGTGAAGAATGGAAATGCAAGGAAATGGCCATAGAACGTTGATGGACCAAGGGGACGGGGTTTACGGCTCATTTTACTAAAAGTAGTAGAGGAAAATGCAATGGAATTTATTAGTGATTACATGAGAGATGATACATACCGCCATATGCTGAATGGGCTGACTCAAAAGACATTCGGATTTGATTTTGAAGGCTGGGTTACGAATGGCTATTTTGAAGGTGATTATATCCCTTTTTCCTATGTGGAAGGAGGAATTATGGTATCTAATGTATCTGCTAATCGAATGTGTTTCAGACAAAATGGGTCCGTTCATAACTATATCCAGATAGGAACGGTTATGACTGACTCTGATTATAGAAAGCAGGGACTTGCTGCTGAACTGATGAAACGAGTGATCGAAGAGTATGAGAAAGACTGTGACGGACTTTATCTCTTTGGTGACCTGAGTGCTGCCGGTTTTTATCGTAAGATGGATTTTGAAATCATAAATCAGTACAGATATTTTCTAAAAGAAGAATTCTGTACTTTTGATAAAAACGTTGAGCCGTTCATATCAATACAGGATATGGATGATGCCGCAAAACAGAAATACCGGGATTATGTCCGCGTCAGCGAGCCTCATTCTTCTTTTGAGCAGATCAATAAATACGGTCTGCAGATGTTCTATACATCAGGACTGGATAATGTGTACTACTGTGCTGATCTTGATTGCTTTATTGTGCTGGAAGAGGATGAGATACCTGTTTTGCAGTCAGTCCTGTGCAGGAAAAAAGTTGCCCTTACAGATGTTATAAGGCGTATAGATCTTGATAAGTCCGGGTTTATGCTGGGATTTACGCCTCTTGAAGAGGATAGGGATAAATGCATCTCTGAAGTGTATGATGGAGGAGACGACTACAGACTTTTTTACAGAGGTAAAAAACTTGAATCTATAGAAAAGGATAAATTATATTTCCCTGATTTATCACATGCTTAAACCCGATGAAAGGTATATTTATGGATTGGATGAAGTGGAGATTAACGGAGTATGAAAGAGCAGGTTATTTTACTTAACGGCCCGTCCAGCAGTGGAAAATCTACTTTGGCAAAAGCACTGCAAAATCTGATAACTATTGAGGCTCACAAAAGATGTATAGTGGTTTCCATAGACGATTTTATGAAGATTTCTCAGACAGAAACCATCTATGAAGATGATGTTTTTGAGATATCAGGCGATATGTGCGCAAAAGCATTAGAATTGCTTGAGGCAGGCTTCGACATAATCATTGACCACGTGATAACAAGTGAACGGATTTTTAACCAATTGGTCGAGAGCCTATCTTCTTTTTCCTTGAGGAAGGTGCGGATTACCTGCCCGTTGGATATTTTAAAACGCAGAGAATTGAAGCGCGGGGACAGGTGCGTCGGATCTGCGGAAGCCTCTGCAGAGTACTTGTTTCCGAAGGAGGGATATGACCTGGTCGTTGATACCGGGGGACAATCTCCGGAAGAGAATGCACGGCTGATTTTTACAAGCTTTTTTGATTAACAAATCGGAATTTAAATGAGTAAAAAATATACTGTTTCTCAAGATTTAAATTATGCTTCACGCTGATGAAGAATGAGAATGATCTGTGAAGGAAAGAAGATTATGAACTACAGAGTTATTGATAAAGAAACATATTACAGGAAGGGCGTGTTCCGGCATTTTACGGAAGATTGTAAGTGCTCTACTTCCATAACAGCAAGGGTTGATGTGACGGAGCTTGTGAATTACTCTAAGGAGAGTGGAACGAAGTTCTATGTCAATTTCCTATATATCCTTTCAAAGGTGTTGAATTCACGGGATGATTACAGAATGGGGTATCTCTGGCAGAATGAAGAACTAATCTGCTACGATGTGATCCATCCCACTCAGTACATTTTTCACGAGGATACGGAGACTTGTACACCGGTATATACAAGCTATGATCCGGATTATGCCACATTTTACAAAAATGCTGTCTCTGATATTGAGAAGGCAAAGCAGACGAGGGATTACGCCCTTGATATGGAAAAGCATCCGAACTGGTTTGACGCATCCTACATTTCCTGGCTGTCTTATGATTCCTTGAATATTGAATTGCCGGACGGTTTCCTCTATTTTCTGCCGATCGTCAACTGGGGGAAATACCGTGAGGAAAATGGGAGACTTCTAATGCCGGTATCGGTTCGTATGAATCATGCGATAGCGGATGGGTACCTGGTTGCGAATGTATTCCGGCTGCTGGAAAAAGAGATGGCTGCGTTTTGCAATGGTAAAGTGAAGGATGAACAGATATGAGTAAATACGAACATCTTTGGAAATGGATCCGGGATAATGGAACGGACAGCTTCAAGCTCACATATGCTGAGATTGCAGAGATTGCAGGGGTACCGATCGACCATTCTTTTCTCAAATACAAGAAGGAATTGTTGGAATATGGCTTCTGCGTCGGAAAGATCTCAATGAAGGAAGAGACGGTCATGTTCCAAAGAGTTAAGTGATGGCAAATATAATAACAGGCTAAGCATAAGAAGTTCTTAAAGTTGGTAGAAAGATAACTTGCAATATAATTTCCTTCCTCGATGGTTCGCATTATTCACCATAATACGAACTAAAAGCTTTCGAGTAACAGTGACAGTTTTCAAATATTACTTTCATCAGAAAACATTCACGGGATTCTGAGGCGAGAATTGTATTCCTGAAAAACAAAGTGGTGTTATTGCGTGAACAGATGGTGCTCAATTGAGAATTGAGTGGGCTCACAGTCCGAAATATTCAATATCACATTATCCTCGTTCTGTTAGCATATCCAAAAAAATCATAACAAAAAGAATTTTTGATGATTGTAATTAGTATAGAAATCCTTTTTTTATGTGTTGACAATAAAATAAGTGCGATATAGAATGAAAATAAGCAAAGCGTACACGAGTACGCATTTTATTTTAACAATTTGCGTACACGTGTACGCAATAGGGAAATGGAGGTTACAAATGAAAAAGAAGGTATTATCAGTCTTAATGTCGGCGGCAATGGTAATGTCAGCGCTTACTGGTTGCGGATCATCATCCTCTGGTTCTGCGGCAAATGCAGCAGAGAGTAAGGCAGAAGAGAAATCTGAAGAGAAAAACGAAGTGACTGAAAGCAAGGACACAGAGGAGACAGCTACGGAAGATGCGGCTACAGAGGTTAAGCCGGTTACAGTAAAGTTCTGGAACAGTTTTACCGGTTCTGATGGCGATAAGCTTGTAGAGCTTGTTAACAAGTTCAATGATGAGAATAAGGATGGCATTACTGTAGAGATGGACATCTCATCTAATCTTGATGAGCAGCTTTCATCAGCATTTGCTGCAGGAGAGGGACCTGCACTTTTGCTCTTCTCAAGTGCAAGCAGATTTACATATGGGGATTACATGCAGAGCATGAATGACATCTTTGACAAGACATCACTTGATAAGAACGATTTCATAGAATCATACGTAGATTACTGTTCAGAGGATGGTGAGACATATCTTATTCCATTCCAGATTGTCAGCTTTTATCTTTACTGGAACAAAGATCTTTTTGAGGCAGCCGGTCTTGATCCTGAAAAAGGACCTCAGACATGGGATGAGTATGTAGAGTATTCAAAGGCTATCACTGATGCAAGCAAAAACATTTATGGATCCGGTCTTTGCTATGCATATAACTACCAGATGGCACATGTTATCCAGAGATTTGGCGACCTGGCCGTTACAAAGGATGATTCCGGTAAATGGGCAGCAAACTTTGAGGGAAATACAGGATATGCAAAGTTTCTTGATATGTACAAAGGCCTTGTAGACAGTGGTGACAACCCTCTTACAGATGACACAGATTCAATGATGACAGCAGGACAGCTTGGAATGACAATAAATGGTCCCTGGCTTTCATCAGGTATGGATACAGCAGGTATCAATTATGGAATTACTACCGTTCCTACAGGTGATGCAGGTGCAATGAATTCAGTTGAGGTTCTTGGATTTTCAGTTACAACAGTTGCAACTGATGAAGAAAAAGCAGCAGCATATAAGTTCATCGAATGGTGGAACACTATGGATGCAGATGGCAACTGCCCTGCACTTACATGGTCACTTGAAAACGGATGTCCTGCTTACCTTAAGTCACTCATTGAGAATGAGCAGTATCAGGCAAATGCTAAGGTAATGGCAATGACAAATAAGGATACTTCAGTAAGATCTGATTTCATTACATCTTCAGCATTCCCTGGAGTAGGACAGATAATAAATGATGTACTTCCTCAGATTACACAGCCTGTATTGTTTGATGGCAAGCCTGCAGAGGATGTTCTCAAGGATGCACAGACTCTTGCTGATGATATCGTAAGTAAATATAACTAAATCCATATTACAAGTCCGGGCGGTTTATCCGCCCGGAATATAAAAAGAAAAGGGTAATTGCGAAAGCAGTTATAAACTATATGAAGAAGATAAAGAAAATACTGCATTCAGCAGATGGGTCGGCATATTATTTTATATTTCCTTCCATAATTCTTCTGCTGGTGTTTAATGTTATTCCGCTGGTATTCTCATTCGTATTAAGTTTCTGTAACGCAAACATGACACTTGATCATGTTGATTTCGCGGGTATTTCCAACTTTACAAAAGCTTTTACAGATTCAAGGTTTTTGAACAGTCTGAAAGTAACTGCGTTGTTTGCAGTAATAGAAGTTCCGATTCAGACTTTTGGAGCGATGATAATAGCAGCAATGATAAATAAGAATACCGCTGGAAATAAGTTTTTCAGAGCTGTTTATTTCCTTCCGGTGATATGCTCAGCTACAGCAATCGGTATTATGTGGAAAATGATACTGCATTCAAACGTGGGCTTTTTTACATACATGATACAGATGGCGGGGATGGGCAGGATCAATTACTTTAATGATCCTAAAATAACTCTTTTTGTTGTGGCCTTCATATCCATCTGGAGGAGCTTTGGAATATCAGCAATAGTATATGTTACTGCAATACAGAACGTCAGCAGTTCTATATATGAAGCAGCAGAGATAGATGGAGCAAATAAACTCCAGCAGTTTATAAATGTCACAGTTCCGTCAATAAGACCGACTTTCTGGTACATTCTTATGACCAGACTGGCAGGATCCCTTCAGATTTTTGACATAGTCTATATGACAACAGGAGGAGGTCCGAATTTCACTACAGAATCGACAGTGACTTATGTTTATACACGCGCATTTTCAGCTAACTCGGAAATGGGTTACGCTTCTGCAATGTCATTTGTTCTGTTTGTGATGATCATGATTATTACAGTTCTTCTATACAGAAGAATGAATGCGGAGGATTGAGATGAAGGAAAAAACAGGCAGCATTGCTGCCGGAATAATTAAATACTTTGTTCTTATCTGCATCTCTGTACTGGTAATAATTCCTTTGTCATGGCTTGTGATAGGAGCATTCAAAACAGAAAAAGAGATATTATCCTATCCTCCGACCTTTTTTACACACAGCTTTACTTTAGATAATTTTGAAAAACTGAAATCCAGGATAGATGTATACAGATATATAACAAATTCTGTCATATATGCGGTTGGTACCACAGCTATCGCAGTTGTAGTAAATTCCATGGCCGGATATGCATATGCAAGAAAAAATTTCAAAGGGAAAGGGTTCTTTTTCTTGTTTACACTTTCAACGATGATGGTCCCATTTCAGGTAGTCATGGTTCCCATGTTTTTGGTTGTGTATAAACTTGGCATGTATAACACATACTGGGGGCTGATTATTCCAAGAGTAGCGGTTGCAGGATCAATATTCATGATGCGGGCAGCATTTGAAGGGCTTCCAAAGGAACTGGAAGATGCAGCAAGAATAGATGGCCTGGGGGAATTTGGAATATTCTATCGCATTATGTTACCGCAGGTAAAATCGGCTGTTATATGTCTTGTAATCCTAAGTATTAATGGTTCATGGAATGATCTGTTATGGCCGATGCTGGTAGCCAGCGATACAAAAATGAGGACTTTGGCAAATGGTCTTGCGCTTTTCGTTGGTCAGAATTCGATACAGTATGGCGCATCTTTCGCAGGAGCAGTTGTATCAATTCTGCCTATGCTGATCATATATCTTTTTGGACAAAAATACTTCGTAGAAGGAATGGCTAGCTCTGGACTTAAGTCGTAAAAGGAAAAATAATGAAAACAGTAAAAACGGTTGTAAATAAGAATTTTCAAAAAGGAAATATCAGTCCCCTTCTGTTTGGTTCTTTTGCAGAGCACATGGGACGTGTTATATATACCGGAATATATGAGCCAGACAATAAATTGGCAGATGAGGACGGTTTTAGGAAGGATGTACTTTCTGCTGTAAAGGAATCAGGAATCTCAGTTGTCAGATATCCCGGTGGGAATTTTGTTTCGACATATTGCTGGGAAGATGGTGTTGGACCGCGTGAAAAGAGACCTGTCCGGCTTGATCCGGCATGGAGAAGTATTGAGACAAACCAGTTTGGTACGGACGAATTCATGAAATGGGTGAAAAAAGCAGGTGTTGAACCGATGCTTGCAGTCAACCTTGGAACAAGGGGGATAGAAGAAGCTATCAGATACCTTGAGTATTGCAATATTCCTTCTGGCTCAACTTGTAGCAATATGCGTATTGAAAACGGAATAAAGGATTCATACGACGTTAAATACTGGTGCCTTGGAAACGAAATGGATGGGAAATGGCAGGTTGGTCATAAGACTGCATATGAATATGGAAGACTGGCTGCAGAGACATCCAAAGCCATGAAAGCAATAGACCCAGGCGTTAAGACTATTCTATGTGGAAGTTCACTCAGTTCTATGCCGACATTCCCTGACTGGGAGATAGAGGCGCTGGATCTTACATATGATTTTGTGGATTATATCTCACTTCATCAATACTATGGCGGACAGGACAAAGGTACAGAAGCATTTTTAAGTCAGGCTGATAATCTTGCTGACTTCATTGATACTGTTGCTTCAGTAATTAAGGTTACAAAAGCGAAGAAGAGATCAAAACATGATATTCAGATAAGTCTTGATGAGTGGGGAGTCTGGACACGACCATCTGAAAATACTGTTGAAGAATCTGAGGCACACAGATGGCAAATAGCGCCAGCAATCAGTGAGATGATCTATTCATTCCAGGACGCACTCTTATTTAGCGGAATGCTTATGATGATGATCAAGAAATCCGATATTGTTAAACTTGCGTGCCAGTCACTTATAGCAAATATAAGCTCTATGATAATGACAGAGAAAGATGGAGGTCTTTGGTATCAGACAATATATGAGCCGTTCAAATACATGGCATCTCATTCAAGAGGAACTGTATTGGAAGAAGTAACAGATGATCATAGCGGAATGCTTCAGGCGGTAACCTTATATAACAGTGATGATGGATGTGTTTACTGTTACGCTATAAATCGCAGTATTAATGAGAAGATAGAACTTAATCTTGATCTTCAGGGATTTGAGGCTGAGAAAATTGTGGAGCATGTCCAGCTTCATCACAAAGATGTTGAGGCTACAAATGAGAAAGATCATGATAATGTGCGCTTGGAAAAGGTGGACGAATCCGCTATCATAGGTGGTAATGTAGTAATCAATCTTGAATCATTATCATGGAATGGTATTTGCATCAAAGTAACTGAGAAATAATCATTGGGAAGGATCGCTCATGGGTGTAACTACAAAAGATATTGCACAGATCTGTAAAGTATCCCGGACGACTGTAAACAGAGCTTTAAGCGGAACCGGAAGAATAAGTGAAGAAACAAAAGAGCTTATTTTGAGGACGGCAAAAGAACTGGATTATCATCCGGACATACTTGCAACCAGTCTTAAAAATGGAAAAACGCAGAATCTTGGAGTATTGGTTTTTGATATCAGAAACCAGTATTTTGCGCAGATGGTCAATGCAATAGAGCTGGAAGCCAAGAAAAAATCATACTTTGTCAGCATAAACCTTCATGAGAAAAATAAGGATACGGAAAAAGAGATCCTTGAGAAGCTTGTAGACTACAGGGTTGAAGGCATAATAATGTCTCCTGTATCAAAGGGAAAGAACTTTGCCAAATTTGTGAACAAGCTTGGAAAACCTGTTGTTATAATTGGTAACAACGTTGATGAGTCTATACCTTTTGTAGGCATCGATGAAGCAACGGCTGCAATTGAAGCTGTTAACCATATATATTCAAAGGGCTACAGAAAAATTGTATTTGTATGTCCACCGCTGAGTGATGCCAAGAATGAAAATGTTTTTACACATGAACAGCGAAAAAAAGGATTTGAAGCTGCTGTAAAGAAACATAAGGACATAGAACAGGACATAATCAGTGGCTGGGACTATCTTGACAAGGTGATAGCTCTCATGAAAAACAGGAGTAATGAAGAAGGTGGTAAAACTGCATTCTTCTGCTCTGGTGATATATATGCATTGGAGATCATGAAGGCTTTGAGAGGCATGCATCTCAAGGCTGGAGAGGATTTCGGTATCATGGGATTTGATAATATTGATGTCCTTGATTACGTTATTCCACGACTTACTACAATAGATAATGCAGTAGACATGGTGGCAACAGAAGCGGTTAATGTATTATTTGACCTGATAAATGGCAAGGAAGTTAAGGATAAGACTATTGTGCCTCATCTTTTGATAGAAGGGGAAACCCTTTGATAATCAAAGGTTGTTTTTTCAATAAAAAGAATACCTAAAAACTTTTCATAAAAAGAATGGCATATCAAAGTATGATATGCTGTTCTTTTTCATTTATTGCCTTTTTAGTTTGCGTTTTTATAATATACTGATTATAAAGAAATGTTCGTGGTAGTTCAGTTATACCGAGGATAGCAGGTGGATTGCTGAAATGAAGATTGAGCTGAGAAATCTTACAGAAGAAAATATGGAACAATGCTTCGAGCTTAGAGTAGCTAAGGATCAGATGCAATATATTGCTTCAAATGAGGATTCCTGGAATACTGTAAAAAGAAAATGAAAAGGTAGCCCGCCCTTTTGCAATTTACTGCAATGGGAAAATGGTGGGCTTTACAATGTTTGCCCTTGATGAAGAGTATGAGGATCCGAATGACAGATATTGGTTATGGAGACTAATGATTGATAAAAGCTTGCAGGGAAAAGGATACGGTACTGCGGTACTTAAAGAGATCATACAATATTTTAAGGATCACGGAGCAAACATTATTCGTTTATCAACAAAAGACACAAACACCAACGCGCTTTCAATGTATCGTAAGGCAGGATTCAGAGATACAGGGGAAATGAATGATGAAGAGATTGTTCTTCAACTAGAGTTTTGAGTTATTGAAATAGCATATATAATGCTAGTAATATTGTATTTGAGTTAAGATCTATGAAAAGTATGACTTCTCAAATGGCCTCCAGCATGGTGGATACAAGCTACATCTAAAAGGTGCTACATCACATTATCTCTTTGATTATCTTGGAAACTCTGGTACTGGCAATATACAAAGGCTCGATAATGTTCTTAAAGGACTTGGCGATAAGCTTACACGCCTTTCAGATAGGCTTACTAACTACAATCAAAAGCTTACAGATGCTCAAAACATGTTAGGAAAACCGTTTGCCCAGGAACAAGAATTAAAGGATAAAACGGCTAGGTTAGATGAACTGACGCTCAAATTATCACAAGGTTCATCAGAATCAGAGAAACCCCAGGAAAATGAGGCAACTATAGAAGAGAAGCAACCATCAAACATTAAGAGTAATAGCGTAATTGAAGCACTGCATAAAAAAATATCTATAGTACAAGACTATGAAAATCACGCGACTTCAAACACACTTGCTCCTGTAATATAGTTCTTTTGGGGATGTAAACACGGTTTGCATCCCCAAAGCCTTGAAAAATCAATGCTTTTAATCGTGCTATCAATTGTTGTTTTTCTATCGGAATGGTATAATATTAATATAAAAGTAACAATGTAACTGATTCATCTAGCATCATGTAAGGCGGTATAAAAATGAATGAAATTTGTGCTAATCTTGGCGGTCTTATTGTAAACATCGTTATTCTTTTCCTTTTTTCAAAATTCTTTGGCCTTTCATTGTAAACTACATATCATTTATTGATAGCGCAGTAGTTGCTCTTGTTGTGGGATTGATTCTCAGAAGTAAGGTATTCCATGGTTCACTTCATCCAGTATTCCTAATACTCATAATTGCAGCTCTGTTCGCCGGGTGTATGTGGGTTATGCATACAAAATATGGCTTTCTCGCATCATCACTACTCATGTCCTACATATGGACAGATTTTATTGTAAGCTCCTTTAAGCATTGGGCTTCTTATGATCTTATTTGGGGAATCTTTATTGGAGTATGTAGCTTTGCATTAATCTTTTATTTCCACTACAAAGATTACAGGTCACTTCAAGCTACATCTTAATCTGTATATCAGAAAATATGATTTTTAAGAGGTAGGTCTAATGTGATCTACCTTTTTTATTGCTTTTATCACAAGAAAATATGTTGTAACATAGGTGAGGTAACACAATACTGGAAATCATTATAATTCTAGTAGGATAATGGACTAAGTAAAACATGAAGAAAAGGATTAATAGAAAAGAATTTAATGATTTTAAAGCTTTAATACAAAGGGATCTAAACTCGGATGAATATCCCTTTGTTGTAACTGTTCAAAAAAATAAAATTGTTGCCAGGTGGAAAACGCAGCAAATCTCGGAAGAAACTGACAACAGGGACACCGGTTCCTTTTATGTGACATATATACTTAGCAGAGACAAAACGTTTTGCGGCGGTGAAACCTTGCTTGTCAAAGATACTTATAAGCCGCCATTGTCCACGGAGACCAGAGCTGTTTTTTCACTCTCTACACCGAAGAATTTGCCTTGGAGAAAAAGAATCGATCATAAGGATTGGGCGAATATTGGATTTGATGAGGACAAACTCCTTTCCATCATTGAACATTATCTGAGAGATCACGGTTTTGCATATCTCCCGGGAATATGGAATCACAAACGCTTAAGCTGGGAAGAGGGATTTTTGTTTCGCATTGCCGGTATTATTTTTCTATTCGTAGGCATTTTTTTGCTAGTGGGATTTTTGAATAGCTCAATGATCAGTGATTGCTTACGAGTAGATGCTTTTTTCGCAGCAGCTATTTTCCTTCTTTTGTTTGCGACGCTGCTACCATTGATCATGATCATAATTGGAGTCCTGATGTCTCTGATTGGATTTGGCAAAATGGAATTCTATGACCTCAGGCCGGAAGTGGGCATCAAGTTGGTTATAGGTATCATTATAGTATCCTGGTCAGTGATATTTGCATTGACTATTTCAAATTGAAGGATGTGACGATCATAGGTATATCTCTCGGAGGGTACCTTGCACCCAGAGCCGCAGCTTTTGACAAGATCACGCAGGATATGCAGGATAAATGCGAAGAAATTTTGTAGCAACGAATGATCAGATCATCTTCTGCATTTTGGGGCCCATAGGGGATTGGATAAAAAGTCTTGCCTGAGTTCGTAATTGTAGAAATA
>NZ_AUJI01000065.1 GCF_000424145.1 Butyrivibrio sp. AC2005
ATCCGTGTCAATGTTTACAGATTCAAAATATCTCGTATCTTTTAAGAGCTTGGCACTGATAGACAAGTCTGAACGAACCTGCTTTTCAAACAGATTGTAGTATATAATTGTAATCCCGAGGACTGTTGCCGTAATCGCAAGTATTGCAATGCCAACAAGCCTGATATTTATGCTTCTCTTCATTCGATCACGTATCCCACATTTCTAACTGTTTTAATCCTTGCCCCGTAATCTCCCAGCTTTTGCCTGAGAGTCTTAACATGCATATCTATAGTTCTTGACTCACTTTCATAGTCAGCGCTCCAAACCTGCTCCATGATAGCATCACGGCTTAGGACAATCCCCTTATTTAGCACAAGATATGATAAAAGTTCATACTCTTTGTAAGTCAGCTCTATTGCATTCCCACTTATAGTAACTTCATGCTTTTCATTATTGATTACCATCTCATCAAGGCTCAGCTCTTTTACTACTTCTGCCTTGGTTCTTCGAAGCAATGCCTTTACTCTGGAGATAAGCTCCATAACTGAAAATGGTTTCTTTATATAATCATCGGCACCATCTTCTATTCCTCTGACCAGGTCAAGCTCAGTTGTTTTAGCTGTTACCATGATAACGGGCAGATTCTTTGTTTCCGGTTTCTTCCTAATCTTTTTTACTATTTCATTTCCATTTTCATCAGGAAGCATGATATCTACAAGACATAGATCCGGTAACATTTCCTGCAGTTTTTTATAAAAATCCTTAGCGCAAGAAAAACCCAAAACCTGATGACCTGCGTTCTTAAGTGAATACTCCTCTATTTCCCTAATACTGTCATCATCTTCAATTATGTAAATTAACGCCATATAAATCCTTTCATATTCCTACTTCTCAATAGGATAAAGAGCCAACAACCTGTTATACTCGTCATCAAATGTAGCTTTTTCCTCTTTAGAAAAATTCTGGAAATACTCATGGGTATTATAATCATTATCGTAAATCGTGATCATCTCTACTGCTATATTGGAGCAGTGATCCGATACTCTTTCAAGTCCCGTAAGAACATCCTCCAGAATATACCCCATCTCAATGGTGCATTTCCCCTTCTGAAGCCTCTTTATATGGTTTTCCTTTATCTTCTTAGACAGGGTATCTATAACTTCTTCAAGAGGTTCAACATGAGTTGCCTTATTGGCATCATCTTCGCAAAAGCTGTCTACTGTCAGCTCACAAATATCATTAACTGCACGGCACAGGGTTTCTACTTCTTTCCTTGCGTGCTTCTTAAAGCCAAGACCCTTTTTATCTATCTCCTCTGCAGACTTTGCGATATCCATGGCATGATCGGATATTCTCTCAAAATCACTGATACTGTGCAAAATGATTGACATACTCTGACTATCCGCAGCAGTGACATTTTTACTCGAAAGCTTTACAAGGTAGGAGCCAAGCACATCCTCATACTTATCCGCCAATGCTTCAAGCCTTACGACTTCTTCTACCTTCTCTTTATCATAGTTTTGTAGAACATCCAATGCCATGTTTATAGCTTTCAGACAAGTCTGTGCCATTTCCCTGACCTTTCCTCTGCAAAGCTCCATTGCAAAGGCCGGTCTGTCAAGGAATCTTTCATCAAGAGATACCATATCTACTGCCACCTCTTCCTTCACTGCACCATCTGGAATAGTAAGCTCTGCCAACCTTACAAGTTTATCAGAGAATGGAAAAAGAACTATCGTAGCCCCAATGTTAAACAGGCTATGAATGACCGCTATTCCTGCAGCATTTGCGGATTTTCCAAGAAAAGCAAATTCTGCAACTACATTTACCAGATAAAACACTGTCATGAATAGAATTGTTCCAATCAGATTAAAATACAGATGTATCATGGCTGCGCGCCTTGCGTTCTTGTTTGCACCAACTGATGAAATAATTGATGTCACGCAGGTACCGATATTCTGGCCCATGATAATCGGAAGGGCCACAGAATAATGCACCGCACCTGTAGCACAAAGAGCCTGCAATATACCAACAGAAGCAGATGAACTTTGAATGATAGCCGTGAGAGTTGCTCCAACTACCATTCCCAGAATAGGATTACTAAATGCTGTCATCAGTTTTGTAAAGGATGAATTATCCGCAAGTCCTGATACAGCACCGCTCATTGTTTCCATCCCAAACATAAGTATCGCAAAACCAAGAAGGATTCCGCCTATATCTTTTTTCCGGGATTCTTCCTTATTAGTCATTATAAGGATAATTCCTATTGCCGCCAGAATTGGAGAAAATGAAGTCGGCTTTAACATCTTAAGCCAGATAGTACTTCCTTCTATTCCTGTTAACGACAGCATCCATGAAGTAATGGTGGTACCAATATTCGCTCCCATAATAATTCCCACTGCCTGAGAGAGCTTCATGATTCCTGAATTAACAAATCCAACCACCATGACGGTTGTCGCAGATGAAGACTGGATCACAGCTGTGACACCTGCACCAAGCAGTACAGCAAAAATCCTCTTTGATGTGAGTTTTTCCAGCACTCCTTCCAGCTTACCGCCTGCCATCTTGGACAGTTCATTTCCCATCATTCCCATTCCGTATAAGAACAGGGAAAGACCACCTATCATATTTAAAGCATCAAAAATGTCCATACATCTTCCTTTCGTATCCTGCTAGCAATGTACCAACTATCAGCATACAATCCGAAAGTAAAATGTATGAGTTACTTATGTAAAATCTATGTAAAATCCTTGTTGCTGTTCAGCTCCTGACCAGCCAAACATCACATCGTTTCACTATTTTTCAAAGAAAAGATTACCCATTCAGCAATGTTTGTAGCGTGATCCCCGATTCTCTCAAAGAATTTGGCAATAAGAAGAATGTCGGTAGCTTCTTCTCCTTCTTCAGGACTGTTTAATATAAGCTGGATCACATCCTTTTTTGCCTGGACAAATAAGTCATCAACAACATCGTCATGCTCAATAACTTCACCTGCCTTATCAACATCCTTTTCAACATAGGCTTCTATACTGTTAAAAAGCATAATCATTGTTTCATTGGCCATCTCTTGAATATGCCTAAACTTATCTATCTGACTGTTTTCTCCCATGAGAATAGTCATCTCAGAAATGTCTGCTGCATGGTCGCCGATTCGTTCCATATCAGTTACCATTTTCATAGCTGCCGTCACAGTGCGAAGATCCCTGGCAACAGGCTGCTGTTGTATCAAAAGATTAAAACAGATACCTTCTATTACCTTCTGAAGATGATCAATTTCTTCATCACTTTCCATAATCGCCCTGGCTTTATCAACATCCCGAGAAACAAGGGCCTCAATTGCCATTTTAATATTCGAAACAATCTTGTTTCCCATTTCAATCATCTGCTGATTTAGTTCTGACAGCTGTTCATCAAATTTACTTCTCATCCGAATCTCCCCGTAATATAATCCTCTGTTCTTTTATCCTTTGGATAAGAGAATATCTGCTTAGTATCACCAAATTCTACCATCTCTCCCACCAGGAAAAATGCCGTATAATCTGAAACTCTAACTGCCTGTTGCATATTATGGGTAACAACAACGACAGTATATTTCTTTTTCAGGTCCTCCATCAAATCCTCGATCTTCGTTGTTGAAATCGGATCAAGGGCTGATGTAGGTTCGTCCATAAGAAGAATCTCCGGCTCGACCGCAAGTGCCCTAGCAATGCATATTCTCTGCTGCTGTCCTCCGGAAAAAGATAAAGCTGATTTTTTTAGTCTGTCTTTTACCTCATCCCAGATTGCAGCCCCCCTCAAACTTTCTTCAACAATTTTATCCAACTTTTTCTTGTCTTTTATTCCATGAACTCTCGGGCCGTAGGCCACGTTATCATAAACGCTCATTGGGAAAGGATTTGGCTGCTGAAAAACCATGCCAACTTTTTTTCTAAGCAAAGTAGTATCTGTACCTTTAGAGTAGATATCTTTTCCATCTATTTTGACACTTCCCTCGATCTTTACGCCTTCCACCAGATCATTCATCCTGTTCAAGGTCTTTAAAAAGGTTGATTTCCCGCACCCGGAAGGCCCAATAAACGCGGTTATTGCCTTTTCCTGTATTTCCATGCTTACATTTTTTAATGCCTGATTCTCTCCATAATAGAGATTCAGATTAGAAACACTTATCTTTATATTTCCCATTATTATTCCCTTCTAGTTACGTCAAAATGTTTTGTTAATGCTTTTGTTACCAGATTGATTGCAAGGACGACTATCAAAAGAACTACAGCAATACCAAATGCCGTATCAAAATCTCCTTCACTTGTGGCGGACAGATACATCTGAATGGTAAGAGTTCCTCCTGATTGAAATGGCTTGGCCATAAGTCCCTTTATTCCCTTTGGTAACATTTTGGCGCTTCCCGCCGTAAACAAAAGAGCTGCTGATTCGCCAACAATTCTTCCTATCGCCAGTATCGCCCCAGTGATTATTCCTGGCATGGCGCTGGGAAGAAGGATTGTTCTTATCATGTACCACTTGCCACTACCAAGACCATATGCTCCGTTTCGATATGAGTCTGGAACAGTCTTCAGAGCTTCCTGGGTATTTCTTGTAATAAGGGGAAGCACCATAATGATAAGGGTAAGTGAACCTGTCAAAAGACAATACCCGAGCCCTAGTCTTTCTCCAAAAAACATCATCCCAAATAATCCAAAAATGATTGAGGGAATTCCTGTCAGTGTCTCTGTTGCATATTCTATTACCGTTACCACTTTTCCTGGCGTGGCATACTCATTAAGATAAATTGCGCTTCCAACGCCGATGGGGATCGCAATTACCATTGTGATCAGGATAATAATGATTGTATTTACAATGTTTCCTGCAATTCCAACAGTCCCTTTAAGGACACTTGTCACCGATGTGAGAAAAGAAATACTTATCGTTGACATGCCTTTTACAAGTACATATACAATGATTCCTATAAGCAAAAGCACCGAAAACAAAGAACATATATAGATCAAAAAGCGAAGGGTAAAATCAATAATCCTTCTTTTATTAGTCATCATTATCCACCCCCGCTTTTCTAGCCTTTAGCAGAACATAATTTACTATCATGATGAAAAGGTATAATACAAGTCCAACAGTGAACAGCACCTGCCTGTGCAGACCCTGGGCATATCCCATTTCACTTACGATCTGTGTTGTAAGTGTGCGAACTGAATTGAAGGGAAGCGGAATATTAACAGCTCCTCCTGCCACCATATTTATAGCCATTGCTTCTCCAAGAGCTCGTCCGATTCCAAGGACTGCGCCTGTTAAAATTCCTGATTTTGCTGCAGGAATGACCACCTTAAATATGGTCTGTTCCTTTGTTGCACCAAGGGCCAGTGAAGCAGCCCTAAGATTATCAGATACCGCTTTTAATGAGGAAGTACTTACACTTATTACAGTTGGCAGAATCATTATTGTCAGAACAATAATAGCCGAGAGCATATTTGCGCCACCAGTAAACTGATGAGTGGTGTCACCGGCAAATATCTTTTGCTCAAGTCCAAACATAAGGGGATTAAGAACCATCATTCCGATAAGTCCATAGATTACCGATGGGATAGCCGCCAGCAGTTCTATAGCTGAGCGCTCTACATTTCCGGTAATCTTCCCTGCCATTTCCGATATAAAAACTGCCGTAAAAAGCCCTATCGGAACTCCCAGTAATACTGATGTTGTAGTTCCTACTATTGATGCCAGAACAATATAGCCTATCCCATAGTATGGTGTATCAGCAGTCGGCTTCCATATATTTTTAAAAAGCAAGTCGAAAACCCCGACTTCCATTAAAGCCGGGGCTCCTTTTATAAACATATAGAGTGTAATCCCGCAAACTGCAAATATAGCCACCACTGCGCACGCCACGAATATCGTTCTGGCAGTTTTTTCTATAAATGCTTTTTTCTTCATGCCTTCCCCTTACTGTGGAATGATAAGTCCTACAGTTTTAATTACTTCTTTTCCGGCATCAGAGCTTATATAGGAAAACCATGCCTGAACAAGTTCATTCTGCTCTGAAAGTTCACCCTTAGTAGCCATTACGAATGGTCTCTGGAGCATATAGTTTCCAGCAAGAATCTGCTCTTCTGCAGGCTCTACTCCGTCAATCTTAAGGCCTAAAACTGTATCATCCACAACATCAAGTGATACATATCCGATAGCTCCGGGTGTAGCAGACACCTTTGCCAGAACAGCTCCTGTTGAATCAAGTTCCTGGGCATACTTGCAGGCATCCTTCACTTCCAAAAGCTCCTCAAAAGCATCTCTTGTACCAGATCCAGCTTCTCTTCCGATTACTACGATAGGGGAATCCTCTCCACCAAGATCGCTCCAATCTGTGATCTCGCCCTTATAAATCTTGGCAAGATCCTCTGAAGATACATCTGTAATGCTATTTGACTTATCTGTGATCACAGCAATACCATCAATTGCAACAATGTTTTCTACAGCACCGGCTTCTTTTTCCCCATCCTTTAAGCCTCTTGATGCGTTTCCAATATCTACAGAGCCAGCGGCAAGTGACTCAAGTCCTGCACCAGATCCTGTATATTCAACAGTAACTGTTACACCAGGATTAGCCTCCATGAAGCTCTCTGACATTGCTTCACAAAGTTTTTCCATTGATGTAGAACCAGCAAGTGAAATTGTGCCGGATAGCTCTGGAACTGCTTCATTATTCGCATCATTGATTGTTTCTGTTTTTTCTGCGGCATTAGCGCTTGCCGGGCTCTCACTTCCGCATCCTACCAGTACTCCAGCCATTAAACATGCCGACATAATTGTCGCAATCAATTTCTTTTTCATAATTTTCTTCTCCCTTTTTGGATTTTCTTTTTTTGGCGCCTTATGTCTTACATTAACAATCATATTTGCGTAATGTAAAATCTAATATTAGCTTTATGTAAAATTGCAGTAAAAGTTTTGAAAAGTTTTTTCCACTGAGGCTATTAATAAATAAAGAGGCTATAGTACCCAATGAAAAAACATTCAGTACTATAGCCTCTTTATTTATTTCGACCCACGGCAAATTTACGATTTAAACTCGTGCTTGTAAAGATACATTGTTCCGCCCATAATTCCAATAAACACTCCCGGGTAACCCATGAAGCAAAAAAGCCATGCTACCCCAGCTAAAAAATGTCTGCCAATGACCACCCAAATAATGCATCCTGCAATCATGCATACAACTGTCAATACACTCAGAAACACCCTGTTTTTTGACTCTTTACTGATATCAAGGTTATTTACAGCCTTCCACAGCCTATTCATATCGTATTCCTCCATGAGGCAATGCTATCAGACGTATGTAAATGAAATATCAATTTCATGTAAAAACGAGGTAAAATATCAGCAACTGTTGATAGAATCTGTTCTTACCTGATTTCCCCTGATTATTCTATGGAATATCGCCATTAGACTTAAGACAACAAAAAAAGAATGGACACTCCCGAAGGAATGCCCGAATCTCTTTTTCCTATCAAGCCACCATCTCAGCGTCTTTCCACTCCATGGCGCCTTTCTTTGTAGGTCCGACAGTACATATCCATTTTGTCCCATCCTCAACTTTTTCGAAGTCTATCTGACTCTCTTTGGGATTGTAGATATCTTCACCATTTACCCTATGTCTGAAGCAGAATAGCCTAACTCTGTTTCCTTCATTGTCGAGAAAGTAGCATATAAGTCCCATCGAGAAAGCCTTCCTGTACCAGGCTCTGAACTGGAGTTCCAATTCATACTTGCCTTCCTTCTTGATGGTCTCATAGGTCCACTCCTCATGATCTTCGCATTCCTGCGCTGTAGTTAATACTCCGAACTGATTCATAAATGCCTCCTATCTTTCCATGTCATGTTTTTTGTTTACTGTTTTCTTAGGCTGTGAGTCCTGCTCCCTTGCATGAGATTTGAAATAAGCCAACTTTCCCAATACACTTTCCTTCTCTGGATGAAGGAATTTTTCAAACAAGCCATCCAATCCTCGGCTTTCGATAAATGCCTCAAAGTTTTTGATTGTAACTTTGAGACTATCGATTGTATCTGTCAAAGTTCTTATTGTTTCCTTTGCTTTAGTTAGCTCTGCATCATATCTGGAAACTATTTTCTTTAGTTTCATAGCAGATCTGCAGATAGACATTAACTTGTCAAAAGACTTTTTGGGAAGCTTCACCATCTGCTCACCGCCAAAAAAATTTGGAACAGCCACTGCCTCTTTACTTATCTGTTCCAGCTGACTGCTTACTTTTTTGTCATCATCAGCGATGGCTTCAATCTTCTTTTCATTCTCCATGCGTAACTTTTCAGCTTCTTTAAGCCTTTCCTCTATTTTTCTAAGCTCTTCTTCCTTATCATCAATGTCATCTGCAAGACCATGTGCCTCTGTGCTAGCCAGCTGAATATACTGAACTATTTCTGCTTTTTCGGAATTAAGGATCTCAACCTCCGCTTCGGCTTCATCCTTGGCTTTCATAGCAGCTTTGTATTCCGGAAGCGTATAATCATCGCGATCTACTCCCAAAACCTCAATCTCAATCCCTCTCTCCTCACACAGTTCCTTCAAGTAACCTCTCTCACGTTCCTGCCAGTGCATTGTTTCATTATCATTTTTTGAGGTAGCTTTCTCTATACCCATCTCCTGCAATCCTCTGGTCAGGCTGTTTCTGGTCTTCATTCCGGTCTTGTATCCATGCGCTACAGGGATATAGTCCAAATGCAAATGCGGTGTCGCTTCATCCATGTGCAACACCGCATTAAACAGATACAGATTGGGATTTCGTTCCTGGAAAGTCCTTGCATATTCATCAAGAACCTCCTTGGCTAGGAGCGCGTTTTCTGTGATATTACCCTCACCATCAACAACTCCGAAGTCCCTCATTGTTCCTATCTGGACCACATTTTCGTAAAACACCTTCTCATTATTTTTGGAATTCTTGATCTTAGTGATATAATCGCCAACCATTCGGTCCTTCCTTTTCTGAGTCGCATTAAAGTCTGCAACCGCCTGTCCAAAGAGCTGATCATAAGCATCTCTCAAGGGCTGCTGAATATAGAACTCATCCAGTTCTACCCTTTCCTCTACTACATTTTCTGCAATGAATGATCTGTTATTATGGGAAAGACTACCCTTGCCCACTACAAAAGATATAGTCGTTACCATATCGCTTATCACTTCCTTTCGTTTTAAGATTTTGCTTTTTTGTTTTATATTGGTAAAATTCGAGTGTTCTGCCGGCTTTTCAGGTCTTGTTACTTCTGTCAGAAGTAACTCCTTAGTAGTTTTGACACTTCGCATCAAAACTACACGGAGCTCTTCCGAGAGACTCCTAGGCGGAGAGCCCCGCTGTCAAAGGACCGGCAGCTCCATTGCTGAAGCTATCGCTTTCAGCAATCCCAGTTTCCCCGATAGTGGCATTAAAATGATGCCACATGCATTTTTCTGACATCATTCTGATGCCATTCAAAATCCATCGAGAAAACTGAGGACTTCCTCACTGATGTGTCTTAGTTCGGAAGTCTGTGGTTCCTGTTCGCCTTCGTCTTCAGGAACCATTATTGCCAGCGTGTTTACATAGCGCGTTTACAATAATTTGTAGAAAATAGTCTTTTGCAAAAAGTCCGTTTACTTCGTTTACAAGCCTTCAAAGCCCTTATTTGAGCCATTCTCTTGTCAACGCGACGTTTAAGTTCTTTGTTTACAGACCGTTGTAAACGGATTTTGTAAACGGACTCAAAAAACTTTTTCATATCATCAGTCGAACGGAAGCGGTGCATTATCCGATACCGGAATAAATCCATCTTCACAGTTCAACCTCTTCCAGCTTCGCTGCTGACCATATTTGTCAAAACGGTGCTGTTTGTCTGGACTCCATCCTTCAATGCTGTTATTCATGATGTCATTTATCTCTCGAAGCTCCCACTGTTTTGGTTCTTCATTTTCATGATTCAGCGCTTCTTTGTAGAGCATCATGGAGCATACATGAGTTTCAAGGCATTCATCCAACCAGGTCTGTATCATTCCGACTTTGGTATCTTCCGGCATAAATTCTTTCTGTATATCCTTCAGATATTCTTCTGTTTCTTTTGAGAGCTTCAGCCTATGATGTTTGGTCTTCCAATAACGATCCATCATCTCTGCCCAAAGCTGATCGATATATTCTCTTGATGCCTTTTCATCTTCAAGGATGTGCTTTTCAACGCGATCCGGATGGACAAGGATAGGAGCAAATCTTCTATTCCCGGTTCTGTCCAGCGGAAGGAAATCCAGTGTATTGCTTGTTCCTACGAACACACACTGTCTTGGCCTGTCTTCTGGGTGGACTTCATAAGGAATTTTATAATTATCCTTCTGTTTACTGAGGAAGGATTTGATTTCCTCAACCGTCCTAGCATTAACTGTTGCAAGCATCTCAGCCATCTCGATGAACCAGTGCCCCTGAAGCTTTCGATAAACATTTTCATCATCCATGCGTCTTAGGTCATCCGTTGCCCATTCATCCTTTATGGCAAGGAACCTGAACAGTGTTGACTTTCCTGCTCCCTGACCTCCGACCAAACACACCATGATTTCATATTTGCAACCGGGGCAATATATTCTGTGGATTGCCGCCTGCATCAGAAGCGTTGTAACCTCAGTGGTATAGGTCGATCTGTCAGCTCCAAGATACTTTGGAAGGAATTCTGCCACTCTGCTCACTCCATCCCATTTAAGTCCTTCAAGATAATCCTTGATGGGATGGAAATGGTTTTCGCTGGCTGCGATATTTAGAGCTTTCCCAATAGCCTTATAGTTCTTTAGTCCGTAGGTTCTTTCCAGGTACCATTCAATCTGATTGATATCCACGTCCCTGATTCCTCCACCCTCAGACTTTCCCCAACCAAGATCCTTTCGAAGGTCCATCTTGCATGTCAGGTCATTATGACAGATTGCTCCTTTAAGGATGGGATCCTTCTTGAGAACTATCATGCAGTTATCAATAGACTGATAAACCTTATCCTTTTCATCCCTTGCCATCATTCCCAGCACATCTGAGACTGAGTAATCTTTTGATTTAGCCAACGCATTTCCAACTTCTTCCCAGGATTTCATTTCCTGCTCGTTTAATATTTGCTGCAATTCTGCTCACCTCCTCCCTTTCTTCAAGGAAGAGTGAGCGCTTGTCTGCTTCATCCTCCATGCATAAAATGTCGAGCCAGTAGCCTATCATCGTTTCTTTGTGGACCATATAAGCAAAGCCATTTGAAATAATTTCCTCTCTAGGATCAGTCCTTAAAATAGATTCCTTTGCTTCCTCTATAAGCGCTTCACACTCCTTAAGCTCATGGATTTTATCATCGACCCACTTATTGAACTGTTTCTTTACCGATATCACACGGGATTCCTGCACTTTCTTATTGTGATAAGCTTCGCGAGCCATTTCTGAACCCCCATGATTCGTCTCAATCGGAAGCCCATAATCCTTAATGATCTTACAAGCAGCATCATAATTTGACAGCCCTTCCATCTGAGCCACAAAGCTTATTGCATCCCCATGAGCTCCGCATCCAAAACAGTGATAGTGTTTTTCATCCACCTTCATACTGGGATGCTTGTCATTATGGAATGGACAACAAGCCATTCCATTCTTCCCAACCTTCACTCCGTAATCTGTGATTACAGTGCCGGCACTAATATGTGCCTTAACTTTTTCAAATACACTCAATAAAAATATCCTCCTGTACATTTTGTATTGTTTGTACCCAAGAGGACTGATATACTATAGGTGCTTACATATAGTATTCAGAAGCCTCTTTAGGCTTTTAGATAGAATCCTCTGTTACCAGCAGAGGATTTTATCGTTTCATGAGTTCCAAAAGCTCATGAAGTACTACAGTTAACTCTTCACCCGCATAGGCATCACCCCTTTCAGCTTTTTCAAGCATTTTCTCTAAAACAATGGCAAGTCTTTCTGATCTATACCTTCCGGCTACAATCTCAACTTTCTGGCCTAATATCGAAGCTCTGTAATATTCACCTTTTTGTACTCCGGCAACAATTATTCGCGCCTCTACAACTCGCTTCTCATCATCACTTAGCCAAAAAGCAATTGTGTTGTGTCTAAACCTTGCTTTTCTTTCACACGGCATATCCCTCACCTCTATTCATCTTTCCAAGTCTGTCAGCAATCTTTTTCTGTCCGTCCATTGATGGATGGCAATAGGTTTCTATCGTGGTTGTCACCTTTCCATGTCCTAGTCTCTTTGCTATCTCTATGGGGCTGAATCCCATTTCCACCAGCATGGATGCATGTGAATGCCTAAGACAATGGACTGTAATTTTCTTCACTCCGGAAAGCTCAATTCCCCTCTCCATCTCATGTTCAAAGAACCTCTTCGTCTTTTCCGGAAAGAGCCTTGATCCAGGCCTTGGATGATACAGACATTTTAGATATTCCTGGAGTGCCTCGACTAATTCCTGGTGGATTGTTATCGTACGTATAGAATTATGCGTCTTGGGAGAAGATATAATATCTTTACTTCGAAGCCTTGTATAAGATTCATCTACGCGAATTGTGCCTTCCTCCAGATCTATATCCTCAACTTTTAAGGCTAGCAGCTCACCAACACGCATCCCGGTCCAAAAGAGTATCTGAAATCCCATCCATGCCTCATGCTTGTTGCTTATGGCATCCGCAAATCTATTGAATTCTTCAAGTGTCCAATATGGTCTTTCATCAGCCCTACCTTTGCCCATGCTTCCTGCTTTCATACAAGGATTAGATCTAAGGTCATAAAATCTGACTGCATAATTCATTACTGCAGACAACTGACTGTTAATCGATTTCAGATAGGTAGGCTTAAAGCCTTTCTCTATCATTTCACTCTGCCATCGTCTGATTCTTGAAGCTGTAATCTCATTTATTGGAAGGTCTCCAAAATAAGGTTCTATCTTACATCTCCAGATGTGTTCCTTGTTTTCTATTGTTGTTTCCTTAAGTCGCTTACTCATGTCATCCATATAGACCTTCCAAAAATCCCTCAGTGGCATGCTCGGATCCGATGACTGCTGATACTTGAAATGTGCCAGCCATTCTTCAGCTTCTTTCTTTGTTTTAAACCCTCGCTTCTGAGATTTTTTCTTGGTTCCAGTCCAATCCGTGTATCTATACTGGATTCTCCAGGTTCCATTCGGATCCCTTTTTGCATTACTTGCCATCAGGCACTCACCTCCTTCGGATGTGAACCGCCAAAGTACTTCTCATTAAAGAATTCCTTGGGGATCTTGCCACCTACCGTTAAATACCCACGGCTCTTAAGTTCCTCGTTCATCTGTTTGACAATTGCATATGCTGATGTTCTTCCAACACCAATCATCTGAGCAATTTCAGCAGCAGTGTAATAAAGTTTTTCGTTCATTTTCTAAACCTCTCTTTCTTTATAAATAACTTGTTTTTTGTTACCCTCCAACATTCGACCTGATAGTAGGATTTGCTATCACACATGTAGTTCTTCACATCTCCGAGAATTAGTTCCCCCAAGCTTCCCCCAATACGTGAAGTCGGATTCTCACCGACCAGTTATGGCTAGAAAGGAGTATCATTACGGCGGTCATTGCGATCAGAGATCCTTAGCTCTGTTTTGAACTCCCTGTTTATCGCTCCTCTAATCCGAATTAGCATCCTCGCGCAGGTATCACATCGCTCTATATGCCTTTAAGTAGCCGATTGCGTCTTGTTCAGTTTTCATGGTTCGATGTTCATGAGTGTTTTCTCATGCGTTTTGGTTCAGTGCGTATCATTTGATACGGTTTTCACATCTCGATAATACCGTATCATTTGATACGTGTCAAGCAGTTCAAATTGAAAATCCGTATCTTTTGATATATAATTTCTCAAAAGATACGTTTTTTAGAAAGGAGCCACTCTATGACAGTTGGCGAGAATATCCGTAGAATTCGTAAACAACAAGGATTAACGCTTCAAGAACTGGGAAGAAGGATAGGCGTAAGCGAAGCATATATAAGAGCTTATGAAAGTGGCAGACGTAATCCTAAACAAAAAAATCTTGAAGCAATTGCTCATGCGCTATGCGTTAACGTAGAAACTCTTACGGGCGCTGATTTTGACGGTGTAAAAGCCATGCATCGCCTTTTTCAAATATTTCGCCAATATCCCGGAGAGCTCATTGAGATTCGAGATCGATCCGAAGGTTCAGACGGAATTGCTGTGACTTTTCGTGGCCTTACATTAATGTCATCATGGTATGAACGATATGAAGAGTATCAAAAAGAAATAGAAGAATGTAATAAGATAAAGGATCCCAAGAAAAAAGCAAACGCTCTGCTCGCTGCTGAAGATAGTTTTAATCTATGGATGGATGTTTATCCCGAAAGTGAGTCCTCTTTATTGAGACTCAATGTTCAGAAACGTCATGATGAATTTATGGATTACATTGGACTAAATCCCAAGAATCCCGAGTAAGTCATCAGGTCTCATTCAATCAGAATAATAAAGTGTACCCAAATCGTACCCAACACCAAAAAGAAAAACCTTACAAGCCGCTTAAAATCACGGTTTGTAAGGTTTTAGTGTTGTCCCGGGGCACACCCATTTTCCCCATTTGGGACCAAGTTATTTTCCCTAGTCGCTCTTATAAAAAAGTATTTTTTACACATGTATTTCATCTGATATATCATCTGAATCCAACAAGTGTCTCTCCTACACTTATCCCCGATTTGTCCCGGCATAACCTCACCAAAAGGTGATATATTTGCCGAAATTTATCGGAGAATATCACGACCATAAGGTCCTTTAACCAGCGTCCCCACACCGAAATATCATCTGAAATAAATATGGATTTTACTAGGGTTTACAAGGGTTTGCGGTTCTTATTAGTCCTGATTTTCTCCATGCTTTTTCGGGTATATTTCAGCGTTTATTTACGCTGGGTCTCACCCGGGAATTGCAGGGGAGATTATTTGGAATTCAGATGATATAACCTTGTTTCAAGTATCAAAAAAGACCTCATACGAATCGCATAACGACTCATACAAGGTCTAATAACATCCATTTAATATTCAATTTTGAGAAACCATCATTTTGCCCTTTTCATGGAAAACAATGTTGTCTCTTGTTA
>NZ_AUJI01000066.1 GCF_000424145.1 Butyrivibrio sp. AC2005
TAAAGAACTGCAGATGCCCTGCAAATATCCTGGCAGTAACTGTATAGTGTGTTGTTTTTAGCTATTCTGTACTGCCTTGTCCTATACACAGTTGAGATTTCCTTTCCAAAAGATTATATTAGTATTATAGCATAATTTACAAGAGTAACCAAAACATTTGTTCTTTTTAGAAGGAGCTTTTATGGATAACTACAGAAGAGGTTCACATTCAGTTTACCTGCTTACTTATCATATCATTTTTGTCACTAAATACAGGAAAAAAGTGATAACCGATGAGATGGGGGATTTCATGAAAAATCACGCCGCTTATCTATGTGGAAGGATGAACTGCGATATGCTCTCAGCTGAGACAGACGAAGACCACATACACATGCTTATCTCCATGCCTCCGGATGTTGCTCCGGTAAAACTGATCAACACCTTAAAGTCACAGCTCTCTAAAGAAGTCAGGATCAAATACCGTGAACATATAGAAAAATTTCTGTGGGGAGATGCTCTTTTCTGGAGCAGGAGTTATTTTTGCGCCACAACCGGTTCCGTTTCACTTGAGACAGTGAAAAAATATATAGAAAGCCAGCGCACGGATGACCGCAAAAGAAAATATGAAAGAACAGGACGATACAGCAAAGCGAAACGCTGAGGTCCAGCGATTCATCCCCCACCGACTATGTCGGAAGGAGTTTTCTCGCTGATACATCATAATGACACGTCTGAAACCCAGACAGAAAGGAGTTTCTGGCACCGTCTTCTGAGAGGGAACCCCTGTACTATACATGTTTAATTAAGCTTGCAATTGTAGTTATTTTTCTTAGTAAGAAAGATTTTACTTTACCACTAATACTAGTAGGGTATTATAATAAATATGATAACAACATACAATGAAGCCATACTTGAATTAACAGGAGGGCTTCAATATGAAACAAGCCAGCATTTCATACACAACAATTATTAAAGATAGTAACTACAGAAAACTCATTTTTTCAAAAATGATTGACCGCTTTGGCGATTCAGTGGATGTTATTGCCTTTACGTGGCTGATATATCAAATAACGCATAGTGCCATGTGGTCTGCTTTAATATTTGCGTTCAATATGCTTCCAAATGTGATTGTTCAACCATTTGCAGGAGCTCTTGTTGAGAAGAGAAATAAGAAAAAAGTGATCATAGCCGCTTACATGATAAGAGCTGTAGTAATTACTCTATTTGCCACTTTGTATATGTTAGGGGGAGTCAATGCACCTATAATGGCAGTCCTTACACTTATTATTACTACCATTGAATCCTTTAGCCTACCAGCAAGCTCTGCTTTTACAGCTCAGATCATCAAAAAGGAACATCTTACCTCTGGTATGAGTCTTTCAAAAGTACTGACAAATTCTGCTTCGCTTGTAGGGACAGGAATCGCAGGCGTGATAATCTCATTATGGGGCGTGGTTCCTGCCATGATCATTGATATCTCTACATTTATCATTGCATCAATACTCATTCTGCTGATGAATACTAAGGAAATCACACACAACAGAACAGATACTGATACAAACAGTCCTTCTGAAAAGTTCATCACGCTTTTTACAGATGGAATGAAATATGTTACAAAAACGCCTATGGTTAAGAACTTCTGCATATTATGCGTGGCGCTTAACTTTATGCTGGTCCCGATAAACGCTCTTCAGGCACCCATTGCGGAAGAAATATTTAAAATGGGCAGTGAGCTTCTAAGCTTTGGAGGTGTTTTTGCTTCACTTGGTGGCATTGTGGGAGCAGCTCTTTTACCCTTGTTCGCCAGAAAGTTTTCAGCCTTGCAGTCAGTCTGCATCGGAACAGGAATCGAAGGCATAGGTCTTTTTGGAATTGCTATGGGAGGTATTGTGAGTGGTGAAGCAATTCTATGCTATATAGATGTGAGCGCATGTTTTTTTGCCATGATGCTTGCCGCCACACTAATTGGTGGCATCATCGGAATACAATTCATGAAAACAGTTGATTTAGAGTATATGGCTCGGGCCTCTGCTGTATTTAATGCTTTTTCCACAGCTGCAATGCCCATTGGTTCACTACTTGTCAGCTTGTTCGTATCACATATATCCACTAAAAATATCATGTTATTTGGTGTTATCTTTGCTGTAATTGTTTTATTTGTAATACTGGTATCAAGACCGTCTTTAGAAAAAGGGGAAGAAATTGTCGATGCAGCTTAATTTATGTGAAAATATAAAAAAATACCGAAAAGAGATGGGATTGACACAAGAAGAACTCGCTGAGGCCTTTGGAATCACTGTTGGCGCAGTATCGAAATGGGAAAGCGCCAGTACCATTCCTGACATAATGACCTTAATCGAGCTGGCAGACTTTTTTGGTATTTCCATTGACGTACTGCTTGGGTATAGCATTTCATCAAAAAATGTGGATGATACAATCAAAAACATTACCGCCCTTCTTAGGGAAAACAATTATAATAAAGCAATATCCGAAGCTGACAAAGCTCTGATCAGGTATCCAACAAACTTTAAGATAATCTATGGAAGTGCAAAAGCCTATAATGTAGCCACTTCAGCTAACGTATATAAAAAGTATCTGGACAAAACTATCAATCTTTATGAATCAGCCCTTCGCTTGATAGACCAAAATACCGATCCCGACATTGATGAATTCTCAATCAGATTGTGTATAGCAGAACTCAAAAGTCAGGCTAGTCCTGAGGAAGCCCTTGAAGAATTCAAAAAGATCAACTATATGGGGATTGCAGATATTAATATCGCAAAAATTCTAATGGATATGGGCATGCAAGAAGAAGGCATGGATCGATTTACAAAGGTTCTGGTATCTATCCTATTAAACAGCCTACAATATTCCAATAGTATGGCTATTGCGCTTGTTAAAACCGGTAAAAAAAATAATATCATGGAGGCCCGTGATGTTTTGGACTGGTGCATAAAAATATATGAAGCAACAGCTGGCAGCGAAATAAGCTATCTTACTAAGATGCAGGCCATTTTACTGATTCTTAAAGCTATGACTCTTTCTTGTCTTGGGGATTATAAAAACATGAGACAGTCTATAGATGAGGCATATAAACTTGCTGTGAAATTCGACAGATCTCCAGTCAATAGTATCGACGGAAAGATACAATTTTGGCATGCTAAAGAGAATTATAAGCCAATGCTATACGATGAACTTGGAGTAGGCGCCGTTGAGAGCATTGATTCATTATTTTCTCAGGAGCCTAACCCTACTAATCCCATGCCTGACAACATTCAAAAAATGTTAAAACATGCTGAGAAATACTGGAAAGAGATAAAAGGACATGAGCTATAGATTTTTTTTAACCATCACAACTTCTTCGTTTTGATACTCAATCATGAATCCATGGGCATGACAGTTTTGACCCTTTCAAGATTGCGGGTGGGATCCAAAAGGGGCATCCGGATGAAAGTGAGCTCCAGGCGGCTGTTGAGTTTTACAAGAATTTATAATTCTAGGATTAACATTGTGTACGAACCTAGTACACAATTCGAAAGCTTAGCTGAATGATAATAAGAACCTAAGCCCTGAGAGGTGAGTCTACTAAGGGTGAAGACAAGGGCGTGAAAGCGTCCTTGTTTTGCGTTGTGCATAAATGAAAAGATTCGCAACACGCTTCGTGATTATATTAATAATGAGCGTCCATTGCTGGTTCAAAATCCTAAGGAAGAAGCTCTTTTCATATCACTGAAAAATAACAGGCTATCTGTGCGAAGTATTGAAGATATGCTGGAAAAATACGGTGATGGAGCAAAGCTTACGGATCGTGTACATCCTCATAAGCTCCGCCGAACCTTTGGAACCACTCTTTATAATTCATCCGGTGATATATACATGGTTGCAGACGTCCTTGGCCATAAGGATGTGAATACCACCGTCAAGCACTACGCTGCCGTTGATGAAGAACACAGAAAGTCAGTGGCAAATTATGATCTTTTTGGTGATGATAAAAATGAATAGTCAGGGAACTGAATCAGAATCCAATTAGACATCAAAAAGCTCAAACTTCAGTGGTTTGAGCTTTTTAAAGGTCTTACATTTATAAATACTTTGGATAACTATACAATACTTATTTATTGTAACTCATAAGTTTTTCTAATAATTCATCAGGCGTATCTGCAGAAATACCATATTTGTCTTCACAGTCTTTAAAATTGGCGTGATAAGTGATGGAACCATTGTCGTCAATTCTGGCACCGAAACGTAGATAAACTGCATTGCCCTCATAGGCTTTCTCAATCTTCTTCATGTTTCCAACAGCCGTGTTGATATCCTCCATTACACTGCTGGCCCATTTGCTATCTCCGTTTGCAATTATACTAAGAGCATCATTGGATATAAGCACATTAAATTTTGTGGAGAAACGCCACATACTTGCACCTGTATATATATTATGAGGATGTTCATCAAGGCCTTTCCCATAAAAGTTGAAACTGGTCTGATGTTTATCATCAGAATGAAGAGCTTCAAGGAAGTCAAGCGCTGTAAACTGCTTGGAAACAGGATTATTGAATCTGCTTGCTACCTTGTCTGTATTGTCTAAGCGCCATTGTCTTTTTAACTGAAATGCTTCATTATACAATTCATTTGCTCTTTTTCTGGCTGATTCTGACCAGTCAAATGAGTATCCACCAAATACTTTTCCTTGTTTTTTGAGTTCGTCAAACTCTTTTTGAGAAATATTATAGTAATACTTGTACTCTATATCTGCTGCACCTTCTTCATGCGGAAGCTCCACGCAGGCATCCAGGTGCATTACAGAACGCCTTGCCTGATCTTCCAGATCCATAATTTTACTGTAGAGCTCAGGATCAGACATGCGAAGCATCTCTGACTCACTTATCTGATAGTTACCCAAGTAATCATGGTTGTAATTGTTTTTAAAGCGTGCTGATTCATTTTCCCAGGCTTCTCTTGGACTTGTCGTACCTGCATATTTATATGGCTGGGGAGCTTCTGTGGCATTTGTGGAGGATGCATTGGTTTCAGCATAAATCTGCGCTTCTTTAGATAATTCTACTGAACACGCGCTATTTTGCTTTGAGGGGACAGTGGCAGAATCTGAAGACTTCTTAGTCTGGACATTATCTGAAGATGAGGCTTTATCTATTCCACTACCCTTAAGGACTTTTGATGAATCAGAATCAATTGTTGATTCTTTCAGGTATGCAGCCATATCTCTCTTGATAATATCTGTATCAATATTTTTATTAACATTATAATTGATATGCGCAACGCTTACATCGATTCCCTGAGTGAGAAACGCGTCATAATTTCCATATGCCTTATAAAGAGAACTAGCATAGTCATACATAGCCATAGCAAATACCTCCGTGTAAATGCATGTTGATCACTATTCAATTGAAAGCATATTCTCTCGTTTCATTTATCGGCATAAAAGGGAAATTTCTTTATATCCTAAGCATTGCTATATTTCCATACACTTTTCATTTGTGATACTAAAGATTCAACATCCCAATGCTTGCTACTATTTTTAGGACTGTTAGGATCGTTCACTATTATTTTTCCTTCTGCATCAATTCCTGTCAGCACTATGAAATGTCCTGTTTTTGTAAAATCTCCGGGTGACATTGAACAGATCATCGGCGCCTCACAGGATAAATTAGACAAGATGTAATCCGAGGAAACATCGCCGGTAACTGCATTTAATCCATAGTGTTTGGCACCTTCTGTCATTATAGACCAGGATGTACCTTCGCCATATGTGTAAAAACCTTCATTTGATGCATACGTTGCAACAACGAATGGATTAAGCTCCGAATCATTCTTAAGGCCGCATGCCACCATAGCTAAACAAGTAGGCCCGCAACCGGCAACGCCTACATAGTTTGCTCCATAGTTTCTATATCCCCATCGCTTGTCCCACTGGATAAATAATGGGATATCAGATGCAGCCATTTCCGCTGTGACATCCATATCTAAATCTTTATCAACGTATTCCGTGAAATTTTGGACGTATTCTCTTGCTTCCGGGTATTTTTCACCGAACTCAATTACATTTTCCGGAACATCACTATGAGTATCTTGATTTAAATAATTATAGCCGCCAAATCCAATACCAACCAGAAGTAATACAACCAACGCAAAAGCCAAAGCAGGCTTTCTGGTAGAGCTTAGCTTTTTAACGGATTTTTGACTTTTTTTGTTCGTGCCATCGATTTTAGGAAGATCAGATACATTTACTGTAGATTTATTATTTCTTCTGATTCTAATTATTCCTATCCCGCAGTGGATTATTGCTGCAAAAATAAGAATAGAGAATGCCACTTTATCAGTTAACCAGGATGGAGCAAAAAGATAGTCCAATGCTATAAGACCTACAAATATCAAGATTAACAGAAAAATGCCACGTAAAATCCATAACAATACTCGTTTCATACCCACTTACTTCCCCTTTTAAGTATCCCCCTTATAAT
Source organism: Butyrivibrio sp. AC2005 (assembly GCF_000424145.1). GTDB lineage: Bacteria > Bacillota > Clostridia > Lachnospirales > Lachnospiraceae > Butyrivibrio. The sequence continues at coordinate 6,459 of NZ_AUJI01000066.1, forward strand.
TGTATGAAAACTCTGATCATCTGTAAAATAAAATAACGGTGAGAAGTCATAAAACTTTTTCCTACAAAACAGCTATTGTGTTATCATATTCCCATACTTATACGGGGAAGCCAAAACATGCTATTACTCATACTTTCTGTTCTTGAAGATGATCAGAGAAATCTTGTTGAAAAAATCTATAAAGAGAACTACCAGGATTTTCTAAGAATTGCGATGAAGATAACCGGTTCCAAAGCTGATGCTGAAGAATCTGTAAGCTCTGCACTTCTAAAAATATCACTCAATATTTTAAAAATTTCCCATTTAACCTGTCCCGAAATGAAAGCATTCTGCGTTACTATAGTGAAGAACTGTTCATACGACGTGCTGAGAAAAAGCAGCAGGATCATTCCTGATTCTGATGAAGCACTAAGCAAAATGGATTCATCCATACAGGGACCAGAGCACCATATGCTGGATAAAGAAAAAAGCAAATCCCTTTTGAAAATGATTGAGGTCTTAAGCTCCGATGAGAAGGTTCTTCTTGAGCTGCGCTATACCTATGAGATGAAATACTCTGAAATAGCACGGATGCTGTCAATATCTGAAGAAGCAGCCAAAAAGAAAGGTCAGCGCATTATAGGCAAATTACGAAAACAGTATGAGGAAAATTCTGATGAATATGACTTTTGAAGAATTATTATCCGGAACAGTAAAAGAGAATATGATTCATCTCCTCTCCCCGGAGCTAAATGAATGGGAAGAACGTGTTTGTGAAAAAAGGCTTTCTAGGAAAGATACATCAAAGCTTGCAGATTTCATATGCTCTCTTCCACAGTCCGGACAGCATCTTATATTAGGAACCTATGCTTTTGGATTAACTCCGGAAAGCATAGAAATTCTTTATGGTATATCAGATGCAGGTCAGCGCCTTAAATTCTTTGAAAAAATGCTTGCCCGGGAAATGGGACTTGCCTCCGATGAACGCATTTCAGAAGATTCCCTTACATCTGCATGTAAAACTATAATATCCAATCTGTCAAAAGAAACCGCGACTACTCGCAATACTTCCAACATTGTAAGGATATTTACTAAAACAGCCGCTGCAATACTCATAGCCGGCATTATCTCATTTGGCACGGCATATAGCGTAAATGCTGAGTTCAGGGAAGCGGTAACAAAATGGTTCATTGAAACCTTTAAAGAATATAGCCTTATCAGATTTGATAATACCACCATCTCTGGCAACAATTTAGAAGATTACAGGATTACTTACGTGCCTGAGCGCTTTAGCTTTGACCATATCGATAAGGCCGATTCTTTAATATCTCACAGCTATCTTGATGCTGATGGTTATTATCTGAGTATAGACATTGAGCTTCCAGGTGGAAACAATTATGTGGATACGGAAAACACCCAGCTGGAAATCCTGGACTTCAGAGGCCATGAAGCTCGCTATTATTCTAAAGAGAACTACAGCCTCCTCGTAACGGAGCTTGATGGATATGCACTTTTCATATCAGGGCCTGTTACCAAAGATGAAATATTGAAAATTGTAAACGGAATAGAAAAATAGCAAAGTGCATGTTCACTAAGTTGAGTGAGCATGCACCATTTATAAGAGACTTTGGTCACAAAAGGCACCTATTATAATGAATGTCAGAAGACAGCGCGTATGAGTCCGGTTTTCTGAAGAAGTGTATCCAAAGTGCGTATATGTTTACTACATTTCTTGATATCTTCTCCCAAAAACGTACTTGCATCTTCCGCAGTAATCGTAAGCATTTTTTCAACCCCTTCACTGTGATAAACGTATGTCACATGATCAAGATTCTCAATCAGCCCTAAAATCACATATCCAAAGGCCTCCATATCCTGCTCCTTCTGTGCAAGCTTATCTGAAGAAACATCCTCTGATAGAATTATCTTCCACCCATATGGTTCCGATGAAGTTTCAAGTTCATTTGTAAATGCTCCAAGAGATGTTCCCATATTCAAGGCCAAGGCGGTACGATTGTTATCGGACATAGCACCAATATAACTATGTCTTGTAGCGTAAAGATCTGATGCAAAAGCCGTCACCGGAGCTCCTTCAGACCAAATGATTCGATTTCCGATGCGTACTTCTTTAATGGTTTCGGAAGCAACATACCGCCCTTCCAAATTCCCTTTGTGAAATGGACTTACCAAAACAGTTCGGGCATGCATCATAACCACACCAGCTTCCTCGGTATAGTTGAGCGAAGCAACAGCATTACCACTACCAGATGGCGCCGCTATAAAATCTAACTCATTATCCTCAACATTAAGATGCATAGCCATCCAATTGGTATCATTCTTCGTACCTACCACAAAACAGCCTAATGTTATCATAAAAAGGACTAGTAGAAATGCTCCAACTACACTTCCCATGATAATTCTGAAGTTTATTTTTTTATTTTTCCTTAAAAAATCAATTTCCTTTTTATCTTCAGGCGACATTTCCAATATCTCTGAAGACGTTTCTTTCATAGCAGCCAGCACGCTTCTGCATTTCTCACAACCGGTCAAATGCTCTTCAATCGCCACATTAGTCTTCTCGCATGTAAGACCATCAATATAAGAAGGAAACAAATCCTGTATCACTTCGCAATCTATATTGTTCATCATATTTCTTCCTTTCTCAGTTTTCCTTTTGCACGATAGAAGGTGACACGAGCCCAGTTTTCACTCTTCCCCTGTACCTCTCCGATTTCCCTAAATGACAGTCCCCAAAGAGCTCTCAGATACATAACTTCGCGGTAGGGATCTTCAAGTTCATGTAGCTTTCTCAATAGTTCAATCCTTGAAATCTGACTGATTGCATCATGCTCAGCCGAGTCCGCCTGAAGCTCAGATGCTGCCTCTCCCTCGATTCCCGCCAACACTGGATGTTTTCTCTGATAGGTGAGAAGTATGTTTTTGGCTATGCCGCACAGCCAGGTCGATATTTTACAGCTACCATCATAGTGGTCGATGCTTCGTATTGCCTGATAAAAAGTCTCTTGGGTCAGTTCTTCCGCCAGATCAGCATTACACGTGCGCGCCAGCAAGAAATGATAGACGTTTTTCGCATAACGCTGATAGATTTCGTCCATGGACTGCAACTCCTCACCTCCTTTCCTTAGTTTTCATTAAGTTAATGCAAATTATGATTGTTTCGTTACAGGAATTTAAAAATAAAAAATGCTGCCACACCATATAGTGGGGCAGCGTCAGTTTCAATTGCACTATATATTCTAATATCTATAAACAAACTTATATCATCCACCCAAACTCATTCATATACGCGCAGTAATCGGATGTAATATACGCAATACATTGTCAAAACCATGCTTCGTAGTAATACCAGCCTTTACCAATTTTCTTAGTTATTCCGCCATTATCACCTTCGTTTTTGACTAATGATAGATTATGCAGCATTCATTATAATTAAAATAGTTCTTTCCCCATAAGTCTTTTATGATTTCAATAGTCAGCTTGCTAATATGAATTTTCTTAATCCCCAATTCTGATTTATCATCTAACCAGGTATTATACAATGACACGGATTTTCTGTTTTTTAATAAATTCCGAATATAATCTATAAGTACCTCCGCCCGGTCATCTGAGTAGCACCATTCTATATAATTGACATAACTAAGATTTGTATACTGCGATGCATAAGTCAGGTCATCTTCTATTATTATTCGTATTGCTGTTTCTTCATTAAATCCACATCTGAATTTTATTGCATATATTTCTCCACCCTTTATAACAGGTTCCGCATGCATATTGTCAAATTCAGGCATAGGTTTATCACTAGCAAAAAACTGATATAAGCTCATTTTTCCCTTTGCCAAACATTGAAAATTACTATTTCCTCACAACTGTAATCAACATTTTTTCATACAATATTCTCGAAATCTTTTCATTCAATAACTGCTGGAATACTCTCTTCTATAGACAGTTCATCAGTTACGTTCAGCATCTCATTATCCTTGAACCCATACACAATATAGTATCCTGCCTCAGAAACATCATATTCGATGCCGTCAAAATAGGTCGTTTTTCTTGTTCCTGTGTTATATAAAGCATATGAGTAAATTCCCAGCTCCGAGCAACTAATCTTACACGCCGAAGGAAGGTAAATTGAATTTTTCACATATGTCTGTCCGGAATTAATTTGCGGGATCTTTGGTATCTTCTTATCACCTGATTCATATTTGTATTCTATGTTATCATCTTTCACATACGAATTATCATTTTCATAGGAGCTGCCATACGCATATTCACTCCACTCACTGTATTCCCAGTTATCTCCTTCTCCTCTATATGCCCTCACCTTAATCCTGAAATCAATATTATTCTCCTGCGTATTGGCTAAATAGTATGTTTCTGATGTATATGATGCTGAATCACATTCAGGCTCGTGATATGTCTCCTCAGAACGGGATTTACTTTCTTCCCATATTTGATATCCATCAGCACCTTCAACCGCATTCCACTCGAAACAGACAGGGATAAACCCATCCCCCAATTCAATGATTCCATCTTTTACTGTTGGTGCTACAAGAGGAGCATATAAAACGGCATCTGTATTTTTCTGTTTGGTGCTTTCTTCAATTGAAGCAGCATCTGACAATTCACCGACATTACCGCAACCCGCCGATAATATAGTAATTCCAACCAAAACAGTACAGATTGTTCTGACAAACAGTTTATTCGTTATCATAATTATTTCCCATTGTAATTTTTATTATAGAAGATTTTTATAAACTAAAAACAATCTACCCATCCACAATTTTTATTGCCTCACAACTCCTTCAGCAATCCTGATAAATTCTTCTTTACTTGCCTTTCCGGTTACATAAAGTGCGTATCCATCTATGCTTGTCGCGAGACTTCCATGTGTTCCGTCATGATATAAGTATCCTGATGAGCCATTTATCTCTATACTCTCTTTAGTCATATTTTCAGTATTTAAATAGGCATTGGCCTCAGGCATACATATACTTACATTTAATAAATCCCCATTTGCATCTGAATATGTATAAGTTGCGAATCCGGTCACAACGTCATAGGAATACAAGTGATATCTTTCCGGAATGAACGTGGGTTTATATGATCCCAAACTCGGAGCACCATCATTACTCCCATTAATATGAAACAGAGTATACTGTCTTGTGCTTTCAATGAACCAGTTTACAACATTTTCCCTGAATTCTGCATTTACACCCATCGCTGTTACAAATGAAATGATTCCTATTAAAAGAACGGCTGCAACTGCATTCCCTATTGTCCTTAAAGCACCTCTCCAGGTATATTTTTCTGCTTCCTTCATCATTTTACTGATGTTTTTTCTACACGCTTTTTCCATCGAAGAATCGCTTATTCGACAGTTTTCCGCAAGTCCCAAATGTCTTGCCAGCATGCGTTCAAAAAACTGTTGTTTCTCTTTTACATCGCTGATCCCGTAAAATATCTCTATCCCTTCTTCTGAGAGATTGAATACATAGTTACCTGTGAGGATGTTCTGTCCCTCATCAGGAAGTTTTGATATCATCTTTGTTAACTTGCGTATTTCTATTATCCCTAGCTTTTTTTCCTTAGAATTCTCACCCCATGAAAATAATGTCGTTTCCATAGATGATAATATGTCTTCTACTCTGATTTTGCTCAGTATGCTATCAAAAACCGCTTCCATCTTTATCCTCCATGTACGATTTCCTGAGTTTATCTATAATTCTCTGATTTCGCTTTCGCGCGGTTTCCTCCGAGATGTCAAAAATTACAGCGATTTCCTTATATTTCATTCCATAAGCATATTTTAAGGAAACAAATTCTTTTTCTTCATCTGATAAAACTGATAACAATTTACTAACAGCCAGCTTTTCTTCTGAATTCAGCATTTCCTGTTCAGGTTCACTCTGCCCCGTACTCTCTAGTTGCAGCTGTTCCTCGGCACCATATACATACCTCTCGTTCCTTCTTAAAATGTCCATTGAACAGTTCTTCACTATAACAACGCAGAATGGTCTTAAATCGTGACGTGGTAAATCAGAAATTTTTTTGATGTTTTTGATAATTCTAAGATAAGCCTCGCTCACAGCGTCTTCCGCCATGGTCTGTGAACCGGTAATATTCCGGGAAATATTCATGAAAAAAGCATGATAGTCTTTATATATTTTTTTGACAAGATCCTGCTGTTCTTCTTCAAGCAGGGTAAAGAGTAAGATTAGCACTTAATTCTTCCTCACGGCATATTAATATTTTGAGTATAAAACAGTATCTATTAAAAGAGAGCATATGAATACCAGTAAATAGTATAAAGTCACCACTGTAAGTGTCCACAACTTAAATGTAAGTGCATAAAACAACCACTCTCTGTAACAAACGCTAAGAAAAATAACTAATACGTTCATAAAAGGTGTTATACCAAACGGAATATCTTTTGAGCAAAGCTGATATAAAGTGAATGCCATCATTAAAATGTTAATAAAGGCAATAATTCCAAATATCCAGGCATATAAGGGTCCGACATCTGCTGTCCTTAATGAAAACAGATGTATATCCTTATCCAATAACCAGTATCCCCCAAACATAAGAACCGTTATAATGATCCAGGACACTATAGCAATAGCCTTGAAAATATGAGAATATCCAGCCTGAGCATCAAACAAACTTGAACGATTCTTTACCGAAAGCATTATCAGAATTATAAAGCATACTGCCATAAGAGCATGATCAGCCCTTTCGTCCCAGTTATATCCTGCCCCTGATAATACAAATAAAATAAAAAAGCGCCCCACCAAAATCAACATAAGGATAATCCCAGCTACTACAGCCCACTTTTTTCTTGCTGCCTCTTTGATAAGCTGCCCGGTTTTTTCTTTGTCCATGATAAGCCCTCCTATGAAAAGGATGCTATATCTCTTCTAGTAATGCAATCTATTGTAGAGAGACTCCTTAAATATAGCGTTTCAAAAACTTTTTAAATTGTAAAATAATATCAGACACACTCCTAAACTTACGATTGGCTCTTTTTAGCGATGCTCCGCCTCTATACTTATCTGCAAATTCTTTTTCATCCCAAGTTTCGTAATACTCAAGCATATTGTCATCATCATTGGAACGCTGATAAGTATAATGGACTCCTTCCACGGATTCTGCCTGTATTCTACATCCTTGACCATCATAGGCGGTACTAATATTATCGATCATATCAGTATGATCCAGCATAAATTTGCCATTTTCCATATGTCCATAGTTTATACTGAAATCTGGCGAAAACTGCACATAATACTCCGGCTGCATTGATCCTTCTTCCTCATATCCTGTGGATACAGTTTGCCATGTACCAGTTAAGGAATATTCATTTACAATGGATTCCTCTTCTTCAACAGATGCAAGTTCGTCTGCTGATACTTCTTTTGCCACAAATCCCACTGATGGACCATCCGGGCCATCTTTAATAATCCAGGAATCAGATTCATCTTCTCCACTTTCTATTTTCAGATTCTCTTTTTTGGGTTTACATCCCATTAAGCCAATAACCATGACCCAAAGTAGAACTGCAATCAACAATTTACCATGCATTACGGTACTATCTTGATTTGATTTTACAACCATAAAATGCGCCTTTCCCAACTCTTTTCACACCTTTAATTCCTTTAACTTCTGATAATTTGGAGCATCTGTAAAACGAACGCGCGCCAATATTATGGCAGGTTTTAGGTAAAACAATAGTCTTTACTTTACTGTATGCAAAAGCTCTGTCCATGATAGTTGTTACGCCCTTAGGGATTGTGTATTTTTTCTGCAGAGTAATCGTTCCATAAAGCTTTTTCCCATCCTTAGAAAGCAGCGCTCCTTTTTTATATATAAAATATTCGTTATTAGGATCAACTTTGATTTCCTTTAGATTAGTGAAGTTGGAAAAGGTTCCCTTTTGTACTCTTGCTATGGTCTTCGGAAGAGTGATTATCTGTGTCACATTATTTTTTATGTTTTTATATGCATCCTGCTTAAGATTTTTATCCGCAATGTCAGGATAGCATAACCCACTTATCTCCGTGACGGAATACATTTTTCCGTTAATAGATACTTCCTCAGGAATAATGATCTCCTCTTCCTTGTTTTGCAATTTTGCGCTCACTTCACCTTTTACCTCAGCTGAAGGTTCACTTATTATGTAATAATCAGCGGCAGATGTCTTTAAATCAGGCTCTGCTATTTTGGCGCTTACTGGCATGCATATTGCTCCGAACATGATTATTGCTGCTGAAAACAATGCTACTTTTTTCATTTCATTTCCTCCAAAAACATAAATATACTCTCGGAATCTATAAGCCAGTAACAATGCGGCTTTCAGATTCCTTTTTTATTAAAATCCCCCACTTTTTTATCAAAAAACACTTGACATTTACCTCCAAAAATGCGGCGCTTCGCGCCCTTGTTAAAAAGGATGTGTCGTTACGGCGCGGCCGTAAGTTTTTTGATTGGAGGGCGATTTTATGTTACCTGTTAATTGTGGCAGTCATGCCGACTACCAAAACTTTGTTGTTGAAAATCTCCGCAAATATTACCCTGATCCAGATGCTATATCTCAAAGCACCTGGGATATCATAGACCGCTTTTGGAACCTTGATCTTTCCTACACTGATCAAAACA
>NZ_AUJI01000067.1 GCF_000424145.1 Butyrivibrio sp. AC2005
TTTTGGTATAATGTCAACGACCAAATCAACATCTCCGAAAAGGACTCAATGCTCATGAACATTATACTTTATTTACTTGAAATCATCCACCAACTCTATCAACAGAATTGCTGGCTTATTAACTTCATCTGCAGATATATACCGCTCAAACAGTGGGCTTTCGATGACTCACATTCTCCCAAATATCAAAAGTTCAAAGTGGATGAACTTCCTAAGATTGTCTATTATCATCAGGACTGGGACTGGAAGGACCTTAACAACTACTATACTCAGCGCTATGGCAAACCCGTTAAACCAATCAAAAGACGTTCAGAATGCGATATCCCGGAGGAATGTTCTTGTCCATCATGTCATGCACCACAGCCATATCTCTACAAGAACAATGGTAAAGCTGGACAGCTCATGTGTAAGATCTGCCAGACTACTTTTACGCCTGAGGACAATCGCTTTGATAAACAGTTATCTTTAAAATGTCCTCACTGCCAGCATACTCTTGTACGTATAAAAGACCGTAAGCACTTCGCCATCCATAAGTGTGTTAATCCCAAATGTCCTTACTATCTCAGCAACCTTAAAAAAGTCGATAAAGAGGATCTATCCGAAGAGAATGGCAAGTATAAATACAAGCTTCACTACATCTATCGCGAATTCTCGATAGATTTTTTTAAGATGGATCTGAACTCTCTTCCAAAGAATGCATCCTCACTTAAATTCAGCAAGCACAACGCCCACATCATGTCCCTGTGCCTTACGTTCCATGTCAATCTCGGACTGTCTTTGAGAAAAACAAGACAGGCATTATCTGATTTGTATGGGATATCTATATCTCATCAGCAGGTTGCTAACTACTGTAAGACAGCTGCCATCTGTATAAAGCCTTTTGTTGACAATTACCCTTATGAGAAAGGCAATGCCTTTGCTGCGGATGAAACGTACATAAAGGTGCGCGGCATCAAAGGTTATGTCTGGCTTATTCTGAATGCTGCTACCAGAGCCATCATCGGTTATCAGGTATCTGACAACCGTGGCGTAGGTCCATGCATCCTTGCAATGAGAATGGCATTCAAAGGTATGTCTGAGCTTCCCAAAAATTTCAAGTTTATCGCTGATGGGTATAGTGCGTATCCGCTTGCAGCCCAACAGTTCTTTAGGCAGTTCGGTGACAGATTCAAGTTTGAGATCACACAGGTCATCGGTCTCCAGAACAACGATGAAGTGTCCAAAGAATACCGCCCTTTTAAACAGATGATTGAGCGTCTTAACCGCACCTATAAGGCATCTTATCGAATCACTAATGGGTTTGATAACTACGATGGCGCTAACTATGATCTGACTTTGTGGGTTGCCTACTATAACTTCCTGAGGCCTCATAAGTTCAATGACTTCAAACCACCAGTAGTTGATGACATACTATCCAAAGCTGAGAACATGCCTGCCAAGTGGCAGCTCATGATTTACTTTGGTCAGCAAAAAATCATGGAACTTCAGGCAGCCAGCTGATTGTTCTTAGATTCTGAGCCTGAGGTAATAACCCAGCCACCGCTTCAGCGGCTTGCCCTTGATGGCACAAAAAATAACTGCTACACTGCTGAAATCGACGGAGAAAATCTAATTGTTCTTGAGTTCTTCGCCGTCGGTGATTAACCTACAGCAGTTATTTTTTGTGCTGTCAAGGGTGGCGTCAGGTTACCACAACCTACATATCTACATTTTCAAGGTTCAATCTGAGCCTATTTTTTTGACCCAGTTTTTTCATAGATCATTTGACACTATCTCTAAAAATCATTTTCGTTGCTTTGTTCTGATCTGATTTATTTATACTCTCAAGAGCTCATTATAAATATCAATTTTCTCATGTTTTTATAAATAATATGTGGTAAAATATTAACCGGTTCAAAAGTCAGGGAATACCGGTTCAGAGGAAATATCATGCCAAAAAGAATATCAAATCCAAATGCACAGGTAGCTCTTAAGGATTTCATAGGCAGGGAAAACAACTATATTCATTTTGAATACGAAGATGAAATGAAGCAGTACGAAATGATGAAGAATGGCGACCCAGGAGCCGCCGATGAAAGTCACAAAATGATGGCAGAAAACACTTCAACTCTTGCCGATGATCCTGTTACCAATATGAAATATCTCATGATCTGCAACGCTACTCTCATGACAAGGTTCGCCATTGAGGGCGGCCTTAACTCAGAAACCGCCTACAACACAAGTGACCTTTACATCTATAACATGAACAAATGTACCACAGTACAGGAAGTTCTGGATCTGCATTACGAGATGGTCACATTCTTTACCGAGCAGATGCAGAAGCTGAAAAAACAGAATGTCTACTCAAGGCAGGTTATTCTCTGCATGGACTATATCGACCATCACCTGCATGAAAGCATCCGCCTGGATGACCTTGCTGCTTTTGTAAAGCTCAATAATAACTATTTCTCTACTCTGTTCAAAAAAGAAACAGGATATACTGTATCAGAGTATATCCTGTCCCGAAAGCTTGAAGTCGCAGAGAACATGCTGCGCTTTTCTGATTATTCATGCGCTGAAATAAGCAGCTTTCTTGCGTTTAATTCCCAAAGCTATTTTACGCAATGTTTCAAAGAAAAGAACAGCTGCACTCCGGCCGCATTCCGAAAAGCCCATTTTAACAAGCATATTAAGGGACGGCATAAAAAACTCCCGGTATAACTTACTCGTCTCCAATATTCCCACTAAAGAAATCTCACTGATTCCATGTTGATTCATTTTCAGATGTAGTCAATGATTCCTTGGATAGCGTCTGTGATATTTATAATGTCAGGATAATGTATCCTATCAATCTTTGAATAACCCCTGATATTCAAATCAAGGAGTGCCATTTTTTCACATTGCACATAACCTTCTACGTCTTCAGTTTTGATATGAATATGTAAAGGCCCAGCTTCTCCTTTTTCAAAAATAGGACAGCCAATTATTTCATGAGTCTGATTAAAAAAATCCTTACTTACAACAAGAACCGGCTTCTTGATATGCTCAATCTTAAGAATATCCCCCTGATGCAATTCTTCCTTCATTCCCAAATCTCTCTTCCTACCGGTTCACCCCAGCCAAATTCGCCGTCTAAATGGAGCTGCCCACCAAATTCTGCAGCACGTTCTTCCAGTGTTCTATGTCTAAATGGTTTAACAAGCATTATCATGCCATTAGATACCTTGACATCGAGAACATCATCAACCGAAATAGCTGCCTCCTGAAGCACTTCTTTGGGTATTCTAATTCCCTGACTATTTCCCCATGCTTTAACCTTAGCCTGCATAAGCAATACCTCCTCTTTGTATATACATTGTATATCCCCGAGGCAAAAAAATCAACTTATTCACTGAAACCTGTCAGTATGTGTATAATCCCATCTTTGACAGTCTAAATGCGAGGAAAGCCTGTAAATAAGGGAAATCCTCGCATTTTCAAATACGATGGTCAGAAAATTGACCCTCGTTCAACTCAACTGACACCAGGTTGTACAAAAATGATAAACTTAATACCCTGATCCAAGCCTTATTCTTGCGACCAGTCTTCCACCTTCAAGCCTTCTACTCTTTCAAATTCTCTGGTGTTGTTTGTTACAATCGTCATTCCTAAGGATTTACCATGAGCAGCAATCAGTATATCCATAGGACCGATTATGTTACGATTTTTTTCAAGGGCTACTCTTATCTTTCCATACTCTTCAGCAGCTTTCTGGTCAAAATCAAGGACTGATATATTTGATAAGAACAGCATAAGACCAAGCCGTTTTTTGCTGGGATTTACATTCTTTTCTACCCCATGCATCAGCTCAGCATAAGTTATAGAGGATATGCAGATATCCTCAGCCTTATGAGCTTTGATATTCTTTATGACATTCTCAGCCTGATTGTCCTTGTTACGAAGTACAAAAATACATATGTTAGTATCAAGCATGTACTTCATAATTCTTCGCGCTCCTGGACAATATCATCTGCTCTTCCATCTTCCATGAAATCTTCTCCCATCATAGCGATGGCAGCATCCAACCCAGCCCACTCATCTTCAGGAGAAATTAGGAATACGATATTACCAATCTTATGTACATTGACCTCAGATCCCTCAAAGCGACATTCTTTTGGAAGTCTTACGGCTTGGCTTCTTCCGTTCTCAAATAGCTTTGCAGTTGTCATAACAATACCTCCATGAATAATCGGAACTTGTTTGCTATAATTAGTATATACTGCGGTATATACCATGTCAATGCTATTCTGTAACGAAGGCAATCCATTTTGGGTCATTTTCATGCCTTTGTGATTTTGTTCATGTTTTTACCTTTGTCTCACCTTATTTATCCAATATCCAGTATGTATGATAACCATGATTAAATACTTTTGCGCTGGATGGTACCTGACAGATGCAGTTATAAACGTTCACAATGTCACCAACCGCGCTAAATACCATGCAGATGGAATACAGTACTATTGCTACTGCTACCAATACAGGGAACGAAATGAACTGAGCTAGAATAATCCACATGATAAATGGTGCAATTCCAAGCACTAATGCAGGTCCCAAAGACATGATTATAAAACGCCCTTTACTTATGAGGTCCTCGCTATAGACAAACAGTGCACCCATGGAAGGGGCTACATAAATCTCTTTTTTCGCTGCCCTTGGAAACAAAACAGCATGTATATATTCATGGATCCACATTGAAACAATAAGCAACGCGGTACATATGCCAAAAATCAGTACCATATATTTCATTTCACTTCGAATCATTTGTTTGGTTATACCGGCATAAACATCTTTCATCGTAAGCCAGGAAATGCCAACCATTACAAGGATTACCGGCAGCACAATAAAAGAACCGATAGTGAAGGCCTCCCATGTTGTGCTTGGTTCTTTAAATTGAAAAGCGTGGGATGGTAATTCTTTATCGCTTGCAATAGTATCTATACTTCCTTTGAGAGTTCCCTTATATTCTATATTCCACATCTATTTAATTAAGCCTTTCTAGGATAGCCTGTTCTTCTGCTCTATCCCTCTTCTGCTTCTTTTTTGCCATAATTATTGCTCCTATGATCAGAAAAACTATCCCAATCAAGAGATATCATATTTAAGCCTCATTTCTATATTCAATAGTCACTTCTTGAAGCATTTATCTCTTATACGAAGCTCTTCCAAGCTGAATAGGATTACGGTTAAGGCTAACCCACTTCACAGCCATTTCTTCTAAAAGTTCAACAGGCTCTTCGCTGCAGCAGCCCTTATTCGGCTGGAGATCCTTGATAGCTTTCTCTGCATCACCTTCTGCTTTAAGAAGGGCCTCTTTTGCTGCTGCATAGTCGACTCCTGCCTGATTCATTACCTTTTCAATTGCTTCGAGTGTAATTTTCATGATATTTTCCTCCTTATGCTTCCTTAGTCAAAAGACCAATTATCATTGCAACAACAAGTATCGGGAATGCTATGTAAAGCAGTCCTCCAAATACCATTGCTATTAAAATGAACGGAAGGAACACAAGGTAAAATGCTACCTTGATCATGCTCCAGGAAAACTTAAAAGCAAATCCTATGAGCTTTCCGATAAAACCAAATAAACAAACCATAAAAAGAATTGTCAGTAACATGATCATCACCATCCTTCTATATGTACCAACGACTACTGTTTCATCTCTATGGTCATATTGTAAGCAAAAAGGTGGCTCTGTTACATATCAAGTAGAGCAAAAAATATATCCATATTTTCCATTCTTCGTGACTTAAAAGAAAAGCAGACCACCAAAGCTGATGGCCCGCCAAAACATAAGCTATTTATAAACTCTTTACAAAATCACTTTTTCCCTATAAATGTAACGCATTTATCTCCACCTGTATGCCTCCATACCCATATGCCGGCTTCAGTCAAAGCACCATATTCATATTTTATCAAATAAATCAATGATATCCTTCATAGCCTGCCTACATCCTTCATGTGTAAAGCCATGTGCTTCTCCATTCAGAATGACCAGTTTTGCATCCATGTATTTTTCTTTCGCATTGCGAATTGCCTCCATTGGTACCAGCTCATCCTTATCGCCATATATGATAAGTAATGGATTTGTATACTTTCCAATGTGATCAAATACATTATAATTTCTTATTGCTTCAAAATAACATTTACCAAGAGTCATATCCATAAGCTCCGTAACCTCTGGAATACCGTCAGCATCAGGATAGTTTTTACGCCAATCATCCGGGATATTAAATGCCGGATAATATAAGGCTGCTGCATTTACCGCATTCTGCAATTCTTCCAAGGCGAGTGCGCTTACAAAACCGCCCTGGCTTCCGCCAAAAAGGAACAGCTTCTTCCCAGAGACTTTTGCATTGGAGGAAATATCCTTAAATACCGCCAGCAGATCATCTTTCTCGGTAAATACAGTCATTTCTGTCGTCTTAAGACCGATGCTTTTTGTTCTAACAGATCCACCACTAAAATCAAAAGCATACGCAAGATAACCGTTTTCAGCAAATGTTGTACATTCATATTCAAAGTCATCGTGAATGCCATTATATCCATGACTTAGAATAACGGCACCCTTTATATCTTTATCTTTAGGGAAAAACCATTTGCCATAGATATTTCTTTCCCCATTATGAACAATATGTTCTTCTTTTATTATCTCCATTTTCATCAACTCTTGACTGCACCCGCAGTCATTCCTTCAACAATGTATTTCTGTGCCAAAAAATATACTACCACTGTAGGTATCATAGCAAGTATAGCTCCAGCAAAGGCAACACTCACATTTGATGAATACTCTCCAAAGAAAGTATATTGCATCATCGGAATGGTTCTTACTTCCTTCTTTTGGCATATTATCATGGACATGCCAAAATCATTCCAGGAGTTCAAGAAAGATAATACAAAAACTGTCATATTTATCGGTTTCAAAAGCGGAAATACAACTTTAAAGAACGTCTGATACTTATTACATCCGTCAAGCATTGCTGCTTCTTCGAGCGAAATAGGTATGCCTTTAACAAACCCTGCATAAAGAAACACCACATATCCAACATTCATTCCCACCTGCGTAAGCACAAGCCCCCAAAGAGTATTAAGTGCATGAATAGCATTAAGCTCTCTATATAATGGAAACATAAGAGTTTGAAATGGTATAAGAATAACAAATTGAAAAATATAGTAAAAAGCGTCGTAAAATTTGTTCTTTTTTCTTACTATAATATAGGCACATGTCGATGACACAACCATTACAGTAAATACCATGAACGCTGCGACTATAATGCTGTTTCTAAATGCTGTAAAGTAGTTAGGAACCTGGATAGCCTCTAAAAAATTCTTTAAATATATCGATGTAGGGAATGCGAGCTTTGTTCTGGCAAACTCAGTTCTTGACTTAAAAGCATAACAAAAAGCCACATAAAACGGTGCCAATATGGTTATCGAGATAATGGTCAGAACCAGACCTCTCATCATATCCATCCCAAATCTGTTATTTTTCGTCATAGATCAATTTCCCTCTTTCTTAGCTGCTTTGTTATAACTGTTGATATCACAATACAAACTACTAAATAGATCATTGCAACCGTCTGACCATAACCCACTTTGTTGTATGGGAATAAGTATTTGTAAATATAATATGTCATTGTTGTTGATGCATCACCAGGTCCACCACTGGTTGCAACCGTGGCATAATCAAACATTCTAAGCCCTCCGGCAAGCCATAGCGGTATGCAATATGTAAATGCAGGTGCCAGAAATGGTATGGTAACGTTTTTGAATCTTTCCCAGGCATTAGCCCCATCAACAACTGCTGCTTCCATAACATCTGAAGGAATTCCCTTTAGTCCGGCAAGGTATACCATCATAGCAAGTCCTGATTCCTTCCAGATACACATTCCACACAATCCAAGCATTACATATTTTTTGCTTACTAACGGATTTTCAAGTCCTATAAATGAAAAGAAGTCATTATATACATACATCCACATTTGTGATACAAGAACAAGACTTATAACAAGGGGGATAAATATAATACTCTTAAAGATGTTCAATCCTTTGAGCTCTTTGTTAACTAAAAGTGCAAGCCCCAGTCCTATAAGGTTAACGCACACAACCGTTATAACTGTGAAAATGGCTGTGTTTTTTATTGGAACCAAAAGGTCTTTATCATGAAAGACTGTATTAAAATTTTTAAATCCTACATACTCTTTAACTGGTGAGATCCCATCCCAACTTGTGAAAGTAAACTGTACTCCAAGTACTAAAGGAATCAGAATGACAAATAATAGAACCAAAAATGCTGGCATTAAAAAGGACAGATCCACTAATTCACTTTTTATATCCATCTTTTTATTGCCATGTCTTTTTGCTCTTAACGAGCTTTCATCCTTTTTTTGCGCAAAAAGCACCCTGGCAACGCCATCTACAGGTCCTGCCTTAATACGTTCAACATCCATTATTGTTATCTCCTAATATTAGGAGCAGCTAAGAATTTTAGCTGCTCCAACAGGTCATCATTTATTAGCTGCGGAAAACTTATTATCGAGAGTTTCACAGAACTGTTCATTAGTCATATCCGGAGTTACTGCAAACTCGAGAAGTGTCTCACCCCATGATGAGAAGTGCTGGCCTGAGAATATTGTTCCTGCAGTATAGTTACAAACTTTACCGCTAGAAATGATGTCTGCACAATCTTTCATTGCATCAGGAACATCTGTCATCTGAACATCATTAAGAATCGTTATTTCCTGGGTTGTCGCACACCATTTAGCATTTGTCTCTGGTCTGGTCATATATTCAAAGAAAGCTTCAGCTATATCATGATTTGGAGAATCCTTAACCATCATCCAGCAATCGCCAGCCGATATCGGTATCAGATTATCTGCTGCGTTGTCTTCAGAAGGATACATAAATGCACCATAATTTCCATCAGGATTATAGTTCATAACTGCACCAATTCCCCAGGTTCCAATGATAAGCATTCCTGCCTCACCATTAGCGAACATCTGTTCTGCACGATCGGTGTTGATTGATCTCTGGTCTTCGTTTTGATATTCCATGATCTCTCGCCATTGTGTAAGTGACTTTGCAAGTTCAGGGTAGTCTGACGCTGACTTGCTTCCAGCGAGCATCTCATCTTCAAACTGAGCCATTTTTGAGTATGGTGCCCCATAGAATATTGTATAGAAATTAGCACCTACTGATATTCCGTCCTGATAACCTGCAGTACATCCAACATATCCAGCATCTTCAAGCGTTTTACAACAATCGATAAACTCTGAATAGGTAGTAGGTACTTCAAGTCCAACCTCATTGAAAATATCTTTGTTGTAAAGAACGGCATTCGCAAGTACATCGAGAGGTATTCCATATACCTTTCCATCAATTTCTACATTTTGAAGTGTGTTCTGCTGTACACGGCTTACGAATTCTTTACCAGTAAGATCTTCAATATTTCCTGCAGTTACAAACGTAGAATATGTCTTGGGCCCACCGAATACAACGTCAGGAACATCTCCAGTAGAAAACTTAAGCTTTAAAACATCCTGATAGTTTTCCAGCGTTGTAGATTCAAGGTTCACATTAACTCCAGGGTTCTCTGCTTCGAAGCCGGTCACCATTTCATCAAGAGCTGCAATCTTCTGAGGTTCAGACAGATAATGAACTATGTTTAATTCTCCAGACAATTCGCCACTTTGCGGAGCCTCAGCAGTTGCTGTCTGTGTATCTGCCACTTCAGTCACAGCCGTTCCTGCACCTTGATCAGTTGTTTCAACAGGCGTGCTCCCACATCCTGCCAAAAGCATACTGCCCATTACTGTACTAAGCATTAAACTTAACAATCGTCTTTTCATCTTAGTTACCCTCCCGTGTAATTTTTGTTTACACTCCTATTAAACAATTGCTTGAACATAAAAAAAATGCCACAAAAATTACATTTTCTAGGAAGAAAGCAATAGTTTTTTCAACATTTTATATCAGTTTTCAAACATACTCCTTAGGAGATACCCCTGTATATTTTTTAAATGTCTGATAAAAATATGCGTAGTTACTGTAACCAACCATCTCTGCTATCTCATATACTTTATATTGCCCGCTTTTTAATAATTTTACTGCTTCCTGAGTTCTGATCTTATTAAGACAAGTCACGAATGTCTCACCGGTTTCTTTCTTTAATATCCGACTTACATGTGTACCTGTAATTCCTATATGTTCAGACACATCCTCAAGAGTTATGTCTTCAACATAGTGCGAATGTAGGAAATCCAGAATACTACGGGCTTGTGGAGAAATAGTCTGAGCATTGGATAATTGCTTTTCTATAGTTTCAGCAAACTCTCTCATCCAGTCAAACGTGTCGCTTATACTTTCCTTTTGAGACAGCTCTTTAATGCATGCCTGTACATCCACAAATCCATCACTATTAACGGTTTTTTCATTCACAGCATAGCACATGAGCATAACTGCCTGTATCAAGTTATTTTTCATATAAGCCACATCATATGTATCGTCAGCCTTGAACTGATCTAATAATTCGTCCATCTTTTTGCTGATTTCACCATCTGATTCTTTACATGAATCATATAGTTCATGTAATGCCTTCATCTTGAAATAATCAGAATTGTTGCTTTTACTCTGAAGGCTTGCATAATGGACTATGGTCCTGTTTTCCAGGAAAAACCTCCCATTCTTTGCAAATATACATTGATCAAACAATGCCGTAATATCATCAAAAATTGATGATGCCTGGCTTAAAGTAATATAAACCTGATATCCCCGCTCTTTATTCTTATGGAGGATATCGTTTGCTATGCCTATAGCCTGTACATTATACTCTTTAGAAAATCTTGCCATTTTAAAGGAAAGCAGTAATAAATATCCTTCTTTTCTCCATGTTCCTTTTACAACAGAGCTAATACTTGCTTCAATCTCTTTTTGTGATTCTATAAAGCCTTGAAGCCATTCTTTGTCTTGAACATTCTCCGGAGAAACCAGAACGAGCGCATAATCATGCATTCCATATTTTTCTTTGCATATCCTAAACAATCTCTCAGTTGGCTCTTTAAGGCCATTGATAGCGTCATGAAACAGTTTTTCCTCTATCTCTTCCTCTGTTTCTTTAAGTCTTGCCTTATATTTTTCTAATTCCTGATCAATCTGGTCATGATCTTTCCTTCCTGTCTTTTCCTTCAATTGATTGACTGCTTTATGCAGTACCTGCATTAACTCAGAATCATCAACCGGTTTTAAAAGATAATCCCATACTCCATATTGCATGCCTTTTCTCATGTAATCAAAATCATCATACGCAGTTACCATGATAAAAAGCGGTTTCCTATCGGATCCTGACAACCGTTCTACAATGTCCATTCCACTCTTCCCTGGCATTTTAATATCAAGCAAAGCTATATCAGGAACGAACTCATCTATCATTTCATTTGCACTATCACCGTCAGAAGCCTCTGCCACAAGTTCACAGCCTAATTCATCCCATTTGATAGATTGTTTAAGTGCTGTCCTTGCCAGTTCGTTATCATCTGCAATAAGTATCTTATACATTTGCTTCTCCCAAAGGTATTTCTATTTTTATTGTAGTACCAATTTCAGGTGCTGAATCTATACTGATCACCGCATCAGAACCATACATATACTTAAGACGCTTTTTAATTGAACCGATTCCAATATGCTTCCTATCCTCTGAAGGATTAACTGTTTCGACTTCACTGTTTATAGCTTTATCTACTTCATCTTGAGACATACCACAACCATTATCAGAGACCTCAATGATCAACTTTTCCTTAGCCTCAGCATGTATTGCAATCATCGCATCTTCCTTTTTATCCTTGAAGCCATGAACTATACTGTTTTCTACAATTGGCTGCAGTATAAGCTTAGGAACTTCCATCATAAGAGTATTTTCATCACAGTCTATTTCCCAATCAACCTTGCCACCAGTAACCAGCTTTTCAAGCTTTAAGTACTGGTTTATGTAATCTATCTCTGACTTGAGTGTTACGGTTCCATCTGTATCAGTAAGACTTACTCTTAGTATTTTTGATAGAGCGCCGATAGTGTCAACTATTTCCTGTTGTCCATTTAGCTTTGCCATAGCACTCATAGACTCTAATGTATTATAAAGGAAATGCGGGTTTAGCTGGGTAACCAGAGCATGGTACTCTGCTCTTTCTTTTTGCACCTGTTTCTCAGTAACCTCTGCGACAGTATCTTTTAGTCTTTGATTTAAATCATTAAATGTTTGTACAAGGTACTCCGTTTCATCCCCGGTGATGGGTTTTATCTCTTCAACGTCTTCTCCGTTCTCTAAGCGCTTCATTCCTGCAATTAGTGTTCTTATATTTGTTGTTATATTATCAGCTACTTTAGACGCAATAACGACACTAAAAACTAGCAATACAACCTCAAACAATGTAATGATTGCAAGCAGATGATTTAGATTGGCAAGAGATTCATCACGTTCCACCAATCCGGTAAGATTCCACCTTTTTTTTGAAATAGGTGCATTCATAGTAATATACTTTTTTTGCACAGCTTTGTTGTCTGCGGGATCCTTAATCGAGTCGGTTGCATAGAGTATGACATCATTCTCATCCCTTACAATAAACGGCATGAAGTCACTCTTACACAGCGTTTCGAAATATTTGTCATCTATTTCAAGACAAAGAAAAGCTTGCTTCTGTAATGAGTCTACATCGATTACATTTTTAATCAAAAATATGCTGTCTGGTCTATCACTAAACCTTCTCCACAGCATAGTTCCGCGATTCTGAGTAGGCAGGCTCTTTATCTCATCAATTCCCTTCCACACCATAAGGTCTTTATATGCCTCGTAGGTTTCATTTCCTCCGCTCCAAAAAGCAATAGTTCCGTCTGTCCTTTCTACATAACAAGTCTTCACATCTATATCATTGCTGCCAACAAGCGCAGTAAAGGCTTTGATCTCAACGTTGCTATTGATAAGCCCGTCTTTTACCTTATTAGGATAAAACAATGCGGTATCGTTAATTTTATAAGTTATATTTTCTTCCATCTGAAGAATATTCTTAGATATGTTGACTGCCATATTGTCTATTGCCTGCTGACCATAATCGCCAATTTTATTCTCGATATCATTTTTGTATATAAAATAAACGATGGTATCCACAAAAAGTGTGGTTATCAGAACAATAAGATAGACTGAAAGAAAGAATTTATTTTTTATAGTCTTTTTGTTGTTTCGCAATTGTATTCACCATCTTTTCCTAATCATTTTTCATTTTATTATATCTTTTTTCAACCCGCACCGAGAAGAAAAAACATTACAATGCAAAGCATCGCTACCGGCGCTACTGCCCTAATATCCGTTATTGCAGTACCGGTAACACTCCTTGCCGGACTCCTTATATCAACGAAACGTAAGAAATAACATACTTACAATAAAAGAGGACTGCACAAAAATGCAGTCCGTTCCTTTACCTATGCAGTTGCATATATTAAAAAAAACGGGATACTCCTACTCGCCCCAATAGTCGATAGATTCCTGGGTTCTTCCTGATATGCCAAAAAGCTTTAGCATAAAGTCTTCTTTCTCATTAAACATATTTACTATAACGACAGATGTCTTTTCTGTTCTGTAAATAAAATAATTGTGGGAAGTAAAGAGATACCAGTAGTCAGTATCCACATCATACATTTGTGAAATCTGAATCCCAATCCGGTCATTATCTGAAAGATGATGGATATCTCGCATAATCTTCGTCATAGTATCAACTGATGTTTCACCACCATACTTCTCTGTAAGTTCTTCCTTTAGGGCTTTGAGCTTTCTTTGAACAACTTTTGAGTACTCTATCTTTTTCAAAGTTTTACCCCCAGCTCCTTAGCCAGTTCGTCTTCAGAAACAGTCCCCTCAGTCTTAATTGACTGTTCCGCGATAGCCATTTCATATTTAAACTTGTACAGAGCAAGCTCTTTCTCAATATCATCAAGCTCTTGCATATCTATCATTGTAATATCACCATGACCATTTTTGGTCAGGTAAACCCTATTGCCATAACTGACATCCCGGGTGACTTCCGTGTAATTTCTAAGATCTGATATAGGCTTAATAACTGGCATGATACTACCTCCGCATGCATGGTTTATTAATATCATTATAGGATTCGCTGAATAATTTGTCTACTAATCATTCAGCAAGCCTATCAATACCAGCCAAGAATAACTGGACACAAAAACACTCCCGTAAAATAAATAATGTTCGCGCATCGCTACCGGCGCTACTGTCCTAATATCCGTTATTGCAGTACCGGTGATACTCCTTGCCAGGCTCCTTATATCAATGAAAAGAAGTAACATACTTGCAATAAAAGGGGCTGCACAAAAATGCAGCCCTTTCCTTTGCCACTCACCTGCCAAGCATATTTAAAATCTTACCCTTAAAGGTATTATCTCTTCTTCGCTTTTTTTCAGTATTATGCGTAGCAATGTTTTAACATGTATATACAGATTACATCTAATTTACTATCTCCTCATATTTTTTCCACACATAATCTATTAAATCAGGATTTCCAATCAGAGTGGTCTTATCCCAAATCTGGGCGACATTACCCTTACCAATAATTACGACTTCATTTTGCCAATTTCCATGATTAGCATAAGCCTTTGAAAAAAGTCCCAGACGCCCTTTTTTATCCAGCTCAACATCGTCAGAACTAGCTAAAAAGAAGCGACATAATAGCCGGTTGTAAGGTTCCTTTTCTGGTAGGGCTCGAAGGGCTTGTGAAAAACGTTCAAATTCATTATTTGCAAAAATGAGCACGCATTCATCAAAGCCTTTTGTTATCACATATTGTTTATTCTCTAATAGCTTTATTTCCCATTTTATGTATGCATGAATACACTTTTCATTTCCTGCATCATAATCATAAATAAC
>NZ_AUJI01000068.1 GCF_000424145.1 Butyrivibrio sp. AC2005
AGGTGTCAAACAATCTAACTGTACCCTTTGTCTGACACCCTATGCAGCCTCATTTAAAGTGAAGATTGAGGACTCATTTAATGTGCCGGACAACAGTATACCCGCTTTACAAAGAGCTTCAATATCCCTGTTTATCGTCCTTCTGGATACTTCGAAATGATCAGCGAGCTCCGGAGCCGTTGTTATCTCCTTCTGCAGCAGTATAGATAATATTCCTATCAGTCTGTCTATCTTCATTTGATCACCCTTTTCGCATATCTTATCAAACCGAACAGGACAACTGTATGTCATGTTCTTTATTAAAAAATTCCGCTTTCGGAATTTTCTGCTTTGACTTCCAACCATCCTTTGGCATGAGATGCAGAAATAGTGGTAGTGTATTCTCCCGTTTTAGGAACTGTTAATTCAAAATCTGCATTCTCACCCTTGACACATTTATCTGCGCGATAAATCGAAATTTCATCCGCCATAGTGATCACTATATCTGCTTTTCCTCCATCGATCTGCCAGGAAACATGCAGTGTTTCTCCTTCATTGAGTGCCATGGTCTCCGAGTCATCTTTATTCATCAAATTGAAGTTCAGGTAAAATCTATTTGGGTTCTTTGAGCAAACCCTGTCCCCATCAAACCTGGCCTGATTATGAATTATATAACTCTGTCCGATTATTATCATCATGATAATAGCAATAATTGCTATTAATATCTCTTTCTTTCTATTTAGCATGCCTTCTGTCCTTTCCTGATAATATCCAAATAGAATTCTTCGAGAGAATCAGCCTCGCCAATATAGCTGTTCTTTAACTCCTCAGCAGTTACCTCTGTTACAAGCTTTCCTTCTGAAATGATGCCAAATACCGTCGCAACCTTCTGAAGTTCTCCAAGTATATGGCTTGATATCATAATCGTCATGTTCTTTTCTTCATTAAGCCTCTTTATAAGCTCTCTCATCTCGATTATTCCCTGGGGGTCAAGTCCATTAATGGGTTCATCCAGTATGAGAAACTCAGGGCTTCCCAGTAGAGCCATGCCAATTCCAAGCCTCTGCTTCATGCCCAGGGAAAACTTTCCTGCCTTCTTTTTGGGTTCTCTTGACAATCCTACAAAATCAAGAATGTCCAGTATCTCTTTCTGGTCATGTAATCCCATTGAAATTGCTCTAAGTTTCATGTTGTCAAAAGCATTGAGATACCCGTATATTCCCGGACTCTCAATAAGACATCCGACCTTTGTAAGGTAATTATCGCCTGCAGCAACTTCAATCTCTCCACTGGTCGGAGTTGCGAATCCGACCAACATCCTCATAAGTGTTGTTTTTCCTGCTCCGTTGGGACCAATGAGACCGTAAATCTCACCTCTGTCAATGTGAATATTCATATCCTTAACAGCCTCAAAGGAACCGTATTGTTTAGTCAGATTTTTTGTTTCCAGATAACTTCTCATTTTGTTCCTTCCTTTCTCTGCGAAAACAGTCATTTCACCATATGCCTTCTTAAGCTCATCATCCTTTTCCGCTAGGATTATTTTTTCCATCTGCTCTCTACTAGCAGGATATATCATTATTCTTTCTGTTTTTATCATCATTCTCCTCTTTATTTCTCCTGATTTCATATTATCTTAAAACAAAAAACAGACCTACCTTTACACGGATATAGGTCTGTTTTACACTACTTAAAACTCTGCTATAGCATCTGACAAAACTCGCTGAGTCTATGCGTATTATCTTCTGAAGGTTTATCTTTCGGATCAATGAAAATCGCAGTCGCGGCAAAGCTGGTGATTCCAATGCAGTCCTTTAGCTTAGAAAAAGCTCTCTCTGCCCCGGAACCGCTTTGGCAGGCAAATGCAGCTATAGTCTTATTTTTCAAGTTCTCTTTATTCTCCAAAATAAACGTCCGAAGCGGAGGCGTGAACGTTCCTGCCCAAACAGGAAATCCAAAAATAATCTCATCATAAGCTGACACGTCCAGATCGTATGCCTCAAGCTCGGGCTTTTCTGCCATAACAGCACTCTTCCCGCCCCAGAAAAACTTTGAGAATCCACTGGTAGAATACGCTTTCTTTGGAACAAGTTTTAATTTATCTGCTGGAAGTACCTTTGCCAGTTCATCTGCTATATACTCTGTGTTACCTTCTAATGAGAAATAAATTATAATCCTTTTCATGCCAGAACCTTTCTTGCTTTGTTGCACCATTTCAAATATGCCTCATAGGTTTCTATTCCAAACAGTATCGTAAGATAGAAATAAACATGATCTTCTTCATCAAGTGCTTTTTCAATATTAGCCTTATATACCTGTAATACCTTAAGGTCAGCCTTTATCTGTTCTTCAAAGACTTCTATATTCCTAAGTGCTGTCTCTTTACTTTCAACCCCTCCGAAAAACAGTTTCATCAAAGTCTCATATTTAAGATCGTTGCTTGCCTTCTCGTCTCTTACCCATGCTCTGAGTATCTCTTTTCCCTGACCGGTAATGCTGTAAATGATCTTCTCCCGGCCGCCACTGTCATTACCCTTAAGGCGCCTTACGCTGCCCTGTTTTTCCAGTTCCGCAAGAGCGGGATAAATGCTGCCAAAGCTTCCCTTCCAGAAGAACCTTATACTTCCGTCGATCTGTTTTTTTATATCATATCCGGTCATATCATCATGGGATAACAAGCCCAGAATCACCATGTCTATCTTTCTGTCTTTGGCCATTATTTCCACCTCCAACAGTATTTTAGAACTTTTTTCGGACATTCATCAACACAAGCTCCGCACAATATGCACTCGGTGCACTTTGAATTGCTGCCTTCCTTTGCCATATGTGCGACGTCAAGCCCCATTGGACATTCCTTCCGTTGCCCCTTGCAAACTCTGATTCTACTCCGTTATCTCTATCTGATTGCCTTCGATTACAACTATGCAACTTTCGTAATAATTATCACCAGTCGTACGCGGTCCACTTACAACCTCAAAACCGTCCTTTTTTAACCTTGTCGTTAGCTCATCAACTTTCTCTGTGCTACCAGCGCTAAAAGCAACATGAGCATAACCTGTACGATTCAAGTTCTTTTCCATATCTACAAGTCCAGGTTTATTCATTATTTCCAGCCTTGAACCATCCCCAAAGCTGATAAAGTACGATCTAAATCCTGTATTCTTATTGTGATAACCGGCATTAGAACTACCATCTAAATATTTAATAAAGAATTCTCTGGCTTCTTCTAGCTCATTTACATACAGGGCTACATGCTCTATTTTCATTAATCACTCTCCCGAATTTATATTTGTTGGTTTCTTTCTCTTGTAAAAATCTCAATATATTCCATATATTCTTGATCAGCCTTCGTTATGGATATTAGCGTAGTATTCAACAATCATTTTCTGTACTGAAGGCGGATACATCAAAACAGTGTAATGATTGCCCTTCACACTCTCCTTGTCAACGGAGACAATTCCCAGTTCCTTGCCTTCTGCTGTAGGATACTTTTGGTGAATACCACCAACAAACTTCTCTCCTATCAGACCTTTCTCTTCCAGTACTTCCCAGATTCTTGTCCCCACTATCTTCTTTACATTATCAGCTGAGCATATACGGTTCAACTCATCCTTGATCTCAGTTATGTAATAGAGGTCTTTATATTCAAACTTCTCCATATCTTCCTTCGGGAGATAAAAATCGACTTTTTTCTTCTTTGTAGTACCTCTGCTATACGAGGACTCATTATCGTCCTTATCACCAGAGACTGGCATGCTGATAACAGCATCCGGATTTACACTCATGAACTCAGCTATTTTTTCCAGGAATTCCTTGCCATATTTATCAAATTTATTGGTACCAACTCCGGAAACTCCTAGCATTTCCTGCTCGTTTGAAGGAAGTTTGGCGCACATATCAATCAGAGTCTTGTCACTGAAAACAATATAAGGAGGCATTCCTTCCCTTCTTGCAATTTCCATCCTGAGTAACCTGAGTGCCTCAAACAGTTCATATCCTGCTTTGGTAAGTGAATCCGTACTTCTCGTCTTGGATTTTCCTGCCCTGGCACTGACTTCTTTTTCTTCATAAGTCCGAAGTAGCACTTTCGCATCTGGTTCCTTCAATGCTGCTATATTCCCAAGTTTCACCACACTGTATCTATCATCAGTCTGAATTATATATCCGTCCATGATCATCTGATTCATTAAAAGACGTATATCTGCTTCACTGTGATCTTTAAGGGCACCATATGTCTTATAGTTATCAGTTCCAAGCTCACGAAGCCTTGCTCTGTTTGCACCCACAAGCGTACCAAGAACAATATTCATCCCGTATCTGCCTTTGGTCTCATATACACAGTTGATGACCTGTTTAGCAGCATCAGTCATATCAATCTCTTTATATTCACGATGGCAGTTCCCGCAGTTATCGCATGGAGCGCTTACTTCTTCGCCAAAGTATTCAAGTATATAATTCCTCAGACACCCGGTTGTCCTACAGTAGCCTTCCATTACCTTAAGGCGCTTAATATCCCGCTGTCTGATGAGATCTTCATCCTCAGGATCCACCTCGTTGAAATCCTTTTTTTCCAGAAGGAACTTATTGATCATAATATCCTGGGCCGAAAACAGCAGAATGCACTGTGAATTCTCACCATCGCGTCCAGCTCTTCCTGCTTCCTGGTAGTAGTTCTCCATGCTCTGAGACATATTGTAGTGAATTACGTACCGGACATTAGATTTATCTATACCCATGCCAAAAGCATTGGTTGCAACTATAACTGGTTTCCGATCAAATATAAAATCATTCTGACTGTCTTTTCTGTATTCATTATCAAGACCGGCATGATACCTGGCAACAGGAACACCGTCAAGAGTCAGCATTTCAAAAACCGCATCAACATTCTTCCTGGTTGCACAGTAAATTATTCCGCTCTCGTTACTATGATCTTTGACATATTTTCTTATATAGTCATCCTTATTCTTTATATGCTCAACAGAAAAATACAGATTCTCTCTGTCAAACCCTGTAACAAAAACACCGGGATCACGGAGTTTTAATACACATTCAATGTCACGTTTAACCTCTTCCGTAGCAGTTGCAGTAAATGCACTGACAATGGGTCGTTTTGAAAGCCTCTCTACAAATTTCACTATGTTCAGATAGCTCGGTCTAAAATCCTGTCCCCACTGGGATATACAGTGTGCCTCATCAACTGTTACCATTGAAATATCAGCACTGTCCGCAAAAGAAGTAAACTCCCAGTTATCCAGACGTTCAGGAGCAACATAAATAATCTTGTATGTTCCCGCCTTGGCCATTTCGAGTGCCTTTGTTATCTGAGAATCAGAGAGGGATGAATTGATATAAGCAGCATGTATTCCCGCTGTATTCAGAGATTTTACCTGATCCTGCATAAGTGAAATAAGCGGAGATATGACAATCGTGATCCCAGGCAGCATTATAGCCGGAATCTGATAGCAGATGGACTTACCTGCACCGGTCGGCATTATTGCCAGCACATCCCTTTTCTCATCTAATATTGTATTTATAATTTTGCCCTGGCCAGGTTTAAACGAATCATAACCAAAGTATTGCTTTAGATTTGCCAGTGCAGTATTTCCAAATTCTGTCATATTGCCTCTTTTTAGATGAGTTTCTTCTTACCTATAGCATTGACCCACATCTCATCTTCTCTACCGGGTCTGTTATCTGTACCAACCTCATTGTAAACAATCTCAAATCCTGCATTCTCAAACAACGGAACTATACTTTTCTCATCAAGATCGCTAAATCTGCGATCTCCACGCATCTTAGTGCCATCGCCATATTTGAAAGAAGCATATATAACACCGCCACTCTTAAGGGAAGTATTCAGCTTCTTCATCGTCTCCGGTAGCTGATCCCCCGGCACATGTAGAAGCGAAGCGCAGGCCCAGACTCCATCAAATTCATTATAAAAATCGGTATCTTCAAACCTCATATTCAGAACTTCCTGCCCCAGATATTCAGAAGCCCTCTTCCGCATTTCCTTAGATGCATCAAAAGCTGTTACAGAAAAGCCTGCCTCCAGGAATGCCTTACTATCTCGTCCGCTTCCACATCCCGCATCTAAAATACGACCATGCTCAGGAAGGAGTGCAATGAATCTATTCCTCTCATATGACATATCTGCGTTAACGCTTCCGGCAAAGAATGAATCAGCATTTTCGTTATAATACTCCACATTCTTATCAACCATGGCTGCAGAAATTTTTGGAAGAATCGTCAAATCCGCGGGAAGCCAGTCCACACTCCTAAGGTCATTTACCTCAAGCCACTTAGCAGCCTCCTGCTCCAAAAGCTGAAGTTTACCTTCTTCAACAGTTACCCAATAGCAATTCATATGTAGGTGAAAAGTCTCATAATCATAATCGATGACATCTATCAGATCATGAACCTCAATCTCCGCACCAAGTTCTTCTCTAATCTCCCTTATAAGCGCTTCTTCAGGTGTTTCACCTTCCTCAATCTTTCCCCCGGGGAATTCCCAGCCGTCCTTATAACCCCCATATCCGCGCTGAGTAGCAAATATCTTTGTTTTCCTATTGTAATTGTCACAGATTATTGCTGCGACTACGTTAACAGTTTTCATAATCATCCTACTTCCAGTTTGCTTGTCTTCTTAATGTATTTAGCAGGTATCGGATTATCAAGGTGCCATGTGATACTCATTGGCCTGCTTCCATAATGACTCACATATTTTGCAGTTCCAAGATATGTATACGGAGCTGCACCTGCGATATCCTTCTTAAACTCTCTGACAAATTGCAGAAGCTTCTCTATAGCCACCTTGTGCTTACAAACGAACTCGTACATCCTTGGATTAATCCTGATCCACTCGCCCTTCTTGTAAAATGAATAAAACAGCCCACCAAGGTCTGCATACAATGCGCCAACTACATTTTCTTTACACTTCATTTTGACTTTATATGGCTTCATATAAAAAGTCTTTGAGAAGGCCGAGTTCGTTTTCCCGAATACAACGGAACTCTATTGCGTTCTTCATACCATCTTTACACCTTATTTGGAATAGTTCTCAAAGCACCATTTTGCGATACTTATGATCAGTGCTTCCGGTAAAGGCTGATCATAGGGGATCCGTATCGTGCCCTTGCTTACGTCATAATCGGAGAGTTCCTCCGTAAATACAGCTGTAGCCTCATCACCGGGATAAATGCCCAGATGTTTTTTTGATGCTGCGAAATGAATGATATTACGACCTTTCCAATAAGTGGGCATCGACCAGGAGATCCGTTCCTCCGCGTCCGGCAGTGCATCACGAAGGATCTCCCGGATCTCCATTAATCTGGGCTTATATTTCTCATCCTGGGCATCAATGTATTCATCAATATTCTGCGGTTTCACACAGTAATGATCCTGGTTTTGTCTGCTGAACTCTCTGCCGCATTTCGGACATTTCCATGCCATGGCTTCACCTCTTCAAATCTCGAATTTGTCGTTCTGCATTGTTTTCCGGGAGAACTTGCTAACACTTCAGCCAGACCAATCTCATTTGTCACAAGTAGTTTACTCATGTATTTCCAAAGGAAGCCCGTCCGGGTCACGGAAAAACGTCATTTTTTCACCCGTGAAAGAATCCCGTCGTATCGGTTCACAAGTGATACCCATAGACTCCAATTCTGCGACTGTCTCATCTACACTATCTACACGGAAAGCAAGATGACGCAATCCGTAAGCTTCGGGAGAAGGACGGAGTGGATGATCCTTCATAATAAAAAGTTCAATTTCGCTGTCATCAAGCTTAAGGTCAATCTTCCAATCATCCCGTTCCGGTCTATAGTTCTCTCGCAGAATTCGAAAGCCAAGCTTATTATGGTAAAAGTTCAGAGCAGTGTCTTTGTCGGAACAAATCACCGCAATATGATGAATGCGATTTAATTTCATGAGGCGCCTCCTGTTTTAACCAGAAAAACCGATTTGTAGTTTTTTGGATTATCCTGAAATATTATACTACCATCAGCAATGTTCCGACTCCAATCAAGATACATCCTAAGATTGATTTTACTGTAAACTGTTCATGCAGGAACACGAATGCAAGCACCAGCGTAATCACCACACTGAGCTTGTCTATAGGCACTACTTTGGAAGCTTCTCCCATCTGCAATGCTTTGTAATAACATAACCACGAAGCACCCGTACTGCCGCTCCTATCTGATCCCTAAATATCTTCTGAATTCTTCAAATGTTTTTCTGGACTTATTATCGCGCCACTCGGGAGTCATCCATTCTTCCTGCTGCTTTGTGATGTTAAGCACCTCTCTTATCTCTTTTGCTTTACCCTGCATGGCTCCGGATGAAACTCCAAAAGCTGCAGCTACCTGGGCAGCTGAGATTTCATACTTTGGACGCCATCTGAGAAGATCCCTCTGATTACCTACAAGTTCCGTAACCTGGGCTATGGCATATACTATCCCGGCAGCCCACGTGTTATCACGGCCTTTATACATGTGAGAATCCTTTTTCCTGCAGAGCTTCTGAAGGGCATGAATGCAGAGGTACTGATAGTCTCCGTCCAGATGTTCCTCGCAAAAGGCATCTATCATGCCTGCTATGTTTTCATATTTTGCTTTAAGCGGTTCCGGAATTCCGGTTGCCTTCTTGTTTTCTGCCATCAGTATCTCCTGCCCCTTTAGTCAAAGGGCAAATCCCAGTCTTCATCGTTTCTTTCTTCATACAGGTCAAGCAGACCGTCCTCCCTTGCCTGCTCCCATGTGATTCCATATGGGGCTCCACCGGATGTATATCCTGCTATGAAATAGAAATACTCATCCTGATCAAAGGGCTGGAACTCCGCCTGCTGCTTTTTTCTCTGTCGTTTTTCTTTCTTTGCATTTAGCTGAGCTTCATAAGAAGCCTGTTTCTCCGGACTCAGTACATGTAACAGGCATAACTCCTTCATGGCACATGTCCTGTCTACATTAAACTTCTTTCGATATGCTTTTACGATATGGGAGTCCTCTGTGAATTTCTGCTCAGCATACCACTTCCTTGCTTCCTTCAGCCTTTGCTGGCGTGCTTTTGACATACGCTGTCCTTTCATCACATAGGAACCATAAAGCCATGTTCTTCACCTTTTAACAACCCTGATTTCTTCGCCCATTTTTGGTCTGTAGATATATACTCATCATCCTCTGGTCTGCCAAGCCTGCTCAGATATTTATTCTTGAACTGAACATAGACGTTAGCCGGCGTTTTGGCAGTTACATATTCAAAAGGTGGCTGACTGCCCATTATTGCAGTAAACTCAAGCATATTGCCTGATGTTTCTTCCAGAAAGATCCTGTAAACAGGCGCGTGATTATCCTGTTCCAGTAACCCGGATAGTGACAGCTTCATGAGTTCAATTATTCGATCATCGTAGTTATTGTCTGATAGAAGAATCTTTTCCCTAAACGCATCAATATCATGAACCACCCTGCGTTTATAGAGTCCTTTAACAAAATCCAGCGCATCCTGATCGTTCTCGATATCATCAAACATGACCGTTCCAGCTTTCAGCAAGACTTCAAAATCTGTCTCTTTTGATTCAGTTGCAATGATTATCTCTTTCCTGTTTTCGTCATGATAAATGCAGTTGGGCTTTAGCTTAAATTGCTCTCCGCAATGTGGGCATGTTGGAAAATAGAGATCCCTGTTAAGAATTCTCTTCCTGAGTTTATTATCCCCTGGGATATGAATTTCAGGATAAAGGGTATAATCAAATTCCATTCCGCATCTTGGACATACAGCCGGTTTGGTCATTGTTTTTGGAAATTTATTTGGTGTAGCCATAACCCCTCCTAAGGTTTTTCATCGACTTCAGAATTTACTTAATCACCTTGAAGTTCATACATCTGCCTTCTCTTTTGATGCTCTCAAGCAGCCTTTCCATCATGGGATCACTTTTCTTGCTGGCTATTTCAAAATGCTGCTGGCATTGCTCTTCCATTTCCGTATACATTTCTTCGGTTACAGGAAGCACTCCGCCAACCTGATGTTTCCAGCCGTTCCCGGGGTTGTCAATCATCGCGAATCTCTTTTCCCAGGAGCATCTGCCTCTTTTGGCGCTCTCCTCTGATTTATATGGCTCAAAGCCATCATTCCCAAGAAGTGTCCCCTTTGTTCATCCATACCATACAGCAATTGTTCCTGCATCATATGTCGGGTTCTCCGAAGTTGAATATGCCCTTATATAATAAACATAGCCATACACTTTTTTATTCTCATCACTCATAGTCAATCCCATTCTCCTCACATAATCTTGCAGCTTTTATAAGTCACTCCACAGCCAGTTCCAGGTATCCTCTTGCAATTTTTTCTGCCAGTTCCAATTCTGCTTCCGTGTACCCTTCTCCAAACAGTTCAATCTCTGTTATCGTCTTGACAGGTCTGCCTGGAACAAGCCTCTTGTCCACATATACAGGCTTACTGTCATAATAGATACGAAAGACCAGAAACACTCTTTCCTCATGATCTTTGACGACCTTGTACTCGTCTTTAAAACAGATGCCATACGCACTTGATGATATCAGTTCCGGGAAACCATGCTCTTTCGCATATTTAAGTCCGATATATTTATGCCTGTTCTTCAAATGCTTTCCAACGTATTCTTCGAACATTACCTGGCGATTATCTCCCTTTAGCTGTTTACCTTATCTTTATCGTTCGTAAATACCAGCTATTATTATAGCGGACTGCATATCTGCACACAATCAGTTTGCGTAAAGAATCAGATTATTCCTCAAGCATCCGGTCTCTGGGCATAGATAAGCAGCTGATCCATGAACGGATACCGGTATAGCCTTCCGGCAGTGGTAAGGAATCCCTTCCACTTTTCCGTATCTGCTGATAAATCCTGCGCCGTAGCTTGTGCAAGCCATTTTATCTCATCATATTTTCTTGCCATAGCCTGTTTCTCCTCTATTATTTTATAGTTGCATGTGTACCACAAATGTGATACGCTTAAGCCATGAATAAAGATACATGTTTAATTACGAAGGTGAGTTTTATAAAGTCGAGTGGTATTTCGATGACAAGGGTATCAGTCAGGCTTATGAGTACTTTTTGAAAGCGTCTGCTGTTCAGAAACGTAAGTTTCTTATCCTTGTAAAGAAACTTGCCGACTTTGGTACCATTTACGATAAAACCAAGTTCCGGAATGAGGGCGATGATATATACGCTTTTAAGCCTCAGCCGGACAGATATCTTTGCTTTTTCTTCACAGGAAAGAAGATTATCGTCACAAATGCATACCATAAGAAATCAGATAAACTGCCTCCAAACGAAAAGTCCACTGCGCTAAAGAACATGGCAGCGTATAAAAAGGCAGTTGATGAAAAGAATAAGAATGGAAAGGGGGAATAATGCAATGAAATCCACTTTTGATGAATTTATAACTGATGATCCCAAGCAGAAGGCTTTGTTCGACAAGGAATATGATGATTTCCTTCTCTCTGAGTTTATCATACAAAAAATGGAAGAAGAAAATCTCTCAGTCCGTACACTTGCACAAAAGGCTTCTGTCTCTCCTACCGTGATTCAAAAGCTTAGAAACAATGAAAGCGCCGAAAAAATCACCTACAGCACTTTTATGTCAGTAATCAGATCTCTTGGATACAAAATGCGTCTTGAAAAACTATAAAATATCTTCCCCCGAATAAGCACTCTGCCTATCCGGGGGATTTTTCACTCACCTGTAATTAATCTTTACGCTTTATGCCAAAGCCTGTGCGCCTCTGTCCTTATTCATTTGACGAGGTTCTCTGTTTTCCTCATTCTTGGCAACAACATCTTTCTTCTGAGCAAGTCTCTCCTTAAGGGAAGGACGTTCCTGCTTCTTTTCTTCCTTAGCTTCGGTCTTTGTAACCGTTGCTTCTTTTGAAGCCTCAGCTTCCTTTGCCGCAGCTCTCTCCTTTGCCTTGTCAGCACGGAAAAGCTCATGCTCCTTTGCATCATAAGCATACACATGATCGGAAAGTCTTTCCTCCGGAGATACCTGTGTGGCATTCACATCCTGAACCATGCTCTCAAGAGTCTTAAGATCCATCTGATCATTCTTAGGCACGATCAGCACCTCATGCACACTCGAAGGTAAGATGAAATAATCCTGCCCCAGCTTCTCGGTGATATCGTCCATGACTTTATCATTAAGGAGAACCGCAGCACCATTGAGCTTGTCCTCATTGGAAAGGACGAACATCATTTCATCCTGTGTAGGCGGGAGCATCCCGACGATAGCATCTCTGGCCTGTTCTTCCGTCATGCCGTTTCGCATCATATCGGGAAGCATCATATCCACCATGGTCTCCGTCATGCTCTTGAAAGTTGCCGGTGTAAGGGTGTCCATGTTATCAAGGGCGAGCTTATGAAGCTGCTCTACATCCACCCCGTAGCTCTCCATGAGCCTGTTGGTGATAGGTGCAGACATATTGCCACTCTCTTCCTTACCAATAGCGATATGATATGTGACAGCCAGATCATCCAAAGTCATACTGCTGTCATCAGTCCATGTTCCTGCCGGCATGTCATAAGTTCCATGTCCTATCATTGTTGTCACAGGATCCGTCTGAACTTCTTCCCTGCTCCTAAACTGCACGGGGCAGCCAAGTGCGTCTCCTACCACAACACCCATGATTCCTGAAAGCCATATATTATTAGGATTTCTTCTCACATTAATATCCGTCATAATTGCTGCACTCCATTTATCATTTCATCCACATTTCCTAGAAAAATCTTACTTTCATATCCCTGGCGCCATCATCGACGCCAGGAAGATGGATATGAGCATCTGTAATATCTCCCATAAATTAAACCTCTTAGAATCTA
Source organism: Butyrivibrio sp. AC2005 (assembly GCF_000424145.1). Taxonomy (GTDB): domain Bacteria; phylum Bacillota; class Clostridia; order Lachnospirales; family Lachnospiraceae; genus Butyrivibrio. The sequence goes on from NZ_AUJI01000068.1 coordinate 12,829, forward strand.
CTATCGGAGCTTTATCTGCGCTGACCGCTTCTTCTTGCATAATCCTCTCGGATATCCGCATCCCAGTATCCGCAATCCAGCTCCTGGTCAGCCTCATCGCAGGAATTAGCCACCATGACGGAGCAAACAGCCTTAGATACACCGGCATACAACATCTCTGTTCCTACAGAATCATGCATATAGTTGACCGCCCTGTTCTTCTTGATTCCAAAACGCTGTGCCTCAGCATAGGAATCGATATTCGCACCTATGAAAATGAACTGCCATCCATACTTCTTCTGCTCATGCTGGATCATCTTCTTTATCTGACCATATGAATATTTGCTGCTGGCATTCTCCATTCCATCAGTAGTTATCACGAAAATAGTCTTCTCAGGTCTCTTATCCTTGGGAGCGTGCCTGTGAACATTAACTGTGCGCTTGATAGCTCCGCCGACTGCGTCCAGAAGGGCTGTGCATCCTCTAACATAGTACTCTTCAGGAGTAATGTCCTTAACCTCTCTGATATCCACTCTGTTGTGAAGAACCTCTGTCACATCATCAAAAAGGATCGTTGATACATATGCCTTTTCGCCGGTCTCGCGCTGCTTTTTTATCATGGAATTGAAACCGCCTATTGTATCCAACTCCAGTCCGCCCATTGATCCGCTTCTGTCCAGTATATAAACAATCTCTGTATAACCTTTACTCATCTCGATACCTCCATCGTAACGATCATTTGTTTATACTCCTCTGCAGCGGAGCTCCATCTGATAATGTCATGTTACTATGAAGGCAAACAAAAATGGGGCTGTCGCATTAGATGATTAAATCATCTGGGCGATGGCCCTTTTTCAGGCCTAAAAATCGGTACTTATATCTGCTTTCTGCTCATATCTCATATTTTTAGAGTAACTTAATAGTCCGAAGATATCTTCGGATCAGATACAGGAGTTTGATTTTTAAGGATCAAAAATTATGCCGTTTTCTTTAGCTCAAAAAGATGAGTTCCTGTTCGGCCGGCCATGATCTTGTGATGCAGTTTATTGATATCGAATCCGATTGCAAGCAACACGCTTTGTGCAAGAACATTCTTCGTCCCCTTATACAAATATCTTCTGAAGTTCATGTCTTCTTTTACATTTGCAAATGAAC
>NZ_AUJI01000069.1 GCF_000424145.1 Butyrivibrio sp. AC2005
TTCGGCCGCGACCAGGAGTATCAAAAATAGCATTTTCCGCACCACCATTTTTGTACTTTTTAAGGCAGAGTAATACGCTGTTACGATTGAGCCCAACCTTTTCAGCTATCGCATCTACAGATTCGCCATCAGCCTTTAGAAGAAGAATTCTTGCTCTTGATACGATTTGGGCCTGCATGGTTCTGGTGCGAACTATAGATTCAAAGTACTCACGATCATCATCAGGAAGAATAAGTGGTTGCGCTTTTGCCATACTGAAATCACCTCCAAAGGTTTTATATTATCAGTATAGCATATTGGTCTATTTATTTAAATTACAATCTAATAGTTGAAAAATTGTCAGGAGATGACAGGTTTATGAGCAGAATTACTTCCATAGGCCTCACTCCGGGATGCAGCATAAGAGTTATCAGGAATGATAAGAACAGACCTATGCTGATTTACTCAAGAGACACCATGATTGCTCTTAACAGGAATGAGTGCAAGGGTATTGAAGTAAGGGAGGTGGCAGTATGAGTACAGCGACAATTGCGCTGCTCGGGCAGCCAAATTCCGGTAAATCAACACTTTTTAATGCGCTTACAGGTCTAAGACAGCATGTCGGCAACTGGCCCGGTAAGACTGTTGAGAAGAAGGAGGGAAGCTTTTCCTACAAAGGGATGGAGTGTGCGGTGGCTGATCTTCCGGGATCCTATAGTCTTACTGCCAATTCTGATGAAGAGCTCATTACAAGGGAGTACATTTCTTCAGGAAAGGCAGATGTTGTCTGTATCCTTGCTGATAGCTCACAGCTTGAAAGAAGTCTTTTCATGACTGCGGATTATGCAGGAATAGATGTACCAAGCTTTCTTGTGCTGAACATGGCTGATGTGGCCAGGGATCAGGGAAAAACCATAGATGTAAAGGCTATAGAGAAAAGACTTGGAATACCTGTCCTTCTATTCTCTGCTACAGATGGGAAAAAATATGAGCCCTACTACGAGATAATGGAGAGGGCAGTAAGAGAGAAAACGAAGATAGATGTAACAGCCCTTGAAAAAGAGTATGAGAAAATTGAGGGGTATTCACTTCTTAAGCAGCTCATACCTGATAATCTGATACCCGGGTATACATCAATGTGGCTTACCGCAAAAGCTATTGAAGGCGATAAGCAGGTTCTTTCCCTACTTAAGGATAAGCTTACTCCGGAGAACTATACAAATGTAGTAAATATCTGCAATAGAAGTCAGGGAGCTATTGCCACCGGAAGCAGCAAATTCAGCTGGATTGATGAGATATTGGATGGATGTGTGAGCTCCAAAAAAGAAAATGTGGCATTAAGCAAGCTGGATCAGATATACCTTAGTAAGGTTTGGGGTAAGCCTGCAGTTGTGCTGACAGTCCTTCTTGGACTTATCGGATCCTTTATACCTGCACTTCCGTTTATGGCCATAGGTCAGGGGATAGGTGCGATAAAGGCTCCGGTTGCAGCTGCGCTTGCATCCGTGGGTGCACCTGATATTCTGGTTCAGATAGTGTGCACCGTTATAATACAGTCATTTACCTACATTATTCAGATGCTTGGCTTTGTATTTGGCGTAACACTTGTTTTTGGTCTTCTTGAAGAAGTGGGTGTCATGGCACGTATTTCCTATGTTTTTGATAACACTATGGGAAAGCTTGGTCTTCAGGGAAAATCTGTAATGCCATTCCTTGTAAGCTTTGGATGCACAATGGGTGGTGCAGCAGGAGCACGTGTTATTGATAACTGGGGGCAGAAGGTTTTGACAATAGCGCTTGCCTGGGCAGTTCCGTGCGGTGCAGCATGGGCAGTAATACCGATGCTTTCGGCAGTTTTCTTTGGCCCGGGAGCAGTACTTGTTATTGTAGTTATTCTGCTTACGATGATACTTCATATGTGGATAACAGCTAAGATTTTCGGAAGAAAGCTTGTTCAAAAGAGTGACAGATATGGAATGATAATGGAACTTCCGCCTTATCATAAGCCAAAGATCGGTGCTCTTTTAAGATATGTACTTGGAAGAACAGGTGATACCTTTAAACGTGTATCAAGTGTAGTTCTTCTGGTTTGTGGTGTATTTTGGCTTCTGAGCTACACCTTTGTGCCGGGGGCTCAGCCAATTCTTTATCGAATCGGAACAGCAATTGAACCTGTAACAAGAGTATTCGGTCTCGGATGGCAGCTATTTATTGCATTTATAGCTTCCGCAGTAGGAAAAGAAGGTGCTATTGGAGTTATCAGCGCGCTTTATACCGGAGGAAACCTTTCTACAGCATTTAATGATGCTATGAGCGGTGCAGGGGCAGCGTCTAACCTCAATGAAATTTTGCTCTCAAATGTTTCAAAAGCAGAGGCACTTGCGTTTATTTTTGCAATGACCTTCAACATGCCTTGTGTTGTGGCGCTTGCTGCGACATTCCAAGAGACATATTCGGTTAAGTGGACAGCAAAAATTGCCTTGTATTACACGGCAACAGCTTTGCTTTTGGCAGCGGTTGCTTATCATGTTGGTCTGCTGATTTTTTAAAAAAATATGAGCCGGTTTTTGGAAGATAAAATGTTCTGCGAGGATTAAAATGAGGGATTTATTAGCATTACTTAGTGATGGCCGTGCCAGGACAGAAAAACTCCTGGCAATAGAACTTCACACGACAGTAGAGGATGTGAAACGGCAAATTGAATACCTTGAGCATATGGGCATAATCCGCAGGGTGGATATGTCCTGCTGCAACGGTGGCTGCGGAGGAGACTGCAATAAATGCGCACCTAAGGATGGTTTTAAGAACATGGGTGAGATGTATGAGATTGTTCTGTAAAGACCAGACAGAGGGACGTTCTATTTTATAAACCTACTGAGAAAAATTATCATCTGCAAATCTACTAGCATTTATTCAATTGTGCTATGCTTAAAAAGCAAACAAATGTGGGAGGACTCTCGCATTTGTTTGTTTTCATTTACGGATAATTAGATAGTGCTAACAGAAAAGGAGAATATGATTATGAAGAATTGGCATCATTGCGTATGGTTTTTAGGCGGAGTTCTTTTTGGAACAGCAGGTATTAAGGTTTTGTCCAGTAAAGACGCGAAAAAGTGCTATACACATACAACTGCTGCAGTTCTCAGAGCTAAGGAATGTGTGATGGATACAGCTAACAAAATCCAGGTAAACTGTGATGATGTTGTGGCTGAAGCAAAGGAAATCAACGCTGAGCGTAAGGCTAAGGAAGACGTAGAAGTCGGAGAGTAATCATATATGAAAATTGTCATTAAACATGAGATAAACGGGAGAATCCGCTTTTCCATGCCTAAGAGACGTCTTTCCTTTGAAGAAGCAGATAGATTGCAATACTATCTGCTTTCTCTTGATGGAGTGGAAAAAGCTACCGTTTACGAGAGAAGTGCGGATGCAGTAGTCATCTATAAAGGAAATAGGGATGCACTTCTTGATAATATCCTGAAATTCGATGCCGATGCTGAGGATATAAAGGCTCTTGTTCCTGAAAACACAGGCCGTGAGCTCATGGCATCATATAAAGAAAAACTCATAACAAACGTTATTGTTCATTATGGGTGCAGAGTTTTTCTGCCTTCTCCTCTTAGAAGAGTAAAGGCATGGATACTTGCCATAAAGTTCATTAAAAAGGGGCTTGTGAGTCTTTTTAAGCACAAAAAGCTTGAGGTGTCTGTACTGGATGCCACTGCTATAGCAGTGTCTCTCATAACAGGAGATTATGAAACAGCTTCATCTGTTATGTTCTTACTGGGAGTGGGTGATCTTCTTGAGGAATGGACACATAAAAAATCAGTGGACGATCTTGCCCGTAGTATGGCGCTAAAGTCAGACAGGGTGTGGCTAAAAAAGGATGGAGTCGAGGTACAGGTTCCAATCGCCCAGATTGTACCGGGAGATGAGATCTCCGTAAGAGTAGGAAGCGTAATACCACTTGACGGGACAGTAGTTTCAGGCGAAGCACTGGTCAACCAGGCAACACTCACGGGGGAGGGCATTCCTGTAGAGAAGAAGGAAGGCGCCTACGTTTATGCAGGAACTGTAATAGAAGAAGGCGATATCGTTCTTAAGGTTGAAAAAGCTTCCGGTGCTACCAGATATGAAAAGATTATAAAAATGATAGAAGAGTCCGAACAGCTCAAATCAGGTGTTGAGTCAAGGGCCGAGCACCTTGCAGACAAGCTGGTACCATATACTTTGGGAGGCACTATCCTTGCATATCTTCTTACAAGGAATGTGACTAAGGCATTATCTGTTCTTATGGTAGACTTTTCGTGTGCATTAAAGCTTTCAATGCCGGTGACTGTACTATCTGCCATGCGCGAGTGTCAGGATAATCATCTTACCGTAAAGGGAGGCAAATTCCTGGAAGCTATCGCTGATGCGGATACAATAGTTTTTGACAAAACGGGTACTCTTACCATGGCGACGCCAAATGTAGTTGATGTGGTTACCTTTTCAGGAAATGACAAGGACGAGATGCTTCGTATAGCTGCCTGTCTTGAGGAACATTATCCGCATTCAATTGCCAATGCTGTAGTTGCCAAAGCGGCTGAAAAAGGTCTTGAGCATAATGAGATGCACAGCAAGGTTGAATATGTTGTGGCACATGGAATATCATCTGATATTGACGGTAAAAAGGTAGTAATCGGCAGTTGGCATTTTGTAATGGAAGATGAGCAGTGTGTAGTTCCGGAAGGTGAACAGGAAAAACTCGATGGTATCTCAAAGAGGTATTCCAGATTGTTCCTTGCTATAGGTGGTAAGCTCTCGGCTGTTATCTGTCTTGAGGATCCCTTAAGGCCTGAAGCTCCTGATGTTATACAAAAGCTTCATGAGGCCGGATTTAAAAACATTGTTATGATGACAGGAGATTCCAAGCATATCGCAAGACGGGTGGCTAAAAAGGTAGGAGTAGATTCATATTATGCAGAGGTCCTTCCGGAAGAAAAGGCCGGATTTGTGCAGCAGGAGAAAGCCAAAGGACACACGGTTGTTATGATAGGAGATGGAATAAATGATTCTCCGGCCCTTTCAGAGGCTGACTGTGGCATTGCCATAAGCGAAGGTGCCCAGCTTGCAAGACAAATAGCAGATGTTATGATATCTGAAGATGATCTGTATAAGCTCATTACATTAAAAAAATTAAGCGAACTTCTTATGAAGAGAATTCGCTTCAATTATCGCTTTGTAGTTGGATTCAATCTGGGACTTATAGGACTTGGACTTCTTGGAACCATAGCACCTGCCACAAGCGCAACTCTTCACAACGGTTCTACTATAGCTCTTGGACTTCATAGTATGACTAATCTGCAAAGGGAAAAGAAAGAGAGGGAGTAAAATGAATTACCACAAATTTTTTGCATGGGCTACAGTTATATGTTTTCTGCTTACAATGTATACGGGGTATAAGAAGCAATGAAAAAATGAGATCGGAAGTTTTTCCGGTCTCATTTTTTTCTAAGTGCGCCTGAAGGCGCCCAATTCCCAAATGAATTTTCAGAGAACTTATGCCTGTGCCAGCATTCTTCCAAGATCTTCACACTGTGAGATAGCATCGTCATCGGGTGCATTGTTAGCTATAACGCCTTCTCCTCCGATAATGGAAGCGCCTGCTGCTACAAGCCTGTCCTGCCAGTCACGCATCCACTGGCCGTCTCCCCATCCATATGAACCAAATAGTGCTACCTTTTTACCGCTACACTTTGTCTCATAGTCTGCCATAAATGGCTCAACTGTTCCCTCTTCAAGAACCTCGGCTCCCATTGCAGGGCATCCGAAAGCAATAACCGGTTCATTTGCAGCATCGGCAGGACTGATTGAACTGAAAGAAGCAATTTCAGCCTCGCCACCGGCACTGTTTATTCCACTTGCAACAGCATCTGCCATTGCCTGTGTGTTGCCGCTTCCGCTCCAAAAAATAACCTTAACTTTACTCATACTTTTTCCCATCCTTTCTAGGCATTTATATAAAAGATTTTTATAAGCTCTTGAAAAATAAGTTAGCAAATGCTAACATATTAATCAAGAAAAGGAATTGATAATATTTTTCACAATATGGAAAAACATCGTTAAATGCCCGGAATCAAGCGGGTTTTACTTTTTGAGAAAAGTTAGCAATAACTAACATTAAATAGCGGAGGATATAGAAATGGGGGATCAACTACTGATAAGGCTATGTTCACCAACCCTGGCTGGATTAAAGACAGGTAACCTTTTTACAGTTGAGTGTGATGATAAGGACAAATTTAATGAGGAAGTCCGCGAGTTTAACAGCAGATTATCATCTAAAGGAATTCGCATGATACCGGTAAAGTACTCAAAAGGCTATGTACTTATTTATTTATACAGGCCTGCGTATTTGAAAAGGGATTTTGCCAATGAAGAGGTATGCAGGATATTAAAAGAAAAGGGATATTCTTATAACAATGCCGATTTATGTGTGGCACAGCTTGCCAAGCATCTTGCTAAGGATACAACCTTTCCGCATGAAATAGGTCTTTTTCTTGGATACCCGGTCGCAGATGTGCTTGGATTCATGAGAAGCCCTGATGAAGGAGTGAAATACACAGGTTTTTGGAAGGTTTACGGGGATGAAGATGCTGCCCTAAAGACCTTTGAAAAATATAAGAAATGTACAGAGGTATATAGTAAAGCACATAATAACGGCAGATCATTGGAACAACTTACCGTTGCAAGCTAATTGGAGAGGAGGTACTAATATGCATACTTGGAATCAAATATTAAAAAAACACATACGTTATTCTCTGATTTGGATTGTTGGGATCGTTATTTTTACAGGAATGGTAATTGTGCTTTCCTGATGTGTAAGATTAGTTACAGCTTATAAGTTCTGAATCCTTAAGAGTACAGTATTTTGTACCATTTTCCTCATATATGTCAAAGGTCCCTTTTACTGTCACTTCAGTGACGGTTTCATCAGGATAATTATTGCCTGCGAGCTGAAATTCAATGCCCTGAGCACAGCAGGCGGTTGCATCCTGAATGATGCAGGCGTAATATACCTTTCCCGATGTTTCATCCTGATACACATCGTAGAATCCATCCATCTTTACAGTTTTTCCAATATAGTTTTCGGGGTAATAGCACATTTGGAAAACTTCGGAATAGACCATGGTAGAAGACATCGCTGTAAGATCTACATCCACAGAGGCATCCGGCTCTGATTTATAGACAGGTTCTGAAGAGTCAACCTGCGGAGCCGGTACCGTTATCGAAGATACGGCTTCCTGAGATATATCTGTGGAAGCTTCCTGAGCTTTAGCTTCAAGAACATCGGATACACTGGAAGTGGTTGTAGTAGCCTTAGTGGAATTCATATTTGAGGGATCGCCGCAACCTAAAGCCATGACTGCAAATATGCCGCATACCACAGATGTTTTTATATATTTACTTTTATTTATGTCATTATTCATTTTCATGCAAGCTTTCCTCCCAATTTTCCCAAAACACAGCAAATAGCAAACATAACAGCCTGGGTTGCAACTATTGTTGATCCCACAGGGGTTCCTGCAACAATTGATATTAAAATACCTGAAAGAGCGCATAAAACAGATATAAGCGCGGACAGTATCGTGACCTTGGAAAAGCTGTCAAAAATTCTCATAGCAGAGAGTGCGGGAAAAATAATAAGTGCGGATATCAGTAATGATCCTACCAGATTCATTGCAAGGACTATAATGACAGCAATTACCATAGCAATCAGAAGATTATAGGTATCGACCTTTGTACCTACGGCTTTCGCAAAATTTTCGTCAAAAGTAACGGCAAATATTTTGTTATAAAAAAGTATAAATAATAAAACAGAAACAGCAGAAAGAATAACGCACAGCCAGACTTCAAAGGCTGTAAGTGTGAGGATTGAAGTAGATCCAAAAAGTGTACTGCAGACATCACCTGTAAGATTTGCGCTGGTTCCAAACACATTCATAAGAAGGTACCCGAATGCCAGAGCTCCAACGGATATCATGGCTATGGAGGCATCTCCTTTTATTTTTGTGTTTTGACCGGATTTTAATAAAAAAATGGCACAGGCCACGGTCACAGGAAGAACCAGAAGCATCTTGTTTGTCAGATTGCAGACACTTGCTATGGCTATAGCTCCAAAGGCAACGTGTGAGAGTCCATCGCCGATAAACGAAAACCTTCTGAGCACCAAAGTGACTCCAAGCAGAGAGGAGCAGAGGGCAATAAGAGTCCCAACTATAAGAGCGTATCTTACAAAGGGATACTGCATATACAATATAAGCTTATCCATTTACTATCTTTCCTTTCAATAAATCACTATCATGTATCCCGATAAAAGAATTGCTTGTATTAGCCCTCAGATATTCATCCTTTGTGCCATAGAATAAATCAGAACTAATATGTAAAATGTGGCTCGCATATCTTGTGGCAGCGGCAATATCATGTGATATCATAATTATTGTGATTCCGTCATTATTTAGAGAATCAATCAGGTCATACATTTCCGCGGTGACAATAGGGTCAAGTCCTGCTACAGGTTCATCAAGAAGCAGAACCTCCTTAGCGGCACAAAGCGCTCTTGCAAGGAGTACGCGCTGTTGTTGTCCTCCGGATAAATCTCTATAGCATTTGTACATATAGGAATTTAATCCCATCCTTTCGATGTTTTTTCTTGCAAGAGCCTTATCTTTCTTACTGTAGAAAAAATTTAGACGCCTGCTGTTTTGGCATCCCGAGAGTACAATTTCCCAAACCGAAGCAGGAAAATCTCTCTGTACAAGGGTTTGCTGTGGAAGATACCCTATTTCATTTCGGGATAACCCATCAGACGTTAATATTTCTCCTCCCAGAGGCTTCATAAGCCCCAGAAGAGTCTTCATAAGAGTTGATTTTCCCGATCCGTTTTCTCCCACAATACAGAGATAATCACCTTTATCGACAGTGAAACTAAGGCCGTCAAGAATAACATCAGACTCGTAGCCAAGCTTTAAGTTTTTTACAGTAAGTAGTGCCATATTACGATCCTCTTTATAAAACGCAACTTATTTCAGTGCTTCTTTTAGTACTTCAAGATTATTTTCCATTATTCCGAGGTATGTTTCGCCATTCTGGACATCTCCGGAAGTAGTGGACTGCATCGAATTAAGAGTAAGAATTTCCTGATCCTTGCCTAGTGTGTTCTGGACTATAGTTTCAGCAATGCGATGATCCGCGCCTTCAATTGTGAGTACGGAGTTTAGTCCCAGTTCATCTACTTTTCCTGCAAGAAAAGCGATTGTTTCAAAGCTTGCTTCTGTCTCAGCTGAGCATCCCACAAAGGCTGCATAATATTTCAGATTATAATCGTCCACCATATATCTAAAAGGGAATCTGTCTCCGAAAAGAAGGGTGTCCTTAATTCCTGATGAGACAGCGTCGGCATATTGTTTATCCAGTTCATTAAGCTTCTCAATATAAGTGTTGGCGTTTTCCATATAAAAATCAGTATTTACGGGATCAATCTCTGATATTTCGGAAGCAATTTTGTCACACAAAATGGCAGCGTTTTTTAACGAAAGCCATACATGTTCGTCATATTCGATTTCCTCAGCTTCTTCCCCGTTTTCGGCTTCTTCCTCTTCAGCTTCCATGCCTTCAACAATTTCTTCCTCTTTTACCGAGCTGCCAAGAACCTCCATGAGATTTATAACCTTCATATCAGGATTTACCTTTTCTTTTAGTGCATCGTTAACCCATTCGTCAGATTCACCACCCACATAAATGAAAAGATCACAATTAGCAACCGTCATCATATCCTCGGCAGTTGGAGAGTAGCTGTGGAGGTCTACGCCGTTATCAAGAAGCATGGTTACGTCAGTGGAGTACTTTTTGTCACCTAGAATCTCCATAACCCAGTCATATTCCGGGAAAATTGTGGTCACAATACTAATGGTTTTTGCCTCATCGGTTGAAGGCACCGCCTCCTCATCAATGATTACAGCGTCGCTTTGTGCCATGGAGGTGCATGCACTCAAAGAAGACGCTATTACAAGCGCTGCAAAAAGAATCGATATTAACTTTTTCATATTGGGAATTCTCCTTATAAAACAAATGATTATTAGCGTTACATAGAAATAAAGCTTTATTTAATCATTCATTCTTACCATTTCGGTAACAGGAGTTGAACGTGTAAAAATATCGCGGGGGAGAATAACTCCTGCGATTAAAAGAAAAATGAGATGAGCAAAAAATGAAACAGCAATATGCCCATCGCTTAGCTGATTAATGGTTTTTTCACAAAGCTGAAGCATCTCGCAGATGGGACAGTTATCGCCATCACAGCTATGGAAGGTTTCAAGAGAGACAAAGATAGCAGAAAACAGCACAACAAAAGCTATTGCAACTCCCAGGAGCGCAATAACGAGATTTCTTGCTTTCATATTGTTTTCTGTTGATATTTGCTGGAACAATTTGTTAGCCTAGCCTTTCTTAAAACACTAATTAGAAAAGTAGCATTACTTATTTTACATGTCAATACAATTTATACGATTGTATTGTTGACTTAGGATAATCAGTTTGATATTGTAGATGATGAAAATCGAATAATTCTTCGGGGCAGGGTGAAATTCCCGACCGGCGGTAAAAGTCCGCGACTCGCGAAAGCGACTGATTTGGTGAAATTCCAAGACCGACAGTAAAGTCTGGATGGTAGAAGTAATGCATGATAATGGTTATTATTTTGCTGTTTTATTGTGTGATTATAGGCGGAGCCCCATGCTGGCTTCGCTTTTTTTGTTTCTAAGGAAGAGACATTCTTTCATGGCACAATAATCAGTAGGACAAAGCCATTAATCCCTGGGAATCCTTCGGTTCAAAATCTAAAGAACACGGGGAGGAACAATCAAATGTTCAAAAAGAAATTCACAACACAACAAATCGTATTAACAGGAATGCTTGCTGCACTTGCGGGAGTACTGATGTCACTGGAGATATCAGTGCCTATGATGCCGCCATTTTACAAGTTTGACTTTAGTGATGTGCCTGCAATAGTTGCGCTCTTCCTTATGGGACCGGTTGAGGGAGCGCTGGTTGAGGTTATCAAGCTGGTAATCAAGCTGCTTCTTACAGGAACAAACTCCATGTATGTAGGTGAATTAGTAAACCTTATGGCAATTATCCTATTTATTATCCCTACATGGATTGTCTATAAAAAGATGGGGCAGACGAGGAAAGCAGCGGCTGTGGCACTTATAGTAAGTGTAGTAATAAGAACTTCTGTTGCATGCTTCCTGAATGCCTGCGTATCATTGCCTTTATATGCTACAGCTATGGGAGTATCTCTTGACGATGTGGTTAAGATGGTTGGCGGAGTTAATGCAAGGATACAAAATCTTCAGACATTCATAATATATGCTACTATTCCGTTTAACGCTGTTAAACTCTCAATAAACAGCTTTATTGGTTATGCTATATATGACAGGCTTCTGGCTGCAATACCTGCTGCTAGAGACTTGAGAACAGAAAGTGTACAAGGTCAGGAGGCAGCATAATGATAAGAGAGTATTGGGAATTGTCAAGGCTTCAGATGGAGCAGGTTGATAAGGAAAACACTCTCGTAATTGTGCCACTTGGCGCCCTGGAACAGCATGGGAATCAGGCGCCACTTGGCACTGACAGCATAATTGCAGACGAGATGAAAAAAAGAATGATGGAAAAGTTGTCTATAGAAGAAACGGAGAGTAACCTTTCGGGTTCAGTGTTGTTCTTTCCTACAATTCCTGTTGGCTATAGTGTAGAACATCTTTCTTTTTGCGGATCTATATCCTTTAAACCACAGACATATTACAACGTTATATATGATATTGTAGAAAGCCTCAGTCGTCATGGATTTAATCATGTAGCACTGCTTATCTGTCATGGTGGAAACCGTGCTACAGCAGAGATAGTCAGCAGACAGATCAGAAGAGATTTGGGCGTTTACGTATATCTGATTGCTTCCGGAGCATTTTCTGATCCTGAGGTAAAGAAAACAATAACTCCTGGTAATGAAGCTGACTTTCATGGTGGTGAGATGGAGACAGCAATGGTTATGGCGAGAGATGAAAGCCTTGTTGATCTGTCAGTATCCCAAAAGGGAACACATTCTATATCACAAAAGGCCGGGAGGTTGAACTTCTTTGGTAGTACATCACTTCCGTGGATGGGAGAAGATTTTGTGACGGATGAAGGTAATCCAATAGGAATTGGAGGAGACCCTTCCGGAGCAACTTCAGAAAAGGGAGAAATAATACTTGATGTAAGCGCCAGAGAGGCTGTAGAGGGGGTAGTCAGAATTCTGGAATTCATGGCTGATAAAAAAATTTAAAAAAAATAAAAAAAGTTGTTGACACCATAATTGGCAAGTGATATATTTTTATTCGTTGCTGCTGCGGCAGAAAAGCCACAAACGCAGTAATGGAGCGGTTTCCAGGCTCCTGCACATTGACAATGAAATAGTAATGCAACCCTGAAAATTCCAAAAAAGAATATTCAGAGAACAAAACCTAACAAGGTAAAACGGACAGAACAAAA
>NZ_AUJI01000070.1 GCF_000424145.1 Butyrivibrio sp. AC2005
AATCATCCTGATGCCATTTATCCGTCCGCGCATGGATTCTGAGGTGGGTAACACCATCCCGATCAAGATAGAAGTTTGCATCTTCTACGACAGCATGATTGACATTGAGCAATTTTTTACATAATGTATTAGCAGAAACCATCTGTGGGTACCTCTGGTATCTCTGTAGTATAGTTTGGACGCTAATACATTACAGAAACACAGATGGTTTTTCAATTGCAAATATACATCAGAGGACTGGCATAGTACCCACCATCATGCCAGAAGCCTCTAAAAATCTTGTGCTTATGGGGATTAATCCCACATATCCTTCTGAGAAATACGGATATATAAAGCCTATTATTGACGAAAATGGGGTTAGTGGTTATGCATTTACCGAGAAGCCCACAAAAGAGAAGGCTGAGGAATACATTTCAGATGGAGCTCTATGGAATGGTGGCGTATTTGCATATAAACTTTCATATGTTTTGAATAAGAGTAAGGAATTACTTGGCACAGCTTCTTATAAAGAACTTTTTACCGAGTATGTAAATCTTAAGAAAATTAGCTTCGATTATGCTGTGGTCGAACAGGAAACCAGTATTGATGTTCTACGATATAGCGGAGAATGGAAAGATCTGGGTACATGGAACACGCTTACGGAGGCAATGGAAGAGTCAATTATTGGTGAAGGTCAGATGAATGATACCTGCTCAAATGTACATATTGTAAATGAGTTAAATGTTCCCGTACTTTGTATGGGGCTTAAAGATGTTGTTGTATCTGCATCACCGGAAGGAATACTTGTTTCTGACAAAGAGCAGAGTTCTTATATAAAGCCATTTGTTGATGAAATAGATCAACAGGTTATGTTTGCGGAAAAAAGCTGGGGAAGCTATAGAGTTATTGATGTTGATGATGTTTCAATGACGGTAAAAGTAACTTTGAATCCCAGAAATAAAATGAATTATCATAGCCATGAGCATCGAGATGAAGTTTGGACAGTGGCTCAGGGAAGTGGTAGAGCTATTGTTGATGGCGTTGAACAGATGATTAAATCTGGAGATGTTGTTTCGATGCCAATCGGTTGTAAACATACTGTTATTGCTGGGGATGAGGGGCTGGTACTCATTGAAGTGCAGCTAGGTTCTGAGATAAATGTATCAGATAAGCAGAAGTATGAAATGTCATTTTAGTTATACAGAGGAAGGGGCACAGATAATTGTGTCCCTTTGGTTTTTAATATACGAGGAATAAAATTTATGTCTATTTTAAAATTATGCGCACCTACAAAAGATTACTTATGGGGTGGAAACAGACTTGTGAAAGAATTTGGGAAACTCTCAGCAGGTGCAGCAACTGCTGAGAGTTGGGAATTATCATGTTTTCCTAGAAGTGAATCGGTAATAGATAATGGTGAATTTGCAGGAAAAACCTTATCAGCATATATAAATCATTTTGGAAAAAGTATTCTTGGAAATAATTGCAAGAATTTTGAAAAGTTTCCTGTTCTGGTCAAACTCATTGATGCTATGCAAGATCTATCAATTCAAGTACATCCATCAGATGAATATGCACTTAAAAATGAGAATCAGTATGGAAAAACAGAAATGTGGTACATTATTGATGCTGAAAAGGATGCTTTTCTTTACTATGGATTCAACAGAGAGATTGCAAAAGAAGAGTTTAAAAGAAGGATTATTGACCAGACATTACCAGAAGTATTATGCAAAAAGTATGTAAAAAAAGGGGATGTTATTTTTATAGAGTCCGGTACTATTCATGCAATTGGAAAAGGAATCTTACTTGCTGAGATTCAGCAAAATTCAAATATAACATATAGAGTTTATGATTATGGAAGAAAAGATAAAGATGGTAGATTTAGAGAACTGCATATTGACAATGCACTGGATGTTACTTGTCTGGGACCTGTAGAAGAATTTCCAAATCATTCTAATCACCTTGCTAAATGTAAGTACTTTACTGTTGATAAGATATCGAATAATTGTGATATATCAAATAGCTTTAAGGGAAATGTAGGGAATGACACCTTTTTACATATTCTTATATTAGATGGAGAAGGTTTAATAAAGAATAATAATAATACGATCAACTATAAAAAAGGTGATAGCTTTTTCATTCCAGCTGGAAGTGGAGAATATGAAATAAAAGGCACTTATGAGGCACTTATGACATATGTTTAATTGCTGAAATATTGTCAGGTCTTCAGGATAAAAAGGCAAAAGCTGTTTATTATCAAAGGATTTATAGTATGATACACTAATATAATAATACGTATGTTAGTTTTGAAGGAGTATACGTTCTGATTATGTTGGAGAAAAAATATATTAGCTGGAATGTGTATTTATATGTGGGAATAACTCTTGCAGTGATGATGTCCATACGTGATGACTCTCGTGAAGAGTTTCTTCAATTTCTTTTGGTTGCTGTTTTTTTTATGGGTACAGGAATAAAGGATAATTGTTATAGGTTAAAAAGCTTTGCTATTAGTTATCCACTGTTTACTTTTATGACAGTAACATGGACGTTTTATTTTTCATATATTAATAAAAAGTGGCCAACATCTGACAAGTATGCAATTTCTGTTTTTGCAATAGTATTTGCGGGATATGTTCTCGTTAACAAAGGAGAACAGGCTATTTCTAATATTTTTAGCAAATGTTGGATGATGTATGCTCTTCTAACATTTATTTGTCTTTTCGATTTTATCAGAACATCTTATGTAAAAGAGCGAATGTATTATTTTTATAATAACTGCAACATGGAAGGATATTCGATTGTCGTATTCTTTTTAATAACTCTGCTATTTATACAAGAAAAGAAAAAAGTTATAGCAGGCACGTTTCTTGCTTTGGTATCGCTGATATGTACTGGATCTAAGGCTTGTACTATTATTGCTGTGATATTATTAACCTGCTGTATTTTTAAATATTTGAAGAATGGGAATGCATCTGAAGTTCAAAATACATTAAATAATAAAATACTAATAGTTCTAATAGCTATCGCTATGGTTGCTATAGCGACAGTGGTTATTTATGGAAAAGATTTATTAGCAAGCTTGAATTCTCGGTATTATGAATTTGGGTCCGATGTCATCAATGTTCTTCAAGGAAAGACTCAACCGGCTGATTCAGCTTCTAGTACAAATCTTAGAATGCTAGATATTGAAGCTTCTTTGGAGGTGTTTCCCAAAGGTTCTTTTATAGAGATATTACTTGGTAGGGGGCTTTTGCATCAATTTCGGTATGAATTGAATCCCATTATATCGAGAATACATGCCTTTGGAGGAAATGATGGAGGTGTTGCCGGTCCTGCGGAAAATACCTTTTTATCACTAATGTATGATTCTGGGATGCTTGCGTTTGCCATGTATGTTTCAGTTTTTGTTGCAGCAATAATATGTTTATTTAAATGTAAGGATGACTTAGTAAGAAAACTTTCAATAATTCTTATATGCCTTATGTCAATTGGGCTTACGGTTGACATGGAATATATCATAAGCATCATGTTTATAGAGTGGGTGTTTGTAGGTATGTTTATTGGCAGATTATGCTCTATAAGGAAAAAGAGCTTTCTTGCCTTTGGTTTTACAGGCGCACTGTTGGTAATGCCGGTGATTTATATGCTCCCGACGTTAAAAAGCTATTTTAAGACGTTGATTGGAGGAATTAAACTGATTGGCAGTACGGGATATACTATAGTCGCATTAAGTGCTGTTTTTGCTGTTGTAGCAGGAATAGTATTGCTTATTTGTGCTGTAAGTATGATTGTCTTTAAAAAGGTATCTTCTGAGCATATATCAATAAAAAACTTTGTCTGGGTAGTGACAGGAATAGTTGCGATTATTGCCGGCGTTGTTTCATGTAATATGTGTTCGGGAAATGTAAAGAACAGAATTATTGACAGAATTAATGAGGAAAAGGATTTTATAAATATTATCAGCGAAATTTCGGAAAGTGATATTTATGTGGATACTTTCCCGGAAGCGTACAATCAGGAGTTTGGTAATATAAAAAACTCAGTAATGTGTAGTAGAGGATTGGTAGCTTATGAACATGTTGTTTTAATAGCTGACAAGAAACTTGATTCTCATTACTTTGGGGATAGAGGTTTTCTATGTTTTCCGATATCAGAATGGGACATAGTATATACAAATGACGAGGATGTTATTACATATTTAAAAGAAGAAGGAATTCATCTGAAAAGCTTTAACGATTATGAATACAGTATTGAGTCTAATGAGGATTCGGCACATCTGTATCCGGGTCAATACACAGCAATGGTTACTCTTAGCAAAAACATGACAAATGAAAAAAAAATTGAGAATTGTTTGTTACAGGTATTAAAATGTTCTGATAATACCATTATTGCAGAAAAGAATATTTCTGTTGATCAATTCGATGAATCAGGAATATTTGTTTGTGAGTTGCCGTTTAATACAATGGCGGCAAATATACATTTTAAAATATCAGGAGATGATGCTCGGAATATTCAATGCAAAGAAATAAATTACAAGAGAACTCCAAATTATGACACGCATGTAATTATTGATAAGATGGGAAGAATCGTCCATGAGGAATACTATGACATGGACGGCAATAGGCTGAAAATATTTGGCGGTTACTATGGGGCAGATTATGAGTACGATAATGTTGGAAATCAAACAAAGGTAATCTGTTTGGATGAGGACATGAATTCAACTTTATGTAATAATCAATATGCCATGGTGCAACGGGAATTTGACAATAATAGGCGAGTATTACGTGAAGAATACTATGGTGTTAATGGGGAAATTATTTGTTTACCGGGCGGTCAGGCTTCTGTTGAATATGAATACGACCAAAAAGGCCACAGAATTTCGGAAAAGTATTTCGGGTCAGCAAATGAACCAATACTTTTCAATGATGCTTATTGGTGCGTACGAAGAGAATATAACGATAAAAATCAGATTATCCATGAAGAATACTATGGTACAGACGGTAATCCTATAGCTTTGGCAAACGGTGCCTATGGATATGATAAGGAATATGATACCGACGGGAATGTGTCCAAACTTGTTATATTAGATAAAGATGGTGCTCCAACTCAAAATACCGATGGTTATACAATTGTTAGAAGGTCTTATAATGATAGTCATCTGGTTATCAGAGAAGAGTATTATGGAGTTGATGAAACTCCTGCAATTTTATCTGGAGGCCAGTCTGCAATTGAATTTGAGTATGATGCTGTGGGTAATCGAATTGTTGATAGGTACTATGATGTTGATAATAATCCAATGCTTATTAATGACGGCTATTGGTATGTTAAAAGGACTTATAATGATAATCGACAGGTTGTATTTGAAGAGTTCTTTGGCACAAATAACTTGCCAATTACTTTACCTGATGGATACGCAGGGGTATCGTTCAAGTACGATGAGGATGGTTTACGGATAGAGCTTGGCTATTATGATGAATCTGGAAATCTATCTAAAAATGCCTTTGGTTATGCAAGACTAAAACGTGAATATAATGAAAATAAACAAATTATCTGTGATACTTATTATGATGTTAATGATATGCCAACTATTTCTGTAGATGGATATTCTAAGTTAGTAAATACTTATGATGGTAATGGTAATCTTATTCTAACAGAATTCTTTGATCTCAATGGGAATATAGTCAGTTCATATGAGAATGAATTAAGTGTCAACAAGTAATTTTTTTTCAGAGAATTTCTAATATTTCTCATGACTGAAGGACTTCACGAAGTTTTGGCTGTATGTTATACTATCAAATGGAATGGCGGCGCCATAGGCGCCGCTGTTTTGTTGTTAAATATTTTGATAATGAGGTTGAGTAATTTGGGAGATACAAATACTAACGCATCAAATATGTTAAAAATGAATGGTAAATACATATTTAGATTTATTTGTGAAGTAATATTAGCTGCAATTGCATCTATAGTATTTTTCTATTTTTGGTATGAATTTGTTAAATATCACAACAATACTGGATACTTGCTAGGAATAGGTAATCTTGGCATGGCTGCCAGTGTTTACCTGATTATCTATGTTGTTATTGGCAAATGGCTTCATGCTTTTAAGATTGGAGTTGAGAGAGTTGCTAATATTTTGGCAAGTCAGGTTCTTACACTGCTTGCTGTTAATATTATAGAATGCTTTGTATCATGTGCCATAACAGGGCAGTTTAGATATTTCTTTCAGTTTATAAAAATCTACTTTATTGCATTTCTTATACAATCAATTATCAATTGCATTCTATCGTTTTTGATGATAAATGTTTATAGGCGTACATTTCCCCCACTCAAGATTATTGAAATATATGGGGATTACAAAAATGATCTTTTTGATAAAATAAATGGTGTTCATTATAAATATGTAATAAAAGATCAGATATCAGCAGATGAGACTGAAAAAAATATTATTGAGCGGATAAAGTCTTATGATGCAGTACTTTTAAATGATCTTCCTGCTCACAAGAAGAATAAACTTCTTAAAATATGCTATGATCTTAATAAGAGAGTATATTTTCTTCCTAAGATATCAGATATTTTGGTGAAAAATTCTGAAGAACTCAATCTTATTGATACGCCTCTTTTCCTAAATAGAAATAATGGTATTACTCCACGGCAGCGATTTTTAAAAAGATTTTTTGACATAACTCTAAGCTTTTCTATGCTCGTTATTCTTAGTCCAATCCTTTTAATTACAGCGCTTGCAATACATTTGGAGGATGGAGGACCGGTATTCTTTAGACAGGAAAGAGTCACCTTAGGCGGCAAAAGATTTATGATTCTTAAATTCAGATCAATGATTGTTGATGCCGAAAAAGACGGAAGACCTCATCCTGCAGGAGAAAAGGATGACAGAATTACCAAGGTTGGTAATATCATAAGAGCAATACGTGTGGACGAACTTCCACAGCTTATAAATATTCTTACTGGAGATATGTCTATAGTAGGTCCCAGACCCGAAAGGTGGGAACATGTGGAGAAGTATTGTCAAGAAATACCTGAGTTTGATTTTCGTCATAAGATGAAGGGTGGTCTTACCGGATATGCTCAGGTTTATGGGAAATACAATACTACTGCACTTGATAAGCTGAAACTGGATCTTTTGTATATTACTAATTATTCACTTCTTTTGGATCTGCAGATTATTTTTGAAACTGTTAAGATACTCGTTCAGAAGGAGAGTACGGAAGGATTTTCAGAAGAAGCCAGCAAAAACATGCATGATGCGGATGTGTAATGGTCTTTTGAAAGGATGTAAGAAGGGAAGATTATGGGAATAATAGTGGTATTATGTGTCTTGATTGCTTGGCTCATGTATGTTTTATGTGCTTTTAGCGGCATGACAGATGATGAAGAGGAACAAAATTATAATAGTATGCATGTAACAAAGGAAACGGAATAACGTTTTATTACGCAATTAAACAACATATGTATAAATTTATTTGTGTATTCAAGAAAGAACAGCGGAGATTATATCAAAGTAATCTCCAATGTTCTTTTTACTTCAGATGTATGATTAGCTTGTAACGTTTATCCATAAATGCATGACAGTTCAAATATATGATGAGCTTTCAAAATGTCGTGCGTTGCTTTATATTATTCATACAATAATGTCATAATTTATTATTGAAGGTAATGATACGTAGAACAAAATAGGTTAAGTATACTTGCTTTTTATGTTTTCAATATTAGGTAGATATCGACGTGATGCCTTACGTGTGTTTTTTACATGTAGCTTTTCCCTAAGCAATTAGATATCATTATTTAATACAAAACAAAATGCCAGATAATAATACAATCGGTGAATAATTGTTATGAAAATACAGATTTATGGGCAATATGATTTTGAAAACTTTACAATGTTAAATGCTTTAATGGATGAAAAAGATGTTATGAGCACTGCAATCCACGAATATACGCATTTTGTTTTGAGTAATCAGAGTACCTATGGGCTGATTTTATATTGCCTTAATAAGATTATAATTCCAATTGGAGACTATGAAGATAATAACAGGAAGAAGGCTTCTAAGGATTTTTTCTTTATTAACACCATAAAAGTGCAAGAGGGACTAGCAGTATTTATTGAAGCCATATTTTATATGTTAAAAAGCGAAAATGAATACGCATGTTTTATAGAAACTCTAAGAAACAATAATGTTCAGTATTATAATTTTTTAAAACCGTTTTTGCATATATTGTCATATTTAAAAAATGAAAATAATGAGAATAGATTGACTATAGCCCACAAGGTGTTCCAATTAGCATTATATTCTATGAATACAAAAATATATGAATTTGATGGAGAATTATTTGGAAAGAAAAAAACTATACAAAAACTTGTTTCATCTCCTGATTTTTCTAAAAAATATCTCCCTAATAAAATATTCCTATCTATGATTACTTCATGCGAATCAGCAACTACCTTTGACGACATTTTGGATAAATTATCTGAGCCAGCAGAAACGAAGTATGTAGCTGATCTTATTACTTCTGAAGAAAGACTTAATAAAACAAAGGAATTCGTGCTCAGTATATTTAAGAATTCAAAACGTGTGCTCTTATATAGGAATATTCTGGATAGAATTTCTATACAAGAAAAAGAAATTGCTAATATATTTCTTCAGCAACTTCCGACAGCATTTAATGAAGAAGATATTGTAAAAAATCTTAAAAAAATAGATTATGATACTTTAAAAACTAGATGTATTTCAAATAAATACTCCACACTTTTTCTGTTAGGGAACTTAAAAGACTCATTGAATTATGTATTATTTAAAATGGGCATCAACGATGAGATATCTTGGAAAAATAGTGTTTCTCAAGAAGTGATATTTTTTTATGATTTAATCCAAAAAGAAATATTCAGTTGCTTCTTAAGTAAAGATGAAATACAAGATATTTTATTGTCAGACAACATCAAAAGTATCGTACTAACAGCCTATAAGAACTACGATTACAAAAATGATATTATTCCAAATCACGAAAATATAAGGAAAACAATATATGTTTATTGTGATCGAACATATAGTAATGCGCGTGAAATAATTGATAAATGGGGTAATAGAACAATTTATTATAGATATATGTTTTTTGCGAGCATGGTGGTGCTACTAATTCGTAGCAGCAGAAATACAATTTTTATACTGCCCATGACACCACTTGTAGCAGATGAAGCAGAAAGGGATATTCAAGATAATCGAAAAAATATGAAGGCTATAACTACTACTCATGATGGCGAATATGATGATTTTGTAATTAAAGATTCTCAGATAGAAGAAGATATTAATACGATTATTAATTGTTTGTTCTTTTTGAATATGACATAATTATTATTTCAATAATAGATAGTTATTTTGTTCACAAAAGGAAGTAATATGTCCGCATCTAAAGTTTCAAGTTATCCCAAGCTCATGCAAACATTAGCAACTGAACAGAAGATTGTATATCTGTGTGGTGCAGGTGCGTCCATGTCTCTTGCAGAACACAGATTAAGCTGGCCGAGCTGGATTTTGGCAGGCAAGAACTATCTGACCATCTCAGAGCAGGATGAGCTTGATAAGCATATAGGAACCTGGTCATCTGATGAGCTCATAGATACAGTGACATATCTGCTTGGGAAACTGAAATCTACAACCTCATATGAAGATTATATGAATAAAACTGTTGGAGCGCTTCATCCTGTCAATAAGTCATTTATTGATGCTCTTCGCAAGATATGGCGCGCCGGAGATCTGATTACTACCACTAATTATGATCTAACTATTGAAGAAGCAGTGAACTGTGGGGCGGTGTCTTATTCTTTTCCGGCTGAAATATTATCAATCATCAGGGGTGACTCGGAGAATAAGGTTATACACCTTCACGGCGTTTATGACAGGCTTAACAATATTGATGATATTGTCGCGGATGATCCGCAGTATAAGAGTGTGCTTGCAAATGCCGGAGCACAGTTTATACAGAATCTTATCAGTACGCATCCTATAGTTATAGTCGGATGCGGAGGGACTGTGGAAGATCCGAACCTATCAGGATTCATGAATTTTGTGGTGGATAAGCTCAGAGATACTAACGTTCCCTATTTTTATCTGATGAAAAAAGGGGATAATGTTCCAGAACTTCCACCAAATGCACTGCCGGTTTTCTATGGTGATGAATACGCAGATCTCCCGGAGTTTCTTTCTGAGATGGCACTGATGAGGCTTCGCAGGAGAGCAGGCATAAGAAGTGTTGTAGCGGTGAATCCCTACAAGGCAGCTGTTCCTGTAACATCAGCATTTGGAAGAATTCATTTCTCTAATGGTTTTAGCGAATTTGTCGGACGAAAAGCGGAGCTTAAAGCTATAACAGAGTTTATTGAAACCGATAAGAAATTCAGTTGGTGGATTACCACAGGTGAAGGCGGCATAGGAAAGAGCCGCCTTGTAATTGAATCGCTGAGAAATACTGCATCTAACTGGTTTGGCTTCTTTACAAAAAAAGATGCAAATGAAATAGGTACTTTTATCCCATTCACAGATACCATTGTGGTATTTGATTATGTCCTCGGAAGTGAATATGAATGTGCCAAATGCCTAACAAAGTATATAGAAATATTCGAAACGTCGCCATATAAGCTTAGGGTAATCCTTATAGAAAGAGCGTTGAAATCTGATGCTTGGTTAAAGGACATAAAGAAAGCGCTTGATTCTGAGACGAGATTGTTGTTTGAAGGGGCAGAATATAATAAAGAAGAACTTAGACTATCTGAACTCTCAACAGATGATGAAATTTCATACATTCAAAATTATTTTAAGTCATATCTGCCGTTGATAGATAATAGTGATTTAGCAGATGATTACTTAACTGATATTGATAATCTTAGTAAGAAAATACAGGAAAGCTTTAGAAATTCTATAAGCGACGATTACTATCGACCATTGTACCTTAGCATCTTTATTGAAGTGTGGGTGGGAAAAGAAGGTAAGCTTTCTTTAACATCGTCAGATGAACTGCTGGAAGAATACATCGAAAGAGAAAAGATCAGATGGAAGACCATCTTAGATGATAGTGATGACCTTCTGGATTCATATCTTAATCTTTTGGCAATGGCTTGTGCAATTGAT
>NZ_AUJI01000071.1 GCF_000424145.1 Butyrivibrio sp. AC2005
ACGCTCAAACAAGCGTGAGAAAATAGACTTCAAGCTAGAAAGCGGCAGGCACCGCTCAACAAAGATGTGGTACTGCCGCCTCTATCACATCCTCATGTTACAACATTTGGATGCATGGGATCTGCCTTACGAATCCGCCCTGAGAAAGTTGGTTTGTAATGTAGCATGATCTCGTAAATATCATACAGCATTCTCAGGCATAGCAACAGTGTTATGTCTATTATTCATGCCCTGTTTTGCATCTTTTTTTCATCTTGGGTAATATTCACTTGTCAAAGTTCAATTGCCAGAATTTAGCTGGCATGATCACTCAAGATTCCGAGAGATCATCGGAATTATAAGTCCGCTGCAAAATCACCCTTTTCCCGAATTATTCTTAATTTCAAATCCATTGTCTTTTGCGCATTTCATCAAAGCTTTAGAAACATCACTAAAAATGACACCATATCTCTTTGCTTTACTGCAGTCCATCCACAAATTGTGCCTTGCAGGTGCATCTTCTAGCCGAATTTCTAACCCAAGTTCTTCTATAAACTGACTTGTTATCTCATACATGGATTTTGTAGTTTCACTGCCAAAATTATAAATTCCGCCCGGCAATGATATTACATTTTCCATGTTTTCAGCGACTTCTTTTACGTAAGTGATGCCTCTATATTGCCGAGAACTAAACGCAACCGCATCCTTAGCATCTACAATGTTCATGTAGTAATTGGACTTTTTTACGTAATAGTCATACATCCATTCAGTGCGAAGCATAACTGCATCAGGGCAGATATCAAGCACCCTCTGTTCCATTTCAAGTTTATACTTTGCATAAATGTTTGCCGGATTAACATTTTCTTCTGTATAAGGCCCATTGTCTTCAAGTCCGCCATATACCTGATCAGAGCTAAAGCAGATAAGCTTTCTCCCTTCGCATGATTTAGCAAGAAACACCGGCAGCTGAACATTTGCAATATATGATGACTCCGGATTTTTCTGGCATTCCCCAATATCTGAAATAGCTGCAGTATTCACAATAGTATCTGCACCGCTCTCACTAACAATTCTCTTGATCTGATCCAAAGACGCATTTCTAAGTGATGGTGCGGCCACCACATCTTTGCAGATTTTCATTAATTTACTGCCAACAAACCCTTTTGCTCCGGTTACAAGTATCATTTATATGTCGCTCCGTCATAATGATAAACTATGCCCTAATCTCCATGTAAATCCGAGATTATCTTTTCTATTAGTGCAGCGGTATCGCCATGCTCTCTAGGCGATCCGTTAAATATCAGAGTTTTCATTATTTACTCACATTCCTTTATTAACACGCATAATAATCATATTATATTCACCATCTGATTATTTTATAGAAACAGACCAGTCATCTCCTCTGGCCAAATACTGAAATTCCATAAGATTCGGATCATTGATAACATCAATTAGTTCTTCAAGATCGTCTACTGCCTCAATTTCAGATAAACGACTGTACTCCACCCATTTCATCTGCCCTTCCTCAGAAGAAATGACATCCCCGGAAAACTCGTATGCCTTAAACAGAAGCACTATATATCTACCGTTCTCATATTTTCCATCTTGTATCGGAAACTGCTTAATCCCCGCAAGCATTGGATTCTTAATATCCAGCCCTATTTCCTCTTTCATTTCACGAATAACTGCATCAACAAAGGATTCACCGATTTCTACATGCCCACCAGGCAAAGTATATCCCTTCCAATCCTCTTTAATTCTGTTCTGAAGAAGTACTCTATCGCCATCTGTAATAAGACAAAGTACGGTCAATTCCACATTTTCTGTTCTTCTCATATATCCCTCAAATCACTATCCAAAAACGTTATGCCAAAATCATACCATACAAAAAAGGGGCTGTGAAAAAATGAGAAATCATTTTTCCAGCTCCCTTTTATTGCTATTTTTTATGCGGGACTATTCCTTTTATGGAAAAAAGTGTATAATGCCCCTTTCCCCAAGAACTACAAGCTTTTTATGTTTAGGCCGCTTCTTGGAGACGCATCTTTTTATTGTGATATTTATATAAGTTGTAACCTATAGAAACTAAAAGAACCTCAAGTTTTACAGATTCTATTCCTTTCCGGACTATTCTTTTATACCAGCGATCCTTTTTGCTGATTCCGAAAGTACCTTCCGCCTGAATGGATCTGTTCATTCTAAGAAGTGCTCCCTGAATGCTCTCAAGATTATCTATGACCTCCTGATGCATGGCAGTCAGTTCTTCATTTATTCTTACAGTTCTGTTGCCATCTGTCTTCTTGCACTTTGATGCATAGGGACAGCCACTGCAGTCTTCACATTGGTAGACTTCTTCCTTTCGTCCATACTGGTTCCCTTTTACAGGTTTACGGTATAGAAAGTTAAAAGTCTTCCCATTGGGACAACGCATTTTTCCATCACCACCAATTTCAAAATTAACTGCTCTGAATGGATTATTGTGATATTTCTTATCTGTTGTCTCCTTTTTGAACATCGTGAATTTCATATACTTTTCCATACCCTTTTGCTCGCAGAAGATGGGTTCAACTCCAAAACGTGCAGCTGCATGTCGCTGTGTCTCTTTTCCATTAAGAATACCTTCTACTGTCCTGATTTTTTCATCTGGCTCTATCTTATATTTGGACATAAAAATACTCCCTCCTAAGTAGTACAAGATTTTTATTATTTCTCTTGTCTACCCAGAAGGGAGCATATCAATTAGTGCGACGGCCCCTTTCTGTGATACCCATTCTGAAGGACTGAGGAGTCATCCCCAGAGTCTCACGAAAAACCTTGCAGAAATAGCTTGATGAGTTAAAACCACAGGCTTTTGCAATATCACTCAGCCCGGTGTCAGGAGATGTCATCAGCAGAACCTGAGCGTGATGAATCCTGATACGACGAAGATATTTCATGACCGTTTCGCCGGTGCTCTCCTTAAAAAAGCTGCTCAGATACTCAGGTGTACGCCCGAACTGTTTAGACAGTTCATCCAACGAAATATCCTCGGCGAAGTGGTCTTCCAGATAGAGTATCATCTCCCGCCCAAGGCTGGTGCTCTCTGTAAGGAGATAGTCCGGCAGCAGGGTCATGCTCTCTACCAGGTCCAGAAGGAGAGAGTACAGCTCTTTGGAACATTCGGCAAGGCACCCCGGTTTTCGCTGGCTCATGAGTTCTTCCAGGGCGCTTACGTGGCGCAGAAACTTATCCGGTGATGACAGGCTGTAAATACCGGAGCGTGTCATTCCGAGCGTAAAGAGCAGTTCCTTGCAGAGGCTGCCGTCGAAACCAAGAAAGTGTACATACCAGTCACCTTCCATACTGCGATAGCTGTGGGCTTCCCCGGGATACAGCAGGATAATCTGCCCGGGGTGCAAAACTCCACGGGTACTGCCAAAACTAAACTTACCGCTTCCGGAAACCCCGTACAAAATCTGCCAGATGGGAAAACCTTTAGGTCGGTCGATATCATCCTGATTATAGTCGGTACCCAGATTGCGGAGAATCAGCGGAGTTTTCCGGTACTGACGCTGATTTATCCTGAAAGTGTAGTGCATCCTGCAATCTCCATGACATACATTAATAATTTTATATGGATATTAGTATATTAATATGGAGTTTCCAAATATGTCAAGTTACAATATTAGTATGAAAATAACTGAAAGGTAATTATTATTGACAGAAAGGAGTATTCCATATGAGCATTCCCTTTGTTAAGCGAGATGAAAAAGGCATCCCGACCCTTTATGTTCATGATCGGCCCTTTTTCATGAGAAGCGGGGAAATCCACAACTCAAGCGCATCTGAACTTTCATTTATGGAGAAGCAAATCTGGCCGGCTCTTCGAGGACTGAACATGAATTCCGTAATAGTACCTCTTTACTGGGAGCTGATCGAACCGGAAGACGGGTGCTTTGATTTTTCCACCGTGGACGGTCTTATACTAAAGGCCCGTGAGGAAAATATGAAGCTGTGTTTCCTGTGGTTTGGTCTTTGGAAAAACGCTGAATCCATGTATGTACCTGCCTGGATGAAGAAGGACGCCGAAAAGTATTTCCGGGCAGAAAAGTGCAACGGCGAGCGGATGACAACCATATCACCCCTGTGTGATGCGGCAGTGGAACGCGACCGTCTGGCATTCACAGCTGTCATGGAACGTATTCGGACGCTGGATGAGACAGAGAATACAGTCATTGTGATGCAGGTGGAAAATGAAATTGGCCTGCTTGGTACAGACCGCGACTATAGCGCCGATGCAGATGCCGCATTCTTTTCACCGGTGCCGACAGTATTGTCCGATGCTGTGGGACGGCAGGGCAACTGGGAAGATGTTTTTGGTGAAGATGCGGGAGAGTGCTTTATGGCGTGGCATTTCGCAACGGCTATAGAGAGAATCGCATCAAGTGGCAAGAAGGTTTATGACCTGCCCTGCTATGCAAATGCATGGCTCAGACAAAGCCCATGGTTCCCTGGCTCTTATCCTTCAGGAGGACCGGTTACTAAAGTTCATCATATCTGGCGTATTGCAGCTCCGTCTCTGTTCACTTTAGGCCCTGATGTTTACGTTCCGTACTGTGCAGATGTAATGGATGAATATGCAACACCTGATAACCCTCTTTTCATTCCGGAGATCCGCAAGGATGCCGTGGCATCATCTTATGCTCTTTATGCATTTGGGGCAAAGAATGCCATCTGCTTTTCACCCTTCGGTATTGAGGATCTGAATCTGGATCCCGACCAGGTGGACAGACCACCCATGGAGGTTATGATTGCCCTGAACATTGATCCTTCTGCTTTCGATATCACCGGAAGCCGGGACTGCCTCTCTGCAACCTACGGTCTGCTGAAAGAATTGGAGCCCATTTATCTCCAGAATCGAGGCAGCAGCCATCTTCAGGCCTGTGTACGTCACGGTGAGACAGATTACAGCGCTTTCCTTCGCTTTGAGGATTATGATCTGTCCGTTTCCTATGGACCAAGGCAGTCCGGCAAACCTCTTGGCGCCTGCCTGGCTGTGGAGCTGGATGATAACCGTTTCCTTGTCATCGGACTTAACTGTTCCATAAAGTTCAGTGTTAAGCCCGGAAATAAAAAACAGATGGATATACTTAAGCTGGAAGAAGGAACGGTGCAGGATGGTAAGTGGCTGAAGGAGCGCGTTATGAACGGCGATGAGAAAATGAGTCTGAGATTTGGGGACATTCCAAAAGCAATGATGGTTACACTGTATCAATTCTAAAACGATTTCAGTGACAGACAAAAAGAACATGAACATTTAATTTTTTAAGACAGTAGGTTTCTTCTTATGGGAAAGACAAATGCATCGGCAGAAATCCAGCATGAAAAAGCGAGTCCGCAACTGCTTGGGGGATATGCGCTGGGAGAGATTTTTATGTCCAAATATAAGATAGATCCAGATGAAAAAATCAGGACA
Source organism: Butyrivibrio sp. AC2005 (assembly GCF_000424145.1). Taxonomy (GTDB): domain Bacteria; phylum Bacillota; class Clostridia; order Lachnospirales; family Lachnospiraceae; genus Butyrivibrio. Next base: position 5,435 of record NZ_AUJI01000071.1, read on the forward strand.
GTAGAAGGTATCAGCTTGTAGAAGAATCATTGTTTTCTGTTGATATGACACATCTGAAGGTAAAGAAGACTCCCAGGCATATTAATGAAAAACTTCCCAAAGGTAATGCTCACTACTCTGTAAGAGATATCTATCTTGTCCCTGAGGCTGTAGAAATCATTAAGAACGCTCACGAGATTAACCCTGATGGGGAATATCTCTTTATGTGCCATGGTAGAACCATCAACAATGATACCTTTAATGAACGTCTTAGGAAATACTGTAATGATGCAGGTGTTCCTTACAAGTCCAGCCACAAATTACGTCTCACTGTTGCATCAACATTGAAGGCTGCTGGTGTAGAAACTGCATATTTGCAGAAAGCTTTGGGACACTCAAATAGGGCTATGACGGAGCATTATATCAATGAAACAGTGGAAGAGCCTAAGAATATTGAAGATCAGCTCATGAATGCATTAAGCATCTGCTAAATAAATATACACGTTTTATGTATATCCTTGTATGCAATTTAAGTCATTCAAATGCTGATATCTTCTGACTTGTACCAAAATTGTACTGATTTGTACCAAATGTATAAAATAATGAAAGAGGCTGCAAACTCAGATAAAATCTAAGTTTACAGCCATACACATTACTGCCGGCGACCGGGATCGAACTTTTGTGACATCTCAGAACCAGCATGGAAAGGAGCCTTGCGGACTTACCTTCTTTTTTGGTCCATTTTCTGACCCACTTTCGTATGATAAAGGATATTCATATTTATTGAATAACAAACAATATTTACAGCAGCGATATCAATCTTTAAAACATATCTGTATCTTTGATTATCCAAAAGTAAGCTCCAATAGTTCAAGCGCTGCTTCTTTACTCTTAACTCGAATCAGATTGTCATCAGGCTTAGCTCTGGATAGTAGATTCATACTTCCATACCACACAATCTCATTGTCAATAATTGCATAGTGTTCATGCATGTGATCCTGTATTCTGACGTTTACTCCGTTGTCCTTTAATAACTGCACAATTCCTTTGGTATCTTTAATCCTTTCCTCCGGATATCCTTCTGGGTTAAGGGTGACAACAGTTATTCTGATCCCATCTTCCTGTTTTTTCTTTACAAGCCTAATAAAAGATTCAACTTTAGAATGATTTAAGCCTGGACTTGAAATAACAATTTCCTTATTTGCTTCCAAAAGATCCTTCTCATAAACACTTTCATATGAATCCATGTCAAAGATAGAATTTGCATCCTGCTTGTCTATAATCGCATTATTCCAAATTTCATACCCTATCTTCTTATAAGCTCTAAGGCGCTTGTGGTACATTTTTTCAAGAACTCGGATATGCGAATCTACGTAATCATATATTATTACTTCCGTCTTTGTCTTATAATCTCTATGTAACCTCCCGGCAAATTGCTCAATATTGCCTTCAGCTGCTGCAGGCATTGCCAGCATCAATGTATCAAGTCTTGGGAAATTAAACCCTTCACCAACATATTTATCAATTGCCACGAGTATTACAGATTCATCATCAGAAGCAGCTCGCATCTGCAAACTCATTTCATCTTTAGCTTTTCTACTTCCTCCGCCTTGCAGAAGGTATACATGATCTGCTTTTCCCTGCAATCTCTGATAAATCAGCTCCGCATGTTCTTTGTATTTGGTTAATACCAGCGGAGTTCTACCATCCTTAATACAGTCTTCCACATCAGATATTATCTGATCATTCCTAGAATCACACTCAATTACAGCCCGGTTTGCGTCTGTTATCTTCAGATCTGTAGAACTTACAAGCCTCGTAAATCGAGGATATACAAAATGTGCTATGCCTTGTTTCTGCGCTCTCTCTTTAGCAGTATATCTGAACCGAATAGGTCCAAACTGCATAAACACTTTCTTTTCAAGTCCATCTTCCCGTTTAGGAGTAGCTGTTAATCCATATACATACTTTGCTTTTGCTGCCCCAATTACATCTTCAACCGTCTGCGCTGCTCCATGATGGCACTCATCCATAATTACCATTCCGTAGTTTTCGATAATTGGATTGATTTCATCACCTTTTCCAAGAGAAGAAAAAATAGCAACATCAACTATTCCAGTCATCGAGTCATGCCCGGCATACAGTTTTCCGATCAAGTTTTTTCTCTTTTTAATTCTTCCTGTTTTTGTTTTATATTCAGGTAATTCAGCTTTAATATCTAAGAATCTGCTTAAATCTTCAATCCAGTTCTTCTGAATTTCTGTGTTATGAACAAGAATTAGTGTATTCACTTTTCTTTGGACAATTAAATATGCACCTACAACCGTTTTCCCAAAAGATGTCGTGGCTGCTAGTACACCGTTGTCGTGCTCCAAAATTGCTTGTGCACCTCTCATCTGTTCCTCATATAAAGCACCATTGAAAGAAACATCTAAAGGAGTTCCCTTACATCTGTTATCAGTAAGAGAAAATGGAATTCCAGATGCATTTAATTTTTCAATTAGTGAATCTAAAAGAGCTCTCGGAATACAAATATAATCTCCATCATCATAACCACAAGAAATGATTCTAGACATACCTTGCGTTGAAAAGCCCATACCTGCAGTCTTATAGAACTCCGAATTGCTAAATGCAGCCATTCTCCTTATAGCATTCTGCATTTTATATTGCATTCCTTTTGAATTAATGTATATCTTATCAGAAATGATGATTTCTACTACGGAAGGTGCATCTTCCTTACAAAAAGAAAGTTTCTCTTTTTCCCAAGGCTTCTGTTTTCTCGCCATGGTATCATCTGCATCTTCATCAAAATCATTACATAGGCCCCCTAATAAGCCATCTGCTCCCCAGGCCTTTATCTTTTCTTCAACAATCTCTTTAGAGATTCTTTTAACATTCTTGAGGCACTCCCATTGATCAGGATATGCATTCCAGTTTTCATCTATGAAAGCACTATTCCCAGCCTGTAAAGCCAGTCCCTGTAATGGCAGCGCTATCAGATTTCCTAATCCAGATCTCCCAGTCTTTGCATTAATCGGAATATGGTCCTGAGCTGGGAGCATTCTGTCGTAATATGTGAATTTTTTCATATTAACAGATTCGGCACCTTTGGTTAGCAAAGCTGTTCCAAATCTTCTTGCTGTAGATGCCAATATCGGCTTTTCAAAGAATATCCAAAAATGGGCTCCCTTACCAGATCTTGAGCGCTCAACTAAAATCGGCACGTCATTGTCTTCACATATCTTCCTAAATGTGTTTACTTCAATCATCCATTCAGAATCAGGATTTGCCCAATCATCACCACAAACATCATCATTATGACAATCAAAGTCAAACACAAGAAAGTTTATAGTTTCATCAAGAAGTAGCGGGTATACCCCTAATACATCCGAAGCATCTTCCTTCTTTCCTCTCAGATGCTCATAAACCACTTCATCCGTCAATTCCTTATAATTCGGATTTCTACATTCACCACAAGAAAACTTGGGATTATTTCTCTTTGGACACAATCCATCTTTCCAAAAATACCAACACTGAGTATAGTAGCTGTGCTTTCCGGTTTTCTTATTAACCTTTCCATAACGCAGACTATAAACATCGTTTCGTCCGTTAAACAAGTTGCGGAAGAATTTTATTCGATGCTTGGTTATTTCCAAAGGTCTGACTCTGGCACCTTGATTATCTTCAAATAGAATGTTCTTGTCTGGAGATAGATCTTCAATATTCTTTGCTTCTTTTCTATAAGTAATACCAACCTCATCGAGCAAACTATGCAAATAACCTATCTCTTTTTCAAGTTGATTGATTCGTGAAATATATTGGTCTTCGTTCATATACGTTATCTCTTCAAATATCCTTCCATTTGTCAAAAATGGGTACAGCATAAGCCATACCCACAAAATATCATTTTAATTTCTTTTGCCATTCATCAGCGACCCTAATGACATGTGCTATAGTATCTCTCCTGATAACGCTTGTTGGATAATATCTGGACACCACTTCCCAGGATGTAATCATCTTAGCCTTTTTACAAATAAAATCAGGTACATCAACGCCATTTTGTTGGGCTAAAATTACAAGTTTTGTAATATCATGTCCCCAAGGCTGTCCTCCCGTTTTTAGAGAAATAGCATACTTTAAAGTTTTCTCTACACCCTGCTGAGTCAAATAGGCAGCCTGATGCTTTTGATACTTATCATCACTGTTAACAAGGTTCTTAGCAGTTTATATATCAGCTTTTGCAATTGATAACAAAGTATTCCCCATTACGCAGCCTGCCTTTTATAAATAATCTGTCCCTTCTCTGCTAATTCCTTGCAGATAGGAGCTTTTTCTTTTTTCTGATAAATTTCATCAATAGCTTTAAAATAATTGACTGTTTTCTTACTGATGATAACAATATCTATGTCAGATTTTTCTTTACATCTCTCTTCCAACACGGATCCAAACAGCATAATAGCATCAATATCCGGGCACTTTTTTGCTGTACTAATGATGTGCCTGATAATCTCAGCTTTATAATCCGCAACCATTACGGATGAATCATAATTTGTATTAACTTTGATAAGTTTGCACATAAATGATCACCACCTATCCATCAATAACTATGATTTATAGCCTTATTATACCTTACAAACATCGTAAAAAAAAGAGAAGCATCTTACGCTTCTCTCTTACTGCCGGCGACCGGGATCGAACCGGTACGGGTATCGCTACCCACGGGATTTTAAGTCCCGGGCGTCTGCCAGTTCCGCCACGCCGGCGTTTTATTAACAAAAAGCCGCCTTTAAAGCGACTTCTTTAGTGGAGCTTCGGGGACTCGAACCCAGGACCGACCGGTTATGAGCCGGTTGCTCTAACCAACTGAGCTAAAGCTCCTTAATTGATGACTCCGACGAGGCTCGAACTCGTGTTACCGCCGTGAAAGGGCGATGTCTTAACCACTTGACCACGGAGCCGTGTTTTTCCTGCCTCGCAGGCTTCTTCGATTGTATAACTCCGTACAACCAGCTCCCCAAGTAGGACTCGAACCTACGACACTTCGGTTAACAGCCGAATGCTCTACCGACTGAGCTATTGAGGATTATTACCGTACCTTCAAAACCGAACACTGAATTATTCCATCTTTATCCGTTATCTTTTGTTCTATATCCTTTTCTTGGACAAGCCCTCGACCTATTAGTACACATCAGCTGAACATGTTACCATGCTTACACCTTGTGCCTATCTACCTCATAGTCTCTAAGGGGTCTTACTGCCGAAGCAGGGATATCTCATCTTGAGGGGGGCTTCACGCTTAGATGCCTTCAGCGTTTATCCCTTCCGGACTTGGCTACCCAGCCTTATGCATCTGG
>NZ_AUJI01000072.1 GCF_000424145.1 Butyrivibrio sp. AC2005
ATACGGATGAGGCAGAGGACGCCCTCAATCGTTGGCTCTGGTGGGCAAGTCACAGCAGGATTGGTGCTTTCAAGGAACTTTACCTCAAGATCAAACGTCACAGGGAGCACATACTGAATGCAATAAGGCTAGGCATGAGTAACGCTCGAATTGAAGCTACTAATAACAAAATCAAGCTGATTATCCGTAAGGCATATGGTTTTCGCAACATCCAAAACATGCTCGATATGGTCTACTTAGTATGCTCGGATTTGAGTATTCCACTTCCTAACAGAAAACCTCGAGGCGCATGATCAGCATAAATGCTGGGGATGATGGCATTTTTCACCCACCATTACCCCTGAAGAGCCGATTATTATGTCTTTAACTTGGTTTTCCATGTAAAAACTTCTTACAAATAATTGAATTTCACTAATAAATATTATATTATATATTTAGTGAAACAACAACGAGGTACACTATGGAACAGATGACAGTTACAGCTAAAATTCAGATATCTGTTAATGCAGACAGTAAGGTTTTTCTTGATGAAACCATGTCTGTTTATTCTGATGCCTGTAATTATGTATCTGACTATGTGTTCCGCACCCACGACCTAAAGCAGTTCTCACTTAACAAGGCTTTGTACTCTACACTCCGAGAAATGTTTGGACTCAAATCTCAGATGGCTCAGTCCGTATTTAAGGCTGTCATTGCAAGATATAAGACCATCCTCGAAAATCAGAAGGAGTGGATTCAGCCATCCTTCAAAAAACCACAGTATGACCTTGTTTGGAACAGAGATTATTCCCTTACACAAAACTGCTTTTCAGTAAATACGCTGAATGGTCGTGTCAAGTTACCTTATTTTGCCGAGGGCATGTCTAAATACTTTGACCATACAATCTATAAGTTTGGCACAGCCAAGCTCGTAAACAAGCATGGCAAGTATTTTTTGCATATTCCTGTCACTTATGATGTCGAAGAAAGTAATATATCCGATATCTGCAATGTTGTCGGCATTGACAGAGGCATTAACTTTGTTGTTGCTACTTATGACAGTAAGCACAAGTCTGGATTTGTAAGCGGTAAAGCCATCAAACAGAAACGTGCTCACTATTCTAAGCTTCGTAAAGAACTCCAAATGTGTCAGACACCATCTTCAAGACGTAGATTAAAAGCTATCGGTCAGCGAGAAAACCGTTGGATGCAGGATGTTAACCACCAGGTATCAAAGGCACTCGTTGAATCCAACCCGAAGCATACGCTCTTTGTTCTTGAAGATTTGTCAGGCGTTCGTAATGCTACAGAGTGTGTCAGAACCAAAGATCGCTACGTTTCCGTATCGTGGTCTTTCTATGACCTTGAACAGAAACTTATCTACAAAGCTAAACAGAATCAGTCTACTGTTATTAAGGTTGACCCTCGTTATACGAGTCAGTGCTGTCCTGTATGTGGACACATTGAAAAAGCCAATCGTGATAAGAAATTGCATCTGTTTACTTGTAAGAACTGTGGCTATAAATCAAACGATGACCGCATTGGAGCTATGAATCTGTACCGCATGGGAATCAACTATCTTGAAGATAGTCAAGTACCTGATACAGTTACGGCAGAGTAAATCTTTGTCGTAAGGGGCGGTGTCAACCGTCCCATGATGCGACCCCACGGAAGTTACACCGACAAAATGTAGGAGTTATTGCAACGAACTACAGGGGAGTCGCAAGCCACGTACCTTTAGGTGCGTGGTAGTTGACAGTAATAATAGTCAGTTTACAGCATGAGGAGACATGTGATGAAAAAGAGATTGGTAAGCCTAATAATTGCATCCTTTATGGCAGCACAGCTTGTTGCGTGCGGTTCAAATACCAAAGGAGAGGTAAGTACTAATGCTGGAAGCGACCTCTCCAAGACTGAATCTGCGCAAAAAGAGGAGGAGAGGAGCGAGAAAACTTCTGAAAGCAGTGAAGAATCAGCAACTAATGAAGAAAATACAGGCATGGCAAATCCCTGGAGAGACTGCACAGAGGATGAAGCAAAATCATCCTGTCCACGCCTGTTTAAAGCGCCCGAGGGCAGTAAGGTAACAGGCTGGAGCATGATGGGGGAAAAGAGCGATGATCCCGGAGCCCAGGGTCCGCTGATACAGCTGGATTTTAGTATGGATGATATGGATTTTACTGCAAGAGCCCAGTATGGAGCCGATGAATATGCAGATATTTCCGGCATGTACTATGAATGGACTACTACAGATGATGAAACCCTAGCTAACTGGGGTGAAGGGCATATGGAGGGCAAGGTCAGCCGCTATGTAGGAGATGACGGCATGGTCGACCTTTGTACCTGGTACGATATTGAAATTGGAATAGCGTATTCCCTGTCTGTCGAAGCTTCTGACCTTGACGGATTTGACATCCAGGCAGTTGCTGAGCAGATGTATAGCCAAGAGAACGAGCCCGGAGTAGATGGTGAATCTGATTCAGAGAACGGCGCAGAGGGTTCATATGCTCCTGCGGACTTTAACCCTGCAGATATATATGTGGCAACAGCTGAGAAGTCTTCCATAGATATTTCCGGATGTGATACATTCACACAGATTGTTGATAAGCTTGAAGATGGCATGGGCTATGCAAATGCCACCATCGGAGATTCCGATATACTTCTGGTATCAAGCGGAACATACGAATGGGAATCCGGAGTTTATGCAGCAATAGATTCTGAAATTTTCTACTATAAAGACGGAGTTCCTACATATCTCGCTACAGTTTCGTCGAGCGGCACAGCAGATCCACTGAAAATAAAGGATGGAAATCTTTATGTTGCCGGACACCATTTCATATTCAAATATCTGATAGATAGCGGTTGTCTTATCGAGACTGAGGAAGCATATGAAGAATATGATGATAATGGTAATGAAATATACTATTACAAGACCTGCAACAGCCAGTTCGAAGATTATGACGCACCGACTGCAAAAAGCCGCTACGAGGAGCTCTTTACAGAGCTTGAAGGTGCAGAGGTTATAAGTTTTAATACTGTAGGTGGAAACTCCTAAATAGACCCGGCGGCAGAAATGCCGCCGTTTTTTATTGTTTATTGTTCTTTTTTTGTAAAAAACTCTTTTCTATTTGCAATAAATGGGAATGGTCATGGGATGGAGATAGGTGTATTGTGGTAGAAACAAAAGCATTTGGGGGAATTATTATGGAGAAACAATTAAAATATCCTATTCTCATGGTTCACGGGATGGGATTTAGGGACCGTAAATATCTAAACTACTGGGGCAGAATACCAGCTGCCCTTGAATCAGCAGGCTGTCAGATATTCTATGGAAATCAGGACAGCAACGCTTCTATTGAGACAAATGCGCTGGTACTTCGTGACAAAATATTTGAAATTCTTGAAAAGACCGGGGCTGATAAAGTTAACGTCATAGCCCATTCTAAAGGAGGCCTTGATATCAGATGCGCAATAGCAAGTATGGACTGGGAGATAAGGTTGCATCAGTAACCACCATGAGTACTCCGCACAACGGATCCGTCACGGTTGATAAGCTTTTAAAGCTCCCGGATTTTCTTGTCCGTATAGCCGGAAAGTGCACGGATATTGTTTTCAGAGTTCTTGGTGACAAACAGCCTGATTCCTACAGCGTATTCAAATCGTTTACTACAGATGGGGCAGCAAAGTTTAATGCTGAGTATCCCGATGCTCCAGAAACCTATTACCAGAGCTACGCATTTGCCATGAAAAGTCCATTCAGTGATATTTTCCTATGGTTCCCAAGTCTGGTCGTATGGCTCGTTGAAGGAGTAAACGATGGACTCCTTACACCTGAGTCTGTGAAGTGGACTAACTTTAAGGGAATTGTCCGAAGTAATTCAAGGCGCGGAATTTCTCACTGCGACGAAGTAGACATGCGCCGTATAAGGCTTACAAGAAAGCAGGGTGAAGGCGTGTCTGATATAACGGAGTTTTACGTTGGTGTTGCTAATGATCTGATGCTGATGGGATATTAAAAACCATATTTCTCCCAGAAGGAAAAATATAAGATTACTTTTTGCTCTACATGATATGTAACAGATTCATCTTTTTGATTACAATATGACTATAGACATGAAACAGTTGTTGGTACATATAGAAGGATGGTGATGATAATGTTACTGACAATGCTTTTTATATTTTGTATGTTAGGTTTTGTAGGAAAGCTCATAGGATTTGCTTTTAAGTTCTCATGGAGTCTTATAAAGATAGCTTTCTACCTGATATTTATGCCGTTCATTCTTGTAGCAATGGCATTTGGAGGACTGCTTTACATAGCTTTTCCTCTGTTAATAGTAGCAATGATAATTGGTTTTGTAGTTAAGGAAGCTTAAGGAGGAAGAATATGATTAAAATCACACTTGAAGACATTGAAAAGGTAATGAATCAGGCAGGAGTCGACTATAAAGCTGCAAAAGAGGCGCTTTTAAAGGCAAGCGGCGATGCAGACCTAGATGGTGAAGAAAATTATGGGTTCTCTGAAGGAAGCGTTTACTAAAAGAAAAAAGTCGCGATAACTATATGCCTCGATAGTTATCGCGACCACTTTTTATCGTGAGATAATATGTATTGACCGATTTGATTAATGGAAAAATCAGAAATAAAAATCTAGACTCCATAACATGACAACGGTGTCAATATGTGTTGCAAACGCAGGTAAATATTAGCATTGTCTCATTTATGACGATACTGTCATAATTTAAAATATGACCCTCATGCAAAATCGAATCTTTGGATAAATTTTCTCTGTACAGGGCATAGCTAAGGAGCTGAAAAAAATGGATAAAAATGAAAAAGATCAGAACATAGCAGATGATTCTTACCTGGCAGCTCTATGGAACCAGCATGAGTTTTGCCCCGAATGCAGAAGTAGAAATGTCAAGATCATCGAAAAGGTAGTGAAGTCTCCATTTCACAGACGAATCATGGAACAATATAAATGCCTGAACTGTGGTTGTTCATGGTTATAGTTTGCATGTAACCATAAGCCTTGTATACTTTTATCTGATTTGTTGGATGTTAGATTAACATAAAAATGTTAAATAGAAATTTAAGAGAAAGCTCAAAATTATGGGCTTTCTTTTTTTGTGCTTTTTACAAAAATGTCTGTTTATCTTTAATTCTTAAAGTTACAAATTGTAAAAAGCCGAATCTTTTAAGCTATTTTTGTAAAAAGCCGAACCTTTAAAGATAAAATTGTAAAAAGCCGAGCCTCCTTAATGAAAATGAAGTAACCTGACGATAAACTTATCGATATAGCAATATTATTTTAACTATAGGGAGTTAATAGTATGTATCGTTATGAAAAACCTATTGAACGGCCACGTAGTTCTAAGTTTGGCAGTAATTACTGGATTTTTTACAGTCGCAAGGTCAGAAGAAGGGTAGCTGTATTCTCAAATCTTGAATATGAAAACATCCTCACCCTTGAAATGGATTCTGATGTTGAGTGGTATTGCGAGTATCCTCTTGAGACCACAGTGTTTGTAGGTGGCAAAGAAGAAAAGATCCTCTTTGATGTATGGGTTAAGAAAGTTGATGGCAATGAGTTATTCCAGGGAGTCTCATATAGGGATTCTTCAAATTCACACAAAAAGATTGCAATGCAGGCAAAATGGTGTATTCAAAATGGGCTTGAGTTTGAATTCAGAAATGAGAAGAACATCCATAAGGGGCCATATTTTATTAGAAACCTCAGTGTTCTTTCATCACGCGCAAGGCGATTCAGGACACCCGCTCCTAATGCTGATCAGATTATGCAAAGTATCTTATTAGAAAAACTTTATAAAAACATTATACATGTCTAATAATAGCCCGGTATGTCAGATAGTATACTTAAATAAGTAATTGCCTAATTTTTACAATAGGAGTAGTGATGACTCTTAGTGATAAATTATACAAAATTGTAATTGCCGGAGGCTCATGGAAGACCATACTGGGCGGCTTGCTGGTTACTGTGCAGATATCGTTTGCAGCACTGATTCTGGGAACTGTGCTGGGCGCCTTGGTATGTCTTCTTAGAACGCGCAAAAATCGGATAATCAAAGGGATTGCCACCGGATATATTGCAATTCTTAGAGGAACTCCTGTGCTTATGCTCCTGCTGCTGCTATATTACGGAGTATTTGCCAAAGCAGGTCTTACACCTCTCACAGTAGCCATCATTACCTTTGCGCTTAATGTGTTCGCGCATGTGGCAGAGCTTCTGCGTTCAGCGCTTCTGGCTTCAGATAAAGGGCAGGCGGAAGCAGCGAGAACACTGGGATTTTCAGCCTGGGATACCTTCCGACTTGTAACACTTCCCCAGATACTGCGTATAGCAAAGCCGGTCTATCAGTCTACGATAGTTAATCTCATTCAATGGACAAGTGTTGTCGGATACGTTACGATCACTGATCTCACAAGAGTAATCAATAATACTGCGGCCAGAACCATGCAGCCGCTTCTGACTATTTCAATCGGTATGCTGATCTACCTTGCTTTTTCTTACGTAGTGTTTGGGATTTTCGCACTCACGGATAAGATAAGTGAAAAGAAAAGGAGACCAGCCGTATGAGTCTTATAGAAGTTAAGGGATTAAAAAATCCTTTGGTCCCAATGAGGTATTAAAAGGAATAGATCTGACGGTTGAAAAAGGAGACAGAATCGCCATAATCGGAGGCTCCGGCTGCGGGAAAAGTGTACTCCTAAGGTCACTGACCTTACTTGAAAAACCTAGCGCCGGACAGATTTTCGTAGATGGCCGCGAGATCACTGGAAAAGGTGCAAACGTGGATGAGATTCGTCAGAGCATGGGAATGGTATTCCAGAAATTCCACCTTTTTTCAGAAATGGATGTGATGGATAACCTGTGTCTGGCTCCCGTGAAGCTAAAGGGCATGTCACGAAAAGATGCCGAGGAAAAGGCTATGGATCTGCTTTCAAAAGTTGGCTTGTCTTCAAGAGCCCACAGATGGCCCGAGGCACTCTCCGGCGGACAACAGCAGAGAATCGCAATCTGCAGATGTCTGATGATGGAACCCAAGGTACTGTTGTTTGATGAACCCACAAGTGCACTGGATCCGCCAATGGTAGGAGAGGTGCTGGCGGTGATACGAATGCTTGCGAAGCGTGACATGAGCATGCTGATCGTAACCCACGAAATGAACTTCGCCAGGGAAGTCGCGAACAGAGTGCTATTCCTTGCTGATGGAGGCATTTATGAGGAAGGGACACCTTCTGAAATATTTGATAATCCGAAGCGTGAAAAGACCATAGCATTCATTCAGAAGATCAAGTATTTCACCTACGAAATAAAGGAGCAGGACTTTGACCTTATGTCGCTTCAGGGTGGCATACAGGATTTCGGAGAAAAGTACGGCATAGATCATAAAAAAATATATAGCCTTCAGATATGCACAGAGGAACTTGTCTATGAAATGCTGCATGGCTGCTATGCCAAAGGCGATAAAGTCGAAGTAAACATAGACATATCATATTCAGAAGCAAAGAGCACGACTGAGCTTGCCATAACTTCCGGAGGAAAAGAATTCAATCCCTTCGAGCAGGATGATGACGGCCTGGGAGTTACGATACTAAAAAAGATGGCTAAAAGTATAAGCTGCAACTGGGAAGGTGATAAAAACCGTATCTGGATTGAGCTTTAAAAATGTAAATGTAACTATTGGTGAACTGTTAATAAGTGATTCATAGGAGGACAACTATAATGAAAAAACTTATTTCTATTACACTTGTACTTACGATGATTCTGACAATGTGCGCCTGTGGTGCCAAGAAGGACGAAGGCGGTAGCGGAACTGCAAATAGCGAAGCTGTAAGCAGTGAGACGGCAAGCAGTGAGACTTCAAGCAATGAAACTGCCAGTAGTGAAGCTGTGAGCGCTGAAGATGCAAGCAGTGAAGCATCTGCAGAAAACGCAGAATCCTCAAAGGTTGGTGTTCTGACCATGCTTAACATGACAGAAGAAGAAATGACTAAATTTAGAATGCTCGGAAAATATGTTAGTAGGATACTGCTCGATGAAGGCTATATTGAGTCAAATAGTAAGGCTTTAAGAGGCGAAAAAGAAGTTGTGTTCTATGATACCTTAGATTCAATGCTGATGGCATTAAATGCCGGAGATATTGATGAATTGATGATTTACAATAAGACTGGACAGTACCTTTGCGCTACTAATGATAATCTACAGCTTGCTTATTCAGTCAACCTAGATAAAGAACTCAATTCATTTGCCCATTTATTATTTAACGGACATATGCGCAATGACTTTGCCTTTCTTATGATGGAAGAAAATGAAGCGCTTAGAGATGAATTCAGTAATGCTATTAACGATATGAAAGGTGATGGCACCCTGGACAATCTTATAAGTGAGCAGATAGATGCACTTATTAATGGCGGCGATGTAAAGCCTGTAACTATGCCTACAATCGATGGTGCTGAGACTGTTAAAGTTGCCGTTACAGGAGCACTTCCTCCAATGGACTATGTGGCTGAAGATGGTTCTCCTGCAGGATTCAATACTGCAGTCCTTGCAGAGATCAGTCAGCGTATTGGTAAAAACATTGAACTTGTCGTAGTAGACAGTATCGGACGTGCTACAGCTCTTTCAAGCGGCACAGTAGATGCAGTTTTCTGGACCAGAACAAATCAAATGTCTTCAAAATATCAAGAGTTTTCAGATGAAGAACGCGCTTCAAGACTGGAAGAACTTGAAGCAAAAATGAGTGACGAGGAAGTAGAAGCTTTTAATAAGGTCAAAGAAGCACTTGATTTTGAAAATTATAATAAAGTAGATATGCCGGAAGGAACAATTTGTACCGTTCCGTACTACTCAGATATCATAGTTGCGGTTGCGAGAAAAGACTGAATTTTCTAACTGCTATTAGGTGATTCATAGGTGAACAACTATAATGAAAAAACTTATTTCTATTACGCTTGTACTTACGATGATTCTGACAATGTGCGCCTGTGGTGCCAAGAAGGACGAAGGCGGTAGCGGATCTGTAAATAGCGAAGCTGTAAGCAGTGAGACGGCAAGCAGTGAAGCTGTCAGTAGTGAAGCAAATGATGAAGCAGCAAGTAATGAGACTGTTAGTAACGAGGCAACTGATGAGGCTATAAGTAAAGATGAGGCTAATGCAGATTCAGAGCAAACGGAAGCTTCTTCTGAAGAAGGCAAAATCTACAAAGATGGCGTTCTGACCATGCTTAACATGACTGAAGACGAAATGGATAAATATAGGCAAACTTGGAAATATGTTGAGCATCAATTGGGAAGAGAAGGTTATACGAAAAGAAATGTTGAACCATTTACGGGAAAAAGAGAAATCATTTACTATGATACATTAGATTCCATGTTAATGGCATTAAATGCCGGAGATATTGATGAAATGATGATTTACAATAAGACCGGACAATATCTTTGCGCTACTAATGATAATCTACAACTTGCGTATACAATTGATCTTGAAAAGAGCGCAATACTTTTGCCAATTTAGTATTATCCGGACTTATGAGCAATGACTTTGCTTCTCTCATGATGGAAGGAAATGAAACACTTAGAGATGAATTCAGTAACGCTATCAATGATATGAAAGAAGATGGCACCTTGGACAAGCTTATAAGTGAACAGATAGATGCGCTTATAAACAGAAGTGAGGTAAAGCCCGTTACAATGCCTACAATTGATAGCGCAGATACCATTAAGGTTGCTGTTACAGGAGCACTTCCGCCTATGGATTATGTGGCAGCCGACGGAACCCCCGCAGGATTCAATACCGCAGTACTTGCAGAAATCAGTCAGCGCATCGGTAAAAATATAGAACTCGTTGTTGTTGATAGTATCGGACGTGCTACAGCCCTTTCAAGCGGAACTGTAGATGCTGTATTTTGGACAAGAACAAATGAAATGGCTTCCAAATCTAAAGAAGTATCGGATGACGAAAGATCATCAAAGATACCTGAAGTAGAATCCAAAATGAGTGATGAGGAAGTAGAAGCTTTTCATAATGTCAGAGAATTATTTAATTTTTCAGAGTATAGCACAGTAGATATGCCTGAAGGAACAATTTGTACCGTTCCATACTACTCGGATACAATTGTACTAGTAGTCCGTGCAAAAATTAACTAGACCGTTTTTGCTATATCCTCTGCTGCATCGATTTCATCCATTTTGTATTTCCAATGATGCACCACCGGAGATTGATTTATCTCCTCAAAGTATAGATAAATGCGATCAACAAGTTCTTGTTTAGTGCCTACCCTTATTCCACGTAGCATCTGGCGTGTCATTTTGCCAAAGAAACCTTCTATCATGTTAAGCCATGACCCATGCTTTGGAGTGAATACAAATAAAAATCTGCCTTGCATTGTTTCCAAGAAAGCTTTTGTTTTCCTTGAAGTATGCACACTGTGGTTATCAAGCA
>NZ_AUJI01000073.1 GCF_000424145.1 Butyrivibrio sp. AC2005
GATCTATCCTTTGGTCGTAACGAGGACAGCGTCTGTGGCAGAACGGACAATCATCCTGATGCCATTTATCCGTCCGCGCATGGATTCTGAGGTGGGTAACACCATCCCGATCAAGATAGAAGTTTGCATCTTCTACGACAGCATGATTGACATTGAGCAATTTTTTACATAATGTATTAGCAGAAACCATCTGTGGGTACCTCTGGTATCTCTGTAGTATAGTTTGGACGCTAATACATTACAGAAACACAGATGGTTTTTCAATTGCAAATATACATCAGAGGACTGGCATAGTACCCACCATCATGCCAGAAGCCTCATTTTTTAATTATTCTTTTAATTGTATCTTGCATACAAGAAAAGGAAAGTGTAAGAGGGGTAATTGCAAGACAAAATATAGTTTTTAGATGGATAATATGGTGGGCGTTACTATTCCTTGTTATTATTTTTGGTAAGTATGGTCCGGGATACAGTGCGAGCGAATTTATATACAAAGGATTTTGATGATGAAGATTTTTGTTAAGTATGTTATAAAAGTAACGGCTTTTTTATTAATATTTGTAATAATGCTAATTCATGTTGTTTATTTGCAAAGAAATATTTCATACGGACGAAACAATGTAGGCGGTCTTAGTCGGGAAGAAAGTATAGATGTGATATGCGTGGGTGGGAGTTCCACCGCTGTATATTGGAAACCGCTCTTGGCTTGGAAAGAATATGGAATGACTTCGTACAATTATGCAACAGATTCTTTTAGAGAACCTTTAATGCTTGGGGCGATAAGGGAAATCTTTGCCGAGCAGAATCCAAGATTGCTCGTATTAGATGTCAGAAGTTTTACTAGTGGCATTGGAGATCTAAATGATTCTGAAAATGGAATACGAAACATGACAGATTCTATGGATTTTAATTTTAATCGACTAAATACAGTTAAAGATGTTATGGATTTTTATGGAGTCGATTCTTCAAGTGATTTGGCTTTATCTTATTATTTTGACGTGATAAAATATCACACAAATACTGAAGCTTTTGGCAGTTCCGATGCTTGGTCTCATATAAATAATGATTGTGAGGCGGATTATAAAGGATTTTATTTTGAAACCCGTGCCTATAATGAAATCTTGTCTGAGCCTGAAGGGATTCAAACAGAAGAAAGAAGTGCTATAGAGAGTAATTCTGAAGAATATTTAGTTGAACTATTAGAATATTTAAACACAAAAGATGTAGATGTACTATTTGTGATGGGGCCTAAAATAGTTGATTTGGAGACTCAAAAGCTAAGTAATTATTTAGGCGATATAATAACATCCTACGGATACAATTTCATTAATGGGAATTGCTATTATGAAGAAATGGGGTTGGATTTTTCCAAAGACTTTTACAATGGTGGACATCTAAATGCTTATGGTGCAGATAAATATACAAGTTTTATAGCTGATTTTATAAAGGATTATTACAATATAGAGGATCATTCTAGAGATAAATTATATTATGAAAAATGGAATGAGTGCTACAATTCTTTTATTATAAGAGACAATGAGATTAAGGCTATTATTGATGAAACCTATAATGCAAATTTAGCTGCATTGTCTGAATGATGACATGTCAACAAAACTCCAATTAAACCTCTAGACGAGGTTCCGATGCTCAGCTCTCCTTGAAATTTTTAAGAAAAGAAGGCTTTGACCTGTATAAATACAGGTGCTAAGGCTCTTTCTCTTCATGAAGGATCTGTTTTGGGGGATTAGTGAATGCCGGATGGATGTGCTGAGTGCTTCCCTTTTGATGTGATAAAGGATCCGAGGCAGGAGTATTTGGGATAGATGTTAATTGGAATGAGATTGTACATTCTATGACTTATGAGAAAAAATATGTTGGAGAAGAATAAAAATTCAGGAACAAAGTACTATTTAAGAATACTAGCGATTCTTCTTGCAGATGCTTCAAGTGTGGTTGCGGCGCATCTGCTTTCTTTGCTTGTTCGTTTTGATTTCAGATATAGTGATATTTCGCAGTTGTACAGGGATCATATTGTGTACATGATTCCTATTGCTGTGATTATAACAATCGCTGTTTACTATATGTTCAGGCTTTATCACAGTATTTGGAGATTTGCTTCTCTTACCGAAGTTTACAGAATCATCGCAGCCTATTTTGTTATAGCTATAATTCTGTTTACTTTAAACAGTATAGACAGAATGAATCTTCCCCGAAGCTGTATTTTTATGGGAATTATCCTAAATATTATATTGTGCATGGGAATAAGGTTTTCATACAGGATATATCGTGGCAGTATTTTTAGAATAGCACCTGACGATAGAGAGCTCATCGATCGAGAGAATGTTATGATAATTGGCGCAGGTTCTGCAGGGCGTGAGCTGATTACAGACTTGAAGCTGGTTAAGCGATATAAGGTAAGAGTTGTTGTTGATGATAATAAGACAACCTGGGGCAGATACCTTGTAGGAATTAAGATAGGTGGTGGAAGGAATAATATTCAGCAGCTCTGCGATAAATATGATATTGACAGGATTATATTTGCAATTCCGTCCGCATCTGATAAGGATAGAAGAGAAATTCTTAATCTATGTAAGGAGACCGGCTGTAAATTACAGACTGTTCCTGGACTTGCACAGATTGTATCAGAGGAAGTAAGTGTATCTAAGCTAAGAGATGTAAATATTGAGGATCTTCTAGAGCGCGAAGAGGTAAAAGTCAATAATGAAGAAATCCTTGAAGCCATAAAGGGTAAGGTTGTTATGGTCACCGGTGGCGGAGGTTCAATAGGGTCCGAATTGTGTAGGCAGATAGCTGCAGCACAACCAAAAGCACTTATAATTTTTGATATTTATGAGAACAATGCTTATGAAATCGAGCAAGAACTTCATCGTAAATATTCAAATTTTCATGTAGAGGCTCTTATAGGATCGGTGCGGAATACGGATAGAATAAATAATGTTATAAAAGAGTATCGACCTGATATTATCTATCATGCAGCTGCACATAAGCATGTACCGCTAATGGAGAAAAGCCCCAATGAAGCGGTTAAGAACAACATTTTTGGAACCTACAAGACGGCTATGGCTGCTGCTAAGTATGGAGTTAAGAGATTTGTTCTGATTTCAACTGATAAGGCGGTTAATCCTACATCATTTATGGGCGCATCCAAGCGAGTATGTGAGATGGTTGTCCAGATGATGGATAGGAAATGTGATAATACTATTTTTGCCGCAGTTAGATTCGGTAATGTGCTTGGGTCTAATGGTTCTGTGATTCCTCTTTTCAAAAAGCAGATAGCAGAGGGCGGCCCTGTGACTGTTACGAATAAGGATATAGTCAGGTATTTCATGACTATTCCCGAGGCGGTCTCACTTGTGATGCAGGCTTCTCTTTATGCTAGGGGGGTGAGATATTTATCCTTAATATGGGCAAACCTGTTAGAATTGATGATATGGCCAGGAACCTTATTAAGCTATCAGGGTATAAGCCAGACGAGGATATACAGATTGTATATACCGGATTACGTCCCGGTGAGAAGCTTTATGAGGAGCTTCTTATGGATGAAGAGGGTAAGGAAAAGACCGCCAATAATATGATTTATATAGGTCGCCCTATAGAGATGGATGATGCTGTCTTTGAAGAGAAGCTTAAGGTTCTGGATGAAGCATCCAAGAAGGATAGTAAAGATATAAAAGAAATTGTGGCGGAGATTGTTGGAACTTATCGCCCGTAAGGATGGTTCTTGATGAGCGTGTGGGAGCACAGGAACAAATTTGTATGATTTTGCATGGAGAATGGCAATTACTGTGTAGCAGCAAATAATAAGAATAATAAAGTATTCTCATTTTTCAAACTTAATAAGTTAAAGGCAAAATACGTCCTTGCGAATAAACATATTTTTATGGCAGTAAGTATAAAAGTGTTTTTGCAAGTGGTTTTATTTATTAAAGAGGGCAGATGAAATTCTTAAAAATTTACAGAAAAACTAAAAATTCTTGAAAGGATGTGAACAACTTGAAGATAGCAGTAGCAGGAACAGGATATGTAGGATTAAGCTTGGCAGTACTATTATCTCAGCACAATGAAGTCACAGCTGTAGATATTGTGCAAGAGAAAGTGGAAAAGCTGAACAATTGGATATCACCTATTCAGGATGATTATATTGAGAAATATCTGACGGAACATGAAGATCGCAATCTGAATCTTAAAGCGACTACAGATGGAGCAAGTGCCTACGCAGACGCAGACTTTGTAATTATTGCAGCACCTACAAACTATGATCCAAAGCAGAACTTTTTCGATTGTTCTGCTGTTGAAGCGGTGATTGATCTTGTGCTTAAGTCAAGCAATACAGCCACTATGGTCATAAAGTCAACAATTCCTGTTGGCTATACTAAAAATGTCAGAGAAAAGTTTGGGACAAATCGTATCCTGTTCAGTCCGGAGTTTTTACGTGAGTCCAAGGCTTTATATGACAATCTATATCCTTCTCGTATTATTGTTGGTCACAATGGAGAAGATGAGAAGGCTAAACAATTCGCTTCACTTCTGACTGAAGCAGCTAAGAAGGAGAATGTAGACACACTTTTCATGGGTACTACCGAAGCAGAAGCTGTGAAACTCTTCGCGAACACTTATCTTGCTCTCCGTGTATCATATTTTAACGAGCTTGACACTTATGCCGAACTTAAAGGACTGAATACGAAAGATATCATTGATGGCGTATGCTTGGATCCGAGAATTGGTAGCCATTACAATAATCCGAGTTTCGGTTATGGAGGTTACTGCTTGCCGAAGGATACCAAGCAGTTGTTATCAAATTTTCAAGATGTGCCGGAAGATCTGATAAGGGCAATTGTAGAGTCAAACAGAACGAGAAAGGATCACATTGCTGATCGCGTACTTGATAAGGCTGGGTACTATACAGCTTCTTCCATGTGGAATGCAGAGAAGGAGAGACCTATTACTGTGGGCGTATACCGTCTCACAATGAAATCCAATTCTGATAACTTCAGACAATCATCCATTCAAGGTGTAATGAAGCGTATCAAGGCTAAGGGTGCTACGGTGATAGTATATGAACCTACACTAGAAGACGGAACAACATTCTTTGGCTCTCTTGTGGTGAATGATATAGAGAAATTTAAGGTTGGAGCGGATGCTATTATTGCTAATAGGTATGAGAGTGTGCTGGATGATGTGGAGGATAAGGTTTATACGAGGGATCTGTTTAGGAGGGATTAGATTTATGAATAAATATTGCAGAAGGTAGAGGGATATGATTCTAGAAACAAAGACCAATGCTTCTTATAATAAACTTGAGTACAAACATATATGTAAGGTAGACTCTCATGATACAGCAAGAGATTTTTATATGAACTGGTTGTAGCCAATTGGCTAAAGAATAAAAGCTACGAGCTAGTTTTTGATTCTCCTGATAATACAGATGTTGTCGCAAGACGGGGAGACACAGAAGTATTTATTGAGTTTAAGCGGCTTAAGTCATCAAATGGGTATAAAGAAAATTATAAGAAAGGATGCAAACAGCTAAAGAAGATATACGATAACCATAAGGATGCAATTAAACTGGTATCCCACAGAAAGAGCAGATGAGATGATTGGGAGGATCTTTAATGCTCTTTTTGTTTAAGGTGCAAGTTTAGCTTGTAACGAATGATTGTAAATTTATAATAAAAATATTTGGGAGGATTTCAAAATGTGGAAATTTGTTGTATATTATCCATACGAGAGGGGCATTATGGAGACTAAAACTGTACATTTATATGAAAAAACAATAAATGAAAGAATTATGTAAATTATCTTGTTTATATAACTTGAAACATTATCGCTAGTCTTTGAAACTCCATAACCGGAGACTTGATTTTTGAGAATAGAAGTCAGGAAAAAAGGAGATGATGAAGTGAGTTTAAAAGGAAAAAATAGAGCTTTTTATAGTTACAAAAACAAAGATTGCTCTTTTAAGAATTATTCATATAAAAACTTCGACAAAGCAGATTGTTACCGCACGAATTTCAGAGGTGCAATATTTGATGGAGCTTCTTTTAGAGCAACCAAAGTCAAATTTTGTAATATGAGTGAAGCACATTTTGATGGCACAGAATTCATCGGAACCAATTTAAGAGGAACAAAATTTTATAATGCAATATTTACAAATGTTATTATAAATAGTGTGACAACAGATAAAACATGTTTTGTTGGAGCTCATTTTCATCATTGCATAATTGTTGCTAATTTGAATAAGATGGCTGGAATCAATATAGATGAAAACGACAATATTATTATGGCTCAACATAAATCTGTAGATATATCTGCAAGATTAATCAAATGCGCTCAAGATATCATTGCAAGTTCTGAAGTAAGAAACAGTGTTATAGCTAATAAGGGAAAGCAAGTAAATAAAATAACATTACTTATGCTTTTATATGATTTTTCAGAAGAGGAATTGATACAATATCTGCCTAAAGTCATCGCAGAATCTCCAAAAGATTGTACTGTTAGTTATTTAAGAAAACAATTGAAAAAAATAATAAACTCTAGTAATGTATAATGTGCCCGGCGGTAAATTATCTGGGAAATCCGACTAACTGAACATATGGGTCTACGGACTGAGCGCGGGTTGATTATGTTCAATGTTAAGGAGGTGTTGCCTATGGTAGCAGATGTATGCACGACAATATCATTCATCATACTTGTTATGAATAGTGTCCTCAACTTCATCATTTTCCAAGATAATCCCGTAGTATGCAATATTTCCAAATAACAGCATGACTTCCCCAAAGTTACATCTGGAAGATATGTAAATTATTTACCAATTGCATACGCATACATATTTTCCGATCACCTTCACAAAAAGATTATTCTATGTCAACAAGTTATTTGATTAAATAATCCTATATCCGAAATGTACAAAATCGAAAAAGGGATTTATTAATACTTGTTGGATAATATCATTGCTATTTGTGAGTTTAGTAATGACTATGCCTTTTTTATGCTGGCGAAGAACTTCAAATGAGATTATTTCTATGTTTGGAGGGTTTCTTATGGCAATTAATAATACTCTTATGATGGTTCAGCTGGGATACCCTACAGGTGTTTTAGGAGGTTCGTAGCCAACTTAACTATTGATAAGATGGCAAAGGAATTATTAAACGTTGAAACACATAGTATCTCACCTAGAGGCCGTCCCTCTGGACCTCCATTTAAACTTAAGCTATACAATGGCATTGTCGCCTTTTTGTACACGGTAAAATGAATCTACCCGGTAGTGTATATTTTGCAATAAATACTACTAGGTAGATTTTTAATTAATGCTCAGGTTGACAAATACGTCATAAAATGGGCTGAAAGAATGTGCAACAATAGGATTATACTGTGAACATGAATATTCCTGATTTAACAGAAGGAAATGAAAAATTATTTATCAAAATTTTAGATTTGTAACAGCTGAGAGACATAAATTCCCATATATAATTATGTCAAAATGAGTAGTATTATTTTTAAAAAGGGAAGTAATATGACCGCATCTAAAGTTTCGAACTATCCAAAACTCATGCAAACATTAACAAGTGAACAGAAGCTTATATATCTATGTGGTGCAGGTGCGTCTATGTCTCTTGCAGAACACCGGTTAAGCTGGCCGAGCTGGATTTTGGCAGGTAAGAGCTATCAGACCATCTCAGAGCAAGATGAGCTTGATAAGCTTATAGGAACTTGGTCAGCTGATGATCTCATAGATGCAGTGACATATCTACTTGAGAAACTAAAAACTACAGGATCATATGAAGACTATATGAATAAAACTGTTGGATCGCTGCATCCTGTTAATAAGTCATTTATTGAGGCTCTTCGCAAGATATGGCGCGCCGGAGATCTGATTACTACCACTAATTATGATCTAACTATTGAAGAAGCAGTGAACTGTAGTGCGGTGTCTTATTCTTTTCCGGCTGAAATACTATCAATCATCAGGGGTGACTCGGAGAATAAGGTTATTCATCTCCACGGCGTTTATGACAGGCTTAACAATATAGATGATATTGTCGCGGATGATCCTCACATATAAGAGTGTGCTTGCAAATGCCGGGGCACAGTTTATACAGAATCTTATCAGTACTCATCCTATAGTTATTGTCGGATGCGGAGGGACTGTGGAAGATCCGAACCTATCTGGATTTATGAATTTCGTGGTGGATAAGCTCGGAGATACTAAAGTTCCATATTTTTATTTGATGAAAAATGAGGATAACGTTCCGGAACTTCCACCAAATGCACTGCCGGTTTTCTATGGTGATGATTACGCAGATCTCCCGGAGTTTCTTTCTGAGATGGCAATGATGAGGCTTCGCAGGAGAGCAGGCATAAGAAACGTTGTGGCAGTGAATCCCTACAAAGCAGCTGTTCCTGTAACATCAGCATTTGGAAGAATTCATTTCTCTAATGGTTTTAGCGAATTTGTCGGACGAAAAGCGGAGCTTAAAGCTATAACGGAGTTTATTGAAACCGATAAGAAATTCAGTTGGTGGATTACCACAGGTGAAGGCGGCATAGGAAAGAGCCGCCTTGTAATTGAATCGCTAAGAAATGCTTCTTCTAACTGGTTTGGCTTCTTTACAAAAAAAGATGCAAATGAAATAGGTACTTTTATCCCATTCACAGATACCATTGTGGTATTTGATTATGTCCTCGGAAGTGAATATGAATGTGCTGAATGCCTGACAAAGTATATAGAAATATTCGAAACCTCGCCATATAAGCTCAGGGTAATCCTTATAGAAAGAGCGCTGAAATCTGATGCTTGGTTAAAGGACATAAAGAAAGCGCTTGATTCTGAGACGAGATTGTTGTTTGAAGGGGCAGAATATAATAAAGAAGAACTTAGACTATCTGAACTCTCAACAGATGATGAAATTTCATACATTCAAAATTATTTTAAGTCATATCTGCCGTTGATAGATAATAGTGATTTAGCAGATGATTACTTAACTGATATTGATAATCTTAGTAAGAAAATACAGGAAAGCTTTAGAAATTCTATAAGCGACGATTACTATCGACCATTGTACCTTAGCATCTTTATTGAAGTGTGGGTGGGAAAAGAAGGTAAGCTTTCTTTAACATCGTCAGATGAACTGCTGGAAGAATACATCGAAAGAGAAAAGATCAGATGGAAGACCATCTTAGATGATAGTGATGACCTTCTGGATTCATATCTTAATCTTTTGGCAATGGCTTGTGCAATTGAT
>NZ_AUJI01000074.1 GCF_000424145.1 Butyrivibrio sp. AC2005
GTTATTTATGATTATGATGCAGGAAATGAAAAGTGTATTCATGCATACATAAAATGGGAAATAAAGCTATTAGAGAATAAACAATATGTGATAACAAAAGGCTTTGATGAATGCGTGCTCATTTTTGCAAATAATGAATTTGAACGTTTTTCACAAGCCCTTCGAGCCCTACCAGAAAAGGAACCTTACAACCGGCTATTATGTCGCTTCTTTTTAGCTAGTTCTGACGATGTTGAGCTGGATAAAAAAGGGCGTCTGGGACTTTTTTCAAAGGCTTATGCTAATCATGGAAATTGGCAAAATGAAGTCGTAATTATTGGTAAGGGTAATGTCGCCCAGATTTGGGATAAGACCACTCTGATTGGAAATCCTGATTTAATAGATTATGTGTGGAAAAAATATGAGGAGATAGTAAATTAGATGTAATCTGTATATACATGTTAAAACATTGCTACGCATAATACTGACAAGTAAATTTAACCTAATATTCTGGTATAATTAGTAAATATTATATCGGTATAGTGTGCATATGAATACGTGTTCATTTGACAGAACCAGGCTAAAATATTTACTTGTCGGAGTGCTGATTGCTTTGGCGTTCTTTGTTGTACCAATTATGATAAAGGGGTATTAAGAAGTCGTACTTGTCAGCGCGCTGATCGTTTTGGCATTTTTCTTATGAAGCGGTAGTTCCTCCGTAAGCGAATTCGACAGGAAGACATATGAGAGGAGATGTATAAGGGCTGTCTTGCACCTGACGAAGAATATGACAACAAAGGCTGTTTTTCCGGGAGTGCCATTGAGCTTGACGACGGAAGACAACTTCTGATATACACTGGGGTTTCCGAGGCTTTTCATGATGGTAAAGATGTTGACATTCAGCAGCAGTGTGCAGCAATCGGAGATGGCATTAATTACGAAAAAATAGATAAAAACCCGATTATTCCCATTGAGCTTATTCCGGGTGATGGAAGCAAAATAGATTTCAGAGATCCTAAAATATGGAAAGAGAACGGAAAGTATTATCTTGTAGCAGGAAACAGGGCATCCGATGGAAGTGGGGATATTCTATTATATGAAAGCAGCAATTTCGAAGACTGGAAGTATGATCAGACAATTGACAGCTGCGAAAACAGATACGGAAGAATGTGGGAATGTCCTGACTTTTTCAGATTGGATGGTAAGGAGGTTCTTCTCGTTAGTCCCCAGGACATGGAGGCTGATGGGTATGAATTCCATGCAGGAAACGGCACTGTGGTACTTATCGGACATGCAGGAGAAGAGAAAAGATTTGTACGTGAAAGCGCAGGCGCAATTGATTACGGCCTTGATTTTTATGCGCCTCAAACTCTTCTTACTCCTGACGGAAGAAGGGTAATGATAGCCTGGATGCAGAACTGGGATACCTGTAATCAGAATCATGAAGATCGAAATATATACGGGCAGATGACATTTCCCAGAGAACTAAGTATTGTTGATGGAAGACTATGCCAGTATCCTGTAAGTGAGCTGATAAGCTATCGAAGCAAGGCAAAAACTCATACTATTGATCCGGGATGTTATCACGCTACTTTTGATGATGTCAGCGGGAGTGTTTTCGATATGGAACTGGATATAAAGGCGCCAGGCAGGGATACCAAAAAAGAAATAAAGATAAGCCTTGCAAAATCTGAAAAATACGAGACTACACTTACGGTAGACCTGAGCAATAAAACCATGACCTTTGACAGAGCCTGCTCAGGAGGAAGAAGGGATATCGTAAGCAAAAGAACCTGCAAAATTGATGTTAATGATAATGAGGTAGCTTTAAGAATTATAATGGATCATCACGGTATAGAGGTTTTTGCTAATCACGGAATGCAGGCCATGTCATCCATGATTTATACACCTATTGAATCAAAAAGCATTTTGTTTGAAACTTCCGGAAATATCAGCGCAGAGATTCGGTTTTACGATATTGAGATAATCTGATATTATCTGCTGTCATTTTTTGTTACGCTGTCTGGAATTCAATGGTCGAAATAGCCATTTGCAGTGCAGATCCATTTGGATTATATAAGAGATGTAGTAATATTTTTTGTGTAAAGGCGCAATAAATCGATATTTGCATGGGATGATTTAAGACAGTGAATGATTATTTGAGAAATCTTGAAAAAATAGAGTTTGTAATAACAATGGCGTGTACCGGAAAGTGTAAGCACTGTTCAGAGGGTGACCACGACGGATTCACCGAGCATATCGATGCAGATGCAGCTGCAGAATCGATAAAAGAGATCTGCGCTCATTACGACATCAAAACTGTGATGACATTTGGCGGAGAGCCGCTCCTATACCCTGATGTAGTCTGCACGATCCTTAAGACGGCATCCGATTTGGGAATCGAAAAGAGGCAATTGATCACAAACGGGTATTTTTCTAATAATCCGGAAAGGATAGAAGCCGTTGTAAAAAATCTTAATGACAGTGGAGTTAATGACATTCTTTTGTCAGTAGATGCTTTTCATCAGGAGTACATTCCGCTTGATCCAGTCTTTAATTTTGCCCAAAACGCCGTACAAGTCGGAATCCCAGTACGTTTACAACCTGCGTGGCTTGGTAGTTCTGATGATTTGAATCCATACAATGACAGGACGCGAGAGGTAATTCAAAAATTCGAGCCTTTGCATATCTCTCTCAATCAGGGTAATGTGATCTTTCCATCTGGAAATGCCATTAAATACCTTCACGAGTATTTTGATGAAAAGCCATCTGTGCCAAACCCTTATGAGGAAGATCCCAAAGATATCAAGACTATTTCTTTTGACCCTGATGGAGGAGTGTTGAATGGGAATATTTATAAAACGGATATACTTGAAATCATGGAGAATTATAGTGGTAATTAATAATATGTTTGACCTAATATATGAGATTAATAGACTTGAGAAAAAATATGGGGATGCCTTCAACTGGGGTGCAGATATAAATCGTGAATATTTTCAGAAACAGCTTGCCAGGGAAACTAATCTGACGCTTTACAAAGAAGTGAAAGCTTTGGCAAAGTGTTATTCCAATGATGGGATGATGGGACAGGTATGCTGATATCGGTGTTCATAATAAGGGTTGAAGTCCCTGAAGGTGGATTTAACTATGACCATTACGAAGTCAATGATGTAAGGATCATGCCCTTTAGCGAGTTTTACGGGCACATCATGGATCATAACGATGAAGATATGGGCAGAGGTATTAAAGATATTGAGGCCAGGTTATGAAAAAGGTAATTGTTTCGGCTTTTGAGCCATTTGATAATGTAAAAACGAATCCATCCTATGAAGCAGCAAAGCTTCTTCCTAAGAGAATAGGTGAAGCAGATATTGAAGTGATAAGGCTACCGGTGGTCTTTGGTGTGGCGGCATCATTACTTGCAAAAAGGATAGAAGAATTAAGACCTGATGCCATAATCATGCTCGGCGTTGCAGGGACGAGGACAAAGATAACTCCGGAAGTTATTGCAGTTAATATAAACGATGCGAGGATTCCTGATAATAAGGGGAACAGCCCGAGATTTGAGAAAATAGATACTGCCGGGGATGATGGTATTTTCTCGACGCTTCCTGTAACAGAAATGGTAGAGGAAATGACAAAAGAAGGGCTCTCTTCTGAGCTTTCATATACGGCAGGTGCTTATGTGTGTAACGACCTTTTCTACAGAATCATGAATTACCTGAAAACAAAGGGGTTAAGCATTCCTGCTGGTTTCATCCATGTTCCAAATCCTTCCGATTCTGAGGGGGATACAAAATCTGAGCTTAGCATATCTGAGATTGCCAGGGGTATTAAGATATGCATAGAGACAATCATAGGCAGGTGATAATTAATGAAAAAATGGTGGATTGTTTTAGGGGTGTTACTTTTTTTGATAGTTGCAGCCTGTAACAAAAAAGGTCAGGTCATGGATGGTGATGGAATGGTCAGGACGTTTAAGTACACGCAGATATCACAGGATGTAGCAAAAGAGATGATGGCAAAAGACGATGACCATGTTATCGTCGATGTGCGCAGGGAAGATGAGTATGCAGAGGGACATATCCCGGGCGCCATTTTAATCCCCAATGAGAGCATTGGTGTGGATCCATTTGCAGGTGAAGGTTATGATGTGCCGGCAGATCTGATACTCATGACTCATGGACATTTTGATCATACGCAAACGGATACGATAGCCACAAAGAATCCCGATTGCGAGACTATTACATGGGTAGAAGCATTAAGCAGAGGACAGCACCAGAGTTTTGATCTTGGATATGTAAAAGTCGAAGCGGTGGAGGCAGGCTATAACAAGAACCATGATGCAAAGGAATGTGTGGGATTTATTCTTACATTTTCTAACGGAGTAACACTGTATCTTTCGGGAGATACATCCACAACGCCACAGATGAAGGAACTGTCAGAAAGAAATCTTGATTATGCATTCTTTTGCTGTGACGGAGTTTATAACATGGATGTTAAAGAAGCAATTAAGTGCGCAAAAACTGTCGGCGCAAAGCATAGCATACCCTACCACATGATTCCTGCAGATAAGACCAACTGCTTTGATCAGAATGTGGCTGAAAGCTTTGATGTACCCGAAAGGATAATACTCAGACCGGGTGAGGAACTGGTGCTTGAATGATATTCATGGAAAAAGATGCGGTAATGTTCTCTGTATTAGCAAAATAGCAGCACCTTTTTCCTCATAGTGGATATATATTCCATGTATGGATTCGCATATACTGTAAACATCAGATGAGCTGATATGAAAAAAATGTTTACAGGCGAAAGCCCAATGAGGAGGACACTGTTATGTATAAGAATTCAAAGCTTTTTGCAGTACTTAGTTATATCACATGGATTGGTTTTGTTGTATCATTCCTGATGCGTGATAGAAATGATACGCTTGTAAGGAGACATCTTAATCAGGCGCTTATCATAAACCTTATTGGTACCGTTGGAACAATCCTTACAAGGGCAGGAGGGATCCTTGCAACTGGTGGTAGCATTCTTGGAATCGCATGTTTTGTACTTTCCATTATGGGAATCGTGAGAGCTTTCAATATGAGCGAAAAACCGCTTCCTTATATCGGAGAGTATACATTGTTTAACTGATAGATTCGTATGCGGGCGGTGTGTTACCTCACACCGTCCGTTTTTTAGAGACAAATTGAATAAATCGGGCGGCGCATTCTCGTGATTCACAGTTGTCAATGGTCCAATACATATATTCTAGCACAAACATCAGTTCGGTTCAATAAAAATTGGCGATTCTTCCCCAACCTGCAGGAAGGGGTTTTCTCGCTAAGTATTTATAAAAAGAAAAATATCATAGTTATGGCAATGATACAGGCTCTTTTTTATTTACGATTACAGTCTTTGCCTGTTCAGATAAAACAACTATAAGTCTAATTCAATCGACCATTTCATTAAATTTTTTGTGAGATATTATTCTTGAATTTTATAATATCCCTGATGTAGAATACACAATGTTTGCAGATGGTATGGCAAAAGATAGTGTCTGCTGTAGAATCGAGGATGTTTTTATGAAGTATATAAAACAGTTTTTGGTAATTCTTGCGTTTTCATTTACGGGTGAACTTTTGAAGCTCATTCTACCGTTCCCAATTCCTGCAAGTATATATGGAATGGCACTGTTATTTACTGCCTTGATTACAGGAGTGGTGAAGTATACAGATGTTAAGGATGCAGGATCTTTTTTGATTGAGATAATGCCTGTTATGTTCATTCCTGCAGGTGTGGGTCTTGTTAACAGCTGGGTTAATCTCAAACCGATTCTTATACCAGTTAGCATTATTACTGTTGTAACGATTATAACAGTAATGCTTTCTACCGGTTGGATTTCACAGATTATTATCAGAAGGACAAAAAAGTAAGATGAACGCTTTATTTCAAAATTCCCTGTTCGCAGGAGTTACATTAAGTCTTGTTTCATACATGATAGGAGTTTTCCTAAAGGAAAAGTTTAAGCTTGGAATATTTAATCCGCTGCTTATAGCTATTATTCTGTCCTGTGGTACTTTAGTAATAGGAAAAGTGGATTATGAAGTTTATAACGAAGGAGCAAAATACCTAAGCTATTTACTTACTCCTGCAACAGTTTGCCTTGCAATCCCTCTTTATGAGCAGTTTGAATTACTGAAGAAAAATTATAAGGCTGTTCTGCTGGGACTGCTGGCAGGTACAGTGACAAGTTTAGCAACAGTTTTAGTACTGTCTGTGTTATGTGGATTGTCCCATGAAGAATATGTGACACTTTTACCAAAGTCTATTACAACAGCTATTGGAATGGGTGTTTCTGAAGAATTAGGCGGTTACGTTACCATTACTGTGGCTGTTATAATAATAACAGGCGTTCTTGGAAATATGTTTGGAGAATTCATCTGCAAAGCTGCGCATATTGAGGAGCCTATAGCAAAAGGACTGGCTTTTGGTGCAAGTTCCCACGCCATTGGAACAGCTAAGGCAATCGAGATAGGTGATGTAGAAGGCGCAATGAGTGGCCTTGCTATTGCAGTATCAGGTATTTTTACTGTTCTCTTGGCTTCTGTTTTTGCAGGTCTGCACTGATCGTAATTATTTACAATGTATATAAATAATGGTATATTCCTGTCTTTGACAGTTCAACAACAATAAATAACGCCGAAAACCTTGAATCATCTGGCTTTCGGCGTTATCTTTGTGCTTCTTGAAATATAGTAATATTACCTTTGCTTACTCTGTTTTTCTATTGTTCTCATATCAGCTTTGGTGATGAATTCGTAGTCAGTTCTGAATCCGCATGTTCTGTGGAGAGCATCAGTCAGTTTGTCTCGAACATAAGTAGGCATGTATCCCTGACCTTTTATGTCTGCAAAATTCATAGATTTTAATTTATCCAGGATTTCTTCACAGGTATACATGCTTTCAAGCTGCTTTTCCAATAAACGATATACAAGTAATGCCAGGAAACATGTAAGAAAATGAGCTTCTATCCGGTCCTCTCTTCGTATATATACAGGCCTTGCTGAGAAGTCTGTTTTCATAATTCTGAAGCATTCTTCAATCTGCCATCTGCCTTCACTCACTTTTAAAATCTCTTGGACATCGTCATCTATCAGATCTGTGCAAACAGCATAGAGACCATCATATCTGGCTTCTTCAGCAACCTTGTCCTCATCAAGATAGTAATGGATATCAGCAACTTCACCTTCTTTGGTACATGCATCCTTGCCTATAAAACGAGCTGGATCATTAGGATTCTTGCGATTCTTTTTGAGCTTTCCTTTTTTTATCATAGCTTCAGCGCGTTGAACCTGAGCTTCTCGGATTGACCTTTGATAAGCTGCATATTTAGGGGAGTAGGTGATTATGAGGAGTTGGTCTATATTTCCACTGATATAGGGAATTTCTTTGTAGTAAAGTTCATCAGAATCATCATCTTGAATTGCTGCAGCAGAGACCTTTTTATTATCCGAAAGTCTTTTGAATCCATCCTTGCTCAGCGCAAGTGCTTTGTTCTCTGCATCAAGTTTTTTTATTGACTGGGTGACAATAAAAGCTCGTTCTCCAAGATGATTAAATTTGCGGTTATCTGTTGAACCAAGACCAGCATCACTGCAGTAAATGAACTTCTCATGCCCGAACTGCTGGAGTATTTTGGACTCCAGAGGCTTTAGTGATTTCTGTTCGTTTTGATTTCCTCCAAAGATTGAAAAAGCTAGAGGAATACCGTCTCCATCAATGAAAAGTCCCATCTGAACGATTGGATTGGGACGATGTTCCTTGCTTTTGCCATACTTTTTAATACCGTCTTCCTGCTCGATTTCAAAATAGAAATTTGAACAGTCATAGTATAGAACCCTGTCGTTTCGCTTTCCGAAAATTTTGCTGCATTTAAATACCTCAGACTGAATAAAATCAGACTCCTCTGCAAGAACCGACAGCGCTCTGTAAACATCATGAAGTTCATAAGTAGGAGCTT
>NZ_AUJI01000075.1 GCF_000424145.1 Butyrivibrio sp. AC2005
AGTAGGATAATGGACTAAGTAAAACATGAAGAAAAGGATTAATAGAAAAGAATTTAATGATTTTAAAGCTTTAATACAAAGGGATCTAAACTCGGATGAATATCCCTTTGTTGTAACTGTTCAAAAAAATAAAATTGTTGCCAGGTGGAAAACGCAGCAAATCTCGGAAGAAACTGACAACAGGGACACCGGTTCCTTTTATGTGACATATATACTTAGCAGAGACAAAACGTTTTGCGGCGGTGAAACCTTGCTTGTCAAAGATACTTATAAGCCGCCATTGTCCACGGAGACCAGAGCTGTTTTTTCACTCTCTACACCGAAGAATTTGCCTTGGAGAAAAAGAATCGATCATAAGGATTGGGCGAATATTGGATTTGATGAGGACAAACTCCTTTCCATCATTGAACATTATCTGAGAGATCACGGTTTTGCATATCTCCCGGGAATATGGAATCACAAACGCTTAAGCTGGGAAGAGGGATTTTTGTTTCGCATTGCCGGTATTATTTTTCTATTCGTAGGCATTTTTTTGCTAGTGGGATTTTTGAATAGCTCAATGATCAGTGATTGCTTACGAGTAGATGCTTTTTTCGCAGCAGCTATTTTCCTTCTTTTGTTTGCGACGCTGCTACCATTGATCATGATCATAATTGGAGTCCTGATGTCTCTGATTGGATTTGGCAAAATGGAATTCTATGACCTCAGGCCGGAAGTGGGCATCAAGTTGGTTATAGGTATCATTATAGTATCCTGGTCAGTGATATTTGCATTGACTATTTCAAATTGAAGGATGTGACGATCATAGGTATATCTCTCGGAGGGTACCTTGCACCCAGAGCCGCAGCTTTTGACAAGATCACGCAGGATATGCAGGATAAATGCGAAGAAATTTTGTAGCAACGAATGATCAGATCATCTTCTGCATTTTGGGGCCCATAGGGGATTGGATAAAAAGTCTTGCCTGAGTTCGTAATTGTAGAAATAAATGATAGTAAGATATATCGGAAGATAATCTTACAAAAGACAGACAAAGATTTAATGAGTAGAAAGTAAGATCAGAGTATTATTTTTGATCGCAGTTATTCAAGTTGCCACCAGCCGCATACAGTAGCCCTGAGCTTTCTACCGTACGCAGCAGGTAAACAGCAACTCGTCCTACAAATGCCCAAAACAAGGCATTTAAGGCAGTGAAAAAGTTCTCAAAGAGATGATCAATCTGCATTGCAGATTTCGGAACCCCAGATTTTATCTGGGGTTTCTTTTTGCCCATTTTTACGAAACAGGTATTTTGCCCATGTAATAGTCATACGGTAGACATACAATTCATCAATAATTCACTTAATAGTGCTTGATTTTGGCATGGACTAAGTTATAATTAAACGCAAACAATTAGAACGAGCAAAATCCATATTGCTATAAAACATATAAACATAATATGTGAATAGGTGTTAAAAATGAAAGAAAATGAAAAACCAAACGAATTGCTTCTGAATAAATACGAAATGTTAAAGGAGTATTTGAACTCGTTAAATCTGCCTTGGAAGTTTTCCTATACTATTACTTATCGGCGCATGAAATTTTCAAAAAAGCTAATTTTTTTGTCAAATCTGACTATTACGAGAGCTCAAAAAAATCTGTATCATAATCGAGTAATTGAATGCCGCCCGGTGGGCAGGCGATTTATGAATACTGGGTTGTAACCGAACACGTGTAAGTGAAGACTCGCTTACCGTGTTCTTTTTTTACGGATTTATGGAGGCAAAAATGAATCAAAACACAAACAACTACTTGGCAGAAGAGAGGATTGGGAAGCTTCTTCTAAAATTTTCTATTCCATGCATCATGTCGCTGCTGGTATCGTCACTTTATAACATAGTAGACCAGATTTTCATCGGAAGAGGTGTGGGATATCTTGGAAATGGTGCAACAAATGTTGTTTTCCCAATCACGATTATATCGCTTGCGATTGCGCTGATGCTTGGGGATGGTGCTGCTGCATATCTTAGTCTTTGTCAAGGTAAAAAAGATGTGAAATCCGGAAATAAGAGCATGGGCAATGTTGTACTGCTTCTTGTGGCATTAGGATTTATCATGGCAGTTCTTTTTGCTGTGTTTAAGTCACAGATCCTTATGGCATTTGGAGCTACTGAGAACAACCTTTCATATGCAAATGAGTACTTTGATTACATCATTTTGGGAATTCCTTTCTTTGTTGTCGGTAATGGCCTTAATTCCATTATCAGGGCTGATGGAAGCCCTAAATTTGCCATGATTACTACTCTTGCAGGATGTATCATCAATGTGATTCTTGACCCAATAGCTATCTTTGGACTTCATATGGGCATGAAGGGAGCAGCTATCGCGACCATAGCTGGTCAGATTGTTACAGCAATCTGCGGAATTGCTTATATTCTTTTCAGAGCCAAGACATTTAAACTCACATGGAAGAATATGGTTCCTGATATGCACGTGATAGGCAGTTTTGTTCCGCTTGGAATAAGCAGCTTTTTAACTCAGCTCTCTATCGTAGTTATCATGGGTGTAATGAATAATGTCCTTGTAAAATATGGCGCAATGAGCAAGTACGGCGCGGATATCCCTCTAACTGTAGTGGGAATTGTTATGAAGGTATTCCAGATTGTAGTATCAGTATGTATTGGAATTGCGGCAGGATCACAGCCTATCGTGGGATATAACTATGGCGCAGGAAAATACAGAAGAGTAAAAAAACTGTTTACAACAATCATCAAGGCAGAAGCAATTGTTGGCCTTGTTTCAATGGTATTATTTGAACTGTTCCCTCTTCAGATCACATCAATATTTGGAAGTGAGGATGGTCTTTATAATGAATTTGCGGTTCTTTCATTCAGGATTTTCCTTTCAATGATCATTCTGACATGTATTCAGAAGGCTACCAGTGTTTTCCTTCAGTCTCTTGGAAAGCCAGTAATGTCTATGGGACTATCATTACTCAGGGACTTTGTATTAAGTGTTCCGCTTGCCATTGTTCTTCCTATGCTCTTTGGCGTTGAAGGAGCTCTTTTATCAGCTCCTGTAGCGGACATAGTAACTACAGTAGCTGTTGTTCTGATGTCCATAAATGTTGTAAAAGAGCTTGACTCCAAAATCAACAGCGATGAAGATGACGCTAAGGAAGCACAAGTGGTTTGATGTAATACGATATTATTTGGAAAGCATCTTTCTATTAAATGCGCGTTTTGTTAAAAGATGTGCTATACCTTCAATTTCCGTAGCACCTTTTTCCCATGTTTTCTCAATTAGCAGCTCATGGCTTCTTGGTTATGTACAGGACATAGGTGTCATTAAAAACAATGATTCTCTCATTGTTGATTTTCAGCCCCTAAGGTGTTTTTTATGTGCTTACAGGCCAGGAATCAACAATCGAATAAGGTTTCCATCGTTATCACGCTATCAAAAAATGTGCTATATTCATTGTATTTAAGCCCATAGGTAGTTATCAGTGTATTATGGATTACTTTTCCCGCGGCGATTTCTTTTTCTAATAACCCTTGTCTGTTTATCAAAGTGCGATAATAGCCTTTGTTCACTACAAATTCATCACTGTAGAATTTGGATTCACACATGTTTATGATGTTGTCAGCTCTGTCTATTATCATATCTATCTGTGTTCCATCAGTATCATCAGCTCTTTTTGACCATAGGGACTGGGTAGTGTCCACTCCGCTTATCCCAAGCGCTTTCTTTATCTGGTCCACGTGATTAAAGCAAACATTCTCAAACGCGAAACCTCGCCATGAAACAATTGCCTGAGATGTAAGATTCTCAAGCCAGAAAGAACCGTCAAGAGAGCGTTTATTCTTAACAAACTTCAAGTAGAACATACAGAACGGATCAACAAGTTTATAGCATTCATCCCGGGCCCCCATTCCAAAAGGTTCATACTTAATAATAAAGTCACTTGCTATCAATGCCTCTAAGTCATCTGACAGTGTACCTCCCGCAGTTATTCCGGTCAGTCGGGAAATTTCCTGCCTTGTATAACCGGCATTTTTCGTCCCAAGACACTCTATAATGGCTTTCATCTTATCAGGATTTTTAAAGACTGATGCAAAAAGTCTGTCATACTCCTTCTTCAACGGAGCATCCTTCACAAAGAACATGTCATCAACACTCTGAGCCAAGCTTTTACCTTTTTTCAGATGTTTAAGGTAAAAAGGGATACCACCCATTATCATGTATGCCTGAACAATATCATATTCCGGCAATTTCACACGTTTACTTTCAATGTAGCTTTTGCATTCTTTTAAACTGAACGGTGCTAATTTAATCTCATCTGTTAAACGTCCATATAAGCCACCATTATTGTCTACAAGCTTATTCTTTATCCAGGTAGTGGCACTTCCACACACGATGACCATCAGGTTTTTTCTAAAGCATCCCCAGGTATTCCAGAAGCCTTCAAAAGCTGTTAAAAATCCAGATTTTTGAGTATCCATCCAGGGTAACTCATCCAGAAAGATCACCTGACGTTTTCCATCGTCTCTTTCCTGAAGGAACATCTCTAGCATAAGAAAGGCATCTAGCCAGTTATCAGGGCATCTGCTCTTTTTCATGCCATGCAGAAGCAGTGAATTATAAAAATGCTTAAGCTGTTTTCGCAATGGTGTCCCCCCTTCTGTCTCCTCCAGTTCGATAGGGGATAACCCTGCATGATGAAAAGCCAGCTTTCCGGCGAACGTTTCACTTACAAGATATGTCTTTCCAACACGTCTTCTTCCATAAATTGCTACAAACTCTGCTTCTCCGCTATTATACAGTTCATTTAGCTGCTGTACTTCTGTCTCTCTTCCAATCATTTTGCCGCCTCTCATTGTTGATTTCCAGCCCCTAAGGTATATTTTATATGCTTACAGGCTGAGAATCAACAACGAAGTGTAAATCTCTCATGCTTTTCTACAAGCTGCCTCACAAACGTGCCTTACCGTTTCCCTGTATTCCTTCTTTTTAATTCATTGCCCTGAAGCTTAAGCTCTTTACCAGAATCCGTTACAAGTTCCTCTACCTCAAGAGCTTGAACATCATAAATATGTTTCTTATCAGGAAAACAGTTTTCTGATCCAGGCAACTCTTCTGTCCAACGAATCCCTAACCATACTGCTCTTTAGTGCCACTTCAAACCCATGGCAGGTACCTTTGATTTCATGTACTTCGACAGAAATACCTTCTGCCTCCAGCTTCTTTGCAAAAGATATGCCATCATCATGAAGAGCGTCAAATTCTGCAACTTCTATATAAGTAGCAGGGAATCCAGCAAAAGAGCCAGCTTCCATCGGAGAAGCATATTCTATAGGTTGCGGAAGCCCTTTTATCAGCATTTCATCCCAATACATCTTCGCAAGGCCTGCATCCAATACGGGTGTGTCTGTATATTTTCTCATAGACTCAGTATTCATACGCCGATCCAGCGCAGGATATACCATGAGAACTCCTGCAGGAAGGATTTGGTCCCTGTCTCTAGCCATGAACACAACTGCAGCTGCAATATTCCCTCCTGCACTATCTCCGGTAACAATTATCCTATGCTCATCGATGCCTAGCTCTGCAGAATTAAGAATTGCCCATTCATATGCACTGTAGCAATCTTCAACCGCATAAGGAAATCTGTATTTTGGCATCAGCCTGTAGTCTGGCATTATTACTTTACAATTCACCTTCTCTGCATACCATTTTGCAAACTGATAGTGTGCACCGGCAGCTTTTAGAATCAAACCTCCACCATGAAAAAACATAATACATGGGAGCTTTTCATCTGTATTCTTAGGTTCAATCACAAGAGCAGGCAAATTATATCCTGCATACCCGGAAATAATGTGCCTCCGCACCGATACATTCTCGTCTGATCCGCAAGGAATCATACCCATAAAAATGTTCACGAATGGATAAACGTGAATATTGGGAAAAAGATGAGTCCTGGCAAGAAATTTAAGTTCTTTATCCAATGGATATTTAGCCTTCATTATCTACCTTCCTCAACATCTAACCAAAAGCCTGGCCAGTAACATTCAGCCACCCTCCCCCTGAATAACTGTCCCATTTCCATATTCATCATAGACAGTCCTAATTGGATCGCCAATAATGCACCCCGGGTAGTCATCTTCCATTCGAAGCACATTTCCGGATATCAGGAAATTTTTGTAATCGTAGTAATAAACAAATCTATCCAAGAATTCATAGGTGTGAGCCGAATATTTTACCCCATCAATATATACCGATGTTTCTGTTTGTCCAAGAAAGAATAGGACGGCTGGGAGGTACATGAACTACCTCCACCGACTCTGCGTCGGAAGAGGTTTCTGTTATACCGCAAAGCGGCATGAACCTTTGGGATGCTTAACGCATCCCAAAGAACAGGGCATGTCCACTATGCCCCTATCCCATTGGGTTACCTTTGGGAATACTTTTCTTAAGATATTGGCAGCTCCATTTATATCTGCATTTGTTATTGTCCCATCGTAGTGCCTGTAAAGTCCACGTTTTATCCTTTTTCCGGAAAAAACATAGTCAGCCTTACTTCCCTTTTTATACACAGGGATCTCATCCATCGCAAGAAAATCCGCTTTGGATGTATAGCTCTCTTCCGTAAGCGCAAACCTTATCCCGTATTCAGCAAGCTTATATCTT
>NZ_AUJI01000076.1 GCF_000424145.1 Butyrivibrio sp. AC2005
TTTCCAAAAGGACATATGGAAGAAGGCGAGACTGAAATAGAAACTGCGCTTCGTGAAATAAAGGAAGAAACAAATCTGAAAGTCGAGTTAGACACTGAATTTAGAGCAAGCGAACAGTATACGCTTTCAGAAAAACCTGGAGTGACAAAGCAGGTAGTGTATTTCCTTGCTAAGTATAAAGACTCATCTCCGAGCATAACAAGACCAGACGAGGTCAAAGCTCTGAAGATTCTTGAACTTGAAGATGCTATCAATACCATAGAGTATGATAACAAAAAAGAGATGCTTAAAAAGGCTGATAGCTATCTTAAGAGTAAGGCAGAGAATACTTTTTAAATTTCAGTAAAACGTTCCAACCGCTAAGGAGATTGACACATTACTAAAATATAGATACACTATAATAGTAAATATAGTGTATCTATATTTGCGAAGGAGGTCATCTATGGGAGCAACCTATACAGAAGCACAGAAGGAAGCGACGAAAAGATACGTAAATTCCACTGATCAGATCAGGGTTCGAACAGATAAGGGAAATCTTGATTTTATCAAAGAACATGCTAAGACTATGGGTGAAACCATGGGAGAATTCGTTAACAGGGCAATCATGGAGGCTATCTATCGTGATAGGGGAGAAATCCTTGTCGAGACGGTGTGCAGCGATGAGTATGACATTTCAGGAAGACTTCTTTTATCCGATGATGATCACTACGAAATAGATTATATTGTAGGTGGTGTCCGAAAGATTAAGAAATTGGATGAGCAGAAATATGTACCAAGCAGTTTTGTATCTGACTATGCGTGGATGTCTCTCGAGAACGAATATGAGAATGGACTGTTAGGTGGT
Source organism: Butyrivibrio sp. AC2005 (assembly GCF_000424145.1). GTDB lineage: Bacteria > Bacillota > Clostridia > Lachnospirales > Lachnospiraceae > Butyrivibrio. Next base: position 845 of record NZ_AUJI01000076.1, read on the forward strand.
GAATGAAATGGCAATGTTTACTCTGATGCGTAAAAATGAAGAAGTGATGATACTTCAGATAGGTGAAGATGGAAATATAGTTAAGCTTGGTAAAAAGGAGAACACAGCACTTTTGCCATTGCAGAACAGGACCAGTCCCAGGGGACTTATTGAGTGGTGGCGTGACAGAGCCATTCCGATAAAACAGGGAAATATAGAGAATATGTTAAGGAACAATGGCATTGAAACAACAGGTCTTTTCCTGACGCAAAATCTTGGACTCAGCCTTACTGATTATTACTGGATCAGGCCTTTGGGATCAGACCTCACTTGGGAAAAGATAAATCTGTTTGACAATGACTTTAAAGAGAATCTGTTGTTGGGGAAGATTAAGATGGGTGATGATGAAGTTGAGGAATATCACCCCAATTCATCACTCCAGGGTAACCTGGAAAAGACATGGATCATTGACCGAGGAACTCGGAAACTTGTGAAGGGAAACCACGATATTTATTCAAGTGAAAGTATCAATGAGGTTATCGTAAGCGAAGCAATAAAGGCACAGGGAAGGGATGCGGTACAATACTCGCTTTTGCACATTGATGGCAAGGAATATGATTATGGATGCGTTTCAGATCTATTTACAACACAAAAAAAAGAACTGGTTTCTGCTTATGCTGTTATGACGAGTGAGCTAAAACCAAATAATCTTTCTCGATATGAGCATTTTATAAACGTATGCGATAAAAACGGCCTTGATAGAAATACGGTCAGAGAGTATCTGGAATTTGAAATTCTTATAGATTTTATCTTCAGTAACCGCGACAGACATCTGACTAATATATCAGTCCTGCGGGATGCGGATACTCTTAAGTTCATATCCATGGCTCCTATTTATGATAGTGGAAAGAGTATGTTGGTTGGCAGGGATATTGTTCCGGTAACAGATAAGTATGTACTTTCTCAGGATGCCCAAGGCTTTAAGGAAAAAGAACTGGAACTTTTAAAGTATGTCCAGAACAAAAAGCTTATTGATATAGGACTGCTTCCAAGCCAGGAACACATTAGGGAGATGTATCATAAGGATTCGCAGGTGAGTGAAGACAGGATTTCTTTTGTGCTTGAAATGTACAAGAGAAAAATCGATATGTACGAGAGATTTGCCTCAGGTGAGAATTTGAGAAGCATAAGATTTTGAAAAATAATAATAATTCCAAGCAATAAAAAAGCTGTTGTAAGTGTTTTTACAATCGAACCCTGGAACGATGACTGATCTATCACGTACCTGACATAAATAAAGCAGTTAGTGAGATTAGAAGAGTTCTTAAGGACGAAGGCGTGTTCTATAGCGCTACTTACGGCGAGCACAATTTTAACGATATCATTGCGGAGTGGTTTGGCTTAATTGGCGAAAACTACGATCCTAACCATCTCTTCACTCTTCAGAATGGAGGCGCAATTCTGGGAAAAGAGTTTGCGGATGTCGAGGTGCACCGATACGAGGATTCACTCCATATCACAAAAGTAGATGATCTTGTAGAGTATCTTCAGAGTCTTAAGGCTCTTCACGGAATTGGTACTATGGAAAAGGATAAGATGTTGTGTATGTTGGAGCCACATATGGAAGATGGTGCCATTGATCTGCAGAAGGAGTATGGCACTTTCATTGCACGTGGACGTGCATAAGCCATATTCCAGGATAATACACTAACAGTATAAAAAGGGGAGGCAATGACTTATACAGAGATATTTCAAGAAATAATTTCAATTATGAAAGAAGATTCTGCTACCTGTAAGGATTTTGGAGCAGGAGATTATCAGGTATTCCAAAGTAAGATTTCAGATGACATGGAACGTATGGAGTTCCTTCATGTTGTCCAGGAGTATCTGGCAACTTTTGGACTGGAGGGACATCTGGACTTTGTAGATGCGACGCTGGGATCAATAGGTTTTTTGGTAATGAGGCTGGGCGATGAGCTGTACGTAACAAAGGCAAATTCTGATACGGGTCTTGTTCCAGGAGATAGAATTATTGCAGTTGACGGGGAATCAATAACAGCTATTGCGCATAAAGAAAGCCGGATACTTATGGAGAAGTCTGTTGAACGCCAGGGTATGATGTGGCCGGCCGTACTGAAGTTTTATAAGCTTGTTACTGTCGTTCATCAGGACGGTACAAGAGAAGGAGTTTCCATTATCCATGACTCTAAAGGAAAAGACGAAGCCAAGTATTCCTTCAAAGAATATCAGGACAATACGCTTTATCTCAGGTTGAACGATTTTGCGGATCTGGATGCAATCAATCAGCTGTATACCGATTGTAAGAACGCTCTTGATAACTGTAAAAAACTCATTGTAGATGTTCGGGGAAACGGAGGAGGCGCAGATTCTGCGTTTGTGCCACTTTTGGAGTATTGTTTCCCTGGGGGAAAAGATATTACTGATTATTACAAAGCTGAGTATCCAATTGAAGTCAATTATTCCTTGAGAAATTGCAAGGACCGAATTAAGCTTCTGAGAGATATGTTGGGTGAAAATCCACCTGAAGACATGGCGCCGATGCTTGATAAAATGGTAGTTGATAATACCGAGAACATGGGAAAAGGTTTTATAGAAAGCGAAGATGAGTTTATGGACGGAATAACCGGTAGAGCTTATCCTGAAAAGGTGTTTATCATCACTGACGAAAGATGCGCATCTTCCGGAGATGCCTTCGTCGAAGTAATGTCTTTTTCTCCTAAAGTAACAGTAGTAGGAAGACCAACCATGGGTATTACCGATTATTCAAACTGCTCTGTGGTTCGGTTTGATGACTTTGGCCTGATTTATCCTACTTCAAGGGATAGACGCATCGATGGCGGAAAGGGACTGGTTCACAAAGGTGTTCCTGTAGATAAATATATAGCGTGGTCTCCTGAGAGTATATACAAAGATGTTGAATTGGACTATTGCCTTGAGTGCAAATGAGTATCTGGGGGTGTGTTATCAATTGATTTAATTCCAGTAGGTTAATAGATTAAAGGGTTAAGGATTATTAGCTGATGATATCGTTCTTCCTATGTTATTTGGAGTTGAGGGAGTTCTTTTCTCAGCTCCTGTAGCGGACATTGTAACATCAGTAGCTGTTGTTCTGACGGCAAGAAGTGTAATTAAGGAGCTTGACTCAAAGAGCACTGTTGTAGAAACAGCTGCCGAAAAAGCACAAGCGGCTTGATTTGCAAAGCCACTTGCTTGGAATAGTAACTTTTATTTACTATATATGCTTAATCCTTTTGCAGATCCTGATTAAAATTGACTAAAGGAGTGAATAGCTGTGAAACGAAAAACAACAGACGAGACCCTTGCGGAGTCTTTCTTGGAAAGAGTGTCAGTAAATGTGCTATTTTTAAGTAAGGAGGAATCGCGATCATCACATTGATTGCATGTTTTTTATAGAATATGTATAGAGTCAAGAGAATAATACCATACGCTTGTACAGTTCTGTTAGTAGCGCTGATGACACTATTTGCAGAAACTTTAAATGAGAAGGAGATTATATTTCCTGAGATAACAGCATTAGCAGTTGGATATATGGTGGCAAAAAATAGAAGCTGGAAGGTTAATGGAAAGCGTATGCTTTCACTGATAACAGGCTGTGCGATAATAGGAGTGTGCATTGTAAGATTTGTTCCGTTTGATACGTATATCGAAGTGATTTTGGCATTCACAATCGCTCAGGTAATCTTTATGTTTTCAGGAACCACGTTTGCACCATTTGTCTCAGCAATAGTGCTCCCGGTGATGATGCATACTACAAGTATAGTGTATCCTATAGCTGCATTTGTACTGACATTACTTGTAATATTGTTTCATAAACTTTTTCTATTTCAGGGAATCCGAGCAGATGAGGAATATGTTCCTGTGATGCTGAATTCCAGGGACGATATGGTAGATACTTCCATTAGAATCCTTTGTGTGACAGTAATAGCCGGTGTTGCATTCAGAACGGGTTATAGATTTGTTGTGGCACCTCCGTTACTTGTGGCATTTACTGAGTTTTCCAGGCCAAGGAACAAAACAAGAAATATGCCAGTCAAAACGGTGGCAGTGATAACTGTGTGTGCCATAATTGGTGTGATTTCAAGATATTTCTTTGCTATTTGGATAGGGCTTCCTATTACGATTTCAGCAATTGTTGCTACAAGTGGTATGCTTATCGTTATTCATTTTACTAAGATGTATATGCCACCGGTTGGCGCTATTACCATGCTGAGCATGATAATATCTGAAAGCGTACTAATCACATATCCGATTCAGATTTTTGTAGGAAGTAGCTTGATTCTTTTTCTGTCCCGGATGATTTTCATGAGACGGCAGGATAACAAGCTTTATGAAAAAGAACATGAACTTCATGCAGAATGAGTTATAGGTTGTATTTCCTCACATATTGCACGGATCTCTTCACTGAAAACAGTATCTTTTGGCCAGATGAAGGTAAAATCATGTTTTACCCTAAAGTCGTCAAGGGG
>NZ_AUJI01000077.1 GCF_000424145.1 Butyrivibrio sp. AC2005
TAACGCCTCGTATTGTTTCTGGCATAGCAGTACGGACATCCAACAGTGCACCCTATAACAAGATTCATGTTCTGAATCTGATCTTTAATACAGATACTCATTTGTCACTCCATTCCTCAAGGTTTACCCTGATGCGGTTAAGATACTCTTCAAACTGAAGAATCTCTTTATCCGTAAAATCACGATAATAAATATTCCCCATCTCATTTGATACGGAGTCATAAGCTTCTTTAAGTTCTTTGGCTTTATCTGTGAGGAACAGAAGAGTTTTTCTCTTATCAGCTTCATCAGTTTTGCGGCTTATCAGTCCGTTTTTTTCCATCCGCTCAAGCATGGTTGTAAGTGAAGTAATTGCAAGTCCGCTTTTCTCGGAAATAATTTTAATAGGAACACCATCTTCCTGCCATAAGACATAAAGAATCCTTCCCTGAGCTCCGTTAAATGCATCAATGTTTTTTTCTGCCAGTATCCTTTCAAATATACGATCACCCAGCTGTTTTATTTTTGTAACAAGAAATCCACCATTTGTCTTCATAATTAAATACTCCTATATCGTAGTTTTATACTACGATATAGGAGTATTTGTGTCAAGCACACATATCATAACTTCGTATTTTATGTTCTATCATTCATCTCGAAAAACCTGAATCTGATAACGTGTTCCATCTGCTATAGCGGAGTTGGAGAATAGCACCTGCTGAACCATCGCCTCCCGCAAACCGCGTATTGTATGCCAATTTTACCTTACTTCTTTTACCATCATATTGATAACTATAAGCAGTATGACTACCGAAATCCATATGGTTTTTATCCCAATGATTCCGGATATTACTCCGCCAAATCCTGCTCCTATAGCAAATATCAGAATGATTCCAAAGAAGTGAAATGATTTGTACAAAGATTGTTTGTTTTTGTCTCTAAGGTATTTAGAAAGGCTCTCTGTTCCACTTCTCAGATTTCCAATGCACATGGTACTTGCATATCCATATCCATGTACTTTTCTAAATGTTTGCACCTGCATGGAACATGAAAATGACACAATCATATTTGCTATCATATTCATATCCATGGGGAGAAGTCCGACAATGCTAAGCGCAATCATTTCAATTATTATGATAATCTGTCTCCAGTGGATTTTTTCAGCACATTTATACTCGTTTTCAATTCTCTCTGCTATAAAAATCCCAGCAGCAAACGAAAAAAGCGGACACATATAGTGTAACCCCTGCATAAAATTACCCTGCATCAGGTTCTGACTCATTAAAACAACATTGCCGGTCTGTGCATTGGCAAAGACTTTATCCCTCATATTATATGTATACGCATCCTGTAATCCTCCTGAAAAGGATAATAATGCACTTAATCGAAAACTCTCAGATGTCTGCATATTTCTCCTACATATTTTATTATCGCGGAATAGTTACTCATGAATGTAATTCTTTTATTTCATGAGTTTACGGATCGTCTTCAATAATTCGTCCACGATTTCTTCATCGTCATTTTTTATGCCGTCCGTAACGCATCCTTTCAGGTGATATCCAAGAAGTTCCTGATTAAAGCCGTCTATTGCTGAGGCTGCAGACATGGACTGTTGAAGGATGTCGTTGCAATATACGTCATCCTCGATCATTTTTTCCAGGCCACGTATCTGCCCTTCCAGACGTTTCAACCGGTTGGTCAGAGCCTTTTTCTGTGCTGCTGTTCTGACTGTCTTTTTATGTGCCATAAGTAATCTCCCTATTATTCATATGTTGACTAATAGTATCATATCCCGGCTATTTATTGTACAGAAACAACCTTATAGCCAAGATCTTCTATCTCCTTTATCAAGGTGTCATCCTCTACCTCTTTTTCGTACTTCACAACAGCTTGCTTCTTTTTGAGGTTCAGTTTTGCAGATACGCCATCAATTCTGTTGATAGCACGCTTAACACGATTGGTGCAGTTTTCACAGTGCATCCCGTCAATCATGAACACCTTAGTTTTGATTACAGTTCCTGAAAGCTTTTTATCCGGTTCTTTTACACTGGAACTGCCTCCGCCACAGCATCCACCTTCGCCTTTAAAGTGTTTTATAGAACCTCTTAGCGCAACAAGCAGGATAACAACAAGTATAGCAATGATAATGATATTAGAAGCCATTCATTTCTTCACCTCTCTATTTCTCTTTACAACTATTGTTTAAGCGCATTCCAAGTAGTTAATTATCTTTTCCCTTATAAACTGCATCTTTTTAACTGTATCCGGATTATTGCTCTTAAATCCGAGCAGTCTGTATATATATCCCTGACTTTTGACCTGCCTGATACTCTCAGGGAATACAAGTCCATATACAAAAGAAATATGCCCAAGGATATAATCGATTCCGGTTTTCGAGTATGTTCTGTCTATATTTCCGGATCCCATAATGTCTTCATAAACTTCATCAGTTATGTACGAATCCGTAAAGGCTTTTTCCGGCAGATCGTAAATCTCTGTTCGCGGTGTCTCGCAATTAACACGTATAATGTCAATCTTATCTGCATCACGCAAAATTTCACAGAACATCCGCTCCCTGTCCGTCTGACCATCAGGAAGAATATATACATTGTGGTAACGGATGACTTTTTCCATCATTTCTCTGTCCATCTTTCTATCCGGATCAAACCTGTCTATCAGCTGTTCGTCCTTAAATAGCAGGTCTGCAGACAGTTCCGCGTGATTAACTGATATTCGATCCTGAAATGTATGATACCTTCTAAGCTGCTCAAAACGGCCTATATCATGAAGTATTCCTGACAGCCACGCGAATTCGCAGTCCTCCTCCGGAAGCAGAAGGCTTCTGGCGATTATTTCGCATAAATCAGCTACGCGATACGTATGATCTATCTTCAGCTTTACTTTCACATCTTCCGGATTATATTGATCCGTATATTTTTTAAACTCAGTCAAAATATTATTTCTGTCCATATGTACTGATTATTCCATTTCCAGTGTTTTATAGTTTTTCTAAATCACATACTTTTAGCAATCTTTACCAGCCTGCTTGTGCCAAGTCTGTGTGCTCCAAGTTCAATAAATTTCTCAGCATCTTCAATTGATGCAATACCGCCTGATGCCTTGATCTTGATATTTGGACCACAGTGTTTTGCAAAGAGTTCTATATCTTCAAAGGTTGCACCGCCTGTTGAGAAACCTGTTGAAGTCTTGATATAGTCTGCCTTTGACTGCGTAACAATCTCACACATCTTGATCTTCTCCTCTTCTGTAAGAAGGCAGCACTCAATGATAACCTTCATGGTATGGTCGCCACAGGCTTCTTTGAGTTCATTGATCTCATCAAGAACAAACTTATAATTCTTAGCTTTCAGCTCCCCTATGTTTATAACAATGTCGATCTCTGTTGCTCCGTTTGCAAGCGCATCCTTTGTCTCAAAAACCTTGGATGCAGTTGTTGTATTTCCATTCGGGAATCCGATTACTGTTGTTATAGGCATATCAGGGCCCATATACTCACGGGCTTTCTTCACATAATATGGAGGAATGCATACGGAAGCCGTATGGTACTTCATACCATCGTCGCATATCTCTTTTATCTCATCCCATGTGCTTCCCTGAGCAAGCAGTGTGTGATCAACCATCTTTAATATTTCTTCAAGTTTCATTCGAGTATCCTCCATTCTTCGACCTAAGGGTGGTACCGCTTGCGGTGGATTCCCTAGGTCCATCCAAAAATTTCATAGTCTTTTTGGTTCATAATTTGACAATAAATACGGGACGACAAAATAGTCCCCCCTACCATTTGCAATATATACTAGGGGGGGGAGTATTTGTCAACGCCTATTTTTCTTTTACCATATTCCCATTACATGCTGCATCAAAAGGCTGACAACTGTTATTCCGATCCAGCAACAGCCGCCAAGCAAAATCGGCTTCCCACCTGATTTAATTAGTTTGATTATGTTACTGTTCAAGCCAATAGCAGCCATGGCCATTATTATAAAGAACTTGCTAAGTTCCTTAAGTGGCTTAAAAACATAAGAAGGGACACCTGCTCTCAAGCAAATAGTTGTGATAATTGAAGCAATCACAAAGAAGACTATGAACATCGGAAATGCTCTTCTAAAGCTAAAGCCATTTGTCGAACTTCCATCCTTTTTTGCTTCCCTTGCCCTCAGATACGCAAGTACCAGTGTAATAGGTATGATAGCCAGTGTTCTTGTAAGCTTGACCGTAACTGCCTTATCAAGAGTCTGACTCCCCAGGTTCCACATACTATCCCAGGTTGATGCAGCTGCAGTGACGGAAGAAGTATCATTAACTGCAGTTCCCGCAAAAATACCGAAAGCCTCTCCTGTTGTGATATCAAAACCTATAAGCTTTCCCAGCGAAGGAAAAAGAAGTGCTGCCAGCACGTTAAAGAAAAATATCACAGAAATTGCCTGTGCCACTTCATCATCATCCGCATCAATAACAGGAGCCGTAGCTGCTATTGCTGAGCCGCCGCATATTGATGAGCCAACTCCGATAAGAGTAGCTGTGTTTCCTTTGATATTCATAACCTTATGAAGAATCCATGATAGGATAAGCGATGTTGAAATCGTGCAGATAATTATAGGAAGTGACTGTTTTCCGGTCTGAAGAACGACCGAAAGATTCATACCAAATCCAAGGAGGACAACAGCCGCCTGCAGAATTATCTTTGATGTAAACTTTATTCCATCAGCCGCCTTCCCCTTGTCATTCCAGAACAGGGCTATTATCATGCCCA
>NZ_AUJI01000078.1 GCF_000424145.1 Butyrivibrio sp. AC2005
CTGAACGTCTTTTGATTGGTTTAACGGGTTTGCCATAGCGCTGAGTATAGTAGTTGTTAAGGTCCTTCCAGTCCCAGTCCTGATGATAATAGACAATCTTAGGAAGTTCATCCACTTTGAACTTTTGATATTTGGGAGAATGTGAGTCATCGAAAGCCCACTGTTTGAGCGGTATATATCTGCAGATGAAGTTAATAAGCCAGCAATTCTGTTGATAGAGTTGGTGGATGATTTCAAGTAAATAAAGTATAATGTTCATGAGCATTGAGTCCTTTTCGGAGATGTTGATTTGGTCGTTGACATTATACCAAAATGGGAGGTCAATGCTCTTTTTATTTTGAACTCCCGATAAATCAAGGTTTTAGAACTAAAAATGGGTAGTGAATTTGACACTACCTTTTTAGATGCAGGAGGTCAGATATGAGATTTCATGATGTACAGGATACAAGAAGGCCAGAGATTATAAAAAAGCAGAGAGATGAAGCTTTCCGCAGGAAATACGAATGGTGTATGGAAAAGCTGTCAGCCAGAAACAATAACAGACCGCTTGTTGTAAAAAGGCGATCCTTTTAAGATAAATCAATAAAAAGCCGAACAAATTTAAGTTATTTTTGTAAAAAGCAGAATATGTGATTATATTCAATTCTGCATTACGAGTATGCATTGCAAATTTGTATTGCAAATACTATAATATTATTATGAACAATATGGAATTTGAATGGGACGACGTTAAGGAAAAAAAGAACATAAGTAAGCACAAGATTGATTTTTCTACTGCAGCCCACGTATTTGCTGATGAATGTCGTATTGAGAAATATGATGGCAAACATAGTGAAAACGAGGATAGGTACAAGGTTATTGGTGCTATCAATGGACACTTGATGGTAATAGTTGTTTCATACACAATGAGAAATAATGGTAAGGTAATACGGATGATATCCGCCAGAAAAGCTGAAAAGGAAGAGAGGGCAGAGTATTATGGCTACTATTAAAAAAACAATAGATATTACTTCAAAACTTACAAAAGAACAGCTAAAAATGCTTAAAGAAGCTGAGAATACCCCTTATTCCTATGATGAGGATAACCCGCTTCTTACAAAAGAGGAACTTGCAAAGTTCAGTAGAGTTTCAGAGCGCATCCAGAAGGAGCGTGAAAGCAAGCGCAAAGAGAACGTGACATTAAGACTTTCACCCAATACAGTTAGAAAAGCAAAATCACTTGGTAAAGGTTATACCAAGATTCTTGCTCAGATCATAGAAGATGCTTTGAACGATCCTGATCTGATAAAGGGTTAATACAATATTTAATACTTCCCACAGCCTGACGACTGTGGGATTTTTATGCTCTTTCACATAGCCCCATTCTATAAATGCCAGTCTGCAAAAATTTTATTCACTATATGATAAAAAAATATTGACTATAAAGTAGGTTTATACCCCTATAATAGCGATAAAGAAACAGAAAGGAGCGCTAAATCATGACAATTAAAGACGTTGAGGAACAGCTTGGAATTGATCGCGCTAACATCAGATTTTATGAATCTAAGGGACTGATTAAACCTGCAAGAGAAAGTAATGGATATAGAGATTACTCTAATGAAGATATCGAGACACTAAAAAAAGTGATCATTTTACGGAAAATGGGATTTTCTATTGGTGATATATCCGAATTGCAGAATGGCAAGTCGGATCTTCAGGGACTTGTAGAAAACAACCTGAACTTGATTAACGAAAAAATGCAGGAATTAAATGGTTCGTTTTTACTATGCAAAGATATGCAGACAAGAAATGAAAACTATTCTAATCTGAGCATTGATTATTATTGGGACGAAATTAACAATAAGGAGCAATCCGGAATCAAATTCGAAGATATTATACGAGACAGCCTTGAGTATGAAAAGAATTTTTTCCTATCATCATATGGATGGAGTGAAAAAGGCCTATTAAGAACACTCTTTGATGATGAACCCCAGCCAAAGAAGAAAGGCATGTTAACCATGATTGTAGCAATAGTGGTTTTTATATGGTTTGCCATTATTTTGGGAATGATATCAAAAAATAACACAGGATTTTTTATGCCGGGATTCCTGGTTTTTGTAATTATTTTTTTACTTGAATCAGTTATTATGCACATATTCCGAAAACTGATGATAAAAAAGCCAGAGCAGAAGAAGTCTTTACTTATCAAACGAGGCATATGTGTCTTACTTGTAACTCCTCTGGTATTAGGTCTTTATTTTTCACTATATTTTCTTCCGGTAGCGAGTAAATATGAGGTTGAAAAGGAGAAAGAACTGGAAGAAAGCCTGAAGGAGCTTATGGGTAAGTCTTATGTAGAGATAAAGTCCAGTTCAGTAGATATGGATGAGGATGGCATAGATGATTTGACGGATATTGCTGACAATGCAGAGATAATGCTTATGGAAGACTGGTCCTACGGTTTGCATCAATATGATGGAGGATATCCGACTGAATGGATAGGGACAAGTGCAGATGTTGTAACCATGTCGCTGCGCGATGCCGGATATGATATACGTAAACAGGTAAATGAGGACATAATCGCTCATCCGGAGGCTTATTCTGTAGATACGCCAAACATAGACATGGATTTTCGTGATATCGATGTCCTAAATGTATTTTTTTCGAGAAACGCTATCAAAAAGACAACAGATCTTTCAGAATACGAAGATTGGCAACCCGGAGATATAGTATTCTTTTCTGATGAAATTGGTATCCTCTCATATAACCGCGATGAAAATGGTATTTTAAGTGTAATTTATCTGCCAAAGGAAGCTGATACAGTATGTGAATGGGATACTTTGGCTGAAAACGTTGATATTATTGCCCATTATAGGATTAGTGAATAAATATCATGAGTTATTCAAATAATGATCCTGCCGCTTCTGCAGCTTCATCAATCCTTGCTTCCTTATCTGATATGTAGTGCTTGGAAGTATCGATGGTACTGTGATGAAGAGCATCCTTTATTGCATAGATATCCTTGGTTTTTGAGTATACTTTTGTGGCGAAGGTTGCACGCATCTTATGAGGTGAAATGTTGTCAGGAAGCCCAGCTTTTTCACAATATTTTTCCAGCATTTTCTGTATGGCATTTACGGACATACGGGTTCCTCTGGTTGAGATGAAAAGAGCATTTTCCCTTGAAGAGCCCACCAACTGAGGTCTTGATTTTATCAAATAGTCGGTTATTGCATCATAAACTGGGGTAATAACGCGTACTTTGTCTTCATCGCCACCTTTTCTTACAATACGCAGATATATTTTTGTTTTATCAGTTTTGTCGATATCGGAAATGTTAAGCCCGACAAGTTCGGAAATACGCATACCGGTTCCAAGCAAAGTCATCATTATCGCAAGATCTCTTGAAACCATGCGCTCATTGTATTTAACTGCATGCTCAGACATTTTATCCTGACTTTTGATAGCGTTTAAAAGCGCCGATACCTGAGAATCTGAAAGCTTTATTACATCATGTGCTTTAATCTTTGGGCCTTCTGTCAGAGCTGTCGGATTTTTAGT
>NZ_AUJI01000079.1 GCF_000424145.1 Butyrivibrio sp. AC2005
AGTCAGACATTCTGAGCTGTGCCGTATCAATGCAGTTAACAGGCAACTTGCAATAAATGAGGACGCTAACCACCTACGAAGTCTTGGAGAAATAACTGAAACAGAGAATTGTAATAATCAACCATATTAAGGAGCATATTCAACAATAAAGATCATTTTCCTTAGCATAATAATAGTGGTGAATTAAGCGTCAGCTTGCAATTAGATAAATACAATTGCAGGTCTGACGCTTTTTCATTTTAAAACATTATGAGCGGATGGGAGTATTAGTTTTCTTTAGTTCTTCTATATATTCAAGACCGAAGATTTCAATTTGCTCAAGAACCTTTCTGAACTTCTCTCCCATGTCGCTTAAGCTGTATTCTACTCGTGGAGGCACTTCGGCATATACCTTACGTGTTATTAGTCGATCATCTTCTAATTGCCGAAGCTGTCGAGTCAGCATACTCCTTGTTATATCGGGGATGTTCCTTTCTAATTCATTAAAACGTTGTGTTCCAGTGCTTAATTGAAATAGGATAACGATAGCCCATTTGCCCTGAAGTACGCGTTGGGTAGTTGCGAACGGGCAAGATCCATAAACACTTTTCATTTTTTTCTCCTTTATTTTCCACAATAGTATCAAAAATGAGACTATGTATTATAAATGTTCGTACTTGTGAAAATGAGTCCAATGTTTAAAATGATGATATAGCAAATGAAAACAAATTGCAAACAAATGGAGGAAAAATAATGTCAAATTATAGCAAAGTAAGTGTAGTAGAAAACCCAAGAACAGAGCTTCATGATCAGCTTGGTCTTACAGGCGCAGAGGTGAGTATCAATCATCTTCCGGCAGGTGCAAGTGTTCCGTTTGTACATGCTCACAAGAATAATGAGGAAATCTATATCATTTTGTCAGGAAAAGGAAAGGCTGTGATTGATGGTGATGAAATTGTTCTGGCAAAAGGCGATGTTATCAGGGTTTCACCGGAAGGAAAGAGACAATTATTTGCGGCTGAGGATTCGGAAATCAGTTATGCTTGTATCCAGGTAAAAGCTGGTTCTATTGAAGGTTATACTGCAGATGATGCGATTATGTGCTGATAAAACAAAAAGTATATAAAATAAAGTCAGGGTTTTATTACAGCATATTGGAAAGAGGTTCCATTCATAAAAATCTTCAAGATAAGAGTTCTATTATTTTGGCTACAAGATGACAGTCAGGATTCGATAATGACAAAGGGGCGGTTCTGCCACCCCTTGTTATTTCCATTATTCCATATCAATCACAGGCTATTCAATATTCTACGAATTTTATCTACATTATCAAGAAACTCTACATTTAACTTATCCCTCAATTCATCATCCTCTTCATTTATAATGAAGTTTCCGAGTCCCCCCCGATATCCAAATATCTCACTATAACTTTCCTTTAGATACTCCTTTTTTAGGGTATAATCTTCATCACTATCAATACATTTGATCTGACTCATTATCGTCTTTAAGATTCCAGTATATCCATCATAATCATATTTTTGTACTTTTTTACCAATCTCAATATATAATCTTCTCAATTCGTCCATAATTATTATCACCTCAAGTTCCAACTTCCAACAACCTTAAATTTCCATGGCTCATGAATATATATCTGCTCGATATCACATCCGCCTAAATAAACTCCTCCCTGACTTCCTACCGGACCCTTGTATATAGTCGTTCCCTTCGGAACTTTAATCGCATATACCTTGCTCAACGGAGATGTTCCCTCACATACTCCTGTCTTCGGATTTACCCAATAAGGTTTTACTGCTGTATCAATTCTTACTTTTGCAACTGATTCCGGTGGATTGCTTGTAAACCATCAATTTCAGCCAACGGCCCCGGATTCTCTACAAGATTATACGTTTAGTTTGCAATATCATCCGTACCATAAATGATCTCTGTCGTCTTTCCCAGATCCGATGCTTCTGCTATTTCCCCAACTTCCGCAATCTTTCCTGCATCCCCGGCTTTGGAACTTTCGGATAATTCTCCGCCGATAACGAAGGATAGGATCCTCCTGTTGATTGGGTTATTACATCCGGCCAAAGATGCAACTCAACCTTACAGGAAGATCCTTTTTTATGCAACTGTCAATGTACTATGCCGCCGGGTCAGCGGTTGAGCTATCACATAGAAAAAATGATTGACCCGAAATAATTGTAACTGAGCCTAAGAATGCAGGCAAGCTTATGAAACGATCAAAAGAGACTACCAAAAACGATAAAGGTAAGTTTAATAAGAAAAA
>NZ_AUJI01000080.1 GCF_000424145.1 Butyrivibrio sp. AC2005
CTTCCTATTCTGTCAAGCCTGAAAATACGATTTTTACTGGCTTTGACGATTTTGTTATTCCTCAAAACAAGAGCCAAAGGTGATGAATTGTCATAGTATCTTGTACTGAATAGCCGATTTCAGGTAGCACTAATAAAGCATCCTCTTGTTTGCTCTATAAAGGCCATTTCTCCTTTGATCAACTATGATGGCTAACCTTCCGTGTCTAAAGGGATCGTGTCCCAACTTCCTTCGTCCAGCCAATTCATACACCAAGTGCCAGCAAAGCTCCTAAACAGGGTCAAGCCCTAGGGAAAATACCACCGCCAGCTACAGCTCTTGTTTGTTGTCCTTTACTGACCAATCTACACTTTGGATGGTACCGACAAGTCGGTGGACGCAATCCATCCTGTTGTAAGTTGGTAGCTTTATTTTGCAGAAGACTTGCTTCTGCTGTTACTGGATTCCTATCCGGAACCCTGGCCAACCACTGAACAACGCTCAGTAGTTCGACAGGATTCCGGAGCATGTTTCTTTCTTAAGCAGCCACTATTTCTGCTTCTTCAAATCTATTGATATCATCAAGCATCTTCTGTGGATCGTAGGTAATTCCTTTTTTAAGGATAGTAAATATGATTCTGAGAAGCTTACATGCTATGACTATCAGCGACTGCATCTTCTTTAGAGGATTCTTCGCTCTGGTAGTGTAATACTCATGTATATACTGGAATTCTGGAGCATGAGCCACTACCGATTTAGCTCCCTGAAACAGCCAGGTTCGCAGTTCTTTGCGTCCTCTATGGCTTATCTTTGTTTCGCCATTATGCTTGCCTGAACTGTTGGCTACAAGGTTTAATCCGCTGAGTTTCTGTATTTCCTTTGCGTCATCAAATCTTTCAATGTCTCCCATTGAAGATATGATTCCGGCTACTATGTTCTGTCCAAGTCCTGTTATTTCAAGGATGTTCTCTGCATGGGGTATTTCCATACACTTTTCATTGATTGCAGCTTCAACTGTTGCAAGCCTCTCATCCAATGAGATGATGTCTTCAACATGGCACTTTACTGAATATCTGTCCGGCTCTGAGCCTTCTTTCTTGCCTATGCTTACGCTAGCATACTTGAATATCTCAGCAGCCCTGCTATAGCCGCGTCCTCTAAGCTTAGCATTGTGCCATATATCTCGGATACCGTCTTCGCCTAGTCTGATTATATCTTCTGGAAACGGTGCAACCTTAAGTATCTCCATTGCAAAACTGCCATCTGTTTTCCCAAATGCGTCCTTATATTCAGGGAAGTAAATCTTCATCAGCCTGTGTAACCTGTTTATGCTGCGGATCCTGTTCTCAGCAAGCTGGCTCCTTAGAAGTGAGAGACTACGCAGATCAGCGTAGATGCCCTCCGGAAGATATGGCATACCGTAGTTTCCGTTCATAACAAGGTTTGCAATAACCTTGGGATCTTTTCTGTCATCCTTAAGCTGGCTGTTATCCTCGATTTCTTTTGTCTGTTTTACTGCATATGGATTTACCTGCACCACACTGATACCATTGCTTATCAGCCATGTTGCCACGCAAAACCAGTAATGACCTGTAGGTTCGAGTCCAAGTACTATCTGTTTCTTACCATTTACTGCAGCAAGGTCTACCATCCAAGCTTTTGCGGCTTCAAATCCTTCCTCGTTGTTAAGGAAAGAGAATGGCTTTTTGCTGAGTTCTCTGCCTTTTCTATCTATAGCCCTCAGATAGTGGGTTTCACTGCCTATATCGCATCCAACTATAAGCATGTCATCTGATATAAATGATAGCTTGGCATTCTTATCAAACTTTCCTGATGTCTCCAGATCATGCCAGGTCTTAGCCTGCAATGTATTTAAGAGATCATCCACTCTGGTTTGTCTTTCTTCGGCAGATAAAGTATTTATCACCGAAAAGTTGTTGCTTACTTGATTTTTGTTGTTCTTTGCCTTAGCATTCATGTTAGATACCTCTCGTATTCTTGGATTATTACCAACTGCCAGGTCAGTAACAATCCAACTTTACTTGAGGTATTCTTTTTAGGTCAACCCCTGTTTATATCATACAGGAAGCTCCT
>NZ_AUJI01000081.1 GCF_000424145.1 Butyrivibrio sp. AC2005
GGTGACTTGTAATAGTTAATTCCACTTTGTAAGAGTAAATTCCACCTTGTAGGAGTAAATTCCACGGGGTGGAGTTTTCTTTTTACAAAAATGATGGATTTTATCCACATTTACGGCTATAATAGCACAAAAGTCGGAAAAATGCGTATGACAATCAGAAGTCGAGTTCACATTGTCCTGTTAAGAGTTAGTGAATTCCACCCCTAAGAGAGTAGGTATGAAAGTCATCCAACTACGCAGAACTCCGGCTTTTTTATTATGAAATGGAAGTTTCTGCTCCGCAGAAACCTCGGAATTTAATAGTTAATGGTCAAAATACAGGCTGAGACATGATTAACGTCCTCCGGAGGCTCAGGGCTCCGCCCTAAGAACCTGCAAGGGACTAGTCCCTTGACCCTTTAACTGGGCTCTGCCCAGACCCGTCCTCGCCGGAAGCAGGACAGCAAGCATGCTTGCTGTCTGTTAGTTCAGGATAATCCGTGTCACTGCGTCAAGGGCTGCCCGGGCGCACGCGCCCAGCGTACTGTCCCTTGACTCCGTTCCCGCTCCATTATGAATTATTCTTTTTTTGCCATTTTGAGCAGTGAAGGTTTTAGAATAATGTCATTAGGCTTTATGATTTCAAATCTAAAAAGCTTTAATACCTTCTTGCCATAGATGAATGAGAGCATAGCATAGGGTGGTTTGTTTCCCAGCTCGGGACGGCTATAGGAGTTGATGTGATTCATCATCAGGTCAATCTGTTCCTGAGTATACTTCCCAATGTCTTTTCCTTTTGGAATGACTCTTCTTATAAATTCATGGTTGTTCTCACAAGCTCCTTTTTCGTTTGGAGCTGATGGATTGCAGTAGAATACTCTTGAGCGCAGCTCGCCATCAGAACTGTATTCGAGTGCTTCAGGATTAGAAAATTCTGTTCCGTTATCACATAAAAGGATAGGGAAGAGTTTCATGAAAAGCTTTTTTCCTAAAAGGTCATATATATCATTGAAGATGTCTATAACCGATTGTGAGTCATTTGCCGGTCTAAGAAAAGCAAGCTGGAACTTCTGTAGAACAAAGTGTATTGTCAGGAGAACGGCTCCGCCCTTAATGCCTTCAACTGAATCGAGTTCCACCACAGGAAGTTCCGGATGCTCCTCACGATATTTTAAGTAATCATCGTAGGTACGCCCCTTTCGGCATGCCTTATCAACTTTCAGTGGAACAGATTTGTTCTTTCTTACTCTGAAGCGGACTTTTCTTGGCATATCAACGTTCCTGCCATCAAAGAGTCCGTTGTCCACATATGTGTAAATGGTCTTTTCGCAGCGGAGTATCTTGTCAGGATTGTTAGTGAGGATGTGGTGTATTGACTGCCCATTCATAAGGAGGGGACTTACAACTGAATTGAGCTGCTTAAGTTCCTTCTCTGTGAGGTTGAAGCCGGATCGGGATTCACTCCTTAAGTCTTCATACTCTTTCTGCGCATAGCGTGCATTATAAAGATGCTTCTCAAGGGTGCATGTGTTTCTCACGCTGCATCCGTTGCATACATATGGAGGCTTTGTATGAAGAGGACAGAGTTCCTTCTCATAATCCGGACATGCAGGTATGCATGATCCACAGCTTCTGCAGTTCTTTTTGTTTTTCCTGGTACACTCGTCACAGGCATCCCCATAGTGAGTGCAGTGTGTTCTGTTGGCGCAGTCATTGAAAGGTCGATAAGGAGCGCCCTTCTTTTCATATATGATATGTGCTCTGACTTCTTTTGAAATAGTTGTACAGTCTTTTCCTATCGCAGCTCCAATGGCTTTAAAGCTGAGAGAGTCATCCAAACCATGCTGGATTTCATAACGCTTGTCTAAATCAAGATGCTTGTTCTTATTAGTGGATTCCATAAGTTCCTCCTTAATGCCGGAGAGCATATGTGGATGAACCTATGGATGATATCAATAAGAATTAGTAAATTCCATACCCGAGTTTGGAATTAGTAAGTTCCATGTCGTGTGTTAAAGGGGTGGAATTTAGTTTTACAAGTTACT
>NZ_AUJI01000082.1 GCF_000424145.1 Butyrivibrio sp. AC2005
GGGGCTGTCGCACTAAGAATTAGTGCGAGGCCCCTTTTTAGTGCTAAAAGTCTTGATTAACACAAAGACCAGGCTTCGAAAAGCCTGGTCTTTGCTGTAAAATATATTTATGCTACTAAATAAAATCTTACAAGGAAATTATAGCCTTTCTTCCTTAAATCATCAAATAAAACTTCCGCTCGACATAGACCTATCAGTAGCAGATGACGATCCGGTACGCCTGGTAAGCGCATTCGTGGAGGAGATGGACCTTTCTGATCTTTATGCAACATATGAAAGAATCAGAAAAGGCCAGGCAACGCCCCGTCATATGATGAAGATAGCAGTCTATGCAGCAATGAACAGAATCTTCTCATCTCGAGACATAGAAACCTCATGCAAGCGTGATATCAATTTCATGTACCTTCTTGAAGGCTTGCCCGCACCGGACCATTCAACCATTGCAAGGTTTATTTCCCTGCATCTGTCACAGTGTTCAAAACAGATGATGGCTCAGGTTGGAACAATCCTTCTTGATCTTGGTGAAATCTCTGGGGAGAACATCTTCATAGATGGTACAAAGATTGAATCCGTGGCGAATAAATATACTTTTGTCTGGAAAAAAGCAGTTTCAAAAAACATGGCAAAACTGGCTGAGAAGATATGCCTCTTCTGCGCAGAGTGCGAGGAACTTTATGGCCTGAAGATTGTCTATGATGACCAGATATCACTTCATACATTAAAAAGACTCAAAAAGAAACTTTACAAGATTAAGAATGATGAAGGAATAGAGTTTGTCTATGGCTCCGGAAAGAGAAAAACTGTTCTTCAAAGGTCTGTCGAAACACTTGAAGAATACATAAAGAAACTCAAGGATTACACATATAAGCTGTACAAGTGTGGAAATCGTAACAGTTATTCAAAAACAGATCCGGATGCAACCTTTATGCGCATGAAAGAAGATGCCATGCTGAACGGACAGCTTAAACCTGCTTATAATCTCCAGCATGGTGTCGATGCCGAGTATGTTACCTGGCTTGATATATATCCAAATCCCACAGATACTCTGACACTCATTCCGTTTCTCAATGACATGGAAAAACATCTGCCGTTTAAGTACAAGAACATCGTGGCTGATGCCGGTTACGAAAGTGAAGAGAATTATGTTTTTGTCGAGAAAAATGACCAGACAGCATACATAAAACCTCAGAATTATGAACTTTCAAAAACAAGGAAATTTAAAAATGACATCAGCAGACGTGAAAACATGGATTATGACAGTGAGGATGATGCTTATGTTTGCAGGAATGGCAAAGAATTAAAGGCAATCTTTACCCGCAACGAAAAAACAGCAAGTGGCTATTCAAGAAGTGTCACTACGTATGAATGTGATAGCTGCAAGGAATGCCCGTACAAGAAAGATTGCATTAAAGGAAACAACTGCAAGACACCATTTGAAGACAGGAACAAAAGGCTTTACGTTTCGAGAAAGCTTGAAGAAAAGCGCAGTGAATGCCTTAAGCGGATAACCAGCGAATTCGGCACGCAGCTCAGAATGAACCGAAGCATTCAGGCGGAGGGTTCATTTGCAAATGTAAAAGAAGACATGAACTTCAGAAGATATTTGTATAAGGGGACGAAGAATGTTCTTGCACAAAGCGTGTTGCTTGCAATCGGATTCGATATCAATAAACTGCATCACAAGATCATGGCCGGCCGAACAGGAACTCATCTTTTTGAGCTAAAGAAAACGGCATAATTTTTGATCCTTAAAAATCAAACTCCTGTATCTGATCCGAAGATATCTTCGGACTATTAAGTTACTCTAAAAATATGAGATATGAGCAGAAAGCAGATATAAGTACCGATTTTTAGGCCTGAAAAAGGGCCATCGCCCAGATGATTTAATCATCT
Source organism: Butyrivibrio sp. AC2005 (assembly GCF_000424145.1). Taxonomy (GTDB): domain Bacteria; phylum Bacillota; class Clostridia; order Lachnospirales; family Lachnospiraceae; genus Butyrivibrio. Next base: position 1,894 of record NZ_AUJI01000082.1, read on the forward strand.
AATGCGACAGCCCC
>NZ_AUJI01000083.1 GCF_000424145.1 Butyrivibrio sp. AC2005
ATGATCTCTCGGAATCTTGAGTGATCATGCCAGCTAAATTCTGGCAATTGAACTTTGACAAGTGAATATTACCCAAGATGAAAAAAAGATGCAAAACAGGGCATGAATAATAGACATAACACTGTTGCTATGCCTGAGAATGCTGTATGATATTTACGAGATCATGCTACATTACAAACCAACTTTCTCAGGGCGGATTCGTAAGGCAGATCCCATGCATCCAAATGTTGTAACATGAGGATGTGATAGAGGCGGCAGTACCACATCTTTGTTGAGCGGTGCCTGCCGCTTTCTAGCTTGAAGTCTATTTTCTCACGCTTGTTTGAGCGTTCAACAGAAGTTCTTGCATTATACTCGTTTTTCCATTCATCACTATCTCTTGGCGGTATGTTTATAAGGCGCGGATTATCTTTCATGGCCAAATGAACAGTACGACCATATTTGGAATTCGAGCATGGTTCACTACAGGAACATCCAAATTTTCTGCTTGCCAAGGGACAACGGAATTTAATGCGGTATTTGGAGATTTCAACACCATCATGGTTCATTTTTCTTCCAGCCTTGCATACAGGAACACCATCTTTACCAATGGTGAAATCATTCTTGTATTGCACTTTTATGCCACGCTTTTCGTTTAAATCAATAAAAGGAGTTATGTGTTCCTTTTTACAGTATTCATAGTAAGGCATGGCATCATGAGCAGAATCCAGTAATAGTTTACGGACGTTATAATCCGGAAGAAATGATTTCATCCTGAAGAAGGAATGAAGAAAGCCATGCGAATCATGCATTGAGGCTGGATTTAAGAGCGGGAATACGGGGAGATCACTTTCTGAGTCTGACGCAACAATCATATATAGATCATATCCGTGATAGAAGCAGTCTCTGGAGGAATCCCATCCGATGTCACAATCAGGCTGAGAAAAGTATCTTTCACAGTCGCAGTCAGTAATACCTTTTTCGGCACATTCACAGATGCGATGTTTGCGTTCTCTTGCTGATGTGACAACAGGAGTTCCGTCGCCGGCAATAGATAGATTAGAACTATTTATCAGACCTTTACGGACAGAGTTTTCCAGAAATTCTTTCATAAAAAGTTCAAAGAGAGAACCATAAGGTTGATCCTTAATAGAGAACGTAGTTCCTTCGAGCTGCTTAAATAGTTCATCGACAGTAACTTTATCAATGGGTTTTGCTTTAGAACCTTTTTTACCAGGTTTTTTAACAGTGGCTTTTAGTTTATGCAGATGAGAAGACAGGTTATTATCATTCGAATCCCACAGCCTGGAAAAGAAATCATAGAAAGTTCCAATACCGGGCGTATCACCTACTTCAAAACCGCTGAGAATGGCATAAAGAGGATTGATCTTTAATTGTGAAACCCATTCGGTAATAGAATCAACTTTGAAGTCAATGCTAAGAAGGTAAGAACGATGCATGCAGGAAGGAGTTCTGGGAGCAGGACCAAATTTAGAATACTTGGAGATCATGTTTTGATCAGTGTAGGAAAGATCAAGGTTCCAAAAGCGGTCTATGATATCCCAGGTGCTTTGAGATATAGCATCTGGATCAGGGTAATATTTGCGGAGATTTTCAACAACAAAGTTTTGGTAGTCGGCATGACTGCCACAATTAACAGGTAACATAAAATCGCCCTCCAATCAAAAAACTTACGGCCGCGCCGTAACGACACATCCTTTTTAACAAGGGCGCGAAGCGCCGCATTTTTGGAGGTAAATGTCAAGTGTTTTTTGATAAAAAAGTGGGGGATTTTAATAAAAAAGGAATCTGAAAGCCGCATTGTTACTGGCTTATAGATTCCGAGAGTATATT
>NZ_AUJI01000084.1 GCF_000424145.1 Butyrivibrio sp. AC2005
TGCAATTGAAAAACCATCTGTGTTTCTGTAATGTATTAGCGTCCAAACTATACTACAGAGATACCAGAGGTACCCACAGATGGTTTCTGCTAATACATTATGTAAAAAATTGCTCAATGTCAATCATGCTGTCGTAGAAGATGCAAACTTCTATCTTGATCGGGATGGTGTTACCCACCTCAGAATCCATGCGCGGACGGATAAATGGCATCAGGATGATTGTCCGTTCTGCCACAGACGCTGTCCTCGTTACGACCAAAGGATAGATCAGCCACGCACTTGGAGAAGCCTTGATTTTGGTGCAACACTCGTAGAGGTTGAGGGGTGGACACATCGTATAGAGTGTCCTGAGCATGGTGTTGTGACAGCCTATGTTCCTTGGGCATATCCAGGAAGCGGATTCACCCGGGACTTTGATCTGACAGTCGGATGGCTTGCAGTTTATCTTCCTCGCAGTGTTGTATCAGAGTATATGCGCATCGACTGGGAAACAGTTGGGCGTTGTGTAAACAGAACTCTGAATGACATTGAACCTGAGCGCTCCAGAAGACTTGATAACCTTATAAACATTGGCATTGATGAGACCAGCTATAAGAAAGGTCACAAGTACATTACGGTTATCGTTAACCACGATACAAATACCGTTGTCTGGGCAGCGCAGGGGCATGGTAAAGGTGTGCTGACGCAGTTCTACAAACAGCTTACTCCAGAACAGCTTTCATCCATCAAGGTTGTTACCGGAGATGGAGCAAAGTGGATCACGGAATGTGTTAACGATTTCACTCCGGATTGTGAGCGCTGTGTTGATCCCTTTCATGTAGTCCAGTGGGCTATGGAAGCCCTCGACGAGGTTCGTCGTGAAGTATGGCGTGAAGCCTATGCTGAGTTCACTCGCTTATCCAAGGAGCATCCTCGTAAGAAGGGGCGTCCAAAGGATGGAGACCCAGAATCAGCAATACTGAATGCCGCCAAAGCAAAGGCTGATGAGATTAAAAACTCTGCTTATGCTCTTGGCAAGGCTCCGGAAAACCTGACAGAGAATCAGCAAAATCGGGTAGCCATGATTGCTGAAAACAATAACCGCCTGTACCGTGCTTATCGGATGAAGGAAATGCTTCGCCTTCTCCTAAAGATCAAGGATACGGATGAGGCAGAGGACGCCCTCAATCGTTGGCTCTGGTGGGCAAGTCACAGCAGGATTGGTGCTTTCAAGGAACTTTACCTCAAGATCAAACGTCACAGGGAGCACATACTGAATGCAATAAGGCTAGGCATGAGTAACGCTCGAATTGAAGCTACTAATAACAAAATCAAGCTGATTATCCGTAAGGCATATGGTTTTCGCAACATCCAAAACATGCTCGATATGGTCTACTTAGTATGCTCGGATTTGAGTATTCCACTTCCTAACAGAAAACCTCGAGGCGCATGATCAGCATAAATGCTGGGGATGATGGCATTTTTCACCCACCATTACCCCTGAAGAGCC
>NZ_AUJI01000085.1 GCF_000424145.1 Butyrivibrio sp. AC2005
CTAGCGCAAGTTTACAAGTTATCTGCCCTGCATCTGTAAAATGTAGATATTTCCTGGCTTCAGGGCACCTTGAGTGTATAGCCTAACTAAATATGTAATAAATGCCCACAAATATACCAATATATGGTATAATACAGCTATAGAGTATATCCTAACTTGTGGAGGCTGTATGGGAACCATAATCAAAAAGAAAATCAAGGGGCAGAATTACTACTACTATGGCGAATCCAAGCGCGTGGATGGTAAGCCTAAAATCGTGAACCAGAAGTATCTTGGTTCCGCAGACAAGCTGCTACAGCTGGCTGCTGATGCGGGTAGATCTATACAAGATCAGGTTCTTTATGCGCATGAAGCCCAGTTTGGAACTGTGGCCCTGTTATATGACTTTGCCAGCAGACTGGGTGTGGTTGATATCATAGATTCCATCGTCCCCAAACGCAAACAAGGTGCATCGGTTGGCATGTATATCCTAACAGCAGCGATTAATAGAGCTGTAGCTCCTACATCAAAAAGCGGGCTTAAAGAATGGTACGAGAGCACATCTCTTCCATATATAACCGGGCTCAAGTCATCATTGTTTACGGCCCAGAACTTCTGGAATAACACCAACATTACTTCCGAACAGCTTCGCCAGATTGAAGACAAACTTCTCGAAAGGCAGACGGAAGTATTCGATGTTGACCTGAACAATCTTATCTATGATGCCACTAACTTTTTTACATATATTGATACAATGAATCCATCAGAGCTTGCCAAACGCGGTCATGATAAAGCAAAACGAAACGACCTGAAAACAGTTGGCCTTGCACTGATAGTCACACCGGATTTTTCCATTCCTATATTAAGCGAAACATATCCCGGTAACCGTAGTGATTCCAGACAGTTTGCCGAGATGATGGAAATGCTCAAGCTGCGATTCCGGCAGATCGCAGGTAATGATGCTAATATTACTCTTGTATTTGACCGTGGCAATAATTCAGAGGATAATCTGGACTTGCTTGAAAGCGAAGAACTAAACTTTCATTATGTCGGAGGCTTGAAAAAGAACCAGGTTCCTGAATTGTTTGCTGTCAGTAAAAATGATTACAAACCTCTGGTGTGCCCCGATAATGCAGATGAGAAGCACATGAAACTATCATCATACCGCATGGAAGCTGAAGTCCTTGGCAGAAAAGTAATAACTGTCATTGTATATAATCCCGAACTTGAAAGAGGACAGCTTCAGGGGATAAGTATAAACATTGATAAAACAAAATCTGATCTCATGGATCTGCAGGGCAAACTCCTGAAAAGATCAAAGGGCGAGATCACAAAAGGTAAAAAGCCTACGGTTGAAAGCGTACAAAAGGCTGTCGCCAAAATACTGAAGCACAGAGAATTCATGTCGGATATTTTTGATTACGAAGTACTCGAA